>CAVRIH010000026.1:0-19120 GCA_963721195.1 uncultured Actinomycetota bacterium | reverse complement strand
AGGGCGTGTTCGACGATGGTGCGGCGCCGATGCGGTTCGACGTTCACCGCGTTTGGCGGCCAGGTAGACCTCTGCGGTCTCGTCGGCGACGGTGTGCCAATCGAACGCCGAGGTGAGCCGTTCCCGCGCGGCGATCGCCATGTCCTGAGCGTGGCCCGGGTCGTCGAGCACGGTGCGCACCGCAGCGGCCAGTCCGGCGACATCGCGAGGGGCAAACGACTTGCCGGTCTGACCGTCGATGACCGCTTCGCCCAGGCCGCCGACGTTGGAGGTCACCAGCGGGATGCCCGTCGCGGCCGCTTCCAGAGCGACGATGCCGAACGGTTCATAGTGACTCGGCAACACGGCGGCGTCGGCGGTGTGCAACATGCGCACGAGTTGTCCGTGGTCGAGGTGACCCGCGAAAGTGATGGCCTTGAGCACCTTGTGTTTTCGCGCCTGCTCGACCAGCCATTCCTGCTGCGTGCCGGTGCCGGCGATGGTCAACGTTGTCTGAGGATGGGTGCGCCGGATGCGGGGAAGAGCTGCGATCAGGTCGTGAATGCCCTTCTCGTATTCGAGCCGACCCAGAAACATCAGATGGGCGGGCCCGGTTCGGGGGCCCCGCTGTGCGAACGGCCAGCGCGCGGCGTCGATTCCGTTGCGAATTACCCGTATCTCGGCGAGGCCGGGCCCAAACAGCTCGGTGATCTCGTCGCTCATCGACGCCGAGCATGTGATGAGCGTGTCGGATTCGCGAACGAGCCACGATTCGACGGCGTGCACCTGACGGCTGATTGCCCCCGACACCCACCCCGAATGCCTGCCGGCCTCGGTCGCGTGGATGGTGGAAACCAGTGGTACGTCGAAGTACTCAGCCAGCGTGATCGCCGGATGAGCGACCAGCCAATCGTGCGCGTGCACCACGTCGGGCCGCCACGGCTTGGCGCGGGGGCCCTTGATGGTCAGACCCGTTCGGACCATCGCGTGGCCCATCGCCAACGTCCAGGCCATCATGTCGCTGCCGAAGTCGAACTCGTGCGGATCCTGTGCCGCGGCGACAACGCGCACGCCCTCGGCGATCTCGTCGGTTGACGGATGTGTGCTCGGGTCGGTGCCGCTTGGCCGGCGGCTGAGCACCACCACTTCGTGGCCGGCCTCGGCCAGCGCCGTCGCGAGGTGATGGACGTGGCGCCCTAGTCCGCCGATCACCACCGGTGGGTACTCCCACGACACCATCAGGACTTTCACGGTCGTGGGAGTCTTCGTGCGTCGAGCGCGCCGAACAGGCCGTCGGCCCGGTTCCAGCCGGCGGCGAGTCGCTGTGCGTGGTCCTGGCGGCCCGATGCCATCGCTCCGGCGATCTCGCGGGTGGCGTGGGCGTGCAGGTGTGCCCGGTACCGTGCGTAGTCTGCCGCCGAATCCTTGCTGACCATGAACGGCCAGTCGCTGGAGACCGTCAGAAGCGTCTCGCGCAGGATCTGGTCCGCGACGAAGTTCCGGGCCGGCACCGAGTCTGTCTCGCCGAGTGCCTTGTCCACCGTTGTCAGTGCGGTGTCGACGACTTCGCAGTTCAACTGGACCAGATCGGCCACCTGTTCGCCGGCCCACACCTGCCAGTCCTTGCCGGAACCCCAAGAGCTGGGCGGCAATTCGACGGGTGAGCCGACGAAACCGTCGGCGACGGCGTCAGAGAGGGTGCCGACCCGGACCCCGGCCTCGGGCAGGGCGCGCAACACACGCTCCAGCCATACCGGGCCTTCGTACCACCAGTGCCCGAACAGTTCCGTGTCGAAGGCGGCGATCACGTGTGCGGGCCGGCCGATCCGTTCGCTCTCGCCGATGAGGCGCTGGCGCACCAGCGCGACGAAATCGGCGACATGGCCGTCGACCGTGTGGTCGGCGCGTTCCGGGTCGTAGGGCGCCTTGGCGTCAGAGCCGACATTGCGGCCGGTAACCCTTGCCGGTTTGAGTCCGGTCGTGTGGTCGTAGGTGTGGAAGTCGCGGTACGCGGCGTGGCCGGGATAGCCCGACTTCGGCGACCACACCCGGTAGCTGACCTGAAGGTCGCGGCCGAACGCGACAACATCCGATGATGCAACCGGACGACCCAGTGCGGTGTCCCCGTGCAGCGACGGTCCGTCAACCATGAAATGGCCGATACCCGCTGCGGCGTAGTCGATCTCCATACCCGGCGCATAGGCGCATTCCGGTGCCCAGATCCCGCGCGGTGTGTGCGCGAACCGCTGTTGGGCGTCGGCGAGCCCCTCCCGCAGGGCGAACTCGCGCAGCCGCGGATTGAGCAGCGGCTGAAAGGGATGCGACAGCGGTCCGCCGAGCAGTTCGATGGTCTCGGCGTCGATCAGCTCGCGCAGCAGTGGGCTGCCACCATGGGCCCACAACGTCGCGAAGTCGTGGAGAGCTCGCTCGGCCTCCGCGCGTTCGCGAAGGCCGAACTCCCGTAACGGCTTACGAAGCGTCGTCGCCTCCAGGGCACGCAGGCCCCAGTTCGCCAGCCAGTGGTGCATTCCCGTCAGGCAGTACGGGTCGTCGAGCTGTGCGGTCACCACCGGTGTCATACCCAGCGTCACCAGGTGGTGGCGGTCCTCGGCGGCCAGCGTGCGAAGGACACGAAACAGCGGGACGTACGCGGCCGCCCACGACTGGTAGAGCCACTCCTCGCCGACCGGCCAGCGCCCGTGATGGGCCAGCCACGGCAGATGCGTATGCAGGACGAGCGTGAACAGCCCGGGTACGGGCTTCGAGCTCGTCATGGTCGCACCGCGATCGCGACCAGGTCGAGGCTGTCGTCGATGTGTCTGTCGGCGGTCAGGTCGAAGTCGCCGGTGGTCACCGATGCGACGTCGTCGAGCAGATCGGCGGGCCACGGTGCGTCGGCCAGTGCGCGCGCGATCTGTGCGTCGATGATCGATCCACCATGGCGCTCGTCGAGTTCGACCAGCCGCGGGCCATGGAATACCCCCAGCATCGATTCCACACAGAAACCGGCAACGCTGAGGAGTTCGGTCAGCTCGGCGGCGTTCAACTCTCTGGTGTGAAACGGGTTGATCGGCGTGTCTCGGCCGGGTGAGAAGGTGATCCTGTTGGGTGTCGACATCAACAGCACTCCGCCCGGCCGCAGCACCCGCAAGCACTCCGCGGCGAATTGCCCTTGGTCCCAGAGGTGTTCGATCACCTGGAAGTTGACGACGACATCAACGGTGCAATCGTCGAGCGGAAGCTCGGCGAGATTCCCGTGATGCATCTGGACGCGTGGGTAACGAGCGCGGACATGGGCGACGGCTGACTCGTCGTAGTCGAGACCGATGACCCGGCGCGCCACGTCGGCGATCAGGTCGGCACCGTAGCCCTCGCCGCAACCGGCCTCGAGCACGTCGCGACCCGCGCAGCGCTGCGCCAGCCGCTCGTAGACGACCTCGTGGCGGCGGAACCAGTAATTCTCTTCCGCGAGACCCGGAACCGTGCGTTCGCCGGTCAAAGGCAGGTCCGGACCGTCGGAGACGAATGCGCTCATTGCAAGGCAGGCTAACGTGAAACGGCTCACTGGCGAACGGTTCACCGCCTACGTGCTGCTAGAACACAAACTTCGACCAGCTATGGTGTTCCTGCGATCCATCAAAAGTTACCGACGAGTAACATAATGGTGCTTGCTTGAAACGTGGTAATGCGGGCCGGTCATCGGCCCCTTCGAGGAGGACGAACCAGACTCATGACGAACATCGTGGTCCTGATCAAACAGGTCCCTGACACCTGGTCGGAGCGCAAGCTGACCGACGGCGATTTCACCCTCGACCGTGAGGCAGCTGACGCAGTGCTCGACGAGATCAACGAGCGCGCCGTCGAAGAGGCGCTGTTGATCAAGGAAAAGGAAGGCGGCGAGAGCACTGTGACAGTGCTCACAGTCGGGCCGGAGCGCGCGACCGAGGCCATCCGTAAGGCGCTGTCGATGGGCGCCGATAAGGCGGTGCACCTCGTCGACGAGGGCATGCACGGATCTGACATGGTCCAGACGGGCTGGGCGATTGCCCGCGCCCTCGGCACGATCGAAGGTACGGAACTGGTCATCGCCGGTAACGAGGCGACAGACGGCGTCGGCGGCGCGGTGCCCGCGATCGTGGCCGAGTACCTGGGCCTGCCGCAGCTCACCCACCTGCGCAAGGTCACGGTCGAAGGCGGGAAGGTCACCGGCGAGCGCGAGACCGACGACGGCGTGTTCACCGTCGAGGCTTCGCTGCCCGCGGTGGTCAGCGTGAACGAGAAGATCAACGAGCCGCGTTTTCCGTCCTTCAAGGGCATCATGGCCGCCAAGAAGAAGGAAGTCACGACGCTGACGCTGGCTGAGATCGGCGTCGAAGCCGACGAGGTGGGCGTCGCCAACGCCGGCACGAAGGTGACGGCATCGACCCCGAAGCCGCCCAAGACCGCGGGCGAGAAGGTCACCGACGAGGGTGACGGTGGCACCAAGGTCGCCGAGTATCTCGTCGCCCAGAAGATCATTTAGCCCAGACGCCGAATCGAACCCAGAAAGAAAACGAAGACACATGGCTGAAGTACTTGTGCTCGTTGAGCACGCTGAAGGTGCGCCCAAGAAGGTCACCGCTGAACTGATCACTGCCGCACGCAAATTGGGCGAACCCTCCGCCGTCGTGGTGGGCAAGCCGGGCACGTCCGATGGACTGGTCGACAGCCTCAAGGCCGCGGGTGCCGCCAAGATCTACGTCGCCGAGTCCGACGACGCCGAAAACTATCTGGTGACCCCGTACGTGGATGTGCTCGCATCGCTGGTCGAGTCCGCAGGCGCTGCCGGAGTGGTGCTGGCCGCATCGGCGGACGGCAAGGAGATCGCGGGCCGGCTGGCCGCGCGTGTCGGCGCGGGTGTGTTGACCGATGTCGTTGAGGTCCAAGACGGTGGCAAGGCCATCCACTCCATCTTCGGTGGCGCGTTCACCGTCGAGGCCGAGTCGACCGGCGAACTTCCCGTGATCACCGTGCGTCCCGGCGCCGTCGAGGCCGAACCCGTCGATGGTGCCGGCGAGGTGGTCAGCGTCGAGGTGCCCGCGCAGGCCGAGAATGCGACCAAGATCACCAAGCGCGAACCGGCGGTGGCCGGGGACCGTCCAGAGCTCACCGAGGCCACCGTGGTCGTGTCGGGTGGTCGTGGTGTCGGCAGCGCCGAGAAGTTCAGCGTCGTCGAGGAATTGGCCGACTCGCTCGGCGCCGCCGTCGGCGCGTCGCGGGCCGCGGTCGACTCCGGTTACTACCCGGGCCAGTTCCAGGTCGGCCAGACCGGCAAGACCGTGTCGCCCCAGCTGTACATCGCATTGGGCATCTCCGGAGCGATCCAGCACCGCGCGGGTATGCAGACGTCCAAGACGATCATCGCGGTGAACAAGGATGAAGAGGCGCCGATCTTCGAGATCGCCGACCTCGGCATCGTCGGCGACCTGTTCAAGGTCGCACCGCAGCTGACCGAGGCGGTCAAGGCCCGCAAGGGCTGAGTTTCGCCACAACCTGCGCAATTGGGCGCGTTCGGGTGTGTTTTTGCACACTTGGGCGCGCCCAATTCGTCACCTAGCGCTCACGGACACGTCACGCACTCGATGCCATCTGGAGATGCGGCTGGGCGACCGTGCAGCCATGAGCACTGCTTGTGTACTCATCGCCCCCGACGACATCGATGGTGGAGCCGGATCTTCAACGCCGCGCTACACCCTGCTGCTGTCCACCGATCCTGCGCTCATCGAGGCTGCGCAGCGCCTGCGTTACGACGTGTTCACCTCCGAGCCCGGATTCGCGCTGACCGGAGCCAGCCAAGCATTCGACGTCGGCCTGGACGCCGATCGCTTCGACGAGCACTGCGATCACCTGTTGGTGCGCGAGGACAACTCCGGCGAACTCGTCGGCTGCTACCGGATGCTGCCCCCACCCGGTGCCATCGCCGCCGGCGGCCTCTATACCGCAACCGAATTCGACGTGCGGGGCCTCGATGCGCTGCGGCCTGCACTGGTCGAGATGGGCCGTGCAGTGGTACGCGAGGACCACCGCAACGGTGGCGTCGTGCTGCTGATGTGGGCGGGCATCCTGGCCTACCTGGACCGCTGCGGCTACGACTACGTGACCGGTTGCGTGTCGGTGCCCGTCGCGGGTACAGACGGCGACCCACCCGGCAGCCAGATCCGCGGTGTGCGGGACTTCGTCCGCCGTCGCCACGCCGCTCCCGCGGAGCACACGGTGTATCCCTACCGGCCGGTGACGGTCGACGGCAGGGGCCTCGACGACATCGATCCGCCCGCACGGATGGCCGTACCGCCGCTGATGCGGGGGTATTTACGACTCGGCGCGCAGGTGTGCGGCGATCCGGCCCATGATCCGGACTTCGGGGTGGGCGACTTCCCGGCGCTGCTGGACAAACGGCAGGCCGACACTCGGTACCTCAAAAGGCTGAGGTCGGTCGGTGCAGCAAGCGCGATGGCCGACGGGATGGCGTCATGACCGTCGACAGTCCCTGGCTGCCGCGCGCCACGTGCGACGCCAGCTGCGTCACTCCGACGGAGGCAGCGGCCGGCCAGCGGATGGTCATCGCCTGGCGCGTCGCGATACGCGCCACGTTCGCCTTCCTCCTGTTGTCTGCTGTGCCGCTGTTGGCCATACCCGTTCCGGGCCGCTCCCATGTCCAGCGAAGCTATTGCCGACTGATGTTGCGCTGCCTGGGGGTGCGAATCACGGTGTCCGGCGGGCCGATTCGCAATCTGCAGGGCGTGCTGGTGGTCAGTGGCCATGTCTCGTGGGTCGACATTTTCGCGATCGGCTCAGTCCTGCCGGGCCGGTTCGTGGCCAAGTCCGAGATGATCAACTGGCCCGGGCTGGGGTTCCTCGCGCGGCTGATGAAGGTCATCCCGATCGACCGGGACAACCTGCGCCGCCTGCCCGACGTTGTCTCCATGATCGCCAGCCGGCTGCGGGCCGGTCAGACGGTGGTCGCCTTCCCCGAGGGCACGACATGGTGTGGCCTGGCGTACGGCCAGTTTCGCCCCGCGATGTTCCAGGCCGCGGTGGACGCGGGCAGGCCGGTTCAACCGTTGCGGCTGAGCTACCACCGCCGCGACGGTCAGCCGTCGACCATCGCCGCCTACGTCGGCGACGACACATTGCTCGCGTCCATCCGCCGACTCATCACCGCACAGCGCACGATCGTGCACGTGCAGGTCGAATCGCTGCAGCTGCCGGGGTCCGATCGCCGCGACCTGGCCGCGCGCTGCGAATCCGCGGTACGCGGTGACCTGACGCGCCCCGCGCAGGGGCACGCACTGGTGGCCTGACCACGGGATCTGGCCGGCCGATCCGCTGCGGCTACCATGGAACGGCTATGACCTCGCCAGATGATCTACGCGCAAGCGGCTCATTGCCGGTCTATCTGGACCACGCCGCCACCACCCCGATGCACCCCGCTGCCATCGAGGCGATGACGTCCATCCTGGCGACAGTCGGTAACGCGTCGTCGCTGCACGGCACCGGACGGACGGCCCGCCGCCGCATGGAGGAGGCGCGCGAGGCGCTTGCCAAGCTGCTCGGTGCGCGGCCATCCGAGGTGATCTTCACCGCGGGCGGCACCGAGAGCGACAACCTCGCGGTCAAGGGCATCTACTGGGCACGACGCGACAGCGATCCGCACCGCCGACGCATCGTCACCACTGGCGTCGAGCACCACGCGGTGCTCGACGCCGTCGAGTGGCTCGTCGATCACGAAGGCGCCGACGTGACATGGCTACCCGTCGAATCCGACGGATCCGTCTCACCGTCGGCTCTACGGGATGCGCTCGGCGACCACGACGACGTCGCGCTGGTCACGGTCATGTGGGCCAACAACGAGGTCGGCACGATCATGCCGATCGCGAAACTGGCAGCTGTCGCAGCTGAATTCGATGTTCCGATGCACAGTGACGCCGTGCAGGCCGTGGGTCAGATACCGATCGACTTCAACGCGACGGGACTGTCGGCGCTGAGCATCGCCGCGCACAAGTTCGGTGGACCTACCGGTGCCGGGGCGCTGCTGTTGCGCCGCGACACGGCATGCGTTCCGTTGCTGCACGGCGGTGGTCAGGAACGCGATGTCCGTTCGGGTACACCAGATGTCGCCGGCGCCGTCGCAATGGTCGCCGCAGCGCGGATAGCGGTTGAGGGTCTGGAAGCCAACAGTGCGCGCGTCGCCAAACTGCGCGACCGGTTGATCGACGGCGTACTGTCGAGCATCGACGATGTGCGTCTGAACGGCGCGGCCGGGACAGACCGATTGCCGGGCAACACACACTTCACTTTTCGTGGCTGCGAGGGCGACTCGCTGCTGATGCTGCTGGACGCCAAGGGTATTGAGTGCTCGACGGGTTCGGCGTGCACCGCCGGAGTGGCACAGCCCTCCCACGTGCTGATCGCGATGGGTGCCGACCCGGCCAGCGCTCGCGGCTCCCTGCGCTTGTCATTGGGCCATACCAGCACCGATTCCGATGTCGAGGCCGCACTGGCGGTCTTACCCGCTGCGGTCGAGCGGGCCCGACAGGCGGCACTGGCCAGCTCGGGAGCAGTGGACTTCCGATGAGCGCTTGCGCGAAGGGAAGACGATGATGCGCGTGCTCGTGGCTATGAGTGGTGGCGTCGACTCGTCGGTCGCCGCCGCCCGGATGGTCGACGCCGGCCACGACGTGGTCGGCGTGCATCTCGCGCTCTCGTCGGCTCCCGGCACGCTGCGCACCGGATCGCGAGGCTGCTGCTCCAAGGAAGACGCCGGTGATGCCCGGCGAGTCGCCGATGTGCTCGACATCCCCTTCTACGTCTGGGATTTCGCGGACAGATTCAAAGAAGACGTGGTTGACGACTTCGTATCGTCCTACGCCCGCGGTGAAACGCCGAACCCCTGCGTGCGGTGCAATGAACGAATCAAGTTCTCCGCGTTGGCGGCTCGCGCGCTGGCTCTCGGGTTCGACGCCGTTGCGACAGGACATTACGCACGACTGTCCGGTGGACGGCTACGTCGTGCTGTCGATGCCGACAAGGACCAGTCCTACGTTCTCGCGGTCCTGACCGCCGAGCAGCTGCGGCACGCCGTGTTTCCCGTCGGTGACACACCCAAGCCGCAGATTCGCGAGGAAGCCGCGAGCCGGGGGCTCGCCGTCGCCGAAAAGCCGGACAGCCACGACATCTGCTTCATCCCCTCGGGTGACACGCGCGCGTTCCTCGGCGCCCGAATCGGTGTTCGCCGTGGAACGGTTGTCGACGCGGGTGGAACGGTGCTCGCCGAGCACGAGGGCGTGCACGGATTCACCGTCGGTCAGCGCAAGGGTCTGGGCATTGCCGGGCCCGGATCCGATGGGCAGCCGCGGTATGTCACCGGCATCGACGCCGGCAGCGGTACGGTTCGCGTCGGGAACGCCGCGGATCTCGACGTATGGACGCTGACCGGCGAACGACCGGTGTTTACCTCCGGCGTTGCGCCGACCGGCCCAATGGAATGCCACGTACAGGTGCGCGCACACGGTGGGATCGGTGACGGCGTCGCCGAACTGCGCGACGGACGCCTGAACATCGAACTGCGCGCCCCGATTCGCGGGGTCGCATCGGGGCAGACCATGGTGCTCTACCGTCCCGATCCCGACGGTGACGAAGTGCTCGGCAGCGCGACGATCAGGCGCTAGCGGGTTTACTCCGGCACATTCGCGAGGATGTTCGTCATCACGATGTCGGGTACTGAGCCGGGGAAGTGACAGAACGTGACCTCGACGAGCACGACCGATTTCACGCGGTAGTCGCGACCGCAAGCGCCCGGTCGTGTTTTTAGTGTGTCGCCTGCGGCCGTCCATTCGCCGACGAGCGCCGGCCCCAAAGTGGTTGAGCCGCAGTCATCGACCAGCCCGACGAGCTTATCGAGGGCGGCGCGGGCCATGTCGGGGGTGCGGTAGGCGGCGACGGCCTCCGAGATGAGGGCCCCGTCGGGCGGGTTCTGGAAGGTGGTCTTGTGGAATTCCTCGACATCGGGGCCGAACGTCTGCGTGTCTGCGAACAGCCATTCACATTGCGGGGGTGCGCTTTTGACGAATGGCTGGATATCAACCGGTATCTTGCCGTCCATGCTCGGGATGATCGAGAGGTCATCGCCGGCCCCGGTGATCGCACGCATCTGTGATTGGTCCAGCACGACCGTCTCGACATCGACCGGGGACTGCGAATCGTCGTCGAGGCCCGGTACCGCCCGTATCGCCGTTCCGGTGACCGACTGCGCGCATCCCGCAGCCAGGACCGCCGCCACGCCCCAGACCATCAACGGCCTGGCCGCTACGGGCATGGCGTTCCTCCCAACCCATTCTGATCGAGACTAGCCCAATCGAATACTGTTCAACGAGTGAGTGTTTTCGCCGCCGCTACCGGCATCGGATCGTGGCCGGGTACCACGCCACGCCAAGCCGCCGAGATCGTGGTCGGTGAACTGCACACGCTGCCGCATCTCGTTGAGTTGCCCGGCCGAGGCGTCGGCGCGGACATGATCGGCCGGGCCGGTGCGCTGCTCGTCGACATCGGCATCGACACGGTGCCGCGTGGCTACCGGATCGCCTCGGGCCGTAGCGCGGTGGTACGACGGGCCGTCAGTCTCCTCAACGAGGATCTCGACGCGATCGAGGAGGCGTGGGAGAACGCCGGCCTGCGCGGCGGCACGCGCCCCGTCAAAGTTCAATCGCCGGGCCCGATCACATTGGCCGCCCAGTTGGAGCTGTCCGGCGGACATCGCGCCATTACGGATGCGGGCGCCGTGCGTGACCTGGCCGCGTCGCTCGCTGAGGGCATGGCGCGCCACCGGGCCGAGGTCGCAAGGCGGCTGGACACCACAGTGGTGGTGCAGTTCGACGAACCGCTGCTGCCCGCGGCACTGGAAGGCCGACTGTCCGGAGTGACCGGTCTCACACCTGTGCATCCGGTGGACGAGCCGGTCGCGATGGGGCTGATCGATGATTGCATCGCGACCGTGGGCGCTGAGGTGGTGTTGCACAGTTGTGCCGCGGCGCTGCCGTGGAAGATGTTGCAGCGCAGCGCTGTTCATGCCTTGTCAGTCGACATGGCCACGCTCACCGCGTCTGATCTCGACGGTATCGGCGAGTTCGTCGAAAGCGGGCGTACGGTCCTGCTCGGGGTCGTTCCGTCGACCGCACCGGCTGTGCCCCCGTCGTCCGAGGACGTCGCGAAGGCGGCGGTCGCCGTCACCGACCGCCTCGGATTTGCGCGGCCGGTATTGCGTGAGCGCATAGGCGTCACGCCGGCTTGCGGGCTTGCGGGCGCCACCGCGGAATGGGCTCGTATCGCCATCGAACTGGCGCAGAAAGCGGCCGACGCGTTCGCAGATGATCCGGACAGCATCTAAGCACTCGCGAGGTGTACGTGAGGGCTGTGCTCCGAGGGGAAATCACGACCCTGGTGTAGAGCTCGCGAGCGGGAATGCACAAAGAGCAACCAAAGGGTTGCGCATCGCCCAAACGATCGCTACCGTAATAGGCAACCAGGAGGTTGCACATGAATCCAGATCGGATCGAGAAGCAAGTTCTGTTGAAGGCACCGCTGGATCGCGTCTGGCGGGCGATCAGCGACGCCGACGAGTTCGGCACTTGGTTCGGAGTGCGCTTCGACGGACCGTTTGTGGCGGGCGCATCGGTGACCGGGACCATCACACCGACAGCAGTCGACGAGGATGTCGCCAAAGCCCAGCAGCCGTACGCCGGCAAGGCGGACGCCTGGCAGATCGTGGCGGTGGAGCCGCAACGGCGCCTGGCGTTCCGCTGGCATCCGTTTGGGGTCGAAGACGGCGTGGACTACTCGAACGAACCGACGACGCTGGTGGAGTTCACCCTCGAAGACACGCCCGACGGCGTGCTGCTGCGCATCGTCGAATCCGGCTTCGAGGCCATCCCGGCCGAGCGCCGCCAGTCGGCGTTCGAAAGCAACAGTGAGGGCTGGTCGGCGCAGACCGAGCTGGTTCGCAAGTATCTGGCCCTCAGCGAGAAGGTGTGAGTACGTCCGCCGTCGCCAGGGCGCCGTTGTTCGACGCTTTGGGTGATCCGAATCGCCTGCGCATCATCACCCGCCTGTGCGATGGCGGACCGTGCTCGACGACTGAGGTCACGACTGTGGTGTCGGTTAGCCGGCAGGCGGCGACCAAACATCTGCTGCTGTTGGAGGCGGTGGGGCTGGTGAGCAGTCAGCGTCATGGCAGGGAACGCATCTGGCGGGTGCAGCCGAAGCCGCTGACCGACGCCAGCGAATATCTCAACGGGTTGTCGCAACGGTGGGACAAAGCAATTGACCGATTGCGGACCTATGTCGAGGACGAATAGACCGTCGACGGCAAATCTTCGCGCGTTCGTCGAACACGTCAGTCATGCACACCCGTCGCGTGCAACAATGCATCGACGACGACGACTCTTCATCTTTGCCACTCGCAGGAGAAACTGTGGGCCGACTCAATCCGCGCCGGACGGCAGGCGTCGGTGTACTCGTGGCGTTTCTCCTGCTAGGCGGGTCAGCGTCGATGGCAGTCGCAGATCCCGGCGGCTCGCATTCCGATCGGGACAGCAGTTCAGATCGTGGCAATGGCGGCAGCAACGGACGCGGTGAGTTGGATCGCGACGGCGACATCCGCGACGGCAACGTCGGCAAGCGTGAAGAGGGCGACGACTGGAACGGCGCCGAGAACACAGGCAGCATTGAGAGCCCTGCGGTTCGGATTGGATCGGGCCGTAGCGGCGTCGCCGACGTCGCAGAGTCGGCGCCAAGCATCGCCTCCGGTTCGGGCGGCGCCGACTCGGGCGAATCGCGTTTGAGTGGGTCCGATGCGAGTGGATTCGGCGGAGCCGCCGCAACGGGCGGGTCCGGCTCGGATCGCGCCGGTGCTCCGAACGGACGGTTCAGTCCACCACGCGTGACCGTCGGCAACGGGCGGGCGCCAGGCATTCAGCGCGGCGAGTCCGAACCGCGGTGGCGGGCCCCCGCGCCCCAACCGGCGCCCGCCGCGCCCCCACCACCACCACCACCTCCGCCTCCCGCTCCGGCACCGCCGCCGTCGTGGGTTAATCGGCTCCCGGCACCGCCGGTTCTGACGCAGCAGATGGGCGCCCCCCGGCCGGCCGACTGGTCGGATCCGCTGTGGGGGCTCGCCGGACTGCTGTTGATCCCGGCCGCGGGTGCCGTTCTCGGATACCGGCAGGCACGCGCCGCACATGCGGCGGAGAGATTACGTCGTTCGTAAGTCCTTACGCAGGATCTTGCCCGACGCCGACTTCGGGATCGCCTCTATGAACTCCACCTGGCGGACCTTCTTGTACGGCGCAACCTGACCGGCGACGAAATCCATCACCTCGTCCGCGCTCAGTTCTGACTCGGATTGCTTGACCACGAAAGCCTTTGGCACCTCTTCACCTTCGGCATCGTTGACGCCGATAACCGCCGCGTCGGCAATCGCCGGATGGCTCAGCAGCACCGCTTCGAGTTCGGCGGGCGGCACCTGGTATCCCTTGTACTTGATCAGTTCCTTGAGCCGGTCAACGATGTAGACGCAGCCGTTTGAGTCGACCTGGGCGAGATCGCCGGTGTGCAACCAGCCGTCGTCATCGATAGTCTCCCTGGTGGCCGTTTCGTTGTTCAGATAGCCAGCCATCACGTTTGGTCCCTTGAACCAGAGTTCCCCTGTTTCGCTGAGACCCTCTGTGGGGAAATCGATCTCGTCACCCGTCTCGGGATCGATGATCTTGGACGCGGCGTTGGACACCGTCCATCCGACCGAGCTCAGCGGCGCGGTCATCTTCATGTCATGCGCGCCTGCGTCGAACGGGGTGATGTGGCTGACGGGGCTCAGCTCGCTCATCCCGTAGCCCTGCACGACACGGCACCCCAGTCGGTCCGCGACCGCCTGACCGAGATCGGCATCCAGCGGGGCGGCGCCGGACATGACGACGTTCAGCGACGTCAGGTCGTACTCGTCGATCAGCGGATGCTTGGCCAGCGCCACGGCGACCGGCGGGGCGATGAACGCGATCGTGCATTTGTGGTTCTGGATGTTGGCGAGAAATTCGCCCAGATCGAAGCTTCCGCATGATGACCAGTCGTGCCCGTGCGTGCAGGGCGGCGTTGAGCAACACCGTCATTCCGTAGATGTGGAAGAAGGGCAGCACCGCGAGGACCACGTCCTCGGCGACCATCCCGTGCAGCGGTCGGATCTGCGCGACATTGGCCACCAGGTTTCGGTGGGTCAACATCACGCCCTTGGGATTACCGGTAGTGCCGGAGCTGTACGGCAATACCGCGAGGTGAGACGACGGGGCGAAACTGACATCGGGTGCAGGCAGTCCTTGCTCCATCAGGTCGGCGGCATTGGGATGACCGGCGATCTCATGGCCGTCGCCGTCCAGCACGACGAGGTCGCTGTCGGCCAGCCCGACGGCCGCGGCCGCTTCCTTCGCCTGTGCCAGCAGCGGTGTGACCGTCACCAGCATCTTGGCGTTCGAATCGGTCAGCTGCTTGGCGATGTCTTTGGCGGTGAACAACGCGTTGATGGTGGTGGCGGTCGCACCTGAACGCAGGATGCCGTGGAAGGCGATCGCGAACCGTGAACTGTTCGGGGACAGTAGGCCGACGACATCCCCGACGCCGATGCCGCGTCCGGTCAGCGCCCCGGCAAACGCGTCGACACGGTCGATCATCTCGCGGTAGGTGGTCTGTTGGCCGGACTTCGCGTCGACGAGGGCGACCCGGTCGAGGTCGGCCTCGTCGATGCGATCGAACAGGAAGTCGTAGACGCTCGACGAGGGGATGTCGACTTCGGGGAAGGGGCTCGCGAAGCTCATGGCCCTGATCGAACCATGGCCTCCCGGTCGTGGGTCAAGCTTGGTCTAGCCGCCCGATGAGCTTCTTGGGCGCGATCAACCGATAGGACGCGTCGATCAGTTCCGTTACCTCGTCCCAATTCGATCTTCTTCTTCGCCGCCAGATTCAGACCGAGCCAGCCCGACGGGCCCAGATAGGCGGGGAAGAAGATGCGCCGATCCTGCTCGAGTGCTCGCCGCTCGCTTTCTTCGACCTTGACCATGATCGACTGCGGGTACTGGACGTAGTCGGCGCCCTTGGTCGCCGGTTTGACGCTGCCGCCGTACATCACGAACATCTTCGTGACGAAGAACGCGGGCCTGCCGTGCGATACCTTCTCGAACGCCTCGGGGAACCCCAGGGCGATTTTGCGCACCTTCACCAGCACGGGGTCGTCGTCGCGGAACATGATCGGGTGCGGCATGCGCCCAGGCTATCGGCTTTCCACGACGTGTCCCCGGCCTCGGCTAGCCTGCCAGGGTGAGCCCGAAGGCGACCCCTGACCCGAAGACCACGCTGGCCGAACAAGCCGAAGACGCCCCGGACGCCGACTTGCGTCGCCGGTGGCAAGAGCTGGCCGACGAGGTGCGGGGTCATCAGTTCCGGTACTACGTCCGCGACGCCCCGATCATCTCGGACGCGGAGTTCGACAAGCTGCTTCGCGAACTGCAGGCGCTTGAAGACCAGCACCCGGAGCTGCGAACCCCAGATTCGCCGACGCAACTGGTCGGCGGCGCGGGCTTCGCCACCGACTTCACGTCGGCCGATCACCTCGAGCGGATGCTGTCGCTGGACAACGTGTTCACTCCGGACGAGCTCGCGGCGTGGGCAGTGCGCACGAAGGGCGAAATCGGCACCGACGCGCATTACCTCTGCGAGCTCAAGATCGATGGTGTTGCGCTGGCGCTGGTGTACCGCGACGGGCGGCTGGAGCGGGCAGCCACCCGCGGCGACGGTCGCACCGGCGAGGATGTCACACTGAACGCGCGGACCATTGACGACATTCCCGAAAAGCTCACCGGCACCAAGGAATTCCCGGTCCCGAAGGTTCTCGAGGTCCGCGGTGAGGTGTTCTTTCGCGTCTCCGACTTCGAGGAACTCAACGCCGGCCTCGTCGCAGAGGGCAAGCCGCCGTTCGCCAATCCCCGAAACAGCGCCGCCGGTTCGCTGCGCCAGAAGAATCCGGCCGTCACCGCGCGCCGCAAGCTGCGGATGATCTGCCACGGTCTCGGACGCTCCGAGGGCTTCAGCCCCAAGACCCTGCACGACGCCTATCGCGCGCTGGGGGCGTGGGGGTTGCCGGTATCCGATCACACCGCGAAGGTCCAGGGCATCGACGCCGTCACCGAGCACATCGCGTACTGGGGCGAGCACCGACACGATGTCGAGCACGAAATCGACGGTGTGGTAGTCAAAGTCGACGAGATCGCGCTGCAGCGGCGGCTCGGTTCCACCTCACGCGCGCCGCGGTGGGCGATCGCCTACAAGTATCCGCCGGAGGAGGCGACCACCAAGTTGCTCGACATCAAGGTGAACGTGGGGCGCACCGGCCGGGTCACCCCCTTCGCTTTCATGGAGCCCGTCAAGGTCGCGGGCTCAACCGTGAGCCAGGCGACGCTGCACAACGCGTCGGAGGTCGTCCGCAAAGGCGTGTTGATCGGCGACACCGTGGTGATTCGCAAGGCCGGCGACGTCATACCCGAGGTGCTCGGGCCCGTCGTGGATTTGCGTGACGGCTCCGAACGCGAATTCGAAATGCCCACAACGTGTCCCGAGTGCGGCACCACCCTCGCCCCGGCGAAGGAGGGTGACGCCGACATCCGCTGTCCCAATACGCGATCGTGCCCGGCGCAGTTGCGCGAGCGCGTGTTCCACGTGGCGGGGCGTGGCGCGTTCGATATCGAAGGCCTCGGCTACGAGGCGGCGGTCGCGCTCCTGCAGGCAGGCGTCATCACCGACGAAGGCGACCTGTTCACGATCGGCAGCCCCGATCTGTTGCGGACGGATCTGTTCAAGACCAAGGACGGCAGCCTGTCCGCCAACGGCAAGCGGCTACTCGTCAACCTGCACGAGGCGAAGGCGAAACCGCTGTGGCGGGTGCTGGTCGCGTTGTCCATCCGCCACGTCGGGCCGACGGCTGCCCGTGCGCTGGCCACCGAGTACGGCACGCTGGACGCGATCATGTCCGCGTCTGAGGAGGAGCTGGCGGTTGTGGAGGGCGTTGGCCCGACCATCGCCGCCGCGGTCACCGAATGGTTCACCGTCGACTGGCACCGCGCGATCGTCGACAAATGGCGGGCGGCCGGTGTGCGGATGGCCGACGAACGCGACGCCAGTATCGAGCGCACACTCGAGGGACTGTCGATCGTCGTTACCGGGTCGCTGACCGGGTACTCGCGCGACGACGCGAAGGAGGCGATCGTCGCGCGCGGTGGCAAGGCCGCCAGCTCTGTGTCGAAGAAGACGGCGTACGTCGTGGCGGGCGATTCACCCGGCTCGAAGTTCGACAAGGCCGTCGAACTCGGTGTCCCGGTTCTCGACGAGGACGGCTTCACTCGGCTGCTGGAGAACGGGCCCGACGGCGTCTAGGACGATGCCGCCTGCTCCGGGACCAGACGACGAAGTAACGGTCGCACCGCGATAAAGCAGACCAGCACGGTGGCCAGCATCGAGTACGCGGGCCAGGGCCCGGACAGGGCTCGCTGATTTATCCACACGACCGCCAATGCGGCCGTCGCGACATACAGAACCACGAGCGTCACGTCGATGCACCGGCGATACGACGTCGGGGTTACCGATGGACGCGCGGCTAAGGCAATGACGGTCGCTGTGATCAGCGCGACCGGGATGCCGATGCCGACGCCGGCGATGGACCCGAAGATTGTGCCGAAGATCGGCATTCCGACGTTCCCGCTGACTATTCCGGCGAGGATGGCGATCCCAAATACGTAGGCGAACACGCGGCCGAACACTCCGGCAACGCTCACCCGTGGCTCGACGGGAGCCCAGGCTGTTCCGTCCCAGTACCGTCGACGGCTCGGGTTCTCTGGATCGGGATACCAGCCCGCCACTGGCGTCGGCGCGCTCATGCCGCAGAGTATTTCACCAGGTCGTCGAGAGCATTGCCCGAACGATTGCACGCTATCGGTCGCGTTTGTCGCCGCCAAGGGGAGGGAATCCGTCGCGCAAGACAAGAGGGAGGACATCATGGCGATCTGCGCTACCTGCGGCAATGACTACGACAAGGCCTTCACGGTGACCTGGGGCGACGACAAGAGCGCGACGTTCGACAGCATCGAGTGCGCAGCAGCTCAATTGGCGCCGGAATGCGCGCATTGCGGGTGCCGGATTTTGGGCCACGGTATCGAGACGCCCGACGCGATCTTCTGTTGCGCTCACTGTGCCCGCAAGGACAGCAACGCCGACGTCAACGACCGCTATCCGGTACCGGCGGGAGCCTGACTAGCGACCGCTCAGCGCAGGATCGTTGCGACAATGCCGGCCAGATAGCCCAACCGCGCCACTTCCGACGGCCGGAACAGCGGGCCGCCCGGGCGGCCAAGTACCACCGCGGTGCTCGAGTTGCCGAGAGGGGCGGCGGCCAGCGTGGTGTCCAGGTCGCGCCATAGTTGCGGCACCCAATCGACCTCGCCGTCCAGCGCTTGTGCGTGATCTAGCGGCAGCCAGGGGGTTTCGGCGGCCTGTGTCTCGGGAGCCCCGTGGCTTCCGACGACGCGCTCGGGGCCGGACTCGGTCAGCCGGACCACGGTGCACCACCCGACGCGCAGAACACGTGGCGCTTCATCGGCGAGAACCTGCAGTTTCTTCTTCGCGGGCGCTGCGGCGATGTGGTCGATGAGCTCGAGCTCGCGGTGCGCTTCCAACAGGCCGGTGTGCGGCCGGATGGCATCGACATAGACCCCCTTGATCTGCTCGGCGGCGGTGATCAGCATGTCGGGCATCGCACCAGGGGGCAGGTCGACGACCAGATCGTCGACGGCGTAATCGGGACCGCGTTCAACGACGTCGAGGGACAAGATGTCGGCGCCCACGGAGCCGAGTGCGACGGCTAATGAGCCGAGGCTGCCCGGTCGGTCCTCGAGCTGGACCCGCAGCAGATACGAAGGCACGCGCAACACTGTTTCACAGCACCCGAGGCTGAGCATTTCCGGCGATGAGCGCTGGTGGGCGCGAACTGGGGGCACCCCCGCCCGAAGGGCAGGGGGAC
>CAVRIH010000025.1:0-9453 GCA_963721195.1 uncultured Actinomycetota bacterium | reverse complement strand
GGACGATTGGGCGCAGGCCATCGCCATGTTGCTGGACATAGGCCCCGAGACGATGAGCGCGGCCGCTGTCGAGCACGCCGCGACCTTCTCGTGGGCCAGCACCGTCGATGCGCTGCTCGCGAGCTACGGACGCGCGATGACCGACTACCGCGCGCGCCAGCGCAAGGACGTGACGGCGCGGCGCAGTGTCAGACGCTTCACGATCCGCCGCGGGGTCCGTGCGTGAACCCGCAGGAAGTCATCGAACAGACCTGTAAGGAGAACGGCCTCGTCTGCACCCGCCACAAAGGCGCGCGCGGCGGGCTCCCTGGCATCATCGTCGAACTGCCGGGCGAGCGGCGGCTGAAGACCAACACCATCCTGTCCATCGGCGAACACTCGGTACGCGTCGAGGCGTTCGTCTGTCGTAAGCCCGACGAAAACCACGAGGGTGTCTACCGCTTTCTGCTGAAGCGCAACCGCCGACTCTACGGCGTCGCATACACGCTCGACAACGTCGGCGACATCTACCTCGTCGGCCGGATGGCGTTGGAATCGGTTACCCCCGACGAGATCGACCGGATCCTCGGCCAGGTGCTCGAAACCGTCGACTCGGACTTCAATACGTTGCTGGAGTTGGGTTTTCGCTCGTCCATCCAGAAAGAGTGGGAATGGCGGGTGTCGCGCGGAGAGTCGCTGAAGAACCTGCAGGCCTTCGCCCACTTGATCGACAGCGGGTGGGGTGGCGGGAACGGCACAGCCGACGAGACCTCCCCCGACTAGTCTCTTCAGCATGGGAGATTCCACGCTGATTTTGCTTCGTCACGGCGAGAGCGAATGGAACGCGCTGAACCTGTTCACCGGCTGGGTCGACGTCGACCTCACCGAGAAGGGCAGGGCCGAAGCGGTGCGCTCGGGCGAGCTGATCTCAGAACTGGAGCGCCAGCCCGACGTGGTGTACACATCGCTGCTGCGCCGGGCGATCACCACCGCGAATCTGGCGCTCGATGCGGCCGATCGGCACTGGATCCCGGTGCACCGTGACTGGCGGCTCAACGAGCGGCACTACGGCGCCCTGCAGGGCCTGAACAAGGCCGAGACGAAGGACAAGTACGGCGAGGATCAGTTCATGAAGTGGCGGCGCAGCTACGACACCCCGCCGCCGCGGATCGAGCCGGGCTCCACCTATAGCCAGGACGGCGACCCTCGATACGCCGATATCGCCGGGGGCCCGCCGCTCACCGAATGCCTCAAGGACGTGGTCGAGCGGTTCATGCCGTACTTCGAACAGACGATCGTGCCCGATCTTCGAGCCGGCAAGACCGTGCTGATCGCCGCCCATGGCAACTCGTTGCGCGCGCTGGTGAAGTATTTGGACGGAATGTCGGACGAAGACGTGGTCGGCCTCAACATCCCCACCGGCATCCCGCTTCGCTACGACCTGGACTCCGACCTGAAGCCGACGGTCGTCGGAGGCACCTACCTGGACCCCGAGGCGGCAGCAGCAGGCGCGGCCGCAGTTGCTGCGCAGGGCGCGAAGTAGGCCGCGAAACAGTGCAGTCCGGCAAACAGCGGGTTAACAGGGGGAAGCCGGGGTTCGAATTTCGGAGTTTCCTTCTGTGACTTGTCCCGTTTTGGCCCCACGCTGCTGGGATGACGTTCACCGGGTGCGTACGATTTTCGCGTGAGTGTGGTAACGGCGATGCTGCTCGCAGCGCTCGTCGCACTGCTCGCCCTGGTGATCGGTGTGGCGCTCGGGGTGGGGCTGGTTCCCCGCCTGATGGAGCGCAGGCAGCGTCGGGTGACCGCGCAGACCGGCATCACCGTTTCGCAGATGCTGGCTCATATCGTGTCGCATTCTCCCGTCGGGATCGTTGTGGTCGACACCTACCGTGACGTGGTCTACACCAACGACCGGGCCCGCGAGCTGGGTCTGGTCCGCGACCGGCTGCTCGACGACCGCGCATGGCTGGCGGCAGAACGCACGCTGACTACGGGCGAGGACGGCGAGGTCGACTTGTCGCCGCGCAAGCGCGCCCACCCCGGCCGCTCGGGGCTGTCGGTCCGTGGCCATGTCCGCCTGCTGACCGAGCAGGATCGCCGGTTCGCGGTCGTCTACGTCGACGACCAGTCCGAGCACGCCCGCATGGAGGCGACCCGCCGCGACTTCGTCGCCAACGTCAGCCACGAACTCAAGACACCCGTCGGCGCGGTGGGTGTACTCGCAGAGGCGGTGCTGGCATCGGCAGACGACCCGGAGACGGTGCGACGGTTCGCCGAGAAGATGTTGGCCGAATCCAGCCGGCTGGCCAACATGGTCGGCGAACTGATCGAACTGTCGCGGCTGCAGGGCGCCGAACCGCTGCCCGACCTCGAATCAGTCGACGTCGACACCGTGGTGGCCGAGGCGCTCTCGCGGTACAAGGTGGCCGCCGACAACGCCGACATCGCGATCACCACCGACGCGCCGACCGGGTACCGAGTGCTCGGCGACCAGACCCTGTTGGTCACCGCGATCGCGAACCTGGTGTCCAACGCCATCGCGTACTCACCAAACGGTTCGTCGGTGTCGATCAGCAGGCGCCGCCGTGGCGACAACATCGAGATTGCCGTCACCGACCGCGGTATCGGGATCGCCCGCACGGATCAGGAGCGGGTTTTCGAACGGTTCTTCCGCGTCGACAAGGCGCGTTCCCGGGCCACCGGCGGCACCGGGCTCGGATTGGCGATCGTCAAACACGTCGCCGCCAACCACAACGGATCCATCCGGCTGTGGAGTCAACCAGGAACGGGATCGACCTTCACCCTGTCGATTCCGGCATACCCCCAGGGTGACGATGACCTAGAAGTGCACGTCGAACGAGAGGACTGGCTAGACATATGACCAGCGTGTTGATCGTGGAGGACGAGGAGTCCTTGGCCGATCCCCTGGCCTTCCTCCTGCGCAAGGAGGGCTTCGAGGCCACCGTCGTGGCCGACGGGCCGTCGGCCCTGGCTGAGTTCGAGCGGGCTGGTGCCGACATCGTCCTGCTGGACCTGATGCTTCCGGGGATGAGCGGCACCGATGTGTGTAAGCAATTGCGTTCGCGCTCAAGTGTTCCCGTCATCATGGTGACTGCGCGTGACAGCGAGATCGACAAGGTGGTCGGGCTCGAGCTCGGTGCCGACGATTACGTCACGAAGCCGTATTCCGCTCGGGAGCTGATTGCACGCATCCGCGCGGTGCTGCGTCGCGGCATGGACAACGACGAAGCCGGGATCGGCGACGGTGTGCTGGAGGCCGGCCCGGTACGCATGGATGTCGAGCGGCACGTCGTGTCGGTCAACGGTGACGCGATCACGTTGCCGCTCAAGGAGTTCGACCTGCTCGAGTACCTGATGCGCAACAGCGGCAGGGTGCTCACCCGCGGTCAGCTCATCGACCGGGTCTGGGGTGCCGACTACGTTGGTGACACCAAAACCCTTGACGTGCATGTGAAGCGGCTGAGATCGAAGATCGAGGGTGACCCCGCCAATCCGGTGCACCTGGTCACGGTGCGTGGTCTTGGGTACAAACTCGAGGGCTAGCTTTCCGCGCGATTTAACCCGTGGTTCCGCCGAGGATCTCGAACACCTCGAAGGTGTTGACGCCGGCGGTGACTGACGGGTCGTTCTCGGCGACGGCCAGCACCTCGGCGCGGTCGGCTGCGCGCAGCACGCCCAGACCCCACACGCCCTCGGGGTCGGCAACGGGACCGTAGACCACCACCCGACCCTCGCGCAGCAGCTGCTGCCAGTACTCCTGATGGGCCGCCATCGCCTGCTGTTCGGTGGGCGTCATGGTCTGCGCGAAATCCTCGCGCGGCGGTGTCAGGCGGAAGAAGAACAGACTCATTCGGCGGCGCGGGTCGCGGGGTGCACGGCGATGAGGCCTAAAGCACTGCGCCGCTTACACATCGCGGCCAGCTCGGCGTAGGCCTTCTCGCCAAGAAGTTCGGTGAGCTCCGGACCGTAGGACTCCCAGACCTGTTTCTTACCCACGTGCGCATTCGGGTCACCCGTGCAGTACCAATGCAGGTCGGCACCGCCCTCGCCCCAGCCGCGCCGGTCGTACTCGGTGATCCACGTCTTGAGCACCTCGCTGCCGTCCGGTCGTTCCACCCACTCCTGGGTGCGGCGGATCGGCAACTGCCAGCAGACCTCGGGCTTCAAAGTCAACGGTTCGACGCCGATCTTGAGCGCCTTCGAGTGCAGGGCACACCCGATCCCCCCGGGAAAGCCGGGACGGTTCAGAAAGATGCAGGCGCCCTTGTATTTTCGGGTGCGCAAATTGGGCTTGTCGTCGTATTCGTCCATCTCGAGGTAGCCCTTTTTGCCGAGCCCTTTGTCCCGGAACTGCCAATCCTCATCGGTCAGGAGTTTGACCGCCTCTTCGAGCTGGGCGATGTCGTCCTTGTCGGACATGAACGCGCCGTGCGAGCAACACCCGTCGTCGGGCCTGCCCTCCACCGTGCCCTGGCACGCGGGAGTGCCGAACACGCACGTCCACCGCGACAGCAGCCACGTCATGTCTGCCGCGATCAGATGCTCAGGGTTGTCCGGGTCGTAAAACTCGACCCACTCACGGGCAAAGTCGAGATCAACCTCGCGGGGATGCGATGCGCTCACAGTATTCAACGGTAAACCTACTACGTTGTATGGGTGCGATTAGGCGTGCTGGATGTCGGCAGCAATACCGTCCACCTTCTGGTGGTGGACGCGCGTCGTGGCGGCCATCCGACGCCGATGAGCTCGACCAAGGCCTCGCTGCGCCTCGCAGAGGCAATCGACGGCAACGGGAAACTCACTCGCAAGGGTGCAGACAAGTTGATCGGCACCCTGGACGAGCTCGCCAAGATCGCGGCGAGCTCGGGGTGCGCGGAGTTGATGGCATTCGCCACCTCCGCGGTGCGCGACGCCAAGAACTCCGAAGAATTGCTCGCCAGGGTGCACGCCGAGACCGGGGTATCGCTTCAGGTGCTCAGCGGGGTCGACGAGTCAAGGCTGACGTTCCTCGCAGTGCGTCGTTGGTACGGCTGGAGCGCGGGCCGCATCATGAACATCGACATCGGTGGCGGGTCGCTGGAGTTGTCGAACGGCGTCGACGAGGAGCCCGAGGTGGCGCTCTCGCTGCCGTTCGGCGCGGGCAGGTTGACCCGCGAGTGGCTGCCCGACGATCCGCCCGGCCGCCGCCGCGTCGCTATGCTGCGCGACTGGCTGGCGACCGAGTTGGCTGACGCAGGTGCCGAGATGCTCAAGGCCGGCAATCCAGACCTGGCGGTGGCAACATCCAAGACCTTCCGTTCGCTGGCCCGTCTCACCGGCGCCGCCCCGTCCGGGGCAGGTCCGCGGGTGAAGCGGACGCTTACAGCCACCGGCCTGAGGCAACTCATAGCATTCATCTCTAGGATGACCGCGGCTGACCGTGCGGAGTTGGAAGGAGTGAGCGCCGAGCGAGCGCCGCAGATCGTGGCCGGAGCGTTGGTAGCTGAGGCGAGCATGAAGGCTCTCGACGTCGAAAGCGTGGATATCTGCCCCTGGGCATTGCGAGAAGGGCTGATTCTGCGGAAACTCGACAGCGAGGCTGATGGAACTGCCTTGGTGGAGACATCCGTGCAGCGAAGCTGACCGGCAGGACGGAGGCTCACACGGCGCCGAAATCTACTAGGGGCCCAGAGGCGAGAGACGATGACAGGACCAGAAGACAGCCAGAGCACGCGACCGATCTCGGTCGCGGAGTTGCTGGCGCGTAACGGCACGATCGGTGCCCCGCCGGCCGGCGGCCGCCGCAGGCGTCGCCGCGGCGACACCGACTCGATCTCCGTCGCCGAGCTGACCGGCGAGATCCCGATCGTCACCGATCACGACATCGTGGACCAGGGCGTCGAACAGGACATCGCCGATCAGGACGTATCTCGCCAGGACGCGGCCGATCAACCCGTGATCGAGCAGTACGTCGAGGAGCCCGAAACTCAACCCCGCGAGGCCCTTGCCGACGAGCCCGTCGAACCCGTCGAGCTGAACGGCCCCGCGGCCGGCAACGGTGTCGTCGACCATCAGGACACCGAGGCCGAATCGGTCGACGAGGCCGACGAGGCCGACGAGGTCGACGAGGTCGACGAGACCGACGAGACCGATGACGACTACGCCGGCGCAGTCTCTGACTACGCCGCCCACCTCCAGCAGCGCGAAACCGACGTCGACGTGGATTTCTTCGCGCCACCGCGCCGCTCGAGCTACGCATCGCGCCGTTTCAACGCGGTCGGTGGGGACGCCGAGGAGATGAGCCCCGACCCGGTCGATGACGACACCGCACTCGACTGGTCAGAGTCCAAGGCCGGGCCCGCGGAGGTCGACGACGACATCGACACCCTCGATACGGTCGGCGACCTCCCCGACGATGCCAAGAAGTCCGACAGCTCGCCGTCCTATCTGCGAAGCGCCGCGGGCCCGTTGTTCGGCGGCCAGACCGTCGCCGACGACATAGCCCGCCGCGGGACGTCGCTGGGTCCGGAGGACATCGAACTCGACGACGAAGCCGAAACGGCCCGGCCGAAGGCCATGTCGTCGTTCATGCACGGCGTGTGGATCGTGGGGCAGTGCGTCCTGGCGGTCGCGTTCGGCGCCGGGTTGTTCGTCGCTTTCGACCAGCTGTGGAAGTGGAACAACATCGTCGCACTGGTGCTGTCCGTCCTGGTGATTCTCGGCCTGGTGGTCGGTGTCCGGGTGGTGCGCAAGACCGAGGACATCGGCAGCACGCTGATCGCGGTGGCTGTAGGAGCGTTGGTCACGCTGGGACCATTGGCGCTGCTGCAGTCGGGTTGACGGCGACTACTGCCGCCGAATAGACAACGTGCGCCCCGCAATCAAGGTCGGTCTGTCGACGGCCTCGGTATACCCGCTGAGGACCGAGGCCGCTTTCGAGTACGCCGCGACGCTGGGCTACGACGGCGTCGAGCTGATGGTGTGGGCCGAGACCGTTTCCCAGGACATCGATGCAATAGCCGAGCTGTCGGCGCGATACGAGATGCCGGTGCTGTCGGTGCATGCACCCTGCCTGCTGATCTCGCAGCGGGTGTGGGGCGCCAATCCGATTCCGAAACTGGAGCGCAGCGTGCGGGCCGCCGAACAGCTGGGTGCTCAGACTGTGGTGGTCCACCCTCCGTTCCGGTGGCAGCGCCGCTATGCGGAAGGGTTCACCGACCAGGTCGCCGAACTCGAGGCGTCCAGCGATGTGATGGTGGCGGTGGAGAACATGTTCCCCTTCCGCGCCGATCGATTCTTCGGCGCGGGGCAGACGTCGATCGCTCGCATGCGCAAGCGCGGGGGTAAGCCGGGACCTGGTATCTCGGCGTTCGCACCGTCCTACGACCCGCTGGACGGCAACCACGCCCACTACACGCTCGACCTGTCGCACACCGCGACCGCGGGCACCGACGCCCTCGACATGGCGCGCCGGATGGGTGATGGCCTGGTGCACCTGCATCTGTGCGACGGCAGCGGAGCATCCGCCGACGAACATCTTGTTCCCGGCCGCGGCACCCAGCCGACCGTCAAGGTCTGCGAGATGCTGGCGGCAAGCAACTTCTCCGGTCATGTGATCCTCGAGGTCACCACATCGGGGGCACGGTCGGCCAGTGAGCGTGAGGCGCTGCTGGCTGAGTCGCTGCAGTTCGCCCGCGCAAACCTGCTGCGCTGACCGAAGTTAGGAAGCACATGCCGAGCTCAACCCTGTTCACCGACGCCATGGCGCTGACCAGTGCCGGCGACGGCGGGTACGTCGGTGAGCTGAACGAGCATTGGACCATCGGGCCGAAGGTGCACGGGGGAGCGATGCTCGCACTGTGCGCCAACGCCGCGCGGACGGAGCACGGCGGCGACGTCCAACCGATCGCGATCTCGGGAAACTTCCTGTGGGCGCCCGATCCCGGCCCGATGCGGCTAAACACGACCGTGCGCAAGCGGGGCCGTCGGGTCAGCCTGATCGACGTCGAGCTGACGCAGGGAGACCGAACAGCTGTGCGGGCCGCGGTGACGCTGGGCGAACCCGAACATCACGTGCCGCCACTGCTGTCCGTGAATCCCGTCATCCCGTTGATGCAGCCGGAACCGCCGCCCGGGCTCGAGCCGATCGGGCCCGGCCACCGGATGGCCGACATCGTCCATCTCGCGCACGGCTGCGACATCCGGCCGTCGCTGACGACCATGGAGCCGCGCTCGGACGGCGGCCCGCCCGTGATCGAGTACTGGGTGCGACCCAAGGGCGTGGCCCCCGACGTGCTCTTCGCGCTGCTGTGCGGTGACGTTTCGGCGCCGGTGACGTTCGGGGTCAATCGGTTCGGTTGGGCGCCCACCGTGCAACTCACGGCCTATCTGCGGGCACTGCCCGCCGACGGCTGGCTGCGGGTGCTCTGTACGACGGTGCAGATCGGCCAGGACTGGTTCGACGAGGACCACATCGTCGTCGACTGTGAAGGCCACATCGTCGTGCAGAGCCGCCAACTCGCGATGGTGCCGCCCGCGCAGTAACCGCCCGCGGCGTCTGCAATGCTTTCCCGCATGGCCAGAATCGCGATCATCGGCGGCGGAAGCATCGGCGAAGCATTGCTGTCCGGCATGCTGCGCGCCGGGCGGCACGGTTCCGTCAAGGCGCGCTACAACCTCGGGGTGACTTGCGTCCTCGCGGCGGACCAGGGGTGCGCGCGCGAAGAGTACGAGTCGCTAAAGGTGCTGGCGCCATCGAAGGCGGCGAAACTCGCCGCGCTGATGGCCGAGAGGAAGCCGGGCGGCAAGCGCTAGTCCCGCGCAGCGCCACGGCCCGGAACGGACAGCCGCGAGCTTTGGTCCTTCTTTTCCCTTCTTAGACCCACAGCCCGAGCGCCGCAAGGCCGAGGGCTATCTTGACGAGGTCAAGGGCGACGTAAGTTTTATGCAACCGCCGGAAGGCGTGAAAGCGTGGGTCTTCAGGCCGCCGATTTACCAGATCAAGCTCTTGAGTAGCCGCGGACATGCGTGGCCTCGCCCAGAAGTACTGCACGAGCGCGACAAGCCACATCACGCCGACGCTGATCACGCCCGCGAGTGACTTCTGCGAAACGGCTGCCGCGCGGCTGACGAGCAGGGCGCTCGCGGCGACGAGCAGCGCCCCGACAACCACCTCCATGCGGTTGAGTGCCGCGAACACTTCCCGCCCCACCGCCACCACCTGACTACGATTGATGGCCGGGACGCGGAACCGCGCCGGGGTCTCTACAAAGTCGATCACGATCAACCCGCCGAGCCACGCCGCGAGCGCTAAATCGCGCGCGAACATCAACACCCAATCAATCATCATGTACTTCCTACTTCCGCTTTAGCGTGCAAACATTCGACGACGGGCAGCATCCTTATTTGTGCGTCTCCAGCCAGCCGCCCCTGAACCCGGCGCGGCGCAATCCCTTGAAGATGTACGGGCAC
>CAVRIH010000024.1:0-24369 GCA_963721195.1 uncultured Actinomycetota bacterium | reverse complement strand
CACGGTGCCCTCCCCGGTCAGCACGGACTCGTCGAGGCCGGTCTTGGCCGACGCCGCGGCCAGCTCGACGCCGGTAGGTCTCGTCGGCGGCGACGGCAAGCTGGCGTGGCATCCAGCCGATGTACGACCTGTCGTCCAGCACGGCGTCGCGCAACTCCAGGGCGCCGATCCGGCTCACATGATGACCATACTAGGCTGGCCGCATGATCGGTGTGACCGTGATGGCCATGCGACGACACTGGAGATGCAGCGCGTCGAACGGCGCAACGCGCTCAACGTCGAGCTCGTCGACAGCCTGCGCGACGCGATCGAGAAGGCCGCGAGCGAGGACATCCGCGCCATCGTGCTGACCGGGCAGGGGCATGTGTTCAGCTCGGGTGCGGATCTGACCGACGCCGCAGGGATGGCCGAAAAGCTGCCCGACAAGGCCAGGCGCTCAACCTCGCGATCGACGCCGCGCCGGTTCCCGTCATCGGGGCGATCAACGGCCCTGCCATCGGTGCCGGTGTCATCCTCTCGATGATCTGCGATCTGCGTGTCGTGGCACCCGAGGCGTCTTTCAGTTCCCTGTCGCGAAATATGGCCTGGCCCTGGATAACTGGAGCATCCGGCGGTTGACTTCGCTGGTCGGAGCGGGCCGGGCACGGGGCATGCTGCTGGCCGCGGAACGGCTGACCGCCGAGGCCGCGCTGCACACCGGAATGGCCAACCGCATCGGTACACTTGCCGACGCGCAGGCATGGGCCACCGAGATCGCCGGCTACGCGCCGCTCGCGTTGCAGCATGCGAAGCGAGTGCTCAACGACGACGGCGCCTACGCAGACCCGTGGCCCGAGCACAGCGAATGTTCGACAAGGCGTGGGCCAGTCAGGACGTGATCGAGGCGCAGGTGGCGCGCATCGAAAAGCGGCCACCGAGGTTCCAGGGCGCCTGATGATGCGTGCGGCGCTGCGCTTCGGCTTCGGCACGGCCTCGCTGCTCGCCGGCAGTTGGCTACTGCGCGCGCTGCACGGTGCACCCGCTGCGCTGGGCGCCACGCCTGCGGAGATCGAGAGTCGCGCATCGGTCCCGAACTTTCAGGACGGGCGTTCGTCAACACCGATCCGGCATCGACGATCAGCCTCGATCGTGAGCAGCAGATGCTGCTGGTCCCAGCGAGCTGGTTGGCGGACGCGACAGCGCAAAGCCGGGCGGACCGATTCCGCTTGCGCCTGCGCCCGCGGACACTGCCGCAGGTCGGCTTTCGGCGCGCTGGACGGACACTCCAGCGCGCTCGATCGAGGTCGACGGCTACCGGGCTCGCCGATCCGGTGTGGAGTCGCCGGTGCTCGCCGTCGCACACGTTGGGCCCGCAGCGGCTGCACGAGGTGCTGGTCCTCTTGGAGGCCCTGCCCGCCGTCGATGCGGTCGTGATCAGCGCACGACCACTACGACCACCTCGACATCGACACGATCACGGACTTGCCCACACCCAGCGCGCGCCGTTCGTCGTCCCGCTCGGTGTCGGTGCGCACCTGCGCAAGTGGGGATACCGAACAGCCGCATCGTCGAACTCGACTGGCACGAGAGTCACCAGATCGGCGAGCTGACGCTGGTTTGCACGCCCGCGCGGCACTTCTCGGGCCGGCTGTTCTCCTGCAACACCACGCTGTGGGCGTCGTGGGTGATCAAAGGGCCAGTCACCGCGCGTTCTTCGGCGGCGACACCGGCTACACCAGAGCTTCGCCGGCATCGGCGCGGACCACGGACCGTTCGACCTGACACTGCTGCCGATCGGCGCGTATCACCCGGCCTGGCCGGATATCCACATGAACCCCGAGGACGCGATCCGAGCGCACCTTGACGTCGCAGAGGCCGACTCCGGGTTGCTGGTGCCGATTCACTGGGCGACGTTCCGGCTGGCCCCACACCCGTGGTCGGAACCGGTCGAGCGTCTTGTCGTCGCCGCCGATCCTGCGGGCGTGCGGGTGGTGGTGCCCGGCCAGGGCAGCTGGTCGATCCCGAGTCGCCATCGACGTCCGACCCGTGGTCGGCGGTTCTAAGACGGTTGGCGGACAGCGGTGACGATCCAGGCACGCGAGTCGAAGAACACCCGCCGTTCCTCTGGTGAGCGTCGAGGGTGGTGCGGAGCAGTGTGCGCACGTGCTCGGCCGCCGCGGCGTCGAGATTGGCAAGCAGATCCTTGAATCCCCGATAGGCCGAGCACGGCATCGAACGCCGTCGCGCTGTCGGGGCCGTAGTAGACGGGCTCATGCACGTCGGTGAAGCTGACGTCCGCGAAGCCGGCCGCCGCAAGGATGCCTTCCGTGACTGTCGTGTCGGCGAGTGAGAATGGGTTAGGGCCGATAGGTTTGGCTGATGCAGCGGTGAGGGCTTCGCTGATCGCGGTGGCCCACTCGTTGCGGTCGCGCTGCTGCCAGACCAGCATCACCAAACGCGCCGCCGGGCGCAGAGCAGTCCCGATATTGGTGAACGCGGCGACAGGGTCGGCGAAGAACATCGTGCCGAACCTGCTGATGCAGAGGTCGAAATGCGTTGGCGGAAACGGGTGAACTTGCGCGTCCGCCTGCTCGAACGTGATGTTGGCCAGTCCCTGCTCGCGGCTGAGCTGACGGGCCTGTTCGAGCATCGGCGCGGAGACGTCGACTCCCAGTGTGCTTCCTTCGACCGCGGCGACGGCGGCCTCGCGCGTGGACAGGCCTGTGCCACAGCCGATGTCGAGCACACGGTCGCTCGGGCCGACGCGTGCGGCGGTGCGGAAGTGTTCGTTGTACAGGCGCAGTTCCGCGTCGTAATCAAACGTTGTCACTGGATCCTCTCGCGAGCGATATCGGCAGGTCCATCGCGGAGCACGCCTCGCACCTGGTCCAGCGACACTGCTTCCGGGTCGAACTCCGTCAGCCACCACGTGGCGCCCGCCTTGACGTACGGTGCCGGATCCGCGCCGGGTGGAGGGGGACGGCGATGTCGTACCCGGTCGTGTCTTGCGGGCGGAGACCGGCGATGGTGGCGACGGCGTCGGCGAGCTGGTCGGGGTGTTCGAGATTCACCGGGAAGAAGCCGTCGTGCCTTGCGGCGCGGCGCAGCGGTTTGACGTTGCCGGGCTGTCCCGCGACCCACACCGGCACGCCAGGACGCTGAATCGGTGTGGAAGAAAGGAAAAACCGTCGACGGTGTAGTGCTCGCCGCGATGGTGCACCGGTTCGCCGGACCACGCGGCGCAGAGAATCTCCAGCGACTCGTCGAGCATCTGTCCCCGCCGCCGATCAACGGTTTCATCGCCGGTCGCAGAGAATTCCTGGCCGTAGCGATCGCTGCCGAGACCGACGCCGAGCGTCAGACGACCGCCGCTGAGCCGGTCCAGCGTCGCGGTTTCCCGTGCGAGCTTGGCAGGCCTGCGGCGGGCAAGGGGTGTGACCATGGGGCCGAACCGGACGGACTCTGTGGCCGTGGCGATCGCGGCCATCGTGATCCACGGGTCGGCCACCTGCTGGACCGGCGTCCGCCAGTGCAGGTGGTCCCAGACGAACACGCCGTGCCAGCCGGCCTCCTCGGCCTCGGCGGCCAGACGTGTGACCGCCGCCGGGTCGGCGAGTTCGTCGAAGATCGGCAGCCAGAGCGCCGACTGGAGCCGGGTGATTGTCGTCATGACCGCAACGCTAGAGACGCAGGCTAGGACGCCATCAGCCGGTAGCCACCGTCGATCGGGACACGAACGCCCGCCAGCCCGGGCAGTTCACCCGCTGCCAGCGCCGCGATGAGCGCGCCGACATCGGTAGGCTCGAGGATGCGGCCAAGCACGGAGCGGCTTTGAAGTTCGGTGACCATCTCGGGGGTGAGTATGGCCGCCGACGCGTCGGTCCGAACCGCGCCTGGCGCAACGATATTGACGGCGATGCCCTCATGTCCCGCCTCGGTCGCCACTTGTTGCGCGAACGCATCCAGTGCGGCCTTCTTTGTGGAGAGGACGGCTCCGCCCGTGCTGAACGTATCGGCGGCGACGCTCGAGACGTACACCACGTGCGAGCCCCGCCCCAGCATCGGCAGGGCGGCCTTGGTCACGTGGAAGGCCGCGGCGAGCTCGGCGGTGACGCCGGCGCTGAGCACCTCCCACTGCAGCTGCGAGAGGGGGACGAACACCGGCTGGATGTTCGCGTTGCAGACCAACGCGGCGAGCCTGCCGCTGGCCGCGACGACCTCGGCTGCCTGTGCAGCGTCAGTGACGTCGGCGCGGACCGCTGTGGCGGTGCCGCCGCTCTTCTCGATGTCGCGCACCACCCGGTCAGCACAGGCACTGTCGCTTCTGTAGTTCACCACCACGTGGAATCCACGTCCGCCCAACGCGCGAGCCGTCGCGGCCCCGATGCCCCGTCCCGCCCCTGTCACCAGTGCTGTTCGCATGACACTCGACGGTAGGCGACGGGCTTACTTTTCGGAAGGACATACCTAAAGGTAAGCTCCACCGAGTGGACGACGTTTTCACCCGCGACTGTCCGGCACGCATGGTCCTCGATCATGTAGCGGCTCGGTGGGGAGTACTGGTGCTCACCGCGTTGCTCGCCGGTGACCTGCGGTTCTATCAACTACGGGATCGAATCGAAGGTGTCAGCGAGAAGATGCTTGCGCAGACACTCCGCACGTTGGTGCGCGATGGCCTTGTGCACCGCGAGGTCGAACCCATGACTCCGCCGCAGGTGTCCTATCGATTGACCGCGCTTGGGAGGGGGATCACCGCCAAGCTCGGCGATCTCACCGACTGGATTCGTGACAACGCCGCGGCGATACTCGCCGCGCAGGCCGCGTACGACGCGTCCCGCTGACGGTGAACCGTGCTCAGCCACGATGCTCCGGTGCGCCGAGCTGCAGAACGCGGTCCCGCGCGCTTTCGAAGGAGGGCCCGGGAAAGATCCGGCCAAAGCCGGCCTGGTTGGCTGTCAGTAAGAGGTGCAACCCCGCCAAGTCGGATGTCATGCCGTCCCGGCCGGTGGGCGACGTCGCGTCATAGTGATGCTGTTGGACAACGACGGCAATTGCCCCACAGGGATTCTCGAGCAGTTCGATGGTCTGGAACTGGGCGGGCCAATCGACGATCGACGAGGCAGTGACTTCCCAGAACCCCCGCTTCCCATCGGGCTGGTGCAGCGTCGTGGAAGCGACATGTGTGTGACCGGTGAGCCACAACGCGACCGACTTGTAATGGCCCAGCAGCGCAACGACGTCCGGTCCGGTCAGCCGACCGGGAGCTGGCCGCGTCACGTGGTGGTCGCGGGGCCCGTGATGCGAGGCCACGATCACGACGGGTTCTTCGGCCTCACTTTCCAACGTTGTCAAGGTGTCCTGCAACCAGCTTGCCTGCTCGACTGAGACGACACCTGCGGGGTGCCCGGCGGGGTCGAGGGTGTCGAGAACGACGATTGCGAGCCGCTCATTGAGGCGAGCGAAATAGTCGTTGCCGCTAACGGATTGCGCATCGCCGTTGAATACCCGCGGAAACCCGTCGTCGGCTACGGGCCTGCGCCCGTCGTCTGATGTGACCCGGATGGCGGTGCCGGTGAAGAAAATCTCGGGTTCGGAGTAAAACCGCTGCTTGAGCGCGTGCAGTGGCTGTGCAGTCGGTAGTGCTCGCGCCTTCACATCACCGGTCGCGTGGCGCGCAAGCGTGGGTGTCCACGCCACCGTTCCCGCAAGGAGGGCGTCGTGGTTTCCGCGGGCGAGCATGACCGGCAGCCGCAACGGCCGCACCTCGATCGGTCTGCTGATCGCCGCCAGAATGTCAGCGCCGCTGGGAAATCCGTAGTTCACGCTCCAGAAGTTTTCCGGGTCGGACGGTCGCCAGACCTTCGAACCGGTCCATCCGTCGCTTTGAGTTCCCTCGGCGGTCCCCGTTGCAATGGTTCCCCCGCGGATCATCGTGACGAGCCGGTCGAGTTCGTTGGTTTGGCCGTTGTCCAGGACGTCGCCGGTGAGCACGACGCAGTCGAGTCGGTCGGTGTGAGACATCCGGTCGATCGTCCGCAGCGTTGCAACGGCGGCGTGCGTCGAGGTGAGCTGCTGGGGCCGCAGCGTCGGCAGTGGTTGCTCGTATCGCGGGTCATCGGCGATGTCGGTCAAGAAGTCCAGTCGTGCAGGCGATTCGGTGTCGGTGATGTGTAGATCGCTGACGTGGGCAAGGCGGGCCAGTGTGGTCCACGGGCCGTCGGCAAGTGTCTTGCCGTGCACGAGGGGCAATGGTGCTTCGTTCGCGGACAGTGCGAAGAAGTCAGAGGTCGTGCCGCTTTTTATGATTGGACCCCGCTGGTACGTCTTTGTCATGTGGGACCCGTCGACCGGCCGAGGATGAGCTGCACGTCCATGCGTTCATATCGGGGTTCGCAGAATCGTTGTTGATGGATGTCGACGATCAGCCGGGCCACCGATTCACCCATGCGCTGGGGGTGTTCGTCGAGTGTGGTGAGCGACGGGTTGAGAAACGCCGATGAACGAAGCGCACCGGAACCGACAAGTGAGACGTCGTCGGGGATGCGCAAGCCGTGGTCGGCTGCCGCCATGTATCCGGCCAATGCCGTGTCGTCGCTGCCGAAGACGATCGCCGTGGGGCGTTGGCCAACGGGCCGCGCGAGAAGCGGGCCGACGACTTCGTATGTGGCGGCGACTGTCGGTGCAGAAGCGATCACCACCTCGCCGTGCGCACCGTGGCGCTGGGCAGCGTTCAGAAAGGAGGCGTTCTTCGATTCGCTCGGATGAGCCGTCAGCGAAAGGATGGCCAGATGGCGGTGGCCGAGCCCCGCGAGATGGTCGACGGCCATGCGCACGCCCGTGTCGGTATCGAAAGATCGTGACCACACCGTCTCGACTTCCGACGAGTCGATGCCCTCGGCGAAGTCGGCGTCGATGAGGATCAGCGGGAGGTCGTCGAGAAATCCCCACCGTCCGGTACTGGTGACAAGTCCGACGGGGGTCACGGCCAGAAGGTCGACACCCCTGTCGAGAAGTTCGTGGACGGCCGCCTGCTCCCGCGAAGGCTCGAATCCGGACGACGCGACCAGGATTCCGAGACCCGCTGGCGCACAGCGTTCTTCGATCACGGCAATCATCTCGGCGTAGTGCGGGTTGCCGATGTTGCGCACGACGAGACCGACTGTGTCGGTGCGTCCGGTGCGCAGCGATGCGGCGAGTCGGTCGCTGCGATAGCCGAGTTCGTCGGCGGCGTCGCGGATGCGTTGGCGGACCGCGTCCGATACGCCTGGACGGTCGTTGAGGGCGATGCTGACCGCGGCGATCGAGACGTTCGCGCGGGCGGCGACATCGGTGAGGCGTACGCGGCGGCTACGCGCCTGGTGTCCTTTCATCCGTTGGCCAGCGCTGCGGGAGCGGGCTTCTGGTCGCTTAGCCTCTGCCCCGCCGAGTCGAAGAGGTGAAGTTTCGTCCGAGGGATGCCGACGGTGACTGTGGGTAACTCGAGGAGCCCGGCCATGTCGCAGGCGGGCACCCGTACGTGAAGCAGAGTCTCGTCGACCGCGACGGCGATGAGTGCATCGGTACCGTGCAGCTCACCGTATTCCGGCCGCCCCAGTAGCGTCAGACTCTCCTCGCGACTCGAACCGATGACGGCGTCTTCGGGTCGGAACCCGACGATGTCCGTGACGGCCGCGCTCGGCGCGAATGCCTCGGCGGTAACGGTGTTCATCGCCCCAAGGAAGCGTGCGACGTCGACGCGGGCTGGGCTGTCGAACACCTCGGAGGCCGAGCCGGCTTGAGCCACCGCGCCATCGAAGAAAACCACCAGCTGGTCGCCGAGGGTCATCGCTTCGTTCTGGTCGTGGGTGACGAAGATGATCGTCAGGCCCAGGCGTTGTTGCAGCGCCCGCAGATCACGGCGCATGTCCGTGCGTAGCGCGGCGTCGAGGCTCGACAGCGGTTCGTCCATGAGTACGACCCCTGGTCGCCGCACCAGCGCCCGCGCAATGCCGACGCGCTGACGTTGTCCGCCAGAAAGCTCTTTGGGATACCTGTCGAGGTGATCGGAAAGGCGCACCAGCGCGGCGACTTCACGCACCCGGTCGGCACGCTCGGCGCGGCTCACTTTGGACATCTTGAGCGGGAACGCGATGTTGGCTGCGACGGTCTTGTCCGGGTAGAGGCCGGCGTTCTGGAACACCATCCCGATGCCGCGAGCTCGTGGGGGCAACGCGGTGACGTCCTGGCCACCGATGAGAATCGTTCCGTCGCTGGGATCTTCGAGACCGGCGATGCAGCGCAGCAGCGTGGTCTTGCCGCAGCCCGATGGACCCACGATGGCGGTGATCGCCCCCGATGGCGCGCGCAGTGACACCCGGTCGACCGCGCGCACCCGTCCGGTGTCAAATGTCTTGACAACCCCTATGCACTCGACAGTGCTCATGGAAGCAGGCCGTCGATCTTGTCGCTGGCACCGGAGAGCGCTTGTGCGACATCGTTTCCCGCGATCGCCGATTCGACCATCTCGTTGATCGCCGTGGTGATCTGCACGGCGTTGTCGCCGGGAAAGTTGAACCACGGTGTCAGGTTGTCCACCTGCTCGTAGCCCGCGTTGCGGATGGGCTGCTTGGCTTTTGCGGGCTCCCTGGCACCCAGGTTGAACGGGATGTAACCCGTGCCAACGGCGAAGTGGGCGGAGGATTCGGCTGAGCACATGTGCGCGAGTACCTTCCATGCTGCCCGCTGCCTCTCCGGGTCCTGCGTGACGATCATGAAGGTGTTTCCGCTCATCACGGGTTTGCGTTGACCGTCGTCGGGGATCGGGAAGAACCCGGTACGCAGGTCGAAGTTGGTGTTCGATGACAAATTGGCAACCGACGAGGATGACGTCACGAACATCGCGGTCCTGCCCTGCAGAAAGGTATCCCGTCCGGCAGGACCGGGTACGGCAGCCATCAGACCGTTCTTGGCGAGGTTCTGGTAGTAACCGAGAACCTCGGCCGCCTGGGGACTGTCGAGTTCGAGGGTCTTGCGATCGGCATCCATCAGCGCACCATCATTGGAGAACAACGCCGACTGGAACAGGTAGCTATTCGGGTCGTAGTAGATGCCATACTCGGCCGCCCCGCTGGCCTTGATCTTCTCGGAGGCCGAGATCACTTCGCGCCACGTCTGAGGAGGAGTGGCGGGATCCAGGCCCGCCGCCGTGAAGACGTCTGCGTTGTAATACAGGATCGGCGAAGCGGTGCCCATGCACGGCATGCCGTATATCGACCCGTCGAACGTCACCGCATTCACCGCGGCGGGTGCCAGATCGGTGGTTTTGACTGCCGAATCCGTCTTCAGGAACTCGTCAAGCGGCACGGCAAGTCCGGCGTCGGCCACCGTGCGGGCGGTGTCTAATCCGATCATCGCGATGTCGGGCAGCTTGCCGGCTGTCCGGTCGGCGGCCAGCCGAGTGAGGACGTCTTCGTAGCTGTCGCCTGCGACGGTCAGCGTCACCGTGGGCCCATCTTTCATGGTCGCCAACACCTCCCGCAGTGGCTGGCCAAGTTCACCGTCATAGGTGTAAACGAGCTCGATCTGATCGGCGGCCGATGTTCCGGCGGCCGGGTCAGCGGCGGGTGAGCACGCGGCGGTGAGACCGACGAGCAGGACAGCGCTTGCCAGCCGTAGTCGAGTGCGGATCGGTGACATGGACACTCCTTCGATGGGCGGAAACGGGTTGGGCGTCAGCTGGTTTCGCCGGAAAGTGCGATACCGGCCTGGACTTGTCGATGTGCGAGGAGATAGCCGATGAGCAGGGGGACGACGGCCAGCAGGGCCGCGGCCATTTGCGGTCCGTAGCGGTCACCAGTGATGTCATTGCTGAATTGGGCGATGCCGAACGGGACGGTCGCGGCGTGGTGGTCACGCAACACCAATGCCGGCCAAAACAGTGCGTTCCAGTACGAGACGAAGGCGAACGCCGCGTGGGCGATGACGGCCGGCCGACAGATCGGGAACGCGATGCTCCATACCGTGCGCCATGACCCGGCGCCGTCGACGCGGGCCGAGTCGAAAACCGACCATGGCACGGTGCGCAGATACTGGGTCAAAAGGAAGATCGCGAACGGCGAGGTCGCAAACGGCAGGATCAACGCGAGCCGCGTGTTCAGCAAGTCGAGTTGCGACAGCCCGAGATAGATCGGCACTGCGACTGCCACGGCAGGCACGGCGATCGCGACGAGGATCAGGCCCTCCCAGGCCTTTGCGCTTCGACCCGCCAGCCGGGCGATGTAGTAGGCGGCGGGCATGCCGATCAGCAGCTGGAGGACGACGATTGTCGCCGAGACGATGATGCTGTTTGCGTAGTACCGCATCATCGGGACCTCGGCGAACACCGTCGCGAAGTTCTCGAACGACAGCCGCCACTCACTGATTGGCCGGAACGCTTCGTTGCCGGGCCGCAGACCGATCAGCACCATATCGACGAACGGCAGGAGCACGGCGGCAAGCCCCGCAAGGAGGCACAGGTGCAGGACGTACTGCCTGGCCTTGTCGGCTGGCCGCGTCACGACCGCCTCCGCCTGCGCACCAGGAACAGTTGCAGCCCAAGGACGACCAAGAGGAACGTCAACAGCACCAGCCCGATGACCGCGCCGCCGTCATAGTCCTGAAACCGCACCGAACGCTCCCACAACAGGTATCCGAGCGTCTTCGTGCCACCGGCAGGTCCGCCGCCGGTGATGATCAGCACGGGGTCGAACAGACCCACGCAGCTTTCGGTGATCAGCACGATCGACGCGATCAGCCCTGGCCGCAGCGCTGGCCATAGCACCGCCGTGAAGGTGCCTAACGGCCCGGCCCCGTCGACACGGGCCGCATCCACCTGCTCAGTCGGCGCACCGGCCAGCGCAGCGGCGAAAAGCACCATCGCGAAGGCGCTTTCACGCCATATTCCGACGACAGCCAGCGCCGCCAAACCCGATGACGGATCGCCGAGCCAGCCCTCGAAACCGAGCCACTTGACGATCGGATCAAGTTGCCCGCCTGGTTGAAACGACCAGCGCCACGCCACGCACGATGCCGCCAGAGTCGCGGCAACGGGGAAGAAGTACAGCGCCTTGTAGAGGCCCTGTCCACGGCGAACCCCGCGAATGGCGAGCGCGGCCATTAGTCCAACCGTCAACGACCCCGGGACGACGATGAGCGTGTACCTGGCGGTGTTTCCGAGCGCCGCCCACAACTCCGCGTCGCCGAGCAGAGACTGGATGTTCGCGAACCCCACGAACTCGGCTTCTCCGGAGAGCGGTCGCCAGTCGTAGAGGCCGATTCCGAATGCCGCGACCCCGGGAAGCAGCACGAACACCGACAGGCCAAGCAAGGCCGGAGTGATCAAGCCGATCGCGGCCCACCGCGCCGCGCGACGCGGCGTAGCGGTGGGTTTTTCCAAGGCAAGAACCACGCCTTAAACGTTTAAGCTCGCAATGTGGGCTTCCGGTCAACTGGTGGTGAACCTGCGGTAAGAGCTTGCCTAACACCTTGGTGCGACGGCTCGCGTGTATGAGGCGTCGGGTAGCCGCAAGAACAGCTACCGTGCACCTCATGAGTGCACTGGGCCGGCTGGCCATTGCTGCCTTGGCACTAATTGTGGTCGCGGGCTGTGGGTCGGAGTCGGCTGAGCCTGCGCCGCCGTCGGACACCTGGGCGATGACGATCCCTCCGCCGCTGGTGCCCGCGATGGAGCTGCCCGAGAACGCCGTCGAGAACGCCGTCGCGAAGCTGGACGGGCTCGCCGAGGAGCTGATACGCAAGTCCGGCATTCCTGGGATGGCGGTGGCAGTCGTGCACGGCGGAAAGACCGTGTATGCCAAGGGCTTCGGTGTCAAGGATGTCAAAGCAGCGGACGACGAGAAAAACCAAGTCGATCCGGACACGGTGTTTCAGATCGCGTCGCTGTCCAAGCCAGTGAGCGCGACGGTGGTGGCCCACCAGGTCGGCGTGAATGCGATCGGTTGGGACACGCCCATCGTCGAGAAGCTGCCGTGGTTCGCGCTGTCCGATCCGACTGTCACCCGGATGGTCACCGTCGGCGATATGTTCTCGCATCGCTCCGGGTTGCCCGACCATGCAGGCGATATGGTCGAAGACCTCGGCCATGACCGCCGGTACGTCCTTGAGCGGCTGCGTCAATTACCGCTGGATCCGTTCCGAATCTCGTACGCGTACACCAACTTCGGGTTGACCGCCGCGGCAGAAGCGGTGGCGGCCAGCGCGGGAAAGTCGTGGGAGGACCTCGGCGACGAAGCGCTCTTCAAACCGCTCGGCATGGCGTCGACCAGCTATCGATTCGCCGACTACGAAGCGCGGCCGAACCGAGCCGTCGGCCACATCCACGTCGACGGTCGCTATGAGCCGCTCTACGTCCGCGACCCGCAGCCGCAGTCTCCCGCCGGCGGCGTCAGCTCGTCGGTGAACGACATGACGCACTGGCTGGCCATGATGCTCGGCGACGGCCGCTATCAGGAGACCCAGATCGTCGAGGAGGAGGCACTGTTGCCCGCCGTCACCCCGCAGATCGTGTCGAGCCGGGCCACCGAACCCGCGATGCGGTCGGGCTTTTACGGCTACGGCTTCAACGTCAGCCCGACATCGGCGGCCCGCATGGAACTCAGCCACTCCGGTGGCTTCGAACTCGGTTCTGGGACAAACCTCGTCATCCTGCCGTCTGCCAACGTGGCGATCATCGCGCTCACCAACGCGACACCGGCGGGAGTGCCAGAAGCGCTCAACGCCCAGTTCGCCGACCTCGTCCAGTTCGGCGAGATCCGTGAGGACTGGTACGCGCTCTACGAGAGCTTGCTGGCGCCGCTGGAGGAACCGGTCGGTTCGCTCGTCGGAAAGCAGCCGCCCGCCAATCCCGCCCCCGCCGCCCCACTTGCGTCATACGTCGGGACCTACAACAACGACTACTGGGGCCCTGCCCGTGTCACCGAGAAGGACGGCAAACTGCAGCTCGCCCTCGGCTCGAAGCTGAATGTGCCCCTGAATCATTGGGACGCAGGAGTGTTCACGTACACGTGGGTGGCCGAGAACTCGCCGCCGGGATCGGTCGGAAAGGCCACGTTCGACGGCAACAGGCTCACCTTGGAGTACTACGACGAGTTGAACAAGGGGACTTTCATCAAATGACCTCGCTCGTCGTGACCGGGCTGACCGATGCCGAAGTCGCCCAACGGGTCGCCGACGGCAAAACCAACGACGTGCCGACCCGCGCGGCGCGGACGGTGTCCGAGATCGTCCGGGCGAATGTGTTCACCCGTATCAACGCCATCCTCGGTGTGCTGCTGGTCATCGTGTTGTCCACCGGTTCGGTGATCAATGGCGCCTTCGGCCTGCTGATCATCGCCAACAGCGCGATCGGCATCATCCAGGAGCTGCGGGCCAAGCAGACACTCGACAAACTGGCCATCGTCGGGCAGACAAAACCATTGGTGCGCAGGCAATCCGGTACGACGGCAGTATCGCCCAACGAGGTGGTGCTCGACGACATCATCGAGCTCGGACCCGGTGACCAGATCGTCGTCGACGGTGAGGTCGTCGAGGAAACCAACCTCGAGGTCGACGAATCGCTTCTCACCGGTGAAGCGGATCCGATCGCGAAAGACGCAGCCGATCAGGTGATGTCGGGCAGCTTCGTCGTCGCGGGCAGCGGTGCCTACCGAGCCACCAAGGTGGGCCGCGAGGCCTACGCCGCCAAGCTCGCCGAGGAAGCCAGCAAGTACACGCTGGTGAACTCCGAACTGCGCAACGGCATCAACAAGATCCTGCAGGTCATCACCTACCTGCTGATCCCTGCCGGGCTGCTGACCATCTACACCCAACTGTTCACCACGGACGTGGGTTGGCGCCGCGCCGTGCTGGCCATGGTGGGCGCGCTGGTCCCGATGGTGCCCGAGGGCCTGGTGCTGATGACGTCGATCGCGTTCGCGGTCGGGGTGATCCGGCTCGGCCGCCGTCAGTGTCTTGTCAACGAGCTGCCCGCCATCGAAGGGCTGGCCCGCGTCAACGTGGTGTGCGCCGACAAGACGGGCACGCTCACCGAAAACGGGATGCGGGTAAGCGATCTCAAGTCGCTCGGCGGTGTGGCGGTGCCCGACATCCTTGCCCAACTCGCCGCAGACGACGCGAGGCCGAACGCCAGCATGGCGGCCATCGCCGAGGCGTACAAGATGCCACCGGGCTGGACCGCAACGGCGACCGCACCGTTCAAGTCGGCAACGAAGTGGAGCGGCGCGTCCTACGGCGAGCACGGCAACTGGGTGGTCGGCGCGCCCGACGTGTTGCTCGAACCAGGTTCGCCGATCGCCGAACAGGCCGAGCAGATCGGCTCGCTTGGCCTGCGGGTGTTGTTGGTCGGCTCGAGCGACGTGTCCGTCGACCACCCCGACGCGCCAGGCACCATCACCCCTGCCGCGCTGGTAGTGCTCGAGCAGCGCATCCGTCCCGATGCTCGGGACACGCTTGATTACTTTGCCGAACAGAAGGTTTCGATCAAGGTGATCTCGGGCGACAACGCGGTATCGGTCGGCGCGGTCGCCGGTTCGCTAGGTCTGCACGGCGAGACGATGGATGCCAGGCAGCTGCCATCCGAACCTGAGAAATTGGCCGACACCCTCGAGGAGTACACCACGTTCGGCCGGGTGCGACCCGACCAGAAGCGTGCGATGGTGCATGCCCTCCAATCGCGGGGAAACACCGTCGCGATGACCGGTGACGGGGTGAACGACGTGCTGGCGCTCAAGGACGCCGACATCGGCGTCGCGATGGGTTCGGGTAGCTCGGCATCGCGCGCGGTGGCTCAGATCGTGCTGCTGGACAACAAGTTCGCCACGCTGCCCTATGTGGTCGGCGAAGGCCGCAGGGTGATCGGCAACATCGAACGTGTCTCCAACCTGTTCCTCACCAAGACGGTGTACTCGGTGCTGCTTGCCGTCCTCGTCGGCTTGGCGGGCTTGGCGTCCAAGCTGTTCGGCACCGATCCGCTGCTGTTTCCGTTCCAGCCGATCCACGTCACGATCGCGGCGTGGTTCACCATCGGTATCCCGGCGTTCGTGCTGTCGCTGGCGCCCAACACCGAGCGGGCGCGGCCGGGCTTCGTGCGCCGGGTGATGACGTCGGCGCTGCCGTCAGGCGTCGTGGTGGGCATCGCGACGTTCGTGTCGTATCTGTTGGCCTATCAGGGCCGCGAGGCCACGGCGACCCAGCAGACGCAGGCGTCGACGGCGGCGCTGATCACTTTGCTGGTGTCCTCGGTGTGGGTGCTCGCCGTGGTGGCGCGGCCCTATGAGTGGTGGCGGGTGATCCTGGTCGCAATATCGGCGCTGGCCTACGTGGTGATCTTCTCCATTCCCCTGGCCTGGAAGCTGTTCCTGCTGGATCCGACGAACGTCGCGTTCACCTCGATGGCGCTGGGAATCGGGCTGGTCGGCGCCGCTGCCATCGAGGCGATCTGGTGGGTCCAGGGACGTCTGCTGGGGGAGAAACGGCGCCTATGGAAAGAGCGGTAGGGTAGCCGTATGGCATTCCTAGACAAGATCAAGAATCTGCTCTCGAAGAACGCCGACAAGGTGGACACCGCGATCGACAAGGCTGGTGACATCGTCGACCAGAAGACGCAGGGCAAGTACACCCAGCATGTGGACAAGGTGCAGGACGCCGCCAAGAAGGCCGTCGACAAGAGCAATCCGCAGACCCCCTAGTACGTATGGCCAAACTCTCCGTCTCCGTCGACGTTCCGCTGCCGCCGGAGACGGCATGGGCCTGCGCCTCTGACCTCTCCCGCTACAAGGAATGGCTGACCATTCACCGGGTGTGGCGCAGCAAGCTGCCCGAAACCCTGGAAAAGGGCGCGGTGCTCGAGTCCATCGTCGAGGTCAAGGGCATGCTCAACCGGATCAAGTGGACCATCGTCCACTTCAAGCCGCCCGAGGCGATGACGCTCAACGGCGTCGGTGTCGGCGGCGTGAGGGTCAAGTTGATCGGCAAGGTCAAACCGTCGGGCGACGGCTCGACGGTCACTTTCGATCTGCACCTCGGCGGCCCTGCGTTATTCGGCCCGATCGGCATGGTCGTGGCGAGTGCGTTGAGGAGCGACATCCAGGAGTCCCTGGACAAGTTCAAAACGGTGTTCGCGCCTGCGGCGTAGTCAGCGGCGGCGGAATCGCTTGGCGACCAACTTCGTGAACTCGACCGTCGAGCGGCGTACGGACTCGACTTCCAGCGACACCAACAGAGTGTCGACCATCGCGAACGGCAGTGTGGTGACGACGGCGCCCCGGCCGTATTCGATGTGAAACGAGCCCGGGTGAATTGTCAGGCCTCGTGCCGTGCCCCTGGCGAGGCAGGTGTGGTCGCCGGGCAGCAGCGTCATGGCAGTCGTGTCCTCGGATTCCAGGTCGTATGAGTCGATCTGGCCGGCCAACAGGAACTTGTGGATGTCGACCCGTTTGTAGCGACCGGAAAAGCCCTGTGTGCCAGTGGGAGAGCCGAAGATGACGATGTACTCGCGCGGGCTGAAGTAGAGGAATCGGACCTTGCCGAGGATGCCGCCCGCCTTGCTGCCCACCCAGCGTCCCGGCGCCGGATCGATCAGGTCGGGATATGCGTCGGCGAGCAATTCGATAGCGCGCGTGATGAACTCGCTGCCTGTCGCCGGCAGGCCGGCGACCTCCCTTGCGACCTTGCGCAGCACATCGGGGTCGATCTTGTACGCCATCAGCTGATCTGCCTATCCGCGGTCTCCCGTACTGTAGCTCCCCTGCTCTTTGTAGGCCTTGTTACTCGCATAGGCCATCAAGCGCACAGCGGTACGGCGTCCCATCAAATGGCGAAAAGCAAAGTGCGTCAGGCGCAAAACGCGCGCGGGGAACACCGTCGTCTTTCTGCCGAGGGCGTTGAGCGTCTCGGCGGCGACCTGCTCGGGCTCTTGGACCGGCACCTTGCTGTCGTCGGGCTCCGATGCCACATAGTTCGGCGTCCGGGTTGCTCCTGCGCAGCTGACCAACACGTCGACCCCGTCGTCGCGCAGCTCGGCCCAAAGGCCTTCTGCCAATACCAGGTTGTAGGCCTTGGTGGCGCTGTAGTTCGCGACGCGCACCATGCCTTGCAGCGCGCCCATCGACGACAGCAGGATGATCCCGCCACGACCTCGTGCACGGAACCTCTGACCGAAGCCGTGGCTGAGCACGAGTGGTCCGCGCACGTTGACGTCGACTTCCTTGAGGTGCGTATCGATGTCGAAGTTCCAGAACGGTCCGACGACGGAGAACGCGGCGTTGTAGATCAGGAGACCCACTTCGAGGTCGACGAGATCGGCGAGGATGCGGTCGAGGTCGTCGCGGTCGGCGAGGTCCGCTCGCAACGCGCGCGTCTGCACACCGGTCGTGGCGGCGATGTCGTCGGCGAGCTGATGTGCGAGCTCGACGCGCCGCGCGATGAGCACGACGTTGAGCCCCCGGTCTGCGCAGCCCCGTGCGAGGGCCTCGCCAAGCCCTTCGGATGCCCCGGCGACGACGGCCCACGGGCCGTAGCATTCCGCGAACGTTGCCATCGCCTAGCCCTCGACCTTCGTGGTGACCGGCCGCGTGAACGGGTGTTCTCGCCACATCCGGATCAGCACCCAGACGGGGACGATCAGCCAGCCGGCGTTCGTCGCGAACACGAGCGGCAGGTGATCGCTCGCGTACGGTCCGGCGATCTCCTCCCCAAGAATGACGGTGACGGTTGCGATCATCACGGACGCCCAGATGATCGACCAGTTGCGGATCCAGTCCTTGCCCTTCCAGAACGCGTAGAGCGCAGCAATGTAGAAGGGGCCGTAGACGATCTGGTCGATCACGACGATCGTGGTGTACCAGACGGGCCGCTCGTAGAGCAGCGGGTCGTAGTTCTCGAAATACCAGTGCAAGAAGTCGACCATGTACGCCGGAGGCCAGATCGGATAGCTGAAGTTGTCCGGGTCGCGGATGACGAGCTGCTCGATGTCGGCCTGGTACGTCACGAAGGTGACGTTGACCAGAAAGAAGATCCACAAGACGATGTCACCCTTGCGCTCGCGGAACGGGATGACCTCGCGTGTGACGGTAACGGACGGCGCTTGCGACGTCGAACTCATCGGTCGAACTCCATCGGCAGACTCGTCGGCCCACTCAGACCGAGGAGTGGTTTCCAAGGCACCGGTCCCGCGCGACGCGGATCTCCGAAACGCTGGGAAAGGATTGTCAACGCTTCGGCGAGCTCCAGCCGCGCCAGGTTGGCACCGAGGCAGTAATGCACTCCACCGCCGAAGGTCAGAATGGGTGGCGGGTCGTGGCGGGTGATGTCGAAGCGTGTCGGGTCGTCGTAAATGGTGCAGTCACGGTTGGCCGCATAGGTGTTGACGAGGATGAAGGTTCCTGCGGGAAACGTGAATTCGCCGACGGTGACGTCGTTCCGCACGGTGCGGACGGTGCTGCACATCGACGGTGAGTGGCGCATGGTCTCTTCGACTGCGCGCATCGCAAGGTCTGGCCGGTCCCGCAGCAGCGCCCATTGCTCGGGATGATCGCAGAGCACCTGCATGGAGGCGGCGAGTTGGCTGCGGGTGGTGTCGGTTCCGGCCACCAGAATGCTGAACGCCAGCATGCGCAACTCGCCGGCGTCGAGTCGGTCGCCGCCGTCTTCGATCCGGATGAGTTCGGAGAGTAGATCGTCGGTCAATTGTCCACGCCTGGAGGCGATCATGTCATCGATGTAATCGTCGAACTCACTCCACGCTTTGAGCACGACGGGCACTTCCTCGGCGAGGTTGCAGTCGAAGCTGACGATCTTGAAGATGTCCTCGGCCCACCGGGAGAACTGTCGCCAGTCCTCGCGAGGCGCGCCGAGCAGCGCACAGATGACGGGTATCGGGTAGGGGCGAGCGATGTCGGCGACGAATTCGCAACGGCCGGTGTCGATGATGCTGTCGATGAGCTCGTTGATGACTGTTCGAATGGTGTCGTGCATTCGTGCCGTTGCCCGCGGGGTGAACGCCCGAGACACCAGGCTGCGCAGACGCTGGTGCTCCGCACCCTCCATGTTCAATATGCTGCGGGTCACCCTGTCCCACAACGGCCCCGATGTGATGCCGTGCGCGGACAGGTGGATGCCGGTTGGAACCACAAAATGTGGGTCGCGAAGCACGGTCCGTGCCAGTTCGTACGAAAGCACCTCGGGCCCAATCGGACCCAGCGCTATCGGCGCAATCTTCTGTGCCGCCCGGAACTGCGGATAGATCTCCTGCGGCGTGTCGGTGACGTCGTAGTCGAGCGTCGGCAGACCGGCGTCGAAGACGCTAGGCTTGGCTGTGTTGACGGTCATGGGATCACGGGATATTCGTGTCCAACAACGTCAGTGGCAGATCGAACACCGACAGGTCGATCTCCTCGAGATGTGTGCCGTCGCCCTCGAGCTTCTGCCGGAAGCGGATCCTCGCCCCGTAGCGCTCGGCCACCGACTCGGCCGCCGCGGCGCCGGGAACCCGGATCACCACGCTGTAAATTCCGTCGCCTTTCTGATCAAGGAACTCAGTTACCGATGCGGCAACCGGCGCGGCTGATCCTGCGAAGGGGCTGATGATTTCGATGCCCCGCTCCCAGTCCAGGTTGATGCGCAAACCGAGCTCGGGCAGTTCGGCGGGCTGCAGAGTGAAACCGAGATCGGTGAACATCTGTGCCACCGCGTCGTGGCGCTCGGATGCCACGGCGAACACGACGTGGTGAAGCTGCGGACCTTCCTGCGCTGTCATGCGGCGCACCGCTGCCCGGGACTGAACACAACCGGAAGAGAGCGGAAGCCCCGCGTCACGGAATTCCCATGGAACACAGACTCACTGCCGGAGGCGAGGGTGTAATCCGGCATCCGTGACAAGACCTGCTCGAGACCGATGTGGAATTCGAGTCGGGCCAGATTGGACCCGAGGCAGCGATGCACCCCGGCGCCGAAACCGAGATGCCGATTGTCATGGCGGTCGAGGATGCAGCGATCCGGCTCAGGGAACACCGCGGCGTCGCGGTTGGCCGAGGCGTAGTTGACCAGAACCGACTCGCCAGGGCAGAACGTGTGTCCACTCAACTCGACTTCGGTCGCGACGGTTCGGGGCAGGCCGTGAATCGATCCGGTGAATCGGATGAACTCTTCGACGGCCCGCGGCAAGATTTCGGGTTCACGGACGAGCCGATCGCGTTCGTCGTGATGGGTGGCGAGGTAATGGAACGCTGAGGACATGGCGCTGGCCGTCGTCTCGAGCCCGGCCTGAACCAAGAGCATCGCATTGGAGACGACGTCTTCGAAAGACAGTTTCTCGCCGTCGATTTCAGCAGAGAGAAGGACGTCGATCATGTCATCTCTGGGTGGCGCGGTGATACGCGCTGATACCGCGTCGTGGAGGTGCTGGTACAGCCCGCCCCAGGCGGCCATCCGAGCCTCCTCGGAATCGCCGTTGAGCCCAGTATCGGTCAACTCGATATACAACGGGACATCGTCGATGGGCATGCCGAGTAGGTACTTGAAAAAGACGATGCCGGGCTGGCGCCACGCGACCTGCGCGAGGTCGCCGGTTCCCTGTTCGATGAATTCGTCCAATAGTCGGTCGGTTTCGGCTTGGATCTGTGGCCGTAGTGCTTTCATGCGTGCCGGCGAGAAGTACGGGTTCAGAATCTTCCGAAACTTCTGCTGCCGCGGTGGATCGAGTGTCACTACGAGATCGCCGGTGAGCTTGTCGGCCCCTTCCGGCGACGGATTGCTAGAGAAGTGCTGCCAGTCTTGCAGGATCTTGTAGCACTCTGCGTAACGCGTCGCCACCCATGCGCCACCGGGTGTAGCGACGAGAAACGGCTCGTCGGTGTGGGAGAAGGGCGAGTTCTGCCTCATCACCGCATACACGTCATACAAGAAGTCGTTGTCGTTGAAATCCTCGTGACGGAGATCCCAGTTGCGCGCATGATCTTCCGGCGATCGAGGCACTACGGAGCGCCTTGCTGCTCGGCGGCTTGCCGGGCCTCGCGCTCGTCATGGATGCGGACGAGTTCGCGGAAACCGATCCGGTTGTACTTCGGCACCGGCTGGATGCCCCACTCGTCCTGCGCGGTGTCCTTGCCTTCGGCGCCCTCCGGCGGCCCCAACGGCGGGTAGGGGACCTTGCATTCCAATGTGTCGTCGGAGTAGCGGACCTTGAGCAGCTCGCTGCAGATCTCGGTGAGGCTCAGCGTCGGGTAGCCGTAGTACACCGCCATGAACGGCAGCGTGAATGCCCCTTCGATGACAAGGGCGACAAGGCATACCAGAACCGCGCGCTTTATCCATTTGTGCATTCGCGCGTAGTAGGGCGTGGTGCCGGGCGGAAGTTCTTCGGTCGTTGTCACTGGTGTACTCCTTGAACCTGTTCAGTCGGAGAAGATTTCGCGGTTGACCGTGTGCAGATACGGAATGGCAAGGAACGGGGTGATGTAGAAGATGTCGTAGAGCCACCAGCCGATGACCGGGAACACGACACCGGCAAAGCGCACGTCGGCGTACATCGTCATGTTGAACACGTATAGGCACCAGATGAGCACGCCCATCCAGCAAGTGATGATCATCCACTGGTGGCCCCAGCGCTTCATCTGTAGGAACCCGATAGCGGCGGCGCACCGCATCGCAAAGACGGTGAGGATCATGCCGAACACCATGGACTTCTCGCCGGGTCCCGCGGCGCCGCCGACCCAGAATTCGTTGTAGTGCCAGAAATACCCGGCGTCGAACATGGCACCCCAGCCGACCATCAGCACACGGTTGATCAACGTGTGGTTGGCGACGAGATCGAGTGCCCAGCCGAGGCTGTTGAGCATCCCGTCGATCAGGACGAGGTATCCGATCAGGGTGACGATCATCGGCCGCATCGACAGTCCGGCGCGGGCCGCTTGCCGCTGCAGCCATACCCCGCGCAGGAAGATGGGCAATCCAAAGATCCCAGGGGCCCACATGCCCATCAGTCCGGCGCCGACGATCATCCACTTGTCGGCGCGGCGTTGCGCCAGGCGCGATTCCTCGTCGTGCGCTTCGAGGCCTACTGTGCCGCCAGCCCGCACGTCAAGATTCACAAGTCCCACCACCCGCGGGCGAACGACATGTAGAGCTGAATGAGGAACATCGTCAGCAGGTACCCGTAGATCACGATCTGCAGAACGATGAGCGCCCGCTTGCGCTTCTTCTCCTTCTGATCCATGTCAGTTGACTCCTTCCAAGAGGCTGGCCACCGCGACTTCGCGGAGGCCGTCGGTGATCGCGCCGTCGGTAGACAACGGCGCGAGGATGCAGGACTCGGCGGCGTCCAGTTCGCTGGCCCCGGCGGCGACCAATTGCGCGGCGGTGACCAGCACGCGGGTCGACGGCGGTTCGAAGTGAAACGCCTCGTCTGCAGTGCGGATCGCGGTCGCGCACCGGACAAGCCGGTTGGCCGTCGAAAGTTCGACGTTCGCTTCGGCGACAATCACCTCGGCTTCGCGGTCAGGCGCCAGATATTTCATCGCCACGGTGACGAACCGTTGACGGAACGACGGCTTGAGCTCCTTGAGGGAACTGCGGTACGCGGGGTTGTATGAACAGACGAGCATGAATTCCTCTGGCGCTTGGACGACTTCGCCTGCGCGGTCGAGATATAGCGCGCGCCGGTGGTCGGTCAGCGAGTGCAGGATGGCCAGCGAGTCGTGGCGCGCCTCGACGACCTCGTCGAGATAGCAGATGGCGCCGGCCTTGACGGCCCTGGTGAGGGGCCCGTCGGTCCATACGACGTCGCCTCCGGTAACCATGAACCGGCCCACCAGGTCGGAGCTGGTCAAGTCGTCGTGGCAGCTGATCGTGACGACCGGCCGTCGCAGCAACAGCCCCATGTGTTCGACCAGCCGGGTCTTACCGCATCCGGTCGGTCCTGTGAGCATGACGGGCAACCGCTGGTGATAGGCCTGCTCGAACAACTGCACTTCGTTGCCGTTTGAGAAGTACGTTTCGGTCACGCGGCCACCAACTCTCGATGAACATGGGCAAGTACCCGTGGCAGGTCTTCAATCCGCCGAATGCGTTGCGAGCGACGTGGTCCGAAGACTTCCGGTAGCGGATCGACACGGGTTGGCCCGACTCCGACGTAGTAAATCGAGACGCCGGCATCGTTGGCCTCTTCGACCGCGTGCGCGGCATCGGCCCACGCGTACCGGCCTTCGTAGCCTTCGTCGGAGACCAATCCGTCACCGATCACGATGAGTAGCCGCCGTTCGGACGGCTGCGCCAAGAGCCGGCTGGTCAGATGACGTAGTGGCGCGCCGAGCCGCGTGTACCCGCCTGTCGCCAGGCCGAGCTGACTGGGCGGCACAAACCGCCGGTCCTCGAAGTCCTTGAGGCAACTGACCTCGACGCGGTGGCGGGTGTTGCCGGTGAACACGAAGATGCCGTGCCGCTCTCTGGCCAGCGACATGGCCTGGGACAGCGCGTCGGCACACGCCAACTCCAGCTTGAAGATTCGGCCACCATGCACGCCAAGCGATGAACTGCCGTCCAGTAGCAGCGCCGTGGTGACGTCACGATTGCTTGGTAGCAACTCGCGGAAGATACGAGGCTCGACGGCTTCGCCCGTCGTCAAATCGATGTAGTGGCAGACGTACTGCTCGACATCGAGATCGGAACCATCTTCGAGACGGTTCTTCATTGAACGATGGGTGTGCTCCTCGAACCATTTCCGGAGGTCGGCTGACGCCGCTCCCGGCTCGCGGGTGCCGCTGGTGTGTACACGCTCGAGAACCGCGACATGATCCCGCATGAAGCTCTTCGTCCATGCATTCCATTCCGGATAGGGGATACCGGGACGGTGCTCCGGAGTGATGTCGAGATCGTCGTCCTGCGGCCGGCTCGGCGGTGGCAGATTGGGGTTTCGCACACCGCCGTCGCCGCCGACGGGTACGGAATACGGTCGCGGAACCCGCTTCTGCGTTGTCGTCCAAGGCATACGGCCGAAGCTGCGGCGCAGCTTGTCGGACAGACCTTGTGGGACGGTGTACGCCGACGGCAATCTGCCGATCAGCGGATGAACGCTCAATGCATGCCCGGTGCTCGCGAGCGAGACAGCCCGGTTGAGCATCTCTGCGGCATCAAGGTCGCCCGGTAACGCCTCGAGATCGGGTAGCACCCGCCGCATTTCGTCGACCAGCCCTGGCCAGTGCATGGCTATCCATCCCAGTGCGACGGCTGCCTCGACGAGGGTGAGCGCCAGAAGCTCGCGTGCCGAGAGTTCGTTGAGTCGGTATTCGACCAGGCGGTCCTTTGACGGCGAACATTGCAGTGCAACACCGCAAGTCAAGGTTCGACGCGTCCAGTCGCGCC
>CAVRIH010000023.1:0-31596 GCA_963721195.1 uncultured Actinomycetota bacterium | reverse complement strand
TCGCCGACCTTGTCGTAGAAGCCCGACGCCACCAGATCGTCGAGCAGATCCTGCTTGACGCGTGGCCATCGCGAAAACGATTCCGCGCGCGGTGAGTCCGCCCGAAGCTGTTCCAGCGCATCGACGGCGGTCAGATCGGGCTCGACGTTGGCCTCCGCGTTGTAGACGAACCACTCCACAGGATGATCGGCCTGTGCGACCGCGGCCATCGCGCGCTCCCGGAAGTCCTCGGCGTTGGCGAAGAACAGCGGCGCGTCGTAGCGGTACACCACCAGGCCGGGCACCGCGACTGCATCCGGATAGTCGTCGATATCGTGCATGCCGGCCAGACCCGGAACGAACCCGAGCACCCCGTCGTGTGGACGCGCGATACGGCGCAGCAGGTCGAGCACCGACAACCCGATGGCGACCAACACGCCGTAGAGCACGCCGATTCCGAGCACCGCCGCCGTGGTCGCCATGGCCAGAATCAGCTCGCTGCGACGGAAGCGCGCCAACCGCCTGAACTCCGGCACATCGATCAGCCGCAGTGCGGCGTACACCACCAGCGCGCCGAGCGCGGCGGTCGGGAACCTCGCCAGCAGATCACCACCGACCACCATCACCGCCACCACGGTCACCAGCATCACCAGGAGTACAGCTGGGTGCGACTACCGACGGCGTCACCGAGAGCGGTGCGACTACCGCTCGAACTCACCGGAAAGCCCTGGGTCACACCGGTTGCCATATTGCACACGCCCAGTGCACGCAGCTCGGCGTTGGCGTCGACGTCCTCGCCCTTGCCGAGATCGCGAAGGTGCGGGCCGTCAACACGTTGTCCGAGAAGGCGACGATCGCAATACCCAGCGCCGGTAACCACAGCGTGACCAACTCACCGACGGAATCGCAGGCACGCCCGGCGTGGCGAATCCGGCCGGGATATCGCCGATCACCCGGATTCCACTGCTCTCCAGGTCCAGGACCATACCGCCGCACGGCCGCCAGCACCGCCACCAACGCTCCGGGAAAGCGCGGGGACAGCCGGCACAGCGCCAGCAGCAGGACCAGCACCGCAGCCCGAGAGCGCCAGGGTCGGCCAGTGCACGTTCCGATGCCGGCGGCGAAAGACCTCATCTGGGCGATGAATTCGTCGCCGTCGACTCGACGCCGGTCACCTTGCCGAGCTGACTGCCGATCATGACGACCGCAACGCCGGTCATGTAACCGATCAGCACCGGTCGGGACAACAGACTCGGCGAGGAAGCCGAGCCGGATCAGTCCTGCCACGCAGGCAGATCGACGCCGACCAGCACTGCCACCGCCGCCGCCATCGTCGCGTAGCGGCCGGGATCCCCTACGGCCAGCGGCGCCAGCGCCGTCGCCGTCATCAGCGCCGTCGTCGACTCCGGTCCGACCGACAGCTGTCGCGACGAGCCGAGCACCGCGTAGACGACCAGCGGCACCAACGCCGCCCACAGTCCGACGACCGGTGGCAGCCCCGCCACCGTCGCGTACGCCATCACCTGCGGTACCAGATAGGCCGCGACCGTCACGCCGGCGAGTCACGTCGCCGCGCAGCCATGACCGCTCGTAGTCGCCGAAACTGCGCAACACCCGGTGCCCAGTCTCGTCACCATGTGTCCCTCGCGGAGATGGTGTGTAGTCGAACTCGTGACCCGTCTTGCTTGGAAACACGTCGAGACGCAGGCCGACGCCGACTTCGTCGTCGCGCCCGACGAACGGCTCGGCTGGGGCCGCACCATCGGCCTTGGCGCCCAGCACGTGGTCGCGATGTTCGGCGCCACCTTCCTGGTGCCGGTGCTGACCGGTTTCCCGCCCGCCACCACACTGCTGTTCTCCGGTGTCGGCACCATCCTGTTCCTGCTGATCACCGGCAACCGACTGCCCAGCTATCTGGGGTCGAGCTTCTCGGTGATCGCGCCGGTGACCGCGGCGGTCGGCCTCGCACGGCACCGGCAGCGCGCTGGGCGGTCTGGTCGCGGTCGGCGCTGATGCTGATCGTTATCGGCGCGGTCGTGCACCTGGTCGGCACGCGCTGGCTCGATGCGACGTTGCCGCCGGTGGTGACCGGCGCCGATCGTCGCGCTGATCGGTTTCAACCTGGCGCCCGCGGCGAAGACGAACTTCGAGAAGGGCCCGCTGGTCGGCCTGGTCACGCTGGTGCTGCTGGTCGCGTCGCTGGCGTTCTTTCGCGGCATCATCGGTCGGCTGGCGATCTTCCTGGCCGTCGTCGTCGGGTATCTGCTGGCGCTGGTCCTCGGCGACGTCGACACCGCGGCGATCGCCGCCGCGCCGTGGATCGGTCTTCCCGAATTCCAGACCCCGACGTTCACTTGGCCGGTGCTGCCGATGTTCCTGCCCGCGGTCATCGCGCTGGTCGCCGAGAACATCGGGCACGTCAAGTCGGTCGGCCAGATGACGGACACCGACGTCGACCCGCTGATGGGCCGTGCGCTGGCCGCCGACGGGGTGGCAACGACGCTGGCCGGGCTTCGGCGGCGGTTCGGCGACCACCACCTATGCCGAGAACATCGGCGTCATGGCGGCCACCCGGATCTATTCGACGGCCGCCTACTGGATCGCCGCAGCGGTGGCCATCGTGTTGTCACTGTGCCCGAAGGTGGGTGCCGCGATCTCGGCGATACCGCCGGGCGTGCTCGGCGGCGCGACGATCGTGCTGTACGGGCTGGTCGGCGTGCTCGGGGTCCGCATCTGGCTGACCAACCACGTCGACTTCTCCAAGCCGCTCAACCAGATGACCGCAGCCATCCCGCTGATCATCGGTATCGCCGACTTCACCTGGCAGGCAGGCAATTTGACGTTCACCGGCATCGCACTGGGTTCGATCGCGGCGCTGCTGGTGTATCACGGCATGCGACTGCTCGGTTTCAGGACATCCCGCGCAAGCGAGTAACCGATGCGTCGCACGTGGACCTGGACATTTGACCTGCCGCCGGATCGGCTCTGGCCGGTGCTGGCGGATACCAACCGGTTCAACGAGGCGATGGGCCTGCCGCCGTACACCCTCGATCCGACGCCGCAACCCAACGGGACGGTCGTGCGCCGCGGACGGGGCAAGGTGGCGGGCTTCACGCTCGAATGGGAAGAGAAACCCTACGAGTGGATCGCAGGCAGGCACTTTCGCCAGTCACGGGTCTTCACGAAAGGGCCGTTCCGCCGCTTCGGCCCCGTGTTCGATCTCGAGTCCGACGGCGCAGGCGGCTCGCACGTGGCCTACGCACTCGAATGGGAGCCGCTGAGTGTGGTCGGTCGTGTGCTCGGCGCGCGGCTTGCGGAGCAGGCCGGTGAGGCGGTCGGCAAGCGCACCCTTGAGGCCGTCGCGTTCGCCCAAGGCATGCGCGCCACACCGTTCGAGTTGGCGCCGCCCGACCTGCCCCCCGGTGCGCGGGCGCGCGCCGAGGCACTGGCCCGCGAGATCGACCGCGGCCCTTATGGCAACGGACTCGGCACGCGGCTCGCCGATTTGGTGCTCAACGGCATGGCAGCCGATGTCGGCCAGATCAGGCCCAAGGCACTGGCCGACCAACTCGGCCTGCCCGCGCGGTGCGCGATCGAGGCCTGCCTTGCCGCCGTGAAGGCGGGGCTTCTCGCCATGAAGTGGGGGCTGCTCTGCCCCAACTGCCGCGGGCCGAAACTCAGTGTCGCCGTGCTCGCGGAACTGCCGCGCGGCGCGCACTGTTCCTCGTGCAACATCGACTACGAACGCGACTTCGAGAAGAACGTCGAGCTCTGGTTCGCCCCGGCGCCCACCGTGCGCCCGCTGCGCGACGGCGGTTTCTGTCTGTCCGGCCCGATGGGAACACCGCACGTCGCGGTTCAGGTGCTGCTGCAGCCTGGCGAACGACGAACCGTTGCCACCGATCTGGCGCCGGGCTCGTATCGTCTTCGCACGCTGCATCCAGGGGCGGTCGCCGACATCGAATACGAATCGGGCACGTTCCCCGGCGTGCGCATCACGGCGTCGGGCGTGGAAGCGCTGCCCGGCGAAGCGTCGGGCGTTGCGTTCACCAACGAAACCGACTTCGAGCTCGCAGCCGTGATCGAGGACCGCACCTGGGTACGCGACGCGCTGACGGCCCCAGAAGTGATCTCGCTGCAGGCCTTTCGCGATCTGTTCGCCGAAGCCACCCTGCGGCCCGGCGACGATGCGGGCGTCAGCCAGGTTGCCCTGCTGTTCACCGACCTTCAAGGCTCGACGGCGCTGTACGAACGCGTTGGCGACGCCGCGGCCTACAACATCGTGCGCGCGCACTTCGCGCTGCTGGCGGCGATCGTGCGGGACCACGACGGTGCGGTGGTCAAGACGATCGGCGACGCGGTGATGGCCTCGTTCAGCGACCCTGCGCAGGCGGTGCGTGCCGCGCTGGAGATGCAGACGCAGATCAGCGAATCAGGCCAAGGGGTACGCGATCTCGTCCTGAAAGTGGGCGTGCACGCCGGTCCCAGCGTGGTGGTGACCTTGAACGACCGCCTCGACTATTTCGGCTCGACGGTCAACATGGCCGCAAGGCTGCAGGGCCAGAGCATCGGTGCCGACATTGTGCTGTCACACACCGTGGCCGACGACCCGGAGGTGCGGGACATGCTGTCGTCCACCTCCCAGCGTCGAGAGTCGGTTGCGCTCAAGGGCTTTACCGAGCCCGTCGAATTTGTCCGGTTACTGGATGTCAGGGGTCCAGCAACGCCGCAGGACCGCGATTCATCAGCTGACGCCCCACGATGATCCGCTGGATCTCGCTGGCGCCCTCCCAGATGCGCTCGACCCGAAGCTCGCGGAACATCCGCTCGGCGACGTTCTCGCGCATGTAGCCGCGGCCGCCGAAGATCTGCACGGCGCGATCGGCCACCCGCCCTGCCATCTCCGAGCAGTACAGCTTCGCCATCGACGCTTGCCCGTGCAGGGTCTTGCGGTCGTAGCCGTCGTCGATCGAGCGGGCCACCTCGTAGAGCATCGTGCGAGCGGCGAACAGTTCGGTCGCGCTGTCGGCCAGCATGCCCGCGACGAGCTGGTGCTCGCCAAGTGGCTTACCGTCGACGATCCGAGTCTGCGCGAAGGCTGTCGCCTCGTCGACCAGTCGTTGCGCGGCGCCAACGCACCTGGCGGCCACCATCATCCGCTCGAACCGGAACCAGTCCTGGGTGAACGTCATCGGGCCACCCTCGGTGCCGACGAGATTGGCCGAAGGGACACGAACGTCGTTGAACGCCACGATCGGATGCTCGTCGGCGATGTTGTGCGAATAATGCGGCGTGCGTACCACTTCCACACCCGGCCACGGCAGGTCGACCACCAGCAGCACGTGGTCGCCGCCCTCCAGCACGCCCTCGACGAACACGTAGTGAGCCAGATTGAACGATGTGACGTGCCACTTGATCCCGTTGATCACGTACTCGTCGCCGTCACGACGAACCGTGGTCTGCAACGCAGACACGTCCGACCCGGCGAACTCCTCGGTGATCGCGTACGACTCGTGCATCTCCCCGCGCACCGACGGCAGCAACCACTGCTCGCGCTGATAATCGGTCGCGACGTCGACCCACCACTGCGGCGGAGTCGCCATCACCCAGCCGATCCCGTTGGTCACCCGCCCGCATTGCTCCTGCACCAGCACCTGCTGCAAAGCCGTGCATCCCGGCCCCCCGACGGAGGCGGGCATGTTGGTGGCATAGAGGCCCAATTCGATTGCGCGGGCCCGATGCTCGGCCGTCAGCTCCTTGGGAAGGATGCCGCCTGCGAGCTCGGCCTCCACCTCGTGCGGGATCAGCGTCTCGACGAACGCGCGCGCCGTATCCCGGATGCGCCGATCGTCCTCTGTCAGACCGTACATCCGCACCTCCACCTCTTGACTGAGCGTTCAGTCTATGCCAGCGTTCTCTGGTATGACCAGCTCCCGGAGCGCCGATGTCGTCGTAGTCGGTGGTGGCACGGTCGGTGCGTGGACGGCCGTGCTGCTGGCCGAGCGCGGCGCGGCCAACGTCGTGCTGCTCGAGGCGAACACGCTTGGCGACGGCGCCAGCAGCCGAGCCGCGGGCATGGTCCGCGCGCAGGGCGGCACGGAAACCGCCATCCGGCTGGGGCTTCGCACGCAGGATTTCTATACCGCCAGCGGCGACCGCTTCCCGCTGGATTGCGGCTTTGTCGCACAGGGCTATCTGATGCCGTGCTTCACCGAAGCCGAGGTCGCGCAGGCACACGAGCGGATCGCGCTGCAGCGCACGTCTAGGCCTCGACGTGGAATGGCTGTCCGGTACCGACATCGACGACCGCAACACCGGCTTGGCACAGGGGGCGACGCTCGGTGCGTCGTACGCGCCAGGTGACGGCTACATCGACGCGCCGCGCAACGTGCTGGCCTACGCCGCCGCGCTGACCGCATTCGGCGTGGACGTTCGCGAACGCTGCGCCTTCACGGGTTTGCGTGTCGAGGGCGGCCGCGTCGTGGGCGTCGACACCTCGGACGGTCCGATCGACACCGAACACGTCGTGCTGACCGGCGGCCCCAAACTCGGCAAGGTCGGCGCGACGGCGGGAGGGCGGATTCCGGCAGGTGGTTCGCGCCATCAGGTCGTGGTGACCGCGCCGGTCTCGGCGTTCGACGTCCACGAAGTGCCGATGGTCTTCGATATCTCCTCAGGGATCTATTGGCGCCCAGGCGAAGCCGGTGGCCTGCTGTGGGGCATGAGCAATCCCGACGAGCCCGCAGGTGTTGCTGCGGACTTCGACGAGATCTACTACCAGAAGGCCCGCGACCGCATCGAAGAGCTGCTTCCCGGCATCAAGGGTCTCGGGCTGCGACGGACGTGGGCGGCGACCATCGACTACACGCCCGACCATCTGCCGATACTCGGCCCGCTACTCACCGACGACGGTCCAGTGGCGGGCACCGTGGTGGCCAGCCCGGCGGGCCACGGCATGATGTGGGGTCCCGCGGTGGCCGAGGTGGCCGCCGACCTGACCATCACGGGCGAATGCACCTGGCTCGACCTGACCGACCTCGGCCTCGACCGGTTCGACGCGGACGGCAACAGCAGGCTTGCCCCCGAACCCATTTCACTACCCTTCCCGGAGAAAGCCTCACTGTGAACACTGAAATCCTTGCCATGGCCGCCGACGCCGAGCTGGAGGACTGGGGGCCGTTGCCCGAGGCCACCGGCGATCCGATGGCCACCCACGGCCTGGAGATGTGGGTGGACGGCGCGAAGTCCGCAGGCATTTGGCAATGCACGCCGGGGCCCTCGTATTGGGTTCAGGACGAGAACGAGGTCATCTACGTGCTGTCGGGGCGGATGACCGTCACACCCGACGGCGGCGAGGCTGCCGAGGTCGGCGCTGGCGATATCGCGGTGTTCCCCGTGGGCTGGAAGGGCACCTGGGATATCCACGAGACGGTGCGGAAGGTGTACTCGATCTTCTGAGGCGGGCACCCACCGCCGATCAGGCCACCAACTCTGCGGTGCGCGGCGCGTCGGCCATGCAGCCGACGGGGTCCGCCAGCAGCTCCCGGAACGCCATCTCGGACGCTCCGATGAGCACCGACTTGTCGCCAAGCGCGGGCAGCACGATGCGCGGCCGCATGCCCGGCACCCGCAGCCCACGAAGGATCATCTCGGCGCGTACGTCGCGCTCGACCCAGCGGTAGAGGGCGCGCAGATATCCGCCGAGCACGATGATCTGCGGGTTGAGCAGGTTCACCAGCCCGGCGAGTCCACGGCCAAGGTGACGCCCGATCGCGGCGAGTTCGGTTGGCGCCGAGGTCAAACCGTCCAGGTAGTCGCCGAGCTCGGTGAGCCGGTCCAGTGGGCAACCCACCGCCACCGCCATCGCCGCCGCGCCGATCTCCGTCTCCCAGCAGCCCGTTGCGCCGCAGTGGCACGGTCGTGTTCCGTCACCGAACGGCAGGTGCCCGATCTCGCCTGCGAAGCCCGATGCGCCGTTGACGGGCCTGCCCCCTGCGATCAACCCGGCACCGACGCCGACCTCCCCGCATACGTACACCAGGTCGTCCACACCGCGGCCGACGCCGCGCAGGTGCTCGGCCAGCGCACCGTTGTCGGCGTCGTTTCCGAGGACAGCCCCGACGGGAACGCCGAGCCGATGGACCACCATTTCCGCGAACGGTATATCGCGCCACTCGAGATTCGGTGCCAGCCTTACGATTCCGCTGTCTCGATCGATGATGCCCGGCACACTGGCCCCGATGCCGACAAGTACCGAGTCGTGGTCGGCATCGCGGACCACCTTCTGAACCAGAGCCGCGATCGAGTCCGCGGTGGCCTGCGGATCGTGGTCTGCGGGTGATTTCCCTTCCGCCTGCGAGAGCACCACTCCGCCGAGTCCGACCCTGGCTACCACCAGGCCGGAGACCCGCACATCGATCGCCAGCACGTACGCGTGGTCGGTGGCGGCGACTCCCACCGAGGGCCGCCCCGCCGACCGGGTGCGGGCGTCCGGCGCCAACTGTCGTGCCAGGCCGAGATTTTCGACCTCCCCGACGAGGTCGGCGATCGTGCTGCGGTTGAGTCCCATCACGGTGGTCAGCGACGACCTCGACAGTTGCCCGGCCATGTGCAGGTGCCCGAGCAGTGTGCTCAGGTTGTGTCTGCGGGCGTTCTCCTGGTTGGTCCCGGCACCGGTGCGGACACTTGACACGTGCTACTCAGCCAAGGCCTGTCGCCGACCGACGCCGGCGGGAGATCGCGTCAACACTCGCTGCGAGCAGCAGAACTCCGCCCGTGACAAGGAAATTGATGTACGACGCCTGGTTCAGCAGGCCGAGTCCGTTGGCGATCATTGCCACTACCACACCACCGACGACCGCGTCGAGCGCTCTGCCCTTGCCGCCGAACAGGCTGGTGCCGCCGATGACCGCAGCGCCGACCGCGTACAACAACACGTTGCCCGCACCAGAGGACGCCGACACCTTTCCGCCGTACGAGGCGGCGATGATGCCACTCAGTGCGGCCAGCGACGAGCACACCACGAACGCCGACAGCCTGATCCGGTCGACGTGAATGCCCGCGCGCCGCGCCGCCTCCGGATTCCCACCGACGGCGTAGATGTGTCGCCCGTACGCAGTGCGATTGAGGATGACCGTCAGCGTGATCAACAGCAGCCCGACAAGCGGCAGAACGTAAGGGATGCCGCGGATTTCGATGTTCGGGTTGACGCTGCGATTCAGGCTCAGGACGTAGGTGACCCCGAGCGTCACCACCGAAACGCCGACGATGCGAGCGGCCACCACGCCGAACGGCGAGTGGTGCAGGCCCGCGGCCACCTTGCTGCGGTGCCGGTACAACTCGAGTCCGGCGAAGCCGACGACGATCAGCAGCGCGAGGGCCCAGCCGACGGTGACCGGGAGGTTGTCGATCGTGATACCCCTGATCACCGGATTGTCGACACGTACCGAACCGCCCTCGCCGATCAGCTTGAGCGTGACGCCTTGCAGCCCAAGGAAGAAGGCCAGCGTCACCACGAACGACGGGATGCCCAGCTTCGCGCACAGCACACCGATCGCCAATCCGATCAACGCCCCACACGCGACGCCGACGAGGATTGCCGCCCACCACGGCCAGCCGAGGTTGACGATCGTCAGCCCCATCGCGCACGCCGAGACCCCACCGGCCACTCCCGCCGACAGGTCGATGTCGCCGAGCAGCAGCACGAACACCAGACCCATCGCCAGCACGCAGATCGAGCCGGCCTGGGTGACCAGGTTCGCCAGATTGAGCGCCGAGACGAACCGGTCGTTGGCGAGCCCGAACACGATGAACAGCACGATGAGGCCGAGGATCGCGGGCAGGGACCCCATGTCGCCGCCGCGCACGCGCCGTGCGTAACCGCGCACCGCGTCGAGGAACGTGTCGTCGCTCTGGGTATCGGCGGCGAATTCGCCGTCGGCGAGTTTGGTGTTCAGAGTGGTCATTTCGCGGTCCTCACATCGACTGCGCGGCTTCGGCAGGCGCAAGGCCGATGCTGCCGGAACGGCCTGCGGTGATCAGTTCGACCACCTGACTGTGCGTGACCTCCGACGCCTTCACCTCCGCGGCGACCCGCCCGAGGTACAGCGCGCAGATCCGGTCAGCGACCTCGAAGACGTCGACCATGTTGTGCGAGATCAGAACCACCCCGACGCCCTGGTTGGCGAGCCGCCGGACCAGGTCGATGACCTGACGCGTCTGCGCGACGCCGAGCGCGGCCGTCGGCTCGTCGAGCAGGACCACCTTGGAGTTCCAGAGCACCGACTTGGCGATCGCCACCGTCTGTCGTTGCCCTCCCGACAAGCTGGACACCGTCTGCCGCACGGATTTCACGGTCCGCACCGACAGTGACGCCAACGCCTCACGGGCCATCGACTCCATGGTCGCCTCGTCCAGCACGCCCCTGCGCTTGAGTTCACGGCCGAGAAACATGTTCTGCACGATGTCGAGGTTGTCGCACAGCGCCAGGTCCTGGTACACGATCTCGATGCCCAGGGCGGCTACGTCGTTGGGATCTCTGACCGTGACCGGCTTACCCTCGGACAGATAGGTGCCCGTGTCGATCGGGTAGATCCCGGCGATCGCCTTGACGAGTGTCGATTTACCCGCGCCGTTGTCGCCGACCAATGCGGTGACTTCACCGGGGTAGATCTGGAAGTCGACATCGTGTAGGACGTGCACGACACCGAAACTCTTGTTGACACCCCGCAATTCGAGGATGGGCTCGTGCGCCGCAGTCACGGTCAAGCCTAGAGCCCCGCGGCCGTGCAGGCGGCAGCGAACTCGCCGGCGCAGACCTCTTCGCGGGACTGCCCGCCGTCGTCGAACACCACGTTCACGTTGTCCTTGGTGATCGACTTGGGGGTGAGCAACACCGAAGGCACGTCGCGCTTGCCGGTGTCGTCGCGGGAGGTGCTGTTCGTCTCGGGCTGCTCGCCGTTGACGAGTGCGATCGCGGCGTCAGCCAGCGCGCCCGCCTCTTCCTGGGCGGACTTGTACACCGTCATGCATTGGGAGCCGGAGAGGATGTTCTGCAACCCCTCGACCGTGGCGTCCTGGCCGGTCACCGGCACCTGCCCGGCTCGCTGGTTCTTCTCGAGGATCGAGATGACCGAGCCCGCCAGGCCGTCGTTGGCCGCATATACGCCGTCCACCTTGCCGTCGGAGGCGGTGTAGAGCTGTTCGAAAATGGTCACCGCGACGTCGTTGTCCCAGTCCGGCACGGCCTGCTCTCCGACGATCTTGATGCTCGGGGTCTTGTCCACCGCCGAGTGCGCGCCGGACGTGAACAGCGTGGCGTTGTTGTCCGTGGGAGATCCGTTGAGGAACACCACGTTTGCGGGCTTGCCCGCAAGGCAGTCCACTAGCCCCTGCCCCTGAAGCTCGCCGACCTTGGTGTTGTCGAATGACACGTAGACGTCGGCCGAACCGCCGAGGGTGAGACGGTCGTAGTCGATGGTCTTCACACCCTGGCTGGCCGCCTTCTCCTGGATGGACGCGCCGCTGTCGGAGTCCAGGTTGACGATGGCCAGGACGGTCACCCCGTCGGCGATCATGCCGTCGGCGATGGTCGCCATCGTGTCGGCGGAGCCCTCCGCGTTCTGAATGGTGTAGTCCACACCGGCAGCCTTGAACGCCTCCTCGAGTGCCGGGCGGTCCTTGGTCTCCCAGCGCACCGAGGACTTGGTATCGGGCAGGATCACGCCGACCTTGCCCGCCGAGGCCTGGTCACCACCACCGCCGCCGCCACCGCTGTCGCTTCCGCATCCGGTGAGGGTGAGCCCCGCTCCGACGACCACAGCGAATATCAGACCGCCGGTTCGTTTCATTCCAGATCGCCTTCCGTCCATGGCCAGTGGTTTGTTGTTTGAAACAACTTATAGCGTGACGTGCGTCACGTCTAGAGCCTCAATCGGATTGGTTACCGCGCGCCCATCAGGTGCTCGAGCGCCAGTTGGTTGAGCTGCACGAAGCCGAATCCCTTGGCGCCGAAATAGGAGTCGGCGTCGAATTCCTCGTACGCCGAGCGGTCCGCCAGCAGGTCCACGTAGGTCTCGCCAGGGTTCAGCGTGGGTCGCCGCAGTTCGTTGACCCGCGCAGCCGCGATGGCCTCGGCCACGTCCGGGTCAGCGCGGAACGCCGCTGCGCGCTGCTTGAGCAGCAGATACATCCGCATATTCGCCGCAGCCGAAGCCCATACTCCGGCGACGTCCTCGGTGCGAGAGGGTTTGTAGTCGAAGTGCCGCGGTCCGTCGTAGGCGGGACCGCCGTCTGGGCCACCGTTCTCCAGCAGGTCGACGAGCGCGAACGCGTTCGCGAGGTCGCCGTGACCGAAGACCAGATCCTGGTCGAACTTGATGCCCCGCTGGCCGTTCAGGTCGATGTGAAACAACTTGCCGCTGTACAGCGCCTGGCTGATGCCGTGCATGAAGTTCAGACCCGCCATCTGCTCGTGGCCGACCTCGGGATTGACCCCGACGAGTTCCGGATACGCGAGTGTGTCGATGAACGCCAACGCGTGCCCGACCGTGGGCAGCAGGATGTCGCCGCGCGGCTCATTGGGCTTGGGTTCAATGGCGAACTTCAGGCCGTAACGCTTGTCGATCACGTACTGGCAGAGCAGATCCACTGCCTCGCGGTAGCGTTCGAACGCGGCCCGCACATCCTTGGCGCTGTCGTACTCGCTGCCCTCCCTGCCGCCCCACATGACGAAGGTCTGCGCGCCGAGCTCTGCCGCGAGATCGATGTTGCGCAATACTTTTCGCAGCGCGAACCGCCGTACCCCGCGGTCGTTGCTGGTGAACCCGCCGTCCTTGAACACCGGGTGGGTGAACAGGTTCGTGGTGACCATCGGCACGACGATGCCGGTCGACTGCAGCGCCGCGGTCAACCGGCCGATCGCGCGGGCACGCTCGTCGTCGGACGAGCCGAACGGGAAGAGGTCGTCGTCGTGGAACGTCAGGCCGTACGCGCCGAGCTCCGCGAGCCGCTCGACGGCCTCGACCACGTCCAGCGGTGGCCGGGTGGCCACACCGAATGGATCGTTCGCCTGCCAGCCGATGGTCCACAGACCGAACGAGAATTTGTCGGATGGCTTGGGGGCGATATCGCTTGCCGCCGTACTGGTGGACTCGAGGACAGACATGTCGTGCTCCTGACGGAAGACCAGGTGGATTTGTTCAGACTCCGAACATATGATGTGGCCCGAGTCACTGTCAAGGGAGGGGGATCGTGAGGATCGGCACCAACACCGACGACGTCCGGCGCCGCAATCTGTCCGCGGTGCTGACCCTTGCCCACCGGCGACGCGCGATCAGCCGCTCCGAACTGACCCGCATGACGGGGTTGTCCCGATCGACGGTGAAGGATCTTGTCGACGAGTTGACGCTCGGTGGCCTTGTCGACGAAACCCAGGCCGCCACTGCGCAAGTCGGCAGGCCGAGCCCGGTCGTGCGGCCGAGCACCCGTTCATTGGCGGTGGCGGTCAATCCCGAAATCGATGCGATAACCATCGGCTTGGTGGGACTCGGCGGAACGGTGGTGAACATGAAGCGATGGCCGACCACGGCCATCCCGACCGCCCGCGAGACGGTCGCCGTCGTCGCCAAGGCCATCGACCGGATGCGACGCACCCTGGGTTCCGGGGGCACCATCACGGCGATCGGCGTCGCCGTCCCCGGCCTCGTGCACGCCAGGGGTTCCGAGGTCCGGATGGCACCACACCTCGGCTGGCACGACGAACAGATCGGCCAGATCATCAGCGCGGCAACGGGAATACCGGTGTTCGCCGCGAACGATGCGAATGCCGGTGCGATCGCCGAGTTCACCTTCGGCGGTCACGAACAGCCGGACCACATGATCTACGTCAACGGCGGAGCCAGCGGGATCGGCGCCGGCTTCGTCGTCGGCGGAGCGCTTCTGGAGGGCGCCGCGGGTTATGCAGGCGAGCTCGGCCACACCTACGTCGGGGGTGCGGCCACCTGCCACTGCGGGCGAGTCGGTTGCCTGGAAACCGAGGTCAGGCAGGATCGGCCCGATCTCGAAAGCCAGGCGCAGTATCTGGGCATCGCGCTTGGCAATGCGATCAACATCATGAATCCGACCCTCATCGTGCTCGGCGGTTTTCTACGGGTGTTTCCCGGCGCCGCCTCCGATGCGCTGAAGGGGGCCGTCGCCCATCACAGCCTGCTCCCGCCGCAGCAACTCGTCCGCATCATGCCTGCCAGCCTCGGCTCAGAAACACTGATGATCGGCGCGGCCGAACTGGCGTTCGCGCCGTTACTGGCCGACCCCGCCGCGCACTATCACGAGACCGTCGACGGCGATCGCGCCGCGCGGTGAGGCGATGACCGGGTTGGCCTCGACCGCGTCGTGAAAGTCGCCCAATTCCGTTGCCATCGTTGAGAACCGCACGATGACGTCCACCAGCGCATCGAGATCGACCGCAGGCGCACCACGCCAGCCATCCAGCAGCGGCCGGATGCGCAGGCCGTCGAGCAACCGCAGCGCCGTCGCGTGCGACACCGGTGGGCAGGCCACCGCGCGGTCGGCCAACAGTTCGACCAGCGTGCCGCCCGCGGCGACGATCACCAACGGCCCGAACGCCTGATCGCGCACGAACCCGACTGAGACTTCGACGCCCTCGGCGGCCATCTGCTGGACGGACACCGCCGGACCGAGCGCATCCGCCATCGTCGTGTATGCAGCGCGCAAGGCGTCCGCGTCGGCCAGGTGGAGCGCGACACCGCCGACATCGCTCTTATGCAGGGCAGCAGCCGTTTTCAGTGCAACCGGGTAGCCGATGGCCTCGGCGGCAGCCAGCACCGCGTCGACAGATTCGGCGGACCGCGATTCCACAACGGGAATCCCGTACGCCGCCAGCAGTTCGAACGCATCGTCGGGTGCTGCCCGAGCGATTGGCGGCTGGCCTGCCGGAGGGTCCACGGGCAGCGGCCAGCGCACCAAGTGGCCGAGGGCCGCTAGCCCGCTGCGAACCCCTTCGAGGACCGGAATGCCGTTGTCGCGCAGCCGTTCCGCCGTGGCGCGGTCGATCGCCGAGGCCACCGACGCCAGCGCCGCCAACGGCGCGTCGGTACGCTTCGCAACGTCGAGCACGGCATCGGCGTACGCGGTGTCGCCGTCGAACTCGGTGACCAGGTCGACGGCCAGTGCCGTCACCCCGACCCCTGGATCGTCGACCATTGCTTGCAGGCAGGCGCCGAACAAGTTCCTGGTGTCGGCACCGGTCCCCCACACGTCCAGCGGATTGGTCGGCAGCAGACCGTCGTCCAGTAGGGCGCCGACGGCGGTCAGCGTGTCATCGGCCAAATCCGCGAACTCGACGCCCAATTCGTGCGCAAGGTCCGCGGCAAGTGCCCGCTCGGCGCCCGAGTCGTGCACCGTCGCGATTCCGCCGCCTCGGGCGGCCCGCTTGCCCGAGAACAGTTCGAGTGTGTCGGTGAACTCGGCCAGATCACTGACGTGTACGGCCCCGGTGGCCGCGCAGAACGCCTGCCATGCGGCCTGTTCTCCTGCCAGCGCACCCGAGTGCGCGGCGACCATGGCCCGTCCTCGCGGTGAGCCACCGATCGTCAGGATGACCACCGCGACGTCCTGCTCCGCCGCACGCAGCAGGGCGCGGCGCAGCCGCGTGACCGAGCGCGGTGTCTCCATCATCAGCGCGATGATGTCGGTCTGCGGATCATCGAGTGCGTAGTCCACATAGTCGGCGGTGTCCGTGACGAGTTCCTGTCCTGACGACACCGCGAGCCGGAAGCCGAATCCGCGCCTAGCGCGCAACAACGTCGAGAAGGCCGACCCGGAGTGGGTGACCAGGCCGATTCCGCCCGCCGGCAACGGATCCGGCTCGAGGTAGCCGAGCGCCCGCAGACCCAGTGCGTTGTTGACGAACCCCATGCAACCCGCCCCGCACAACGCCATTCCGGCATCGGAGGCCGTCGCCGCGATCTTTTCGCGCAGGCCGTATGCGGATCCGAACAGCACTGCGGACCGTGCCCCGACGGACACCGCGGATTCCAGCTGCTCCATCAGCGCCGTGTCGGGCACGCCGAGCAGGACGAGGTCGATGGCCTCGTGCAGGTCTGCCAGCGTCGGCGCGCACGGCATGTCGCCGATGCTGTCGTAGCGAGGATTCACCAGATGCACACGCGCCGAACCGCGTTGGGCCTCGATGACCATCCGCGAGCCGAAGCTGTCCGGACGCGGGCTGGCGCCGACGACCGCGACCGACCGGGCGCCGAGCATCGCGGCAACCGCGGCCCGCCTGCTGTCGCTCACTTTCGCCGGAAGCGCTTCTTCTTGGTGTCGGCCAGCGCCGCGCGAGCGGCCTGCCACCCAGGGATGCCGCATACGCCGCCACCGGCGTGTGTGCCGGACCCGCCGTTGTAGAGCCCGGCGATCGGGGTCCGGTAGTCGGCGTAGCCGGGCGCGGGCCGCATGTGGAAAAGCTGCTCGAGCGACAGTTCACCGTGGAAGATGTTGCCGCCGATCAAGCCGTACTCCTGCTCCATGTCGTACGGGCCGACGATGTCGCGGTGCGTGATGGACGACTTGAAGTTCGGCGCCACCTGGTCGTAGGTGTCGATCAGCCGGTCGGCGTACGCGTCGAGTTCTTCGGTGTGCGGTGCGGCGCTCCATTCGGACGGCACCCACTGGGTGAACAGCGACATGATGTGCGTGCCATCGGGATTCAGCGTGGTGTCCAGTGTGGTGGGAATGACGCCGTCGCTGAACGGAAGCAACGCGGGCTTGCCGGTGCGGGCGTCCTGGAACGCGGCCTCGATGTACTCCATCGTCGGCGCCATCTCGACCGAGCCGGTGTGATGCTCGGCCAGACCCGAACTGGGGTCTGCGGTGAAGTTGGGCAACTCGCCGAGCGCGAGGTTGATCTTCACCACGCCGCTGCGGGTCTTCCAGTGCTCGATGTCGGTGACGAAATCGCCTGGCAGCTCGGTGCGCGGAATGTGGTCCAGGAAAGCAATCTTCGGGTGCAGGGTGGTGACCACCAACGGCGCTCTGACCTCGTCGCCGTTCTCGAGCACCGCGCCGTGCACCCGCCCGCCGGTCACCAGCAGCCGTGCCACGCGGGCGTTCGTGCGGATCTCCGACGCCGAACTCACGGGCCGAGCGGGCGATCGCTTCCGCGACCGCACCCATGCCGCCTTCGGGATAGCCCCAGCTGCCGAGCTGCCCGTCGCCGACATCGCCGATGGAGTGGTGCGCCATCACGTACGCGGTCCCCGGCTCGTACGGTCCTGCCCATGTGCCGATCACGCCGTTGACCGCAAGCGCGCCTTTGATTTGCGGTGATTCGAACCAGTCGTCGAGCAGGTCGGCGATGCTCATCGTGAGTCAGCCGGGTGACGTCGCCGATGGTGCGCACGCTGATGCCGCGCTGGCTCCACGTCAGCTTCGCGAGGTCGAGGAGATCGCGAGGGTTTGTGCGAGCCGATGTTCGGCGGGACCTGGGTGAGCAGCGGGCCCATCACGTCGGCGATGCCTTCGAGCCACGCGTTCCACTTGGGCCAGGCCTCGGCGTCCTTCTTCGACCACTTGGCCAGCTGTTCGTAGGTACGCGTGGGGTCGTCCTCGTAGATCGTCAGCGACCCGCCCTCCGGGAAGGCCTGGTAGTACGGGCCCATCGGGTGCACCTTGTACCCGTGCCGCTCCAGGCTCAGGTCGCGCACGATGGTGGGCGGCATCAGGCTCATCACGTACGACAGCCGGGTGACCCGAAGGTGCGGCGCGTCTTCCCACGGCGCCTCGGTGGTCGCGGCACCGCCAAGCGAGGCGCGGCTCTCCAGGACCAGCGTCCTTGCGCCCGAACGGGCCAGATACGCCGCGGAGACCAGCCCGTTGTGGCCGCCGCCGATGACGATTGCGTCGTATGTGTTCGACATGGAAGACCCACCTTCGTCCCCGCGAGGCTCGCGTCCTGACTGACTGTTCAATCTAACCAAGTGTTACGCTACAGACAAGTAGCATCGCTGCCAGATGAAGGGGAACACGCAACGACATGGCCGAACCCGCACCAGCAACCGAGCAGAATGAGGCTCGTCGAGTCGAAATGCTGCGTGCCGCAGCGGAGCTGATCTGTGAACGAGGTTTCGGAGACACCCGCATCGCCGACGTTGGCAAGCGTGCAGGAGTCAGCTCGGCGCTCGTCATCTACTACTTCGGCACCCGCGATCGCCTGCTCGTGGACGCACTGCGGTACTCGGAGGAAATGTTCTACGAAGCTGCCGAAACGATGCTTGCCGATGTCACGTCCGTACGGGAACGACTTTCCCTTCTCATCCGGTGGAACTGCGTGCCGGAGGAAACCATCGAGATACCCGGATCCTGGGGGCTGTGGTTCGACCTGTGGGCGCAAGCCCTCCGGCACGACGAAATCAGGGCAGCGCGGGTAGAACTCGACGCCCGCTGGCGCAAGATGATCGTCGACGCCATCAAATCCGGCGGTCTGGACAAGAAGGTGAACGCCCGCATGTTCGCGCTGGAGTTCGCCGCCCTGCTCGACGGGCTGTCCATCCAGGTTGCCCTCGATGACCCCGAGCTCGACTCCGCCATGGCCTACGACATAGCCATGCGGTTCGCCGAACGGGAACTCGACCTCGCACCGGCGAAAAAGCAGGTGAACGGCAAGGCAGCTAAGAGGGGCTGAGAACGCCGACCTGTTCGGCGACCGGATCGGCGATCGGCACTGCGGTGCTGCGGTGCAGCACGCGGACGGCGTCGTGGGTGCAGACGCAATTGACCTTCGCGCCCGGCTCAAGCGTCACCGAGCCAGGCCCGGAATGGTTGGGCACCTCGACGATCAGGGCGGCGGGGGCACCGACGTCGACGTGCACCTGCGTGCAGTTGCCGAGGTAGACCACCTGAGCCACGGTGCCGCCAATGATGTTGCGTCCCGGCCCAATTGGTTCGCCGACCTTCTGCACGGCGATGCGTTCGGGCCGGATCACGATCGCCGCGGCGCCCGGGTCGGCGGCGTCATCCACCGCGGCACCAAGCCTGGTGTCCAGTGCTGTGCACACCGCTGAGCCGCCGGCCGATTCGAGCACCTCGGCGTCAAAGATGTTGGCCGCGCCAAGGAATCCTGCGACGAACGTCGTTGCCGGGGCCGAGTAGATCTCCTGCGGCGCACCGACCTGCTCGACACGCCCCTCGGCGAGCACCGCGATCTGATCGCTCATCGTGAGCGCTTCCTCTTGGTCGTGCGTCACGTAGAGGAACGTGATGCCAACCTCGCGTTGCACCGCGCGCAGTTCCAGCTGCAATTGCTTGCGCAGCTTGGCATCCAGCGCTCCGAGCGGCTCGTCGAGCAGCAGCACCTTGGGCCGCAACACCAGCGCCCGCGCCAGCGCCACCCGCTGCTGCTGACCGCCAGAGAGCTGGGCAGGACGCCGTTTCGCGAAATCGCTCATGCGAACCAGTTCGAGCGCTTCGGAGACACGGCGCTTGGTCTCGTCACGCGACACCTTCTGATACTTGAGCCCGAACGCGACGTTCTCGCCGACAGTCATGAACGGAAAGAGCGCGTAGGTCTGGAAGACGGTGTTCACCGGCCGCCGGTTGGGCGGATCGTTCGCCACGTCGCGGCCGTCGAGTTCGATACGCCCGGAGTCGGGCTTCTCGAAGCCGGCGATCATCCGCAACGTCGTGGTCTTGCCACAGCCCGACGGTCCCAGCAGCGAGTAGAACTGGCCAGCTCCGATGTCGAGATCGATTCCGGTGACGACGGGGGCTCCGCCGAACGACTTGACCAGCTGATGCAGCCGGATCGCCCCGCCCGTCACCTGCACCGGCCGTTCAGTGCGCCACCGCCTCGGCGAACCGAGCGAAGTTGGCCGCGAACCGATCGACATCGTCCGCGTCGTGCTGGACCGACAACAGCCATTGCTCCACCTTCCCCCATGGCGGGAGAAATACACCGCCATTGTGCTGCATGAGCCAGTGCAAATGGCCGAGTCGGGCGTCAATCTGCAGAAAGTCGCGGAACTCGCGCACCCGGTCCCGGCGGAAGGTCACGCAACCCTTGGCGCCCAAGGCCACGACGTGCCAGCCGAAATCGTGCTGTGCGATCACCCCTTCGAGCGCGGCGCGCAGCCGGGTGGAGATCTGATCGAGGTGGGTGTACGCCTGCGGGGTGAGCACGTCGGAGAGCGTCGCGCGAGTGGCCGCCATCGCCAACGGGTTGCCGTTGAAGGTGCCAACCTGTTCATAACGGCCGTCGGCGATCGCCGACATCACCGCCGTGGTACCTCCGATCGCCGCGACGGCGATCCCACCGCCGAGCGCCTTGGCAAGGCACACGATGTCGGGCACCACGCCATAGCGTGCGGTGACGCCACCGGGACCGGTGGTGAAGCCGGTCTTCACCTCGTCGAAGATCAACAGCGCATCGTCGGCGTGCACCAAATCGCGGACCGCGGCCAGATACCCGTCCTCGGGCGGGATTATGCCGGCGTTCATCATCACTGGTTCGAGAATCATGGCGGCGACCTGGCCGCGATGCTCGGCAAGCGCACGGGCGACCGCCTCTGGGTCGTTGAACGGCACCACGACCACCAAATCCCTTATTGCGGCTGGGATACCGGAGTTTCCCGGAACGGGCGTCGGTAGTGAGCGAGGTCCGATCTCGTCGGCCTCTGGCAGCACCGAGACCTGGACCGAGTCGTGGTGGCCGTGATAGCAGCCCTCGACCTTGATGATCAGATCGCGACCGGTCAGCGCCCGCGCGAGGTGCACGGCATCCATGGTGGCCTCGGTGCCGGAATTGGCGAACCGCCACAGCGGCAAGTCGAACCGGCGGGCCAGTTCGCCCGCGATCCAGATGGCGTCCTCGGTAGGTTGAGCGAAATGGGTTCCGCGCCGCACCCGGTCGCTCACCGCATCGACGATCGCCGGATGGGCATGTCCGGCAATCGATGCGCCGTATCCACCGTGCATGTCGACGTATTCATTCCCGTCGACGTCGTAGACGCGTGAACCCTTGCCATGGCTCATCCACACCGCCTGCGGTTCGGCGATCTGCCAGTTGGATGTCGCGCCGCCGGCGAGATGCACGCCTGCCGCCGCAATGAGTTCGGTGCTGCGCGGTTGACGGCGCAGAAACACCTGTTCCTCATCGGCAATCAGCTGATCTACGGTGTCGGCCACTGGACTCTGAACCACCGTCGAAGACACGGTGAAACCTCCGCTCTCGAACGGTTGACTGAGCATTCAGTCTATGCGAGAGTCCTACCAGCGACAAGACGCGAAATCAACGGGGAGGCCCCGATGTCAACACCTCCGACCCGACGACAGTTTCTCGCGCGCGCAGCGATTCTCGCTGCGGGCGCACCCGCGCTTGCCGCGGTCCTGCAGGCGTGCTCGAAATCGGGGCCGTCGTCCTCGGCGCCGAGCCTGACGCTGGCGGCGCCCGACAGCCCGGTCACATGGAACATCGCCGACGACAACAAGCCGATCGCCGACGGCCTCGCGCCGGAGAAGGGCGCCACGCTCAAGATCTACAACTATGCGGACTACCTGAGCCCGCAGGCCATCAAGAACTTCGAGGATCAGTACGACACCACGATCGAGGTCTCGACGTTCAACGACGGCGACGAAGCGATCACCAAGCTGCGCAGTGGAGTCGACTTCGACATCTACAACGCCAACTACACCGAGATCAGCCGGCTGGTCAACGGGAATCTGCTTCGGCCGCTGAACCACTCCTACATCCCCGACATCACGAACGTGTGGCCGAGCTTCACCAACCCCTGGTACGACCAGGAGTGGCGTTACACCGTGCCGTACACGATTTACACCACCGGCATCGGCTGGCGGACCGACCAGGTGCCCGCCGATATCGGAGCGCTGCAGAACCCCTACGACTCGTTGTGGGATCCAGCGTACAAGGGCAAGACGGCCGTCCTTGACGACTTTCACACCGCGATGGCCATGGTGCTTCTGCGCCAAGGCATTACGGATATCAACACCTCCTCGGAGGCCGACCTGAAGATGGTCGGCGAACAACTCCAAGCGCTGGCGCAGGCCACCTCGCCGAAGGTCACCATCACGATGTACGACGCTCTTCCCACCGGGCAACTGGGTCTTGCGCAGATGTGGTCGGGTGACATCATCAACGCGCAGTCCTACCTGCCAGAGGGCACCGGCACGGAGATCCTTCGGTATTGGTTCCCGTCTGACGGCAAGGGCATGGTCGACAACGACATGTGGGTGACCCTGCGTGGCGGGAAGAACCCGGTGCTCTCGCACCTGTTCATCAACCACATACTCAACCCCGAGGTGGCGAAGGAGAACTTCTCCGCGATCGGATACCAGCCGCCGCAGAATTCGATCACCCCGGATTCGCTTGTGCAAGAGGAGTTCATCCCAGAGAACCTGCGCTCGGCGATCGTGAAGCCTGAGTACTTCGACACCGGGTACCGGTTACTCGAGCTCGATGCGGCCAATGAGACCGCCTGGCGCAATGTGTGGCAGGCCTTCAACGCCGGCGGATCGTAAGGCCCAATGGCGGTCCCGGTAATCGCGGTACCGCCGCGGTCGGAAGCGCCGCGTCGGCAACGCACCAGCGGGATCTGGCCGGTCCTTGCCGCACCCGGAATCATCTGGCTGGCAGCATGTTTCGTTTTCCCTCTCTACGTCGTTCTGTGCATCGTGTTCGGTCAGGTCGACCCGCTGTTCCGCACGCCGGTTCCGGTGTGGAACCCGCTGCAATGGGATCCCACGCAGTTCACCTATGTGCTGACCCACATCGTCGGCGAGAACGGGGTGTTCGGGCCTGCGCTGGTGCGCACCGGCGTCTATGTGCTGACCGCGAGCGCGCTGTGCCTTCTCATCGCGTTCCCGGTGTCCTACTACGTGGCCAGGCTGTCCGGGAAGCGCAGGGGGCTGCTGCTGGCGCTGCTGATCGCGCCGTTCTGGATCAGCTACATGATGCGCATGTTCGCGTGGGTGAACCTGCTGCAGGACGACGGCCTGGTGAACAAGGTGTTGACCTTCGGCGGGTTCTTCGACGTCAGCGTCAACTGGCTCACCGGCCAACCCGTGGTCGTGATCCTTGGCCTGGTGTACGGCTACGTGCCGTACATGATCCTGCCGCTGTACGCCGGGCTCGACAGGCTGTCCCAGCCGATGCTCGAGGCGTCGCGTGACCTTGGCGCCGACCGGTTTTCGTCGTTCTGGCGCGTGACCTTGCCGTTGTGCAGGCCCACGATGGTGGCGGCACTTCTGCTGACCTGCCTGCCGATGCTCGGCGACTACTTCACCAACGACATGCTGTCCGCGTCGCCGAAGACGACGATGGTCGGCAACCTGATCAACGACGGCGTGCAGGCGCCAGGTCAGACCGGTCAGGCGGGGGCGTTCGTGATGCTGGTATTCATCGCTGCGCTGCTGCCGATGCTCTATTACCTTCGCGTGGTGTCACGGGGCAGCGAGGTGTCCTCATGAGGGGGCCGGTGTCCTGGTGGAACGATCCATGGCGACCACCGCGATTTCTGATCGGCATCACCGCCGTGTACCTGCTGTGGTCGCTGCTGCCCGTCGCGATCGCGGTGCTGTACTCGTTCAACGACGGCCGCTCGCGAACAACCTGGCAGGGCTTCTCATTTCGCTGGTACTGGGGAGATGAGAACCTTTCGGTCTGGCACAACGACGCGTTGCACACCGCGCTGCTGCAGACCCTGAAGCTCGGTTTGATCACCACACTGCTCACCGTCCCCCTCGGTGTACTGTTCGCGATCGGTATCGACCGCTGGCGCGGCAGGCTGCCCGCCGGTGCGAACTTCCTGATGCTGATCTCCTTCGTCCTGCCCGAGGTCCTGCTCGCCGTGGCCCTGCTGTTCGTCATCACCACGGTTGCCGTTCCGATCGAGCTCGGCACCACCGCGCAGGTCATCGGACTGATCACCTTTCAGGTTTCCTACCCCGCGGTGCTGGTGCGGGCCAGGCTGGCGACCATCGGCCCGCAATATGAGGAAGCCGCAATGGATTTGGGTGCGTCTGCAGCTCGGTGCGCTGCGGCGGATCATCGTGCCGATGCTGATGCCCGCGATCTTCGCGAGCACCGTGCTGGTGTTCGCCGACGTCATCGACGACTTCGTGCTGGTGCGCTACCTCTCGGGCGATGCGGCTACCGAACCGGTGTCGGTGAAGATCTACAACACCGCGCGCGCCGCGCCGACGCCGGCGCTCAACGCGCTGGCCAGCTTGCTGCTGGTGGCGGCCCTGACAGCGATCGTGATCGGCTTCCTGATCTACCGGTACCTGACCCGTTCAGACACCACAACGAAAGACCGTGGCATCGGCGCCTTCGCCGGCGAGGTTTAGTCCCGCGAGCAGAGAAGTGTGGACCAATCCCAGCTCGGCGCAGTAGTCTGACTGTATGTTCAAACAGCATGATCCGGCGCCGGTCCCCGCCGGCGACCTTGCCGCGACCCTGGCTCCCTTCGGCCAGTCGCGCATGCTGCCCCGTGAGGCCTACGTCGACCCCGCGGTGTTCGACTGGGAGCAGCACCACATCTTCTCCGGCTGGACCTGTGTGGGAAATGCCGGAGACCTCGCGGCGGTCGGGGCACAGAAGGCGGTGGGCACGGGCCCGAACGCGATCCTGTTGGTGCGGGGCGAAGACGAGGTCGTCCGCGCGTTCGCGAACACCTGCCGGCACCGCGGCCACGAATTGCTGGCCTGCAATGCGACCACCAAGGGCAGGGCGATCGTCTGCCCGTACCACTCGTGGTCCTATCGTCTCGACGGTCGGCTTCGCAACGCGCCCGGCTTCCGTGACGTCGAAGGTTTCCAACCCGACGAATTCGGCCTGGCCGAGCTGCGGCTCGTCGACTGGCACGGCTGGCTGTTCGTGGACGCCAGCGGCGAGGATGCCGAATTCTCCGAACACGTCGCGGGTTTGGAGGACGTAATCGGCCCCTACCGGCCCGAGGACCTGACGATCGTGGCCAGGCACTCCTACGAGCTGGCGACCAACTGGAAGGTGATCGCGGAGAACTACCAGGAGTGCTACCACTGCTCCACCATTCATCCCGAACTGTCCCGGATCAGTCCGCCGACAAGCGGTGAAAACCTCGAGCTGAAGGGCTCGTGGATGGGCGGCTGGATGTCGATTGTCGAAGGCGCAGAAACCATGTCGCTGACCGGAAAGAGTGGCGGCGTTGCGATTCAGGGTCTATCCGAGCACGAGCTGCGCAGCGTCATGTATCTGGTGGGCTATCCGAACCTGTTGGTGAGCTTGCATCCCGACTATGTGATGACCCATCTGATGACGCCCCTCGCGGTCGACCGCACCCACGTCGAATGCGCGTGGGCATTCCCCAAAGACGTTGCCGCCAAGGCGGATTTCGATCCCGCGTACGCAGTGGACTTCTGGGATCTGACCAATCGGCAGGACTGGGCGGCATGCGAGTCGGTACAGCGCGGACTCACCTCACCTCACGCGCGCCCTGGGCCGTTGGCCCCCGACGAAGACGGCGTCTACCAGTTCGTCACGCGGGTGGCTACGGCATATTCCGGTGCCGCTGGTCCCGCGGCGGAACGCCGTTGACACCCTCGACCGACTGCGCGTAGGTCGCCACCCCGAAGGCTACGGCCGGGCCCATGACGGACAACGCCTGCCTGTCGATGTTGTCGATGGTGTCGCGGGGCGTGTCGTAATTCGGGTCGAAGGCGATCCCGGCCTGTCCACCCCAAAGCCGGGCCTGCACTTCGGTTTTCCGCTGCGAGGACCCAGTGGTCAACCCGCCGATCGGGACACCCGCGGCAAGGAAAGGGCCGTAGTCGGTGATCTTGGCCAGCGGCATGTCGGCTGGGCGGATTCCCGACAGATTCAGGTACCCGGCCAGGGTGCGTTCGATCGCGTCCGACCCGGGCGGCACGGCTCGCAACGGGATCTCGGGGTTGGGCTGGCCGGATTGATCCCCGTCATAGGTGAAGTACCCCGGGTTCGGCGAGCCGAGCATGTCGAAGTTGAGATACAGCGCGATGTCGTCGAGTTGATCGCGGTCCAAGCCGCGCACGTAGCTCGTCGATCCCTCAAGGGCGGTTTCCTCAGCGCCCCAGAAGGCGAACCGCACGGCGTTGGCGATCTGGGGAGATGATCCCAGTGCCGCCGCGGTTTCCAGAAGTGCTGCGACTCCCGACCCGTTGTCGTTGATGCCGGGTCCGGAGCGCACGCTGTCGAGGTGGGCACCCGCCAGAACGACGTTCTTGGTGTCGCCGGTCTTCGTTTGCGCCACCACGTTTCGCGATTTCACCATGACGGGCTTGCTGTCCAGAACCAACCGCACAGGCGCATTGGTGCGGCGCAGCGCCGCGTTCGCGTCGTTGTCGATGACCCCGACCGGAACCGTGAGTTGCCGGTAGTAGCCCGGTGTGAACAGCCCGGCCGGGCTGCCGCTGGTCCCTGGTGCGCTGACGACCAGTAGCGCAACGGCCCCTTTGGCGACTGCGGCGTTCTGCTTGTTGACGACCGAACATCCGGTGTCATCCACGACGGCGATCGCACCCTTGACCGACACCGAACCGTAGTCCGCGGCGCTGCAGCCTGGCGTCTTCTGCGGTCGCAGCGTGAGGGCGCGCACTCCCCCTGGCGCGGTGGTCACCAGCAGCGAGGCCTGGTCGACTTGGTAGTCCCGCCCACCCACCGTGAGCGTCGGGCGGCCGCCTTCGGCGCGATCGAAGCGTTCGAACTCCGGCGTTTGGACGTCAAAGCCCTTGTCGCGCAACGTCTGTGCGACATAGTCGACGCTGGCGTCGTATCCGGGCGTGCCCTCCGCGCGGGTATCCTTGTTGGCGTCGGCGATCTCCTGCAGCTTGCTCAGGTGCGAGTACATGCCGTCCGCGGTTACCTTGCCCGCCACATCGCGGGCGAAGTCGGCAGGCAGGGATTCGGCGCCGTCAGTGGACGAACACGACGTCAGCACCGCGATGACGACGGCTGCGACCGCCCATTTCGCCGTCATGATTCGAGAACATGTCGGGTCCGGTCGTCGCGGACCGGCACACCGTTGCGGCCTCCCTGATCCAGCGCGTAGATGCCGACGATGTACGCAACCCCACCGCCGTTGATGTCCATCGCCGTGCGATCGACGTGCTCCAACGTGTCAGACGCCTTGTGGTAGTTGGGATCGAACGGCTCACCTGCCTGTCCGCCCCAGCGCTCGGCCTGCTCGTCGGACATCTTGCTCTCCGCCCCTGAGAAGATGCCGCCAGCGGGAACACCGGCGCGGGTGAAGCCGTCATAGTCCGACCTGCCGTCGAAAGAGGTGTCCTCAGACGGTTTTCCAGCGCTCTGGAGGTAGGCCACCAGGGTGCGTTCGATGCCCGCAGACCCTTCGGGTATTCGCGCCACGCCATGCTCGGGGTCCGGCGGCGCGGACTGGTCGCCGTCGTAGGTGAAGTATCCGGGATTCGGCGAAGCGAGCATGTCGAAGTTGAGATACAGCGCAATATCCTTGAGCGCTTCCACGTCGAGCGATTCGACGTAGTTGCTGGACCCCAACAGTCCGGTTTCTTCGGCGCCCCAGAAGCCGAACCGTACCGCGTTGTTGATCTCCGGCGAGGTGCCCAGCTGCAGGGCGGTTTCCAGCACCGCCGCCACACCGGAGCCGTTGTCGTTGATGCCCGGCCCCTCGGGCACGCTGTCGAGGTGTGCGCCGACCATCACGACATTGGACGCATCGCCGGTCTTCGTTTGGGCGATGACGTTGCGCGTGCGTTCGTTGCGCACCCCGGCGTGGAGCGTGATGGTGGTGTCGGCGGGGTCGGCCCGTAGCCGCTCACCCGTGGCCTTGGTGATGCTGATGACCGGGATCTTGACGTCGGTTTCCTCGCCGAGCGTGCCGCCCATCTCGTCGCCGTCCTCGTTGTTGGCCACGATCAACGCGACGGCTCCGCGCTCGGCGGCCACGGCCTGCTTGTCGCCGAATGGACAGTGGCCGCGGTCCACCAGCACGATGGCGCCTGCCACCGGCAGGCCGTCGTAATCCGACGCGGTGCAGCCCGGCGAGTCCTCGGCGCGTGCGGGTACCAGCGGCCCAGAGACGCCGCCGGGCGGGGTGCCGATCGTGAACGACAGCGGTCTGGCGGTGATTTTCGCCCCGCCGACGGTCAGCGCTGGCTCGTCGGCGTACGGTATGTTCACTTCGAACTCGGGGGTCTGCACATCGAAGCCCTTGTCCCGCAGGGCATTCGCCACGTAGTCGACGCTGGCGTCGTATCCCTTGGAGCCGAGCGCACGGTTGCCGCCGTTGGCGTCGGCGATCTCCTGCAGCTTCGTCATGTGCGCCATCATCGCGTCGGCGCTCATGCGTTGCCGCAAGCGCCGCCGCGAAGTCGGCGGCGGGTGCGGTGACTACGCCGGGCGTGGCGGACGGTTGCGCGGTGGGCTGTGACCGCAGATCACGACCGCAGCCACTCAGTACCAGGGCGGCGGCTGCAGCCAGCGCCACCATTTTCGACAACGTTGTGGGCCCCATCGCCCACCACGTTAGCGCTGTCGGCCACCGGGACGGTCCAGTGCGCCTCCCCAAGGGCCCCAAGTGTCGACCAAGGTATGAAACCCCAGCAGACGCCCGCTACGGGTCGCGGCGGCACACCACGACGGCCGCGACAACGAACACCGCGGCTGCGACGCCGGCGAAGTACAGCGCCGCCCCGACGGGTCCCCACCACATCGAGAACGTTTGCAGCCACGGCACCTCGGTGAAGGTGGAGGCGTTCGCGAACGGAAACAACGGTCCGATGCGCGCACCGACACGGGGTGTCGCGCCAAGCAGCGGCTCCACCACGAACGGCAGCAGCACCAAGACGGCGATCACCGCAGCGCTGTGCCGAAGCAACGCGCCAAGCCCGACGGCCAGCACCGCGCCAAGCACCGCATAGAGCGTGATGGCACCGACCGTCCTCCACACCGAGGGCAGCGTGAACGACAGCGCCGCACCCTGCGACTCGGTGGCGATCGCCCGCACCAGCGCGATCGATCCCACCGTCATCAGCGCCGTCAGCACACCGGAGAACACCGCGGACACAAGGGCTTTCGCGCCAAGGACGTGCACTCGCCCTGGTGTCGCCATGAACGTGGTGCGGATCAAGCCGGTGCGGTGCTCACCGGTGATCGTCAGTGCCGACAGCATCATCAGCACCGGAACCCCGAACGTCGCGACGCCGATGGCCGCTCGTTCGGGCGCCACCGTGCTGTAGGGCAGCGCGGTGGCGGCCTGGATCGCGGCGAAACCCGAGGCTCACCACGACAACGGCGAGCGCCGTCCACAGCGGCGAGCGGGTGGTCGCAAGCTTGATGCGCTCAGCGGTCACGGTCACGGATGTGCCCCCGACGCGCGGTAGTCGACGGCGTCGTCGGTCAGGTTCATGTACGCCTCTTCCAGCGACGACTGCTGCGCGGACAGTTCGTGCAGGGTGATTCCGTGCCCCGCAGCGAGTTCACCGATCTGCTCCATCGACGCGCCGCGCACCAGCAAGAAGGTTCCGTCGCGGTGCGCCGACAGCTTCTCGGCGGCCAACAGCTCATGCAGGCGCTCGATCTGCGGTGTCCGAACCCGTACCGAATCAACGCCGGAACGGGTCAGGAAGTCGGCCATCGTCGTGTCGGCCATCAGCCGGCCCCTGCCGATCACCACCAGCCGATCGGCGGTGTGGGCCATCTCCGCGAGCAGGTGGCTGGAGACGAACACCGTGCGGCCCTCGCTCGCCAAGGTCCGCATCAGCGTGCGGATCCAGCGGATTCCCTCGGGGTCGAGGCCGTTGACCGGCTCGTCGAACAGCAGCACCGGCGGGTCGCCGAGCAATGCCGCCGCGATGCCCAGCCGCTGCGCCATACCGAGCGAAAACGTGCCTGCCCGCTTGCCCGCCACGTCGGCGAGCCCGACCATGCCGAGCACCTCGTCGACCCGTTTCACCGGCAGCCGGTTGCTCGCCGCGATCCACCGCAAATGGGATCGCGCCGACCGATTGGGGTGCACCTGCCGGGCGTCGAGCAACGCGCCGACGGTTCGTAACGGGTTCTTCAGATCGTGGTACCGGCGTGCCGGAGACCGTCGCGGTGCCCGCAGTGGGACGATCCAGCCCGACGATCATCCGCATCGTTGTCGACTTGCCCGCGCCGTTGGGGCCGAGGAAGCCGGTGACGACTCCAGGCTCGATCGAACAGGTGAGGTTGTCGACGGCGCGGGTCCGGCCGAACACCTTGGTCAGGCCCGCCAGCTCGATCATCGGCCCATGATTTCACGGGGTCTCCCGAGCCGAGACTGCGAAGCTTCTGGCGAGGACTGAAACAGTCGCTGTAGATAGAAGTAGTTGTGTGCCGAGAGGTTACCGGCTCATCGCAGGATCGCGCCACGCCAGCGTCCTAAAGAGCCTGGCTGAGCTGCATATTCGAGCGAATCTGCGCCGCACGCCGTTACGATCAGCGTGTGCTAAACCGACATTCAAGATGTTTGCCACGCCTCGCATGGTGGTCAGATTCGCGCTTGCCGTTGCGGTAGTTGCATCGATCGCTATCGCGGGCGCCTGGATCAGCTCAGCCAGCAGTAGCACGCGGGCAGACGTCGTGAGCATCCGGCCGGCGCCGGGTGAGGTTGTGGGTGTCGCGCACGCGGTAACCGTGCAGTTCGCAGGGCCGGTTGGGAACCGCGCAGCGGCTGAACGCACCATAGAGTTCACGTCCTCGGCGACGCCCAGTGGGACGTTCACTTGGCTGAATGACCGTGTCCTGCAATTCACTCCGGACGGATTCTGGCCCGCCCACACGGCGATATCGGTAACGGCGGGCGGTGCAAAGACATCCTTTGAAACGGGCGCCGCGGTGGTGAGTGTTGCAGACCTCGACGCGCACACGTTCACCGTGAGCATCGATGGGCAGGTCGCGCGCGAGATGCCAGCGTCGATGGGTAAGGCCCAATTTCCCACGCCCATCGGGACTTTCAACGCCATGTCGAAAGAACGCAATGTCACCTTCGATTCGCGGACCATCGGCATTCCACTCGATGATCCGGAGGGGTACCTGATCGAGGGCGAGTACGCCATTCGTGTCACATCGGGCGGCGTCTACGTTCACTCGGCGCCATGGTCGGTCGGGTCACAGGGCTACGAGAATGTCAGCCACGGCTGCATCAATCTGAGTCCCGACAACGCCGCGTGGTACTTCGACACCGTGCACGTCGGAGACCCGATCATCGTTCAGGCGTAGCGCCTAGGTCGGCCCCGCGGCATTATCGAGTGCGCTGCTCCGAAAGAAAGCCCTGGATCAGCGCTGCGGGCGGCGGGTTGCCGACGGTGGTAACCAGATAGGAATTCGTCCAGAGCGACGGCAGGCGCGTTCTCAGAGATGGGAACTCCTCCCGCAACGCGCTTGCCGACCGGGCTTTGATGGCCTTGACGAGCCGGTGTATTCCGAGTTGGGGACCAACCTCGACAACCAAATGCACGTATCTGGGCGCTAACTCGATGGTGATCAGCCGCGCCTCTTTTTCGGCAAGGACCGCCGCGACGATTTCCCTCAGCCGCTGTTCAACCGAGCCCGTAATCACCGGCGCCTTG
>CAVRIH010000022.1:0-30573 GCA_963721195.1 uncultured Actinomycetota bacterium | reverse complement strand
GTCGGGGTGCCGATCGAGCGCTACGGCAGCTGCGTCGCTGCCGTCGTGCACCGTCGCCCGGGTACCAACCGACGCTGGCAGAACTCGACACCTTCGTGCGCCAGGAGATCGCGGGTACAAAGTGCCGCGCAAGGTCTGGTGGGAGAGGATATCCATCGGACACCCGCGGGAGAGCCCGACTACCGCTGGGCCAAGGACACCACCGAGGAGCGGCCTGCCGACGACGCGCACGCCAACCACGTCGAGGCGAAGACATGATGCGAACCGAGCTTTGCGATCGCTTCGGCATCGACTATCCGATCTTCGTCTTCACGCCGTCGGAGAAGGTGGCCGCGGCGGTCAGCAAGGCCGGTGGGCTCGGCGTGCTCGGCTGTGTGCGGTTCAACGACGCCGACGACCTCGAGAACGTCCTGCAGTGGATGGACGAGAACACCGATGGCAAGCCGTACGGCGTCGACATCGTGATGCCCGCCAAGGTGCCCACCGAGGGCACGGCCAGCGACATCGGCAAGCTGATTCCCGACGAGCACCGCGACTTCGTCTCGAAAACCCTTGCCGACCTTGGTGTTCCACCGCTGCCGGATGACGAAGAGCGTTCGGCGGGCGTCCTCGGCTGGCTGCACTCGGTGGCAAGGTCACACGTCGAGGTGGCGCTCAAGCATCCGATCAAGCTGATCGCCAACGCGCTTGGCTCACCGCCGCGCGACGTCATCGAGCAGGCCCACGAGGCCGGTGTCCCGGTGGCGGCATTGGCGGGCAGTGCCAAGCACGCGCAGCGCCACGTCGAGAATGGTGTCGACATCGTCGTCGCACAGGGCCACGAGGCCGGCGGGCACACAGGCGAGATCGGGTCGATGGTGCTGTGGCCGGAGATCGTCGATGGGCTCGGGGGTAAGGCTCCGGTGCTCGCGGCAGGTGGCATCGGGACTGGACGGCAGGTGGCCGCGGCGTTGGCCCTTGGCGCACAAGGCGTCTGGATGGGCTCGGCATTTCTGACCGCGGCCGAATACGACCTCGGCCACCGCAAGCCAGGTGGCGTCTCGACCATTCAGGAAGCGCTGCTGCGGGCCGAATCGGGCGACACCGTGCGCCGTCGCATCTACACCGGCAAGCCCGCGCGGCTGCTGAAGACGAAATGGACCGACGCCTGGGACGCGCCCGACGCACCAGAACCTCTGCCGATGCCGTTGCAGAACATCCTGGTCAGCGAGGCCCATCAGCGGATGAACGACTCGGATAATCCCGACACCGTCGCGATGCCCGTCGGCCAGATCGTCGGCCGGATGAACGAGATCCGTCCTGTCGCAGACATAATCGCCGAGTTGGTCTCCGGTTTCGAAGACGCAACTCGGCGATTAGACCGCATCCGTGAGGACTAGCGGGTCACGGCGTGATCGTCGTCTCCGCGTCGATCACGTTCGTCGCTGAGCCAACGATCTCGGCCTGACTCTCGATGCCGTCGACGTTGAGCTGCAGGATGTAGAGCCCGTCGGCGCCTGGGATCACGACCGTCTTCTGCGCGACGATCCTGGTCTGGCCGTCCGATTGCCACGTGCCGCCGAGCTGGAAGGCGGGGTATTCACCAAGGGTGCTGACCTCGCCCTCGTTCATCGCGCTCCAGCCGGGCAGGTTCGCAAGCTCGCCGGGCGCCAGATCGATGATCTGCTGCGGATCGACGTTGCCGGTCAGCTTCGACACCAGCGCCACGATGCTCGCCGGGTATTCGGTGGCCTCCGGCCCGGTGTAGACGATGGCGCCGTAGGCCCACTCAGGGGTGTCTGGGCCGGCATCTTCCCACCCTGGCGGGAACGGCAGGTCGATGGTGGGGGCCCCGGGATCGCCGCGCTTGACGGGCGTTTCCTGGATGTTGTTCTCCTTGATGTAGTCGGCGATCGTCGGATTGGGTCCTGCCGCATCCTCGTCGCGCGGGGCAACCCTCGCCGTCGACGGGGCGGCCTTGGCGCTCGTCGTCGTGGTCGTCGTGGTCGTCGACTGGGCGCTGGTGCTGGGTTCGGTCTTGGTGTCCGACCCGCATCCCGACAGCACCAGGGCGAGCGCCGTGGCTACGGCGGCTGTGCCCGAGATTGCTGTGTATTTCATGTAGTAACTCCTGTCCCCGCTGTGTTCGCTTGTTGCCGCATGCGGCAAACGTGTTTTCGTGTGCATTCCGTAGCGAAGCGTAGTCCAAAAGTGCACTTATGCAGGGTAAGTAGATCTACTCAATCCCCATCGGCGGGTCGCGTCGCAAGTCCTCGCCAGTTAGCAGCGCTCATTTGCTGGGAGAGAGTTACTTGGCCGATCCGTTCAAGACGCGGCCCGCGGGATCGACCTAGCGTGCCAGGTATGGATATTCGCGTGACATCAACGGTGTTCCAGATCTTCGCCAACGACCTGCAACGATCGCTCGCGTTCTACAGGTTGGTCGGCCTATCCGTGCCGGAGCCCCAAGGCGTCCCGCATGTTGCGGTCGGGCTGCCCGGCGGCAACACGCTGTCCTTCGATACCGAGGAGACGATCGCCGGGATGCATCCCGGCTGGGCGCCGCAAGGACATTCGGGCAACCGGCTCGCGCTGGCGTTCGGTGTCGACTCACCGGAAGAAGTCGATGCACTGTTCGAGAAGGTGACGGCCGCGGGTCACGACGGACCGCTGAAGCCGTATGACGCGCCGTGGGGCCAGCGCTACGCGACCGTCGCCGACCCGGACGGCAACTGGGTGGACCTGTTCGCGCCGCTGAAATCCTGACGCAGCGCCGACAGCGGCACACCGGCGAGGTCACGAACCTCGCGATGCAGATGCGGCTGGTCCGCATAGCCCGAATCCGCGGCCACATCTGAAGCGGGCAGACCGTCATCCAGCAGCCGCAGCGCGCGCTGGAACCGCAAGATCCGGCGCAAAGTCGCAGGCCCGTAGCCGTACACGGCGGTGCACTGGCGTCGCACCGTGCGGGTGGACCACCCGATCTCGCGCGCCAGATCGCCGACGGGCGCCCCAGCGGCCAGGCTTTCGGTGACGTGGCGCAGCGTCGTCAGTGGCCAGGGGGCGGTTTCGCGCACGGGTTCCTCGACCAGCAATGCGGCGGCCAGCTCGACCAGCGAACCGCGCCGCGGATAGCCCGCCCTCACCTCGTGCAGGGGCACCCTGTCGTTGCGCAACTCCGACGCAGGCACGCCGAGCAGACGCGGGAGCACACCGGGCCGAAATCGTAAGCCCACGAACGGCTCTCCCTCGCGGGGACTCACCGACGCCCTGGTGTCGGGTCCGGCAACGGTGACCCTGCCGTCCATCCGGATGAGATCCATGCAGCCGTCGGGAAGCACGTGCACCGGCCCCGGTGGCCCATCGACCACCCAGGCACATTCGACGAGGTCGCCCAACCCCGTGGGCGGGGAGAATTCACGGTAGCCCACGTCGCCCAGGTTACCGGCGGGCTATGACACCCGAATCGGATGGACCGCATCGGAGCAGTCGACGCCTTCGGCGGACAGCTGGCGTTTGATCACCTTGAACGTCTCGGTGCGCGGCAGCTCAGCGCTGACCCGCACGAACGCGGGCCATTGTTTTGGTCCGAGATCTGACTGCCCGGCCAGAAACACGCGGAACTCTTCGAGGTCGAACGTGGCGTCCTCGGTCAGCACCAGCGCCGCCATCACCTGATCGCCGACATCGGGCGCAGGGATTCCGTACACCGCCACCTCGACCACGTCGGGGTGACGCAACAGAACCCGCTCGATGGGCGCCGAGCCGAGGTTCTCACCGTCCACCCGCATCCAGTCGCCGAGCCTGCCCGCGAAATAGACATAGCCGTTCTCGTCGCGGTACGCCAGGTCGCCGCTGTGGTACACCCCGCCGCGCATTCGATCCGCGTCCGCGTCCGGGTCGTTGTAATAGCCTTCGAAACGCCCTGCGTCAGAGACGTTTACCAACTCGCCGGTCACCCCGGGAGGGCACGTCTCGCCGGTGTCCGGGTCGACGATGTCGATCCCGTCGGGCAGCGGTCCCAGCGAGCCCGCCGGGGTATCCGGCGTACGGGCGATGTTCACTCCGCCCTCGGTTGAACCGAAGCCGTCCATCACCACGGTTCCGAACCGGCTGGCGAACCGCTCGAGGTCAGCGGGCGCACCCTCGTTGCCGTACACCGCCCGCAGCGGGTTGTCGGCATCATCGGGCCGCTCAGGGGTGGCAAGCACATACGACAGCGGCTTGCCCACATAGTTCGCGTACGTCGCGCCGAAGCGCCGGATGTCGGGAAGGAATCCGGACGCAGAGAACTTGCGCCGCAACGCAAGCGAACTCTGCGACGCGATCGCCACCGCCCAGCCCACCAGCACCGCATTGGAATGGAACAACGGCATCGAGACGTAGCAGACATCGGCGGGGCCGAGGGAGAACCGCTGCGTCATCGTCACACCCGCGATCGCGACCTTGCCCTGGCTGCACTTCACTGCCTTGGGGTCGCCGCTGGTGCCCGATGTGTAGATCAGCATGAACAGGTCGCCGGGGTCGGCCTTGCGCGCGATCACCGGCACATCGGCGTACGCGGCGACCTCCTCGGCCCACTGCGCGGAATCGACGTCGATGTAGTCGACCTCGCCGAGCGCACCGGCCGAGGCCGAATCGGCAAGCACCAGTTGGCAATCGCCGTGTGAGACGTCACGCTGCAGCGCGGCGCCCCTGCGGACCGGGTTGAGGCCGACCGGCACGATGCCCGTCAGCGCCGCCGCGACAAGCACGGCCGAGAAGAACGGCGTGTTCTGCAGCAGCACCCCCACGTGCGGCGGGCGCGACGGATCGAGGCGGGCCTTCAGCGCCGCGGCCACCGCGGCGCCGTGCTTGATGTGGTCTCGCCAGGTGACGAACGAGTCCTCGAAGTACACCCCCCGGTCGTCGACGTCGACCAGCGGTGTCAGCAGATCGGTGACGGTGGGGAGCGCCACGCTACGCCGGCGTGTCCGCCAATTCGCGGCCGATACGCAGCAGTTGCCCGGTGGCGCCACCGACCGCGAACTCGGTCTGCTTGGCCGCCAGGAAGTATCGGTGCACGGGATGATCCGTGTCGATGCCGACACCACCGTGCACGTGGACCGTCGTGTGCGCGACCCGGTGTCCCGCGTCGGCCGCCCAGAATGCCGCGCTAGCGACGTCGATGTCCGAGGGAAGGTCTTCCGACAGTCGCCACGCCGCCTGCGTCAACGTGAGGCGCAGGCCTTTGATGTCGATGTAGCCGTCCGCCAGTCGCGATGACACAGCCTGGAAGCTGCCGATCGGCCGATCGAATTGTTCGCGTTCGCGGGCGTACTCCGCGGTGAGCTCCAGCGCCCGCTCCAGCACTCCGAGCTGAAATGCGCTGCGGCCCAGCGTGCCATGCGTGGTCAGCCACCCAAGGACTTGGCTGTCACCGACGACCCGGTCGGCGCCCAGCTCGACGCCGTGGCACTCGAGATGCGCGACGCTGCCATGCCCTGTGGTGTTCAGCGCGGTCACGGAGACACCGGCGTCAGCAGAAGCGACCAGGAAAACTTTGGTACCCGAATCTGTTTCAGCCGGAACAAGGAACGCGTCGGCCACGGGGCCGTATGCGACCTGGGTGCGCGAACCGGTCAGCTTGTATCCGTCGCCGCTTGCGGTGGCCTGAACAGGGCCCTCGCCCATGTCACCGTCGAGCGCGACCGACACGATCTTGGCGCCGCTGATCGCGGGCACCGCCCACTCCTGCTGCAGCGATTCGGAGCCGAATTGGGCCAGCGCGCCTGCGCCGAGCACCGCCGACTCCAGATACGGCACCGCGGCGAGCTGACGGCCAAGCGCGACCAGCACCGCCGTCTGTTCCAGCACCCCGAAACCGCCGCCGCCCAACGACTCCGGCGCGGCGGCCGACAGGATGTCGGCTTCGATCAGCTTGCCCCACAGGTCGCGGTCGAACCTTTGCTCCAGCCCGTCCAGCTCGCGCTGATGTTCTGGCGTGCACACCGATTCGGTGATGGTGCGCACCAGCCCGCCAAGGTCTTCGGAGGCCTCTGTTGTCTTGAAGTCCATTGTCAGTCAGTCCTTAACGATTCACTCGGGGCAGGCCAAGCGCGACCATGCCGATGATGTCGCGCTGAATCTCGTTGGTGCCGCCGCCGAAGGTCAGGATCAGGCAGCTGCGGTGCATCCGCTCGATCCGGCCACGCAGCAGCGCGCCAGGCGAATCGGTCCGAAGCGTGGCAGCGGTGCCGAGCACCTCCATCAGCAGGCGGTAGGCCTCGGTGGCGAGCTCGGTGCCGAACACCTTGGCCGCCGATGCGTCGGCCGGCGAAGGGGCGGCGTCGGAAGCCGACGCCAACTCCCAGTTGATCAGCTTGAGCACCTCGGCCTTGGCATGCACCCGCGCGAGGTTCAGCTGAACCCATTCCGAGTCGATCAGCCGGTTGCCGTGAACGTCCTTGGTGTTCTGCGCCCACTCACGAACACCGCCAAGCGCCAGGAAGATCGGCTGCGCGGAGACCAGTGCGACCCGCTCGTGGTTGAGCTGGTTGGTGACCAGCTTCCAGCCGGCGTTCTCCTCACCGACCAGATTGGCCGCAGGCACCCGCACGTCCTGGTAGTAGGTGGCGCTGGTGTCGATGCCGGCCATGGTGTGCACCGGCGTCCACGAGAATCCCTCCGCGGTGGTCGGCACGATCAACATCGAGATACCGCGGTGCTTCTTGGCTTCGGGGTTGGTGCGCACCGCGAGCCATACATAGTCGGCGTACGCGATCAGGCTGGTCCACATCTTCTGCCCGTTGACGACGTAGTCGTCACCATCGCGCACCGCGGTGGTGCGCAGCGCGGCAAGGTCGGTACCCGCGCCCGGCTCGGAGTAGCCGATCGCGAAGTGGAGCTCACCCGCGGCGATCTTGGGCAGGAAGAACTTCTTCTGCTCCTCGGAACCGAAGTGCATGATCGTCGGCGCGACGCTGTTGATGGTCAGGAATGGCACCGGCACGTTCGCGATGGCGGCCTCGTCGTTGAAGATCAGCCCTTCCATCGGCGTGCGCTCCTGGCCGCCGAACTCCTTGGGCCAGCTCAGCGTCAGCCAGCCGTCCTTGCCCATCTGCGCGACGGTGTCGCGGTACACGGTGCCGCGTCCCATCTCACCGTCGCTCGAGCTGAGTGCCTCGGCGCGCTCTGGCGTCATCAGCTTGGTGAAGTAGGACCGCAACTCGCGGCGCAACTCCTCCTGCTCGGGGGTGTAGCCAATCCGCATCTTGCTTGTCCTCTCTGACCCGGTTTCCCACCCGGTTGTAACACGTTCTAGTCTTGGGGTCCAGCGAGCGTGAGTCGTATTCTGACGGCGAGGCCAACAGCCCAGCCTCGAGGAGGGTGTCGTGCGAGTTGATGTTGACCGTGATCGATGCGAAGGCAACGCGGTATGCCTCGGCGTTGCGCCGGATATTTTCGATCTCGACGATGAGGATTACGCCGTGGTGAAGACCGACCCGGTGCCTGTCGACCAGGAAGATTTGGCCGAACAAGCGATCGCCGAATGCCCGCGAGCGGCACTCCTCCGACGAGACTAGAGGTATTCATAAATTGACGAACTCTGACGCAGCGACTGACCTCTCCGGTCACGTCGCGGTAGTGACGGGCGCAGCCGCGGGACTCGGACGCGCGGAGGCCATCGGCCTGGCAAGGGCGGGCGCGACGATCGTCGTCAACGACATCGCGGGCGCGCTGGACTCCTCCGACGTCATCGACGAGATCACGACGGCAGGGGCCAAGGCCGTCGCCGTCGCAGGCGATGTCAGCGAGCGATCCACCGCCGACGAGCTGGTCGAAACGGCCGACGGGCTCGGCGGTTTGAGCATCGTCGTCAACAACGCCGGGATCACCCGTGACCGCATGTTGTTCAACATGTCCGACGAGGACTGGGACAGCGTCATCGCGGTTCACCTTCGCGGCCACTTCCTGCTGACCCGCAACGCCGCCACGTATTGGCGGGCGAAGGCCAAAGAAGGCGACGGCAGCGTTTATGGCCGCATCATCAACACGTCGTCGGAGGCCGGTCTTGCGGGCCCGGTCGGCCAGGCCAACTACGGCGCCGCCAAGGCAGGCATCACGGCGCTGACGCTCACTGCCGCCCGTGCGCTCGAGCGCTACGGGGTCAGGGCCAACGCGATCGCGCCGCGGGCGCGCACCGCGATGACCGCCGACGTGTTCGGCGATGAGCCCGAGCTCGCCGCGGGTCAGGTCGACCCGTTGTCGCCGGAGCACGTCGTGAATCTGGTGCGCTTCCTGGCATCGCCGGCGTCCGAAGGGGTCAACGGACAGCTGTTCATCGTTTACGGTCCTACTGTGACGCTGGTTGCCGCGCCCATAGCCGAGACACGTTTCACCGCCGAATCCGACGCGTGGGACCCGGCGGACCTCAGCGCAACGATGCGCAAATACTTTGCTGGCCGTGATCCTGAGCGGAATTTCTCGGCAGTGGCATTGGTGGAGTCTTGAGACGGACAGTCTCGAAAAACAAAGCCTCGAGGCCGTTAGAACACGTTTCAGAATGACCTGCGTCACGCCCGCTCTGACCTCGGTAAACATTACAATTTCGACGGATATTGCCGTTCTTTGACACTGCGAACTTGTTCTAGTTAGTATGAGCCGGCTCACTAAGAGCACTGCTTAAACCTGGGGTCGGAGAACCGCCGCCGCGAACAGTTTCGAACTCTTCGCCAAGGCGTACCGGAACCACCCGCTGCGAGAAACGGAGCCGAGGTTGAGGGAGCAACTCGCCGTTCCGGCTCGGGCCGTCGGCGGGTTCATCGAGATGTCCCTCGAGACTTTTCGGGCCATGTTCCGTCGCCCCTTTCAATTCGAGGAGTTCCTCGAACAGACCTGGATGATCGCAAGGGTTTCGATCATTCCGACGCTGCTGATCTCGATTCCGTTCACGGTGCTGGTCGCGTTCACCCTCAACATCCTGCTGCGCGAGATCGGCGCCGCGGACCTTTCCGGTTCCGGTACCGCGTTCGGCACCGTGACTCAGCTGGGTCCGGTCTCCACGGTGCTCGTGGTCGCAGGTGCGGGCGCGACCGCGATTTGCGCGGACCTGGGTGCCCGCACCATCCGTGAGGAGATCGACGCGTTGCGGGTGCTGGGCATCGACCCCATCCAACGGCTCGTGGTGCCGCGCGTGCTGGCGTCGACGCTCGTGGCGCTTTTGCTCAACGGTCTGGTGATCGCGATCGGCCTGTCCGGCGGCTACGCATTCTCTGTGCTGCTTCAGGGCGTGAATCCGGGCGCGTTCATCAGCGGCCTGACCATCCTGACCGGGTTGGGCGAGTTGATAATTTCCGAGTTCAAGGCCCTCCTGTTCGGTGTCATGGCGGGGCTCGTCGGCTGCTACCGCGGACTCACCGTCAAGGGCGGACCCAAGGGTGTCGGAGAAGCCGTCAACGAGACTGTCATCTATGCCTTCATCTGCCTGTTCGTGATCAATGTGCTCATGACGGCAATCGGCGTGCGAGTCCTGGCCTGATGAGCGAGCTGGGGAGTTACGACATCACGCTGCGGCTGCGGCGGGCCTTCCGATGGCTGCCCCGGTCCATCGACTCCTTCGGCGAGCAGGCATTGTTCTACGCCGAGTCGATCCGATACATCCCGCACGCGTTGCGGCGCTACCGCACGGAAACGATCCGGCTGATCGCCGAGATGACGCTGGGCACCGGTGCGCTGATCCTCATCGGCGGAACGGTCGGCGTCGCGGCGTTCCTGACCCTGGCGTCCGGTGGCGTCATCGCGGTGCAGGGTTACGAGTCGCTCGGCAACATCGGCATCGAGGCGCTGACGGGGTTCCTCTCCGCCTTTCTCAACGTGCGCATCGTCGCGCCGATCATCGCGGGCATTGCGCTGGCCGCCACCATCGGCGCCGGCACCACCGCCCAACTCGGCGCGATGCGTATCGCCGAGGAGATCGATGCCGTCGAATCGATGGCCGTGCACTCGGTGGCCTACCTGGTGTCCACCAGGATCATGGCCGGGCTGGTCGCTATCATTCCGCTGTACTCGCTGGCCGTGTTGGCCTCGTTCTTCTCCGCGCGCGCGATCACCGTCTACGTCAACGGACAATCCGGCGGTCTCTACGACCACTACTTCAATACGTTCTTGATACCGACCGACCTACTGTGGTCGTTCGCCCAGGCCATCGTGATGTCGATCGCGGTGATGCTGGTGCACACGTACTACGGCTACAACGCCTCCGGCGGACCCGTCGGCGTGGGTATCGCTGTGGGCCAGGCGGTCCGGACGTCGCTGATCGTCGTCGTCGTCATCACTTTGTTCATCGCGCTCGCTGTCTACGGGGCGTCCGGTAACTTCAACCTCTCGGGGTAGAGGGGATACGTCGTGTCGAGGACTACCGCGATCAGGATCGCCGCCGCAGTGTTGGCGTCGATCATCGTGGCGTTCTCGGTGTTCACGTACTTGTCGTACTCCGCCTTTTTCACCCCGACCGAGACCGTGACGGTGACGTCGCACCGGGCCGGTTTGGTGATGGACTCCGAAGCAAAGGTCAAGTACCGCGGTATCCAGATCGGCAAGGTCGAGGACATCGCGTATACCGGAAATCAGGCGAAGCTGACGCTGGCGATCGACCGCAGCCAGCTGCGCTACGTGCCGTCGAACGCCCTGGTGCGCATCGGCAGCACCACCGTCTTCGGAGCGAAGTCGGTGGAGTTCCTTGCACCGGACGACCCGACCGGCACGCCGATGCGCCCCGGCGACAACGTCGAGGCTCAAGACGTGCAGTTGGAAGCCAACACGTTGTTCCAGACCCTGATCGACGTGCTGCACAAGGTCGACCCGATACACCTGAACGCGACCCTTTCGGCGATCGCCGAGGGTTTGCGTGGCCATGGCGACGATTTCGGGGCGAGCCTGGCGGGCCTGAATCAGCTTCTCACGCAACTGAATCCAAAGTTGCCGACGCTTGAGTCGGATATCGCGCAGACAGCGACGGTGGCCAACATCTACGGCGATGCCGCCCCCGATCTCGTCACCGTGATCGACAACGTGCCGACGATCAACAACACGATCATCGATCAGAAGGACAACTTGAACGCGACGCTGCTCGCGACAATCGCGTTGGCGACCGAGGGAACCGCCACGCTGGAGCCGGGCGCCGACGATTACATCGCCGCGATCCAGCGGTTCAGGGCGCCGCTGAAGGTTCTTGGCGACTACTCGCCGGAGATCGGCTGCGTATTGCAGGGCATCAAGGCCGGCAGCGAGCGGGCAGGCCGCCTCGTCGGTGGCATCAAGCCGGGCGCGATGGTGAGTGCCAGCTTCATCCCTGGCGCGCCCGCGTACACATACCCAGAGAGCCTGCCCATCGTGAATGCGTCCGGCGGACCCAACTGCCGCGGACTGCCTGACCTTCCGAGCAAGCAGTACGGTGGCTCGTGGTTCAGGTCGCCATTCCTGGTCACCGACAACGCTCTCATCCCGTATGAGCCGTTCACCGAGGTGCAGGTCGATGCGCCGAATACCCTGCAGTTCCTCTTCAACGGCGCATTCGCAGAACGGGACGACTTCTGATGGGGCACAGGGGAGTCCTGATCAAGGTGAGCATCTTCGCCGTGGCGATGCTCTTGGTCTCTGCCGGTTTGGTGGTGATTTTCGGCGAGTTCCGGTTCGCGTCCACCCGCACCTACCACGCCACGTTCAGCGACGCCGCACGGCTGACGGGCGGCAACGACGTGCGGATCTCCGGTGTGCCGGTGGGGTCCGTCAAAGATGTGAAGCTGAACCCCGACAACACCGTTGATGTGGCGTTCACCGTCGACAAGAAGTATCAGATGTACACGTCGACTCGTGCGCTGATCCGCTACGAGAACCTGGTCGGCGACCGCTACATGGAGATCACGTCGGGCCCCGGCGAGCTTCGGAAACTGCCGCCGGGCGGCACGGTCGACATCGACCACACCCAGCCGGCGTTGGATCTCGATGCTCTGCTCGGTGGCCTGCGCCCGGTGGTCAAGGGCCTCAACGGCGAGCAGGTCAACCAGATCAGCAACGCGATCCTCGAACTGTTGCAGGGCCAGGGTGGTGCGCTGTCGCAATTGCTCTCGGAGACTGGAACATTCAGCCAAACCCTGGCCGATCGCTATCAGGTGATCTCGGAGGTGATCCACAATCTCAACGCGGTGTTGGGGACCATCGACGAGAAGAGCGCCCAGTTCGACGCCAGCGTTGACGAGTTGCAGAAGCTTGTCACTGGGCTGGCGCAGGGCAAAGACCCGATCGCAGGAGCCATTCCGCCGCTGGCGTCCGCGGAATCGGATCTGACCGACATGCTGGTGAACTCGCGGCGGCCGGTGCAGGGGGTGCTCGAGAACCTTCGCCCACTGGCCACCGAATTCGACAACCGCAAAGATGAGGTCAACCGGGTCATCGAGCCGCTCGCCGAGAACTACTTGCGGCTCAACGCCCTTGGCTCCTACGGCGCGTACTTCAACTATTACATCTGCTCGACGAACTTCAAGTTCACTGGTCCAGCGGGCAGCGATATCGTCCTGCCGTTTGGGGGCGTCCCGGACCCGTCGAAGGGCAGGTGTTCCGCCAATGGATAGGACTATCCGCGCGGGCACCTTCGGACTCGTGATCGTCGCGTGTGTCGTGATGGTCGCGTTCGGCTACACAGGCCTTCCGTTCTATCCGCAAGGTAAGTCGTACGAGGCCTACTTCGCAGACGCAGGCGGCATCTCGCCGGGTAACGACGTGAACGTCTCCGGCATCGCGGTCGGCAAAGTGAGCGAGGTCGCGCTCGCAGGTGACGTCGCGAAGGTGACATTCACCGTCGACCGCAAGGTCCGGCTGGGCGATCAAACGCTGGCATCGATCAAGACCGACACCGTCCTCGGTGAGAGGTCGCTGGCGGTGACCCCAAAAGGCAGCGGCTCGGTGACATCAATTCCGGTGGGCCGCACGACAGTTCCGTACACGTTGAACATGGCGCTGCAGGATCTCGGTCAGAACTCAAGCGACCTCGACAAGGGACAGCTGACCCAGGCGTTGGGTGTGCTGACCGATTCGCTGCGCGACGCCACCCCGGAACTGCGTCGCACGCTTGACGGGGTGGCCGCGTTGTCTCGCAGCATCAACGCCAACGACGAGGCGTTGGGCCAGCTGCTGGCACGCGCGAACTCGGTGACCAAGGTGCTCGCCGACCGGGCCGGTCAGGTGAACCAGCTCGTCAACGACGGCAATATGCTGTTCGCCGCGCTCGACGAGCGCCGTGGCGCGCTGAGTAGTTTGATTGCCGGCATCGACGATGTGTCACAGCAGCTTTCGGGATTCGTGGCCGACAACCGCCGCGAGTTCGGCCCGGCCCTACGGAAGCTGAACCTCGTCCTGGACAACCTGCTTGAACGCCGCGAGCACATCAGCGAGGCGCTGCGCCGGTTGCCGCCCTATGCCACCGCGCTCGGCGAGTCGGTTGGCTCCGGTCCGGGATTCAGCGTCAACCTGCCCAATGCGGTGCCAAACATTCCGCAGGAGGAACTGCTCCTGGACCTCTACTTCCAACCGGGCAAGCTTCCCGACAGCCTGGCCGACAATCTGCGCGGATTCATCTCCGAGCGGATGATCATTAGGCCGAAGTCGCCATGAGCCGCTGGTTGCGATACGGGATCATCACCGCTCTGGCGGTGGCGCTGGTCGGCGGCATGTACGTGCTGTGGCCAAGGGTCGGCACATACAAGGTCGTTGGCTATTTCACGTCGGCAACCGGCCTGTATCCGGGTGACGAGGTCCGCATCGTCGGGGTACCGATCGGCACGATCGAATCGATCTCGCCGGAGCCCGAAGCCGTCAAGATCACGATGAGGGTGCAGGACAGCGTCAAGCTGCCCGCCGACGCCCGTGCGGTCGTCATTGCGCCGAACATCGTTGCGGCTCGGTTCATTCAGCTCACCCCGACCTACAAACAGGGCGATGCGGTGATGGCGGACGGCGGCAGTATCGAGCTGGGCCGCACGGGCGTGCCGGTGGAGTGGGATGACGTCAAGACGGAGCTCACCCAGCTCAGCCAGCAGCTCGGACCGCAGGCGGGCCAGGTTCAGGGTCCGTTGGACATGTTCATCAACCAGGCCGCCGACACCTTCGACGGCAACGGCGACTCGTTCCGGCAGGCCCTCCGCGAGTTGTCGCAGACCGCGGGCCGGCTGGGTGACTCGCGCACCGACGTGTTCGGCACGGTGAAGAATTTGCAGATCCTGGTCGACGCTTTGTCGAGGAGCAACGAGCAAATCGTCCAATTCAGTGGACATTTGGCCTCGGTGTCGCAGGTGCTGGCCGACAGCACGGCGGATCTGGATAACACTTTGGGCGCCCTCAACCAGGCCCTGTCGGACATCCGCGGCTTATTGAGCGAGAACAACGAGACGGTGATCAGCAGTGTCAACAAGCTGACCGACCTGACGAGCCTGGTGTCAAACCAGAGCGACGACCTCGAGCAGATACTGCACGTCGTTCCGAACGCGATGGCGAACTTCTACAACATCTACAACCCGGCCCAGGGCACCGCGAACGGTCTGCTCGGCCTGCCGGAGTTCAGCAACCCGATCCAGTTCATCTGCGGCAGTTTCGACGCCGCAGGCACAATGGACAACATCAAGCGGGCCGAGATCTGCCGCCAGCGGATGGCTCCGGTGCTGCGGCGCCTGACGATGAATTATCCGCCGATCATGGCGCACGGGGTCAACACGATCTCCGCGTACAAGGGCCAGATCATCTACGACACCCCGGAGACGCAGGCCAAGGCGCAGACCTACATGCCGTATCTGGAGTGGGTACCTGCGGACGGGAAGTTCCCGCCAAGGGCCGGCGGGGATGGGGATATCACGTCGCTGATGTTGCCGCCGAACACCGTTCCTGGCCCACCGCCACCGGCGCAGCCGGTGCCACCGTCAGGTCCGCCCCTGCCCTTCCCGTTCCCGCCCGAAGCGGCCGTCCCGTTCCCGGCTCCGGCGCCCCCTGGCTTCCTGCCGGCCGAGGCGCCCGCCCCGCCGCCCGCAGCGCATGGCCCGCAGCCCGCCCCGCTGCCCGCCGAGGCAGGCGTCCCGCCAATGCAACCGGTCGGAGGCGGAGGATGACCCGAAAGTCGTTGGGTAGCAGCGTTGGCCGCGCAACAGGCCGCACGGTGGCCGTCGGTTCCTGCGCGGTACTGCTCGCCGGCTGCCAGTTCGGGGGGTTGAACTCGCTGAACATGCCGGGCACCGCCGGTCACGGCAAGGGCTCTTACACAATCACCGTCCAGCTGCCGGACGTGGCCACGCTGCCGCAGAATTCGCCGGTGATGGTTGACGACGTCACCGTTGGCAGCGTGTCCGGGGTGGACGCCGTGCAGCGGGCGGACGGCAGCTTCTACGCGGCGGTGAAACTCTCTCTGGACGGCGACGTCAAGTTGCCTGCCAATGCCAGGGCAATGGTCGCGCAGACATCACTTTTGGGGTCCCAGCACATCGCGCTATCGGCTCCGGTGGACCAGCCACCGGTCGGCGAGCTGAGTGACGGGTCCGAGCTCCCACAAAGCCAGGGTGGCCGTTACCCGACCACCGAGGAAGTGCTTTCCGCGTTGGGTGTGGTCGTCAACAAGGGCAATCTAGGTGCGCTGCAAGACATCACCCAAGAGGTCTCGAACGCGGTGGCAGGCCGTCAGGGTCAGTTCGCCGACCTGATTCCGCGGCTCGCTGAGTTGACCGTGTCGCTGAATCGGCAGACGGACGACATCATCGCCGCAGCCGAAGGCCTGAACCGTTTCGCCGGAGTCCTCGCGCGCAACAGGGACAGTCTTGGTCGTGCCCTGGACACCCTTCCGGCAGCGCTGAAGGTGCTCAACGACAACCGGACCAATATCGTCGACGCGTTCGCTGCGCTGCAGAGTTTCGCCACGGTGGGGGCACGCATCCTTGCCGAGACGAAGAACGATTTCGCCGCGGACATGAAGGACCTCTACGCGGTCATCAAGCCGACCAACGACAATCGTGCGGCCTTCGTGTCCGACCTGGACAGCCTGGCGACCTTCCCATTCCCTGGTAAAAACTTGGCTCGAGTCGCCAGGGGTGACTACTTCAATATCTTCGCCACGTTCGATGTGTCGGTCCGCAGGCTCGGCGAGACCATCTTCACGACGTCGTTCTTCGACCCGAATATGAAACGCCTCAACGAAGTCATCAACCCGCCGGACTTTCTGGTCGGGGAGATGGCAAACCTGTCCGGGCAGGCTGCAGATCCATTCCAGATCCCGCCCGGTACCGCGTCGGGCCAGGAGGTGCCGCCCGAGTAATGCTCAATCGAACTGCACGTATCCAGCTGTTGGTCTTCGCCGTCGTGACCGTGTTGACCGTCGGCGCGATCTCGCTGTTCTATCTGCGCCTCCCCGCCCGGCTGGGAATCGGTGCGTATCAGATCACGGCGAACTTCGTCGCGGGCGGCGGCCTGTACGAGAACGCCAACGTCACCTTCCGTGGCGTCCAAGCCGGACGCGTCGAGGCCGTGAAGCTCACCGACGACGGCGTCGTGGCGCACATGCGGCTCGACAGCGGTATCAAGATCCCGGCGAACTCGACCGCGACGGTCAAGAGCGTGTCTGCGATCGGCGAACAATACGTCGATCTGGTTCCGCCCGACGACCCATCGCAGGCGACTCTGCGTGACGGTTCCAGCATCCCGAAGGAGCGGACCGCGCTCCCGCAGGACGTGGCGGAGCTGCTGAACGAGGCCGACCAGTTGGTGAGCGGCCTCAACAACACCCGGCTTCAGGACCTGCTGCGCGAGGCGTTCAAGGCGTTCAACGGGTCGGGGCCGGAACTGGCGCGGATGATCGAATCGGCTCGGTTGCTGATCGATGAGGCCAACGCGAACTGGCCGCAGACCTCGGCGCTGATCGACCAGGTTGGGCCGTTCCTGGATGCGCAGATTCGCAGCGGCGACGACATCCGGTCGTCGGCCGACGGTCTCGCGCGCCTCACCAGCGAAGTGGCCAACGCCGATCCGCAGGTGCGGGCGCTGCTGAGCACCGCGCCGGGGGCGGCCGACACGGCCACCCAGACGTTCGCGGGCATCCGCCCGTCGTTCCCCGTTCTCGCGGCCAACTTGGCCAACTTCGGCCGCATCGGGGTCATCTATCATCGGTCGATCGAACAGGCGCTGGTCATCTTCCCTGCGCTGCAGGCCTCTCTCAACACGATCGGCGGCCAGCTTCCCGCAGAGGAAGGCGGCAAGCAGGACTTCAAGATCTCCATCAATGACCCGCCCCCGTGCAATGTCGGCTTCTTGCCGCCGATGGAGCAGCGGTCACCCGGGGATACGACCATCCGGGATCTGCCGACGGACATGTACTGCAAAGTGCCACAGAACAATCCGAGCGTGGCGCGCGGCGCGCGGAACTACCCGTGCCAGGAGTTCCCCGGTAAGCGCGCTCCCACGGTCCAGCTCTGCCGCGATCCGCAGGGGTACGTGCCGATCGGCAACAACCCGTGGCGGGGACCGCCGGTGCCGGTCGACACACCGATAACCGACCCACGAAATATCTTGCCGCCCAACAAGTTCCCATACATCCCGCCGGAGAACGATCCGGACCCGGGATATCCTGTCGCGCCGGGTGCGGTGCCGCCAGGAGTGCCGCTCGGTCCTGGGCCTGCGCCGCATCAACCGTGGCCGTACATCCCGCCGCCGAACAACAACGGGCCGCCGCCTCCGTTAACGGCGTGGATACCACCGGCACCGTTCCCTGACGCGTGGCCACCGCCGCCGATGCAGACACCGGCGTTCTTTCCGCCGTATAGCCCGCCGCCGTTGTTTGCGGGTCCCTATGACATCCCGGCTCCGGCTCCCGCACCGCCGCCTCCTGCGGCGCCACAGCCCCAGGCCAGCGGAGCCGCCTACGGCACGTACGACCAGAACACCGGCGTGTTCGTCGACCCTGCCGGCGGGACTGGGGTGTTCGCGCCCGGTGCCGCTAATATGCGGCCACAAGAGACATGGCTAGATTTGATGCTGTATCCGAGGCAGAGCTGATGACATCGACTCCGACGCGTCCGCGGCAGGCTGAGCGCCGCCGCGCGTCTCGGGCTGCCGGTCCGGCCAACGGCACGGCCGCCGCCGTGGTTGTTGAGACTCCGGTTTCCGCAGGCACGACGAGTGCTCGCAGGCCCAGTAAGGCAGGGCCACCGCTACGCAGGCCCGCGCACCGCAGGCTGGTCGCGACCGTTGCGCTGGCGTTCGGGTTGGTAGCGACGGGCGCGCTCGGCGCTGTGGTGGCGGTGATGGTCGTCCAGAAAAACAACGCAGAAGCAACGCAGGCCCGCAACCAGCGGTTCGTCGACACCGCGACGCAGACCGTGGTGAACATGTTCAGCTTCAAGCAGGACACCATCGACGAGAGCGTCGATCGGTTCTACGACAGCACCAGTGGGCCGCTGCGCGACATGATGAGCCAGACCGGCAACATCGACAACCTCAAGGCGATTTTCCGGGACACCGGCGGCAGTTCGGAGACGGTGATCAACGGGGCCGCGCTTGAAGGCATCGATGGCGTGAGCAATAACGCATCGGTGCTGGTCTCGGCGCGGGTCACGGCGAGCGACCAGAACGGGAACAACAAGCCGTCGCAGCCGTACCGGCTGCGGATCATCGTGCATGAGGATGAGGACGGACGGATGACGTCCTACGACCTCAACTACCCGAACGGCGGAAATTGATGCGCTGGCTTGTCGGCGCCATTGCCGGCCTGATGACGGCCGCGTTCGTGGGCCTGGCCGCGGTGGGCGGTTGGCTGTACTGGCAGCGATTTGAAACGCGTAGTGGGCAAGCCGCCCGCGAGGAACTCGCACCGCTTGCGCAGAAGCAGATCCCTGCCGTGTTCAATTACGACTACAAAACCGTCGAGCGGAGCCTCGACGAGGCCTACAAAATGCTCACGCCCGACTACCGCAGGGAGTTCGAGGACAGGGCGAATTCCGACATCATTCCGCAGGCTCGGCAGCGGGAAGTGGTGAGCCAAGCCAATGTTGTCGGCGTCGGAGTCATGGATGCGCAACGCAACTCGGCTGCGGTGATGGTGTACATCAACCGGACGGTTTCCGAAAAAACGAATCGCGATCAGCCCATCTATGACGGCGCGCGCCTGCGGGTGGAATACAAGCGCATCGACGGCCAGTGGCTGATCAACTACATCACCCCGATTTAGCCGCGCCGTCCTTCGTCGACGCCAACGCATCCAGGAACGACCGTGCCCAGCGGTCCACGTCGTGCGCAAGAACCTGCCTACGCAGGGCGCGCATCCGTCGCCTGCCCTCTTCGGGTGTCTGATTCAGGGCCGCCTCGATCGCGTCCTTGACGCCCTCGAGGTGATGCGGGTTGGCCAGGTAGGCCTGACGGAGTTCGGCTGCGGCGCCGGTGAATTCGCTGAGCACCAGTGCACCACCGAGGTCGCTGCGGCAGGCCACGTACTCCTTGGCGACGAGGTTCATCCCGTCGCGCAGCGGAGTGACAAGCATGACGTCCGCGGTGGCGAAAAAGGCGATCAGCTCGTCGCGGGGAACAGGTCGGTGGATGTAGTGCACGATCGGATGGCCGACTTCGCCGTACTCCCCGTTGATGTGGCCGACCTGACGCTCGATGTCCTCACGCATCTCGATGTAGCTCTCGACGCGTTCGCGGCTCGGTGTCGCCAGCTGAACCAGCACGGTGTCGTCGCGCTTGGCCCGATGCTCGGCGAGTAGCTCCGAAAACGCCCGCAGCCGAACGTCAATGCCCTTGGTGTAGTCCAGTCGGTCGACACCGAGCAGGATCTTGCGGGGATTGCCGAGCTCACTGCGGATCTGGCGGGCCCGCTGCCGGACTGCCCGACTGCGCGCCTGCTGATCCAGCGCCGTCGAGTCGATCGAGATCGGGAAGGCGCCGACTTTCACAGTGCGAAAACCGGTTTGAACCTCGCCGAACCTGGACCGCACGCCGACGGATGCGCGTGAGGTGTTCGCACCGACCAGTCGCCGCGCCAGCACCAGGAAATTCTGTGCGCCACCGGGCAAGTGGAAGCCAACAAGATCGGCGCCAAGCAGACCCTCGACAATCTCGGTGCGCCATGGCATTTGCATGAAGATCTCGACCGGGGGGAACGGGATGTGCAGAAAAAAGCCGATGGTGAGGTCTGGCCGCAGCATCCGCAGCATCTTCGGAACCAGCTGCAGTTGATAGTCCTGGATCCACACCGTCGCGTTCGGCGCCGCTGCTCTTGCGGTCGCTTCGGCGAACCGCCGGTTCACCTCGACGTAGCTGTCCCACCACTCGCGGTGGTAGATGGGCTTGACGATCAGGTCGTGGTACAGCGGCCACAGGGTGGCGTTGGAGAAGCCCTCGTAGTACTTGGCGACGTCATCTGCCGATAGCCGGACCGGGTACAGCTGAAGGCCGTCATCGTCGATCGGGTCCTCGTCGGCATCGGGCACACCAGCCCACCCGATCCACGCACCACTCCGGCGGCGCAGCAGCGGCTCGAGCGCGGTGACCAAGCCACCGGGGCTCCGTTTCCACTCCGTGCTGCCGTCGGGCAGACGCTCCATGTCGATGGGCAGCCTGTTGGCCACCACGACGAAGTCGGAATCCCCGGAGGCGGCCACCTGGCCGCCCCGCGGAGTCACTTACGCCTCGATTTTCGAGGGCCCAATGCCGAGCATGGACAGGAAGACCCGGCACTCATCAGCATCGGTCGCGTACGCGGCCACTACACGCCTGGCCTGGCGTGCCGTGCTGTCAGCTAGGGGTTCTACGTCGCCGAGTTCGGCGGGATCTGATTTAGCAGGCATAACCCAACTCTAGGCGACCCGGGCCAGGCCCGGGCCGCCGCCTGCGGAAACTAGCCGATTGAGCCGGTCACCGTCGGGCTCGAGCCGACTGTGGACTCGGGCACCGCCTGCGGGCCCGCTGCCGCCGCCTCCTCGGCGAGGCCGATGCACTGACCCGAGTTGTGCCCGGTGCAGGGGATCGCGCCGCCGCCGCCCGGCAGGTTCACTGCGGGGATGCTGGGGTTGCCGGGAATGCTGCTGAACTGCGCGCCCGCGTTCGGGACCGTGTGAGGGACACATACGCCGGTGAACTGGTCTGCTTCTTCACCCCCAGGGCACTGGGCCATGGGCACGGCTTCGGGGGTGGGCACAGCGAAGACGGCGATCGCCGGGGCGGCGGCAACTGCGACCGCAAAACCACCGGCAAGGATCAGACGTCGTGCGGAAAGCTGGAAGGTCGCCATCGTCACGCTTTCTGTAGTTATTGACTTAGTCGTCGGGTGGATTCTATGGAAGCTGAAAGGAATCTGCATACGTTCCGAGAGTTCACTGAGAATGTGTCGCGAGAAGTTGCGCTCTCGCGGTCGACGGACTAGGCGCGCCGGCACAGGTACCGACCGGTAGGCACGAAAAAGGCCGAGGCGCCTCAAGCGCCTCGGCCGTCTCGCGATGGTGGTGCTACGGGCTGGAACTGACCGTGGAACGCGGAATCGGTTGGGGTCCTTGGGCCTCTTGTTCCTCGCCAAGGCCGATGCACTGACCGGAGTTGGCGCCCGAACACGGGATGCCGTCGATCGAGGGGAGGCCGCCGGTGGGCGAAGTCGTCCCGAACGCAGGCGAGTTCGGAACCAGGTGGGGAAGGCAGGTCCCGGTGAACGTGTCTGTCTCTTCACCGGCGGGGCACTGAGCCACCGGTGTGGCGTCGTGCGCCGGTAGAGCGAAGACGGCGATCGCCGGGGTAGCGGCAATTGCGACCGCGAATCCACCGGCAAGGATGAGCCGTCGGGCAGGGAGCTGAAGGGTCGCCATCGTTGTGCTTTCTCTAGTTTGCTGGCCGCTGGGGTGGCTGTCCCGGTATCACGATGGGAGAGGCCGACGGCTAGTGTGAACTTTACGCCGACTCACTGGCAAATGCCCATTCATCGTCAATAAAAGTGGTGCGCGAGTGCTATTTCTGACAGGTGGCTGAAAGGTTGCTGTGGCACCGCTGCGAGGTGGCTCGTCCCCGCACCGTAATGTGCAATCCGTGAATGCCGAACCGGCCGGAGGCGATGCGCCCCAACAGGTGACCTACGAAACGCTCGATGAGGGTCGGATCGCGCGGATCTGGCTCAACCGACCGCAGGCCCAAAACGCTCAGTCGCGAACGTTGTTGGTGCAATTGGACGAGGCGTTCGGCCGCGCCGAGGCCGATGATCAGGTGCGCGTGGTGATTCTGGCCGCCAGGGGCAAGAACTTCTCGGCAGGGCACGATCTCGGTTCGGAGGAAGCGCTCCTCGAGCGCAAACCCGGTCCGGCCCAGCATCCGACGTTCCGTTCGCACGGGGCGACTGTGCCCGCGGTCGCGGAGCGTACGTACCTGCAGGAGTGGCACTTCTTCTTCGAGAACACCCGGCGCTGGCGGGATCTGCGAAAGATCACCATCGCCTCTGTACAAGGCAATGCCATCTCGGCTGCGCTGATGCTGATCTGGGCATGCGACCTCATCGTGGCCTCCGACGATGCCAAGTTCAGCGACGTCGTCGGCGTCCGGATGGGGATGCCTGGCGTGGAGTATTACGCGCACCCTTGGGAATTCGGCCCGCGCAAGGCTAAAGAACTTCTGCTGACCGGAGATTCGATCGACGCCGACGAGGCCTATCAGCTCGGAATGGTGTCGAAGATCTTTGCCCGCGACGAACTCGAGGACAAGACGCTCGAATTCGCCCGCCGTATCGCCGAGCGCCCGACCATGGCGGCATTGCTGATCAAGGACTCGGTCAACGCGGCCAGCGACGCAATGGGTTTCACCGAGGCGCTGCGGCACGGGTTCCACATTCACGAACTCGGGCATGCGCACTGGGCGGCGCACAACGAGAACCGCTATCCGATCGGCCTGCCGCCCAACGTTCCCGACTGGAAGACTCTGGGACCGCCCAAGCCGGCCCGGCGCGATCAGCCATGACGTATAACTAGAACCTGTTCTAGTTATCGGACGAAGGGGGTGCATGTGCAGCTGTCGTTGGCGGATCAAACGGTATTGGTCACCGGTGGTGGCAGCGGGATAGGCAAGGGCGTGGCCGCCGCTGTGGTCGCCGCAGCGGGCAAGGCGATGCTCGTGGGCCGCAATGCCGACAAGCTTTCGGCTGCCGCGGACGAGATCAAGGCGCTTGGCGGCGACGGGGAGGTGCTCTACGAGCCCGCCGATGTCACCAATGAAGATGAGGTCGCGCGTGTAGTCGAGGCCGCCACGGCGTGGACCGGACGGCTGCACGGTGTCGTGCATTGCGCAGGAGGCAGCGAGACGATCGGCCCGATCACGCAGGTCGACTCCGACGCGTGGCGGCGCACGGTCGACCTGAATGTCAACGGCTCGATGTACGTGCTCAAGCATGCCGCGCGCGAGATGGTTCGCGGCGGCGGTGGATCGTTCGTCGGCATCTCGTCGATCGCGTCGAGCAACACCCACCGGTGGTTCGGTGCGTACGGGGTCAGCAAGTCGGCCGTCGACCACCTGATGATGCTGGCGGCCGACGAGCTTGGCGCGTCCTGGGTGCGGGTCAACTGCATTCGGCCGGGACTGATTCGTACGGAACTTGTTGCGCCCATTCTGAGTTCGCCCGAGATCAGCGGCGACTATGCCTCGTGCACACCGTTGCCGCGGCCCGGTGAGGTCGAGGACATCGCTCACGCGGCCTTGTTCTTGTTGAGCGACGCCGCCGCCTGGATCACCGGCCAGGTGATCAACGTCGATGGCGGGCACGGGCTGCGTCGCGGCCCCGATATGTCGGCGATGCTCGAGCCGATTTTCGGGGCGGACGGCTTGCGGGGAGTGGTGTCGACGTAGGGCGTTCGCGGCCCTGTTGATTCGTTGCCTCACGTGAACGTGCGCGCTTGTCGACTTGGGCTCTGACGGCGGCCGCGGACATCGACATCGGGCCAGTGCTTCCCCTTGCCGCGCTTACTCGCCAGCTGATAGCGGATCGCGGTCGTCTCGCTGGTTGCACTGCGCAGCGCGGCGGAAATCTGTCACATGTGATGTCTCAGGACATCGGTGACCGTTCTGCATCAGGACATCGGTGACGGTGGGTGTGTCATGACTTCGGTGACGGTTTCCCGGTCTTGGGGCGGGGGCCGCGGGGTCGGCGGTTGCCGACATATTTGATGCCGGGTGCGGGTCGGGTGTGCTCGACGAGAACCTCGCCCTGTAGATCGGTGATGATGACTTTGTTGCCGGCGCTGACAACGAGGACATGTTGGAAGGCCCGGTGCGTATCGACCATGTAGGTGACTGAGTCCAGCGTGATGGTCCCCGCCGTGGCCACCGTTCTGACATGGGTATCGGGGGGCAGATCAGTGGGCGGCTGCGCTCGCGGGAACTGGTAGCGGCTCGGGACGGGTACGTCGTAAATTGGCCGGTCAGGTTTCGGCCGGGGTGGATCAGCCTTGGGGGTCGCCTCCCAGGCTGCCAGCGGGGTGACACGCCCTGGTAGCCCTTGGTGGGGACGCTGGGTGTTGTAGATGTGGTCGAACGTGTCGACCTGGGCCTGGAGTTCGGCCAGCGACTCCGCGATGGGTTGCTTGTCGAGGTAGCGGAACAAGGTCTGGTGGAAGCGTTCGTTTTTGCCCTGGGTGGTTGGCTTGTAGGGCTTGCCGGTGATCGCTTCCACGCCGAAGGCGGCAACATGACTGACGAGTCGGCCGATGTAGCCGCGCCGTGAGGGGTTCAGCGCGAGCCCGTTGTCGGTCAGGAGTCGTTGGGGCACACCGTGTTCGGCGATGGCTTTGTCGACCACGGTGATTGCATCCTTGGCGGTCTCGCTGGATGCGACGTGGGAGGCGACAGCGTAGCGGGAGTGGTCGTCGATGAGCTGGAAGATCACGCACGTACGCCCGCCGCTGAGCACGTACTCGGTCGCGTCGAGTTGCCAGCACGCATTGGGGGCCGGGTAGACGAACCGCCGCCATGCCGAGCGGGGCTTCTTCTTGGGCTCGAGACGAGCCACGCCAGCCTCGCGGAAGATGCGTGCCAGCGAGGCCGTGGAAGGGACCTGTTCCAGGCCCATCGCGTGCATCTTTTCGTGCACGCTAATCGGCCCATAGTCCAGGCCGGAGGCCTCAAGGGCGGCCCGTACTGCCACGGCCTGGCCCCTTGACTTCCTCGCTCAATTTCGACGGGCTCGACTTCGGTCGTCGGGTCTTGGGTTCGAGCACCGCGGCTGGTCCGTCGACCTTCGCGCGTTTGCGCAGTTCGTAGAACGACTTGCGGGAGATGCCGTGCTCGGCGCAGAACGTCGAGACCGCCCCGCGGGGTGCATCATCGGGCCACTGCGAAATCGCAAGCCGGACGCGAGGATCGATGGGTTCATTAGCAGCCACCCCCGCAGCCTTGGGGCAATAGTGTCACCACCAAGACCGCCCGACCTGTCACCGATGTCCTGATGCAGAACTGTCACCGATGTCCTGGGAGATGACATGTGAGATCTGTCGGTGGGGCGATCTATTATCGCAAGTATGTTCGAGAGCTCGTCGGATGTGGATCTCGTCGAGGTGATGGGTGAGGCTACGCGTGATGAGTCGACGTCGATTGCGTTGCGGTTGTTGGCCGTGGGTGAGTTGTATGCGCGGCGGGCGGTGGAGTTGGCCGAGCAGACGGATCCGGCCGATTGGGTGGCTGCGGAGATCTCGGCGGTGCAGAACATCAGCCACGCCCGCGCGGTCGGTCAGATCTCCTATGGGCGCACGTTGCGCGAGCGGCTCCCGCAGGTGGCCAAGGTGTTCGTGCGCGGCACCATCGATATGCGGATGGTGTTGACGATCATCGCGCGCACCGAGAACGTCGAAGACGCGGTGATCGCCGAATTGGATGAGGCGATCGCCGGTCAGTGTGAGAAGTGGATGAAGCTGTCCAAAAACAAACTCAAGGATCGGGTCGATAAGTGGGTGGCCGAGTTCGATCCGGCCGGGGTGCGGATCCCGCCGCAGGTGGATGAGGGCCGCTATATCGAGATCACTCCGGGGGCGAGTGCGGGGATGGCGTTCGCCAACGGGCATATCCGCGCCGAAGACGCCGCAGCGCTAGATCAAGGCCTCGACGCGTTGGCCGCCACGGTGTGTGAACACGATCCGCGCACCCACATGCAGCGCCGCTCTGATGCGTGCGGTCCGCTGGGCCGGCGGGAGGCCACCCTGGCGTGCCTGTGCGGGCGTGAGGATTGCCCCGCAGGCGCCGAACGCAACAAAGCATCGACAGCGGTGATTCACGTGCTCGCCGAACAAACCACCCTGGACGGCACGAGCGATCGGCCGGGATATCTGCGCGGCTTCGGGGTCATGCCCGCCGACAGTGTGCGCAGGGTGGCGACGTCGGCCAAGCTCAAGCCGATCATGGTGCCGTCCGGGGCGGATCCGGGGTATCGGCCGTCGGCAGCCTGCAAGGAGTTTGTGCAGTGGCGGGATCTGACGTGTCGGTGGCCGGGCTGCGATAAGCCCGCGCTGAGGTCCGATATCGATCACACGGTGCCGTGGCCGGCCGGTGTGACGCATCCGTCGAATAACAAGTGTTACTGCCGGATTCATCATTTGATCAAGACGTTCGGCAGCTGGTCCGATCAGCAGATGCCCGACGGCACCATCATCTTCACGTCCCCGACCGGGCATGTGTACAGCACCGAACCCCATGGCGCGGCGATGTTCCCCACCCTAGGTAGGTCCACCGGGGAACTCGACCTCCCGGAAACACTCGACAAGCCCACTGATCGGTCGGCGATGATGCCCAAACGCAGACAGACCCGCGACGACGAGCGCCGCGACCGCATCAACGCTGAGCGCCGTGAACGCACCGAACTCATCGCCGAAGAAGAACGCCAACGCCAAGCGTGGCTCGCCGCCAACTACGAACCACCACCGTTCTGAGGGTCGGAATTATTGGCGCGCAATCGGACTCGAACCGCCTGCATCCCAAGCTGCGAGGCTGCTGACGGCCGACCAGTCCAAGTCGCCGCCGCCGTGGGCGAGCAGTGTCAGGAAGCGATCCCGCAGCAGGCTGGCGATGGGCAGCGGCACCTGTAGCGCCTCGCCCGCTTCGAGAACAAGGCGGACGTCCTTGTGCCCGAGCGCGGCGGCGAATCCCGCAGGTTCGAACTCCTCGCGCGCGATGAGCGCGCCGTACGTCTTGTAGACCGGCGCGCCGAATAGCGTCGATGTCAGCAGGTCGACGTACTCCTGCTTGTCGACCCCCGCCTTGGCGACCAGCGCTATCGCTTCGCCCAGTGACTCGATGACCGAGGCAAGCAGGAAGTTGCCGCTGAGCTTGACCAGATTGGCTGTCTTCGGTTCTTCCGACACTACGAACGTACGCTGACCGATCGCATCGAACACCGGCGAAACCGCTTGCACCGCACTGGGTTCTCCTGCCGCAACCACGAACAGCTTGGCAGCCTTGGCCGCTTCGGGCCGACCGAAGACCGGCGCCGCGACGTACCGCTGACCGGCCTGCGAATGCGCCGCGGTCAGTCGCTCCGACAACGCGACGCTGATCGTGCTCGAGGAGACATGCGTGGCGCCGGGCCCCAACGACGCGACGATGCCACCGTCGCCGAACGTGACGGCTTCGACGGCCGTGTCGTCGGCCAGCATCGTGACGACCACGTCGCCGTCGCACACCTCCGCGACCGAACCCGCAGCTCGCGCGCCGAGACCGGCCAGCGTCGCGACCTTGTCCTGCGACCGGTTGTAAGCGCTCACTTCGTGGCCGGCCGCCAGGAGGTTGGCGGCCATGCCGGAGCCCATGTTCCCCAACCCGACGAATCCGACTTTCATGCCGTGTTCATAGCACCCACGAACGGCTACGGCTACGTCATCTCCGCGGCACGGTGCACGGCGTTGACGATGCCCTGGTACCCGGTGCACCGGCAGAAGTTCCCCGACAAGCCCTCGCGGATCTCTTCGTCGGTCGGCTTGGGGTTGTCGCGCAGCAACGCGGTGATCGAGATGACGAAGCCCGGTGTGCAGAACCCGCACTGCAGTCCGTGGCATTCGCGCATCGCGGACTGCACCGTCGACAGCTCGCCGTCGTCGCCTGCGATGCCCTCGACGGTGGTCACCTCCTGGCCGTCGGCCTGCACCGCGAAGATCAGACAGGACCGCACCGCCTGACCGTCCAGCAGCACCGTGCACGCACCACACGCACCGTGCTCACAACCGAGATGAGTGCCTGTGAGGCCACACTTCTCGCGCAGGAAGTCGGCAAGGGTCACACGCGGCTCGACGAATCCCTGCTGTGTGCGCCCATTGACCGACACCTCGACCGGCAGCTCATGCATGGATCGCCTCCGTCGTCGTGGTCTCTCGAACCGCGCCTGCCAAGGCCCGTGCCACCATCGCCGCACCCACCCTGGCGCGGTACTCGGACGAACCCTGCAGATCGGCGGGAATGCCGGTCAACCCGCTCATCGCCAGCCTGCCGATCTCGGCTGCGTCCAGGCCGGCGATCGGCTGACCGATGACGGCCTGCTCGGCGACCGAACCCCGCAACGGCGTCGAACCGAGCCCCAACAGGCCGATACCGCAGCGGTCCACCCGCTCAGAGTCGTCGAGCTGCAACGCAACGGCGGCCCCGGCGATCGCAAAATCACCGTGGCGGCGGGCGAATTCCTCGATCGCGAAGCCGGCCCGCCCGCCCCACACCGGAAATCGCACCGCGGTCAGGATCTCGTCGGACGCCAGCGACGTCTCCCACAAGCCGGTGAAGAACTCGGACGCCGGAATCCGCCGACGACCGCGCGATGACGTCGCCTCCATCGTCGCATCGAGGGCCAGCGCCACCGCGGCGTACTCCGCGGCAGGGTCGCCGTGCGCAATCGCACCGCCGAGCGTCCCCCTGGTACGAATCTGGAAGTGCCCGATGTACGGGGTCGACAAGGTCAGCAGCGGCACCGAATCGGCCACCTCGTCGTCCATGCCCACCAGCGCGTGCGACGTCCCCGCGCCGATCCACACCTCGTCGTCGCGCAACTCGATGTTCTGCAGTTCCCGCACACGCGAGATATCGATCAGATTCTCGAAATACGTCAGCCGCATGGCCAGCATCGGCACCAGGCTCTGCCCGCCTGCCAGGATCTTGGCGTCCTCGCCGAACTCGCCGAGCATCTGCACCGCCTCGGCGACCGTGTCAGGACGGTGGTAGGCGAACGAGGCCGCCTTCATGTGCGACGGCCGAACAGGAATCCGATCGCCACACCCGCGGCCACCCCGGCGATGACCGGAGCGATGCGCTTGGCCAGCGGCACCGCAACGACTTTCAGCAGATTCACGGAGTGGCCGGTATCCGCGGCAGCGGCCGTCGTCGACACCCCGGCAACGGCCGCCGCATCCCCGACCACGCTGGCTTCCAGGCTCTTGGCGAACTGTCCGATCAGATTGCCCGCCACGTCGGCCAGCACCCCCCGGCCGAACTGCGCGGCCTTGCCGGAGATCGTCAGGTCCGTGGTGATGACGACGAGGGTGGCGTCACCCTCGTCCTTGAGTTGCGCGGTGACGAGAGCGGCGGCGTTGCCGTTGCCGCGGGTCTCCTTGCCACTGGCCTTGAGCACCACGCGCCGGGCGGCGGCGTCCTTCTCCGCGAATGCGGCTTCGCCCTTGTAGGACACGGTGATTGGGCCGACCTTGACCTTGACGGCGCCGGTGAACTCGTCGCCGTCGACGGACAGCAGCGTGGCGCCGGGCAGGCACGGTGCCACCCGCTCGACGTCGGTGAGCACCTCCCACGTCTTCGCCACAGGTACGGCGACCCGGAATTCGTTGTTGAGTTCCACCGCTAGCGGTCCTTTCGTGCTTTCTCGATCAGCTCGACGATGGCGGCGGGACTGGCTGGCAGTCGGGTGATCTCGGCGCCGAGCGGTGCCAGCGCGTCGTTGATGGCGTTGATCACCGCGGGCGTGGAACCGATGGCCCCGCCCTCACCGCAGCCCTTGTAGCCGCCGACACCGGGCCCCGGGATCTCGACATGGCCGTACTCGATGGACGGCACCTCGGTGGCGGTCGGCACCAGATAGTCGACAAACGTTGAGGAGAGCGGATTTCCGTCGGCGTCGTACGCCATGTTCTCCAGCAGCGCACCGCCGATGCCCTGCACGGTCCCCCCGGCGATCTGCCCCTCCACCACGTTCGGGTTGATCATCGGACCGACATCCTCGCTGACGATGTAGCGCGTCAGCGTGACGTGGCCGGTATCCACATCCACTTCGCAGGTGCACGCGTGCGTCGCGTTGGCCCAGTGGATCATCGTTTGCGAGGTGAAGCGTGCTGTCGCCTCCAGCGTCGCCGCCATCCCCTGCGGCAACTGCTGCGGCTCGTAGTACGAGCGGTAGCGCCAGGTCGGCGAACGTCACGCTCCGCGACGAATAGCGGGATCTTTCCTTACAAATGCTTTCGAGCCGGCCAGTTCGATGTCATCATCCGCAACGCCGAGCCGCGCGGCCGCCATCGCGACGATCTGCTTTCGCAGCATCATCCCTGCCTCGTTGATCGCCCCCGCCGTCATCGGTCCGCTGCGGCTGCCCTGCGT
>CAVRIH010000021.1:0-403578 GCA_963721195.1 uncultured Actinomycetota bacterium | reverse complement strand
CACACCACTGGGCAGCCAGCGCGAGTATAGCCCGTACCCGTACATCGTGGCGATCGTCGACGAGCTAGCCGACCTGATGATGACGGCCCCGCGCGATGTCGAAGACGCCATCGTGCGGATCACCCAGAAAGCTCGCGCCGCCGGTATCCACCTCGTGCTGGCCACTCAGCGGCCGTCGGTGGACGTCGTCACTGGTCTGATCAAGACCAACGTGCCGTCGAGGCTGGCATTCGCCACTTCGTCGCTGACCGATAGCCGAGTGATCCTCGACCAGCAGGGCGCCGAGAAGCTGATCGGCATGGGCGACGCCCTATTCATACCGATGGGCGCGAACAAGGCGATCCGGTTGCAGGGCGCCTTCGTCAGCGACGACGAGATCCACGCCGTCGTCAGCGCCTGCAAGGACCAGGCCGAACCTGAGTACACGGAGGGCGTCACGGCCGCCAAGACCAACAGCGAGCGCACCGACGTCGATCCCGACATCGGCGACGACATGGACGTCTTCCTGCAGGCTGTCGAGCTGGTGGTGTCGAGCCAATTCGGGTCTACGTCGATGCTGCAGCGCAAGCTGCGGGTCGGCTTCGCGAAAGCAGGCCGGCTGATGGACCTGATGGAGACTCGCAACATCGTCGGCCCGAGCGAGGGGTCCAAGGCGCGCGAGGTGCTGGTCAAACCCGACGAGCTGGCAGGCACCCTGATGCTGATCCGCGGCGATACGAGTCACAACGACGACGAATAGCGCCGAGATCGACAAGCGTCAGAGCGTCAACAGCATTCGGGTGTTGCCCAGAATGTTCGGCTTGACGTAGGACAGGTCGAGGAACTCCGCGACACCCGTGTCATACGATCGGCACATCTCCTCGTAGACCTCCGCCGTGACAGGGGTGCCGTCGATCTCCTGAAAGCCATGTCGACTGAAGAACTCGACTTCGAAGGTCAGCACGAAGATTCGCTCCAGGTGCAGTTCTCTTGCCACGTCCAGTAGCCGGTCGACGATCGCGTGCCCGACCCCTTGACCGCTGACCTTCGGGTGCACCGCCACCGTGCGCACTTCGCCCAGGTCGGACCACAGCACGTGTAGAGCGCCACACCCGATCAGTTCACCGTCGATCTCGGCGACCCAGAACTCCTGGACGGTCTCATACAGCGTCACCAGGTTCTTCTCCAGAAGGATCTTGCCGGAGTAGATGTCGACGAGAGCCTTCATCGCGGGCACATCCGAGGTTCTGGCCCGCCGAATGGTGGCCGGTTCGGGATCTGCGCTCACACGTGGAGAGTATCGGTCCCAGCAACCGATATTCTGTTGCGGTGCCGGGCGAACCCACGACTGATCCAGTGGTGCCGCGTGCCCGGGTGGCGAACATCGCCAACGTGCTCACCGGTGTGCGGCTGGTGTTGGTGCCGGTATTCCTGGTCGTTCTCTTCGTCGGTGACGGCCACGAAACATTCTGGCGGATAGCCGCATTCACCGTGTTCACCGTCGCGGTGATCACGGACCGGTTCGACGGTGCGCTGGCACGCAGCTACGGAATGGTCACCGAATTCGGGACGTTGATCGATCCGATCGCCGATAAAGCGCTCATCGGCGCCGCTTTGATCGGCCTGTCGACCCTCGGCGAGTTGCCGTGGTGGGTGACTGTGGTGATCATGGTGCGCGAGATCGGCATCACAGTGCTGCGGTTCGCTGTGCTTCGCCACGGCGTGATTCCGGCCAGTCGCGGCGGAAAGCTGAAAACCCTCGTCCAGGGGGTGGCCATCGGCCTGTTCGTGCTGCCGTTGTCGGGGCCCTGGCTCACCGGTGCCTGGGTGGTGATGTGGGTGGCCGTGGTGCTGACGTTGGTCACCGGCGTGGACTACGTCGTCTCGGCGATCCGCGATTCGCGCGCGCGCCCCGCCGTCACCTGACCGCAAGGCGTCTTACTGCGGTTTCTGCTCAAACGGCGGGGATCTGCGCGATGCGGGAACCACCCGCATGCTTGCGGCGTTGCCCTAATACAAAGCCCAGCGACGGACCTCTCGGAAGGGGAGCACGATGACCGCATTGCTGCGCGAGGTGATCGGCGACGTTCTGCGTCGTGCCCGCACCGAGCAGGGCCGCACCCTGCGCGAGGTGTCCGATTCCGCTCGGGTCAGCCTCGGCTACCTCTCGGAGGTCGAGCGGGGCCGCAAGGAGGCCTCCAGCGAGTTGCTCAGCGCCATTTGCAGTGCGCTGGACGTGCCGCTGTCGCGGGTGCTCGCTGAGGCCGGCGACGAGATGGGTCGCAAGGAACTTGCCGCATTCGAGCGCGAAGCGATCGGCGCGGCCAACATCGATGCCGCGACGAAGGTCGTCATTCCGCAGGTTGTGTCGATGGCGGTGGCCTGAGCCGATGTAGGTGCGGCGACGGTCGCCGACCCGATAGATTGGGCACCACGGTAAGCCGGCGGCCCAAGGCCGAGACAACGACAGACACGAAGGCGGAACGAACCGATGGCCAATCCGTTCACCAAGGCGTGGAAGTACCTGATGGCGCTCTTCAGCTCCAAGGTCGACGAATATGCCGATCCGAAGGTGCAGATCCAGCAGGCCATCGAAGAGGCCCAACGCCAGCACCAGGCGTTGACACAGCAGGCCGCCCAGGTCATCGGCAATCAGCGTCAGCTTGAGATGCGGCTCAACCGCCAGCTCGCCGACATCGAGAAGCTCCAGGTCAACGTCCGTCAGGCATTGACCCTGGCCGATCAGGCGACCGCCGCTGGGGATGCCGCCAGGGCCACCGAGTACACCAACGCCGCCGAGGCGTTCGCCGCGCAGTTGGTGACCTCAGAGCAGAGCGTCGAGGACCTCAAGAGCCTGCACGACCAGGCGCTGCAGGCCGCAGGGCAGGCCAAGAAGGCCGTCGAGCAGAACGCGATGATGCTGCAGCAGAAGATCGCCGAGCGCACCAAGCTGCTCAGTCAGCTCGAGCAGGCCAAGATGCAGGAGCAGGTCAGTGCGTCGCTGCGGTCGATGAGCGAGCTCGCCGCGCCCGGCAGCACGCCGAGCCTCGACGAGGTGCGCGACAAGATCGAGCGCCGCTACGCCAACGCCATCGGTTCGGCCGAGCTGGCGCAGAACTCGGTGCAGGGCCGGATGATGGAGGTGCAATCGGCCAGCGTCCAGATGGCGGGGCATTCGCGGCTCGAGCAGATTCGCGCGTCCATGCGGGGTGAGCAGTTGCCCGCCGGTGGCACACCGGCCACCGCGCCCGCTACGCCGGCCACCAACCCCCAAGCGACACCGGAAAATCCACTGTCGCAATAACTTCCGTGAGGTACAGCAGTGAATTCGCGAGCGAGTAGACCGGAGGCTTGGCGCTCCTTGGCGCAGCGCGGTGTGGACACCGCCGCAGAGTGGTCCGATGTGCTGGCCGAAAAGCTCAACGCCGCAGCGGATCCGCGCGCCAAGTTGTTACGGAAGCGACGGTGGGCGTTGCGGCTCGGCGTGTTCTTCACTGTGTCGACGGTGTTCTGGATCGGCGTGACCGGGCTGCTGTCAGCGTGGGAGACCCCATTCTGGGCACTGTTCATCCCGGCCCCGATCGCGGTCGGCGCCGCTTTCCTGGCGACGCTGTCGTTCCTGCGTTATCGCTGGCTGCGGCGCGAGCCGTTGCCGCCGCCGCGATCTCGTAGCGCTCGTCGCCTTCCGGCGTGGGGGTCGGCTGCCCGCCAACCGATGGCCGCATTGGCAGCCTCTGAACGCGGCCTGTTTTCGCTGCTCGGCGTGATGGAGCGCGGCCGGATGCTACCAGCTGAGGAGCTTCGTGAGCTGAGGTCCGCGGCCAACCAGACCGCCGCCACGATGACCGCGACCGCCAACGAGGTGGTGTCGATGGAACGGACGATCAGTTCCGCGCCGCAGTCGCGCGCGCATTTGGCACCAACGATCCAGGCCTTCACCGCACAGTTGGACCAGGGCAGTCGTCAGTACAACGAAATGGTAACCGCTGCAGCGCAATTGGTGTCAGCGGCCAACACCGGAACGATGTCGAGCTCACCGATGACGCAGCAGCGCTACCGCAACGAACTGTCGAATGCGACCGATCGCCTGCTCGGCTGGGCGCAAGCCTTCGACGAACTCGGCCACCTGCGCCGGGCCTAGACGTCGTGTGAGCTCGACGGTCCCGACCGTGGGCCGTAGCGCTCGATGTATGCCTCGTGGATATGGGCGTTCTTCTCGCGAGAGCGCACGTCGATGAGTCCTGGATCGAGCCCGTGTTTGCGCAGCATGTGACGGCGCCACACCTTGTTCAGCGCGTGCGAGAAGAACACGAACGGAATCAGGATGGGCAACGTCATCGACAGGTGCACGTCCAGGGTTGTCGGGATGAACCAGAACGGGATCATGATCAGGAACGCGGGAATGAAGACGCGGACCATCATCCGGACAGTGGCGCCTTTGCCGGCCAGGTCGTTGTGCACCCAGTCGCGCATCGAGTCGGGCAGGCGTCGGCCGTAGCAGTAACCGATGTATTCGAGAATGTTCGGCCGCGTGCGTGCGATTTCGGTGCTCATTTGAACTAGATGCTAGCAATCCTCGTTGATGGTTAGGACGTGCCCTGACCACGAGGAATGGTGCCTGCCCGATGAAACTTCGCGCCGTTGCGGCGATCGCGCTCCTGCTTGTGGGGATGGGCTTCACTGTGCCGCCGCAAGGGCATGCCACGGTCGACGATTGCGCGGTGGCCAACCCCCTCGCCCCACAAGCGGAGATGTTCGCCACGAGCAACACCGCGACGATCGCTGATTCCGACGATCCTCGGTTGCACGACCGCCTGGAACCGTTCGCATCTGCGGTGTACGGGACCATCCTCAGCAACGGGGCACGGCCCGTCGGCTCCGATTTGATGGACGGTGTCTTCTGGTCAGAAGACTTGCAGCAGCTGACATTCGAGACTTCTCGGGAGTTCCATCTCGCCTGCGTCGACGAAAGCGAGCTGACCCACATCGCCGAACTGGTCGCCGCACAGTTCGGCCAGGAGTCGGTGTTGACCTTTATCTACCTGTCAGAGGACACATCGTCGGCCGACGGCTTCGTCGCCGAGGTGCCCGGCGTCGATGTGCGTCGCTTTCGCGACGTCGTGGCCGCAGATCCGGACGCGAGAAGCCGCCTCGGCGGCGGTTCGGTCAGTGAGGACGGCACACTGGTACTTGTGGCCGCACAAGCCGACGCCGAGTTGGCACAGCGGGTGGTGGCGCGCTCTGGTGGCCACCTCGACCTGTCCGACGTGCGGTACGGCGTGATGTCCTTCGTCCCGTGACCGCCGCCGTTCGGTTCTACCGCTACATCGTCGCGCGCAGCGAGGGGAAGACCGTCGCGGCGATTCCTCGGACGGTCGCCTTCACAAAGTCGAGCGTATCGAAATAGTCTCGCCACAAGGTGATTCGGCCCGCGTGCACCTCGAAGACCCCGCAGACCCAGAACTGCAGGCGCAACGGGCCGAACACTATGGCGTCGGTGCGCTCGGTGAGCACAGCACTGCCTTCGGCGGCGATGCGGTGAATCTTCACCTCGAAGCCCATGCGGCCTTCACCCCTTCGCATCAGGCCGACGATGCGCTGGCGGCCACGGATGGTGGGTAGCCCGACGTTCTGCCATTCGATGTTGTCTGCCATCAAGCGGTCGACGGTGTCGAAGTCCTCGTCCTGCATTGCGTAGAGGAACGTCTCCACCGTACGCACATTGTCGAGGTCGGTTCGTACTCCAGAAGCCTGGTCGGTCATGTCCTCAGCCTATGGCGTGGCGCTGTGGCATGGTAGGCCCAATGCGCGTCGCGGTCGTTGCCGGACCCGATCCCGGGCACGCCTTTCCGGCCATTGCGCTGTGTATTCGCTTTCTGGCCAACGGAGATTCGCCGACACTTTTGACCGGCACACAATGGCTGGCTACGGCGAGTGAGGCGGGGGTCGACGCGGTCGAACTCCTCGGCTTGGATGTGACCGAGGCGGACGACGATGCCGACGCCGGGGCGAAGATCAATCAGCGTGCTGCGCGGATGGCGGTGCTCAACGCGCCGCAGCTGGCAGAACTGGGGCCGGACCTGGTGGTGTCGGACGTGATCACCGTCGCCGGAGGGTTCGCCGCCGAGCTGCTTGGACGGCCGTGGGTCGAACTGAACCCCCAGCCGTTGTATCGGCCATCGAAAGGACTTCCGCCGATCGGCAGCGGATTGGCGCCGGGCATCGGTATCCGCGGCAAAGTCCGCGACTCGGTGCTGCGCGCGATGTCCGCCCGGTCGTGGCGGAAGGGACTCCGGCAGCGCGCGACGGCCCGTGCCGGGATCGGTTTGCCTGCAGTCGATCCCGGTCCGCGGCGTCGGCTGATCGCGACACTGCCCGCACTGGAGGTGCCGCGGCCCGACTGGCCTTCCGAGGCCGTGGTCGTGGGGCCGCTGCACTTCGAGCCGACGACGTCGACGCTGGCGATTCCGGCCGGCTCCGGCCCGGTGGTGGTCGTCGCGCCGTCCACGGCCAAGACCGGCACTCCTGGCCTGGCCGAGTTGGCCCTGGACACGCTGACGCCGGGTGACGTGCTTCCGGAGGGATCGCGGGTCGTGGTGTCGCGGCTGGGCGGTCCCGATGTGCCGGTGCCGTCGTGGGCGGTGGTCGGGCTCGGACGCCAGGACGAGCTGCTGTCGAACGCCGACGTGGTGATCTGCGGCGGCGGGCACGGCATGGTGTCCAAGACATTGCTGGCGGGCGTACCCCTGGTGGTCGTGCCAGGCGGCGGCGACCAATGGGAGATCGCCAATCGCGTTGTGCGCCAAGGTAGTGCGCTACTTGTACGCCCATTGACTGCGGAGGCGTTGGCGGCGGCGGTGCGCGAGGTGTTGTCGTCGCCCCACTACCGGAACGCTGCACGGGACGCCGGTGCGTCGATCGCGGGCGTGCAAGATCCGGTACGGGTGTGCCATGAAGCGCTCGCATCGTCGGCGTAGTTTGGCGACGTGCGGTTGACGGAATTCCACGACCTCGTCGAGGGGCAGTTCGGCGCGGTGCGGGCGTCGTCGATGCTCGTCGACCATGTGCTGACCGGACTCGGTGGGCGCACCCCTATGCAGGCCATCGAAGACGGCGTCGACCCGCGAGACGTCTGGCGGGCGCTGTGCGCGGACTTCGACGTCCCGCGCGATCAGTGGTGAATCATTTTGTGGTCCGTTGCCGTTTGGCGGATTGTCCAGCGGGTATTTCGTGATCGTGGGCCTGGGTGATCATCCGCGACGAACACCGTTCTACGGTGTTCTGCTGGTGATCGCCGCCTGCCTGGTGGTTTGGCTGGCCGCATCGGCCGACACCGCATGGCTGTCGGGCCCGGGGTATTTCGTAGCCGTCGCCCTCGGTGCGTTCGGGTTTGTCATGACGCTCCGTGATTACGACGACTTTCCCCACTGGCGTCATTGATGTCGCGCATGTGAAACTGCTGCGAAACTCGCTCGTGGGGGCTTCGGCTAGGGCATTCAGCGCCGGTGCACCGAATACGGCGTGTCAGCTTGAATCGAACAGGTGTTCGTCTACTGTGGTGGCAGCGCGGGATGCTGGTCACACCGACTTGTCGGTACCGACCTCTAGCGTCACGGCCAACCGATCGAAACACCGATCACGCACGAGGATGGAGACCAACCCCATGGCGCAGGCCCCTGACCGCGAGAAAGCCCTCGAACTGGCGCTCGCACAGATTGAGAAGAACCACGGCAAAGGCTCGGTGATGCGGCTCGGCGACGAGGTGCGTCAGCCGATCTCGGTCATCCCCACCGGCTCGATCGCCCTGGATGTGGCGCTCGGCATCGGCGGGTTGCCGCGCGGCCGGGTCGTCGAGATCTACGGCCCGGAATCCTCGGGTAAGACGACCGTCGCGCTGCACGCGGTCGCCAACGCCCAGGCCGCCGGCGGCATCGCGGCGTTCATCGACGCCGAGCACGCGCTGGACCCGGAGTACGCCAAGAAGCTCGGCGTGGACACCGACTCGCTGCTGGTGTCGCAGCCCGACACCGGTGAGCAGGCGCTGGAGATCGCCGACATGCTGATCCGCTCCGGCGCGCTGGACATCCTGGTCATCGACTCGGTGGCCGCGTTGGTGCCGCGGGCCGAGATCGAAGGCGAGATGGGCGACAGCCACGTCGGCCTGCAGGCCCGGCTGATGAGCCAGGCGCTGCGGAAAATCACTGGCGCGCTGAGCAATTCGGGCACCACCGCGATCTTCATCAACCAGCTCCGCGAAAAAATCGGAGTCATGTTCGGGTGCTTGAATCTACAGTACACCGGGTCCAGTTGGCCGACGGCACCACCGAGAAGATCGGCAAGATCGTCAACCAGAAGATGGACGTCGAGGTGCTGTCCTACGACCCGATGACCGACCAGATCGTTCCGCGCAAGGTGGTGAACTGGTTCAACAACGGCCCGGCCGAACAGTTCCTGCAGTTCACGGTCGAGAAGTCCGGCGGCAACGGGCAAGTCGCAGTTCGCGGCGACGCCCAACCACCTCATCCGCACTCCGGGTGGCTGGACGCGAGGCCGGAGACCTCATCGCCGGCGATCGGTGTGCTGGCCGCCGAGCCGCACCGTGCTCAGCGATCAGCAGTTCCAGGTCGTGCTCGGCTCGCTGATGGGCGACGGGAACCTGTCGCCCAATCGGCGGGATCGCAACGGCGTCCGCTTCCGGCTGGGACACGGCGCCAAGCAGGTCGGAGTACCTGGAGTGGAAGACCGCACTGCTGGGCAACATCAAGCACTCAGTCGCGCGAAAACGCCAAGGGCGCACGGTTTGTCGACTTCACGCCGCTGCCTGAGCTTCGCGAACTGCAACGAGCGGTCTACCTGGGTGACGGCAAGAAGTTCCTCTCCGAGGAGTACCTCAAGGCGCTGACGCCACTGGCGCTGGCCATCTGGTACATGGACGACGGCTCGTTCAGCGTTCGTTCCAAGGGATTGCAGCAGCGTACTGCATGGCGGTAGTGGGCGCATCGAGATCTGCGTTGAGGCGATGAGCGAAGGATCGCGAGTGCGTCTTCGTGACTATCTGCGCGACACTCACGGTCTGGACGTGCGACTGCGTCAAGCCGGTGCGGCGGGCAAGGCGGTGCTGGTGTTCTCTACCGCAGCCACAGCGAAGTTCCAGGAACTGGTGGCGCCGTACATGGCGCCGTCAATGGAATACAAGCTGCTACCGCGGTTCCGCGGTCAGGTTCGGTGACGCCGCAGTTCGTCGAGCCCACCAAGCAGCTTGATGCCGGCACGGGTCCTCGATGTCCAGTCAAGCCGCACTACCCGATCGATGAATCGCTTCGACATCGAGGTCGAGGGTAACCACAACTACTTCGTCGACGGGGTCATGGTGCACAACTCGCCCGAAACGACAACGGGCGGAAAGGCTTTGAAGTTCTACGCCTCAGTTCGGTTGGACGTCAGGCGAATTGAGACCCTCAAGGACGGCACCGACGCGGTCGGCAACCGGACCCGCGTGCAAGGTCGTCAAGAACAAGGTGGCGCCGCCGTTCAAACAGGCCGAGTTCGACATCCTCTATGGCAAGGGCATCTGCAAGGAGGGCTCGCTCATCGACATGGGTGTCGAGCAGGGCTTCGTCCGCAAGTCCGGCTCCTGGTTCACCTACGAGGGCGAGCAGTTGGGCCAGGGCAAGGAGAACGCGCGGAACTTCCTGATCGAGAACGCCGACGTGGCCAACGAGATCGAGAAGAAGATCAAGGAAAAGCTCGGCATCGGTGCCGTGGTGACCGCTGACTTGTCCGATGGCTCGATCGATGACGTCCTGCCCGCCCCCGTCGACTTCTGAGGCCTCTCCGCGAGGAGCAGGCGCGGGCGCTGTGTCTGCGTCTGCTCACCGCGAGGGCGCGCACCCGTGCCGAGCTCGAGGGACAGCTGGCCAAGCGCGGCTACCCCGACGACGTCAGCGCCAAGGTGCTCGATCGGCTGGCGCACGTCGGGTTGGTCGACGACGCGGACTTCGCCGAACAGTGGGTCCGCTCGCGACGGGTCAACGCCGGAAAAGGCAAGCGCGCCTTGGCCGCCGAGTTGCGGACCAAGGGCGTGGACAACGAGGTGATCACCGAAGCGCTGGCCGACGATCGATGCCGGCGCCGAGCGTGAGCGGGCCGAGCAGCTGGTGCGCGACAAGCTGCGCCGCGAGAAGACTCGACGACGACGACGACACCAAGGTGGCGCGTCGGCTCGTCGGAATGCTGGCCCGCCGCGGCTACAACCAGACGATGGCGTTCGACGTGGTCAAGCGTCGAGTTGGCCAACGAACGGGAGCGACGCTCGGTATGACCGCGAGCAGGCGAGGGGTAGGTTGCGCGAATGCTGCTATCCGCCAAGATCGCCCCGACATTCGACTACCCGGTACTCCACGAGTTCTGGTCGCGGGCTGACGAGCTGGGATTCTATTCGGTCGCGAATTACGATCACTTCTACGGCTTGTCGGACATGTCGGATCCCACATACGAGGGGTGGACGTCGCTGGCTGCAATGGCCTGCGTGGTTTCGCGTGCTCGTGTTGGGTGCATGGTCACCGGTGTGACGTACCGAAACCCGGCGGTCCTGGCGAAGATGGCGGTGACGGTCGACCACATCACCGGCGGACGGCTGGATTTCGGACTCGGCGCCGGCTGGCACGAAGAGGAGCACCGCGGATACGGTCTCGAGTTCCCGAGCCCGGGTACGCGGGTGGAGATGCTCGACGAGGCACTCACCCTCATTCGGCGGCTGTGGACCGAGGACACCGTCACCTTCGAGGGCCGCCACTATCGCGTACGCGATGCACTGGCCAATCCGAAACCGCTTCAGAAGCCGCATCCGCCGATCGTCGTCGGTGGGGAGAAGCCGAAGATGCTTGCGCGTCATCGCCCGTCACGCCGACGAATGGAACGTTCCGAGTTACGGCGACATCGCCGCTTGGGCGCAGACGAGTGCCCTGCTCGACGAGGCGTGCGCACAGGTCGGCCGCAACCCGGCCGAGATTCGGCGTTCGGTGCAACTGTTCATCCAGCCCGCCCAGGATGGTCAACTCGAGGAGCAGCTGGCCCGGCTGCCGGAGCTGGACAGCCTCGGCTGCGACCACGCGGTGCTGTCGTTCTATCAGCCGCCGTCGGCAGCACAGTTGGAGCGCTGCGCGGCGCTGATCTAGCGGATCAGATGGTGCCGCCCGCGCCCGCCCCGAAGGCGCCTTGCGTGACGGGCTCGTCGGCGTGCATCGGCGCCGGACCCTTCCGAGACCGGCGCATCCGTCCTTCGACCCATGTCGCGAAATGCGAGAGGCCGAAGTTGACGGTGATCATCAGGATCGCGATCACGATGAGCGCGGGGATGTAGTTGCCGTACGCCGCACCGACCTGAGTGCCCTGGCGAACCACCTCGACGAAGGTGATCACAAAGCCGATCGAGGAGTCCTTGAGCACCACGACCAGCTGAGAAATCAGCACCGGCAGCATCGAAGTGATCGCCTGTGGCAAAAGGATGGCGCGCATCGTCTGGCCCCACGTCAACCCCAGCGCAGATGCGGCCTCCGACTGCCCCCGGGGCAGCGCGTTGACACCGGCTCGGACGATCTCGGCGATCACTGCGCCGTTATATAGCGTCAGGCCGGTGATCACGCCGGCCAGCGCCAGGTGTTTCGACGGGAAGACGTCCTCCTGCGCGAACAGGAAGTAGGCGAAGATCATCATGATCAGAACCGGCAGCGCGCGGAAGAACTCCACGATGACGGAGCACACCCACCGGACCGGTGCGGTGTGGGACAGCCGGCCCACACCGAGCGCCATTCCCAGCGCCAGCGCAAGCACGATCGATACGGCGGCGGCAGTCAGCGTGCCTTCGATGCCGGGCCAAATGTAGGTTTTCCACAGATTCGCCGTCAGGAACGGCTCCCACTTGGCCGCGGTGAGTTGGCCCTTTTCCTCGAGCTTCGAGTAGACCACCCACAGCACAAGCAGTGTGACGACCACCGTGACGGCCGAAACCACCCGGTTGCGAATCCGCGCGCGAGGCCCGGGCGCATCGAACAGAACGGATGCCCCGCTCACCGTGCCACCGCCAAGCGCTTGCCCAGCCACCCGAAGAACAGCCCGGTTGGCAGTGTCAGGATCACGAATCCGACTGCGAAGATCGTGCCGATCACGAGCAGCGCAGCCTCATTTTCGATCATCCCCTTCATAAGCAGCGCCGCCTCGCCGACACCTATTGCCGAGGCGATCGTGGTGTTCTTCGTCAGCGCGATCAGAACCGAGCCGAGCGGGATGACCACAGAGCGAAATGCTTGTGGCAGTAGAATGATTCGGAGATTCTGGCCGAATGTCAGCCCTAGCGACCGCGCTGCTTCGGCCTGGCCCAACGGGACAGTGTTGACCCCCGAGCGAACCGTTTCGCACACGAATGACGCCGTGTAGACCGTTAACCCGAGCATCGCCAGCCGAAAGTTGCTGTCGTCGATCGAGGTCAGCGAATTCGGATCCGACAGCGTGATCCCGAGCGTCTGCGCCAAGCCGAACGAACAGAACAAGATGATCAGCGTCAGCGGGGTGTTGCGGACCACGTTGACGTATGTCGTTCCGATCAAGTTGAGCATCGGCACGGGTGCCAGCCGCATCGCGGCGAGCACCGTGCCGAGGACCAGTGCCCCGATGGCGGAAAAAACCGTCAACTGGATCGTGGTCCAGAACGCCTCGAAGATCTGGCCCTGATACTTGGTGAAGATCTCCACGTGTCGGTTTGGCCCTCTAGGTCTGGTCGATCTTCGGCGGCTCCGGCGCGGGAATTCCGGCCGGCCCGAGGTTCGTTTCCCAGGCCTTCTTCCAGGCTCCGTCGGACTCCATCTTCACGATCGCGTCGTTGATCTTGGTCTGTAGCTCGGTGTTGCCCTTCTCCAGGCCGACGCCGTAGTTCTCCTCGGAGAACGTTCCGCCGACAAGCTTGAACACACCGGGAGTTTGGGCGGCGTAACCGGCCAAGATGACCTCGTCGGTCGTGACGGCGTCCACGGCGCCGTTCTTGAGTGCCTCGACACATGCCGAGTAGGTGTCGTACTGCTGAAGCTGCACACCGGGGTACTTATCCTTGATGCGTTGCGCTGGAGTCGAACCCGACACCGAGCACAACTTCTTGTTGTTCTGCAGCGAGGCCTCGCCGGTGATGTCGGTGTTGTCCTCGCGCACCAGCAGGCTCTGGCCCGTGACCAGATACGGCCCGGCGAATGAGACCTTCTCCTTACGGGAGTCGGTGATCGAGTAGGTAGCGACGATGAACTCCACTTGACCGTTCTGGATGAGTGTTTCGCGCTGCGCCGACGGCGCTTCCTTCCACTCGATTTTGTCTTCGCTGTAGCCGAGTTCTTTGGCGATGAACTTGGCGACGTCCACGTCGAAGCCGCTCATCGTGCCATCGGGATTCTTCAGCCCGAGGCCAGGCTGGTCGAACTTCGTCCCGATGACGATCGTTTCGCCGCCGCTATCACCGCCACCGCACGCGGTCATCGCAAACGGCAACGCGACGGCGAGCGCGATCGCTCCCGCGATGCGCTTCGAAATAGATGGCATGTGTGTCCCTTTCGATTAGTGCTGAAGGATCTTGCCGAGAAAGTCTTTGGCGCGGTCGGATTGCGGGTTGTTGAAGAACTCGTTGGGCGCCGCAGACTCGACGATCGCCCCGTCGGCCATGAAGACAACGCGATTGGCAGCGCCGCGCGCAAAGCCCATCTCGTGGGTGACGACGATCATCGTCATCCCCTCCTTTGCCAGCGTGGTCATCACGTTCAGCACCTCGCTGATCATTTCGGGATCCAGCGCGCTGGTGGGCTCGTCGAAAAGCATCACCTTCGGGTTCATCGCCAACGAGCGTGCGATCGCCACCCGTTGCTGCTGACCGCCTGACAACTGCGCCGGATACTTGTCGGCCTGATTGGCGATGCCGACCCGCTCCAACAACGTCATCGCCGTCTCGCGTGCCTGCGCCTTGGACTTCTTGCGCACCTTCATCGGTGCCAGCGTCACGTTCTCCAGGATTGTCTTGTGCGCGAACAGGTTGAACGACTGGAACACCATGCCGACGTCGGACCGGAGTTGTGCCAGCTTCTTGCCCTCCGCCGGCAGCACCTCTCCGTCGATCGCGATCGTTCCGGAGTCGATGGGCTCCAGGCGGTTGATGGAGCGGCACAACGTCGACTTGCCCGAACCCGAGGGCCCCAGGACGACGATCACCTGTCCGCGGTCGACGGTGAGGTTGATGTCCTTGAGGACATGCAGGCTGCCGAAATGCTTGTTGACCGCCTGCATCGAGACCATCGGCCTGTCTGCCGGAGTCGGATCGACCTCTTTCACATCAGACCCGCCTGCCTCCATGGCGCATGACCTTACCCAGGTAAGGCCGGACGTGCCTGGAACTCGTCAATCCGCTCAGATCGCCGCGCTGACCTGTCCGTACCATAGGGCGCGTGACTGGAATGGTGACGCAACAGGCGGTGGCCGACAGTGCCGTTCGCCAGACGGCCGCCGTCACCTCCACGCGTGAGCGCTCACCGGCCCGCACCTATCAGGTCCGCACCTACGGCTGCCAGATGAACGTCCACGACTCCGAGCGACTGGCAGGGTTGCTGGAGGCCGCCGGGTACCGTAAGGCCGCCGACGATACCGAGGCCGACGTCGTCGTTTTCAACACCTGCGCGGTGCGCGAAAACGCGGACAACAAGCTGTACGGCAACCTCAGCCATCTGGCACCTCGCAAGCATGCCGAACCCGATATGCAGATTGCGGTTGGTGGGTGTCTGGCGCAGAAGGACCGCGACACGGTGCTGAAGCGGGCCCCGTGGGTGGACGTCGTATTCGGCACCCACAACATCGGGTCGCTGCCGACGCTGCTCGACCGGGCCCGCCACAACAGGGCCGCCCAAGTCGAGATCGTCGAGGCGCTGGAGGAGTTCCCATCCGCACTGCCCGCGGCTCGCGAGTCCGCCTATGCCGCATGGGTGTCGGTCTCCGTCGGCTGCAACAACACCTGTACGTTCTGCATCGTGCCGGCCTTGCGTGGCAAGGAGGTCGACCGCAGGCCCGGCGACGTTCTCGCCGAGGTGGCCTCGCTCGTCGACCAGGGTGTCCTGGAGATAACCCTGCTCGGCCAGAATGTCAACGCCTACGGTGTCTCCTTCGCCCGGACGGCGCTTGCGCGAGGACCCGACGACATGGGCCGACGAGCCCCGTGACAGGGGAGCATTCGCCAAACTGCTGCGCGCGTGCGGCCGCATCGACGGACTGGAACGTGTGCGTTTCACCTCGCCGCATCCCGCCGAGTTCACCGACGACGTGATCGACGCGATGGCGGAGACGCCGAATATCTGCCCCACACTGCACATGCCGCTGCAGTCGGGCTCCGACCGAATGCTGCGGGCGATGCGACGGTCCTACCGTGCCGAGCGCTACCTCGGCATCATCGACCGCGTGCGCGCCGCCATCCCGCACGCTGCGATAACCACCGACCTCATCGTCGGATTCCCCGGCGAGACCGAGGCGGACTTCCAGGCCACGCTCGATGTCGTCGAGCGGGCGCGCTTCGCCAGCGCCTTCACCTTCCAGTACTCCAAGCGACCCGGCACACCCGCCGCCGAGCTGGACGGTCAGGTACCCAAACACGTTGTGGCCGAGCGGTATCAGCGCCTGATCGAACTCCAGGAGCGCGTTTCCCTCGAGGAGAACACCGCGCTGATCGGGCGCACCGTCGAGCTGCTGGTCGCCACCGGCGAGGGGCGCAAGGACGCCGCCACCGCGCGGATGTCCGGGCGGGCACGCGACGGCCGGCTGGTGCACTTCAACCCGGGCGGCCTGCAAATCCGCCCCGGTGACGTCGTCACGACGACGATCACGGGCGCCGCGCCGCATCACCTGATCGCCGACGCCGCGATCGGCGCCCATCGGCGCACGCGGGCGGGTGACGCCCACGCTGCAGGGGAGCGCCCGCGCACCGGCATCGGCCTGGGCATGCCCGGCGTCGGCGCACCGGCCGAGCCGCAGATGTCGACCGGGTGCGGCCGGTGAGCAAGCCAGACAACGGCGAATTCGAGAGTTTCAAGGGCGACATCGAGGCAGCCGAACGCCGTGTCGCGCGTGAAATCGACCCCGGTGCACGGGCGTTGGTCATCGCCATCGGCGTATTCGTGCTACTGGTGTCGTTCGTACTGCCGCATACCGGCGGTGCCAAGGGGCTGGATGTGCTCATCGGGAGCGAGACGGCTATCCGTGAGGGGATCTCCCTGCCGTCGCGGGTGTTCACGTGGCTGGCGCTGGTGTTCGGCGTCGGTTTCTCGATGCTGGCGCTGCTGACGCGCCGTTGGGCGCTGGCCTGGATCGCGCTGGCCGGGTCGACGGTCGCGTCGTTGCTCGGCCTGCTGGCGGTGTGGTCACGACAGACCGCACCCGGTGATTACCCCGGCCCCGGTATCGGGTTGATCGTCGCCTGGCTGGCGGTCATCGTGGTGGCGTACCACTGGGCGCGTGCGGTGTGGGCGCGCACGGCGCTTCAGCTCGCCGCCGAGGAAGAGCGCCGCCGTCACGTCGCCGAACAACAGCGCAAAGGTTTCCTCGACGGCCTCGACGACGGCCAGCCCGAGTCCTAGCCGCCGACCCTAGCGCTTGCCCAGAGCCTCGGCTGCGGCATCGGCCCACTGACGCCACTGCTCGGCGTTGGCGCGTGCCTCCGCGGCGTCCTTCTCCCGCCCGGCGGCCGCGGCCTTCTCGGCCTGGCGTTCGTATTGTTCTGCGCGAGCACGGAATTGGTCTGCGCGGGCCTTTGCCTCCGGGTCGACACCGCCAGTCGGCGCGTCGCGGACCTTCTTCTCCACCGCGCGCAGCCGACGTTCGAGTTCGGCGCCTCGCTCGCGCGGCACCTTGCCGATCGCATCCCACTTCTCACCGATCGTCCGCAGGGCGGCCCTAGCGGTGTCGAGATCGCTGGTGTCTAGCCTCTCGGCTTCCGCGAGCAGCTTTTCCTTCGCCTCTGCGTTGGCGCGGAATTCGCTATCACGTTCGGAGTTCGCCGCGTTCCGTGCCGAGAAGAACTTGTCCTGGGCCGCTTTGAGCCGCTGCCAGAGCGCGTCGTCGACGTCCTTGGCTGCCCGTCCCGCGGCTTTCCACTCATTCAGCAGGTCGCGGAAAGCTCCGGCCGTCGGTCCCCAGTCCGTGGAGTCAGCCAATGCCTCAGCGCGTTCACAGAGCGCTTCCTTGGCCTGCCGGGCGCCGGCACGCTCCCGGTCGAGGTCGGCGAAATGCGAGCCCCGCCTACGGTTGAACGCTTCGCGGGCCGCGGAGTACCGCTTCCACAGGGCGTCGTCGGATTTGCGGTCCAGCCCGGTGATCGTGCGCCACTCGTCGAGGATCTCGCGCAACCGGTCGCCGGCAACCTTCCATTGGGTGGAGTTGGTGGCCAGTTCCTCGGCCTCGGCGGCCAGTGCTTCCTTGCGCGCGAGCTGCGCGGCGCGGTGTTCTTCGCGCTTCGCCTTCTCGGCCTGTGCGGTTTCGTCGGCGTGCTCGACGATGGCAGCCAGCCTCGCGGCGACGGCGTCGACGTCGCCCAGCACATGGGCATCGGCCAGCGTTTCGGCGAGCGCGGCTGCCGCCGCCTTGATCTTGCGGGCGTCGCCGGTCCCGGACTCGAGTCGGCTCTCCATCAGGGCCACTTCGGTGGCCAGGTCATCGAAGCGTCGGCCGAAATGCGCGTACGCCGCTTCGGTGTCGCCCGCCTGCCACGAGCCGATGACCCGTTCACCCGAACCGGTGATCAGCCAGACCGTGCCGTCGGGGTCGACCCTGCCGAACCGGTGGGGATCGCTCGCCGGGGGCGCCGCAATCGTCGCCGCGGGTCTGCCGGGACGCGGCACCGGCCGGGGCGGCCCCGGTCGGGGGGCCGGTTTGGGCGAGGAGGTCTGGCCTCCTGGCTCGCTGATCGTCATATCCGTTTCTCGTACCCTCCACGCGGTGATCCGCGCACCTGCCGCGCGACGCGGCGCCTGACAGCTCGCTTTCGAACGCTATTCAAACAGGTTGCCATGCCGGGTGCGCACGGCTTTAGCGATGCGTCTGCCTACGCTCTGATCGACGACGACGGAAGGACTGCGATGGCCAAGGCGGATTTCGCCGTCCTGCTCGCCCTCGGCGCCGCCCTGTTCATCGCGATCGGCGACGTCATGCACCAACGTCAGGCGCATGAGGTCACCGACGAGCAGGTCAGCCATTTCGCACTTTTTCTGAGGTTGTTGCGTGACCGCCGGTGGTGGCTCGGCAGCCTGGTCGCGGCCGTCGGATTCACGCTGCAGGCCGCCGCGCTGGGTTTCGGGTCTGTACTGCTTGTGCAGGCCCTGCTGGTGACCTCGTTGTTGTTCGCGCTGCCGATCAACGCGCGGCTGTCACACCGGCGGGTGACGCGGTGGGAGTGGACGTGGGCGGCGCTGCTCGCGGCCGCGGTCGCAGTCATCGTCATCGTCGGCAACCCAACCGCCGGTCACTCCCGCGCCTCGTTCGAAACGTGGGGGGCGGTGGTCGCGGTGCTCGGACCGGTGCTGGTGCTGTGCGTGATCGGCGGCAGCATGGCAAAGGGCCCCATCAGCGCAGTGCTGTTGGCCGTGGTGTCCGGCGCGCTGTGGGGCGTGTTCGCAGTGCTGACGAAAGGCGTGGTAGATCGCCTCGACGACGGGGTTCTAGAGCTGCTGCGCACACCGGAGCTGTATGTATGGGCCGTTGTCGCTGTCGCAGGCACCGCGTGGCAGCAGTTCTCCTTCCGGGCCGGATCACTGACCGCATCCTTGCCGACAATGACCGTCACCGAGCCGGTGGTGGCATCGGCGCTCGGTGTGGTCGTGCTGGGTGAGTCCTTAAGGCCGGGCGATGCCGGCTGGCTGACCCTGATCGTCGCCTTCGCAGTGATGGTGGTCGCGACCGGCGCGCTGGCCCGCGGCGAAGCGGCCGACGCCGGCGAGCGTGCGACCCGGCATTAGCGTGGTCACGTGCTGAGCGCCATCGCGATCGTTCCGTCGGCGCCCGTCGTGGTTCCCGAGCTGGCCTCTGGCGCGGCCGCCGAGCTCACCGAGCTGAGGGAGGCGGTCTTGCGGGCCGCGGCGTCGCTACCCGCTCGTTGGATCGCCGTCGGAGTGGGACGCACCGATTCCGTGGTGGGACCCCCACAGACGGGCACATTCGCCGGCTACGGCGTCGACGTGCCGGTGACGCTGTCTATGGGCTCCGCCGACGCACCGACGGAGCTGCCGCTGTGCGCGTTGGTGGCGGGCTGGCTGCGCGGCCAGGTAACGCCCGAGGCGACCGCCGAAGTACGGGTCTACGCCGGCGATCACGACGTCGACGCGGCGATGGACCGTGGCAGAGGGCTCCGCGCCGAGATTGACGAAGCCGCCGATCCGGTCGGGGTGCTCATCGTCGCCGACGGCGCGAACACGCTGACCCAGCCCGCGCCCGGCGGCTACGACCCGGCTTCGATTCCGGTGCAGGCCGCACTCGACGACGCGCTGGCCTCAGGCGATGCGGTGGCACTCGCACACTTGCCGGATACGATCGTCGGCCGGGTGGCGTATCAGGTATTGGCCGGACTGACCGGGTTTGATCAATCCTCCTCTCGTCCGGACCCAGGACCCCGGTCGACCAAGGAGCTCTACCGTGGCGCGCCCTACGGCGTTGGCTACTTCGTGGGCGTCTGGCGGCCATGACGCGACCGATCGCGATCGTCGGCCCGACCGGCACCGGAAAGTCGGGGCTCGCGCTCGCAGTGGCCGAGCGGGTCGGCGGCGAGATCGTGAACGCCGACGCGATGCAGCTCTACCGCGGCATGGACATCGGAACCGCGAAGCTGTCGGTCGCGCAGAGGCATGGCATCCCGCACCATCAGCTCGACGTTCTCGAGGTCACCGAAACCGCCAGCGTGGCCCGTTATCAGCAGGCCGCCGCCGCCGACATCGAGGCCATCGCCGGTCGCGGCGCGGTGCCGATCGTGGTCGGCGGATCGATGATGTACGTCCAGTCGCTGCTCGACGATTGGACCTTCCCGGCCACGGACCCCGCCGTGCGTGCCAGGTACGAACAACGGCTCGCCGAGATCGGTGTCAGCGCGCTGCACGGTGAGCTGGCCGCGGTGGACGCCGACGCCGCCGAGTCGATCCTGCCCACCGACGCACGGCGCATTGTGCGCGCTCTGGAGGTGGTCGAATTGACCGGCCAGCCGTTCGTCGCCTCTTTCCCGGTGATCGGCGCTCCCCGATGGGACACCGCCATCGTCGGACTGGATTGGGAAACAACAGTTCTCGATGAACGCCTGACCCGGCGAACCGAGAAGATGTTTCTCGATGGCCTGGTGGACGAGGTCCGTGTACTCCTGACCCGTGGCCTGCGCGACGGTGCGACGGCCTCCCGAGCGCTGGGGTATGCACAGGTGATCGCCGACCTGGACGACGGCGGTGACGGGACGGCCGCGCGAGAACCGACATTCTTCGGAACCCGCCGCTACGTGCGTCGGCAGCGGTCGTGGTTTCGTCGTGACCACCGCATCACCTGGCTCGACGGCGCGGCGGCCGGCACCGTAGAAGAAACGCTGCGCATCTGGCGCGACGTATCCTGAGCTGGTGAAGTTCGCCAAAGGGCACGGCACACAGAACGACTTTGTGCTGCTGCCCGACCCGGAGGGCAGGCTGTCACTGACGCCTGCCGCGGTGGCCACGCTCTGCGACCGCCGCCGGGGTCTGGGCGCCGACGGCGTGTTACGTGTGACCACGGCGACGGTCGCGCAGGCGGCGGGCGTTTTCGGACAACTTCCGGAGGGCGTGGCCTCGAGCGACTGGTACATGGACTACCGCAACGCCGATGGGTCGATCGCGCAGATGTGCGGCAATGGCGTCCGGGTGTTCGCGCACTACCTGCGTGCCTCGGGATTGGAGAGCCGCGACGAGTTCGTTGTCGGATCGTTGGCCGGGCCGCGGCCGGTCGTGCTGCACCACTGGGATGCAACCGTCGCCGACGTCACCGTCGATATGGGGAAGACCAACCAATTGGGCATCGGCGAGGCGATCGTCGGGGGCAGGCCGTTCGCTGGCCTGGCGATCGATGTCGGCAACCCTCATCTGGCCTGTGTCGATCCGGTTATGACGTTGGATGACCTGGCCGCACTCGACGTCGCGGCGCCGGTGGCGTTCGACCCCGCTCAGTTCCCCGAAGGGGTCAACATCGAGGTGTTGACGGCACCGGTGGATGGCGCGGTGTCGATGCGGGTTCACGAACGTGGTGTCGGCGAGACGCGATCCTGCGGCACCGGAACCGTCGCGGCTGCCGTCGCGGCGTTGGCCTTCGGCGGCGCGGCGACGGGGATGTTGCGGGTGCGTATCCCCGGCGGGGAAGTCACCGTGACGATCACCGATGCAAGCAGCTACCTTCGTGGCCCGTCGGTACTCGTGGCCGACGGCGAATTGTCCGAGGAATGGTGGCATGCTGCGCAGCGTTAAATCATGTGCATCGGCCGCGGTAGCCGTGCCAGTCTGTATTCGCCTATGACATATCCCAAATTCCCAGTCAACGAGACACCCAGCGCGGGTGAACTCGCCCTCGAAGACCGCGCGGCGTTACGCCGGGTGGCGGGATTGTCGACTGAACTCTCCGACATCTCTGAGGTCGAGTACCGCCAGCTTCGGCTGGAACGCGTCGTGCTGGTGGGCGTGTGGACCGAGGGCAGCGCCGCGGACGTCGATGCAAGCATGGCCGAGCTCGCCGCGCTCGCGGAGACCGCCGGTTCGGAGGTGCTCGAAGGCCTCGTGCAGCGCCGCGACAAGCCCGATCCGTCGACCTATATCGGCTCGGGTAAGGCGCAGGAGTTGCGTGAGGTGGTCCTGGCCACCGGTGCCGACACCGTGATCTGCGACGGTGAGCTGAGCCCCGCGCAGCTCAATGCGCTGGAGAAAGCCGTCAAGGTCAAGGTCATCGACCGGACCGCGCTGATACTCGACATCTTCGCCCAGCATGCGACCAGCCGGGAAGGCAAGGCGCAAGTGGCGTACGCGCAGATGGAGTACATGCTGCCCAGACTGCGCGGCTGGGGTGAGTCGATGTCGCGGCAGGCCGGTGGTCGTGCCGGGGGAGAGGGTGGCGGTGTGGGTACCCGCGGACCCGGCGAGACCAAGATCGAGACCGACCGCCGGCGCATCCGCGAGCGAATGTCCAAGCTGCGCCGCGAGATAAAGGACATGAAGAAGATCCGCGACACCCAGCGCAGCCGTCGGTTGGCGAGCGACGTGGCGTCGATTGCGATCGTTGGCTACACCAATGCGGGCAAGTCCAGCCTGCTCAACGCGCTGACCGGCGCAGGTGTACTGGTAGAAAACGCGCTGTTCGCAACCCTCGAACCGACAACGCGCCGTGGGGAATTCGTGGACGGCAGGGCATTCGTCCTGACGGACACGGTCGGGTTCGTCCGCCACCTGCCGACCCAGCTGGTTGAGGCGTTTCGGTCGACGCTGGAGGAAGTCGTCGACGCCGACCTGCTGGTGCACGTCGTCGACGGCTCCGACGTCAACCCGTTGGCTCAAATCAACGCGGTGCGCAAGGTGGTCAACGAGGTGATCACCGGAGCCGCTCCGGCGGCGACATCAGGCGCAGTTCGCGACGTCCACTCGGTTCCAGAGCTCGTGGTGGTCAACAAGATTGATGCCGCAAACGACCTCGCCCTGGCGCAGCTTCGGCGGGCGCTCCCGGATGCGGTGTTCGTTTCCGCGCACACTGGTGACGGTCTCGGACGGCTACAGCAGCGGATGGCCGAACTTATCGCTCCGAAAGACACTGTGGTGGATGTGACGATTCCGTATGACCGCGGCGATCTGGTCAACAAGGTCCATGCCGACGGCCGGGTGGATGCCACCGAGCACACTGCCGATGGCACGAGGATCAAGGCGCGGGTGCCGATTCCGTTGGCCGCCGCGCTCGGTGAGTTCGCGACGTTCTGAACGCTGCACCGTCTACGCTTTCGCGCACCGACAACGGTTTTCATCGGGGACCGCGAAGTCATCTACCGCGGCGGCCCGCAAGCCGCGCTTGACAGGGCGCAGAGGTTGATCCCCGACGTTCAAACGCATCTCATGCCCGGCGCCAATCACATGTTGACCGTCGACTGCCCGATCGAACTCACCGACGAGATGCTGAAGGCATTGGCCTGACAGCCGAAAGGTCCCCGAACCCATGAGATTCGGGGACCTGTTCGTCTGGTGAAGTTACGGCCGCTGCTCGGCCTCCTGCCGCTTCTCAGCGGTCTTGGCTGCGGCGCGAGCACTGTCTGCCTCGGCTTCCTTCTGTGCGGCATTGCGCTGCGCCTCGGCTTTATCCTGCTGGGCCTGGCCCTCGCGGTACAGGTCATCGCGTCCGGCGACTGCGCCTGCGACCTCCTTGACCTTGCCCTTGACGCCTTCCACGGCGCCCTTGATGGCTTCTTCGGGGCCGCTGTTCTTGTCCGACATCGCGTTGTCCTCCTTGCTTAGCGGTCAGGTGGTCTATTAATTCCCCGCCAGACGGATTCGCAAACCCGCACCGCAGCACTCTGGCTGACCTCGCACTGTCGCCTAATGTCATCCACCGCGGCAGATGAAGTCCACAATGCATCGTGACGATGGCCGCCGCGGCCATGAAGTCGGACCGAGCCCCCATTGCATACACCAAGTACCGCAAGGCATTTCGCTGCTGGCAGAAATCGACAGGGCAGCCGCGTCCGCGCGCAGAACTCGCATCCGAAGCATCGGCCGCGCGGATGATGGCCGACGAACTCCATCGCCCCCGTCGAAGAACTCACCGCAGGGTAGGTGGCGATAGCGAAGTGGTATTCCATCGAAAACGAAGTGGAATTCGATCGAAAAACTAGGTGTTCCTCGTCGCTGACAATTCGATTCGGCGCTTCGCAGCTCAAGATCCGAGGCTTTTGTGCATTGCCGGGGTATTTTCTCTCCCAGAGTTTGCGTGTGTTCCTTGGGTATTAACGTCATCTGACGGACAGTTGACGGGCGCGATTCTTTTCACGAATTTGCGCCGACTGCGGGAGGGTGAATGAGCGGGCAGAATAGTCGGCGCCGCACGATGGTCTATCGACTGAGTATCGGTTTGCTGGCAGCGTCGATGGCTGGTTTGCTGGCGCCGGGCGCGGCGGCCCAGCCGGAAGCTGATGCGAACGCTGCAATCACGGCAGCGTGGGACGCGAGCGGCGGCGATGGCGGCCCGCTGGGTCCGAGGAACGGCGACGTCTATCCCATTGGCGAGGGTTTTGGACAGAACTTCGCCGGCGGCAAGATGTTCTTCACTCCGGCGACTGGCGCGCACTTCGTCCAGGGCGCGATTCTGGAGAAGTACGAGTCGCTGGGCGGCCCCGCCGACAGCGATCTGGGTTTCCCAACCATCGACGAGGGACCCGGACGGGCCCCGGACAGCCGCAACGTCACGTTCAGCGCGACGGACAAGCCGGTCATCTTCTTCACACCCGCGACTGGGGCACGAGTGGTCCGTGGACCGATCAACGCCGCTTGGGACAAGCTCGGCGGCTCGGCGGGGGCGCTCGGGGTGCCCGCCGAGGATGAGGCTTACCGCGGCGACGTCGCGTCCCAGAAGTTCACCAGCGGCGAACTGTCGTACGACATCCGGAAGAAGTCGTTTACCACCGTGCCGCCAGAACTCGCCGCGCAGTTGTCCGACCTGCAATTTCCCGATGACCCTGCCGCTGCGATAAACGCGGCCCGGCGCGCTGCCGGGGGACCGCTGGGACCCCTGGGCGCGGCCGAAGGCGCACCCTTCCCCGTCGGCAAGGACGGACAGAGGCAGAACTTCGCCGGCGGCGCGATCTTCTACACGCCGGCCACGGGCGCGCACGTCGTGACGGGGCAGGTGCTGGCCAAGTACGAGACTGTGGGTGGGCCGGAGGGCGACCTCGGATTCCCCATTACCAGCGAGGTCGACGGTGGTCTCGAGACGGAAAGCCGCATGACGAGCTTCGCGGCCGCGGACAAGCCGATCATCTTCTGGACGCCCGAGTACGGCGCGGTCATCGTGCGTGGTGCGATGGCAGCAGCCTGGGACAAGCTGGGCGGCGCGAAGGGCGCGCTTGGCGCGCCGATGGCCGACCAGACCGAGGCTGGCAACGTCATCACGCAGCGATTCAGCGGCGGTGTGGTCTCGTGGGACCGTTCGACCAACAAATTCAGCACCGAACCGGCGAATATGGCGTCCGAGTTGTCCGGACTCGAGGTGCCCGCGCAGGAAGCACCTGAGACGCCGAGCACCTCGCCCGCATCAGATTCCAACGGCAACAAGTGGTTCAAGTTGAGCTGGTGGTGGCTGCTGGCGCTCGTGCCATTGGTGGTCCTGGCTTCAGTGGTGTTGTTGGCGATCATGCTGCGGCGACGCAAAGGCGAAGACCCCTTCGCGACGGACGGTTCTTATGCGATGGAGGACGCCCGATTCGGCGGCGACGCCGAACCCGCCTACAGCGCCGCGGGTAGTGCGCCTAACCGGGTGTCCACTGACGACGAATACGCCGCGGCGATGTTCGGCGACCGCTACGCCAGCGAGGGGTTGGGCACACTGCCGCGCAGTGGCGATCTGCCGCATGGCGGCGATCTGACACCGGGTGGCGATCTGAAACCGGGTGGCGATCTGCCGAGGGGCGACGATCTGTCACCTGGTGGCGATGCCGCACCGCCGGATGACGACCCGTGGGGGGCGCCGCTGAGTGTCGAGGAAGAACCTCCTGCACCCGAGGACGAGCCCGGGGAGCCGAGCAATGAAGAAGATCCTGACACGGTCGACACCGCGCCGACCCGCGTTCCCACCGCCGCTGCCGCAGCCACTGCGGCCGCCGCCGCCGCGGTCAGGCGTGATCCGCTGACCGATACCGGGCGTCACGCCCGGATCGAGATCGACGACCCCTCGCCGACGCGCGTGGCATTCCTGCTTCCGCTCGATGACCCGAATGAGGCGCCGGACGGATATCCGATCAAGGCGGACACCAAGTCGGGCGTGTACTGGGCGCCGGGCAGTGCGCAGTATGACGATGCGAGTGCCGAAATCTGGTTCGCGACTGAAGAACTCGCGCGGGTAAACGGCTTCGTGCCCGACGGCAGCGACGATCAGGCCCGCTAGATCTTACGGATCACCGTGACGACCTTGCCGAGCACGGCAGCGTCGTTGCCTGGAATCGGATCGAACGCCGGGTTGTGCGGCATCAGCCACACCTGACCGCGCGTGCGTTTGAACGTCTTCACTGTCGCCTCGCCGTCGATCATCGCAGCAACGATGTCACCGTTGTCGGCGACGTTCTGCTGACGCACTACCACCCAGTCGCCGTCGCAAATCGCCGCGTCGACCATCGATTCGCCGACGACTTTGAGCAGGAACAGCGAGCCCTCGCCAACGAGTTCCTTCGGCAGCGGAAAGACGTCTTCGACGGCTTCCTCGGCCAAAATCGGCCCGCCGGCGGCGATGCGGCCCAATACCGGTACGAATGTCGGTTCCGGCAGTGCGTCGGAGCCCGCCACATCGGTGGTGACGATCGATGCCGCCGCCACATCCTCGGCGCTGCGCACATCGACTGCGCGCGGTCGATTGGGATCTCGGCGAATGAAGCCTTTGCGCTCCAGAGTGCGTAGCTGGTGAGCCACCGATGAAGTCGACGTGAGCCCGACTGCGTCGCCTATCTCCCGAATACTCGGGGGATAGCCCCGAGTGGTCACCGATGTGCGGATGACCTCGAGAATGGTGCGCTGACGCTCGGTCAGACCCGTATCGAGTCCTCGGCGTCCGCCCGTGCTGTCCGTGCCGCCGGCGGTGTCGCTACTGGAGTCCATGAGGCCGAATGTAGCCCGCCCCAGGCGAATAATCAAACATGTGTTCGACGCGTGTCGCGTCTGCGGAAGTAGAACAAACCGGTGGCGAAATCTGTCGGTGGGTCGCTATATCGTTTGGCAACAGTTCGATCACATGTTCTATAAATCGAACAAGTGAGCGAGTATGTTCGAACACAAGAGCGAACGATCTTGGACCGGAGGTATGAACATGACGATTCTCGATACCCGGGAAATTCAGGTAACGCCGGTGGTCAGGCCTGGAATCCGGCCCGCAGGCGCACGGCGGCGGCCGCTCTCGCAGCGGCCGGGCGGCGCACCGGTGCGGTACCGGAGCTCCGGGGTCCTCGTATCGCGCGCCTCGCACCGGCGCCGGCCGATCACCCCGGTCACCACGGTCCTTTTGGCGATTGTCGCCGCGGGCATCACCGTGTGGCTTGGGCTGGTGGCGCAGTTCGGTGGTGTCGTCGGCGAAGCCGCCCCCGTCCCCGACCGCCTCGCGGTGGTCCAGGTGCAGACTGGCGAGACGCTGCAGCAGGTGGCCGGCCGAGTGGCTCCCGACGCGCCGGTGGGCCGGGTCGTTGACCGGATCCGCGAACTCAACCAGCTCGACTCGGTTGCGATTCAGGCTGGCCAGACCCTGATCGCACCGGTCGGCTGACGGTGTGTTGTGAGCGGTGAAAACATCAGCCGCACAAGCGTATTCGGAAGCGAACCGACCGGACATGTCCCAATCGACACGAATATGGGCTGGCGGACCGCCGCGCAGGTACGCTCAGAGGCGTTCGAGTTAGTCGTTTGGTGGCGCGGCGAAGGAGCGGTGATGCACTGTCCGTTCTGCCGGCACCCCGATTCCAGAGTGGTCGACTCGCGGGAAACCGACGAGGGCCAGGCGATTCGGCGCCGCAGATCGTGTCCGGAATGCGGTCGTCGCTTCACAACGGTCGAGACGGCTGTGCTTGCCGTGGTCAAACGCAGTGGTGTCACCGAGCCCTTCAGCAGGGAGAAGGTCGTCAAAGGCGTGCGCCGCGCTTGCCAGGGGCGACAGGTCGACGACGACGCGCTCAATTTGCTCGCCCAGCAGGTGGAGGATGCTGTGCGGGCCGCGGGTTCACCCGAGGTGCCCAGCAATGAGGTGGGGCTGGCCATACTCGGCCCGCTCCGAGAACTAGACGAGGTGGCGTACCTACGGTTCGCCTCCGTCTATCGCGGATTCACGTCGGCCGAGGATTTCGAGCGTGAGATCCAGGCGCTGCGGGAGCATCGAAAGTCTCCGCAGCCGGCCCAGGGTTGAGCGGCCCGTCAGTCGATCTGTTTGGTGCCGTCGCTGACGACCCGGCCCGCGACACGTACCCAGCCCTCGGGGCTCCACTCGGTGGAGATCATCGAGCCCTTGCCCTGCACGATCTCCAAGTCGCGACTGAGATAGTCGGTGATTCGTACCGCGGCGGCACCGGTGGCCTCATCCTCGGGAACGCCGAGGTTGCTCGCGAACATCCGAGAGCGAATCTTTCCAGCGGATTCGTCAAGCCAGGTCCACAGGTAGTGCTCGACATCATCGGCGTAGTCGGAGGGATCCGCCGCCATCAACTCGTCGACGGAGCCGAGGTCGTAGATCGCGAAGCCCGGGGCCCACTCCGAGCGTGCGCTCACGGCCGTCAGTTCGCCGTCGTACGTGACCTGCACGATGCCCGCGGGTACCCGCAACGTCTTGATCGCGCGCCCCTGATCGCGCAGCCACCACGAGGCGCCCACAGTCGGATGTCCCGCGAAGGGCAACTCGACCGCCGGTGTGAAAATGCGTGCGTGCGCCGTGCTGGAGCCGCCTGCCGGCAAATCTATGAATATCGTTTCGCTGTAACCCAATTGGGTGGCGATCCGCTGGCGGTCGGCGGGTACCACAGTACTGTTGTCGACGACGCCGAGTGGGTTTCCATGGTTGCCGTCGGGGTCGGTGAAAACGCGCAACACTGTCACGTCTATGGCCATGAGCCGATGCTACTTCTTGCCGAACGCGGGGCGTTCGACGCTCAGGTTGCGCTGCGTTCGTCGTGATCCATCGCGTCGAGCACTGCGAACCGTGTGTCGACCGAGCCGGAGATCGCACCCTCTTCGATGCCGGTGCGCAGCAGGCCGCGGAGATAGTCCTGGTCGTAGACGGCGGGCTCGGTGGAACTGATGAACTGCTCGAGGACTTCGACGAAGCGGTCGGGATCGTCGTGAAACGGGAAGTGCCCGGAACCTTCGAAGATCTCCAAATGTGAGCCGGGCATCGCCGCATGCGCCATCCGGGCGTGACTCACCGGTATTACCGAGTCTCCGCTTCCCCAAATCAATTGCACTGGAACGGATTGTGTCAAATAACATCGGTCGAGCATCGTGACCACTTGCCCGCGCCAATCCACCACGGCGCGCAGTGTGCGCGCGAATGCCGACGATGCGGTCGGCTCCGGCAGATCGGCGAGGATCCGCAGCACATCGGGCAAGTCGCGCCCCAGCGGAGTGGATCCGAACACCGCGCCCGCCACGCGGCCGGCGACCTGCAACGCCGGCAACACGAGAGGTAAGCGCAGGAATGCCAGTGCCTCGCTACCCATTGGCAGCGAGGCGACCCGCAATGCGATGTTGACGTCTTTGGTCACGCCGCCGGAGCCCACGAGGATCAGTCGGTCGACCAGTTGTGGGAATTGGTAGGCGAACTGCATCGCAACGCCACCACCCAATGAGTGACCGACGACGGTGACCCGATCTATGTCGAGCACGCTCAGCAGGTCCCTCATGCCGTTGGCGTACGCGGCCACCGAGTAGTCGGCCCGGGGCTTATCGGACCTGCCGTGACCCAGCAGATCTGGGGCGATGACGGTGAACCGCTGCGCCAATTTGGACTGGACCGTGCCCCAGGTGGTGGAGTTGTCGCCGATGCCGTGAATCAGCAGTATGGCCGGGCCGGAGCCCGCCACCCGAAATGCGCGCCGGTATCCATGGATGGTGCGGTACTCCAGCGTGGGCGTGAGTTCCCGCACGGTACGCAGGTTTGGCTTTCGCGCGGCCATTGCGACAACTTAGCCGCCCTTCTCGGTGGGCGCTATATGGCGTCGTCGTCCTTGCCCTTGTCCTGTTGCCGGAGGAACCTTTCGAACTCCGCACCAAGCTCGTCGCCGCTGGGCAGGTCCTCGTCGTGAGCAAGCAGCGATCGGTTCTCCTGAGCGGCGGCGAAGGCGTCGTACTGACGCTCCAGCGCGGTTACCACCTGAGCCACTTCGCTGCTGCCCTCGACCTGCTCGTTGATCTTCTGCTGTATCTCGGCGCCGGCGGCGTCCAGTGCCTCCAACGGGATCTGCAGGGACCCGCTCTTGGCGACCTCGGCCAGCAGCACCTCCGCGGCGGCGGGGTAGTCGGTCTGGGCCAGATAGTGCGGCACGTGAACGGTGAATCCGACAACTTCGTACCCGTGCTGGGACATCCGGAACTCCAACAAGTTGGACACGCTGCCGGGCACCTGTACCTCGCCCACCCACGGTTGGTGTTCTGCGATCAGTTCCTTGTCATTGGCGTGCGCGGTGAGCGTGATGGGGCGGGTGTGCGGGACCGCCATCGGGATGGCCCCCAGACCAATCACTCGACGCACGCCCAGCCGTTCGGCCAGCAGCCGCACGGCGGAGAGGAAACGCTCCCAACGCAGGTCCGGCTCCATGCCCGCGAGCAGCAAAAACGGTGTGCCGACACTGTCGTGCATCGCGTAGAGGCTGAGCTCGGGTTCCTCGTAGTGGGTGAAGTGGTCGGTCTTGAAGGTCATCAGCGGACGCCGCGACCGGTAATCCAGCAGTTCGTCAATGGCGAAGGAGGCCACCAACTCGGTGTCCAGGGTGTTCTTGAGGTGCTGGGCGGCCAACCGAATGGCGTGTCCGGCGTCGGAGAAGCCCTCGAGCGCGTGGATCATCACCGGTCCCCGACCGTCCGCTGCGGTCAGCTGCGGCGCCGGGAACTCCAGCTCGTACATGCCGGTCTGATCCGGCTGGTAACGCTGCTCGGGTTGATCTGCTTCGTCCGTCATCTTCATGCCTCCTCGACGGTGTGAAGGCGGTTGATCGCCTCCGCATCGTGATAACCAGTGTGGCCCATGTTGCGTTCCCGCAACCCCGGACCCCGGCCAACCGCCAGTCAGGCGAAGGGGCGTGATTAGTGGCGAAACTGATTCAGAGCGCGCAGCTTGTTCATCACGTCCAGTGCCGCGACCTTGTAGGCCTCCGAGAACGTGGGGTAGTTGAAAACCGCGTCGACAAGGTACTCGATGGTGCCGCCGCAGCCCATCACGGCCTGGCCGATATGGACCATCTCGGTCGCGCTCGTACCGAAGATGTGCACACCGAGCAGCTTCAGGTCGTCCGTCGACACCAGAAGTTTGAGCATGCCGTAGGAGTCGCCGGCGATCTGGCCACGTGCAAGCTCGCGGTAGCGCGAGACCCCGACCTCGTATGGCAGACACATCTTGGTCAACTCCACCTCGGTGGCGCCGACATAGGACACCTCGGGGATCGAGTAGATGCCGATGGGCTGAAGGTCGGTCATGCCCTTGGCCGGTTCGCCGAACGCGTGGTAGGCGGCCAGCCTGCCCTGATCCATCGACGTCGCGGCCAGAGCGGGAAAGCCGATCACGTCCCCGACGGCGTAGATGTGGTCGACTTTTGTCTGGAACTGGCTGTCGACGACGATCCGTCCGCGGTTGTCGGTCTCGAGGCCGGCATTGGCCAGGTCCAGGTGTTCGGTTTGGCCTTGGCGGCCAGCCGAATACATCACGGTGTCCGCGGGAATCTGCTTGCCGCTGGCCAGTGTCGTGACCGTGCCTGAGGAGCCAACGTCGACGGCGGTCACCTCCTCGCCGAAGCGGAACGTCACCGCCAGGTCGCGCAGGTGGAACTTGAGTGCCTCGATGATCTCTGGGTCGCAGAACTCGAGCATGTTGTCGCGCTTTTCTACGACGGTCACCTTGGTGCCCAGCGCGGCGAACATCGAGGCGTACTCGATGCCGATGACGCCCGCCCCAACCACCACCATCGTGGTTGGCAGGGACTTCAGGTCGAGGATGCCGTCGGAGTCCAGCACCCTGTCTTCGTCGAACTCGACTCCGGTCGGCCGGGCCGGCTTGGTGCCGGTGGCGATCACGATGAATTCGCCTCGGACAGTTGTTCTTTCACCGCGGGTCTGGTCGTCGACGCGAACCGTGTGCTCATCGAGGAACCGGGCGTGTCCGGTGTGGAGGTCGACCCGGTTACGCATCAGCTGGTTGCGCACGACGTCCTGCTCCTTGCCGATGACATGGGAGGTGCGCGCGAGCAGGTCTGCGGGGGTGATCTTCTCCTTGACGCGGTAGCTCGCGCCGTAGAGTTCGCGCTGGTTCATGCCGGTGAGGTAGACCACGGCCTCGCGCAGCGTCTTCGACGGGATGGTCCCGGTGTTCACGCAAACACCGCCCAGCATCCGCCCGCGTTCGACGACCGCCACCGTCTTGCCGAGCTTTGCGGCCGCGATCGCGGCTTTCTGGCCGCCCGGACCCGATCCGATGACGATGAGGTCGTATTCGAGCATGGAACCCATGGCACCCATAGCAACAAGGTCTACGCCGGTTGCGCGGATCTTGCACGCCGACAAGCATCACAACCACGTGAAATTAATCGTCCGTTCTCCCATCCTGAGTGCGGGCACGCGCGCCTGACCGGTCGCCGGGCTGACCGATGAGACGATGGCGCCGATGGTCGACACGCTGTCGCGGTGCCTGCGCGGATGCGCGCTGGTGATGGCGGCGGTGTTGCTGGGCGCCTGCGGCCGGGTGACGATCGGAGCGGCTCAGCCGGCCGGCGCCGGGGCCAAGAAGCCCCCGGTGCCAATTTCGGAATTACTCATCGAACCCAACCGGTTCCCACCGCAGTATCCGGCCGCGGCGCTCGACGACACCGCGGTGGACCGCGCGATGCAGGACATCGACGGTGTCTTGACCGGGTCTGAGGTGACTCCCCACGAGTGCACACCGCCGGTGCTACGGCATAGCGAGTCCGTGGGCGTGGAAGGGGGCGACAGCGTGACAGCCAGCAGGCTGGTGGTCGTCGTGACCCGGCCGGCTCCGCCGTTGAGCACTCGACTGGATCAACTGCGACGGTGTCCCACGTTCACCGTCGGCCCCGACGAGAATGGATCGACGGTGAACGTGTCGGTGCTGCCGGCCCCGCCGGTCGACGCCGACGACACTTACGCCGTCGAGCAGACGGTGACGACGCCGGAATCCGAGCGCACGATACTCACGTTCGCCGCCCAGATCGGTGACACGCGGGTCAGCACCAGCTGGCTGCAGAACCCGGCGGGAGACGAGGCGGACACGTCGTCGCTGGACACGTTGTTCAGGGACTCCGTGGTGAAGTTGCGCCGCGACCGCTAGTTCATCCCAATTCATCCCCAACCGCGGATTCATCCACACCAAAGCGCTGTGCGGCGTTGTGGCGGGACGGTGAGTGGGTCCAGCCGACGACGGTGGGAGCATGACATCGCAATCACCCGACTTCAGTCTGAACCGCCCCGGCGTACTGATCGCCGCCCTGCCCGCTGTCCTGGGCTTCGTGCCGGAGAAATCTCTCGTCCTGGTCACGGTCGATCGTGGGGAGATGGGATGCGTGATGCGCGTTGATCTTTCCGACGAGCTGCCCGACTCGGTCGAGCACATCGCCGATGTGGCCGCCACTGCAGAACCCGACGCCGCGATCGCAGTCGTGGTCGACGACAAGGGCGCAAGCTGCCGGATGTGCAACGACGACTACCGCCAGCTGGCCGCCTACCTGTCCTCGACACTGGCCGAGCGCGGTATCGAACTGCTCGCCGCGCACGTCGTTGACCGGGTCGCCGCCGGGGGACGGTGGCACTGCGCGGATGGCTGCGGTCTTGCGGGCACCGTCGAGGACCCGTCCGCATCGCCGCTGGCCGTTGCCGCTGTCTTGGACGGGCGCAGGCTCTATGCGCGGCGTGCGGAGCTGCAAGAGGTCATAGCTGTCGCCAACCCGGCCCGCAGCGCTTCCCTGGCCCCCGCGATCGGCAGCTGCGGTGCCGACCGGTCCGATGCCGACGTGCGCCGCGACGTGGAAACGGCGATCGCCGCAGCTGCGGACGTGGCCGACGGGCAGCCGCTGTCCGATGACACGGCCGCGCAGCTGGCGTGTGCGCTGACCGACCCGCTGGTGCGCGACACGCTCTACGCGCTGGCGGTCGGGGCGGATGCGGGACAAGCCGAGTCGCTGTGGGCTGAGCTGGCACGGACACTTCCGGAGCCTTGGCGAGTGGAAGCCCTTGTGCTGCTGGCATTTTCGGCATATGCGCGAGGGGACGGTCCGCTGGCCGGGGTGTCGTTGGACGCGGCGCTTCGGTGCGATGAAACCCATCGCATGGCGGGCATGCTCGACAGGGCCCTGCAATCGGGGATGCGGCCGGAGCAGATCCGCGACTTGGCTACGACTGGCTACCGGCTGGCCAGCCGATTGGGTGTGCGGCTGCCGCCCAGGCGCGCGTTCGGGCGCCGCGCCGGTTAGACCTTCTCGACCTTCACAGCGTGCGCCATGTGATGGGGCAACTCGACCTGCTCGTGCCCGGGGATCACGATCATGACGCCGCCGTGGTCGTTGGCTTCGACCGTCACGCGGGCATTCGGCACCACGCCGGCGTCCTTGAGCCGCCCGATCAGTTCGACGTCACCCTGCACGTGTTCGGTCAGCTGCCGCACAACGACGGCGACGGGCATTCCGGCAGGCAACTCGGTGAGTCGAACGAGGTTGATCTGGTCGGCGCCCGATGAGGTGGCGGCCAGTCCGAGCTCGGCCAGCCCTGGAATGGGGTTGCCGAAGGGGGAGGTGGTGGGATTGTCGAGGACCCGTACCAGGCGACGTTCGACGTCTTCGCTCATCACGTGTTCCCAGCGACAGGCCTCGGCGTGCACTTCCTCCCATGGCAACCCGATGACGTCGACCAGGAGTCGCTCGGCGAGGCGGTGCTTGCGCATCACCGCGACGGCCAGGCCGCGCCCCTTGTCGGTGAGCTGGAGATGTCGGTCGCCGGCAACGTGCAGCAGGCCGTCGCGCTCCATCCGTGAGACGGTCTGGCTGACGGTGGGGCCACTCTGGTCGAGGCGCTCGGCGATACGTGCACGCAGCGGCACCACACCCTCTTCTTCGAGGTCGTAGATGGTCCGCAGGTACATCTCGGTGGTGTCGACCAGATCGTTCATTTCACAGCCCTCCGTCAGGGGCGAGTCTACCGGCCAAGCGGCCTGAACAGCGGCGCTAGACCCACCGACACGTGCAACTGAGAATGCCCGCCGGCGGACCGGCGGGCATTCAGGGAAAACGCTCTTAGCTGGCGTAAGACCGTAGCCGATCGGCTCGCTCGCCGTTGCGGAGCTTGGCCATCACCTCGCGCTCGATCTGACGCACGCGCTCGCGAGAGAGTCCGAACAGCTTGCCGATCTGGTCCAGAGTGCGCGGCTGGCCGTCGTCCAGACCGAAGCGCAACCGGATCACCTGCTGTTCGCGCTCATCGAGCGTGGCCAACACGTGGCGGATATCGGTGTGCAGCAACTCGGAGATCACCGCGTTCTCGGCCGACATGGCCTCGGCGTCCTCGATGAAGTCGCCCAGCGGTGCTTCCTCGTCGCTTCCCACAGGCATGTCCAGACTCACCGGGTCGCGGCTGTGCTCGAGCAGATCGTTGATCTTCTCCACTGGGATGCCTGATTCGGCCGCGAGCTCCTCGTCGGTGGCCTCACGGCCCAGATTCTGGTGCATCTCGCGCTTGATCCGCGCGAGCTTGTTGACCTGCTCGACGAGGTGGACCGGCAGCCGGATCGTGCGGCTCTGATCGGCCATCCCACGGGTGATCGCCTGACGGATCCACCACGTCGCGTAGGTCGAGAACTTGAATCCCTTGCTGTAGTCGAACTTTTCCATCGCGCGGATCAGACCGAGATTGCCTTCTTGAATCAGATCGAGCAACGGCATGCCGCGACCGGTGTAGCGCTTGGCCAACGACACCACGAGGCGAAGGTTGGCCTCGAGCAGGTGGCGGCGAGCCGCTTCGCCGTCGCGGACGACTGCGCCAAGATCACGTTTGCGGTTCTCGCCCAAGCGCTTCCGTGTTGCGAGCAGATGCTGCGCGTAAAGCCCAGCCTCAATGCGCTTTGCGAGCTCAACCTCATCGGCTGCATTGAGTAGGGCCGTTTTGCCAATGCCGTTCAAATAAACGCGTACGAGGTCGGCGGCTGGACTCTGGGCGTCCAGGTCGCCCTCGATGCGGCTAATGGTGGCATTTGCCATGACGGCCTCCTGATCGGGTCGATCTGTCATGAGCTATAACGCCCATCCGTCTCTAGGAGTTCCCACCCGGCGGCCAGTTCACACCTTCTGATCTGCGGTTTTCCGCAGTCGACCTGAGAAAGTGCTGAGAATAGCGCCAGAAAATCCTCAGCCGGCGAAATCGCGAGGCGTATCGCTCTCGCCAGATTGCCGCGTCGATTGTGCGCGATATTCCAGCGCGGGCCGCTCGGCCGTCGGGAACAACGGAATTCGCCGTCCGGACTCGTAGCGACGCGGTTCCTCGGCACGGCGCGGCGGACGGTCGTTGGCGATAAGTACCGCAATCCATGGCAACGGGATCGACGCCACGAGGATAGCCAGAGAGATGAGTCCGTTCTCCCAGATGCCGTACGCCACAGCGGCAAGGATGAGCGCGGGAATGCGCCAGAACATCAGCGTCAGGTACTTGCGTACCCGTGCGCGGTGCTGGACTTCGTACGAGGGCGCGGCGCGGGTGATCAGGATCGGCCGACCGTCATCATCGAAACTCAGCTCTGGGCCGTGTTTCATACCTCCACTGTTCCACACTCGTCGTCTGCTGTACGGCCCGGATTCGCAGCAGGCAAAATGGGTGGCATGCGAACCCAGACGATCGAACGCACCGACACCGACGAACGCGTCGACGACGGGACCGACAGCGACACCCCGAAGTACTTTCACTACGTCAAGAAGGACAAGATCGCCGAGAGCGCGGTGATGGGTACGCACGTCGTGGCGCTGTGCGGCGAGGTGTTCCCGGTCACGAAGGCCGCCAAACCGGGGTCGCCGGTCTGCCCCGACTGCAAGCGGATATACGAGCAGCTCAAGAAGTAGCGGCGTCGAGCGAGCCGGCCTTGCCCTTGAGCCACAACCGGAGCCGTTTGGCATGGGTGTGGGAGGCGGGCCACTCCTCCTGAATGGCGGCGTTGAGTTCGGCCCCCAACATGATCGCGAAGCCAAGGAAGAAGGCGAACAGCAGGAACGCGATTGGTGTCGCGAGCGCGCCGTAGGTGTATCCGGTGCTGGTGATCCATGTCAGATAGAACCGCAGGCCCAACGTCGCCAGCAGAAACACGATCGTCGCCAATATCGAGCCCAAAACAAGCCGATGCGACGGTAGCGGTTCGGGCAAAGACACCCGGTAGAGGATGTTTACTCCGACCAACAACGTGACAAAAAGCAAGGGGTAGTAGCCGAAGGCCAGTACGTCGTCCCAGCTTTCAGGGAGCTGCTCGGCGATCTTGCGCGGCCCGAGTGCGACGAACGGCGCTGCCGCAATCGCCGCCACCAGCATGACCACATACAGGCCGAGCGCGAAGAAGCGTTGCCGCACGGGATGCCGCAGTGGTGTCTGGTCGTGTGCCTCGACGACCGAGTCGACGAACGACGAAATGGCCGACGAGCCCGCCCACAGCGAGATCACGAAGCCGATCGACACCACCTCGCCCCTGGCGCCCTTGACGATGTCGCGCACCGTCGGCTCGATGATCTCGTCCACGACGTTGGAGGAGAAGAACCGTTCCGCGGTGCCGATGAACTGGTCCTGGATGGCCGGCAAGGTCTCCGGGCCGAACAGCGGCGCGATATAGGCCAGACTGCCCAGCATCCCCAGGAGCAGCGGCGGCAGCGACAGCGCACACCAGAACGCCGCCTGCGCCGACTCGGAAAAGATCGAATCGTCCCAGCTCTTCGAGAGTGTGCGCCCCACGATGTGCCTGATGTGGTGGCGCGACGGGGGAACCGGCAACGGTTGGGACTGGTCGCTCATGACCAGACCAGCATTCCTGACGACCCTAGCTTCCGCCCAGCCGGGCGGCGTCCGTGTCGGCTGCTATGCCTCCACCGGGCTCACTTGAAGCACCGCGGCAAGCTCCACCAGCTTGTCTTCGTGCTCATTGGCGTGATGCTGGCAGAACAACAGTTCGCCGCCCGAAGGAAGCGTTGCCCGTACGCGAGCCGCGGCCCCGCAGCGATCGCAGCGGTCAGCCTTGGTCAATTCCGGGCTAATGAGCGTTGCGGTCATGGCACCTCCATCGATTGCTCGCGTATCTCTACTGTGTCAGACGCTTTCGGTTTCGGCCTTGTTCCCTAGCGGTTTACGGGTGTGTCGTGTCTCACCGTTACACCGAGTTGCCGACGCGGCAGGCTGGCGGTATGCAACCCTTGCCGGCTGTGCTGGTCCACATTTGCGGCGCGGAAGATTGGCGGTCGGCACAGGCAGAGGGCGAGCTTCGGCCCGACTCACTGATTTCGTACGGTTTCGTGCATTTGTCCACGCCCGAGCAGGTGCACCTGCCGGCGAACCGGCTCTATGCCGGCCGCGCAGATCTCGTGCTGCTCCGCATCGACCCCACACGGTTGGCCTCCCCGGTCCGATGGGAACCCGGCGTCCCGAACGATCCCGATGCGATGGTGTTCCCACATTTGTACGGGCCACTCCCTGCGGCGGCTGTGATTAGCGTCACGCCATACCGGCCAGGTGCCCACGGCCGCTTCGCACCGCTCGCGCATTAGGCGCGCCGCGGCGAGAAACCTGCTTATCCAGCGTCGTCGAGATACGCGTCTACCTCGATCTCCACCAGGTGTTCGGGCGCGATCAGTGCGGACACCTCGACCATGGTCGCCACCGGCATGTCGTCGCCGAACACCTCGGCGTGGACTGCGCCCACATCGCGCCACTGCGAGATATCCGTGACGTACATTCGGGTACGCACCACGTCCGCCAAGGATGCGCCGACATTCTGCAGCGCTATTTCTATGCGCTGCAACGCGTCCCGCGCCTGCTCCGCGATATCCTCACCTGCGCCTGTGGTGCCCGCGACGACGACGTACGGGCCAGTTCGCACCGCACGCGAGTATCTGACCGTGGCCTCGTACTCGGACCCGGACGAGACGTTGCGGCGCTTCATCAGTCACAACGTAGTCGGCCCCGTGGTCGGTGCAACGGGTTTACAGTCGCGCCATTGACTGACAACCTAAACTGACCCACCGTGGGCATTCTTCTGGGCTTCGCGCCGTGGATCGTCTATTGGGTGCTTGTCGGCAACGCCCCGTTCCACACCGCGGTATTGGTCGCGTTTGCGATCGCGGTGCTGTCATTCGTGATCGGACGTGTCAAGGGAACGCCGGGCCGCACGCTCGAAATCGGCGCCATCGCAACGTTTCTGGTGCTGACGGTGCTGACCTTCACTTTGAGCGATCAGTTCATGGAGCAGTGGATGCAGCCGCTCAGCAACGTGGGCATCTTCCTGGTGGCTCTTGGCAGCGTGTTGGTCGGCAAGCCGTTCGTGCGTGAGTTCGCCGAGGTCGGCCAGCCGAAAGAGATCATCGAGACCGACGTGTTCAAGCGCATCACTTCGGTGTTGACGTGGATCTGGGTGGCCGCTTTCGCGGGGATGGCGGTGTCGTCGGCCATCCCGCCCATCGTGTACGGCGAGGCGACCATCCTGGACACCAAGACTCCGCTGTCCTTCGTCTGCTACTGGGTTGTCCCGTTCTCTCTGCTGGGGCTCGCGGCGCTGGCATCGCGCGTCCTGCCGGAGCGAATGGCGCCACCCGAAGAGGAGATCGTCCGCAAGACCACCTTCGTCGCGTTCGCCGAGGCGGAGATCGATCAGCTGATCTACCTCGCCACCGAACACGCCAACCGCGAGGTCGGCGCGGGCAAGGAGGCTTTCGACATCAGGATCGGAAGCAAGGGAGTTCCGCTCGTCGGTGACGAGACGCGCGAGTCGTGGCCCTCGACGTACAAGGTCCGTGAAAAGAAGCGCTAGTGCGGCCGGGATCCCGCTCAACGAGATACTAGGTTTCCCGGGCGTGGTTCCGCCGTAGCGTCACTGCCATGGCTGAGACCGTCGACGTGGTCGTGGTAGGGGCCGGTTTTGCAGGCTTGTACGCATTGCACCGGTTCCGCGGCGATGGACTGTCCGTGCGGGTGTTCGAAGCCGCCGGCGGCGTGGGCGGGGTTTGGTACTGGAACCGCTATCCGGGCGCGCGGTGTGATGTCGAGAGCGTCGACTACTCGTACTCCTTCGACGAGGATCTCCAGCAGGAGTGGGACTGGAGCGAAAAGTACGCCACCCAGCCGGAGATCCTGCGGTACCTCAACCACGTCGCGGACCGCTTCGACCTGCGGCGAGACATCACCTTTGGCACCCGGGTGACCGATATGGTCCTCGACGAGCACACCTTGCGTTGGGAGGTTCGCACCGACGGCGGCGACGTGGTTTCCGCACGGTTCTGCGTGCTGGCGGTGGGTCCGCTGTCGAACGCCAACATCCCCGCGATCGAGGGGCTGGACTCGTTCGATGGCAACGTGTATCACACCGCGTATTGGCCGCATGAAGGTGTGGATTTCACCGGTAAACGAGTCGGCGTGATCGGTACCGGATCGTCTGGGATCCAAGCGATTCCGTGCATCGCCGACCAAGCCGCATGTTTATACGTGTTTCAGCGCACCGCGAACTACAGTGTGCCCGCAGGGAATGTGCCGCTCGACGACGGCGCCCGGCGCGCGCAGAAGGCCAATTACGCCGACCGGCGTCGGTTGTCGATGGCCAGTGGCGGCGGCTCGCCTCACCAGCCGCACCCGAAGTTGGCCGTCGAGGCGTCCGAAGAGGAACTTCGTGAGGCGTATGAGAAGCGGTGGCAGCTGGGCGGTGTGCTGTTCTCCAAGACGTTCGCCGATCAGATGATCACCCTCGACGCCAATGAGACGGCGCGGGTGTTCTGGGAGCAGAAGGTGCGCGCGGTGATCGGCGACCCCGTAACGGCGGATCTGCTGATTCCGAACGACCACCCGATCGGCACCAAACGGATATGCACGGACGACAACTACTACCAGACCTTCAACCGCGAGCATGTCCACCTCGTGAACTTGCGCGCGACGCCGCTACAGCGGATCGACGCGACGGGTGTGCATACCACGGATTCGTACTACGAGCTGGACGCTTTGGTCCTGGCCACCGGGTTCGATGCGATGACGGGGTCGGTGGCCAAGGTCAACGTCGTCGGACGCCGTGGTCAAACCCTCAACGAGGCTTGGGCGCACGGACCGGTCACCTATCTTGGGCTCGGTGTCGCGGGGTTTCCGAACCTTTTCAACCTCACCGGTCCGGGCAGCCCCTCGGTGCTCGCCAACATGGTGCTGCATTCGGAGTTGCACGTGGACTGGGTTGCCGACGCCATCGCGCACCTGGAAACGCACGGAGCGATCGGGCTCGAAGCCAGGCCCGATGCGGCCGCCGACTGGGTTGATGAGTGTACCCGCCGCGCTGCGGGTAGCCTTATGCCGCAAGCGAATTCATGGTATCTGGGCGCGAACATCCCTGGTAAACCTCGGGTATTCATGCCCTTTGTCGGCGGGTTCGGTGTCTATGGGCAGATCATCGCCGAAGTGGCCGCCGCGGGATACAAGGGGTTCGATGTCATCCAGTCGTAGTCGACGCGATCACACAGGCGACGCCTCGATGACTGCCGCCGGGCCGACGGTCTCGACGACGCGGTCCAACCGGAATCCGGCGCGCCGCAGCAGCTCAGTCCATTCGGCGCGGGTGCGCTCCTTGCCGTGCAGCGCCACCATCATCTCCAAGTCGAACATCACCTCGATCTGCGACGAAGGCCGTTCCGGCAGAACAGCTTCCAGCAGGACGAGCTTGCCCGCAGGCGCGATCGCGGCGCGGATGTTGCCCAGGATGCGCTCCGCGTCGGCGTCGTTCCAGTCGTGGAGGATCGACTTCATCACGTAGGCATCGCCGCCGTCGGGCACGGACTCGAAGAACGAGCCGCCGATCACTTCGCAGCGTTCGTCGACACCGGCCGCCGTTAGTTCTGCTCCGGCGCCGTCGACCACGGATGGAAGGTCGAAGAGAACGCCACGGGCTGCGGGAGCCTTCGCCAGTATCTGGGACAGCAGCCGCCCATGGCCGCCGCCCACGTCGATGATCGTGCGGTACCCGCCGAAGTCGTACGCCGCCAGCGTCGAATGAATCGCGAACTCGCTGCCCGACGTCATCGCGTTGTTGAACGCCTCGGCCAACTCGCGATCGGTTTCCAGATACTCGAAGACCGGCATGCCGCGCAGCATCTCCGTCGCGGGCTTTCCCGTCTGAACGGTGTAGAGCAGGTGGCCCCAGTCCTCCCAGCGCTTGGGGTGCCCGACCCACAGGATGAGGCCACGCATGGTGCCGGGAACTCCGGTCCGTAACAGTGTGCCGGTCGACGTCAACGCGAACCGGCCATCGCGGCGCTGCCTCAACACGCCGAGGGCGCCCAGCGCCCGCATGATCCGAAACGTTGCATCGGGGTTTGTGCCGACGCGGCGCGCCACCTCATCTGCGTGCAGTGCTCCGTTCGCCAACTCGTCGGGGATTCCCAGTTTCGTGGCGACGTAGATGGTCTGGGTCACCCATGCTCCGGTACCCAGCTCGAGCACGCCGACACCACCAGGGGTCACCAGGCGAATGAGCTGTTGCAGGCCGACGCGGACTTTGTTGATCGCGCGGACGACGGGTAGCGGCGGAATACGTGGCGGCTTCTCAGGCACGGCCGAGAACGTTAGTCGAGGTAGTCGCGCAGCACCTGAGAACGGCTGGGGTGGCGCAACTTCGACATCGTCTTGCTCTCGATCTGGCGGATGCGCTCACGCGTCACGCCGTAGACCTGGCCGATCTCGTCGAGGGTGCGTGGCTGACCGTCGGTGAGGCCGAACCGCAGCCGCACCACGCCGGCCTCGCGCTCCGACAGCGTCTCCAACACCGACTGCAGCTGATCCTGCAGCAGCGTGAAGCTCACCGCGTCGACCGCGACGACGGCCTCGGAGTCCTCGATGAAATCGCCCAGCTGCGAGTCGCCTTCGTCACCGATGGTCTGATCCAGCGAGATCGGCTCACGCGCGTACTGCTGGATCTCCAGCACCTTCTCCGGAGTGATGTCCATCTCTTTGGCCAGCTCTTCGGGCGTCGGCTCGCGGCCCAGGTCCTGCAGCAATTCGCGTTGGATGCGGCCGAGCTTGTTGATCACCTCGACCATGTGCACCGGGATACGGATGGTGCGGGCCTGGTCGGCCATCGCACGGGTGATCGCCTGCCGAATCCACCACGTTGCGTAGGTGGAGAACTTGTAGCCCTTGGTGTAGTCGAACTTCTCGACCGCGCGGATCAGGCCGAGATCGCCTTCCTGGATGAGGTCCAGGAACGCCATACCGCGGCCCGTGTAACGCTTGGCCAGCGACACCACCAAACGCAGGTTTGCCTCCAGCAGATGGTTTTTCGCGCGGTCGCCGTCACGGCAGATCCACGCCATGTCGCGTCGATCCTTCGGCGAGTACTTCTCGCCGCGGTCGGCCTTTTCGGCCATCAGCTGGGTGGCGAACAGTCCTGCCTCGATGCGCTTGGCGAGCTCGACCTCTTCTTCGGCGTTGAGCAGCGCCACCTTGCCGATCTGCTTGAGGTACGCACGCACCGAGTCGGCCGACGCTGTCAGCTCGGCGTCCTTGCGGGCTTGCCGCAGGGCCTCGGATTCCTCTTCGTCCCAGACGAAGTCGCCCGAAGCCTTGTCCTTCTCGCTCGGCTCGGCGATCTCGTCGTCGTCGGTCGCAGGAGCTGCCACTTTCACCTTGGCGGCAGGCTTGTCAGCGGCGCCTTCCTCGGCGGCGGCCTCTTCCGCTACGGGCTCGTCGTCGACCTCGAGATCCGCGAGGTCGATGTCGGCTTCATCCACCTCGATGTCGCCATCGGGCTCAGCCTCAAGCTCGTCGGTTTCGAGTCCCTCGGCGTCGACGTCGGTCTTGGTGGCTTCCGCTTCCGGCGAGGTGTCCTTCTTGGCCCGACCGCGGGCAGTGGGCGCGGCGTCGGGCGCCTTGGCCTTCGCGGCGCGTTTGGCCGGCGCGGCCTTCGCGGGCGCAGCCTTGGCCGCCGCCTTGGCGGGTTTGCTCGCGGTGCGTGGCTTCGTCGCGGTGGCGGACGTGGCCTTGGTCACCTTCGCCGGAGTCGATTTGGTCGCCCGTTTGGCGGGCGTCGAACCGTTGGCGGACTTGGCCGCCGGGGCCTTCTTGGCCGGGGTCTTGGTAGCGGTGCGCTTCACCGGCTGATCGGTTGCCGGGCTTGCCTTTGTCGCTGCCACGTCACCCTTTCGTCGTCTTCGTTCCGGTGGGCAGTGCGGACCCCACCGCAGGTCGGGATCATGCGCCATCGAAAAATGTCGGCTGTCGAATATCGGCGGTTTGATTTCGCCGCTATCCGGGCTGCGGCCGCCGTCGACCATTGTAACTACAGTGTGTGCCACTGCCGCGCTGAGCGGCAAATTCGATGATTTCGGCGCGGCTACTTGCCAGTCGCGGTGACGTCAAGCTCCGCGGCCATTGCAGCGCCGACGATGCCGGCGGTGTTCTGCAGCGCCGCGGCCACCACCGGCGTGCGGTTCTTCAGCAGCGGAACCCATTTTTCGGCTTTTCGGCTGATGCCGCCGCCGGCGATGAACAGGTCCGGCCAGATCGCGTTCTCGATCGCTACCAGCACCTTCGTCACCTCCTCGGTCCAGCGTTCGTAGCTCCAGTCCTTCTTCCTTCACCGAGGAAGCCGCGCGATGCTCGGCCTCTTTGCCGCCGACTTCGAGGTGACCGAACTCGGTATTGGGCAGCAGCACGCCGTTGTGAATCACCGCTGAGCCGATGCCGGTGCCGAACGTCAGCAGCACGATGACGCCGGTGTTGTCCCTGCCCGCGCCGAACCTCTCCTCGGCCAGCCCGGCCGCGTCGGCATCGTTGAGCACAGTCACCTGCTGGCCGTTGAGCGCCTTGCTGTAGAACTCGCTGGCGTTACTGCCGATCCAGCCCTTATCGACGTTGGCCGCGGTGCGCACGATGCCATCGGTCACCACACCGGGATAGGTGACGCCGACCTTGTCGGTCCAGCCGAACTCGCGGACCACGGCGGCCACGGTCTTGCTGACCGCGTCGGGGGTCGCCGGTTGCGGTGTCTCGAGCTTGAAGCGGTCTCCGATCAGCAGACCGGTGTCGAGGTCGACGATTCCGCCCTTGACGCCGCTCCCGCCGACATCGATGCCGAAGCCGCGGCGCTGGCCCGCGCCGGTATCCGGCGCAGCAGAGGGTGAATCGGTGGCTGTCATCGGCGCTCCTCTGCTCCGGCCCGGCACTGCGACGCGCCACACACCTCAGCTGGCTGGGAAAACTCATGTGTGGCTGTCGCGCAACCGGTTAGCGATCGGCGTCCCCGCGCACAGGTGGACTGTGTTGCGATATGCGTGTGGTCGAAAACGTCACCGATCCCGTCCTGCTGCGTTCGGTTGCCGAGCAACTGGCCACCGAGGCGGCGGCGTTCGTGCGAGCGCGCCGCGCCGAAGTGTTCGGCGATTCGGCGAACACCGTGTCGCCGGTGCGCGCCAAGAGCACGCCGACCGACCCCGTCACCGTTGTCGACACCGAGACTGAGGCGCTGCTGCGCGACCGTCTGGCTGTCCTGCGCCCAGGGGAACCCGTGATGGGCGAGGAGCAGGGCGGATCGAACGACGGCCGTGACGGACGGCTGACGTGGGTGCTTGACCCCATCGACGGCACCGTGAACTTCGTCTACGGCATCGAGACCTACGCGGTGTCGGTCGGCGTACAGCGCGACGGAGTATCGGTGGCTGGGGCCGTCGCGAACGTGCCAACCGGTGCGCTGTATTCCGCCGCGGTGGGTCACGGTGCTCGCCTGCAGCGCGAGGGAGTTACGTCCGCGCTGCGGGTCAGCGTCGCTTCCGAGCTGTCAATGTCGTTGGTGGGCACCGGCTTTTCGTACGACGCCGAACACCGCACGCGTCAGGCCGAGATCCTCACCGCGGTCCTGCCCGCCGTCCGCGACATCCGTCGCTTCGGCTCGTGTGCACTCGATCTCTGCATGGTGGCCGCAGGCGGTCTGGACGCCTACTACGAGGACGGTGTGCATGTGTGGGACTGGGCCGCGGGCGCGCTGATCGCCGCCGAGGCGGGCGCGGCGCTGCGGCTGCCACCCGCTGATGGCACGCCCGGGTTGATCGTCGCGTCGGCACCTGCTCTCGCCGACGCCTTGGACGCCGTGCTGAAAAGTCTGGGGCCCGCTAGATCACGGAACCCATTGGGCTCCAGCGGAATATGCGCCTAGCACGCGGTGGCGTGAATCTTCGCCAGCAGCGCCGAATCGGCCGTCTGCGTCGCGTCCGGGCGCAAGCTGGCAAGTACGGCGTCGATGTCATCGCCGCGGCTCAACTCGGAGAACTCGGTGCCGATCGCCAGATCGACCGTGTCGTCACTGCGCTCGTCCTGAAACAGCTCGGTACACGGCGCGACAAGCCAGACCGCGGCCGCGGCCGCCCGGCCGGATGGGCCGAACCGGATCTGGCCCTGACACGTCAGGCGCGCGCTGGTGTACACCGCGTCGTTCGCCGCACTCGGCTCAGCGAAACCCAGATCGCGAAGCGCACCGGCCACCTCGGCGGCCTGGCCGCCCTGCCCACTCGCATTGAGCACCCGGATCGTGGTGTCGGCGAGCTTCGCCGGGGTGATGTCGATCATTTCGCTGCGCGTCACCTGCTCGCCGAGCGCAGGCGGCGGGGTGTTCGCGTCGGCAGGCGGCGGCGGGGGATTGCACGCGACGGTCTGCTGAACGTCGACCGGGCGGTTCAGGGCGATGACCCAGATCGTCAACGTCACGACCGACAGGGCGACAAGCACCAAAACGCCCGGCAGATAGTTGCGACGGCGGAACGGGCGACCGTGCCTGTCGAATGCCGTACCCTCTGTGATTTGCGCGACCACGAGAGCACTCTAAAGGCCCCGTCGCTGCGACCTTGCGGTGGCACCGAGGAGAGTGTGACGTAAATCACAGTGCAACGTGTTGCAATCCGGGCACGAATCGTTTGGTGGATGCGTTCGACGCTGGTACAAAGCACTGCTGCAAGGTCTGATGGAGGGGACACAAGATGGCTACCGATTACGACGCCCCGCGGCGCACCGAGACCGATGACGTTTCGGAGGATTCGCTGGAGGAGCTGAAGGCGCGGCGTAACGAGGCCCAGTCTGCGGTTGTTGACGTCGACGAGTCCGAATCCGCCGAATCATTCGAACTGCCCGGAGCCGACCTGTCTGGTGAGGAGCTGTCGGTTCGCGTCGTCCCGAAACAGGCCGACGAGTTCACCTGCTCGAGCTGCTTTTTGGTCCATCACCGCAGCCGGCTCGCCAGCGAGAAGAACGGCGTGATGATCTGCACGGACTGCGCGGCCTGACGGGTCAGCCTCGCAAGGCCGACAACACCTGCTCGGGGCGGCGGCAACTCACCAGCCAATACGGTGTTGGATCGTCCGGATCGTCGAGAACCAGAAGAACCATCGGGCCCACCCATGCCTTGTGCACGACGTACGCGGCCGGATCCAGTTGACGACCCAGCGCGGCCGATTTGGCGCTGCGCGGCACCTCGGCCGACCGGGCGATGACGCTGACCGGCAGATGCGCGTCACCGACCCATAGCTCGGTTTCGCCGGCCCCGCCGACCACGCGCAGCTGCGTGTTCCCCAGCAACAGCAGCACGACTGCCGCGACCGGCACCAACACGGCGTAGGGCAGCCAGACGGGCAGCGCGGGCACGCCCTGGTTGACCTCGAGTGCGATCAGCGCGGCCAACCCCAGGCCGGGCGGCCACCACCACCACGGCACCGCCAACCGTTCGCGGTAGCGCACGGTTTGCGACGTGGCGCGCGTGTCGGACACGTGGCCAAGAGTAATCTCGCCGTCGTGTCCACCACTCTCGCGGTCGTGCGCCTGGACCCCGATCTGCCGATGCCGAGCCGAGCCCACGACGGCGACGCCGGCGTCGACCTCTTCAGCGCGCTTGACGTCGAACTGGCGCCCGGTCAGCGCGCGCTCGTGCCGACCGGCATCGCGGTCGCCATCCCGCACGGGATGGTCGGGCTGGTTCATCCCCGCTCGGGTTTGGCTGCCCGCGTGGGACTTTCGATTGTGAACAGCCCTGGCACGATCGACGCCGGGTACCGCGGTGAGGTCAAGGTGGCGCTGATCAACCTCGACCCGGCCGAACCCATCGTCGTGCACCGTGGAGATCGGATCGCACAGCTTCTGGTTCAGCGAGTCGAGCTGCCCGCACTGGTCGAGGTGACGTCTTTCGACGAGGCCGGCCTGGCAGACACTTCCCGTGGCGATGGCGGCCACGGTTCCTCCGGCGGACATGCGAGTTTGTGAAATGGCATTCGGTAGGCAAAAAGGCGACGCGAGCGGCGACAGCGGCGACGAGGTCACCTCGGCAGCGGTAACCGATGACGATGGGCCGGACGGCCCGTTCGACATCGACGACTTCGATGACCCATCGGCCGCGGCGGAGGGGCGCCTCGACCTGGGTTCGGTGCTGATCCCACTGCCCGAGGCCGGACAGGTTCAGGTGGAGCTCACGCAACAGGGCGTGCCCAGCGCCGTATGGGTGGTCACGCCCTACGGGCGGTTCACCGTCGCCGCCTACGCCGCACCCAAGAGCGCGGGTCTGTGGCGCGAGGTCGCAGGCGAATTGGCGGACTCGCTGCGCAAGGACTCCACCCAGGTGGCGATCAAGGACGGCCGATGGGGCCGTGAGGTCGTCGGTGCGGCGCCGGGCGGGCAGGAGCAGGCCGGCGTCGTGCGGTTCATCGGCGTCGACGGCTATCGCTGGATGATCCGTTGCGTCGTCAACGGCCCCGAGGAAAACGCCGACGCGCTCGCGAAACAGGCACGAGACGCGTTGGCCGACACAGTAGTTCGCCGAGGCGACACCCCGCTGCCTGTTCGCACCCCGCTGCCGGTGGAGCTGCCTGAACCGATGGCGAATCAGCTGCGAGCGGCTGCCGAACAAGCCGCTGCCCAGCAGGCCGGCGAACAACAGCCCGCACCGCCGACGCCGGCCGCGCGTCGCAGCGAACAGGGGTCGGCGATGCAGCAACTGCGGACCATCACCGGCGGCTAGTGATTTCGGCGCGCTAACCGTCGCCTGGCGTGGGTAAGCGCGCCGAAGTCACGCCTCCAACAGCGCGGACACGCATGCGGCACCCAGCACCGCCGGGTCGGCGCCCAACTCGTCGAGGGTGATCGTGCGCAACGCCGCGCGCGGCGCCGCGGTCATCCACTCGATGCCCACCTCGACCGGGTGGATCGGGTCGTCGGTCGCCACGGCTATCCCCATGGGGACCGCCAGCCTCTCCAGCGCACTGGACGTGGGCGCCTCGTAGGTCGCCGCGGCTTCCATCGCGTCGGGCAGCAACGGCCACTGGCCGACCCAGGAACGCGTCAACTCGTCGGCCAGCCACGGTGGGCTTGTCGCCCGCATCTGAGCGGTCGCCGAGGCCAGCCCGTCGCGTCGCAGCACACTCGCGGAGTGGCGCGCAGCTACGGCGGCGGGCGCCGAATCCGGCGCACCCGTCCACGCGGGCAGCGCCGCGAGGACCGCGACCGCGCGGTGCGGATGAGCAAGCGCCCACGCGGCAGCCACCGCCGCTCCGATGGACACTCCACCGACGGCGATCGGTGCCGTGCGCGCCGCGTTGTCCAGTGCGTCGCGGTAGCCGTCGACGAGTCGCTCCGGTTGTGGTTTCGGGGTGACGACGACCGCGCCTTCGTCGTGCAGGGCGGCCGAAAACGCCCGGTAGACGTAGTCGTCGTCGGATCCGGTGCCGGGCAGCAACACCGTCGTGACGCCGCGCAGAATGACCGCCATCACACGATGGTGCCCTGCGGCCGCTTCGATCGGCGCGTCGACCCACCCCACGTGGCAGATCGGAACCAAGAGGTCTACCGTGGCGTTTGTTGGGGTAGATCAACGGTAGATCTGCGGAATGTCAGGAGAGGCCATGGCTACGGCCGAAGGGTATCTGCGCCGGCTCACGCGGCGGCTGACGGAGGCCCCAGAACAACTCGACGTCGAAGAACTCACTGACGAAGCCGCCAACACCGGAGCCTCCAAGGCCATCGACTGTCAACGCGGCCAGGAAGTGACGATGGTCGGCACCCTGCGCAGCGTCGAGTGCAACGGAAAAGGCTGCGCGGGCGGCGTCAAAGCCGAACTGTTCGACGGTACGGACGCCGTGATGCTGGTGTGGCTGGGCCAGCGCCGGATCCCCGGCATCGAATCGGGTCGCACCCTCAAGGTGCACGGCCGTGTCGGCAAACTCGACAACGGCACCAAGGCGATCTACAACCCGCACTACGAGATCCAAAAGTGAGTGCCCCCGGCACCGATCCGGGGAAGCGTTCCAGCAAGGCGCACGCCGTCCTCGAGCAAATGGGCGGTATCAGCGGGCTGATCTATTCATCGCTACCGGTGGTGGCGTTCGTACCGGTGTCGCAGTTGTTCGGGCTCACCCCCGCCATCGTCTCGGCGCTGGGCGTGGCCGGTGTCATTCTGGTGTGGCGGCTGGCGCGCCGCGAGTCCACTCAACCGGCGATCTCGGGCTTCATCGGCGTCGGAATCTGCGCGGTGATCGCGTACTTCATGGGCGAGTCGAAAGGCTATTTCCTGCTGGGCATCTGGACGTCGTTGGCGTGGGCGTCCGTCTTCGCGCTGTCGGTACTGATCCGCCGTCCCGTCGTCGGGTACGTCTGGGGCTGGGTCAACGACCATGACCGCGACTGGCGCACGGTACGAAAGGCGGTGCTGGCGTTCGACATCGCGACGATGGTGTGGGTGCTCGTCTTCGCGTCGCGCTTCGTCGTGCAGCATCACCTCTACGACGCCGATCAGACGGGCTGGCTGGGCGTGGCCCGCATCTCGATGGGCTGGCCGCTGACGGCCGTCGCGGCACTGGTGACCTATCTGGCTATTCGGGCAGCACAACGTGCGATGCATGCGCACGACGACGCCGAAGCCCAGGAAGCAGAAGCCCTCCCGGACGACGCACACAGCGAGAATCCGGGCGTGGCGCAGCCGGATGCCCACTGAGACCGACGATCCAAGGCCGCGTCGCGCCGACGACACCGGCAACCCGCTCGTCGTCGTCGCCGTGCTGGCCTCCTTCGTCGCCTTCCTCGACGGATCGGTGGTCAACCTGGCGTTGCCCGCCATCGGGCGCGACTTCGCGCACCAGGATTTGACTGGCCTGGCGCTTCAGCAGTGGGTGGTGGACGGCTATCTGCTCACGCTCGGCGCACTGATCCTCGTCGCGGGAGCCATTTCCGACCAGTTCGGCCGGCTCGCGGTGCTGCGGATGGGCCTCGCGGTTTTCGCGGTGTCCTCGGTGCTCTGTGCGGTGGCGCCCAACGGCTGGGTGCTCGTGACCGCGCGCTGCCTCCAGGGCGTCGGCGCGGCCTTCCTGGTGCCCAGTTCACTCGCGATGATCAACGCCCGCTTCTCCGGAGCGGCCCAGGCTCGCGCGATCGGTACCTGGACTGCTTGGACCGGAACGGCTTTCGTGGTCGGCCCACTACTCGGCGGGGTGTTGGTCGACGCGCTGAACTGGCGGTGGATCTTCGGGATCAACATCGTGCCGCTGGCGATCACGCTGTACCTCACGACCAAGTTGCCTGCTGGCGAGTTCGCGCCCGCAAACCGGTCTGCGCGCGTCGATTTCGTCGGGGCGGCCCTGAACGCGGTCGGCCTCACCGGTGTGGTGTATGCCCTGATCGAGGGGCAGCGCCTGGGATTCTCGCATCCAGCGGTCGTCGTCGGTCTCGCGGTCGGCATCGCGTGTCTGATTGCGTTCCCGTTGTGGGAGCGGCGAAACCCCGAACCGATGATGCCGCTGCATATCTTCGCCGCCCGCAATTTCGCGGTCGGGAACCTGGCCACGGTGTTCCTCTACGCGGGCGTTTCACTCGGCATGCTCGTCGTGGGGTTGTTCCTCCAGGAGACCGCCGGACTTTCGGCCACGGCGGCCGGTCTGGCCATCCTGCCGGTCCCGGTGCTGTCGTTCTTGCTGGCCCGCCGGTTCGGCACATTGGCAGGCGCACACGGTCCGCGCCTGTTCATGGCCACCGGACCGCTGATCGCGGCGATCGGCTACCTGCTGATGGCCAGGGCAGCCGACCCGTTCGACTTCTGGACGCAGATGCTGCCCGGCGTGGTGTTGTTCGGACTCGGGTTGACGATCACTGTTTCGCCGCTCACCGCAGCGATTCTGGCTGCGGTCGACCCTGCGCAGAGCGGCATCGGTTCGGCGATCAACAACGCGGTGTCCCGGATCGCGGGTTTGATCGCGATCGCCTTCACGGGTGTGATCATTGGCGGCACAGTCGATTTCGAAGGTTTTCGGCAGGGCATGCTGGTGACGGCGGGGCTTTTCGCACTCGCCGGGCTGATCTCGGCAGTGGGCATCCGCAACGATCAATGTGACATCGACCGCGTCTCACCGCAGTTGGCGGCACCGTGTCACGACAGAGCGACCCCGCCGCCGGCCTACATCCCGCGCTGAGTCAGCGCGCCTCGGGATTCAGGAGCAACTCCTGCAGTCGTTCCTCGGCCTCGGTGACCGCGACGAACAGAAGCTCATCGCCGCCCTCCAGCGGCTCGTCGCCCTCGGGCACGATCACCCGCGCGCCACGCAAAATCGTCACCAGCGTGGCGTCACGGGGCAGTTCGAGGCGCTTGACGGGCTTGCCGCCCCACGGGGTGTCATCGGGCAGGGTGATCTCGACGAGATTGGCCTGGCCCTTGCGGAACTCCATCAAACGGACCAGATCGCCGACGGCCACGGCCTCCTCGACCAGTGAGGCCAACATCCGCGGCGTGGACACCGCCACGTCCACACCCCAGTTCTCGTCGAACAGCCACTCGTTACGCGGGTCGTTGACCCGGGCCACCACACGCGGAACCGCGAACTCGGTCTTGGCCAGCAGGCTCAACACCACGTTGACCTTGTCGTCGCCCGTTGCGGCGATCACGACGTCGAACTCGTGGAGGTTCACCGACTCCAGCAGGCTCAGCTCGCACGCGTCACCAAGGCGCCAATGCGCCGACGGTATCGCGTCGACGTCGATGTGATCGGGGTTGCGTTCCAGCAGCGTGACGTCGTGGCTCTCGACAAGCTCGCGGGCGATGGACCGGCCGACTGCGCCTGCCCCAGCGATGGCGACTCTCATTGCGCTTCGACGTCCTCGCTGGGCGGCAGCGCCGCGATGGCGAGCGCTTCGGCGATGTGCCCGGCGATCGCGGCCATGAACACCTGATCGCCGGCCTGGATGACAGTCTTGGCTTCGGGCAGCAGACCCTCGCCGAAGCGGATCAGGAACGCCACGCGGCCACCCGTCGCGGTTTCCAGCGCTGTCAGGCGATAGCCCACCCATTGCTCGTGTAGCGCCAGCTCGGTCACTCCGACATTCCCCGTCGGGTCGCGCCACTTGGTGGTCTCGGTTTCGCGGGTCAGCACATTGAGCAGCCGATCGGTCGTCCACGGCACGGTGGCCACCGTGGGGATGCCCAGCCTCTCGTAGACCGCGGCGCGTTTGGCGTCGTATATGCGGGCCACCACCCGCTCGACGCTGAACGTCTCACGGGCCACCCGCGCCGAGATGATGTTGGAGTTGTCGCCCGACGACACGGCCGCGAACGCCCCTGCGTCCTCGATACCCGCACGCAGCAGCACATCGCGGTCAAAGCCCATGCCGAGCACCCGCTCGCCGGGAAAGTCGGGGGACAGACGGTGAAATGCGGTGCTGTCCCGGTCGATGACCGCGACGTCATGGCCGATGCGGGCCAGACTGTCGGACAGCGATGCGCCGACGCGGCCGCATCCCATCACCACTACTCGCACCTGTTGGTCCTTTCCGGTCGAACCTGCCGCACTGGAGAACGCTACAACCATTCACCGCTGGGCTTACCCTTGGCACTCGTGTCCAAGCTTTCGACAGTCGCGCGGCGGCTGGTATTAGGCCGGCCCTTCCGCAGCGACAAGCTTGCGCACACCCTGCTACCCAAGCGGATCGCGCTTCCGGTGTTCGCGTCCGACGCCATGTCCTCGGTGGCATACGCACCGGAAGAGATCTTTCTGGTGCTATCGGTGGCGGGCCTGGCGGCATATTCGATGGCGCCGTGGATCGGGCTGGCCGTTGCCGCCGTGATGATGATCGTGATCGCAAGCTATCGGCAGAACGTGCACGCGTACCCGTCCGGCGGCGGCGACTACGAGGTGGTCACCACCAACCTGGGCCCGACCGCGGGGCTCACCGTGGCGAGCGCGCTGCTGGTCGACTACGTGCTGACGGTCGCAGTGTCGATGGCCTCGGCGATGTCGAACATCGGCTCGGCGGTGCCGTTCGTCGGTGAACACAAAGTGCTGTTCGCGGTCATCGCCGTTCTGTTGTTGGCGTCGATAAATTTGCGCGGTATCCGTGAGTCGGGTACCGCTTTCGCGATTCCCACGTATGCGTTCATGGTCGGCATGTACGCCATGCTGGTTTGGGGCTTTGTTCAGATCTACTTGCTCGACGAACCTTTGCGCGCAGAGTCGGCCGCCTTCGACCTACACTCCGAACACGGCGACGTCCTCGGGTTCGCCCTGGTATTCCTTGTCGCGCGAGCATTCTCGTCCGGCAGTGCGGCGTTGACCGGCGTCGAAGCGATCAGCAACGGAGTGCCGGCGTTCCGGAAACCCAAGTCGCGCAACGCGGCAACCACGTTGGCACTCTTGGGTCTGATCGCGATCTCGTTGTTCATGGGCATCATCATGCTGGCGAAGGCGACCGGGGCGAAGGTCGCCGAGCGGCCACACGAGCAACTGGGAGGCGCACCGCCCGACTACGAGCAGAAGACATTGATCGCTCAGCTTGCCGACGCCGTCTTCCATAACTTCCCGCTCGGGCTGTTCCTCATCACCGGGGTCACCGCGTTGATCCTGGTCCTGGCCGCCAACACCGCATTCAACGGGTTCCCGGTACTGGGATCGATTCTGGCCCAAGACCGTTTCCTGCCGCGGCAGTTGCATACCCGAGGCGATCGACTGGCCTTTTCCAACGGGATCTTGTTCCTTGCTTTCGCGGCCATCGCGTTCATCGTGGCGTTCCGGGCCGAGGTCACCGCGCTGATTCAGTTGTACATCGTTGGGGTTTTCGTGTCGTTTACGCTCAGTCAGATCGGGATGGTCCGGCATTGGACGCGGCTGCTTCGCACCGAATCAGAGCCCGCTGTGCGCGCGAAGATGAAGCGATCCAGAATCATCAATGCGATCGGGCTGACGTGCACCGGATCGGTGCTCATCGTTGTGGTGGTTACGAAATTCCTTGTCGGGGCATGGATTGCGATCCTGGCGATGGGCGGCCTTTTCGTTCTCATGAAGGCAATCCGCAGGCACTACGATACGGTTGCGCGCGAACTCGAGAAGCGAGAGGCCGCCGAGGATCGCGACGCGATGGTGCTGCCCAGCCGCAACCACGCGATCGTGCTGGTGTCCAAGCTGCACCTGCCGACCATGCGTGCACTGGCGTATGCGAAGGCGACGCGGCCCGATGTGCTCGAAGCGATCACCGTCAGCGTCGACGACGGTGAGACGCGTGCGCTGGTGCACAAATGGGAGGACAGCGACATCAGCGTGCCGCTGAAGGTGATCGCCTCGCCGTACCGAGAGGTCACCCGCCCGGTACTCGACTACGTCAAGCGGGTCAGCAAGGAGTCGCCGCGCACCGTCGTCACTGTGTTCATTCCTGAGTATGTGGTCGGTCACTGGTGGGAGCAGGTGCTGCACAATCAGAGTGCGCTGCGGCTCAAGGGCAGGCTGTTGTTCGAACCGAACGTGATGGTGACATCGGTTCCGTGGCAATTGAGTTCGTCGGAGCGTCTCAAGACGCTGGAACCACAGTCCGCTCCGGGCGACGCACGCAGGGGCTTTCTGGATTGAGCGTCGACGGGAAGATCGACGGGTCACCGGGCTCGCCGTCCGAACTCACTTTGACCGTGGGACCGCCGGCGAACGGCGGCAGCTGTGTCGCGCGCCATGACGGTCGTGTGGTGTTCGTGCGCTACGCGTTGCCCGGTGAGACGGTCCGGGCCCGCGTTGTCTCGGATCGCGGATCGTACTGGCACGCCGAGGTCGTCGAAGTCGTCGAGCCGTCGGCGGGCCGTGTCGACTCACTCTGCCCGATCGCCGGTGTAAACGGCGCGGGGTGTTGCGATCTGGCGTTCGCGGATGCGGCGACGGCACGGCGGCTCAAGGGCGCGGTCGTCGCCAACCAGTTGGTCCGGCTGGGCTCCTACGATTGGCGTGCCGAGGACGACGCGGTGGCCGAGCCGGTGGGCGATGGCGAGGTTACCGGCTGGCGGACCCGGGTGCGACTGGACACCTCGCCGCAGGGCCGCGCGGGATTCCATCGCTATCACAGCGCGGACCTGGTCACCGATCTCGGTTGCGCGCAGTTGCCGCCCGGCATGCTCGACGGCATCAACGACTGGGTTTGGCCGCACGGTGCGCACGTGCATGTGGCGATCGACGACGAAGGTGACCGGCACGTGGTGCAGTCGGGTCCCCGGGTGGGCCGCAAGACCACCACGCACGTGATCGAGGGTCAGTACGAGTCAGTGCAGCGGGTCGGGGAGCGGGTGTGGCGGGTGCCGGTGACCGCGTTCTGGCAGGCGCATCGCGACGCCCCCCAGGTGTACAGCGAGTTGGTTACCGACTGGGCCCAGCTGGGCAGTGGGATGACCGCCTGGGATCTATACGGTGGGGCAGGGATATTCGCGGCAGCGTTGGCGCAGGCCGTCGGTGACACCGGGAAGGTCGTCACCGTTGACACGTCGCGCGGGGCGTCTCGGTCGGCGCGCGAGGCGCTGGCCGACCTGGGTTGGGTTTCCGTGGTCACCGACTCCGTGCGGAGAGCACTGACCGCACAACGGCGACGGCCCGACGTCGCGGTGCTGGACCCGCCGAGAACGGGAGCCGGCCGCGAGGTGATCGATCTGCTTGCCCACGCCGAGGTACCGCGGGTGATTCACATCGGTTGTGAGGCAGCTTCATTCGCCCGCGATGTCGGGCTCTACCGCGGCCACGGATATGCGGTCGAGGATCTGCGGGTGTTTGACTCGTTTCCACTGACGCACCACGTCGAGTGCGTCGCGGTGCTGAGTCGCTGACCAGTTTGTTCCATCATCGACTGGGTATCCGCCCGTCATGGTGGACAACGGCCAAAATGACAAGCAGAACCAACTCGACGGCGCGCGAGTCAGCAGAGAAACCGGGTATCTGACGACGCAGCAGGGTGTGCGCGTCGACCACACCGACGACGCGCTGACCGTGGGTGAACGCGGGCCGACCCTGCTGGAGGACTTCCACGCGCGGGAGAAGATCACCCACTTCGATCATGAACGCATCCCGGAGCGGGTAGTGCACGCGCGTGGTGCCGGTGCATACGGTTACTTCGAGCCCTATGACGACTGGCTCGCGGAGTACACCGTCGCAAAGTTCCTGACCGCACCCGGCCATCAGACGCCAGTGTTCGTACGGTTCTCCACGGTGGCCGGCTCTCGCGGGTCGGCGGACACCGTGCGCGATGTGCGCGGCTTCGCGACGAAGTTCTACACCGAGCAGGGCAACTACGACCTGGTGGGGAACAACTTTCCGGTGTTCTTCATCCAGGACGGCATCAAGTTCCCCGACTTCGTGCACGCCGTCAAACCCGAGCCGCACAACGAAATTCCGCAGGCGGCGTCCGCCCATGACACGTTGTGGGACTTCGTCTCCCTGCAGCCGGAGACGTTGCACACGATCATGTGGCTGATGTCGGATCGCGCGTTGCCGCGAAGCTATCGAATGATGCAAGGGTTCGGCGTGCATACCTTCCGTTTCGTCAACGCGCGCGGTGAAGGCACCTTTGTGAAGTTCCACTGGAAGCCGCGACTCGGCGTGCATTCCTTGGTCTGGGACGAGGCCCAGAAGATCGCCGGCAAGGATCCGGACTTCAACCGCCGCGACCTCTGGGATTGCATCGAGGCGGGCGACTACCCGGAATGGGAATTGGGTGTGCAGTTGGTGCCCGAGACCGACGAGTTCTCGTTCCAATTCGATCTGCTCGACGCGACGAAGATCATTCCGGAGGAACAGGTGCCGGTCCGTCCAGTGGGCAAGATGGTGCTCGACCGCAACCCTGACAACTTCTTCGCCGAGACGGAACAAGTCGCCTTCCACACGGCCAACGTGGTGCCCGGCATCGACTTCACCAACGACCCGTTGCTGCAGTTCCGCAACTTCTCCTACCTGGATACCCAGCTCATCCGGTTGGGCGGGCCGAACTTCTCACAGCTTCCCGTCAACCGTCCGCTGGCCGACGTCCGCCACAACCAACAGGACGGCTACGGCCAGCATGCGATCCCGCAGGGCAAGTCGAGTTATTTCAAGAACACCCTCGGCGGCGGCTGCCCTGCATTGGCCGATGAGGACGTCTTTCGGCATTACACCGAAAAGGTGGACGGGAATAAGATCCGCCAGCGTGCCAAGAGTTTTGCCGACTTCTACAGCCAAGCGCGAATGTTCTGGAAGAGCATGTCGGCGGTGGAGGCCAAGCACATTGTCGCCGCGTTCGCCTTCGAACTCGGCAAGGTGGAGGTACCCGAGATCAGGGCTCGCGTCGTCGAGCAGCTGAACCTCGTCGACCATGATCTGGCTGGGCAGGTCGCTGAGAAACTGGGGCTGCCCATACCCGCCGAGGAATCGGTCGACGACAAGATGGGTGAATCTCCTGCTCTTTCGCAGTTGAACACGGCCACCGACAGCATCGCCACCCGCAAGATCGCAGTGCTTGCCGCCAACGGCGTCGACGTTCAAGGGGTCGAACGGTTCACCGAAGCGATGACGCAACGGGGTGCGATCGTCGAGGTGCTGGCACCAACCGCCGGAGGCACCTTGGCCGGTGGCTCGGGCGGTGAACTCGCCGTCGACCGAGCGATCACGACGATGGCGTCGGTGCTGTACGACGCCGTCGTCGTGCCGTGTGGGCCCGATTCCGTGGAGACGTTGTCGAAGGACGGTTATGCGATGCACTTCGTCAGCGAGGCTTACAAGCACCTCAAGGCGGTCGGTGCGTTCGGATCAGGAGTCGATCTTGTTCGCAATACGGCGGTGGCAGAACAACTCGCCGAAGGCACCGATGTCGTTGTCTCGAATGGCGTTGTCTCCACCACTGCGGCTGCGGGCGACCTAACGGATCAGTTTTGCGACGCGTTCGCCTCCGCCCTGGCAGCCCACCGCGCCTGGGACCGCGAAACCGATCCCGTGCCTGCCTGAGCGGGCTGCGCGCGGTAGATCGTCGGGTCAGCGTGCCTCCGCGGCAACGAATGCGAGCGCTTCGTCCAGGAGTGAAGGCCACTGTTCATGTCTCGCTGCATCGAAGGCGGCCCATTCGCGAAACGTCCGACCGGCAGGCGCGAAAGGCTGCGCCTCGCTCGATGGCGTCATCGCAGTTCCTCCGGCGTCGGTACCCGTTTGTTCGCCCACGGGTCCGCGCCGACGGCTTCACCTTCGGCGGTGCGCCGCAGCCGGTCGAGGTAATGCGCCCAGCCGCCCTGGTGTGCGTGCGCCGCGCGGTCCCCGAGGCCGCGGTGGACGAGGGTGACCAGCGTGGCGCCGTCGTCCTGTGCGACCAATTCGATCTCGACGGTCGTCGAGCCGGGCGGAATCTGGACGTCGGCGCGCTCCCAGCCGTAGGTGAACACCACCCGGCGGGGTGGGTCGACCTCGACGTAGCGTCCTGAGACGGTGTCGCCGTTGGGATGCGTCCACCGGATGAGGCCGCCGGGCGCCGGATCCAGCGTGGCGCCCTCGGCCATCCACTGACCGAACAGCTCCGGATCGACGAAGTGCGCGAACACGTCCTGGGCCGGGGCGTTGATCACCACGCGCTGGACGGCGAGCTTCACGACGGCTTCCGCCCTCGGCGATCGGATCGACGCTGCGGGCGTTCAGCGACGGCCTTGAGGCGGTCCAGGGGAGCGGCCCAGAAACCGTCCAGGAATGATGCAACCTCGGCGACCCTCGCGAGATCCGCCCGGTAGAGGCGGCGGGTGGCATCGACGCGGGCCGTGATCAGACCCGCTTCGCGCAACACTTTGAGGTGCTGGCTTGCCGCGGACCGTGACAAGCCAGCGGCGTCGGCGAGGTCGGTCGCCGGGCGCTCGTCGTCCCATACGAGGCGCAGCATCGCCCGCCGGCCGGGATGTGCGAGCGCGCGGATGGCGTCTTCGAGGGCGGGATCGCTCACGGGCGACGTCCCGCCGCCGCCAGCAGACGATCCTGGGCGGTGGCGTCGTCGCCGACTTCGACTGCAGGGCCGAAGATTCCGGCTGCTCGCCCCCGCTCGGGCATCTCCGGCAGGAACATCGCCGTGCAGGCGTCGACCAGATCGGGGTCGAGCTTGTCGTTCTGACCGGTGGCCCGGGCCAGATCCCAGGTGTGGATCAGGACGTCCATGAACGTTCCGGCGACCGCCTGCGCGACCGGCCATTCGAAGCCAAGCGGTGCGATGCACGTCCGTTCCAGCGCGCCGGGGACCCGCAACGCGTCCAATACGTTGGCCACACCGTGGCGGTAATCAGCCCCCGTTGACCCGCTGGGCTGTGCGGGCTCACGGCCCTGCATGGCGGACAGCAGATACTCGGTGCCCCCGACCAGATGGTCGATCAGCTGCTGGACGGTCCACTCCGCGCAGGGTGTCGGCGATCCGAGTTGCTCGCCTTGCACGGCCTCCGCCACCGCGATCGCCCGGCCAGTTGCGACCCGGTAGAGCCGCACAGGATCACCGCCTTCGTTATTTAGCATCCTCTAAATTTAGGAGTTGCTAAATCAGCTGTCAAGCACGTTTCGCGTCCGCCCGCCGTGGTACAGACATCACATGGCACACGTGGACATCAGTGTCGAGGAGGATATTCGTCGTCCCCGAGACGTCGTCGCCGCCTACGCCGTGGATCCCGACAATGCGACCGCGTGGTACGTAAACATCAAGAGCGTCGAGTGGAAGACGCCGCCCCCGGTTGGCGTGGGCTCACAATTCACTTTCACCGCCACCTTTCTGGGCCGGGCCCTGACCTATACCTACGAGGTCGTCGAACTTGTTCCCGATCGCCGGTTCGTGATGCGCACCGCCGAAGGCCCGTTCCCGATGGAGACGATCTACGAATGGGACGTCGTCGCACCGGACTCCACCCGCATGACCCTGCGCAACCGCGGTGAGCCGTCGGGGTTTACGGGCATCGCGGCCCCGATGATGTCACTGGCGATGAAGCGGGCCAACAGCAAAGACCTCAAGCGGCTGAAGGCGATCCTCGAATCAACGGCGGGTTGAGCGGCAGACGTTCCTACCCGCTCGCGAAGTGACGTTGCAGCCGTCGGTGCCTATGCCCGAACAGCGCGCCGATTCCTGCCGCAATGATCGGCGACAGTAGGCGCAGCGGAGTCTTCAGCTCGAACGTAAGGCGATCGCGTACAACGGTTTTGGTCGCCCCGCCGCGTTCGAGAGTGCGTTCATGTCGCCATAGCCGCATGCTGAGCATCGTCGACTCCTCGTGGAAACCGCGACCCGGCCACAACTCGGCGATCATCAGGTCGTCGTAGTCGAACGGCAGCACCCCGAACAGTCGCAGCCAGCACCGGCCGATCGGCTCACCGACCGGCACGGTGTCGACGGTCAGATCCTTGGCACCGCGCGGCATGGACATAGTCATCCACGGGCGGAGCTCGTCGTTGATGCCCTCCGGGGTGACGACGCGCTCCCACACTTGCTCGGCGGGTGCGTCGATGATGCATTGCCGTTCGATAATCACTGCCATCCAACGTATCCGACCAAACACCGCATCGGGTCGCTACGTCCGCGTGGACTCAGACCGCTGATACCAGCGCTCGCGATCGACATTCAATTCCTTTCTAACCGAAGACGAAGTAGCGCAGCCACAGGTAGAGGGCGGAAAGCACGATCGACACCACCGTGATCAGCGCACCTTTGCGGGTGAACTCCCAGAACGAAATTGGATTGTCTGCGCGGCGGGCGATTCCGAGCATCACGACATTGGCACTGGCGCCAACGGCCGTCAGGTTGCCGCCGAAGTCGGCGCCGAGCGCGAGCGCCCACCACAGCACATCCGGGTGTGCCAGATCCGAGATGCTCGCCGACAACTCGCTCGACGATCGGCGTCATGGTCGCGGTGAACGGAATGTTGTCGATGACGCCGGACACCGGCGCAGAAATGCCGAGGATCAGCATCGTCGTGAGTAAGCCATTGCCGTCGGTGAATTCGGTTGCCGACCGGGCCAACTGTTCGACAACTCCGGTCTTCACCAGCGCGCCGACCATGACGAACAGTCCAGCGAAGAACAGCAGAGTCTCCCATTCGACACTGCCCAGATAGTCACGCTGTTCGAGCCGGGAGATCAGGATCAAGATGCCGGCGCCGAGCAGCGCGACCACGGAGGGCTCGATGTGCAGCACCGAGTGTCCGATGAAGGCGGCGAACACGGCCACCAGCACGATTCCGCACTTGATGAGCAGTCGTGGATCTTGAATGGCTTCGCGCTCGTTCAGCGTCATCACATCCGCCACCCGCGCGGGATCGACGTCGAAGGATCCGCGAAAGATGAGCGGCACCAAGGCGATGAATGCGACGATGACGATCAACACGATCGGGGTCATGTGGATCAGAAAGTCGTTGAACGTCAAGCCTGCCCGGCTGGCGATGATGATGTTCGGGGGATCACCGACGAGGGTCGACGCGCCGCCGATGTTCGAGGCGAGAACCTCGGCGATCAGAAACGGCACCGGGTTGATCTCGAGCCGCTCGCACACCAGCAGCGTGACCGGTGCGATCAGCAGCACCGTGGTGACGTTGTCCAGCAAGGCCGATGCGAATGCGGTGACCAGGACCAGCAGGATCATGATCCGCAGCGGGGAGCCGTTGGCGCGCTTGGCGGCCCAGATCGCGATGTATTCGAAGACGCCGGTCTGCCGCAGCACGCCGACGATGATCATCATCCCGAAAAGCAGGAAGATGACGTTCCAGTCGATTCCGGTCTCGTGTGAGTAGAAGGCGTCATCGGCGTCGACGATCCCGAGGGCGAGCACGATCGCCCCGCCGCAAAGGGCCACCAGCGTCTTGTTGATGCGGTCGCTGGCAATCAGGATGTAGGCGATCACGAATACGGTGATCGCGATGGCTGCCATCGGGATTAGGGCCTCAGCGCGGCGTCCAGCAGCCGCGACGCAGTGATGACGCCGTGCAACTTGCCATCCTTCATAACGGCGATCAACGGGCTTCTGAATCGGGCCATGAGTGCGGCCACTTCGATGATCGTGTCGTCCGCATTGGCCGCCGGCACGTCGGTGAGGTGTTCCGGCAACACGTCGTGGACCTTCTTGTTGCCCAGCTTCTCCGCGGCCCGATCGGCCCACGACTCGTTGATCACGCCGGCCAGCGAGGGATCGTCCTGGACATACGTCGGCACGATGAACCGCACCACCTGGGAGGCCGGCAGGACGGCATACGGCGACCCGGACGAGTCGGTGACGACGATCCCCGGCAGTCGGTGCTCGGCCAACGTGCGGGCCGCGTCCAGCGCGTTGGAATCGATGCTTATCACCGGAAAATCCTCGGCCATGTCCTCGGCGTGCATATCAGCACCTTACGATCGTGTCGGTCATTGTCTGCATCCCTTCATGTGGTGAGGTCGCGGCGGTGGTAGCCGAGGAGTCCGACCGCGCTCAGGCCGGCGCCGATGGCGGTGAAGGCCGCGGTTGCGACCCAGTTCGGCTCCGCGTTGGGCACCGCCGCGAGGTGAACGAACGGCGACAAATCCACCACCCACGTCGGTGCGTTTGTGCCCTGGGTGAGGACGTTGAGAAAGAACCCGCCCACCACCGGCACCGCGCCGATCGCACCGACGGCGGACGGCAGCCAGCCGACCGCCAAGGCGGCGGCGCCGAGCGCGAGCCACGCCACCGGGGCAGAATTCAGCGCACCGCTCAGTGCGTGGTCAATCGACAGCGGCGCTCCGGTGATCACAGCACCGGTCCAGATCGCGAGGCCGGCGATCGCGTGTAGCAGCATCATCCCGGCCGTCGTCACGGCGATCTCGGTGCCCGCCAAGTGGATTCGAGGAGTGTCGCTGGCGAACACCAGTGTCCAGCGGCGGTCTCTCTCGTCGGCGACCAGTGCGGTCAGCCGCGTTGCCGCGTACAGGCCCGTCGGTATCGCAAGCAGGCTGAACAGCGCAGCGGCGAAGCCGTTCGCCGAGTCGAGCCCGGCGAATCCTGCGGCCGCGGCCAGCTCGGCGAACCGGCGATTGGTGTCGAAGAATTCCAGGATCGATGCGATCAGCGCGCCGACGAGAAGGAAGTACGCGGCGATGCCCGTCGCCCAGCCGATGGTGGGTCGGATCGCGCGGCGAACTGCGAACCCGCCGATCGAGCCCAGCAGTGCGGTGCGGGGCCGACGGCTCGTTGCGAGCCGGATGACGCCCGCTGCCGACGTCCCGATGCCGCGCCGCGACAAGTCGCGGCGACCCCGAACGCGAGCCGGAAAGGCGGCCAAGACGAGTAGCGGACCGATCGCGGTTGTCGGCGTACGGTGCTGCCCGTGCGGTGAGGCCGAACGGGGTTGTCCATGCCGTCCAGGCCAACCGAGGTGCGCCGTCGGCAAGCATCCGTACCAGCAGGGCCACGCCAAGCAGGGCGACGGTCACACCGACTGCCGCGGACCGCGTCGGCATGATCTGCGCCGCGAGCACGGCGCCGGCGGCGAACGTCAGGGTGACGCCCAAGACCGCCGCGGCGTAGACCAACGCGCCCGTGGCATCCGTCCCGGCGGCGATGAGGCCGGCCCCGACGGCAGCGCTGATCACCAGTGCGGCGCAGGCGATCGCGGCCATGGATCGCAGTACTACGCCGACCATGTGCAGCGGACCGGCAAGCAGAAGGTCGAGGCGCCCAGCATCTTCCTCGCCACGCGTGATGCGGGTCGCAGCGAGCAGGATCCAGACACTGGCGAGTATCAGCACGGGTGTTCCGGTGCGCCACACAGTGAATCCGCCGGCATCGTCAAGGGCTACCGGTGGGCCGAAAAGAATTCGGATGGCGGGGTTTTCGACAAGTGCCCGCAGCCCGGACTGATCGAAAGTACCCTCGAATATCGTCTTATACTGCACCGCGACGATCGCAGACATTCCTGCACAGACAGCGGCGACAATCAGCGCGCCGCGGCGCACTTGCCGAACGGTCAGCCGAGAAATCGCACGTCCAGCCGCTGTGGTCGGCACCACGAGCGTCGGTGCGAGTGCGGCGCGCGGTCATTCGCGACGGCCCGCCGTAGTAGTCGAGGAAGATCTCTTCGAGGGTCGGTTCTCGCATCGCGAGCGCGGTGACTTCTGCCAGGGCCAGGCTGCGCAGGGCCGCCGATGGTCCACCGGTCAGACTGAAGCGCAGCCGATTCCCATCGAGGTGATCGACATTCGAGATTCCCGGGACGTTGTTCAGGATGGGTGGGGCGCCGCGAAAAGAGACTTCGACGACGGTTCGGCGCAATTGGCGCAGATCGGCGATGGTGTCGATCTCGACCAGTCGGCCGGCCCGCAGGATTGCGACGCGGTCGCATACCGCCTCGACCTCTGCGAGCTGGTGGGAACTGAGAAAGACGGTCTGGCCGCGTTCTTTGGCCTCGGTGACGCAGCGGCGAAACTCGCGCTCCATCAAGGGATCTAATCCACTCGTCGGCTCGTCGAGCACCAGCAACGGCGCGCGAGTGGCAAACGCGGCGACCAGCGCGACCTTCTGACGGTTGCCCGTGGAGTACGCCTTTCCGGTTTTCTCGAGGTCCAGCTGGAACCGCGTGACGAGTTCGGTGCGGTAATCGATGTCGACACTTGATCCGACATTGGCGAGCAGTTCAAGGATCTCGGCACCCGTCAACGCCGGCCACAGCGCCACATCGGCGGGCACGTACGCAAGAAATTGGTGGGCGCGGGCAACGTCGCTCGCGTTGGTACCGAAGATCTGTGCGTCGCCGGCGCTTGGGCGAATGAGGCCGAGCAGTAGACGAATTGTGGTGGATTTACCCGCGCCGTTCGGACCCAGGAATCCGAACACCTCGCCCGGGTCGACGGTCAGGCTCAGGTCGTCGACCGCGACTATCTTGCCGAAGCGTTTCGTCAAACCGTCGATCTGAACGGCGAAGTGGGAATCGGTGCGTGCATGCACCGGCGGAGTTGTGTGCACCGGAGGCCTTTCACGAGTCGGGCTACCTACTGCCGACCCGACTTCCCGGCGCTCCAAAGGGGAATCTACTACCACCTGGCGCCGCGCACTAGCCATTAACGAGTTCTTGTGTCTTCGACGCATTCACTAGGATCGGGCAATGCCAACCCCGTTGCGATTGCTGACGCGTGGCTCGTGGTCGGAGTCGCAACGGTTTTCCGAGATCCTGCGCAAAGAGACCGTCGGCGGGGTGCTGTTACTGATCGCTGCGGGCGTGGCGCTGGTGTGGGCGAACTCGCCGTGGTCGCAGACGTACCGGGCGATGTCGGAGTTCGAAATCGGTTCGGATGCACTGCATCTGCAACTCAGCATCTCAGCGTGGGCCGCAGACGGGCTACTGGCCATCTTCTTCTTCGTCGTCGGGCTCGAACTCAAGCGCGAATTCGTGGCCGGCGATCTGCGTGATCCTCGCCGCGCAGCCCTGCCGATCGCGGCCGCCGTCGGAGGCATGGTGGTCCCCGCAGCGATCTATATCGGCATCAATCTGGCGGCAGGCAAACCGGAGAACATCGACGGCTGGGCGGTGCCGATCGCCACCGATATCGCCTTCGCGCTTGCGGTGCTGGCCGTGTTGTCCACCCACCTGCCGACCGCGCTGCGCACCTTCCTGCTGACGCTTGCCGTCGTCGACGACCTGCTGGCGATCACTGTCATCGCGATCTTCTACACCGACGACCTCGCACCGGTTCCACTTGCGCTCGCCCTGATTCCCATCGGACTGTTCGGGCTGGCGGTACAGCGCGGCGTGCACCGTTGGTGGCTGCTGCTGCCCCTGGCCGTGACGGCGTGGGCACTTGTGCATGCCAGCGGGGTGCACGCGACCGTCGCCGGCGTCGTGCTGGGATTCACCGTTCCCGTGCTCGGCCGACTCGGCCACCCGACCGCCGAGTTGTTCGAACACGCGGTCAGGCCGATGTCGGCGGGTTTCGCCGTGCCGGTGTTCGCGTTCTTCGCTGCCGGAGTGACGGTCGGCGGCTGGTCGGGCCTCGGGGACTCGCTGCTGCGTCCGGTCACCGATGGTGTCATCGCGGGCCTGGTGATCGGCAAGCCCCTCGGGGTGTTTCTCACCGCATTCCTGCTGGCCAGGTTCACCCATGCCACCCTCGACGACGACCTGGCCTGGCGCGACGTCCTCGGCGTGTCGCTGCTGGCGGGCATCGGGTTCACCGTTTCGTTATTAATTGGTGAGTTGGCTTTCGGGCACGGCACCCCGGCAGGTGACGACGTCAAGATCGGCGTGCTTGTCGGGTCTGTCGTCGCAGGTGTACTGGCATCGCTGGTGTTGTTGAGCAGAAACGCCGCGTATCGGCGCATCTACGAGATCGAGACCGCGGACACCGATCACGACGGTGTGCCCGACATCTACGAAGCTCGACAGGACTGAGGAGACCCTGGTGCGTAGACTGACGGAATGCTTGAACAGATCCGCGGCCCCGCAGATCTGCAGCACTTGACCCAGTCGCAGATGAGTGACCTGGCGCAGGAAATCCGCGAATTCCTGATTCACAAGGTCGCTGCGACGGGCGGGCACCTCGGCCCCAATCTCGGTGTGGTCGAGCTCACCCTTGCTCTGCATCGCGTGTTCGATTCACCGCACGATCCGATCATCTTCGACACCGGGCATCAGTCCTATGTGCACAAGATGCTGACGGGTCGCTGCCACGACTTCGACACGCTGCGCAAGAAGGACGGCCTCTCGGGCTACCCGTCGCGCAGCGAGAGCGAGCACGACTGGGTCGAATCCAGCCACGCCAGTGCCGCGTTGTCGTATGCCGACGGCCTGGCCAAGGCCTTCGAACTTTCCGGGCACCGCAACCGCCATGTGGTCGCCGTCGTCGGCGACGGCGCCCTGACCGGCGGCATGTGCTGGGAGGCGTTGAACAACATCGCCGCGTCCCGCCGCCCGGTCGTGGTCATCGTCAACGACAACGGCCGCAGCTACGCGCCCACGATCGGTGGCTTCGCCGAGCATCTCGCGGGGCTTCGCCTGCAGCCGGGCTACGAGAAGGTGCTCGAGGAGGGCCGCAAGGCCCTCCAGAAAGTGCCGATCATCGGTGAGCTCTGCTACCAGTCCATGCACAGCATCAAGGCCGGCATCAAGGATGCGCTCTCGCCGCAGGTGATGTTCACCGATCTCGGCCTCAAGTACGTCGGCCCGATCGACGGTCACGACGAGCATGCGGTGGAGACCGCGCTGCGCCGTGCGCGTGGCTTCAACGCGCCCGTGATCGTGCACGTCGTCACCCGCAAGGGCATGGGGTACGCGCCGGCGGAGAACGACGAAGCCGACCAGATGCACTCATGCGGCGTCATCGACCCCGAGACGGGGCTGGCGACGTCGGTGCCGGGGCCCGGTTGGACGTCGGCGTTCTCCGACGCGCTTGTCGGTTACGCCGCCCGGCGCCGCGATGTCGTGGCCATCACCGCCGCGATGCCCGGTCCGACGGGTCTGTCCGACTTTCGGAAGCGGTTCCCTGACAGGTTCTTCGACGTCGGCATCGCCGAGCAGCATGCGATGACGTCGGCCGCCGGTCTGGCGATGGGCGGCCTGCATCCGGTTGTGGCGATCTACTCGACGTTCCTCAATCGGGCGTTCGATCAGGTCATGATGGACGTGGCGCTGCACAAACTGCCCGTCACGATGGTTTTGGACCGCTCGGGCGTCACCGGTCCCGACGGCGCCAGCCACAACGGCATGTGGGACCTGTCCATGCTGGGCATCGTCCCCGGCATGAGGGTGGCCGCGCCGCGCGACGGCACCCGCCTACGTGAGGAACTTGGCGAAGCGCTCAACGTCAATGACGGACCGACCGCCATTCGGTTCCCGAAAGGCGATGTCGGCGAGGATATTCCGGCGATCGAACGGCGCGGCGGCGTCGACGTGCTCGCCGTCCCGGCCGACGGCCTGTCCGACGACGTGCTCGTAGTGGCGGTAGGACCCTTCGCGGCGATGGCACTTGCGGTCGCCCAGCGGCTGCGCAATCAAGGCATCGGCGTCACGGTCGCCGACCCGCGATGGGTGCTTCCGGTGCCTGCGGCCGTGGGGGAGTTGGCGGCCGCGCACAAGCTGGTGGTCACCATCGAGGACAACGGCGTGCACGGCGGCGTCGGGTCCGCGGTGTCGGCGGCGCTGCGCCGGGCCGAGATCGACGTGCCCTGCCGCGATGTCGGGTTGCCGCAGGAGTTCTTCGCGCACGCCTCGCGCGGTGAGGTGCTCGCCGACGTCGGGCTGACCGACCGTCATATCGCCCGCCAGATCACCGGCTGGGTCGCGGCCCAGGGCGCCGCGGTCTCACCGGAGCGCGAAGTCAGCCAACGCTTCGACTAGAGCTCGCCGAGTAGCCTCCAGACATGGATGCTGAACTCGAAGGCTGGAAGGCCGCCGGCCAGTACTTCGACTACCTGGGCTTCGACATCTTCTACCGGGTCGACGGACCGCCGATCGGCGAAGCGCCCGTACTGCTGGCGATCCACGGCTATCCGTTCAATTCGTGGGACTGGTCGCTGATCTGGCCCACACTCGTCGAGCAGTTCACCGTCATCGCACCCGACATGATCGGCATGGGTTTCTCGGCCAAGCCCGTCGCCTACGGCTACTCGGTGCACGATCACGCGGACATGCACGAGGCGCTTCTCGACCATCTGAACGTCGACCGCTGCCACATGCTTGCGCACGACCTCGGTGACTCGGTCGGCCAGGAACTGTTGGCCCGCAGCGAATTCGGCCAACATGCGTATGGATCGGTGCGCTATCGATCGATCACCTGGCTCAACGGCGGGTTGTTCAATGAGGCCTATACGCCGCGCACCATGCAGAAGCTGATGTCCGCTACGCCGTTGGGGGACCTCATGAGCTCGCTGCAAGGCAGCCCACTGTCTCGGCGGATCGTGGAGCCGACGATCAACGAGATGTTCGGCCCACACACGAAGCCAACACGTGAGTTGATGGGCCGTTTCCACGAGATCCTCGAATACAACGACGGGAAACGGGTGCTGCACAAGGTCGGACGCTTCCTGGGTGATCGCTACACGCACCGCAACCGTTGGGTGCGCGCCATGCGCGAAACTACGGTGCCGATGCGGCTCATCGACGGACCCATCGACCCCAACTCCGGTGCTCACATGGCTCGTCGGTACACGGAGGTCATTCCTGACGCGGACGTGGTGATGCTGGCCGACGACATCGGCCACTGGCCGCAGGTCGAAGCCCCCGAAGCGGTGCTGAAGCACCTCCTTGCCCACGTCGACCGCGTCACCTCTTAAGAGCGAGTCGAACGTGCGGTTTCATACGCGACACGCCGCGAGGCGCGTATGAAACCGCACACTCGTGGCTCGCTCAGTCGGCGGGGCCGGGAGCGGCGGTGGCGGCCGGGTCGGGGAACAGCGCCTCGGTTAGCACCGGGACCGTGAGTTCGCGCTGCCATTGCCGCACCCTGGCCTCGCGCAGGAACTCGTCGATCGCGGCGGCGGTCTCCTCGGAGGTTTGCAGCGGCTGCCAGTCCCAGCACAATCGGCGCACGGTCTCCGGGGTGATGACGTTCTCGGTCGGCACCGAAACCCGTTGCGACAGTTCCGTGATACCAGACCGTGCCGCCTCCAGCCGAAGTGCCGCCTCGGGCTTGCGGCGTGCCCACCGCGACGCCGGCGGGGGACCGGTGGACGGCTCCGCCGACGTCGGCGGGTCGTCAGTGGTGCGGGCGCGAGCGAGTGCCTCCAGCCACACATGCGCCATCCGGCGTTGTCGCGAGCCACCGAACACCGGTAGCGCGGTGAGTTTCTCGACTGTGTCGGGGTCGACGGTCGCGGCGTTGACGATCGCCGCGTCGGGCAGGATGCGTCCCGGCGCAATATCCCGACGCTGCGCAATGTGGTCACGGGTGGTCCACAGTTCACGCACCGCGGCCAGGGCGCGGCTGTCACGGATCTTGTGGATGCCCGACGTGCGCCGCCACCGGTCACGTCGGGTCGGCGTGGCCTCGTATCTACGCAGATGCTCGAATTCCTGTGCCGCCCAGTCGGACTTGCCCTGTTCCTCGAGCACCGCCGCGATGGCATGGCGCAGATCCAGCAGCACCTCGACGTCCAGTGCCGCGTAGTTCAACCATTCGGCCGGCAGCGGGCGCTGCGACCAGTCTGCAGCGCCGTGACCCTTCATCAGCTGCAGGCCCAGGAGTTTCTGAACCATCGTGGCCAGGTTGACCTTGTCGTAGCCGGCCAGGCGGCCCGCTAGTTCGGTGTCGTAGAGCTTCGTCGGCCGCATGCCGATTTCGGCCAGGCAGGGCAGGTCCTGGTCGGCCGCGTGTAGCACCCACTCGTCGCCGGCCAGTACCTCCGCGACCGGAGCCAGCGTCTCGACCGGGTCGCTGCCGTGGTTGACCGGGTCGAGCAACACCGTGCCCGCGCCGGCTCGCCGGATCTGCAGCAGGTAGGCGCGATTCGAGTAGCGGAAGCCCGACGCCCGTTCCGCGTCGACCGCGAAAGGGCCTTCGCCGGAGTCCAAAAGCTCTGCAGCCCTTTTGATCTCGCTGACACTCACCGCCAGCTTGGGTACGCCGTCGCGTGGCGCCAGCAGCGGTGTGGCTTCCGGCTCGTTCTCCGAGCCCGACTCGGAGTCCGCCTCGAGGGAATCGCCCATCTGTCAAGCGCGGGTGCGTGAGCCGAGGTCGGTGACCCCCAACGGGGGCAGGCCCGCGGCATGCTCGAGCACCTCGCAGAACGCCTCGACATGCGGCCCCAATTGCAGGTTGGTCGCCGTCCACGACGCCCGCAATTCCAGCTGATGGGCGCGTGGCGGGCCGGAGATGTCGCCATAGCGCACCGAGGTGGTGGCGGTGACAGTGCCACCCAGCGCCGTGACATGTTCGGCCCGCGCCTGGAGCGCATCGACGAGCCAACTCCACGCCACTTCCGGCAACAGCGGGTCGACGGCCTCACTGGAGTCCAGGTCCGCCTGAATGTAGGCCACCAGCCGCATCGTGCCATCCCACGCTTCGGCGCCCTCAGGGTCGTGCAGCAGGATCAGCCGTCCGAACGCGTCTCCCTCCGAGCGTTCGGGCACGATGGCCGTCTCGGGGTGGCGGACCTCCGCCCCTAGCGCGTAGCTATAGGGCGCGAGCCGCTGAGGTGGGCGTATCGGGCCGAGCTCGATCTCGGCTCGAACGGTGGTGGCATTCATCGCCGCCACCGCTTCGCGGAATTGAGCCGGTTCGGCGCTGGTCACCGTTCGACGCTAGCCCCATTCGGTCACGTCTGTACGCAGGCGCGCCGATTTCGGCCGCTGAGGGGATCGGCCGTGGTCAGACGACGTTTGCTGCACGCTCAAGGACTCAGATACCTCCGGCTGCATCCACGTACCCGCGCACCCGCAAATTGGGGCGCCGCCGGGGACGCATGGCAGCATTAGATGCGATGACTACCCGCCGTGAGCTGCCCGACTCGCCGTATCTCGCCGCCGCTCGCGGTCGCAAGCCCAGCCGTGTGCCCGTGTGGTTCATGCGGCAGGCCGGACGTTCGCTGCCCGAGTACCGGGCGCTGCGGGCGAAGAGCACGATGATGCAGGCGTGCTTCGACGCGGAGCTGATCACCGAGATCACGCTGCAGCCGATTCGCAGGCACGGTGTGGATGCCGCGATTCTGTTTTCCGACATCGTCGTGCCGCTTCGGGCTGCGGGCATCGAACTGGACATCGTGCCCGACGTCGGACCGGTGATCGAACACCCCGTGCGCACCATTGCCGACGTCAGGGCGATCGAACCGCTTGAGCCACAGCAGGTTGCACCGGTCGCTGAAGCCGTCACGCAACTGGTGGTCGAGTTGGGCGATGTGCCGCTCATCGGGTTCGCGGGCGCGCCGTTCACGCTGGCCTCCTATCTGGTGGAGGGTGGCCCGAGCCGCAACCACGAGCGCACCAAGGCGATGATGCTGGGCGAACCCGACACCTGGCACGCGCTCATGACGACGCTGACCGATGTGACGATCGCTTTCCTGCAGATGCAGGTCACAGCCGGTGTGGACGCGATCCAGCTGTTCGATTCGTGGGCCGGGACGCTCTCGCTGGCCGACTACCGCACCTACGTGCTCCCGCACAGCACGCGTGTGTTCTCGTCATTGAAGGACTCCGGGGTGCCGATGACCCATTTCGGGGTGGGCACCGCTGAACTGCTCGGCGCGATGTCTCAGGCTGGGGCGACCGTCGTCGGGGTCGACTGGCGCACGTCGCTGACCGACGCGGCGGCACGGGTGGCGCCCAACACGGCGCTGCAGGGCAACCTCGATCCGGTCGTCCTGCTCGCGGGCTGGCCGGTCGTGGAACGGGCGGCACGCGCCGTCGTCGAGGACGGCCGCCGCGCGATCGACGCCGGAGTCGCCGGCCACATCTTCAATCTCGGCCACGGCGTGCTGCCAGGTACCGACCCAGGCGTGATCACTGAACTGGTGGCGTTGGTGCATTCGTTGTGAGGACGTCGTATTGCATTGTCGGCGGAGGCATTTCAGGCCTTGTTGCCGCTTATCGGCTGCGGGTCTCCGCAGGTCCGGACGCATCGATAACCTTGTTCGACCCGGCCGACCGGCTGGGGGGTGTGCTGCGCACCGAGCGGATCGGTGGCCAGCTGATGGACGTCGGCGCGGAGGCGTTCATCGCCCGCCGCCCGGAGGTGCCCGCGCTGCTGGCCGAGTTGGGCCTCGGCGGCAGGCAGATCGGCACCACCGGCGCGCGCCCGGTGATCTACAGCGGCCGGCGGTTGCACCCATTGCCGACGGACACTCTGCAGGGCATTCCGGCGCGGCCGCAGGCGCTGGCGGGGCTGGTCGATGACGCCACGATCGCGTGGATGGTCGACGAGCGCACCCGCCCGTTCTCCTGGCGGCCCGGCGCCGACCCGTCGGTGGCCGATCTGGTCGGTGACCGGTTCGGCGAGCAGGTCGTGACACGCTCGGTGGATCCGCTGCTGGCGGGCGTCTACGCCGGCTCTGCGGCCACGATCGGCGTGCGGTCGGCCGCTCTGACGCTGGCAGTGGCACTGGACCGGGGCGCACGAAATCTCACTGATGCCGTGCGCGATGCGCTGCCGCCGCCGGTCACCGGGTCGGTGTTCGGCGCCGTCGACGGGGGATACAGGGTGCTGGTCGATGAGCTTGCCCGGCGGGCGGACATCCAGTGGGCTCAGGTAACCGTCGAACAGGTCAACCGCGCGCCACGAGGCTGGGAGCTGGTCGACGACGAGGGAGAGCGCTGGTACGCCGATGCGGCGGTGCTGGCCGTTCCCGCACCTTGGTTGCCGAAGCTGATCGACAAGGTGGCTCCGCGGACCGCGGCGGCCGCCCGGCGCATCGCGGTCGCATCCACAGCGCTGGTGGCGCTGGCGCTGCCCGGAGGTGTACCGCTGCCCGAGCAGTCGGGTGTACTGGTGGCACACGGAGAACCGTTGCGTGCCAAGGCGATTACGTTGTCAAGCCGCAAATGGGGCCGCCGCGGCAACGCGGAGCTCGTGCGACTGTCGTACGGCCGGTTCGGCGACGACCTGGCCCGCAGCGCCGGCGACGAGGATCTTCTGTCGTGGGCATCGCAGGACCTGGCCACGGTGTTCGGCGTCAACGTCGAGCCGGTGGACTGCCACGTGCAGCGCTGGATCGACGCGATGCCGCAGTACGGCCCCGGCCACCCCGACCTGGTCGCCGAGCTGCGGGCCGGTCTGCCCCCGACGCTGGCGGTCGCCGGCGGCTATCTGGACGGCATCGGCGTACCGGCCTGCGTGGCGGCGGCCACCAAGGCGGCGGCGTCGTTGGTCACGGCGCGCGTGGCACGATAGGCCTATGGCCAAGCTCGACTACGAATCCCTCAACGCCACCGTCCGCTACCTGATGTTTTCGGTTTTCGCGGTGCGGCCGGGTGCATTGGGTGACGAGCGCGCCGCCGTCATCGACGAGACCGCGACCTTCCTCAAACAGCAGGAAGACAACGGCGTGGTCGTCCGCGGTGTCTATGACATCGCGGGCATGCGGGCCGACGCCGACTTCATGATGTGGACGCACGCGGAGACCGTCGAGGCGCTGCAGGCCACGTACTCCGATTTCCGTCGCACCACCGCGTTGGGCCGGGCCAGCACGCCGGTGTGGAGCAATGTCGCGCTGCACAGGCCCGCCGAATTCAACAAGAGCCACATCCCGGCGTTTCTGGCCGGGGAGGAGCCGGGCAATTACATCTGCGTGTATCCGTTCGTCCGGTCGCTGGACTGGTATCTGCTGCCCGACGACGAGCGCCGCCGCATGCTGGCCGAGCACGGTATGGCGGCCAGGGAATACAAGGACGTGCGGGCCAACACCGTGCCTGCATTCGCGCTCGGTGACTACGAGTGGATTCTGGCGTTCGAGGCACCCGAGCTACACCGCATCGTCGACCTGATGCGGGATCTGCGCGCCACCGACGCGCGCCGCCATGTACGTGAGGAGACGCCGTTCTTCACCGGTCCGCGGGTGAGCGTGGAAGAGTTGATCACCAGACTCCCGTAACTGCACCGGCGGAAGGACCCCGTTGTCTGAGGCAAAAACCGGCCAGGACAGGCTGTTTGACGCGCTGACCACCAAAGGCACCGCCTTCACACACGCCGAGCGACGCAAGTACGGACTACTGGGGCTGCTGCCGACCGCGGAGAAAACGCTCGACGAGCAGGTCGCGCACAGCTGGCGCGAATTCAGTACCCGCCGTGCAGGTCTGGACCAACACATCTATCTGCGGGCCCTGCAGGACCGCAACGAGACGCTGTTCTATCGGCTGCTGAGCGATCACATCCCCGAAACCATGCCGATCGTGTACACGCCGACCGTCGGTGAGGCGTGCCAGCGGTTCAGTGAGATCTACCGCAAGCCCCGCGGCCTGTTCGTGTCCTATCCGGATCGCGAATTCCTGCGCGAAGTGCTTCGCAACCGTCCCAGCAGCAGGCGCGACGTCGACGTGATCGTGGTGACCGACGGTCAACGGATTCTCGGACTCGGCGATCAGGGCATCGGCGGAATGGGCATCCCCATCGGAAAGCTCTCGCTGTACACGCTCATCGGTGGCATCGACCCGGCACGCACCCTGCCGATCGTGCTCGATGTGGGCACCGACAACGTCGAACTGCTGGAGGACCCGCACTATCTCGGCTGGCGCCACCGACGGATCGGCGACGACGAATACTTCGCGTTCATCGACGAGTTCGTGACCGCGGTCCACGAGGAAATGCCCGATGTGCTGCTGCAGTGGGAGGATTTCGCCACCGCGCACGCCCAGCCGATCCTGGAGCGCTACCGCGACAAGCTACTCACCTTCAACGACGACATTCAGGGCACCGCTGCGGTCGCCCTCGGAGCGCTGCATGGCGCGGCGAACATCGCGGGTCGCCCGTTGTCACAGCAGCAGGTCGTGATGCTGGGCGCGGGTTCGGCCGGTATCGGCGTGCTGAACATGGTCACTCGCGAGATGGTCGCGGAGGGATTGTCCGAGGCCGATGCCTTGTCGCGTATCTGGGTCGTCGACGTCGTCGGGCTGCTGACCGACGACCGCACGGATCTGTCCGAAGGACAACGGAAGTTCGCCCAGCCCGCGAACATCGTCGGCGGATTGGGGCTTGTCGGGGCACGCGCAGCTGGCCGATGTCGTGCATCACGTCGATGTCGGTGTCCTGCTGGGCCTTTCGACCGCGGCCGGTGCGTTCACCGAAGAGATCGTGCGCGAACTCGCGGCCAAGACCGAACGGCCGATCATCTTCCCGCTGTCCAATCCCGACCAGCCGGGCCGAGGCGCACCCGGCAGAGTTGGACGAATGGACCGACGGTCGGGCGTTGATCGCGACCGGTTCACCGTTCGCACCGTTGCACCGCAACGGCGTCGAGCGACCGGTCGCGCAGTGCAACAACGCATACATCTTCCCGGCGATGGGGTTGGCCGTGACGGCGGCGCAGGCGACCAGGGTCACCGACGAGATGATGCGGGCCGCGGCGGCTAGCCTCGGCGACGCTTCTCCCGCTCTCGCGGATCCCGAGCGCCCGCTGCTGCCCGCATGGTCGGAAATTCCCGACATTGCGGTGGGCATCGCGCTCGCGGTAGGACGGCAAGCCGTCGCGGATGGCGTCGCTCCGAAACGCAGTGACGACGAACTCGCCGCACGCATCGCCGAGGTGCGCTGGACACCGGACTACCCGACCTGAGCCGCCGAGACTGCGCAGAGATCGCGAATTTCGCCGAGATCGCGATCTGCCCGCAGTTTCGGCAAAGGCCGGTCATCATGGGTCAATGAGCATCAAGGCCTTGGTTGCTACGACGTTGCCGATCGTCGCGTTTGCCTTAGCGCCTGCCGCCGTCGCGCAGTCACCGAAGGGCGAACAGTGCCCGCCGCGTGACGGGCATAGCATCGTCATCACCGCCGGAGACATCGACTGCGTAACCGCATCGGACTACGCCGTGCAGTACGACGTCAACGGCGATAAGTACCAGCAGATCGGGCCGTTTACTTGCTACTCCGGCAATGCGATGACGACGCCGTTGCTCTTCCAGTGCGTCGCCGACACCGCTGACCAAGCCGAATTCGCGGTCTACCCGGCATAGCTTTAGTGTCGTGAGTCATTGACGGTGCCTGCGCACTGGTGGGCGGTGCTGGCTCCGAATTGGTCCTAAGGGCGAGATTGCATCCAGGGCTGCGCTGATGTGGGGCAACGACCATAGCCGTGTGTGCAATCTCGAGCGTAGGAAGCTAGAGGCGGGCCACGCTGAAAGCGCCCGGCTCGACGACTCACCAATGGTGAATTGACGACTTCTAAGCCTTCTCCGGCACCAGCCGCAGTGAGATCGAGTTGATGCAGTAGCGCTGGTCGGTCGGCGTGGGGTAGCCCTCGCCCTCGAAGACGTGGCCGAGGTGGCTGTGGCAGTTGGCGCAGATCACCTCGACGCGGTGCATGCCCATGGTGTCGTCGGAGCGCAGGATCACGGCGTCGGAGTTGGCCGGATCGAAGAAGGACGGCCAGCCGCAGTGGGATTCGAACTTCTCGCTGCTGCGGAACAGTTCGGCGCCGCAGGCGCGGCACTCGTAGACACCCTCGGTCTTGGTGTCGGTGTACTCGCCGGTGAACGGGCGCTCGGTGCCGGCCTGGCGAAGTACGTGGAACTCCTCCGGCGTGAGCTTCTTGCGCCACTCGTCGTCGGTCAGTTGCAGCTTGGGACCCGGGGTCGTCATGGCTCCACGTTAGCGATGTTCAGCCGACGCACCCGCTCCTCGGCGTAGGCGAATGCCGCGTCCTCGTCGTCGAGCTCGAACTCGCACTCCGACGTGCATCTGCCCGTCGCGAATCTCGACCACGATGAGCCGCGTCCATGCGTACTGCTCGCCGTCGTGCCCGATGGCCTCGCGCTCGTTGCGGGTGACGCACACACGTTGGCGACAGCCAGCACACGGCCGAGTGCCACGTCCGCGCCGAGGCGACCATCGCGTTCAAGTTCCTCGAGGCTGGCGCGAAACTCGGCGGCCGAACGGTCCGGAAACGCTGAGCTCGACCGGTATCTCGACGCGCATCTCGGGGTCGCGTGAGTTCGCCGAACGACCGGTCGAAGTCGCCCCGGTTCAGCGGCGAGCAGCCACTCGGTCCGAGCTGCGCCCGCCTCGGCGAACGCCGCACCCTCTCCGGCGTAGTAGCGTCGCGTCGAGTTCGCGGTAGGCGCCCTCGAAGTCGTCCTCGTCGAAGCGGCCGTCATAGATGAACCGCCCGTCATCGCCGACCTCGTGCACGATCAGATACGACGTCTCGAACCCGGACTCGTTCGACCAACGGCTCCAACCCAGGTGCAGACGCTCACCGCGCACAGCGAGCGTGCGTCCCTCGAACTGGCTGTACTGCTCGAGGATGCGTTCTTGGGCCGTACGCAAGTCACCGAGCGGAAGTCCGGCCAACCGCCGCCGATCGTCGAAAACAAGCTCCTCGGCGTAACACCTGGCCATCGCGTCGACATCGTGGGCGCGGGTTGCCCGCGCTACCGCGTCCCATGCCTCGGCTGGCCCGGTTGGTGACCGCTAACCGGCTGGTGGTCGCCCGCACCCGCTCCTCGGCGTACGCGAACGCCGCTTCCTCGTCGTCGAGCTCGAACTCGCAGGACGCGACGCCTCGACCGTCGCGGATCTCGAACACGTACAGGCGTGTCCACGCGTACTGCTCGCCGTCGCGTCCGACGGCCTCGCGCTCGTGGCGGGTGACGCCACACGTCGGCGACAGCCAGCACATCGCCGAATGCCACGTCCGCATCGAGGCGACCATCGCGTTCAGCTCCTCGAGGCTGGCGCGAAGCTCTGCGGCCGAGCGATCGGGGAAGGCCGAGCTCGACCGGATTCTCGACGCGCATGTCCGGGGCGGTGAGCTCGCCGAACACTCGGTCGAAGATCACCCTGGTTCAGCGCGATCATCCACTCGGTCAGCGACGTGCCCGCCTTCGGCGAACGCCGCGCCCTCTCCGGCGTAGTAGCGGCGGTCGAGCTCGCGGTAGGCGCCCTCGAAGTCGTCCTCGTCGAAGCGGCCCTCGTAGACTGACGCGCCCGTCGTCGTCGACCTCGTGTACGTGCAAATAGCCGGTCTCGTATCCGGCGTCGTTCGACCAACGGCTCCAGCCCAGGTGGAGACGCTCACCGCGTACCGCCAGCGTGTCGCCCCTCGAATTGCGTGTACTGCTCGAGGATTCGCTCTACGGCCGTCCGCACGTCGTCGAGGCGGATCCCCGCCGAGGCGCCGCCGATCGTCGTACACGAATGCGTCCGCGTAGAACTCGGCGGCGCCGTCGACATCGTGGGCCCGCATCGCCCGTCCCACTGCGTCCACACGTCTGGCTGGCCCGGTTGGTGACTGCCAGTCGGCTGGTGGTTGCCCGTGCCCGCTCCTCGGCGTACGCGAACGCCGCTTCCTCGTCGTCGAGCTTCGAACTGGCATGTCGATGCGAACCGCCCGTCGCGAATCTCGATCACGGTGATGCGAGTCCACGCGTACTGTTCGCCGTCCCGCCCGACGGCCTCGCGTTCAAAGCGACGCGACGACCACAGATGGCGATAGCCAGTTCACCGCCGAGTGCCACGTCCGCACCGAGTCGACCATCGCGCGCAGGTCCTCGACGTGCCGCGCGAAACTCGGCGGCGGAGCGATCGCCGAAGACCGAGCGTGACCGGTTCTCGACGCGCATGTCCGGGGTCGGTGAGCTCGCCGAACAGCCGGTCGAAGTCGCCCTGGTTCAGGGCGATCATCAGTCGGTCGCGATGGCACCCGCTTCGGCGAACGCCGCGCCCTCGCCGGCGTAGTAGCGGCGTTCGAGCTCGCGGTAGGCGCCTTCGAAGTCGTCCTCGTCGAAGCGGCCCTCATAGACGATGCGCCCGTCGTCGTCGACCTCGTGTACGTGCAGATGAGTCGTCTCGTTGTCCGGACGTCATCCGACCAGCGGCTCCAGAGCAGATGCAGGCGCTCGCCCCGGACGGCCAGTGTGCGCCACTCGAAGTTGCTGTACTGGCTCGAGAATTCGGCTAGTGGCCGTCCGCAACTCATCAGGATGCGGATTGCCGCCGAGCCGCCGCCGATCGTCATACACGAACGACTCCGAGTAGCACGCAGCAGCACGCGTCGAGCATCGTGGGCCTCGCATCGCCCGCTGACGGACCGCAGCCTGTCTCGCTGGCCCGATTGGTGACCGCGAGCCGGCTGGCGGTCGCCCGCACCCGCTCCTCGGCGTAGGCGAACGCCGCCTCCTCGTCATCGAGTTCGAACTGGCACACGATACGCGAACCGCCCGTCGCGGATTTCGGACGACGTGGAGCCGTGTCCACGCGTACTGTTCGCCGTCCCGCCCGACGGCCTCGCGCTCAAAGCGGGCAACGAACAATGCCGGCGACAGCCAGCACACGGCCGAATGCCATGTCCGCACCGAGGCGACCATCGTGCTCAGTTCCTCGAACGCTGGCGCGAAACTCGGCGGCGGAGCGATCTGCCGAAGGCTGAGCGCGACCGGTTCTCGACACGCATGTCCGGGATCGGTGAGCTCGCCGAACAATCGGTCGAAGTCGCCCTGGTTGCAGCGCGATCATCCATTCGGTCGCCGAGGTGCCCGATTCGGCGAACGCTGCGCCCTCTCCGGCGTAGTAGCGGCGTTCGAGTTCGCGGTAGGCACCCTCGAAGTCGTCCTCGTCGAAGCGGCCGTCGTAGATGATCCGTCCGTCGTCGTCGACTTCTCGAACACGTGCAGATAGACGGTCTCGTTCCCGGAGTCGTCGGACAGCCGGCTCCGAGTCTAGCACTAGGCGTTCACCCCGAACGGCGAGCGTGCGCCACTCGAAGTGCGGATACTGCTCGTCGATGCGCTGCAACAGCGCTGCGCATCGCTTCACGGCCGATGATGGGGTCACCGCTGAGTCGTCGCCGATCGTCGTACACAAACTGATCCGCGTAAATACGCAACGACAGCGTCGATGTCGTGGGCTTGCATTGCCCGCCAAGCGATCTCGGTGGTGCGTCGATCGCCCGGTTCCTGACCGCGAGCCGACTGGTTGTCGCCCGCATCCGCTCCTCGGCGTAGGCGAACGCCGCATCCTCGTCATCGATTTCGAACCGGCAGCTCGACGCGAGCTGCGCATCGCGAATCTCGGCGACGTGAATCCGTGTCCACGCGTAGATTTCGCCGTCCTGCCCGATGGCCTCCCGCTCAAAGCGCGCTACGACCAACTCGGGCGACACCCAACACAGCGGCAGCGCACCAATGCCCGCACGGAGGTGACCGTGTCGTTCAGGTCCTCGAATGTGGCGCGAAGCTCAGCGGCGGAGCGATCACCGAAGAGGGATAACGACCGATTCTCGACGCGCATACTGGGAGCGGTGAGCTCGCCGAAGACGAGGTCGAAGTCACCTTGGTTGAGCGCGATCACCCATTCGGTCCCGAGCGCACCCGCCTCCGCGAAAGCTGCACCCTCTCCGGCGTAATAACGTCGCTCGAGTTCGCGGTAGGCGCCTTCGAAATCGTTCTCGTCGAAGCGGCCCTCGTAAACGATCCGCCCGTCATCGCCGACTTCGAACACGTTCAGATACGTGGTCTCGTACCCGTCGTCATTCGAAAATCGGCCAAAGCCGAGTTGCAGACGCTCACCTCGCACCGCCAGCCTGCGAGATTCGAAGCGATTGTATTGCGCCAAGAGTCGCTCAATGGCCACCCGCATCCCTGCTCTATCGCGGATAGGGTCACCGCTAAGGCTTCGTCGATCGTCACAGACGAACTGATCGGCATAGCATTCGATGGCACGGTCCGCGTCAGTGGCAAGTATCGCCTCGACCAATGCGTCCACTGTCTGCTGGCGCGGTTGGTCACCGCGAGCCGGCTGGTGGTCGCGCGCACCCGCTCCTCGGCGTAGGCGAACGCTGCCTCCTCGTCTTCGAGCTCGAATTGATGGATCGACGTAAGCTGCCCGTCGCGATACGCGCCTACGTAGAGGCGTCTCCATGCGTAGTCCTCGCCGTCCGATCCAACCGCCCGTGTATCGCCGAGGGCGATATAGCAATTCGGTGACATCCAACGTATGGCAGCGGCCCAGTTTCGCACGGACGCGACCTGCGTACCGCGTTCCTCCAGCCATCGGAAAAGCTCTTCGAGAGAGCGTTCGCTCGATGTCAGCGCCGAAGGTGGTGCCAGCCAACGAAACTGAGATCCGGCCAGCCTGCGCGCCGCCTCGATGTCCAGCCGGTCCATCGCGTTCAAGAACCGGGCAATCACTTGGCCATTTGATGCGACGGCAGCACCCTCTCCGGCGTAGTAGCGACGTTCGAGTTCGCGGTAGGCGCTTTCGAAGTCGTCCTCGTCGAAGCGGGCGTCATAGGTGATCCGCCCGTCATCGCCAATCTCGCAAACGTGAAGATACGTGGTCTCGTTTCCGGCGTCGTCTGACCACCGACTCCAGTGCAGTTCCAGTCGCTCACCTCGGACGGCCAGCGATGCGCCACTCGACGTGTGGGTACTGCTCGAAGATGCGCGTTGCGGCCTGCCGCACCGCGGCGGTGTCCTCAATCGGGTCACCGCTGAGTCGGCGCCGATCGTCGTACACAAACCGATCCGCGTAGACAGCGGCGAGGCGCGTCGACGTCGTGGGACTGCATCGCGCGCCAGCCCGCCTCGACAGTCTCGCTGGCCTGGTTGGTCACCGCGAGGCGGCTGGTCGTCGCCCGCACCCGTTCCTCGGCATAGGCGAACGCCGCTTCCTCGTCGTCGGGGTCGAACTCGCACATCGACGCTATCCGGCCGTCGCGGAGCCCCATCACGATGAGGAAGGACCACGTATAGTGCTCGCCATTCTCCCCGATGGCATCCCGCTCACCGCGCGCTACGTAACAGGTCGGCGACAGCCAGCGCACGGCGGAGATCCACGATCGCGTCGAAACGACCATGGCGGCAAGTTCTTCCAGTGTGGCGCGATATTCCGCTGCCGACCGATCCGGGAAGGCTGAGCTCGACCGGGTCTCGACTCGGAGGTCGGATGCAGTGAGCTCGCCGAACAAGGTGTCGAAGTCGCCTCGGTTCAGGGCGAGTGTCCACTCAGTCGTTACGTTTCCCGCCTCGGCATATGCCGCGCCTTCACCGGCGTAAAACCGGCGGTCGAGTTCGCGGAAAGCCGTCTCGAAGTCGTCCTCGTCGAAGCGGGCGTGATAGAAAACGCGCCCGTCGTCGTCGGTCTCGTTCACGTAGAAAGTGGTCGTCGTGTTTCCGTCGTCGTCCGACCAGCGACTCCAGAGCAGATTCAACCGTTGGCCGCGAACCGCCATGATGCGGAACTCGAAATGTGCGTACTGGTCGAAGATGCGCTCGATCGCGGCGCCGCATTGCGTCGCGGCCGATGATCGGGTCGCCGCTGAGGCGTCGACGATCGTCATACACGAAACCATCCGCGAAAGCGCCGACGACACCGTCGACGTCGCCGGTGTGCAGCGCCGCGATAAACGGTGGCATGAAGTCGCAGGACTGGTTCGTGACCGCCAGTCGGCTAGTGGTCGCACGCACCCGCTCCTCGGCGTACGCGAACGCCGCATCTTCGTCGTCGAGCTTCGAACTCGCACAACGACGCGAGCGCGCCCGTCGCGGATCTCGATCGCATAGAGCCGCGTCCATGTGTACTGCTCGCCATCGTGCCCGACGGCCTCGCGCTCAGAGCGGATAACCGCCCAGTCCGGTGACAGCCAGCATACGGCCGAGTGCCACGTTCGCGAAGATGCGATCATAGTGTTGAGTTCCTCGATGCTGGAACGGAACTCCCCGGACGAAGCGATCGCCGAACACCGAGCGTGATCTGTTCTCGATGTGCAGGTCGGGTGCAGCGAACTCGCCGAATGCGGCGCCGAGATCTCCACGGTTCAAGGCGGTTACGTAGTTGGTCAACGATGGGACCCCGCGCGGCGAACGCCGCGCCCTCGCCTGTGTAATAGCGGCGTTCGAGCTCGCGGTAGGCGCCTTCGAAGTCATCCTCGTCGAAGCGTGCCTCGTAAGTGAACCGCCCGTCATCGCCAACCTCATACAGGTGGAGACGGGCAGATTCAAAGCCCGCGTCGTTCGAGCCGCGGATCCACGTCATAGCCAGACGTTTGCCTCGCACCGCCAGCGTGCGTACGTCGATATGGCTGTACTGCTTGATTGCGAGCGCGTAGGAGGCCCGCAGCGAAGTGTCATCAAGCGGATTGCCGCTTAACCGCCGCCGATCCTCGTAGGTAAAGCCGGCCGAGTAGGTCGCGACTGTACCGTCGATATCCCCTGCCTGTAGCGCTCGATGGGCGGCATCTACCGTGCTGCTGGCCCGGTTCGCAAGCGCCAAACGTGACGTTGTCGAATGGGCCTCGGTGGAGGCGGGAGAAGCAACCAGGGCGACAGGCTCGCTCACCCGGCCGACGCTGGTCGCCACCTCCTTCGCGACGTACAGTCGGTCGGCGTCATCACGGGCACCTTTCGCGCCCTTGACATCCCCGGCGGCGGCAAGCACCCGGCTCAATGCAAGACAGGCGTCGGCGTGGTCAAGAACCAGGTCGGTTCCGGCGGCGACCGCAACGGCATCCCGTGCCATCGCGGACGGCCTCGTCATGCTGGCCTTGTGCGGAAAGAATCTCAGCCCGCACCGCACGCCACGCGATCGCCGTCTTCAGGTTGCGGCCGGCGAGGTGTTCGCTCTCGATGGCATAGCGGTCGGCCTCATCGATACGGCCCTGTGCCAGAACCGATCTCGCAAGCAGCGCGGCGGCCAGGCCGGCATCGGCGCCGACCCCCAACGCGTCCAAACCCTCGAGCGCAGTGCGGAAGTGCGGCTCGGCGGCGACCGGGTCGCCCTCCATCGACTCGATGATCCCCGCGAACAGCTCGGTCTCCATCAGCCCGTGGCGCAGGCCGAGGTCCGCAACGATCTGGCGGGCATCGGACAAGCATCGTGCGGGCCTTGTCGGGTCGTCCGCGCAGCAGTTCGAGCACCGCCAGATGGCGCATCGATGTCGCTTCAAGTGACGGGGCGGCTGTCGTCATCCGCTGCATCCGGACAACGTCGAGGCATCGGCCACCGGCCTTCGGCACTGGGCTTGGCCCCCACAGCGCTGCACCCGGCGCCGCACCCAGCGCGGCCGTGATCTGCCGGTGGTCCCCGCTTTGACGCGCGGCGATCAGCGCCTCGAACAGGTCGACTTCGGCGTCACCGACCCGGCCGAGGCGCGAACTCGCGCACCCGCCCGCACCCGGTGCGCCTTGGCCAGTCCCGCCGGATCTGCGCGACGGCCGAACTCGTCGATGGCGCCTTGAAGCCGCGCATCGACTTCCAGTAACCGTTCCGGGGCGGTGTAGACGATGAACTGACACCGGTAGCACGCCGCCCATGGCTCCAGCGCAGTCGTCGGAGATGCGCTCGAGCTCATCGACCAGTGGTGCACCGGCCGCGACGTCGCCCGCAGAAAGGAAAGCCTCGCAACCGACGAGCAACAGTTCGGCATGGACCGCGGGGTCGGCATTGGCCAGCGCTGCGCCTCGAGCTGCCTGAGTGCCCGCGGAGACAAGCTCGTCGCGGTCGAGTGCGCGGCGCGCCGATGCGGCGTAATGCCGTGCCGCCCGCAGGCTCAGATCATCGGTGTGCTCGTTGACATTGCCGAGTTCGACGCGATAGGTGTGGGCGGCTTCGAGATGCCGGGCGATCAATTCGTCGGAGTCGAACGCCGCGCTCGCGCCGCCCGCTGCCACCCAGTCCGCGAGTCGCTCGTGTAACTCCGCGCGGTCCGACTTCAGCAGCCGGCGGTAGGCGACGTCGCGGATGAGCACGTGGTGGAAGCGCCACACCGGCTCGTCGCCGACGTAGGACCCGCTCGGCTCGGCGAGTTCGAGCCCACGAAGTCGGTCGAGGGACCGTTTGACTCCGTCCGCGCCGGTGCCGGCCAGAGCACGGACCATGCCGACGGAGAAGTCGGTGCCGACCACCGACGCGATCTCGAGCACGCGCCGATCGGTGGCGTCGAGCCGCTCCAGACGCGATGCAAGCAGGGCATGAATCGTCGGTGGAATGGCGATGGCGTCGACGTCGATCGTCAACCGCCAACCGGTCGGCTGCTCGACGAGAACGCCGTCGTGCGCGAGCATCCCGATCAGTTCCCGCACGAACAGCGGGTTGCCTCCGGTGGACGACGGGAGGCGGCGCAAGAGCTCATCGGGCAGCTGGGTGGCGCCGAGCACGTTGGCGGCGAGTTCAGCGGTCGCCCGGGCGTCCAAGCCGCTGAGGGGGACCGCTTCGGACACCCAGCGGCTGACGGCGACGAGGTCGGGCCGGATCTCCCGCAGCTCGGGACGCGCCAGGGCCAGCACGAGAACCGGCGCATCCTGCACCCATTCCACCAGGTGCTCGATGAAGTCGAGCAACAGTGTGCCCGCCCATTGGATGTCATCGAGCACAAGCAGAGTCGGCGCACGCGAGGCCAGCACCTCGACGAATCTGCGTAGCGCCCAGAAGTTCTCTTCGACCGAGTTCGCAACGCCCTCCGTGAGGCCATTGAGGTCACGCAGCAGGCGATCCCGTTCGGGAACGGCTACGGGAACATCGCTTTCGAGATCGCGGGCCCGCAGCACCTCGACGATCGGTCCGAGTGCGACCGTTTTTTCCGCCGCGCACCGAACCTCGATGACACAGGTATCACCTTGCGCCGCCACGAATTCCGCGGCCAGCCGACTCTTACCGACGCCCGGATCGCCGATGACGGTCACCAGCCGTGCCGCCCGTTTGGCGGTCGCATCGTCGAGCACCGCACTGCAGCCTTCGCACCTCGTCGCCCCGGCCGACGAAGGGAGCGGCGTCGGCGGACTCGCCCTGGCGGTCGAGCCACTGGTACACCGCCACCGGTGCGCTCCGGCCCTTCACCTGGACCTCGCCGAGGGATTCGTAGCCGTATCGGCCGCGCGTCGCACGCCAGGTCTCCTCGCCGACGACGACGCTGGCCCCGCGGGCACTCGGCTTCGAGTCGGGCTCCGACGTTCAGCGCGTCGCCGACCAAGTCGGCGTCGCCGGCCCCGACCACGACCTCGCCGGTGTTCACCGCGACGCGCAAAGCGAGTTCGGCCCGATGGGTTTCGGCGACCTGGACGGCCAAGCCGACGAAGCGTTCCTGCAATTCGACCGCGGCGTCGACGGCGTGGGCGGCGTCGTCGGGCCCGATCTCCGGCACACCCCAGACGGCCATGAAACCGTCGCCGATGTACTTCGTCACGCCTGCCCGATGGCGCTCTGCGGTCGAGCGCAGCAGAGCGTGGTATTCGCCGATGACCTCGCGCGCCGTCTCGGCGTCGACCTTTTCCTCGAATGTGGTCGAGCCGGCCAGGTCGGCGAACATGACGGTCACCGTCTTGCGGACCGGTGCCGCAGCCGGGATGTCGTGCACGACGTGCCCGTCGAGCGGCGCGCCGCAGCCGCGGCAGAAACGTGCGGTTGCCGTGGCTTCCACGCCACAGGTGGCGCAAGTGCGCGCCAACGATGCACCGCATCCTTCGCAGAAGCGTGCGTCCTCTTCGTTCGGCGTACCGCACGAGGCGCAGGTGCGGTGGCTCTCGGCCATCGTCAGTCCGGTCTCAGTGCTAACGCGTCGTGGTCCTCGATCGCCGTCGCGCAACCTTTGAACATGGTGCGCAACAGATCCAACTGGCGGTCGTTGACGATTTCGATCTGGCCCGTGCCGAGGATGGGATAGATGAAGCACCACGCCGTGGTGAGTCGGTAATCGCGGCGCGCTTGTTCTCGGGGGTAATCGATTCCGCCTTCGGCGAGACGCTCGGTATACCTCTCGAGCAGTTCGTCCTCATATTTTCGTCGGGTCTCCGCGCTGAGGCTCTGGCTCAAGAAATAGCCCAAATCGAAGGCGCCACGACCCTTTGACGTGATCTGCCAATCCAGCGCCCTCACCGGCGCGTCCTCGGCGCCGACAGCGAAGAAGAGTTGGTCGAGCCGCAGGTCGCCGTGCAGGAAAGTGACTGGCGGGCGGCTGATCTCGTCCATGAACCACGGCATCATCGATGGAAGCCGTTCGCCGAAGTCGCGCAACGCAGGTGACATGTCGTAGCCGACGCGTTCGACGAACACCGGCCAGGCGGCCTCATAAGAGTTAGCGACGACCGCGGGGAAGGGCCCGGCGTTGTAGGTCTTCAGCCATGGCAGCGACGCGAGCCTGGCGTTGTTCCACCAGTGGGTGTGGTGGCGGGCGATACCGTCGATGACCGTCTCGGCGTCCGACACACTGCACCCGATGTTCTGGTCGGCGTTACGGAGCCGACCGAGATCCTCGAGTACGAGCACGAAATTGTGTGTCGCTTCGTCGAAGGCGGCAAAGTATGGCTGCGCAGGCTGCAGCGGGTTGGTGAGCCCGATCTCCTGGTAGAAACGGACCTCGCGCAGGTAGAACTCGGCGGCTTCGCAGAGAGTCAGCCGTGCCGTGACGTCGAGCGTCGGCAGCTTGACGACCACCGTCGCCGGAACCTCGTCGCCGCCGTCGAGGTGCACGCGAAACAGCCGCCCGAACAGGCCGACGCCGATCGCGATCTGTTCGATCCTGCATACCCGTACGTCGGCCTCGAACACTTCGCTGAGCCAGTCGGCGGTAATGGACGAGGGATCGACCGGGATTATCGGCATCCGCATCGCCTCCCCTCGAGCGAATCAATCGTACGAGATCAGGAGGCCGTTTTAGCGAGTTCGGCGCGCTAACCGTCGCTAGGCGTGGTTAACCGCGCCGAAGTCGCTGGCTCAACGTCTTTCATCCACGGCGGGTCGATGCCGTCATCGAGCCGGTTCTCGGATTTGGCGTCGAGATAGCGGAAGTACAGCACACAGAACACCACGATCAGCATCAGCGACCAGCCGAAGGTGAACTTCATGTACTCGAGGAAGCGGCCCGTTGTACGGCCAATGCCCGAGAAGCCATCGGTCCGCGCTCATGAAACCGTAGATCGCCAGCCACGCCGGCCAGTTGCGGAGCACGGAATTCCGCAGCACCACCGTCATCAGGAACGGGAACAACATCATCGAGTAGTAGCCCTGACCCAGTGACAACACCAGGAACGACGTGATCAGCAGCACGCCCGAAGAGGTCGCCATCCAGAACAGCGGATCGCGGGTCCGGTAGTACTTGTAGAGCAGCCACAGCGACAACACCGCGAGCACAACAAATGCCAACCGCAGCAACAGCGTCAGCCAGATCGGAAGGCCGTAGTAAAGCCCGTTGCCCGCGATGGAGCTGTTGAAGTAGTCGCGGGTGGTGAAAATGTATTCGGCGGTGCGGGTCACGAAGTTCATCGGATCTTTGACCAGCGGCCAGGCGGCGAGATTGAACGCGACCGGCACGACGAACGCCGGTATCAGCGCCCGCCACTGACGGTTCAACAGCGGAAGCAACAGCAGCGGCGCCAGCAGAGGTTTGACGACCAGCGTCAGACCTATCGCTGTTCCGGCCAACCACTCGTGGTTTTTGTTTCCGTCCAGCAGCCACCGGAAGAACAGCACCTCCAGCAGCAGGATGCAGCCGTTGATATTGCCGAAAACCAGTGTGTTGACGACGCTTTCGCTGATGAACATCGCAGCCAGCAGCGCCGGCAGTGCAACGGAGTCGAACTTGAAACCGAACAGCCGGATGAGGAAGTACGCGGCGAGAATGATCGCGATCGTGTTGAAGGTGATGAACCAGTACCGCGACGCGTCGACCGGAAGATAGCCGAACGGCGCCATGATCAACGTGCCGCCGGGAGGGTAGAGATAGTGCGGGTCGACGTGATTGAAGTGCTCGTTGTAGATGTCCCAGCCCATCTTGAAATTCACGACGGCGCGGTACACCGGTCCGTAGTCGTCGGTGATGTAGCCATTGGTAGCCAGGACGAAGCTGCGATGAATGATGAACAGAATGGCCAAGGGCCACAGGATCGACCGCAACACCGTGGCCAAACCCGGCGGGGAGGTGCGGGGCCGGAAGCCGGCCAGAACAAGATCGCGCACCAGCGCACCTTATCCGACCTCGTCGGGGCGAGTTGTCAGGCCGGGCAGAACGTGTCGGTCTCGGGCAGCTTGCCGCTGTCGAGGTAGCCGATCACCGGCGGCAAAGCGCAGGGGGAGTACACGGCGGCGCCGTGGCCGATGCCCTGCCACATCACGCGCCTGTTGGCCGCCCCGGCGTTGATCACGGTCGCCGCGACAGCGGCCACCCCCTCGTTACCGACGATCGGGTCGTGCTGCGTACCCAGCAGCAGAGCCGGAGTCTTGAGATTTTGCGGCTCTTCGGGAGCAGAACCGCTGGGCCAGTTCAGGCACTGCACCAACTCGAGCGCCCCCACCTGGCCGAACTGCGGGTAGAGCTTCTCCCACGCCACCACCAGCTCGCGGACCCGGTCGGGGGTGGGCCGGTTCAGCGAATCGCTGCAACTGTTGACGAACTGACCATCGGTGCCGCGCAGCGTCTCGGCATCGTTGATCAGCGTGTTCATCTCGTTCCAATCCCCGGAGCGCGCGCCGGCCAGCGCCGACGCCAGCCTGTTGGTGGCGGCGACGCGATCGCCGCGCGGATAGGCCAGGGCCGTGGAGATCGCGTCGGCTACGGTGGCGACCGAGCCCGAGCTGGTCGTGTTGTATCCCCGCACCTGGTTCAGCACTGCATCGACGGCGCCCTTGGGGTCGGGACCCAGCGGGCAGTTGACGGCCACGCATTGAGCCGCCCACGCATCCAGTGCCGATTGTTCGCCCTTGACGCGCTGTTCCATTGCGGCTTCGGCCGCGATCCCGAGCGGAAGGGGAGAGTCGAGGACCAGCCGCGCCACCTTGTTGGGGTGGCTGCTGGCATACGCCAACACCACCTGGGCGCCGTTGCCGACACCGTAGAGCGCCAATGCCGGTACATCCCAGGTGCTCCGCAACCGTTCGATGTCTTCGGCGGCGTGCACATTGTCGTAGGCCGAGTCGCCGGGGGCGATGGTGTCGGTGCAGCTGGTCGTCGCGGCCTGGGTGATCTCGCCGAGGTTGGCGACGGGGTCGTCGCCCGGCTGAAACTGGGCCTGATCGAGCATCGCCTGGCGGTCGTACAGGTCACGACAGTCCAGCGCCCCCGACATTCCGATGCCGCGACGGTCCACCGCCACAACCGGCCGCGCCTTGAGGACGTCGGATCCGGACTGCGTCAGCCAGACCGGCAGCTGCATCGACGTCGGCAGATCCGATCCGGTAGTCATCACCAGAGGGCCGGCGTCGTCGGGTGTTTCGTCGGTCGTTGCGCGAACCACTCCGATGCTGATCGACCCCGTTGCGCCCTTGATCGGGTCGAGGTCGGCGTCGTACGTCGCGCAGTCGAGCGTCACCCCTGGGATCGGGTCGACGGACGCATCGGAGAACACCCGGGAGGTGCAGTCGCGCCATGACAGGTCGTTCTTGGGCGGCTCGATCGGTGGTGGGCCTTGCGGCGCCTGTGTGGTCTCGGGCTGGCCCTGGGGTTGGGCGCCGGAATCCGTGGCGAAGCGCGGGTTGGCCGCCAGACCAGGTGCGCAACCGGCCAGCAAGACCGAAAGCACGAGTGCTGAGGTGCTCAACACCCGAATCGGGCGACGCCGCTGCATGCCGACCACAGTACTGATTGCCGTGTTGAATCCCCGTCGCGCTAGGGCTCGTCGTGCGTCAACGGGCTCGGACATAGCGCGTGTAGAGGTAGCCCTGGTCGTCGGACAGCAGATGCGCGGGCCGCATCTTGGTGTGGACCTCGCCGGTGCCCGCGGCGATGCGTCGTCCGAGCCCGCCGACCAGGATGGGCGCCACCGTGAGGCAGAGTTCGTCGAGCAGGTCGTCGGAGATCAGCTGGCTGAGCAACAGCGGGCCGCCCTCGGTGAGCACGCGGAACAGCCCGCGTTCGGCAAGGATCTTCAGCACCGTGGCACCGTCGACGGCATTGGATCGTGGTCCGGACGCGTTGATCACCTCGGACACCGCTCCCAGCCGCTGCCGGGTGTCGTCGACGGAATCGGCACACGTCAGGATCAGCGGCGCGACCTCGGTGCGGGTGAAGAACAGTGCGTCGGGATCGAGGTTGCCGGCCCGCGTGACGACGGCGATCGGCGGCACTTCGGCCTGCCCGCGGCGTTGCCGGGCGTGCCGCGCTGCGAGCGGCACCTGCGCACCGGAGTAGTTCTCGACCCGGACCGTGGCGGCGCCGACCAGGATGACGTCCGCCGCGTGGCGCATGAGGCCGAACATGCTGCGGTCACCCGGCCCGGCAAGACCGCCGGCCTTGCCGTCGGCGGTGGCACCGCCGTCGAGACTGGCGATCATGTTCCCGCGGACCCAACACGTCTGCAGTCCGTCGGGGTAGTCGTAGAAGTCGGAGAGGCGGCCGTCGTCGATGGTTTCGGTCGGGCCCAGAACGGTGAACTGCACCCCGGCGGCGGTGTCGGCCATGAACAGCATTGCAACACGTCGTTAAGGTGCGTGCATGGACGGGTCCAGCGGTGTCGGACATTTGGTCGACCGTCATCCCAAGGTCACGCCGGAGCGATTGATCGCACAGCTGACCCCACCGCCGACCTTCGCCGACGTCAGCTTCGACACCTACATTCCCGATCCCGCCGAGCCGTCGCAGTCCGCGGCAGTGCAGTTCTGTCAGCAGTTCTGCGCCCAGGCGGTCGAGCGACGGGCCGGCAAGAAGAAGCTGTTCGGCCGCCACGAGGTGCTGCCCGGCGTGGGGCTCTATCTCGACGGCGGGTTCGGAGTCGGCAAGACACACCTGCTGGCGTCGTCGTACTTCCGGCTGCCGGAACCCAAGGCGTTCGCGACATTCGGCGAGTTGACGCAACTGGCAAGTGTTTTCGGGTTCGTCGAATGCATCGAGCTATTGGCCGACTACGTCGTGGTGTGCATCGACGAGTTCGAACTCGACGATCCCGGCAACACCACGCTGATCTCGCGGCTGCTGTCACAACTCGTCGAACGCGGAGTTTCGGTGGCGGCCACGTCGAACACGCTGCCCGAGCAACTCGGTGAGGGTCGATTCGCCGCCCAGGACTTTCTGCGTGAAATCAACACTCTTGCAGCGATTTTCACGACCGTGCGGATCGATGGGCCCGACTACCGGCATCGCGACCTGCCTGCCGCTCCGGAACCGCTGAGCGACGACGAGGTCGCCGCCCGCGCTGCGCAGACGCCCGGCGCGACGCTGGACGACTTCGATGCACTCTGTGCCCACCTGGCCACCATGCACCCGTCGCGATACTTGGCGCTCATCGAGGGTGTGCCCGCGGTGTTCATCACCGGAGCGCATGCGATCGACGACCAGAATGTGGCGTTGCGCCTGGTGTCGCTGACCGACCGACTCTACGACGCGGGCATCCCTGTGGTGGCGTCCGGCGCGAAGATGGACACGATTTTCAGCGAAGACATGCTGGCGGGAGGGTTCCGCAAGAAGTACCTGCGCGCGACGTCGCGGCTGCTGGCGCTGACGCGCTCCTGATAGCGCCGAACGTTCCATACCACTCGAAAACTCGACAGATTTTCGAGCGGTAAGGAACGTTCGCCGACTAGACTGGGCGCACCATCACGTAGTCGTTCTCGACGCCCGCGCCGAGTCGAAAAGTCTTGGTACCGCTGATCGTAAACCCGTGCTTGCCGTAGAAGCGCTGCGCGCGGCGATTCTGCTGATTGACGCCCAACCACACGGCTTGCGCGCCGACGTCTCGGGCCCAAAGGAGTACGGCGCTCATCATCGCCAACGAGACGCCGGCGCCGTGGCTGCCGGGCAGCACGTAGATCTTCGAAAGTTCGATCGCAGGGCGCAGGGCGACGGCGCGCTGGACATCGTCGTCGTCGGGAACACCGCGAATCAGCATCGCGTAACCGACCATTCGCTCATCGTCACGCGCTGCTAGCACCAAACGATCGGGGTCGGCGAGGTAGTCGCGGAATCGTCGCTCGGACAGGTTCTCGTCGATGAACGCGGCGATGTCGTCGGCACTCACCGACTCCGGACACGCCAGCGGGAACGTCAGTGCGGCGAGGGCGGCGAGTTCGGGAACGTCGGCGACGACGGCCGCGGCCACGTCAACGGACAGTTAGGACACGTTCCACTGCGCCAGGTGCTGGCCGGTGACCTTGTCGAGCAGCACGACATTCGAGATGAGGTCGCGGTAGCAGTCCCACCAGACCCCACCGCTCACGGTCGACCCGGCCGGGGCATTGGTCAACGCGCGCGACAACGCGTCGGGTGCGTCGGTGTTTCGCGGTTCGTACGAATCCCCGGTCGCGGTGACGCCGCGGAACTGATACGTGATGGCCTGCGCATACGGCGTGGGCACCTGAATCGGATGCACGGTGATCTGCGCCCGCCAGACCTCGTACCGAGGAGCCCGCGGCGGGTAGCCGAAGCCAGGCGGGATCGGTGACGGAGCCAGACTGTTCACGGTGATGTCGGCGACCAGGCCCTTGAACTTGACCTGCAGTGTTTCACCGAGGCGGCCGATGGGTGAGGGCGCGGCCTGAGCGGGCGCAGCCGTCAGACCGGCGACGGCCGCCATCACGGCGATCAGGAGCACGAACCAGCGACGCATTCCCGCATGATTCCACAGACTGAAACGTGTTACAGCCGCTTCGCGGTCAGGACACCCCCGGGCCGAAGCCGCCCACCTTGTCGATACGGATGCGGGTGAGCAATCCCGGCGGCGAATTGGGCGGCGGGAAGTGCTCGTCGCTGCCCAACATTGCCTTGGCCAGCTTCTTGAGCAGTTCGGGTGCGCCGCCCTCCTCCACGCGGGCTGTTCCGGTGATCGCCAGATACGGCGTCTGCTGCAGCGGATGCTTCGTCGACAGGATCGTCACTGCGACGCGTGGGTCGCGACGAATATTGCGGGTCTTCTGGTATTCGCCGAGGTGTGCCGATACGAGCTCGTCGCCGTCGGGCGTGGATTCCAGGGCCACCCACACGACGGTCACTTGCGGGCTGCCGTCGGGATTGAGGGTGACCAGTGTCGCGTCGGTGCCGGATCCGATGAGTTCGCGGGCGGCGTCGTTGAGTTTCATCTCCTTGTTCTACCGCCTGGCCCGCGATTTCATTCCGGTTAAGCCGCCTCCAAGTCGAGCAGCGTTGCCTTGGCCAGCGGGCCGCCGACGTAGGAGCCCGTCGAGCCGTCCGACCGCACGACGCGGTGGCATGGGACGACCAATGGCAGTGGATTGTGGGCGCAGGCCGTGCCGACGGCGCGCACCGCGCGGGGGTTGCCGATGGCGGTGGCCACCGCCGCGTAGCTCTCCCGGCGGCCATACCCGATGTCGCGCAGATGCTCGATGACAGCGCGCCGGAAGCCGTCGGCCAGCCGCAGGTCGACCGAAAGGTCAAACGTGGTGCGGCGCTTGGCGAAATACTCGTCGATCTGCCGCGCAACAGTTTCCAATCGGGAAGATGAACGCAAAATGCGGGGGCTCACGGCGTCGGCGAGCCGGGTCAGTACGGCGTCGTGACCCTCGACGTCATACGCGACGCGAACCAGGCCGACGGTGGTCGCGGCCAGTAGCAGCGTGCCGACCGGAGTATCGATGGTGCGGTATGCGACATCGAGTGCTCCGTCGGATTCGGCAGCCCGTTCGAGCCGCATGTGCAACCGCGACATCGTGTCGTCATCGGCATTTAGCTCGTCGAAGATATTGGTGGTCATGATGTTTCGTCCTTCTGGTAGGTCTTCCGCAGAGATTTGATGCCGTCGGCGGCGGCGCGCCGGGCGGCGTCGGGGGAGTTGTCGAGCAATTGCGCGATTTCGGTGAACGGAAGGCCGGCGATGTGGTGGTAGGCCACAGCCTGGCGCTGCTTGGTGGGCAGTCGTTGCAGCGCCGCCCACAGGTCGGGGTCGCGGGCGGCCGGATCGGCGTGCGGTTTGGGACGATCGGGCACGGTGTCGGTGGGCACGGGTCGACGGGAGCGCGCGCGGCCGACGTCAAGGGCGCGGCGATGCGCGATGGTGACCAGCCACGCCTCGACGTTGGCGTCGTCGGGCAGTTTCGGGTAGGCCCGCAGCGCCGACAGGAAGGTCTCCGACCAGGCGTCCTCGGCGTCGATAGGGCCAACGACAGCGCGGCACACCCGCAGCACGGTCGCGCCGTGCTCGGCGACCACCTCTTCGAACGGGCGCACCTTCACATTGTGTAGACGACGGGGTGGCGGTGGATGTGAGATCAGCTCTTGGTGAACGGCTCCAGCGCGGCCTTGAGGTCGCGTTCAAAGTGCTTCTTGTCGACACCCAGACGATGCAGCACACCATCGCGCTTTTCTGCCTGGAGTAGTGCGAGCACGATGTGTTCGGTGCCAACGTAGTTGTGGCCCAAGCGAAGTGCCTGCCGGAACGTCAACTCGAGCACCTTCTTCGCCGCGCCGTCGAACGGCGTCAGCGCGGGCAGGTCACCGTCCGTGCCGGGCGGCAGCGTCACCGCCTCGGCTACCTTTCCGGCGTCGACACCCTGGCCGGCGAGCAGCTTGACCGCCAGCCCGTCGGGATCGTCGAACATCGCGAGCAGCAGGTGATCGGGGTTGATTTCGGTGTTGCGGGCTTCGTGGGCTTTGTTCTGGGCTCCGATGACGACATTGCGCGCCCGCGGGGTGAACCGGCCGAACCCTGCATTGGGATCGAGCGCGTCGGTGTCGCTGGGGGCTTTGGGGACGAAGCGCTTCTGGGCGGCCTGCTTGGTGACGCCCATACACTTGCCGATCTCGGTCCACGACGCCCCGGATCGACGCGCCTGGTCGACGAAGTGGCCGATCAGATGGTCGGCGATCTCGCCGAGGGACTCGGCGGCCAGTACCGCGTCGGTGAGCTGCTCGAGCGGCTCCTCGTGCACCTTTTTGATGACGTCGATCAGGTCGTCGAGGCGGACGGGGTTGGTGATCTTCGCGGGCTCGGTCATGGCGTCAACCTTAGGTTGACGCCGCCGGAATCGTCAACCTTTGGTTGACGCTCGTGGGTAGCCCCGCCGGACCGTGCGATCGAGGATGCCGAGCGTGGCACGCAACGCAAGCTCGGAGACGATCGGAAAAATGTTCGCGTCCCGCCAATGCTGGTCGATGTTGGACCAGTCGTAGAACGACGTGACCAACGTTTCGCCGTCGGCCGGTTCAAGTCGGTAGCCGTAGACGTGGCCGATGTCCGGCTTGATTTGACCGAAGATGGTCCACGCGATCAACCGGTCCTGCTCGAAATCAGTGATGGAGACGGTGACCTCGTACTTGCCCAGCGGAAAGTCGTTGAGTGATTCGCGATCCATGTGCACCACGAAGCTGTCGCCGACCGCCTGAACCGGATCGCCCTGCGCACCCTGCAGCATTCCGGTGGCATCAATCGCGACATGGCCCTGCGGGTCGCAGAGCACCGCGAAGATGTCGGCGGCGGGGGCGGGAATGGTGCGTGGAACTTCGATGCGTTCGGTCATGGCCCGATCGTGTCAAGGTGTGATCTGCGTCGAGTCAGTTTTGGGGATCCGTAAGCGGGTAATAAATCCAGCGAAATGTCCTCCGACCAAGCCGAGACCTCGACTGCTCAGCCGGTGCTGTTGCGGCAAGCGATGGCGTTCATCCACGAGAACGCGCATCGCGACATCACATTGAGCGACATCGCCGCGTCCGTCAATGTCACACCGCGATCGGTCCAGTACACATTCCGGCGCTATGTCGGGTCGACGCCGCTGGAGTATCTGCGGTGCCTACGGCTCAACCATGCCCACCGCGAATTACAGGCAGCCGACCCGTCGGTCGACACCGTGATGGCGATCGCGGGCCGGTGGGGCTTCGGCCATGCGGGACGTTTCAGCAGCATGTACAAGCGCAGGTTCGGAAGGTTGCCGAGTTCCACGCTGCGTGGTTAGCGACGCTTGAACCGCGCTGTTACCTCGGGAAGAAACCCTCGCGGGTGAAGATGCCGGGCTGCCAGCCACGCTCGCCCAGGCACAGCATCGGTCGCCCGTCGGGATGTTGGGCTGCTGCTTGGGGTTTGGGGCATGGCGCGCCAATCTCCTGGACGCCGAACAACTCATACGTCGCGACCCAGAAACCCGTGTAGATGGGCGGCCATTGGTTGGCGATCCAGCGGCATTGCAGTACCTCGCCGCCGGGGCCGCGGCCGAATGTGAACCGTTCGAGGTTGGTGCAGGGCGCGGTGAGGTGGGCTTCGTAGTTCATGCCGGGGACGTCAGAGGAGTAGCGGCCCCCGATGTCGGGATAGCTCAAGTCGTCGGCTGCGGCGACCGGAGCGGCGCTGATGGCAGCACCTGCGATCGCAACGGCGGCGATCAGTTCGCGAATCATGTCCCACCCCTTGGTCGTCATGCCGGGTTGGCCTTCGGAAAGCCTAATCCGTGGCTCGACGTGCACGAGTGGTTTCGCGGCGATGACGGACGCGTCAGGAAGTCGTCAGCGTGGCATCGGTGTGCCTGCCCCTGGCGCTCAGCGGCTGAACCCGGGCTGTGGGGCAGAAGCGAAGAGTTCGCCCCAGGAGTGGACGCTGGCCATCTCCGGTGTCGTGCTCGTGGCCGCCGACTCGCTCAAGCTGATGGCCGACGCGAAGGCGCCGAATCCGACGACTGCGACGGCGGCGGTGGCCGCGGCGATGTGCTTGATGCTCATGACTACCTGCTTCTGAGTTGGCTTCAGTTGCTGACTGAAACGAGCATCCGTCGGCGACCTTGGACTTTTCTTGGAAGCGTTTTCGGGCGCGGCTGGGCAGCTTTGACCGGCCCGCCACGTGAGGGTCGCGGCGGGCCGACGTCTAGCGCGGTCAGGGGTTGATTGGGGACTTGTCGGGCCTGTCGGGCCTTAGAAGCCGCCTGCTAGCCCCAGGAGGCTTTCCAACTGCCCGCCTCCGAGATCACCGATGCTGCCGAGGTCTCCCAGGTCTCCGAGGTTTGCGATGCTGCCAATGTCTGCGACATTCTCGATCAACGGCAGGTACGACTGCCAGTCACCACCACTCAGCCCGGGGACGAGCGGCGCGATCGCATCCAACTCGTCCGCGTTCGCCGTGCCCGCCCCGAGTCCGATTGCGGCCAAGCTCAGCGCACCTGTGACGGCGCCTGTGACCACGATTTTCTTTAAGTTCGTTGCCTTCATCGTGTGTTGCCTCCTGTTGCAGCTCGGTGTCATCTGACACCTGTAGCGAGCTGAGTCTTTACAGGGGACCTTGGAACTTTCTAAATGCCCAGTACGACGGAACCAATCGGCCCGATGCAGGCGGCGGGCTTCGTCAGCCAGTTACCGAAGCTTGTCTGGCTATTGGCGTTCCAATACAGGAACTGCCGGCGCCAGCGGTAGCCCGGGCTTGGTCGTTGTGGGCGGCGCATTGCCCGGCCCCCGTGGAGCTTCCTCCCACACAGTTGGGGAAACGCAGACTCCGCGGTCGGCGTCGTAAGGCGGTTTGGTGTGAAGCGTGCCTCCGGACATTTCGCAACAGAAGGCCATTCCGCCGCCCGCCCGCATACAGGCGTCAAGGGCGTTTTCGAAATCGTCGATGGGTGTGGCGTTGGCGACCGGAACACTCACTAGTCCGGCGGCGATCATGGGAGTGATGATGGCTAGGGCCGCGCGGGTGCGGATGCTGATCATTTTGGGACTCCTCGGTGGATTGGATCGTCAGATCGTTGAGGAAATGGTCCCGTCAGGACGGCGTCGGCGTAATCGCCAGAGCGCCAGACTTCAGTCTGCAAGTCGCGAGGGTTAGCTATCCGTCAGGCAAGCAAGACGGTTGGGGATAGGTTCAGCCCGATCGTTGGGGAGCGATCATTGGGCTCGTCATTAAAGGCGGTGGCTGTAGGCCGTCGACTGTATTCGGTTCAGCATTTCGCGGGCGACGTCGCGCAGTTTGACGTTGCGCCTTTGGGATTCGTCCTTGAGTTTGGCGAACGCTTCCTCGGGATCGCAGCCGTGCAACGCGATGAGAGCGCCTTTAGCCATGTCGATGTCGGAGCGGGAGTGGAGTGCCGTCTCGAGTTGAGTGACGGTTTCTCGGGATTTTTGCCAACGGCTGGAGTTGCTGATCGCATGCCCGGCGGCAGCGGTGTACAGGCGCATGAGTTCAGCATCGAACTGATCGAACGCCGTTTCAGTCCGGCTGTATATGTTGAGTGAGCCGACGAGTTCCTGCTCGCTATCGACGCCCGCGATCAGTAGCGGAACCGACAGACTCGCGCGGATTCCTGCGCGTTGCGCGGCCTCAGCGAATTCCGGCCACCGTTGCTGTTCGTCGTCGACGATTGCTCGCAGCGGCGTGCGTTGCAGCGCGGCTTCTAAGCACGGCCCTTGGCCCGAGGCGTATTGGTGGTTGTCGAGTTCCAGCGCCTCTTCATCGGTGCAGGCCGCGGTGCGGGAATTGGGCCACGACAGCACCGTGATGCTGATGACGTCCGCATGCGGGATCGCGGCGAGCGCGGTCTCGGCGACTCGCCTCGCTACATCGTCTAGTGGTTCTTCGGCCGCGAAGAGGTCGCGTAGCCCGTCGATTGCCTCTGCTGTAGTGAGGAGCCGGGCCAATGGGTCGGAAATGTCCGCTGTCTCATCGGCGCGGTCGAGAGGTTTGTCTTGGGTCATCAAGCACCGGCTTCCGGGTCGTCAATTGCACGCGCGCTTTGACGACCGGGTGGTGCAATCAATGCAGCGGCGGCAACTTCTCACGGCTGTCTTCCTCTTCCGACGCAGAGGAACAACGACGTCGGTAGAGAATCGGTGGCCGAGGCAGGCGCTGTGTTGCCAACGCAGGGGACCGCGTCCTGGGTCATCTAGCGGCGAGAATCTTCAACGCAACCCGGCGTAGACCCGTCGCTGCACTCAGTATTCCCCATCATTCCGCGCCGGATGCGCACTATCGAGCAGTCCGATCGGGTACAAGAGTTCGGCCCGCGACCCAGGGAGGGGTGGCGGGCCGAACAATTGATACAACGTTGCGTTCGGCAGGATAGTTGCGGTCGCCACTGAGATGCCCGCCCAATACCGCGCCATGGTGCTCCTCGCCGCCTGGTGCGCGCTCCGCTTCGGGGAATTGACGGAGCTGCGCCGCAAGGATCTCGACCCGTCCGAGGAAGTAGTACGCGTCGAAAGAGCTGTGGTGCGCACAGATGACGGCTTTCAGGTGACAACACCGAAAAGTGAGGCAGGCGTCCGCGACGTCGCGATTCCGCCACATCTGTTGCCCGCCATCGAAACTCACCTCAAGCGGTATGTGACCGATGATGCCGATGCGCTGCTGTTCCCCACCACCCATGGGGGACACCTCGCCCCGGCAACCTTGTATCGCCGCTTCTACCTCTACGAAACGCACGTCCCGCACCGGGTCAGTGACACGCGCCCGGGATCCGCGTTTTGTGGCTGGGCTGTCAGAATGCCGAGGAGCTGGCGCGACTCAATGCGCTGAAGGCTGAGGCTGACGCCGAGGATGAGGTGTCGCGCGCCGCCGCCTTAGAGCATGGTGAGCCGCGGTCAGTCGACGAAAGTAATTGCTACCGGGATTGTGGGACCGACCACGATGGTGAGCGCAAACCCATTGCCCAACACAGTGAACACTTCGGCGCGCCCGTCGCGGACGTGCTGCGCAATGCCCTTGAGTCGTTCCACATTGTCATCCGTCCACGGGACCGTGTAAGTACGCCCCGCGTACTCGATGTCGATCTGAGCCATAAAGGGAAGCGTAGTTTCTCGGCCCGCCACCCAAAGCAGGATGACGGGCCGAGGTAGGAAACCTTGTCTACCAAGGGCCTAGCGCACCCGGGCTGGCCCGTCCAGGAGGCTGGAGATCCGCACTACCCAGGCCCATCGCGTTAGGCTGAATCATGTCCGCAGACGATCCGGTGACTGTGCTCGGCGAAGACGAGAGCTGGAGTTTGCTATCAAGCGTGTCGATTGGCCGATTAGTCACGATCGTGGGCGGGCAGCCCGAAATCTTTCCGGTCAACTTCGTCACCCAACGCCGGACGGTGCTCTTCCGAACTGCCCAGGGCACCAAGCTGTACAGCGCTGTGATGACCGACCGGGTAGCTTTCGAGGCCGACGACCACACTGCCGCCGAGGGGTGGAGCGTGATCATCAAGGGAAGGGCGCATCTGCTGTCGGCCAACGCCGACATCCTAGATGCCCAGGAAGCGCCGTTGTTGTCGTGGCCCGCGGCGTTGAAGCCTCACTACGTACGGGTGATCTCCCTGGAGATCACCGGCCGGCGTTTCAAGTTCGGGTTCGGTTCGGATCGCGAACCCACCATCGACTGAGATGGGCGGCGTGGTTAGCTCTGATTCCTGGCGCAGTCTTGTTGCGCCTGGCGCGCCGACTAGCGGATGTCGGCTGTGGTGGAAATGCGCACGGCACCCGGCCCATCGAGCGTTGTTCAGTGGGTGTTGAGTGAGGCGAGTTCCGGCCCACGCTTAATCGGTGTGGACTCTTGCCTTCATTTCGCGAATGAGTTTCTCCACGCTCTTCTGATGGTTTGCGTATGAGCCCAGTTCCCGTGACGGTCCCAGCGGATGCTGTATTGCGTACCACAAATTGTCAAAACGACTATTCATTTTTCCTGCTTCTAATAGGTATCCACCATAGCACGATTTTAGGCCGCTGACCTGCGATTATTTTGGCATCACCGTCACCGAACGGATCAAATCGGGTCCGCACTGACGGGCGCGTGGCCCCTCATGATCGCTCCCGACCGCTGCTCGTCTGAACCCCCGGGACCTCAAGGTCCTGGGCGGCCGGCGCACACAACTCCCGTTAGATTGGCGTACCCGTTTCGGGTGGTGTCAACCAGGTGCTGATGACTCCGCAAACTCCCTAGCGGTCGGCCCGCAACAGATGGCGCGGGCCCGCCTTCATGGCAGGCTCCGATCATGGGCGAGCGCGAGAGTTTTAATCGCCGAGCAGTCGACGTCCTAGGCGGCTGGAGTGATTCCCCCGACAAAGTCGAGTTCATGCAAACCCGTGTCGGGCCGTACCTCCCAGAGCCGGCCGGCGTCCTCAGTTGATCGTTGGTCTGGTCTACGTCGCGAGCTGTTTGTTGAACGAACTAGAGATGGAAACCGGGATGAGGAGGCACGAGATTTTGGAAGACTGGGCGCCCTAGACAGGTTCGGGCCGCCATTGCAGAGCAGCGGCGGCAGTGTTCTCAATGATGCGGAAGATGAGGCTTCGGCATACCCGCAAGAGTCGCCGGCAGTTGAAAGGTACTTAGGTCAGGGGCCGCTTTGATGGCAGCTTGACAAAGTCACAGGTTCGGCCCGTCACTCGAGAGTAGTGGCGGGCCGAATCACTTAGTTAGATGTTGGGCTTGTCTGGTTGGTTCGCTATGCGGTGGGGGTATACCGCGTGCTCGACGTGCGCGGGCGTGAGCTGGTGGGTGAGGTCGCGCCAGGTGGTCGCATCGTCGTCGTGAGTAGTGGTCATAGCTAACCCTTCTGTGTCGCGATCGCTAAACCGAAGTGCCTACCCGATTTGGCATATATCTGGCATGCCACCGAATCGGAGGCTCAAAAACTGCCTCTGACCAGGTAAAACTATGGTGCGCGATACTGGGATTGAACCAGAGTGCGGCGCCGTCGTCTGTTGCGATTGCGGGCGGCAGGAGGTGACCCGCCCGCCGTATGCCAGTCGACGCTCACCGCCCTGGTTGGCTGGCGCTCACCGCCGCGATCGTGCGCCGCGCGACTGTGAACCTGCGGACTGCGACACGACGAGAATGGCCGTCTTGCTAGGTCGCAAAGACGGCCATCGCGTCGGTGCCTATGTCACCAGTGGTTTACCTTTCCTGGGTTCACGGGCCAATGCCCGGGCGGTCCGTCTAACGGCCACCACCATTCCTTCTGCAACTGGCCAGGCGGTGGCAAGCATCCCGGGCCCGGTCCTGAAATCCACGGCGGACAACCATGGTGAGGGTCAGCACTCGCTGAACCCGCTCCCACAAAGGCGCCAGCACCCAACATGCCAGCCATCACCGCACCGGCGGCGACTCTCTTTACTCTCATCATCGCGCACCCTCCTCAGTCGACCTTTGCTACCACTACCCCTCAACAGCAGCAGCGTTGCTTCAATTGGGTCGGTGGGATTGCGCCCTATTGGGGCGCAATAACACCGCTGCGACCCCCCGCTGGTATACCGGTTACCCGCGTCCTACCGCGGACGAAACCGTTTCCCTCGTTTTTTAGGGGACAGCCCGCCCGGCCAGTGCCCTGGCCGTCTGCTATATCTACGACCGTTCCACAGAGAACCTATATATGCAGGCCAGAAGCCATTTTCCGGGCCAGCGAAAGCCGTTACGCTGCGACAGGATTCGGCACGTCAAAACCTATGACGCACAACCGCTTTCGGTACGAGTGCGCAATGACTGCGCGAAAAATCTGCCACAATGGGAACCGTCCCCGAACCGGCGCCCGCTGGCGCTGCCGAAGGACATTTGAGGGTCCGGACCGTTGTCCGCTCGCTCGGGCCGTCGCCAGCAGTGCGCGCCCAAAGGCCGAATGGCTTCCTTTCACCAGACCGTGCCCATTGGGCGCCCGCTGGCGCCGTGCCGGACGCACACAACCTCGTTTGACCCACTAGCTGAAAGTTGATTCGACATGTCTCGTAAGACCGATCCCAAATATCTCGAAACGCTGTCCGATAGCGAGCTCGACCACTTGCTAGAAGCCGGAGTCGAGCGCGTCGAAACGCGGGCCAGTCGCTGTTTGCACGACAACCGCGACCTGACTGAACGTGAGGCCAAGCTGATGGCCGACGACAAAGCCGAAATGGTGGCGATCAAGAGCGAGATCGAATTGCGCGCTCGCAACGCGGAGACGGCCAAGACATACAACCGGGCGATTCAGGAGGCTATCGACGCACACGTGGAGACGCGTTCGCGTGACGATCGCCAGTCGCCGTTCATGCTGTCGGCCGATCACGTCGCAGCACTCGAGTCGGCGCGCCAACGGTTCGAGGCGCTGACCGTAATCGAAACCCGCGCGGCACTGTTGACGACCGACATGGGCACCGCCCGCGAGTACGGCCCGAACGGTCTGCTGGCGCCGCGGTCGCTGTGGCGGTCGGCGGGCATTCCGACGACACCGCCAGACGGCTATGCCGGTGTGGTGCCGCAGTTCACGTTGCCTGCCGGGGCGACGCTGGTCGCCGAGGGTGTCAATCACGCCGAGTTCGACGGCGCGAATCCCGATCCAGTGACTATCGCCCGCGCGGGCGCGTGGTCGACGCTGACCAGTGAGGCGCTGCTGTCGTCATCGATCACCGAAGTCAGCGCGGCGCACGCGCGCATCATCGCGCGCAACACCGACAAGGCAACGGTCGCCAAGATCGAAGACGCCACGCCCGACGCGCTGACGATCGATGAAGCGTTGGTGACCGTCGCGGCCGAATGTGCCTGCGATGTAAGCGATTTGTGGATTTTCGGCGACCCCGCCGGCATTTCCGCGCTCGTGGGAAACGCGACGTTCACACCCGCGAACGGTACCGACACCGGGTCCTACGCATCTCGCTACGGCGGCGCCAACATCTATCCGACCGCCGAAGCGACGGTCGACACGCTGACGGTGTTTCACCCGCAGAGCTTCCGAGCGTTCGCCTCGCCGCTGTCGTCGGCGGTGTTCATCGACCCGAAGAACGGTGCTCAGACGTTCGGGCAATGGCTGTTCTATGGGCTCGGCAAGGCGCTCGTAGGGAGCGCGATCACCGTCGACACCGCGCCGTAAGTCATCCGAGGTGCACTGAGCACCGGGCGCGGTGATGGTATTGGCCTGCACCAGGGGCGCCGCCGTCCCAGTAGTTGATGACGCTCGTGGCCTGGTTGCCGCACATGACACCGTTGTGCTGATGGTCGCAGCGGCCGGGGAACGGTCGTCTGTCCCACGGGATCGGCTGTCGTGGCGGTTGCGCTTCGGGGTCGGCAGGCAACCAGCGGTGGTCGGTCACGCCTCGCTGATAGAGGTTGGCTGCGATTGTGGCGTCGGCGAGGTGAATGAAGATTTCGCGCGGAATGGTTCCGTCGATCTCGCCAGTGTCTTCGTTGAACATGGTCCTGTCGTCGCCCGTGATTTGCATCGCCTCCCTGAATGTCGCGTGGAGTATGCGAGCGAGCTCTGCACGGAAATCGGTCATGGTGTCTGTATCGGTAGCGGATGGTCGATCGCATAGCCAATGCGATCGAGCACGGCCTTGTCACGGCTGTCGAAATATGCAAGTCCGAGCCGCGCGAGCTCACCCATTACTGCGACGCGCATATCGCTACTGCCCTGCGGCAACGCGCTTTCGATGCGTTCTAGCGCAAGCCGGGCTAGGTTGGCCAACCGGCCCAAAACGTCGTCGTCGGGCCAGTCAACGTCTAACAACCTGTCCGGTCCGAAGTGTGTCACCCGCGCATTGATGAAATTGACCCACGGCCAATAGAGATCATCCTGCTGAGGTCGGGTGCCGCCGACCTCGCTGATCCACACGCCGAACGTAGGCATCACGGGTTTCGTGAACTCCAAGAGATTGCGCGCATGCAGAAGCGCGCTGTCCTGATACACAGCGGCTTCATTGCCTTGAATCGTTGGAAAGCGGCAAGCCGCTAGCAGCAGATAGTGGATCTCATACGCCAGGTGCTCGCGCAGCACGTTTTCATCGTCGACAGCTGGTCGCGCCATAGGCTCAATGAAACCTTGCCGCGGCGTTGGGTTACATCAGTTCAGTTGCACCGTGTGTCGAGTATTTCAGTGCTTAGCCCGGCCAGTCGGGATCGTCTTCCGGCTTGTGGGCGCTGGCGCTGGCCCAGTATTCGGCGCGCAACCGCCCGTAGTCGCGTTGAGACAGGCAGGCGCCGAGCTGGTGGCCGAGGGCTTCGGCGATCGTCGCGGCGAATCCTTCCGGGGTCGGGTGCTCGACGGCAGTCAGTATTTCCATCGCGTTCTTGTGGCCGAGATGGAAATCGGCAATCGCGCCCATAGCCCTGAGCACGTCCGCTACCTCAGCCTTGGACAAGCCCTCTAGCGTCGTGGCCGGAACCTCGTAGAGCACGCCAATTTCGACGGCGCTGGCGCGGGCCAGAAGCTCGAAAGCCCGCTCAACCGCAGTTGCGGCGCGTTGCTTGTGGCGTGCAGTCGGCTGTGGATGCGTGGTCATCGGTGGACCTTTCGTGGTGGCTCAACCCACGTGATCGTCCATATATCGTCCATACAAAGCAGAACAGAGCCTATAAATAGGCTCTGAACTGCGGTAATGCTGGTGCGCGATACTGGGATTGAACCAGTGACCTCTTCCGTGTCAGGGAAGCGCTCTCCCGCTGAGCTAATCGCGCCGAAAACAATCGTTGAGGTGGAGACGGGAATCGAACCCGTGTGCACGGCTTTGCAGGCCGTTGCCTCACCACTCGGCCACTCCACCGCTGGGGTTGATGCCACTGCACCCTTCGAGCGGATGACGGGATTCGAACCCGCGACCCTCACCTTGGCAAGGTGATGCGCTACCAACTGCGCTACATCCGCGCGCCACGAACGGCATTGCCGTCCGTCGCGAAGGACGACATTAGTCGACCCGAGCTAGACACCACAAATCCGTCTTCCATCGTCTCAAGCCAGCTGGCAGCCCTCACTGGAAATCGAGAACTCCCCACCGTATTGGAAGTCCCAGCAGGTGATGCCGGACGGGGCAATCGTGCACTCGATCGACCCCGCGACGCGCCGGCCACAGGCTGCAGATGCATCAAAACAGCTGATATGCCTCGAGCGCGAGGCGGAACCCATGTCCGGTGTCGGCGTCGCGACACGTGATGCCCGAATCCGCGCTTTCGCATCGCAGCGGCCCAGCGGTGATCGCATCGCCGTATGGCAGCACCTCGTCTGCGCCGAAGGCGGTGTCACCGGCACACACAAAGGCGGCAGCCTCGCCCGGAGCGATCGAGATCCCCTGTCCGTAGTCGAACTCGCACTCCGCAGGGCGGGGCGGCGGCGACCAGTCGCGGTCGATGATGTCGCACCGGGCGAGGTCCACGTCGATCATGCAGCTGACGTTGCCAGTCGGGGAGATGAAGCCGGTGAAGGCGAACACCTCTCGGTTCATCGGCCGTGGCTGGGCCGTCGGCGCCGACGTCTCTTGCGCTGACCGCGTCGCGGACGCCTTGGTCTCGACCGAAGCGGCGCTCGTGGGCTGAGGGTCGGCGGAGGTGGCGCACGCGGAGAGCGCGACCAAGGCGACCAAACCAGCAACCGCCGAGAAGAGCGTCTGTCGGGTTGAGCCACGGCGTGACGATAGCCCGGCAACGCGGGATGGGTCGGCGAACATACGAAAGCGGGAGCACTCGCTGCGAAACGAATTCGGGCCGAAAGCCGCTACCGTGCTAGTCTTCGACGTCGTTCGACCTTCGGTCGAGCTCCCCGGTCTCGTAGCTCAGGGGGAGAGCGTCCGCCTCACACGCGGAAGGTCACTGGTTCGATCCCAGTCGGGACCACCCTCATAGTTCAGCCGCGAATCTCAGCGGCGTCGCCTCCACAGCACGATCCCCACAGCCAGCGCGCCGATCAATACGATCGCTGCTACCGGCATCGTTCGCTTCGGGTTGTCGGTGGCGGTGTGCCTCAGCGAGTCGGCCTTCTCGACGACGCGGTCTTTGGTCTCTGCCGCCTTCTCTTTGGCGCGTTGCTTGACGTCAAGCTTGTCGGAAAGGGCTTCGACCGTCCGACCGAGCTCGTTGCGCGTCTGCTCGGCGTCGGCCTCGATATCGCTGATGGTCGCGTCGGGACCTGGTTCGGGACGATTGGGGTCAGGTGCGGCCATGACGTGCGCCCTTCACTTCCTGGATGTCGGCTTTCACCGTTTCGACAGTCCTCGGTGCCGCCGGAGTGACTTCATCTGCCTGACGTCGACCGATCAGGCCGGCGACACCCGCGACGAGGAATAGCACCACCGCGACGATGACCGCTGCGGCCCAAACCGGCAGTACCAGCGATAGCGCCGCCACTGCCGCGCCGATCAATGTCACAAAGCCCAGGAAGGCCAGCAATCCCGCGAGACTGAACAGCCCCGCGCCGATGCCGGCGTGTTTGGCAGATTGTTGGAACTCTTTTTGCGCCAACCGCAATTCGTCGCGAACCAAGCGCGATGTCTGCGCCGACAACTGGCTCAGCAACTCACCGATCGACGCATCCGCCGCGGGTTTGGATTCAATTGTCATTACTCCAGCCCCCTAACTCGATGCTTTGTCCCACAGTGATGCCCTCGCTGGCGGGGTTGAAACGCACTTCCCCAACCGACTGGCGCCCAGGGCACTTTTTGGCCACAAACTGATCACCGGCGCGTCTCGTTTTGAACAGTGAAAGGCTCACCAGCTGAGGAACTTCGGGCAAAAAGAGCGTCAAGCATTGCCGAACGTCACCATTTGGAAACGGTGCGGTGCGGCGCGTCTCGTCGTCGATATTCGTGTCGATAATTGACGAGGTCGTCCAACGGCGACTCTGGTACGGCACGCAGTTCTGCCGCACCACTTGAATGCGGAATGTCTGAGCGCGAATGAAGGAGTCGATGGGCGATGGCGATCTTTGATCGATTCGACATCAGAGTAATTGCTGTCGGGGGGCTGTGCGGTGTCGCCATAGCGTTGAGCCCCGGCATTGCGGCAGCTAGCGGCTACGAATGCCTCCAGACGTCGGCAGGTGAGGCCGGCGCAGCTCCAGCAGCTCCAGCAGCTCCAGCAGCGCCCGTGTGCGCTCCAGTCACCGAAATGGCAGGAGTTCCGATGGCCCTTCCCGGGCCGGTTCCGGTGGCTCCGCCGATCGTCCCCCCGCCGCTGGTCCCGCCAGTTCCGCCGCTGGTTCCACCGGTTCCCCCGCTCGTTCCGCCGGTTCCGATCGTTCCGGCCGGCGCGCCGATTGCGGCGGGCGCTCCGGCGGGTGGCCTTCCGCTGACCACCATGGGTGGTGCCGCCGGCGGTAAGGGCGATGCAACCGGTCCGGCGCCGAGCGGTGCGCCGGTAGCCGGTCAGCCAACTCCGCCTGGCCCCGGCGCGCGCTGACGCTGTTTTCTCGACGACCCGTCCCCAGCTAGTGGGACGGGTCGTTGCTTTGCGCGCTCGCTGGAATGCGTGTAGCCGCCTGGTGCCAGACGAATCCATTGTCGGTCAACGACATTGCCGAGCTTCGGTACTGCCCGCCCGCGCTAGGTTCACTTGGTCGGGTGGAGCTCACGAAGAGCCGGGGACGTGATCTCGTGAGCTGGAGCGTCCGAGAGGTTGGCCAGGCGCAGCCTGGCCGACCGTGGGTGACGTATGCTCAGAAACCTGCTCGCCAACTCGATTGAATCAGGTCGTTACTACCTGTTCGCCACCCGTCCCCGGGACCGCTGTGCGAACTGCCAAACTCACAGCGACAATGTCGCTCATCTACTACATGACCGCCCAACACGCGCGACTTTGTCGCTGTGAGTTTGGCAGCTCAGCACATTAACCTGCGGACAGCTTCTCCAGAATCGCCCGCATCCCTTGTCAGTTCAGCGTCATCGGTGCACACCCACTCGGCGCGTGAGGTCACTTACTGGGTGCAAGTGAAGCAAAACGGCTTCGCCGTCAACATCGAACGCCCTCGCGGCTGCACGGGTATCACCGTGTGACGCTTAAGAATCCGCCACACGATCTACTGGAGGCGACGCTGGGGTGTCAGCGATGTCCGGGACAGGGCATACGTGCGCGAGCCGCGCCGCGCTCACATACGGAACTGGTTAACCGGATACGGTCCGGGGAACTTCGATGCTGTTCTCCCGCACGATGATCGGGTCGCCCACGTTGACTGTATTGAAGTACCACTCGGCGTCCTCGGTACTGAGTCCGATACAGCCATGGCTGACATTCTCGTACCCGAGTGAATTGACCGCCCATGGAGCCGAGTGCACGAAGAGGCCGCGCTGAGTGAATCGGACGGCGTATTCCACGTCGAGCAGGTAACCGTCGGGAGAATCGACAGGGATGCCGACACTGCTCGAATCCATCATCACGTCGCGTTCCTTGCCCAGAACGGCATAGGTGCCGACAGGCGTCGGATACTGCGGCCTACCCATCGAGGCAGGGAACACCCCCTGTTCACCCCAGCGGGGCCGGTGGTGCGGCGCCGGCAGTTGAGGCGGTGGCCCCGCGTCGACGCCGTCGATGGTCACGGTGAACGTGTGATCCGAAATATTGGCAACGCCGACGACAGCCGGCCCCGTGTGGAAGTTCGTGGTGGCCAGGCCGCCGCGCACCGAAAGTGCCACCGTGCTGTGTGCCGGCCAGAATTGGTCGGGAACCCACTGCACCACGTCGTTTCCAAGCCATTCGAACTTGCCGGACATCGCAGGCACCGATGTGAGGTCAAGCGCGCGTTCGGCCGCTCGCCGGTCGGTGACGGGTGCTCTGAACGTCACCACCACGGGGTGAGCCACACCCACCACCGCGCCCCGGGCCGGAAGAAGCGATGCGATGGCAGGCCGATACGACTGGCTCGCCGCCACGCTCGGGGTGGCCGGCCCCGCAACTACACTCGCAGCGATCACGATCGCCGCGAGAACACACCGAGCAACCCCACGCATGGCTTCCGATTCCTTCGAAATTACAACCTTGTCAATATCTGATCGTAGGGGCGCCAACCAGATTCGATGCGTAAGCCTGCCTTCGCAATTCGGTCAAGGGTTCGTCACGCTTCGGCAACGGCGCGCGAATTCGGACTCCAATCCGGGCGAACCGTGCTGAACCTGATCGCAATGTCGCACAATGGATCTCGCGTCGCAGCCAGGCGCCGGCGCAATGCTGAAGACCAGGTAACGGTCGAACGAGACCCTGTTGCGACCCTAGCGAGACACTATTGCGACGCTGGATCGATCGCTGACTGAGCGTCGGCGATGAGCTCGATGGCAACCTTGATCAGCGGCACGTTGGAATCCTGAGACAGCTTGCGCAGCACTTCAAATGCCTGCACCGCATCGACGCCGTAGCGTTCCATGATCATGCCCTTGGCCTGACCGATGGTGTCGCGGCTGGCCAAGGCCTTCTTGAATTGATCTTCGCGGCGCGCCGAATTCCACGCCACCGACGAGTGTGCGGCGAAGACCAAGCCGATGTTCCTCGACTCGCTGTCGAACACGTTGGGTTGGTCGGCGTAGACATTCAGGGCGCCCATCGTCTGGCCGGCGATGAACATCTGGAACGCCATGATCGACCGTATCGGTGTCTCCGCCAGCGCGTCCTCCCGGTAGAGCGGGAAGCGCTCGTCGGTCTCGAGGTCGGCGACATGGATGATCGTTTCCTCCCATGCCGCGGTGAGGCACGGGCCCTCTTTGTGCCGCTGCTGGATCTTGTCCAGCAGCAGCGGATAGATATGCGTCGCGGCGGGAGTTTCGATGTGCTTGCCGCTGCGAGTGACCGTGATGCCGGCGTACTGCGCACCCGGAATCTCCACGGCGGCGTGCTCTGCCAGCTCGGCGAGCACGGTGTCTGAGTCGGTATCAGGCCGGCCGTGCAGGTTCTGAACGAGCTCGGCAATGCGCAGGTGGGTGGCTTCGACCACGCTGGGATTGTTCACCACTCACCATCCAATGATTTTGATTTGGATTTTCAAGGTTACTCGCTGTCGATGGCGAAGGGGCTGGATGTGGTGGTCCGGCAGCCGACCCTCACAAAGCCTTCAGGTAGCGCGTAGTGACTGTTCGCTGCACCAGAGACGTGAGGGGCGACGCCAACCGGCTCCACCACGTGGCGTGCCGAGAGAACGCCCTCACGTCGGCGTACACGTTCTCGGTGGTGGGGTCGTAGCGGACGAGGAACAGCTCCTCACCGGATTCGGCATGGCCGGGCAATGTGCCGTAGGCGAATCCGCGACGATCGGGTTCGTCGACGACGTAGACCACCCGGCACGGCGCCCGCACCGGGCCCAGGTACACGATCACTTCCGAACCGACGGCGGCGACCTCCGTCGTCGCCTCGACTTTGACGCCGGCGCCGCGCAGCATCCCCCACCGCATCCCCGCCGCGGCGGCGTCGGAGAAGCGCTGCCGACCCCGGCCGATCACTGCCGACTTCTGCACATGGTGGTACCCGGCCGGCAATGTTCCTGCGGTGGCGCCGACCTGTGAATACGTCAACGGCAGCACGGCGAGGTCGTTCAGTTTCATTGCGGCCAGACACTATCGCGAGCGGCCAACGTTGCGGCGTACGGTGCGGACATGACCACCTTCGCCATCGGCGGCGATCTCACCGTCAATCGTCTGGGCTTCGGCGCGATGCGCCTGACGGGCAAGGGCGTATGGGGCCCGCCCGCCGACCCCGACGAGTGCATCCGCGTGCTGCGCCGCCTCGTCGAGCTCGGCGTGAACTTCATCGACACCGCGGACTCCTATGGCCCTTATGTATCCGAGGAACTGATCAGAGACGCGCTGCACCCGTACCCGGATGGGCTCGTCGTCGCGACGAAGGCCGGCCTGCTGCGCACCGGGCCCGACGCGTGGCCCGTGCTGGGCTTCCCGGCGTACCTACGCCAGGAATGCGAGATGAGCCTGCGCCGCCTCGGCGTGGACACCATCGATCTGTTCCAGCTGCACCGCATCGACGACAAATTCCCCGCCGAGGACCAGGTCGGCGAGCTCGTGAAGTTGCAGCAGGAGGGCAAGATCCGCCACATCGGGCTGTCCGAGGTGAACCTCGAGCAACTCGACGCCGCCCAGAAGGTCGCGACGATCGTGTCGGTGCAGAACATGTACAACCTCTCGGTCAGGACCGCGGAACCGGTGCTGGAAGCCTGCGAGTCCCAGAACATCGGCTTCATCCCGTGGTTTCCGTTGGCGGCCGGACCCTTGGCAGCTGCCGACGGGCCACTTCAGCGCATCGCGGCCGATCACGATGCGACCCCGTCGCAACTGGCGCTGGCCTGGCTGCTCAAGCGTTCGCCGGTAATGTTGCCGATCCCCGGTACGTCGAAGGTCGCCCACCTGGAGGAGAACGTCGCCGCCGCGGGTATCGAGTTGTCCGACGACGAGTTCGAGACTCTGAGCAAAGCCGGGTCAGCTTCCGCCTGAGCCAGGCAGTCCAGCCTTAGCCTGAGCCAGGCAATACGGTGGTCGTGTGACCATCGACCAATCCTCGGGCGCGCATCCCGGCGGCGGATTCAACCCGCCGGTCCCGACCACCCAGGGTGGACCCGACTACGGCCGGTTCGTCGACGCCGTCCGTACGCTGCAGGACCACGCCCGCGCGGCCGACGCACCCGACGACGTGATCAGCGAGGCCGCCGACCTGGTCGAGAAGGTCACGCAACTGCTGGCGCCCTACTACGCCGACGAGTGGGCCTCGCCGTCCGGACGCCGGATGGATCTGCCCAACCGCGGCAACCTGCTGGCCATCCCACTGGACCTGCACAAGACGCAGGACGGGCGCATCGAAGGCACCGCGATGTTCCGCCGCTTCCACCTCGGCCGCAACGGTGCCGCACACGGCGGCGCCGTGGCGCAGCTTTTCGACGGGCTGCTTGGATACACCGCGTTCACCCTCAGCGGCAGCCGTGCCCAGCGCACCGCGTTCCTGCACGTCGACTACCGCAACATCGCGCTCGTGGAGAAGGAGTTCCAGGTCGACGCCCGCATCGACGGCATCGAGGACCGCAAAATCTTCGTGTCGGGCCGGCTGCTGGACTCCGACGACGTGCTGGCCGAATCGCACGCGCTGTTCGTGAAACTGCGGCCAGGCCAACCGTGAAACAGGACGAACAAGAAGGCTCCAACCGCACCCGCCGGTGGGCGCGCTGGCGGGACCGGCTGCGGGAGCGGCGCCGAGCCGAGTTCGTGTACCGCATCGTGGTCGGCGTCGTCGGCCTCGCGGTACTGATCGTCGGCATCCTGGCCATCCCGTACCCGGGCCCCGGTTGGGCCATCGTGTTCATCGGACTCGGCATCCTGGCCACCGAATTCGAATGGGCACGACGGCTGCTGGCCTACGCCAAGGAGCGCTACGACAAGGCGATGGACTGGTTCCACGCGCGACATTGGTCAGTCCAGGTCCTCGGAGGCATCCTCACCGCACTGATCGTGGCCGCCACGCTATGGCTGCTCGGCGCGGCCGACTGGACCGCCGAACTGTTCGGCCTCGATTGGCCCTGGCTGAACAGTCCTATTGGCTTGGGGTCCTGAGGACACGCACCGATAGCATGGTCGCGTTCGACAAAGCCCCCACACAATGGAGACACACCGATGAGCGCCGCCGTCAGCACCGCCCCAGCAGCCCCGATCCGGGTCGCTGCCGGGACGACCGCGGGTGAGGCGGTTCGAGCAGCGGGCCTGCCGGGTCGTGGTGATCCAGCCGCCGTTGTGGTGGTGCGAGACTCCGAGGGGCGACTGCGCGACCTGTCGTGGGCTCCCGAGGCCGATGTCGACGTCATCCCGGTGCCCGCCGACACCGACGACGGCCGCAGCGTAATTCGCCACTCCGCCGCGCACGTGTTGGCCCAGGCCGTGCAGGAGATATTCCCCGAGGCCAAACTCGGCATCGGACCGCCCATCACCGACGGTTTCTATTACGACTTCGATGTGACGCGCGCCTTCACCCCTGAAGATCTCGAAGTGCTCGAGAAGCGCATGCGTCAGATCGTCAAGGAAGGCCAGCTGTTCTCGAGGCGGGTGTACGAGTCCAAAGACCAAGCGCGTGAAGAGCTTGCCAATGAGCCGTACAAGCTCGAGCTCATCGAGGACAAGTCCGGCGACCCCGACGTCATGGAGGTCGGCGGCGACGAGCTGACGGCATACGACAACCTCAATCCCCGTACCCGCGAACGGGAGTGGGGAGATCTGTGCCGCGGACCGCACATCCCGACGACGCGCTACATTCCGGCGTTCAAGCTCACCCGCAGTTCGGCGGCCTACTGGCGCGGAAACCAGGACAACGCGAGCCTGCAACGCATCTACGGCACGGCATGGGAGTCCCAGGAGGCCCTCGACCGCCATCTCGAGTTCATCGAGGAGGCGCAGCGGCGCGACCACCGCAGGCTCGGCGCCGAGCTGGACCTTTTCAGCTTCCCCGACGAAATCGGTTCCGGGCTGGCGGTTTTCCACCCCAAAGGCGGCATCATCCGCCGTGAACTCGAGGACTATTCGCGGCGCAAGCACAGCGAGGCCGGCTACGAGTTCGTCAACAGTCCGCACATCACCAAGGCAGAGCTGTTCAAGATCTCGGGCCACCTGGACTGGTATGCCGACGGCATGTTCCCGCCGATGCACCTCGACGCGGAGTACAACGAGGACGGCACGGTGCGCAAGCCCGGCCAGGACTACTACCTCAAGCCGATGAACTGCCCCATGCACTGCCTGATCTTCCGGTCGCGCGGGCGGTCCTATCGCGAACTTCCGTTGCGGCTCTTCGAGTTCGGTACCGTCTACCGCTACGAGCTGTCCGGTGTCGTGCACGGCCTGACCCGGGTCCGTGGCTTGACGATGGACGATGCGCACATCTACTGCACCCGCGACCAGATGCGTGACGAGTTGGCGTCGTTGCTGCGCTTCGTGCTCGATCTGCTCGGCGACTACGGCCTGACCGATTTCTATCTCGAACTGTCGACGAAGGATCCGAACAAGTTCGTCGGCTCCGACGAGTTGTGGGAGGAAGCGACCAGCGTGCTGGCCGAGGTGGGCGCCGCCTCGGGCCTCGAGCTGGTACCCGACCCGGGCGGTGCGGCGTTCTACGGCCCCAAGATCTCGGTTCAGGTCAAGGACGCTCTTGGACGCAGCTGGCAGATGTCGACCATCCAGCTGGACTTCAACTTCCCCGAGCGTTTCGAACTGGAGTACACCGCCGCCGACGGCAGCCGCCAGCGTCCGGTGATGATTCACCGCGCACTGTTCGGATCGATCGAGCGGTTCTTCGGCATCCTGACCGAGCACTACGCCGGGGCATTTCCGGCGTGGCTGGCGCCGGTACAGGTGGTCGGGATCCCCGTCGCCGACGACCACATCCCGTACCTCAACGGCCTTGCCACTCAATTGAAGATGGCCGGCATCCGGGCCGAGGTCGACGTCAGCGACGACCGGATGGCCAAGAAGATCGTGAATCACACCAACCAGAAGGTGCCGTTCATGCTCGTTGCCGGCGATCGAGACATCGAAGCCGGTGCCGTCAGTTTCCGTTTCGGCGACCGCACCCAGATCAACGGTGTGCCGCGCGACGAGGCGGTGGCGGCCATCGCCAAGTGGATCGCGAATCGGGAAAACGCCGCTCCGACAGCCGAACTGGTCGAAGTAGGCGCTGCGCCGTGACACGCGACGAGCGTCTGCACGAAGAGCAGGAAGACGACCACCGGATCGTCGACCACGGCGTCGGCGAGCCCGACCACCTGCAACGGTTGTGGACGCCGCACCGGATGACCTACATCGCCGAGTCCCCGCTGCAGCGAAACAGTTCGGAGCCGTCGCGGCCGTTCACCGACATCCCGAAGTTGTCCGACGAGGACGGGCTGATGGTGGCGCGCGGCGAGTTGGTGTACGTCGTGCTGAACCTGTACCCGTACAACCCCGGGCATCTGATGGTCGTCCCGTACCGTCGGGTTTCTGAGCTCGAAGACCTCACCGACGCCGAGAGCGCCGAGCTGATGGCGTTCACCCAGAAGGCGATTCGCGTCATCAAGAGTGTCTCCAACCCGATGGGGTTCAACGTCGGGCTGAACCTGGGCAGGGTGTCAGGCGGGTCATTGGCTGAGCATCTGCACATGCACGTGGTGCCGCGCTGGATCGGCGACGCGAACTTCATCACCATCATCGGTGACGTGAAGGTCGTCCCGCAGCTGCTGAGCGAAACCCGTCAACTGCTGGCGACGGAGTGGGCGAAGTTGCGGTGAGCAATCTTTACCTGATGACGCGCGCGGCCTACGAGAAATTGTCCCGGCCGCTGGCCAAGGCTGCGCTGCGCGCGGGGCTCACCCCCGACAGCATCACCATCCTGGGCACGGCAGGCACCGTGCTGGGCGCGCTGACCCTGTTCCCGATCGGCCAGCTGTGGTGGGGCGGGGTCGCCGTCTGGTTCTTCGTGCTCGCCGACATGCTCGACGGTGCGATGGCCCGTCAGCGCGGTGGCGGCACGCGTTTCGGCGCGGTCCTCGATGCCACCTGCGACCGGATCGGTGACGGAGCGATCTTCTGCGGTCTGTTGTGGTGGGCCGCATTCGGCATGCGGAGTGCCTCGCTTGTGGTGGCTACGTTGATCTGTCTGGTCACCTCGCAGGTGATCTCGTACATCAAGGCCCGCGCCGAGGCCAGCGGGCTGTCCGCCGAAGGCGGCATGATCGAGCGGCCCGAGCGGTTGATCATCGTGCTGCTCGGGGCCGGGCTGTCCGGCCTGTTCGGCGTGCCGTGGCTGCTGCACGTGGCGATGTGGCTGCTGGCGGTGACCAGCTTGATCACCCTCGGTCAACGCGTACACAGCGTGCGGACCTCACCCGGAGCGATGGATCGGCTGACGAAGCCCGAGAGAGCCGGTGGCGAGGAACCGGAGACCTCGGGGCGCCAACCGGCCGGCAGGGCAGGGGGATGAGTCATGACGGCGCCCCTGCAGGGTCTGATACCGGGCACCTCGTTGAGTGCCACGTTCACCGACTGGGGATTCGCCGCGGGCTGGCGGCTCGTCCGTGCGATGCCGGAGATGTTGGCGCGCAACACTTTCGATGCGGGTGCGCACTACGCGGCACGCGGCGGCGGACCTGAACAGCTACGGAAAAACCTCGCCCGCGTCATCGGTGTCTCACCCGACCGCGTGCCGGACGAGCTCATACGTGCTTCGCTTGCCTCCTACGCCCGATACTGGCGGGAGGCGTTCCGGTTGCCCACGATGGACCTGCCCGCGGTCGCACGTCGGTTCGACGAAGTGAGCATCGGAACGGATAGGCCTCAGGCTGCAATCGACGCCGGTCGCGGAGGCATCCTGGCGCTGCCGCACAGCGGCAACTGGGATATGGCCGGTGTGTGGCTCGTCCACAGGCACGGCACCTTTTCCACCGTGGCCGAGCGGCTGAAGCCGGAATCGTTGTACCGCCGGTTCATCGCCTACCGGGAGAGCCTCGGGTTCGAGGTGTTTCCGGCATCGGGCGGCGAGCGCCCACCTTTCGAGCTGCTCGCCACGCGGTTACGCGAGAACAAGCTCGTGTGCCTGATGGCCGACCGTGACCTCACCCGGTCCGGAGTCGAAGTCGATTTCTTCGGAGAACGCACCCGTCTGCCCGCGGGACCCGCCAAATTGGCGATCGCCACCGGCGCCCACCTGATTCCGGCGCATGTCTACTACGACGGCGACGACTGTGTCATCGACCTCCAAGAGCCGCTCGACACCAGCTCGAAAGACGTCACCGCCGTCACCCAGGCGCTGGCGAATCGGTTCGCGCGCAACATCGCCGCGCATCCTGCGGACTGGCACATGATGCAGCCGCAGTGGCTGGCCGACCTGTCTGACGAGCGGCGCGCCAAACTCGAGGCGACCTGATGCGCATCGGCATGGTGTGCCCCTACTCGTTCGACGTGCCCGGTGGGGTGCAGTCCCACGTGCTGCAGCTGGCCGAGGTGATGCATGGCCGCGGCCACGTGGTCAGCGTGCTGGCGCCGACGTCGTCGCACGTGCACGGCTCATTGCCCGACTACGTGGTGTCAGGCGGCAAGGCCGTGCCGATCCCGTACAACGGTTCGGTGGCGCGGCTCCGGTTCGGACCTGCCACGCACCGCGTGGTGAAAAAGTGGCTCGCGCGGCGGCCAATTCGATGTGCTTCATCTGCACGAACCCAACGCGCCGAGCCTGTCGATGCTGGCGCTGAACATCGCCGAGGGTCCGATCGTCGCGACCTTTCACACCTCGACCACGAAGTCGTTGACGCTCAGCGTGTTCGAACCGATCCTGCGACCGATGCACGAGAAGATCGTGGGCCGCATCGCGGTGTCGGACCTGGCGCGGCGTTGGCAGATGGAATCCCTCGGCAGCGACGCCGTCGAGATACCCAACGGGGTGGACGTCGACGCGTTCGCGTCGGCGCCGCCGATGGACGGTTATCCACGCCCGGGCAAGTCGGTGTTGTTCCTGGGCCGGTACGACGAATCCCGCAAGGGCATGGCCGTGCTGTTGCGTGCACTGCCGCGACTGGTCGAGCGGTTCGACGACATCGAGATCCTGATCGTCGGCCGCGGCGACGAGGACGAACTGCGCCGATCCGCGGGAAAACTCGCGAAGCATCTGCGGTTCCTGGGCCAGGTCGACGACGCTGCGAAAGCCTCGGCGTTGCGCAGTGCGGACGTTTACTGCGCGCCCAACACCGGCGGAGAGAGCTTCGGCATCGTGCTCGTCGAGGCGATGGCGGCGGGCAGCGCGGTGGTCGCGAGCGACCTGGATGCGTTCCGGCGTGTGCTGATGGACGGGACTGCGGGCCGACTGGTACCGGTCGACGATCACGAGGCTTTGGCGGACGGGCTGATCGAGGTGCTCGACGGCGACGCCGTCCGGGCGCGCTACATCGAGGCCGCATCCGACACCGTGCGCCGCTACGACTGGTCCGTGGTGGCCGGCCAGATCATGCGCGTCTACGAGACTGTCGCGGGCGCGGGAGCGAAGGTACAGGTCGCGGGTACTACGGGTAGCGCCGTCGGCACGTTCCGGGCGAAGGCCAGGAGGTCTGGTTGACCACCTGGATCGTCGTGATCGCGCTGGTAGTGCTCCTCGTGGTCCTGCTGCTGGTGGGGGCATGGGCGTTTCAAACCGCCAACCGCCTGGACCGGTTGCACGTGCGTTACGACCTGTCCTGGCAAGCCCTCGACAGTCTTCTGGCGCGTCGGGCCGTGGTCGCTCGTGCGGTGGCCGTCGACTCCTATGGGGGCGGGCCGGCGGGTAAACGACTGGCGGCCTTGGCCGACGCCGCCGAACGTGCTCCGCGGGCGCGGCGGGAGGCTGCTGAGAACGATTTGTCCGCGGCGCTGGCCATGGTCGACCCGTCGTCGCTGCCGCTTGCGTTGGTCGCCGAACTGGCCGATGCCGAGGCGCGGGTGCTGCTGGCCCGCCGATTCCACAACGATGCCGTGCGCGACACCCTCGCGCTCCGAGAGCGCCCCGCGGTGAGGATGCTGCGCCTCGGTGGAACCGCTGCGCTGCCAACCTATTTCGAGATCGCCGAGCGGGCTGTTGCAGGTGCGGCGGCATCCAACGACGCCAGACCCACGGTGAACAGGCGGGTGTCGGCACGTGTCGTGCTGCTCGACCGCACTGGGGCCGTGCTGCTGTTCTGCGGGTCAGACCCGGCTGTTCCGGACAGCTCAGACGGCCCAGCGCCGCGCTGGTGGTTCACCGTCGGAGGCGCTACCCAGCGGGGGGAGACCCTGGCAGAGACCGCCGTGCGCGAGCTGGAGGAAGAGACCGGGTTACGCGTCGACCCCGCCGACATGTTCGGCCCGGTCTGGCAACGCGACGCGGTGATCGACTTCAACGGATCGGTCATCCACAGCGAGGAGATGTTCTTCATCCACCGCACCGACCGCTTCGAACCCTCGGCGGCGGGGCGTTCCGGCCTGGAGCGGGCCTACATCCATGGGCACCGCTGGTGCGATGCGACAATGATCGGTGAGCTGGTCGCCAAGGGTGAAAAGGTCTATCCCGTGCAGCTCGGCGAGCTGCTGAACGAAGCGAACGCGCTCGCCGATCGCGCGGGGCGGCGTGCCCCGGCGGCAGTTGCAATCGATCCGCTGATCTGCGGATCCAATGGATTTGCGACCGCCTTTAGACTGGATCAGTAGCGATTCGGAGGAGATAGCAGTGGATACCGCACCTAATGGGTCGGTGACCCAGACCGGGACCGCCCGGGTCAAGCGCGGCATGGCAGAGATGCTCAAGGGCGGCGTCATCATGGACGTCGTCACGCCCGAGCAGGCCCGCATCGCCGAGGGCGCCGGCGCCGTGGCCGTCATGGCGCTCGAGCGGGTTCCCGCCGACATCCGCGCCCAGGGCGGCGTCGCGAGGATGAGTGATCCCGATCTGATCGAGGGCATCATCGCCGCGGTGACCATCCCGGTGATGGCGAAGGTGCGCATCGGCCATTTCGTCGAAGCGCAGATCCTGCAGAGTCTCGGTGTCGACTACATCGACGAATCCGAAGTGCTCACTCCCGCCGACTACACCCACCACATCGACAAGTGGAAGTTCACCGTGCCGTTCGTGTGCGGCGCGACCAACCTAGGCGAGGCGCTTGCGCCGCATCACCGAGGGCGCGGCGATGATCCGCTCGAAAGGGGAGGCGGGTACCGGTGACGTGTCCAACGCGACCACCCACATGCGGGCGATCGGTGGCGAGATCCGTCGCCTCACTTCGCTGTCCGAGGACGAGTTGTTCGTTGCCGCAAAGGAATTGCAAGCGCCCTACGACCTCGTCGCCGAGGTGGCACGGGCAGGCAAGCTACCGGTGACGTTGTTCACCGCGGGCGGCATCGCCACCCCGGCGGACGCGGCGATGATGATGCAGCTCGGTGCCGAGGGCGTGTTCGTGGGTTCGGGCATCTTCAAGTCCGGCATGCCTTCGCACCGTGCCGCCGCGATCGTGAAGGCCACCACCTTCTACGACGACCCCGACGTGTTGGCGAAGGTGTCGCGCGGACTGGGGGAGGCCATGGTCGGTATCAACGTGGAGAACGTCGCTGCCCCGCACCGGCTCGCCGAACGCGGCTGGTAAGAACAACTGGTGGCTATCGAAGAGATCCTTGATCTCGAGCAACTCGAGGTCAACATCTACCGCGGCAGCGTCTTCAGCCCCGAATCGGGTAACTGGCAGCGCACGTTCGGTGGACATGTAGCCGGCCAGTCGTTGGTGTCGGCCGTGCGCACGGTCGAACCGAAGTATCAGGTGCACTCACTGCACGGCTACTTCCTGCGGCCGGGAGACGCCAAGGCGCCCACGGTGTTCATCATCGAGCGGCTACGCGACGGTGGGTCCTTCGCCACCCGTCGGGTCAACGCGATCCAGCACGGCGAGACGATCTTTTCGATGTCGGCGTCTTTCCAGGCCGACCAGAGCGGCATCCACCACCAGGACACCATGCCGTCCGCGCCGCCGCCCGACGACCTGCCGGGGCTGACGGAGGTCAAGGCGTTCGACGACGCGGGCTTCAAGCAGTTCGCGGAGTGGGATGTACGTGTGGTGCCGCAGGAGAAGCTGGAACGCCTGCCCGGCAAGGCTTCTCAGCAGCAGGTGTGGTTCCGCCACCGGGACCCGCTGCCCGACGACTTCGTGCTGCATGTCTGCGCGCTGGCCTACCTGAGCGATCTCACGTTGCTCGGATCGGCACAGGTGCATCACGCGGCGGAGCGCAAGCATCTCCAGGTCGCGTCGCTGGATCATGCGATGTGGTTCATGCGTCCGTTCCGCGCCGACGAATGGCTGCTCTACGACCAGTCGTCGCCGTCGGCGTCGGGCGGGCGCTCGCTGACCCAGGGCAAGATCTACACCCAGACCGGTGAAATGGTGGCGGCGGTGACGCAGGAAGGGCTCACCCGCTACAAGCGCGACTACACGCCGTGAGCGCACCGCACGTCGGCGTGCTGGCGCTTCAAGGTGACACTCGCGAACATCTTGCGGCGTTGCGTGAGGCGGGAGCCGAGGCATCCACGGTGCGGCGGTTGCGTGAACTGGAAACCGTTGACGCGCTGGTGATCCCCGGCGGGGAGTCCACCACGATGAGCCATCTGCTGCGGGAACTCGAGTTGCTCGAACCGCTGCGGGCGAGGTTGGCGGACGGCATGCCGGCCTACGGGTCGTGTGCGGGCATGATTCTGCTGGCCACCGAGATCCTGGACGCAGGCTCCGTCGGGCGTGACGCCACACCGCTGAAGGGGATCGACATGACGGTGCGACGTAATGCCTTTGGCCGCCAAGTGGATTCGTTCGAGGATGATATCGACTTCACGGGTCTCGACAAGCCCGTGCACGCCGTGTTCATCCGGGCACCGTGGGTTGAGCGCGTCGGCCCGACGTCGAGGTGCTGGGGGAGGCCGCCGGGCATATCGTCGCGGTGCGGCAGGGAAAGATGCTCGCGACGTCGTTTCACCCGGAGATGACCGGCGACCGTCGCATCCACAAACTCTTCGTCGACCTGCTTTGAGTCGCGATTCGGGCGCGCATATCAACCGACGGTGGCTCGATATGCGCGCCGAATTCGCTGAACTAGCGGATCGGGAGGCCCGTCACCGCACGCCCGATGACCAGCCGCTGAATCTCGCTGGTGCCCTCGAAAATCGTGAAGATCTTGGCGTCGCGGTGCATCCGTTCGACCGGATATTCACGCGTATAGCCATTGCCGCCGAGGATCTGGATCGCCTCGTCGGTGACGTAGACGGCGGCCTCGCTGGCGACGAGTTTGGCCATCGACCCCTCTGCGTTGTCGAACGCCTTGCCGTTGCGGGCCATCCAGCCCGCCCGCCAGACGAGCAACCGTGCGGCATCCACCCGGGCCTTCATATCCGCCAATTTGAACGCGATCGCCTGGAATTCGGCGATCTTGCGTCCGAACTGCTCGCGCTGCAGCGCGTAGTCCAGCGCGTACTCATACGCCGCGCGGGCCACGCCGACCGCCATCGCGCCGACCGAGGGCCGGGTCCGTTCGAAGGTGGCCATCGCCGCTTGGCCCGCAGCCTTCTTGCCTTCGCGGACCCGTGCGATCCGCTCCTCGAATTTTTCCCTGCCGCCGACGATCAGACGGCCGGGTATGCGGACGTCGTCCAACACGACCTCGGCGGTGTGTGAAGCCCTGATCCCGTGCTTGAGAAACTTCTGTCCCTGCCGGAATCCGGGGGTGTTCGGCGGGATGATGAACGACGCCTGGCCGCGGCTGCCCAATTCCGGATACACCGATGCGACGACGATGTGCACCTCCGCGATGCCGCCATTGGTCGCCCACGTCTTCGTGCCGTTGAGCACCCATTCGTCGGTGGCCTCGTCATAGCGCGCACGCGTGAGGATCGCGCCGACGTCCGAGCCGGCTCCCGGCTCCGAGGAACAGAAGGACCCCACCTTGGGGTCGTCGACGGTGCCGAACATCTGCGGCAGCCATTCGCCCATCTGCTCGGGAGTTCCGCCGCCGGCCAGCGCTGCGGCGGCCAGGCCGGTGCCGAGAATCGACAGCGCGATTCCCGCGTCGCCCCAGAACATTTCCTCGAACACCACGAGCATGCCGAGGCCCGTTGGCTCGGCGGACTGCTCGGCGAACATCTCCATGGAGTACAGGCCGACCTTGGCCGCCTCCTGAATGATCGGCCACGGTGTCTCTTCGCGTTCGTCCCATTCGGCGGCGGCCGGTCGGATCACGTCGGTGGCGAATTCATGCACCCAGTCCCGGATGTGAACGAGGTCAGGCGAGAGCTCAAGGTCGAACGACATGCCGATATCTTACTTCGGAGTAAGTTCGGTGCGAAAGACTGTGTTCGACTTAACAACGTCAGGCCTGTGATTTGTCCTGAAGACCGGACCGGGCGGCCGCCGTCGCGTCGAACCAGCACTACATCCAGGGGGACCTCACGTGACGATGGTCGAAGTCGAGCCTCAACCGCGCATCGACACACTCGTGCGCCTGCCCGGCGGCGGCGATGCCCGGCGCACCGAGTACGCCGGCACGGCATGGTTCGACGGCAAGCCCATCATGTCGGGGCTGGGGTTGCACCGATCCCCGAACATGCCTAAGGGCATCCGGATGACGAACTTCTCGACGTCGTTCTTTTTGCCGGACAGCCTGCCGTACCGGCGAGAGGCCCTGGGCGACGCGGCACTGTCGGTGTCGGTGACGTTGCGAGCAGGCGGCGGCGACGCCGACGCGATCGTCGAGGCCGCGGCGACGTTCACCGACGACCCGTCCGGTACGCCGGCCTGGATCCAGCTGCACGTCCGCGCGAGCCTGGGCTGGCCGGCCGGCGTCGGCTACCGCATTGTCGCGATGACGCCACCTGACGCGGTTCGGTAGGGGACAAACGTCCACGTAGACTCGTCGGTCGGACGTTGAGCACGATTTTCAGGAAGTGAGTAGTACACGCATGAGCGGCCATTCCAAGTGGGCGACCACAAAGCACAAGAAGGCCGTCATCGATGCACGCCGCGGCAAGAACTTCGCAAAGCTGATCAAGAACGTCGAAGTGGCCGCGCGAGTCGGCGGCGGCGACCCGGGCGGAAACCCGACGCTCTACGACGCGATTCAGAAGGCGAAGAAGTCGTCGGTACCCAACGACAACATCGAGCGGGCCCGTAAGCGCGGCGCCGGTGAGGAAGCCGGCGGCGCCGACTATCAGAACATCACTTACGAGGGTTACGGCCCCAATGGCGTAGCGGTGCTGGTGGAGTGCCTCACCGACAACCGCAACCGCGCCGCGGGCGAGGTCCGCGTCGCGATGACCCGCAACGGCGGCAACATGGCCGACCCCGGTTCGGTGGCGTATCTATTCTCCCGCAAGGGCCTGGTCACCCTGGAGAAGAACGGGCTCACCGAGGACGACGTGTTGACGGCGGTGCTCGAGGCCGGCGCCGAGGAGATCAACGATCTCGACGACAGCTTCGAGATCATCTGCGAGCCGACCGATCTCGTGGCTGTCCGCACCGCGCTGCAGGATGCGGGCATCGACTACGAGTCTGCAGAAGCCAGCTTCCAGCCGTCGGTGTCGGTGCCGGTGGACCTCGACGGGGCGCGCAAGGTGCTCAAGCTGGTCGACGCGCTCGAAGACAGCGATGACGTCCAGGATGTCTTCACCAACATGGACATCCCCGACGACGTCGCCGCTCAACTCGACGAGGATTAGCCCGACCCGAGGAGCGACAACTGTCCACGGCCGAGGAGACACGGAACACGGCGAACGCTCAGCCGCTTCCGTTGGATGACCGGGCGAACTCGTCCTCGGAGCCGGCGTGATCATCGAAGGCGCGGGCGCGCTCTTCGGCCTCGGGGCTACCGGAGAACATGCCAGACGCCACCCGTCGCGTCTCGCCGTCGTCGTCGCTGTGCTTGCGGGGTTCGGACGGTGCAGTGGGTTCGATGCGCTGGGTCGGCAGCACCTGCCGGTGCTGCACCCACTCCACCATTCCCTCGCGTACATCGCACCGTAGGTCGAACAGCGCGCCTGCGTTCGGGGCGCTGACGACGATCCGCACCCGGACCACTCCGCCGACGGCATCGGTCACCTGGAGGACGCCACGCCGGCCGTCCCATAGCTCGTTCTGGGCGAGCAGCCGGTCCAGTTCGCCACGCATGTCGTTGAACGGGACGGAGAAGTCGACGTCGAATTCGACGGTGCCCATGATCTCGGTGTCGCTGCGGGTCCAGTTCTCGAATGGTTCCGTAGTGAAGTACGTCGAAGGGAGAACGAGTCGGCGTTCGTCCCAGAGGCGCACCACGACGTAGCTCAGGGTGATCTCCTCGACGCGGCCCCACCACTGGCCGTTCTCGAGTTGGACGACGTCGCCGACTCGGATGGCGCCGGAAAACGCGATCTGCATACCCGCGAACACCGCCCCGAGCGACGTTTGTGCCGCGAGGCCCGCGACCACGGACAGCACACCGGCCGACGCGAACACTGTCGTGCCGATGTTGGAGAACGCCGGGAAGGTCATCAGTATCGCGGCGGCGCCGAATATGACGACGATGGCGATGGCGAGCCTGCGCAGGACGGTGACCTGGGTCCGGACGCGCCGCCATCGGCGGTCGGCATCCGAGATCTCCTCTCCACCGCCGCCGAAGCGGGAGATCATCCGCCGCTCGGCAACCCGGACCAAACCGGTGAGCAGCCAGGTGAGTGCCACTATCAGCAGGATCAGCAGGGTGTGATCCACCCATCCCCGCCAGGAGTCGGCGGTGTCTGATGTGCGCCGCACCGCAACCGACGCGGCGAGGGCCATGAGCGCGGCACGCGCCGGAAGCCGGGTCAGCACCTCGATGTCTCTGAGCAGGTCGCTGCGACGGCTGATCCGCTTCAGAACCCAGGTGAGAATCACCCCGACCAGGTACACAGCGGCCACAGCTCCCGCGGCCCACGCCAAGGTGACGGCGAGATTTGTAGCGGTCTCCAGGTTCTGGTCGTCGGGCATATGAGTGAAATCAGCTCCACGGTCGGGGGCGGTTCCCCCGCGACGCTAGCGCCGGTCGGCGTCGTCGTCACATCGACGTGTCGCGATATGCGGTCTCAATCGCGCGGATTACCCGGTCCGGCAAGCAGAATAATCAACGTGGCAGTTCTCACAGATCCCAACGGCACCGTCTGGTCGATCAACCGTCGGTTGTGGCCGTTTCCCGGCGATGCCCTTGACCTCACATTCGGCTTGTTCGAGGTGCTCATCGGTGTCCTGTTCGCGCTGCTGTGGCCGTTCTGGTTGTTGGCCAAGTTCTGCGGTGTGCGATGGGTCATCACGGTCGAACGCGACGGTCATCAGGTGGGGCGGGAACTCGTGCGCGGGTGGAAGTCGTCGAAGCGGCGCGTCAATGAGATCGCACAGGAAGTCGGGGCGGGCGGCCGCTCCGGGCACATGGTGATCTAGCGGTGGGCGAGATCGTGATCCGTCGCGCGAATCTCGACGACCGCGAGCAGTTGTGTGGCTTGATCGAGCTCTTCTACCGCATCGACGATCACGAATTCGATCCGGCGCGGATCGAGGCCGGGCTGTTGCCGCTGCTGCGCGATGACCAGCACGGCCAAGTGTGGGTGGCGACAGCAGAAGGTGCCGCCGTCGGATATGTCATCGTCACGTGGAGCTGGTCTCTGGAGTCAGGCGGCCGGGACTGCATCCTCGACGAGTTGTACGTCGACCGGCGCGGCGATGGCATCGGCAGTGCGCTCATGCGCCGGGCGATGGACGAGGCGTGTCGGGCGGGCGCGGCGGCGATGTTCCTCGAAACCGAGGCTCCCAACGACGGCGCCAGGCGTTTTTACGACCGGCACGGTTTCTCGGCGGATGATTCGCTGTGGATGAGCCGGCCGCTGTATTCGACGAACACCGCGGGGTGACAGGGCGTGTCGAGACCCTGACGTGTCCCTCGTCGGCGTTATTCTCTCGAACAGGTGTTCACAGAGAAGGAGCTGGCCCGTGCGGGTGATGGGTGTCGACCCGGGGTTGACCAGGTGCGGGCTGTCCGTCATCGAGGGGGGTACGGGGCGACGGGTCATCGCGTTGGACGTCGACGTCGTCCGCACCCCGTCCGATCAGCCCCTGCAGCGCCGGCTGTTGACCATCAGCGACACAGTGGAGTACTGGATGGACACCCACCGGCCCGACGTCATCGCGATCGAGCGGGTGTTCGCTCAACAGAACGTGTCGACGGTGATGGGCACTGCGCAGGCGGGCGGGGTCATCGCGCTCGCAGCCGCCAAGCGCGGACATCGACGTGCATTTCCACACGCCCAGCGAGGTCAAGGCCGCCGTCACCGGCAACGGTAATGCCGACAAGGCGCAGGTCACCGCGATGGTGACGAGAATCCTTGCGCTGCAGACAAAACCGACACCAGCCGACGCGGCCGACGCACTGGCGCTGGCGATCTGCCACTGCTGGCGCGCCCCGATGATCGCGCGAATGGCGGCGGCGGAGGCGCTGGCCGCCGAGCAGCAACGCAAGTACAAGGCCACGATCAAGGCGAAGGCAAAGGCGGCACGATGATCGCATCCGTTCGCGGCGAGGTCCTCGACATCGCCCTCGACCACGTTGTCATCGAGGCGGCAGGCGTCGGCTACAAAGTCATGGCGACTCCGTCCACCCTGGCGACACTGCACCGCGGCGGCGAGGCCCGGCTGATCACGGCGATGATCGTGCGCGAGGAGTCGATGACGCTGTTCGGCTTTTCGGACGCCGACGCCCGCAACCTCTTCCTGACGCTGCTCGGTGTGTCGGGCATCGGGCCGAGCATCGCCCTGGGTGCACTGGCGATGTACGACGGGCCCACGCTGCGCCGCGCGATCGCCGAGGACGACATCACCGCGCTGACCCGGATTCCGAAGGTCGGCAAGAAGACCGCCGAGTTGATGGCGCTGAGCCTGCGCGACAAGATGGGCGCCGTCACCCCGTCCGGCGCCGCCGCGATGAACGGCCGTTCCGTGCGCGGTCCCGTCGTGGAAGCGCTTGTCGGCCTTGGCTTTGCGGTCAAGCAGGCCGAAGAAGCCACCGACAAGGTGCTCGCCAACGAACCCGAAGCCACCACGGCCACCGCGTTGCGCTCGGCCCTGTCGATGCTGGGTAAGAAGTGACCGGCCGATTCGAGGACGCGGAATCCGACGACACCTCCGACAGGGAGGTTTCGGCCGCCCTGACCGTCGGTGAGGGGGACATCGATGCCAGCCTTCGGCCGCGGTCGCTCGGGGAGTTCATCGGCCAGCCCCGCGTCCGCGAGCAACTGCAGTTGGTCCTCGAGGGAGCCAAGAACCGCGGTGGCACACCGGATCACATCCTGTTGTCCGGCCCGCCGGGACTGGGCAAGACGTCGCTGGCGATGATCATCGCGGCCGAGCTCGGCACGTCGCTGCGGGTGACATCCGGGCCGGCGCTGGAACGCGCAGGCGATCTGGCGGCGATGCTGTCGAACCTCGTCGAACACGACGTGCTGTTCATCGACGAGATACACCGCATCGCCAGGCCCGCCGAGGAGATGCTCTACCTCGCGATGGAGGATTTCCGTGTCGATGTCGTGGTGGGAAAGGGGCCGGGTGCCACGTCCATTCCGCTCGAGGTCGCGCCGTTCACGCTGGTCGGCGCGACTACCCGATCCGGGGCGTTGACGGGTCCGTTGCGCGACAGGTTTGGCTTCACCGCCCACATGGACTTCTACGAACCGGCAGAACTCGAGCGGGTCCTGACCCGCTCGGCCGGAATCCTCGGCATCGAGTTGCGCGACGACGCAGGCGCTGAAGTCGCCCGACGCTCACGCGGCACGCCGCGCATCGCGAACCGGTTGTTGCGGCGGGTTCGCGACTTCGCCGAGGTGCGTGCCGACGGTGTCATCACCCGCGATATCGCCAAGTCCGCGCTGGCGGTGTACGACGTCGACGAGCTCGGGCTGGATCGCCTCGATCGAGCCGTATTGTCAGCGCTCACACGCAGTTTCGGCGGCGGCCCCGTCGGGGTGTCAACGCTGGCGGTTGCGGTCGGGGAGGAGGCCACCACGGTCGAGGAGGTGTGCGAGCCGTTTCTGGTGCGTGCCGGCATGATCGCCCGTACGCCGCGCGGACGCGTCGCCACTGCCCAAGCCTGGACGCATCTCGGAATGAGGCCGCCTGCCGGAGCCACCGGGTTCGGGCAGCCCGGCCTGTTCGAATAAGGAGGAAGCCGATGGTTTACGCAGGGTTGAGTTTCGCGGGCCTCGCGGCGCTGCTGCATGTCTACATCTGGGTGATGGAATCGCTGACGTGGACGTCGGCCCGGACCAGGGCTACGTTCGGGATCAGCGAGGAAGAGGCCCTGGCCACCAAGGAACTCGCCTTCAATCAGGGTTTCTACAACCTGTTTCTGGCGATCGTGACCTTCGTGGGCATCGTCATCGGCGGCTTCGAGCACTACGGCGTCGGGGTCGCACTCATCTTCGCCGGCACCGGCTCCATGCTCGCCGCGGCGCTGGTGCTGCTGCTGTCGTCGCCCGACAAGGCACGCGCGGCGATCACCCAGGGGATCCTGCCGTTGATCGCGGTAGCACTGCTGGGTGCCGGGCTGGCGATGTAGCGTCGCCGCCCAGCGCCGCACTTCCTACAGCAGACCGAGCAGTTGCAGGTCGGTGATGTACTTGAGGATGATCTCGACGCTGACATGTGGGATGTCTTTGTCCGGACCGACTTTCGCCTCCTGCACGGCGGCGCGGAATCGGTCGGTCGTGGCGAACGAACCGCGAAGCGGCTTGACCGGCCGCGCGTAGCTGTGCAGCAACGGCAGCAGCGAAGCCTGCCGCTGCTTGTCCGGAAGGGTCCGCATACTCGTCTCGAACCGCTGCAGCCATTCGCCATAGTCCGCGACGCGGTCGATCGGATAGCCGGCATCGACCAACCAGTCGACGAACTCGTCGAGTCCGATTCCGTCGTCGTAGGGGTTCATCACGTGATAGGTCTCGAACCCATACGCCTGATGTGCACCCAGGATGGAGATCGCTTCGGCGATGAAATCGACTGGCAGACCGTCATAGTGGGCCCGTTGCCGATTGCCCGCGGCACCCAGTTCGTAGAACGAATAAGGTGCGATTCCGGTGGCCACCAGGCTCAGTAGGAGCCGGGTGAACATGTCGGGCACGTTGAGCTGGCCGGCGTACCCGGGCTCCGCCAGGATCATGTCGCACCGGAACACCGCCACGGGCAGACCACTCAGATCGTGGGCCTCGCGCAACAGCACCTCGCCGGCCCACTTGCTGTTGCCGTAGCCGTTGGCGTAGTTGTCGTCGACCAACCGCGTCGCGCTCATCTGACGGACGTCTGCGTCCTCGACGAATTTCGACGGTTCGATCTGATCGCCGACACCGACCGTCGACAGGTAGACGAACGGCTTCAGCTTCGTGGTGAGCGCCAGGCGGATCAGCTCGCCTGTTCCGACGACATTGGGTCCGAACAACTGGTCGTAGGGCAGAACATGGTTGACCAGTGCGGCGGGATCCACGATCAGGTCGACGGTTTCGGCCAGCCGCTGCCAGGTCTTCTCGTCGAGGCCGAGGTCCGATTCGCCCTTGTCGCCGGCCAGCACCTCCAAGTGATCTGCGGCCAACCGCTGGTAGTGGTCGAGCAACGTGGCGTCACCGCTGTCGAATGTTTGGTCCAGCCGCTGGCGCGCGGTGGCGTCGTCTTTCGCGCGGACGAGACAGATCACCTTGCCGTCGACGAGGTGCATCCGTTCCAACCATTCCAGGGCCAGGTAGCGGCCGAGGAATCCGGTCGCGCCGGTCAGCAGAACGGTGCGCACCTCCTGGCTGGGATACGGCAGGGCCGGTGCTGTTGAGAGGATTTCGGCGTCGAGGAATTTCTCGAGGGTCAGGTCGGCGGCGTGGACCTCTGTGGCTCCGCGGCCATGAACCGACGCGAATGTCGGGCGGGTGCTGCCCGAGCGCTGCGCTTCGATGTATTCGGCGAGTGCGGCGAGGTCGTTGGCGGGGCTGACGATGACCCCGACGGGAACCTCGATGTCGAAGATCTCGTGTAGCAGATTGGCGAATGTCAACGCCGACAACGAATCTCCACCCAGATCGGTGAAGTGCGCGTCGGGTGACAAGTCCGCAGCGGCGGCACCCAGCAGGGCGGCGGCCCCTCGGCTGATGGTCTCGAGGACGGGGCGCGCGGCACCGCTTTGCCGCAACTCGCGCAACTCGGTCGCCTGGCCCTCCGCCAGATCCGTGTATAGCTCCTCCAACCGAGGGGCATAGATCTCCTTCAGCTTGGGCCGCGCCAGCTTGCGGATGCCGGTCAGCAGACCGTTCTCCACGGTGAATGCCGTTGTCTCCAAGATGAAGTCACGCGGCACCTCGAACGACTGCAGACCGGCGGCCCTGGCGACGTCGGCCAGTGACTCGCTGATCATCGCGCGGAGTTCGGAAGCGTCATGGTTGGCCAGCGCCTCGGCGGTCGGCACGATGACGGCAAGCAGGTACGAGCGGGCGCTATTTCCGTAGATGTAGATCTGCCGTAACAGGGGGCTGGTTTCGAACACCGCTTCCAGCTTCGACGCCGTGACGAACTCGCCCTGGGACAGCTTGAGCACGAAATTGCGTCGATCCACATACTGCAGCTGGTCGGGGCCGAGCTCGGCCACGATGTCGCCGGTCCGGTAGTAGCCGTCCTCGTCGAACACCTCGGCGGTGACGTCGGGACGCTTGTAGTAGCCGGGGAACATGTTGACGGTCTTGATCACCAGTTCGCCTCTGGGGTGCGGGCGGTCGGTGCTGAAATAGCCCAGATCGGGCACATCCACGAGTTTGTAGTCGATGACTGGTGGACGTTTCACCTGCCCGTCGAGCAAGACCCCGCCGGCCTCGGTCGAGCCGTAGCCGTCGAGCAGGTGCAGGTCCAGGAACGACTCAACCCACTCCCTCAGGTCCGACGAGAGCGGAGCCGACCCGGTGACCGCCGTCAGGTAGCGGTTGCCGATCAGACGCGTCCGCACATTGTCGATGACCTCTGTGTCCGTCTTGGCCTCGGCGCCGTCGGATGTATGCCGATCCAGCTCGCTGTGCACTTCCGCGGACAACATCTCCCAGACTCGCGGCACGAATGACAGGTGGGTCGGCCGCACCAGGGCAAGGTCTTCGAGGAAGGTCGACAGGTCGCTCTTGGCCGCGAAATAGGCTGTGCCGCCGTGAGAGAGCGCACCGTACAGGCCGCTGCGCCCCATGACGTGGCTCATCGGCATGAAGCTCAGGATGATCGACGGTTCGTCACTGTCGGCCCAGCCCCAACTGGCGGGGCGCCACGTCTTTCCGGCAAGATTTCGGGTGTAGATCGCTCCCTTCGGCGCGCCTGTGCTGCCGGACGTGTAGATCAGCAGTGCCGGGTCGTCAGGCTCCCGATGGGCAGCAGGCCTGGCGGGCAACGTCTTTCCTCGCTCCACCACGTCCTGCAGTGTTTCGACCACCACCGCGCTGTCGGCTTCCGCGAGCTGTGCGCGTGCGGCGTCGTAAGCCTCGCGATGGTCGGTGATCTCGGGGCGGTAGTCGAAGACGATCAGCCTGGTGGGCGCATGGCCGGTCAGCATGAGTTCGATTGCGTCGTCGATGTAATCGACGCTCGAGGCGACGACGGCAGGTTCGGTTTCGGTGACGATGGGCCGCAGCGAAGTGATCGGTGCACTCGTTTGTAGCGGCACTGAGACGGCGCCGAGCGGAATGGTTGCCATGTCGATCACCGTGTAATCGATGCTGGCGAAGCCCAGGATCGCCACGCGGTCACCGGGATGCACGTCGGCGAGGGCGCTCGTCAGTGCGTTGACGCGGCCCCATAGCTCGCGATACGTGATGGTGTCGAAACGGGGGAGAAGTTTTGCGGTGGTGTGGCCCTGCGCGTCGGCAACGTATTCGACGGCGCGCTCACCGAGTGCCGGACGGTCCGGGTAGCCCTCCATCACTGTGCGCACGAGTTCGGTCGGCGACAACCCGGGCTGCGCAATCGCGTGGCTGATCGCCGGGTCGGGCTTGGCAGCGGCGAACTGCGGGTCAGTGGCGTTCAGATTTGCGATGCGGCGCTCGAGGCGCGCCTCACGGGTATCAGTGGACATCGAGGAATCCTTCGATAACGCAAGCGATTTGAACGGGCGCTTCGTCGGGCCCACTGATAGAAATATCGTTAGCGAAGCTAAAGCTATTCCGTCGGCTAGCTGTCAGTGTGCTGTGAAGTCAGCGGATAGCGGGCACGGCGACTGCCGCATCCGCCCGACCTGCGAGTGCCTCGACAGCCGCGGTGGGATCGGGAACGGCGATGAGCAGGTCCCGCGTTGCAACGAGCGCCTCCGGCGACGGCTCAACTCCGCCGACGGCGTCGGCCAGATCGAGCAGATGCACCGTGGCCTCCATCACAGCCGTCTCGGCGATCACCGCCAGAGTGGTGGTGCCGACGGTCGGATATGTGATCACCGTCTTCTCGGGCATCGGTGTGGCGCGCAGGATTCGGGCGCATTCGGTGAAGCGGTTGATCGCGTCCTCGGGCGTCAGGTTCGCCGCGTCGGCGACGGCCCGGTCGGCAAGGTCCTCGGCGGACGTATGGGCGATACCGTCGGGTTCGTTGAACCGACGCAACATCGCTGCGGCGTCGGTGAGCGCGGCCGGTTCGTCGACGACGGCCTGACCGAGCATGTCGAACATCGCCGGGTCGGGACACACGTGCGCGACCAGCGCCTTTACGTCCCACGGGCGGCAGCGCGTCGGCGTCGACCACTCCTGCTCTGTGAGCTCGCCGCACCGGCGCGCCCACCGCTCCCACGTCTCGGCCAGAACCTCCCGTGCGTCGTCGCCGTCGAGCCGCATGACGCCACCCTATTTGAGAGTTATTGACGGTTACGCAGGCATGGTTGCGGGTACTCGTGCCTCGACTGAGGAGGGAACCATGACTGACACGCGTGTACATCCCCGCGGCGGGCGGCTGCAGATGCCGCGCAGCCGTGGCGCAATGAGCGGTTTTCTGTTGATCTTGCTAGGCGTCTTCGGCGCACTCGTCCCGTTCATAGGGCCGTATTTCGACTTCGCGTTCACCCCGGATCAACCGTGGACGTGGACCACCGGCCGTGGCTGGCTCGAAGTGCTGCCTGGTGCGGTGGCCGCACTGGGCGGTCTGCTGCTGCTGTTGTCGCGCAACCGCGCGGCAGCTCAGATCGGCGGTTGGCTGGCCGTGGCAGGCGGCGCGTGGTTCATCGTCGGCCGCGTGCTGGCTGGCCCGTTGGCGATCGGGAACGCGGGTGCACCGGCCGCGGCAAATGAGGGCAAGCGAGTTCTGTTGGAGCTGGTCTACTTCTACGGACTTGGTGCACTGATCGTGTTCCTGGGCGCTGCCGCGCTCGGCCGGACCTCCGTCCGCAGCGTTCGCGACATCACGTGGGAGGAGCGCCCGGTGACGCGCCATGCCGCAGCAGAGCCGGCCGCCGTGGCGGATCCTGCCGTCGCGCAGCCCGCGATGAGCGACCAGCGGACCGAGGTCGTCGGGCCGACCGCGAATGCCGCCGGCGCACCCCGACGGAGCTGGCGAGACAAGCTGCGCGGTGGCGGAAACCGCCTCGCGCACCGGTAATTGCCTCGTAAACGAGAACTGCCCCGGCACGGAAGTGTCCGGGGCAGTTCTCGGGTATCAGTGACGCGCGGCCTCCTGGGCGAGTTGTACGCGGGACGTCAGGCCGAGCTTGTTGTAGACGTGTCGTAGGTGCGACTGCACGGTGCGCGGCGAGACGAACAGCCGGGCGGCGATGTCCTTGTTGGGGATGCCCTCGGCGACAAGGCGCACGACGTCGAGTTCGGTGGGCGTGAGCGAGTCCCATCCGGTCGACGGTCGCTTGCGTTCGCCGCGGCCGCGCTGCGCGTAGGCGATGGCTTCTTGCGGTCGACAACGCCGCGCCTTCGGCCCAGGCGGTGTCGAAGTCATTGTCGCCCGAGCGCATTACGCATCTGCGCGAGCCAGGCGTTGTAAGTCAGCCGTCGTAGACTTTGAAGCGCGGCACTCGACGCCCATCCGTATGTCGCACGCATGCCGCAGCGACCAGTCGAACCGCCGCTGTCGTGGTGTCGCCTGCGTCGCAAGCCAGCCGGCGAGACACTCAAAGGTCCGGGACCAGACGAAGGCGCCCCTGGCGCCGGTGATGACGAGGCGCGTCGTAGGCATCGTCCGCGGCCTGCTCGATGCTGCCGTCCGCGATGTGCACGCGGGCCCGGGCTGTAAGCGCCAAGGCCAGAAACATGTCGTTCTTGAGCATCTGGACGACGCCACGCTGGTCGACCAGCGTCGTGCACGATTGACCGCCTCACCGCAAGCGAGCGCTGCGTCGACGACCCAGTGAGCATTGAAATCCTTACGACAATGTTGGTGTCGCTCGGAAGCTGCGCGTATCACTCGCCTGCCGTGCCGCCGCGGTGTCGCCGGCCGCCAACTCGGCCAGGCGTCACGGTGTAGTAGCCGTTCTGCAGTACGAACCGCCGAGTTCAGTGCCCGCTTCGAGCGCTTCTGCAGTCGCGAGCTCCGAGCACCTGCCACGTCGCCGCGAAACGCATACGCGATCGCACCGGGATCAGGGCGGACACCTCGGACATGACGTCATGGGCGGCGCGGGCCTCGGTTATCACTTCGCGGTACTCACGCACCGCCGTGGCCGTCTCACCAGGCACATGTGCGCCCATGCGATGTTCATACCGGCATTGGCGAGAGTCGAAATCGTCACCGATCGTTGCGCCAGTTCACGTCCTTCCTCGCCGAGCGTCAGCGGCCTGCGATGACGTCGCCCGAAAGCAACCCCCCCGATCGATTGCCGCCCGAGGATCTGGCTCAGTCGCCACGAGTCCCCCAGCTGCCGGGCGAGGTCGGCTGCCTCGCGAAATACGGGCTGTGCGAGCTCGGCATCGTGAGCTGTGATGCAGGCGCATCCGTATAGCACCCGGCTCAGCAGCGCGGGATCGTTGATCTCGCGGGCGGTCGCGAGGGCCGCCATCGATTGCTTCGCATATGCCCGAGTTGTCCACCCATGCCAGGCATCAGCACCGCCTTGTCGGCGGTGGCTTGGGCGAGGATCGCCGGCTCGACGCCCGCACCCGCGCCGCCGGCCGCGTCCAACCACGCGAACCCTTCACGAGATGCGGCCGCGCGTGAGCCACAGAGGCTGCAGGGCGGAGGCAAGCTCCACGCCCTTGCAGTGTCGCCATTTTCGCGGCTCCAGACGAACGCCGCACGCAGGTTGTCAATTTCGTCTATCACTGCTGCCAGCAGCGTTGCTCGTAGTCATCGCGGTCGCCGGAGCATCGAGCCGTTGCGGCCATCGCGGTGTAATGGTCGCGATGCCGTGCGCGCACGTCGTCGGCTTCGCCGGACTCACCAAGTTTCTCCAGCGCGTACTGGCGCACGGTTTCGAGTAGCCGGTATCGGGTTCGGCCGGCAGTGTTTTCGGCGACGACGAGCGACTTGTCGACGAGCAGGCTGAGTTGGTCGAGCACCTGGAAGCGCTCCACCTCGGTGGTGCCGGCGACGGCTTGGGCCGCGTCCAGATCGAATCCGCCCATGAATACAGCCAAGCGGCGGAACAACACTCGTTCCGGCTCGGTCAAGCAGCGCATGCGACCAATCCACTGACGCGCGCAATGTCTGCTGGCGACGCACCGCCGTGCGGGCGCCGCCGGTCAGCAGTCGGAACCGGTCGTGCAGGCTGCCGACGATCTCGTCGAGCGGACAGTGCGCGCACCCGTGCCGCGGCCAGTTCGATCGCCAGCGGCATGCCGTCGAGGCGGCGGCAGATCTCGGTGACGGTTTCGGCTGTTGTCGTCGGTGACAGTGAAATCGGGCCGGGCGCGTCGAGCACGATCGGTGAACAACTCGACCGCCTCGTCGGCCAGAGACAGCGACGGCACCTGCCAATTCACCTCGCCGGCACACCAGCAGAGGTTCGCGACTCGTCGCAAGGATCGTCACTCTCGAGCAAGCGGCGAGCACGTCATTGACCAGTGCGGCGCTGGCCTCGAGCAGGTGCTCACAGTTGTCGAGGACCACCAGCATTCGACGGTCGCGGACGAAGCGCAGCAGGGTCTCGGTGATCGAGCGACCCGGTTGGTCCGGCAGCCCGAGCGCGCGAGCCACCGTGAGCGGCACCACGTCTGGATGCGTGATCGGCGCGAGGTCGGCATACCAAACGCCGTCGGGGAACTGGCTCGTCGTCTGGCGGCGACTTCGATCGCCAGACGTGTCTTGCCAGCCCCGCCGGCGCCGGTCAGGGTCACGAGCCGGTTGTCGACCAGGAGCTGGCTGGATCTCGGTGATCTGCGTCTGCACGGCCGACGAAACTCGTCAGCTGAACCGGAAGATGATGCGTGGCAACGGCATCTGGCGGTGCGCAGGGGTGGGAAGTCGTTGCGCAGGTCGGGATGGCACAGCTGCGCCACCCGCACTGGGCGGGGGAGGTCGCGCAACGGATGACGGCCGAGATCGATCAACCACGCGTCGTCGGGCAGCTGGTCTTCGACCATTTCCTCAGTGGCGCTTGACAGTACGGTCTGGCCGCCGTGCGCCAGGTCGCGCAGCCGCGCGGTCTTGTTGATCGTCGAGCCCGCGTAGTTGCCTTCGTCGCGCAACTGCACGTCGCCGGTGTGCACGCCGATGCGCAGCTTGATCGGCGCCAGGTCGGCGCGCTGCAGATCCAGCGCGCAGGCCACCGCATCGCTGGCCCGCGCGAAGGCGGCTACGAAGCTGTCGCCCTCGCCTTGCTCGACTGGGCGTACGCCGCCGTGCTCGGCGATGAGCTTCGAGGCGGTGCTGATTCAAGCGTGCGATTGCGGCCGTCATCGCCTCCGGCTGGGACTCCCACAGCTGGGTCGAGCCCTCGACGTCGGCAAGCAGCAGCGTCACCGTGCCGGTCGGCAGCAGCTCGGCCATGTCAACGTCGGTCCACTCAGTCGCGCTCATGCTAGCCAGCATCCGGCCCGGCCATCGGCAAAACATCAGCCCAAAGGCGCAATTTGCCCACTCGGCAGCCTGCGCTGACAGCAAAGCATCACTAAGAATGATGCTATGCTGTCAACTGTGCGAACCACGGTGACCCTCGATGACGACACGCTGGCCTTGGTTCACCGCCTCATGAGGGAACGAGGGGTGTCCTTCAAGCAGGCCCTCAACGACGCGATCCGCGAGGGTGCGCGGCATCGACCGCGCCCGTCCGTCGTTTGAGACGAGAACTGCCGACCTCGGTGTGCCGACGGTGAACCTTGACCGGGCCCTGCAGATTGCCGCAGAACTCGAGGATGAGGAACTGATCCGCCGTCAGCGTCGCGGCGCATGAGGATCGTCGACGCCAACGTCCTTCTCTACGCCGTCAATTCGGCCAGCGAGCACCACACTGCGTGCAAGCGGTGGCTCGATGGCGCCCTATCGGGCGCCGACACCGTTGGCCTTGCCTGGGTTCCGCTGCTGGCATTCGTACGACTCACCACCAAGCAGGGATTGTTCCCAACGCCGCTGGCGCCCGGCGACGCGATGCAGCAGGTCGCTGAATGGTGCACCGCACCCGGGTCGGTGGTGGTTGGTCCTACGCCTCGCCACGCAGACGTCCTTTCGGGCCTGCTGGCCAAGGTGGGCGCCGGAGGAAATCTCGTCAACGACGCGCACCTGGCGGCTCTGGCGGTGGAGCACCGTGCCGGAATCGTCAGCTATGACAACGATTTCAGCCGCTTCGACGGAATCCGCTGGGATACCCCGGATGCGCTGCTGCGCTGAACCGTACTCGTCGTGGTTCTGCGCCCCCTGCCCTGGAGTTTTACGCCCTAGGGCGGATGGTGCGGTGCCCGGCAACCGGATAGTCGACTCATCCCAATCAGATGAGGAGATCGACATGACCACCACGACACCCGCCAGAACTCGATCGCGGCCGTCTGCGAGGCGTTGGGCGTGCCACCGCAGGACTGGCCGCTGTTCGCGCGCTGGGCGACCGGACCATTGACGCCCAAGAAGCTTGACGAGCTGCACCACTACGTCGACGTGATGATCGCCGACCATTGCCGACGGCCCGCTGACGATCTCATGACCCAGCTGATCGAACTCGAGGTCGACGGCGAGGAGCTCACGGTCGACGACATTCGCAGCTTCGTCGCCACCCTCGTCGCCGGCGCGAGCTAGCGACCCGGGTTCTAGCCCCCAATTTCTACGTCAGGGCTGTCCATAACGGCTTTGCGACGCCATCGACAGCCCTGGTGTCGATCTCGACCGTAGGAACTCAAACTGTCTGGTGGTGTCGGAAACCATCGCGCCAAACCGCGAGCGAATCGTCACGCTGCTCAGCGATTCATGGAGCATTCCCGGCGGTCACCGCCGCTAGGACTCCACAAATCGCCAATGGCTAACCCGTATAGGCCATCACGTGCTTGATGCGCGTGTAGTCCTCGAAGCCGTACATCGACAGGTCCTTACCGTGGCCGGAGGATTTGTATCCGCCGTGCGGCATCTCGGCGACCAGCGGGATGTGGGTGTTGATCCACACGCATCCGAAGTCCAGCGCCGCCGACACCCGCAGCGCACGCGACACATCCTTCGTCCACACCGATGAGGCCAGGCCGTATTCGGTGCCGTTGGCCCACGCGATCGCCTCGTCCTCGTCGGAGAACGACTGCACCGTGATCACCGGTCCGAAAATCTCCTGCTGCACCAGGCGGTCATCCTGCAGCAGGCCGCCGATGACCGTCGGCTCGACGTAGAAACCCTTGTCTCCCTGCCGGTTTCCACCTGCGGCGACCTTGGCGTGCGACGGCACATCGGTGAAGAACGACAGCACCCGCTCCATCTGGTTGACGTTGTTGACAGGAGGCACCCATGCGTCCTCGTCGTCGGCGGGCTTACCGAACGTCGTCGTCGCGCCGCGCGCCTGCTCGGCAAGCGCATCGGTCAGATCCGAGGCCACCTTGGCGGTCGCCAGCACGCGGGTGGCTGCGGTGCAGTCCTGGCCGGCATTGAAGTATCCGGCTGTCGCGATTCCCTCAGCGGCGCTTGCGATGTCGCTGTCGTCGAACACGATCACCGGCGCTTTACCGCCCAACTCCAAGTGTGTGCGCTTCAAATGTCCGCCCGCACTCACGGCCACTGCGCGGCCCGCGGCCACCGAACCCGTGATCGATACCATCTCCGGTGTCGGATGCGCGACGACCGCGGCGCCGGTATTACGGTCGCCGCACACGACATTCAGCACACCGGGCGGGAAGTGTCTGGCTGCGATCTCGGCAAGCATCACGGTCGTGACCGGGGTGGTGTCGCTGGGCTTGATGACCACGGTGTTGCCCGCGGCGATGGCCGGACAGAACTTCCAGATCGCCATCATCATCGGGTAATTCCACGGCGACACCTGGCCGATGACGCCGACCGGCTCACGGCGGATCCACGAGGTGTGGTTCTCCATGTACTCGCCCGCGGACTTACCCTCCAACATCCGTGCCGCGCCGGCGAAGAACCTGATCTGGTCGAGCATCGGCGGAATCTCTTCTGCCGCAGTGATGTGGTTCGCCTTGCCCGTATTGCGGCCCTCGGCCTCGACGAGTGCCTGGGCGTTGCGCTCCACGTCGTCGGCGAAGCCGAGCAGCGCCTTCTGACGGTTCGACGGCGTCGTGCGCTTCCAGTCCTTGAAGGCCTTCGACGCGGCGGCATAGGCCTTGTCGATGTCGGCTTCGTTGGAAATCGGCGCGGTGGCGTACTCCTCGCCGGTGCTCGGGTCGACCAATGGCATCGTTGCGCCGCCGACGGAGTCGAGGAGTTCGCCGCCGATGAAATTCTGAACTCGAGTGTTGCCGGCCATGGTTCACTTCCTTCGGTTAGAGGTCTTTCAGAACAAGGGCAAGGACATCGAGACCTTCGACGAGAAGGTCGTCGCTGATGGTCAGCGGTGGGAGGAAACGCAGCACGTTGCCAAATGTGCCGCAGGACAACACGATCACGCCCGCGGCGTGGCAACCCGCGCACAGTGCCTTGGTCAGATCGGCGTCGGGCTCGGTGGTGCCCGCCTTGACCAGCTCCATCGCGATCATCGCGCCGCGGCCGCGCACGTCGCCGATCCGATCGTCCTCGGCCTGCAGCCGACCGAGTCGGTCCTTCATCAGCACTTCGATCTGCTGCGCCCGCTCGACGAGCCCGTCGGCCTCGATCGTCTCGATGGTCGCCAGCGCCGCCGCACATGCGACCGGATTGCCGCCGTAGGTGCCACCGAGTCCGCTGACATGCGGTGCGTCCATGATCTCGGCACGGCCGGTGACCGCGGACAGCGGCATACCGTCGGCGATGCCCTTGGCGGTGACGATGAGGTCGGGTTCGATGCCTTCGTGTTCGCACGCGAACATCGCCCCGGTGCGGGCGAACCCGGTCTGCACCTCGTCGGCGATGAACACGACGTTGTTCTCGCGGCACCAATTCAGCAGCGCGGGCAGGAAGCCGTCGGCGGGCACGATGAACCCGCCCTCACCCTGGATGGGTTCGATGATGACCGCGGCGAGGTTGTCGGCGCCGACCTGCTTGTCCATCACGCTGATCGCGCGCTTGGCCGCGAGCTCGCCGTCGGTGGCCATCTCCTTGCCGAACTCCGCGTCGCGGAATGGATATGACAGCGGCGCGCGGTAGATCTCGGGTGCGAACGGGCCGAAGCCGTGTTTGTAGGGCATCGACTTCGCCGTCAACGCCATGGTCAGGTTGGTCCGGCCGTGATATGCGTGATCGAACGACACGACCGCCGGTTTCCGGGTGTACGTCCTGGCGACCTTGATCGCGTTCTCCACTGCCTCCGAGCCCGAGTTGAACAGCGCTGAGCGCTTCTCGCCGGTGCCGGGCGTGATCCGGTTGAGCTGCTCGGCGACCGCGACGTAGCCCTCGTAAGGCGTGATCATGAAACACGTGTGGGTGAACCGGGCCACCTGATCGGCAACCGCCGCGACGACGGCAGGTGACGAGTTTCCGATGGTGGTCACTGCGATGCCCGAACCGAGATCGATGAGCCGATTGCCGTCGACGTCTTCCACAATGCCGCCGAACGCCCGCGACGCGTACACCGGCATTGTGTTGCCGACCGCGCGGGACACGGCGGCGGTCTTCCTGTCGATCAACGCCTGCGACAGCGGGCCGGGTATGGCGGTGGCGAGGTAGCGGCTCTGCTCGACGGTGCTCAAATTCCGCCTCCTGATGACGTGGATTCGACGCGCGACGCGCCGCGTTTCGAGCCTAGTCGGCAGCGCACCGATCCGATCGAAAACCCCGGCAGCTTCTAACGGAATCGTCGGCTGCCATGGATGGACGCAACGGATTTCGTCGCAACCGCTCAGTCCCGGTCGTGATGACACACGGCTTCGAGCATCAATCCCCCCGGGTCGAGCCAGAACGTGGCGAAGTACGGCTGCGGATACTGCGGAAAGGTCTGCGGCCGATGCAGCACCTCGCCGCCGAACTGCGGAATCAGGTCGGTGACAAGCCCATGAACCTCGTTCACCATCGATCGGGTTGTGAACAGCTGACCGTGTGGTTGGGCGTTGTCGGTCAACGGCGCGTTGGCGGCGCTGGTGTCGATGTCGCCGGGCGTGTCAGTGGCTGCACATACAGTCCACCCAACAGAACAAGACCGTCAGCCGGGAGGGCGCGGATGAGTCATTGACACTCTGAGGTGCCAACATCAGCACTGGCACACACCGAATAGAAACGTCACCCGACACCGGGCAGCCGCCCGGGTGATCGGTCGACGCGCCCCAGGGTTTCAAGGCGCGGCGACGGGAAGGTGTGACACGCACGCGACCAGAGGATCGCGTCGTGAGAGCTACCAACCAGGCCACGCCCCACCGCCGAAGGGTGAGTACCAGCAGCTGCCACCGGCCAGGGATACGGGGAACCAAATCCCGTCCGCCCGGCCGGGCAAGAATGCAGCAACTGGGCCGGGCAACCGTTACCCCGGCACTGGCCAACAATGGCCAACTTCATAAGTAACGGTTCGCACCCTGAACGCGAGATGCTGATGTCCGGTGTGGCGCCTCGAGCACTGGATCAGGAACGTTGATGCCGATGTGCCCGAGCACATAGGAAAGCTAACACTGCACCGCAGCGACGGGGGCGCTCGGTGATCTGCGGCCGCAATGGCACACTGGTCACTGACGAAGCGCCTGACCTGCCGGTCTGCGCGGTGACACCGAGACCGATACGAAAGACAGCTGCTCACATGGATCTGGTCATCTTCCTGCCCCTCATCATCATCATGGGGCTCTTCATGTTCTTCGCATCCCGCCGACAGAAGAAGGCGATGCAGGCCACCATCGATCTGCACGAGTCGCTTCAGATCGGCGATCGCATCCACACCACGTCGGGCATGGAAGGCACGATCACCGGCATCGGCGACGACACGATCGAGCTGGAGATCGCTCCGGGCGTGGTCACCACATGGATGAAGCTGGCTGTGCGCGACAAGATCGAGCCGGATACCGATGAGGACGAAGATTTCGACGGCATCGACGACGAAGAATCGACCGCCACCGAAATCACCGAAAGCCCGAACACGAAGGACTGAGGGCTGTCCACTCAGCCTGAGCACGTACCCTTTGCGGTGCTGACGAACTGATCTCGAGGAGACCCTAGAAACGTGGCATCGTCTTCGACGCCGGTGCACCCTGCCCGCTACCTTGCGTTCTTCCTGGTACTGCTGGTCGGCGCATACCTGCTGGTGTTCCTCACGGGGGACAAGAAGGCCGAGCCCAAGCTCGGCATCGATCTGCAGGGCGGCACCCGCGTAACGCTGACCGCTCGCACGCCGGACGGCTCGCGTCCCACCCGCGACGCTCTGAACCAGGCGCAAACGATCATCAACGATCGCGTCAACGGTCTGGGCGTGTCGGGGTCCGAGGTCATCATCGACGGTGACAACCTCGTCATCACCGTGCCGGGCGACGAGAGCAGTGAGGCCCGCAACCTCGGTCAGACGGCACGGCTGTACATCAGGCCGGTGGTCCACGCGATGCCGGCTGGTGCGCAGGGTCAGCAGCCGCCCACCGAGGAGCCGCAGGGCGCACCTCCCGGTGGCCCACCGGGCGCGCCGGCCGGTGTCCCCGGGATGCCCCCTGGTGCCGGCGCGCCGATGCCTCCGCCAGGAAGCGCTGAGCAGCCGGCGGCACCGCCCGCGCGGTCGCCGGCGCCTGCGCAGTCGCCCGCGCCTCAGCCGCGTCCCTATCCTGTGGACCTCCCGGCCCAGCCTGCACCGCAGCCGCCCCCGGCGCCGCCGCAGCCGACACCACCCCCGGGCCAGCAGCCATCGCCGGCTCCGGGCACGCCTGAGCCGGCGCCGCCTGGTGAGGCCCCGCTGGCGCAGCGCATCGCCGACGAGAAGGAACTGCGCCAGAGCACCGACCAGCAGATCCAGATTCTGGCACTGCAGTTCCAGGCCACCCGCTGCGGCGAGGACGACGTGCTTGCCGGCAACGACGACCCGAATCTGCCGTTGATCACGTGCTCGCAGGACGGCAACGAGGTCTATCTCCTCGACAAGTCGATCATCAGCGGTGAACAGATCGAGAACGCGAGCTCGGGTCTCGATCAGCAGCAGGGCCAGTACATCGTCGACGTCCAATTCAAGAGCGACGCCACCAAGATCTGGGCCGACTTCACCGCCGCGAACGTCGGCACCCAGACCGCATTCGTGCTGGACTCCCAGGTGGTCAGCGCGCCCGAGATTCGCGAAGCCATTCCGGGCGGACGTACCCAGATCACCGGACAGTTCACCGAGGCCACGGCGCGCGAACTGGCCAACGTACTCAAGTACGGTTCGCTACCGCTGTCCTTCGAATCCTCGGAGGCTGAAACCGTCTCGGCGACACTGGGTTTGACCTCGCTACGGGCAGGTTTGATCGCGGGTGCGGTCGGGCTCGCGCTGGTGCTGCTCTATTCCCTGCTCTACTACCGGATATTGGGGGTGCTGATCGCGCTGTCGCTGGTCGCTTCCGGCGCAATGGTTTACGCGATTCTCGTGCTCCTGGGCAGGTACATCGGCTACACGCTCGACCTGGCCGGCATCGCGGGTCTGATCATCGGTATCGGTATGACTGCGGACTCGTTCGTGGTGTTCTTCGAGCGCATCAAGGATGAGATTCGCGACGGTCGTTCGTTCCGCTCGGCTGTGCCCCGCGGTTGGGGCAGGGCGCGTAAGACGATCCTCTCTGGAAACGCGGTGACCTTCCTGGCCGCAGCCGTCCTCTATGTCCTTGCCGTCGGCCAGGTGAAGGGCTTCGCGTTCACGTTGGGGCTGACGACCATCCTCGATGTGGTGGTCGTGTTCCTGGTGACCTGGCCGATCGTGTACATCGCGTCGAAGTCGCCGACGATGGCCAAGCCGAGGCTGAACGGGCTCGGTGCGGTGCAGCAGATAGCCCGCGAACGCCGAGCGGCCGCACACGTGACGGGACGGGGTTAGCGAGATGGCCGCCAAAGACAAAGGTTCAGACGGCCTCACGACGGCAGCCGTCGAGGCGCCCGGGCTCGAAACCACCGAAGCGCCGCGACATGGCTTCTTCACCCGCCTCTACACCGGTACGGGCGCATTCGAGGTCATCGGTAGGCGCAAGCTCTGGTTCACGGTCAGCGGCCTGATGATTGCAATTGCCGTCGCGAGCATTCTGCTTCGCGGCTTCACGTTCGGCATCGACTTCGAGGGTGGCACCAAGGTGTCCATGCCGGCGCAGACTGCAACCGGCACCGTCACCACCCAGCAGGTCGAAGACGTGTTCAGCAAGTCGCTGGGCAAGGAAGCCGACGCCGTGGTCCTTGTCGGCAGCGGCGATTCGGCCACCGTGCAGATTCGCTCGGAGACCCTGAACAACGACGAGATCGAGGCGCTGCGCACGGCGCTCTTCGACGCGTTCCAGCCGCGGGGTTCCGACGGCCAACCCAGCAAGAATGCCATCAGCGATTCGGCGGTGTCGGAGACCTGGGGCGGGCAGATCACCGAGAAGGCTCTCATCGCCCTGGTGGTGTTCCTCGCCCTGGCCGCCATCTACATCACCGTGCGATATGAGCGCTACATGGCTGTCGCCGCGTTGGCCACGCTGGTGTTTGACCTCGTCGTCACCGCGGGTGTGTATTCCATCGTCGGCTTCGAGGTCACGCCGGCGACGGTGATCGGTCTGCTGACCATCCTCGGCTTCTCGCTCTACGACACCGTGATCGTGTTCGACAAGGTCGAGGAGAACACCCAGGGCTTCGAGCACACCACCCGCCGAACGTTCGGTGAGCACGCCAACCTGGCGGTCAACCAGACATTCATGCGGTCGATCAACACCAGTCTGATCTCGGTGCTGCCGATCCTCGCTCTCATGGTGATCGCGGTCTGGCTGCTTGGCGTCGGCACGCTGATGGACTTGGCGCTCGTGCAGTTGGTCGGCGTGATCGTCGGTACGTATTCGTCGATCTATTTCGCCACGCCGCTTCTGGTGTCGCTGCGGGAGCGCACCGAGCTTGTGCGCACACACACCCGCCGGGTGCGCAGCCGCCGCAAGGGAAGTGCCTCGAGGTCTTCGGGCACCGAGGATGACGAGCAGACGCCGGCGACGGCAACCGCCGCGGCGGTGGCGAGCACGACCCCGGTACCCGACAAGCCCGCGCCCGGTGCACGGCCTGTAAGGCCGACCAGCAGCCGGACCGGACGACCGTCGGGTAAGCGCAACACCCGGCGGCGGTAAGCCAGATGATCACGGCGTGGAGCCGGCGTGCGGGTGTCCTGGCGGCCGCACTGATGGTCGGTGCCGCGGGTCTGTCTTCGTGTTCGCGTGGCCCCGCCGACCGCATCGACTTCGCGATGGACGGGCTGCTGACGACCTACAACACCAACACCGTGGCAGGGGCTGCGTCCGGTGGTCCGCAGGCGTTCGCGCGGGTGCTGACCGGCTTCAACTACCACGGCCCCGACGGCCAGATCGTCGGGGATCACGACTTCGGCAAGATCTCCGTCGTCGGCCGGGCGCCTCTGGTGCTCGACTACGAGATCAACGACGCCGCGGTGTACTCCGACGGTAAGCCGATCACGTGTGACGACATGGTGCTGGCCTGGGCATCACAGTCTGGACGGTTCGCGGGTTTCGACGCGGCCAGCCGTGCCGGTTACACCGACATCGCGTCCGTGGACTGCGCGCCGGGGCAGAAGAAGGCGCGGGTGTCGTTCGCGCCGGACCGCGCGTTCGTCGACTACGGCCAGCTGTTCGCCGCCACGTCGATGATGCCGTCGCACGTGATCGCCGATGTGCTCGGCCTTCCAGACGGTGGCGTCACCGCCGCGATCACCAACAACGACCGCCCGACCGTCGACCGGATCGCCCAGGTGTGGAACACCACCTGGAACCTGACGAAGGACATCGACATCAAGAAGTTCCCGTCGTCGGGGCCGTACAAGCTGGACTCGGTGACCGACGATGGCGCCGTAGTGCTCGTCGCAAATGACAAATGGTGGGGAGCCGCACCCGTCACCTCCAGGATCACTGTGTGGCCGCGGGGCGCCGACATCCAGGATCGCATCAACCAGGACGCCTACGACGTCGTCGATATGGCGGCAGGCTCCTCGGGCACGCTTAACCTGCCCGACGATTATGTCCGGACCGACGCCCCGTCGGCCGGCATCGAGCAGCTCATCTTCGCGTCGCGGGGCCCGTTGTCACAGACGCCGGAGCGGCGCGCACTGGCCCATTGCACCCCGCGTGACGTGATCGCCCGCAACGCAGAGGTGCCGATCGCCAACTGGCGTCTGAACCCCGTTACCGAGGATGCCTACAGCGCGACCGAAGGTGCGGTCGAGGGCGGACAGTTCAGCATCGCCAATCCCGGTGCTGCGCGGGCGGCGGTCAACGGGCGGCCGTTGACCGTCCGCATCGGCTATCAGAGCCCCAACGCCCGGCTGGCGGCGACCGTCGGCGCAATCGCCAAGGCTTGCGCGCCTGCCGGAATCACCGTGCAGGACGTCGCGACCAACGAAACCGGCCCGCTGACGCTGCGCGACAACAAGATCGACGTCCTGCTCGCCAGCACGGGAGGTGCGGCGGGAAGTGGGTCGACCGGCTCCAACGCGATGGACGCCTACGATCTGCATTCCGGCAATGGCAACAACTTGTCCCGCTACTCCAACGAGCGCGTCGACGGCGTCATCGCCGCGATCGCGGTGACGTCCGACCCCAAGGAGCTGTCCCGGCTGCTCGGTGAAGGCGGATCGATCTTGTGGACTGACATGCCGACACTTCCGCTCTATCGTCAGCAGCGAACCGTGTTGACGTCGAAAGACATGTACGCGGTGAGCAGCAGTCCGACTCGATGGGGCGCGGGATGGAATATGGATCGCTGGGCACTGGGCCAGTGAGTACCGGTGCCCCAGACCCGGGGGCGACGGGCCAAGACATCGCGACGCTCGTCGCGTCGCTGATGCGGGAAGTGCCCGACTTTCCCGAGCCGGGCATTCAGTTCAAAGATCTGACGCCGCTGCTGGCCGACGCCAACGGTCTGGCAAGGGTCACCGACGCTCTCGCCGAGACCGCTCGAGGTGCCGACCTGGTGGCGGGCATCGATGCGCGCGGGTTTCTGCTGGGCGCGGCGGTCGCGCTGCGGCTCGGGACCGGAGTGCTGGCGGTCCGCAAGGGTGGCAAGTTGCCGCCGCCGGTGCACAGCGAGACCTACCAGCTGGAGTACGGCTCCGCCACACTGGAACTACCGGCCGACGGCATCGACCTCGCCGGACGCACGATTGTCATCATCGACGACGTTCTCGCCACCGGCGGGACGGTGGCGGCGACGGAGAAGCTGCTGCGGCACTGCGGTGCGACGGTCCCCCGCGCTGCGGTTGTGCTTGAACTGACCGCGCTGAACGGCCGCCAGGTGCTCGATCCGCTGCCGGTGACGTCCTTGCTCAGGATCTGAGCCGTATCCTCGAAGTCTGAGCGATTTCAAGGAGGTGACCATGGCTGAGGATCCCGGCACGGGACAGGCCGTGCAGTCGCCGCCGGGCACCCAGACGCCCGAAACACAGCCCCTGGAGATCCCCAAGACGACGACAAGCGCGTCCCGTCGGGTACGGGCCCGGCTGGCCCGCCGGATGACCGCGCAGCGCAGCGCCGTCAATCCGGTGCTGGAACCGCTGGTCGCAGTCCACAAGCAGTTCTATCCCAAGGCCAACCTGACGCTGCTGCAGCGCGCGTACGAGGTGGCCGACGAGCGTCACGCCGATCAGTTGCGCCGCTCCGGTGACCCCTACATCACCCACCCGCTGGCCGTCGCCAGCATCCTGGCCGAGCTCGAGATGGACACCACGACGCTCATCGCGGCGCTGTTGCACGACACCGTGGAGGACACCGGCTACACCCTCGAGGCGCTGACCGAGGAATTCGGCACCGAGGTCGGCCACCTCGTCGACGGCGTGACCAAACTGGACAAAGTCGCACTGGGCACCGCGGCCGAGGGCGAGACCATCCGCAAAATGATCCTCGCGATGGCACGCGATCCGCGGGTGCTGGTGATCAAGGTTGCCGACCGCCTGCACAACATGCGCACAATGCGCTTCCTGCCGCCGGAGAAACAGGTCAGCAAGTCCCGCGAAACGCTGGAAGTGATTGCGCCGCTGGCACATCGGCTAGGTATGGCGACCGTCAAATGGGAGCTCGAGGATCTGTCGTTCGCGATCCTGCATCCGAAGAAGTACGAGGAGATCGTGCGACTCGTCGCCGATCGGGCACCGTCACGCGACATCTATTTGGCGAAGGTCCGCGCCGAGATCAACGCGACACTCACCGCGTCGAAGATCAGCGCGGTGGTGGAAGGCCGACCAAAGCACTACTGGTCGATCTACCAGAAGATGATCGTCAAGGGCCGCGACTTCGACGACATTCACGACCTCGTCGGTGTGCGCATCCTCTGTGACGAGGTCCGGGACTGCTATGCCGCTGTGGGCGTTGTGCATTCGCTCTGGCAGCCGATCGCCGGGCGGTTCAAGGACTACATCGCCCAACCGCGTTTCGGTGTTTACCAATCGCTGCACACCACCGTCGTCGGGCCCGAGGGTAAGCCGCTGGAAGTTCAGATCCGCACCACGGATATGCACAAGACGGCGGAGTACGGCATCGCCGCACACTGGCGCTACAAGGAAGCCAAGGGCCGCAACGGACTTCCGGCCAGCCACGCCGCCGCAGAGATCGACGACATGGCCTGGATGCGCCAGCTACTTGACTGGCAGCGGGAGGCCGCCGATCCCGGCGAGTTCCTCGAGTCGTTGCGCTACGACCTGGCGGTGCAGGAGATCTTCGTGTTCACGCCGAAGGGCGACCTGATCACGCTGCCCACCGGATCCACTCCGGTGGATTTCGCCTACGCGGTGCACACCGAAGTCGGGCACCGGTGCATCGGCTCTCGCGTCAACGGTCGGTTGGTCGCGTTGGAGCGCAAGCTCGAAAACGGCGACCAAGTCGAGATTTTCACGTCCAAGGCGCCCAATGCCGGCCCGTCCCGTGACTGGCAGACGTTCGTGGTCTCGCCTCGGGCGAAGGCGAAGATTCGCCAGTGGTTCGCCAAAGAACGTCGCGAAGAGGCGCTCGAGACCGGCAAGGACGCGATTGCTCGCGAAGTGCGACGCGCCGGAGTTCCGGTGCAGCGGTTGATGAATGCCGAACAGGTAGCGGCGCTGGCCCGTGAATTGCGCTACGCGGACGTTTCCGCGCTCTACACCGCAGTTGGCGAAGGCCACGTGTCGGCACGGCACGTGGTGCAGCGCCTGGTTACCCAACTCGGCGGTGACGAGGACGCCGCCGATGAGATCGCCGAGCGCTCGACACCGGCCACCATGCCGATGCGCCAACGCAGCACCGACGATGTCGGCGTTGCCGTGCCCGGCGCGCCAGGGGTGCTGACAAAACTCGCCAAATGCTGCACGCCCGTGCCCGGCGACATCATCATGGGATTCGTCACCCGCGGCGGTGGGGTCAGCGTGCATCGCACGGACTGCACGAATGCGTCCTCGCTGCAAGATCAGTCGGAGCGGATCATCGACGTGCAGTGGGCGCCGTCGCCGTCGTCGGTGTTCCTGGTCGCCATCCAGGTGGAGGCCCTCGACCGGCACCGGTTGCTGTCGGACGTGACCCGCGTGCTGGCCGACGAGAAGGTCAACATCCTGTCCGCATCGGTGACCACCTCCGACGACCGCGTAGCGGTCAGCCGGTTCACCTTCGAAATGGGCGATCCGAAGCATCTGGGTCATCTGTTGAACGTGGTGCGCAACGTGGAGGGCGTGTACGACGTCTACCGCGTGACGTCTGCTGCATGACGGTTTTGAGCAAACAATCGTGCGGCCGTCAATTTCTGCCATAATTCGGCGATGCGCACCGCATTTGTGGCCACTCTCGCCGCCGTCGCCGTGCTGATTGCCGGTTGCGGCTCGACCATCAAGCCCGAGGGCGCCGCCCAATCGGTTGTCGATCTCGTAAAGAAGCAAACGGGTTTCACGCCAACCGACGTGAAGTGCCCCGAAGGCGTAGAAGCCAAAGTGGGCACGAAATTCGAGTGCAAGTTCACCGGGCCTGAGGGCACGGAGTACACCGCAGACATGCGGATCACCAAGGTCGAAGGCGACGACGTCGAGTTCTACATCGAGACCAGCCCGAGCTAGACCGATACGCCTCAGTCCAGGCGCACCGACGTGATGGTCACATCCTGGTTGGGCTTGCCGTCCTGTTTGCCGTCGGCGACGCCGGCAGCGGCGATCTTGTCGAGCGTGGCCAGCCCGGTCTGGTCGATGGTGCCGAACACGGTGTAGGTCGGCGGCAGCATCGAGTCCGTATAGACCAGGAAGAATTGGCTGCCGTTGGTGCCCAGACCCGCGTTGGCCATCGCGAGCGTGCCCCGCGGGTACAACAAGGGCGTCTGCAACGTCGGGTCGGTCAGCCGGAACTGGTTGGTCGGGTACTCGTTCGGGAACCGATAGCCCGGACCGCCCTGGCCCGTCCCGCTTGGATCGCCGCACTGCAGCACGCCGAGCGATCCGGTGGTGGTCAGCCGGTGACATGTCGTGTCGTCGAAGAAACCCTGCTGGGCCAGGCTCGCGAAGCTGTTGACGGTGCACGGGGCCTTGGCGTTGTCCAAACGCAGCCCGATCCCACCGCGGTTGGTAGTGACGCTGGCGGTGACCAATGCGGGGTCGGTCGGCACCCGTCCGGTGCGTGGCGGTGTGGCGGGCTTGCTCGCCGGTTCCGTCGTTGCCGGATATTGGCAATTGGTTCCGAGCGTGGCGGGCGGCTTGAACTCCGGCAGTGGCGGGGCGTCGATCGGCTGTAGAGGTGTTGCGGTGTAGTCAGATGTCGTTCCGTCGAAGTTCTCGAGGCTGCGGCCCACCGCGACGATGAACAGCACGCTCAGCACCACCACGAGGATGGCGAGCACTGTGATCAGGTAGCTGATGATCAGGCCCGCGACGGCTAGTCCGCGGCCCTCTTCGCCGGTCTTTTTGATTTGCGACAAAGAGATGTGTCCGAACACGATCCCGAGCGGCGCGAACACGAAGGCACATACCAGCGCCGCGATGGCCAGCGCGTTCGTTGGCTGGGGCTGCGGATAGCCGGTGTACGGGTAGCCACCGTATGGCGGCGGGTACGCGCCGGGCGGCGGCGGATACGCGCCGTAGGGCGGCGGCGGGTCCGTCACGGGTCCAGGAGCAGCGACGTGATCTTGACGTCCGACTTCGGTTTGCCGTCCTCGGCGCCGTCGGCCGTGCCCGCCGCGGCGATCTTGTCCAGCGTAGCCAGGCCGGTCTCGTCGATCGTGCCGAATACCGTGTAGTTGGGCGGCAGTTGCGAGTCCTTGTACACCAGGAAGAACTGGCTGCCGTTGGTGCCCGGTCCGGCGTTGGCCATGGCCAGGGTGCCGCGCGGGTACAGCACCGGTTCCATCAGTGCGGGGTCGTCGGGCTGGTACTGGTTTGTCGGATACTCGTTGGCGAACTGGTAGCCGGGGCCTCCGGTGCCCTGGGCGGTCGGGTCGCCGCACTGCAGCACCGACAGCGACTCCGAGGTGGTCAGCCGGTGGCACGTGGTGTCTTTGAAGAATCCCTGGTTCGCCAGGCTGGCGAAGCTGTTGACGGTGCACGGCGACTTGCCGTTGTCCAGCATGAGGCCGATGTCGCCCTGGTTGGTCTCCATGCTGGCGCTGACCTGCGCAGGCTCGGTCGGCACCTTGCCTGCGCGCGGCGGTTTGACGTCCTTGCTGGCCTTCTCCGCGGAGGCCGGGTACTGGCAGTTGTCACCGAGACCGGCAGGTGCCGCGAACGCGGGCAGCGTCCCTGCTGCGGTCGGTGCCGCACTGGACGTGGTTGTGTCGGTAGCAGCGGTGTTCTCGCTGTCCGAGTCGTCCCTGGTGAGGACGACGGCAGCCACCACCGCGGCAACGACGATGATCGCGCCCGCGGCGGATCCGACGATCATGAAAATACGACGTTTGCGCTCTTTGGCCGCTCGGCGCTCCAGCTGTCGCTCGAGTTTGCGCTTCGCTGTCGCCCGCCGTTGTTCGTTCGTCGGCACCGCCGGTGTCCTCCTCGTGTTGATCGGTCGGCAACGAGTGTGCCAGGCATTGCTGAGTGAGGCGTTGCCGCCCACGTCATCGGGGATGGAAAACTGGACCTCGTGTTTGTCACCGGATTCCCGGCGGGCATGTTGGCGTGCAACTGCTACGTGCTGGCGCAGCGCGCCGGAACGGACGCGATCATCGTCGATCCGGGCCAGCGGGCGATGGGGCCGTTGCAGCGGATCCTGGAAGAGAACCGCCTGACACCTGCGGCGGTGCTGCTCACCCACGGACACGTCGACCACATCTGGTCGGCTCAGAAGGTGGCCGACATGTACGGCTGCCCGGCCTACATCCATCCGGATGACCGGTTTATGCTGACCGACCCGATCAAGGATTTCGGGCCGCGGCTGGCGCAGATCGCGTTCGGCGCGCTGTTTCGCGAACCGAAACAGGTCATCGAGTTGGACAAGGACGGGGACAAGGTGGAACTGGGGGGCGTCACCGTGACCGTCGACCACACCCCTGGCCACACTCGCGGCTCAGTCGTGTTCCGGGTCGACTCAGGCATCGGCACCGGCCCCGGCTCGGTCGTCTTCACCGGCGATACCCTGTTCCGGCAGTCCGTCGGCCGTACCGATCTACCCGGCGGCAGCGGCCGCGATCTGCTCGGTTCGATCGTCACAAAACTGTTGGTGCTCGATGACGACACCGTGGTACTACCTGGGCACGGTGAGAAGACCACGATCGGCGACGAACGCCGCACCAACCCGTTCCTCGAAGGCTTGAACTAGTGAGTGATTTTCAGGCGCCCAAGGGCGTCCCGGACTATCTGCCGCCGGACTCGGCGCAGTTCGTCGGCGTCCGCGACGGTCTGCTCGACGCGGCGCGGCGCGCGGGCTACGGCGATGTCGAACTCCCGATCTTCGAAGACACCGCGCTGTTCGCGCGCGGGGTGGGGGAATCCACCGATGTGGTGTCCAAGGAGATGTACACCTTCGCCGACCGTGGCGACCGCTCGGTGACGCTGCGCCCGGAGGGCACCGCCGGCGTGATGCGCGCGGTGATCGAGCACGGATTGGACCGTGGGCCGCTGCCGGTCAAGCTCTGCTATGCCGGGCCTTTCTTCCGCTACGAACGCCCGCAGGCCGGGCGGTACCGTCAGCTGCAGCAGGTTGGGGTAGAGGCGATCGGCGTCGACGATCCCGCACTGGACGCCGAGGTGATCGCCATCGCCGACGCTGGTTTTCGGTCGCTCGGGCTCGACGGGTTCCGGCTGGAGATCACCTCGCTTGGCGACGACACGTGCCGCCCGCAGTACCGGGAGCTGTTGCAGGACTTCCTGTTCAAGCTCGACCTCGATGAGGACACCCGCCGACGCGCCGAGATCAACCCGCTGCGGGTACTCGATGACAAGCGCCCCAAAATGCAGGAGATGACCGCCGACGCACCCGTCATGCTGGATCACCTCTCCGACGTCGCCAAGCAGCACTTCGACACCGTCCTCGCGCACCTGGATGCGCTCGGGGTGCCGTATGTCATCAACCCGCGCATGGTTCGGGGACTGGACTACTACACGAAAACCACGTTCGAGTTCGTGCACGACGGGCTCGGCGCACAGTCGGGCATCGGCGGCGGCGGCCGGTACGACGGCCTGATGCATCAGCTCGGTGGAAAAGATCTGTCCGGCATCGGCTTTGGTCTCGGCGTGGACCGGACGATGCTGGCGCTGAAGGCCGAGGGCAAGTCGGTCGGCGGCACAACCCGCGTCGACGTGTTCGCGGTGCCGCTCGGCGAGCAGGCCAAGATCACGCTGGCGGTGCTGGCGGCGCGGTTACGCGTCGCGGGTGTCCGCGTCGACCTCTCCTACGGTGACCGTGGCATCAAGGCTGCGATGCGCGCAGCGGACCGCTCCGGCGCGTCGATCGCTCTGGTCGCCGGTGACCGCGATATCGAGGCAGGCACCATCGGGCTCAAGAACCTGGCGACCGGCGAGCAGGTCGATGTACCCGTCGACGATGTGCGGGCAGAAGTGTTGTCGCGCCTCAGCCGCGGCTGAGGACGGCGAGTGACCGTGTTGGTATGCCGACGCGCCGTAGTCTGCGTACAAAAGCGGTCGCTCGTCGAAGGGATTCCAGTGTCATGTCGCTGATCGCGCTCGAGGAGCATTTCGCCTGGGATCCGGCCAGCGAAGGCAACGTTGTGGGCACATGGCTGCGAACGAACAATCCTGTGGGCTATGAGCGGTTGTACGACCGGGGCCCGCTACGGCTCGAGCAGATGGACGCCGCGGGCATCGACTTCCAGATCCTGTCGCTGTTCGACCCCGGCGTGCAGGAGATGGCCGACACCGCGCGCGCCATTGAGCTGGCCCGCGGCGCGAACGACAGTCTGGCCGAGACTGTGCGCGCGAACCCCAACCGCTTCGGCGGTTTCGCGACGCTGGCCACCCAAGACCCGGACGCCGCGGCCGCTGAATTCGAGCGCGCTGTCACGGAGTTGGGCCTCGTGGGCGGACTGATCAACGGTCACTGTCAGGGCCGGTATCTCGACGATCCCGCGTATGAGGGCCTCTTCGCATGCGCCGAATCGCTGGATGCCCCGGTCTACCTTCACCCCACGACACCGCATCCCGCGGTGATGGACGCGTGGTTCGCGCCCTATGTCGACGACGGGCTGCATCTGGCCTCGTGGGGATTCGCCGCAGAGGCGGGGACGCATGTGTTGCGGCTGATCTACTCGGGGCTGTTCGACAAGTTCCCACGCCTGCAGATGATCATCGGACACCTCGGTGAGATGCTTCCGTTCGCCGCCTACCGGGTCGACCGCTACTACGGCCTCGGCGGCAACGCCTCTGCCCAACGGCATACAGCACCTGCCCTCGGATTACCTGCGCAACAACTTTCACGTCACGACAAGCGGCAACTTCTGCCCGCCGGCCTTCGCCTGCACGCTCGAGGTGATGGGGGCCGACCGGGTGATGTTCTCGGTGGACTACCCGATGGACGACAACCAGGCCGGCGCCGAATTCCTGGCGTCCTATCCGATGGACGACGCTACGCGCAGGATGGTCAGCTCCGAGAACGCGATAAAGCTCTTCGGTGAGCGACTGCCCGCGGCACTGGGCTCCTGAGAACCGGTCAGAGAGCGAACACCTGTCCGTCGCGCGCGACGGTGATCTTGCCCGAGTAGTTCTTTCCGATTGCATCGCTCCATTCAGAGTCAGGCAGGTCGGTGGGCTCGTAGTGGCTCAGGATGACGTGTCCGGCGCCGGCCGCCGCAGCCACCTCACCGACCTGCTCAGCCGAGGTGTGCGAACTCTTCAGGTAGTTCGGCGGGAATCTGTTGCCGTAGTAGGAGTCATCGAGGCTGAACTGTGCCTCGTGCACGAGGATGTCCGTGTCTTTCGCCAGCGTGATGAGGTTGTCGGACTTGGTGGTGTCACCGGAGAACGTAACGGACACACCGGATTTGTTCAGATCGAATCGGAGGCCGAAGGCAGGGTAGACGTCGTAGTGGGAAACCAGAGTCGCGGTGACGGTCACGTTGTCGTCCGACATCACCGGAAAGGGGCCCGTCTTCGGTGATCTGTTCTGGTAGTTGGCCTCTGGTGGCACCGAGATCTCCGTGACGTCGAACAGCTTCTGGAGGTCGTCGGTACCCATATCGCGGATGAAGATGTTGTTCGTGTAGGCAAACGCCTGTTGCAGGGACGACGTCATCTCGGCCAGCCCCGGGGTCGGGTGCGCGGGATCGATCGTCGCCGGATCCGAATTCCCGACTTGGCTGGGCGGCAGTCCGCCCGCCGGGCCTGGGCCATACACGGTCACCGGTGCCTTATCTTTCGACGCCGTATAGCCACCGGAGAAAAGGAAGCTGCCGTAGTCGACCGTGTGATCGGTGTGCAGGTGCGTGATGAATATGCTTCGCAGCTGGTCGAACTTCAGCCCGGCATTGGTGAAGGCGTTCAACGAGCCCAGGCCGCAGTCGATCTGGTAGACGTCGTCGCCGATCTTCAACGCGGACGAGATTCCGGTCTTGTTCGGAACAGGTGGCGGTCCGGCTTGGACACCGAGGGTGATGAGTGCATTCTCGGGTAGCGACGGCCGGGTCGTCGACGGTGCTGATCGGCATGACGACACGCCGAACGCTGCCCCGCCGAGAGCTGTTGCGAATAGCGTCAGCGCGGAGCGCCTCGATACGTGCACCGGCATCAGGCTCCTCTCACGATCGCGCCGAGAACTTCGTCGACGTTGCCGACGCCACCGTCGAAAGGATTGCCGCGCTTGAGAACCTTTGTTCCACCCGGTGTCAGAGCGACGAGTTTGGGTGAGCTGGAGCCGATTTGCATTCTGCGGGCAAACCGCACCTGATCCAGCGGGACGATGGCGCCGCCGCCGTAGCTGAAGAGCCCGAGCTTGCGGTCGATCACCGCGACCGAGCGGCAACTGTGCAGTGGTTGGCTGCGGCGCCGACGGATCTTGCGCACCACGACAAACAGCACCGCAGCGAACGCGACTCCGACCGCGACGAATATCGCGCCGAGCGACCTGGAGGGAACTCCGGCGATCAGAGCCACCACGCCGAACCCACCGACGACAAGCGTGAATATCGCAAGCACGAATGCCAGTGTCGCCAGGGCACCCGTGCAGCGATCGAAGATATTGACCCGACGGCCGTCGTCAGTGACGACCAGGCCGCCCGTATCGGCGAGTACCCGGGTCTCTGCGGGCGCGTTCACGCATGCAGCGTGCCATCCCAAAGGCTGCGAACGTGCGCAAACTGGCAAAGATCGACGGAGAGTCCGCCGTGGACACGCACGCTCGCGACGGAGGAGGCCCAGCTGTCCGGAGCTGCGGCTAGATGGCCATTGCAGCGCGGACGTCGGCCTCGGAGGCCGAGCCGCCGGTACCGCTGGACGTGACGCGGCCCGCCTCGAGGATGTAGTAGCGCTGCGCGGACTCCAGCGCAAAGCCGATGTGCTGTTCGACCAGCAGTACCCCGAGGTCGCCGCGCTGTGTCAGGGCGGTGATCGCGGCTTCGATCTCAGCGACAACCGACGGCTGGATGCCCTCGGTCGGCTCATCGAGAATCAGGCATTTGGGGGTGGTGATCAGTGCGCGTGCGATCGCCAGCTGTTGGCGCTGGCCGCCCGATAGCAGCCCGGCCCGCCGCGGAAGAAGTTCCTTCAACGCAGGAAACAGGTCGAGCTGTTGGTCGATGAGCTGCTTGCCGTTCTTACGGCCGTCGGCGACGACCTGAAGATTCTCTGCCGTCGTCAGCTGGCCGAACGACTGCTGCCCCTGCGGTACGTAGGCCAGGCCGCGCGTCACGCGTGCGCTCGGCCGTAGCTTGGTGATTTCCTCGCCGTCGAACAGCACCTTGCCCGAACTGCATTTGAGAAGGCCAACCGCCGCACGCAACAGCGTCGTCTTGCCGGCGCCGTTGTGACCCATCACGGCGGCGACCCCGTCGGTCGGTACCTCGACGCTGACGCCGTGAATGACCTCAGAGCGGCCGTAACCGGCGTGGACGTCGACCAGTTGCAGCATCAGGAGTTCTCCTCGACGAGTTCGATGCCGTCGGCCCCCGCCGCGGCGGTACCCAGATAGACCTCCTGGACCTTTGGGTTGGCCTGCACCTCGGCCACCGAGCCTTCGGCGATCACTTGCCCGCGCGCCAGCACCGTCACCGAAGTCGCGAACGCACGCATGAAGTCCATATCGTGTTCGACGACGACGACGGTGCGTTCAGCGCCGATGCGACGCAACAGGTTTCCGGTCTCTTCGCGTTCCTCGGTGCTCATGCCTGCCACCGGCTCGTCGAGCAGCAACACGTCGGCGTTCTGGACCAGCAGCATGCCGATCTCCAGCCACTGCTTCTGCCCGTGGGCGAGCACCCCGGCGGGCTTGTCGGCCAGGTGCGTCAGCCCGATGGTGTGCAGCGCCTGTTCGATCGCGGGGAGCACGCCGCCCCGCCGCCGCAACAGCGTCCACACCGATCGGCCCGCTCCCGCCGCGATGTCCAGGTTCTGCAGCACAGTCAGCTGCTCGAACACGCTCGCAGTCTGGAAGGTTCGGCCGACCCCGCGCCGCGCGATCTGGTGCACCTTCTTGCCGAGCAGTTCCACGCCGGACTTGTTCACCGAACCGGACGCCGGCACCAGTCCGGTGATCGCGTCGATCACGGTCGTCTTTCCGGCGCCGTTGGGTCCGATGAGGAATCTCAGGTCGCCCTGGAACAGCGTCAGGTCGACGTCGCTGACCGCCTTGAAACCGTCGAAATCGACTGTCAAGCCCCGCACTTCGAGGTACTGGGTGCCCATACCGACGTTGCCGCCCTCGACGGGTTCCTTGTCAGCGGCGCTCGCTTCGCCCTCGGTCATGAGCTGACGCCCACCTTCTCTGGGTTGGGGTCGGAGTCGGGAGCCTTCTCCGACTGCGGTTCGGCTGTGGCCTTTCGGCGGCGCTTGAGCAACACCCCCAACCCGGCAAGGCCCGCGGGGAAGAAGCCGACGACGACGATGAACAGCAGGCCCTGGGCGTATGTCCACTCCGATGGAAAGCGTTCGGAGAACAGGGTTTGCGCCCAGGCGACGCCGATGGCGCCCAGCACCGGTCCCAGCAGCGTCGTGCGGCCTCCGATCGCGACTCCGATCAGGAACGCGATCGACGGAAGGATGCCGACCTGGGAGGGTGCGATGAAGCCGACGATCGGGGCGAACAGCGCGCCGGCGATGCTGGCGAACAGCGCGGCGACGGTGTAGGCGACGACCTTGATGTTGGCGGGGTCGTAGCCCAGAAAGCGCACCCGCTCCTCGCCGTCGCGCACGGCCACCAGCAGCTCGCCGTATCGGCTCTGCATGAGCTGCCGGACGACGGCGACGACGAGGAGCAGCACGCCCGCGGCGATGAAGTACAGCATTCGCCGGTTGGCCGGATCGTTCAGAGTGAACCCGAAGAACGTTCGAAACCTGTTGAGCCCGTTGCTGCCACCGATGCTGGTCTGTCCGACGAGCAGGATCGCCAGCGCGGCGGCCAGCGCCTGTGACAGGATCGCGAAGTACGCGCCCTTGACGCGACGTTTGAAGACGCCGAAGCCCAATGCCGCGGCAATGGCAGTCGGCAGCAGCACGATCGCCAGTAGCGTGAACTCGGGGGAGGCGAACGGTTGCCAGTAGGCGGGCAGTTCCCGCACGCCGGCGATCTGCATGAAGTCGGGCACGTCGTCGCCGCGGATCGCAGCGTCGGCGATCTTGAGGTGCATGCCCATCATGTAGCCGCCGAGGCCGAAGAAGACGCCCTGGCCGAGCACCAGCATTCCGCCCCGGCCCCAGGCCAGCCCGATGCCGACCGCGACGATCGCGAAGCACAGGAACTTTCCGAGCAGCGACAGTCGGAATTCAGACAGCACAACCGGTGCCACGCCGAACAACACCACCGCCGCGATGCCGAAACCCGCCCAGGTCTGCCAACGGCCGAGGACTGTCCTCACACCAAACTCCTTGTGCGAACGGTGAACAGGCCCTGCGGACGAACCTGCAGGAAGATCACGATGATCACGAACACGACCACCTTGGCCAGCGACGCGGTGGTGTTGTACTCGATGAACGAGTTCAGGAAGCCCAGCGAGAAGGCCGCGATCACGGTGCCCTTGATCTGGCCCAGCCCACCGACCACAACGACCAGGAACGCGTCGATCAGATAGCTCTGCCCAATCGTCGGACTGGTGGACCCGATCATCGTCAGCGCCACACCGGCCACCGACGCAAGGCCGGAACCGATGAAGAACGTTGTGATGTCGGTCTTTCGCGAGGAGATGCCGCTGGTTTCGGCGAGGTCGCGGTTCTGCACGACCGCCCGGATACGGCGGCCCATCGGGCTGACCTTGAGTGCAGTGGCCAGCGCCGCAACGCACGCCACGGCGAGCACGAGGATGAAGATGCGGGTCTTGGGCACCACCGCGCCGAGAATCTCCACACCACCGGACAGCCACGCCGGAGCGATGACGTTGACCGCAGGAGCACCGAAGATGTCGCGGGCGATCTGCTGCAGGATCAGCCCGACACCGAACGTCACCAGCAGGGTGTCAAGCGGCCGGTCGTACATCCGCTGGATCAGGGTGACTTCCAGCAGCGCGCCCATCGCGCCGCCGACGAAGAAGCCGACGACCAGCGAAATCAACAGAGACGCACCGGCGCTGGAGACGATCTGCTGCACCACGTAGGCGGTGTAGCAGCCGGCCATGATGAACTCGCCGTGCGCCATGTTGATGACGCCCATCTGACCGAAGGTCAGCGACAACCCGAGGGCGGCCAGCAACAGGATCGAGCCGAGGCTCAATCCCGTTGCCAGCTGCCCGATCAGAACATCCATACCGGAATCAGCCGGAGAGACCTGCGGCCCACGGGTACGACTTGAGATAGGGGTCCGGCTCGATCGGACCAGGGGACTCCCAGACCGTGTAGATCAGGCCGTCCGGGCGGATCTCGCCGATGCGCGCGGTCTTGGTGATGTGGTTGTTCTCGCCGTCGATCGTGACCAGGCCCTCCGGCGCGTCGAACGTGACGCCGCCGGCGTTCTCCTGAATCGCACTCACCTCGAAGGACTTTGCCTTCTCGACGGTGTTCTTCCACAGGTAGACCGAGACGTAGGCCGCCTCCATCGGATCCGACGTCGGCTTGTTGGCGCCGTACTTGGCCTTGTAGGCCTTGACGAATGCGTCGTTCACCGGGGTGTCGATCGTCTGGTAGTAGTTCCACGCCGTCAGCTGGCCGGTGATGTTCTGCACACCGATGCCGCCGACCTCCTCCTCGGCGATGGACACCGACACCACGGGCATCTGCTGCGGTGTGAGGCCGACGTTGCGGTACTCGCGGAAGAATGCGACGTTCGAGTCGCCGTTCAGCGTGTTGAACACCGCGTCGGCGTCGGCGGTGCGGACCTTGTTGACGATGGTGGAGAAGTCCGTCGAGCCCAGTGGCGTGTAGTCCTCACCCTTGATCTCGATGCCGTTGGCTTCGGCGTAGGCCTTGATGATCCGGTTCGCCGTCTGCGGGAACACGTAGTCGCTGCCGACGAGATAGAGCGACTTGACGCCCTTCTCCTTCAGATAGTCCAACGCCGGCACGATCTGCTGATTGGTCGTGGCGCCGGTGTAGAAAATGTTCTTCGACGACTCCAGGCCCTCGTACTGCACGGGGTAGTACAGCAGCGAGTTCGCACCCTCGAACACCGGCAGCATCGCCTTGCGGCTCGACGAGGTCCAACCGCCGAACACCGCTGCCACGCAGTCGCTGCTGATCAGCTTCTCGGCCTTTTCGGCGAACACCGTTGGCTCCGACGCGCCGTCCTCACCCACGACCTGGATCTGTTTGCCCATTACGCCACCGGCCGCATTGATCTCCTCGACCGCCAGCGCGATGGCGTCGCGCACCGTCACCTCGGAGATCGCCATCGTGCCCGACAGCGAGTTCAGCGAGCCGACCTTCACGGTCGGACCCGAGGTGTCCACGCACGACTCGACGTTTGCCGAGTCGGACTCGGTCGCCTTGCTTCCACAGCCCGCCAACAGCAGGCCCGCCGCGGCGACGATGCTTCCTGTCGCCAGCGCGGACCTTCTCAACGAGGAGCGTTGTGGTAGTCGCATTGACAGCCTTTCCCTATATCAGCAGCGCACATCAGGGGATGAGCGTCGACTGGCGTGCAGAATTCGTGACATCGCTGGGGTGTCGAATCGGCACGTTAGAGCGGCGGTGTTTCTTCCAAATGTCTGCATGTGACGAACAAATTAACGTGTCGGCGCGCGAGTGTTGGTTTGCCGTTGCTGGGCAGCGACGTAGCGGCCCTGCCGAGCCTGTAACGGTCCGGTACGGTGCGGCGATGTGACCAACATGCGAAAAGCGACATCCATGGTCGGGGCGGCGCTCGTGCTGGCGGCAGGTTCTATCGCCATCAGCCAGGCAACGGCGGACGCGCAGCCAGCCGCGCCAAACGTCAGATACGTTGTCAGCGCGGATGCTCCGCTGAGCTTCGACATCAACTATGTGACCAGTTCGCCCGCGGACTTGCAGGCTTTCAACGCCGACGCGTCTGCGTACTCGACCAGGGGCAGCTTCGTTACACCATGGGAGGCCACCGCGACGCTCGCCGACCCGCAATGGGCGTACATCAGCGTGGCTCGGGCCGGTCATGCCATGGAGGCCCCGCCGAACGCGCGTTGCGAGATCTGGGTCGACGGACAACTGGCCGTCCAGAACACGGGCCCCACCACAGCCTTCTGCCAGCTGAGTCGCTGGTGACTCACCTGCTGGCGAAGACGTAGACCCAGGCTTGATCGCCTGAGCGCAGCGGGACAGCAATCCGCTCGTAATCATCGACCTCGTAGTCGTCGGCTGCCGCCAGTTGGCCGTCGCTGACGGCGTACACCGTCCCCTCGACTTCGGCGTCGGCCCGATCTGCCGGCTTCAGAATCGGGTGGCGGTCACTGCCGCTGGACGCGATGACGCGCGGATCGGTGATCGTCACATATTCGAGGTCGTAGCCGACGATTGCGTCGGGTCTGCCATCGAGTTCTGTGCCGAAGACATCGCGCTGAACGCCCGGCTGCCGCAGCGTGCCGTAGGAGAACAACAGTTCTGTCACGGCGGATAGTCAATCACCTGCTGGCGCGCACTGCTCGGACGAAGGATGCGACGGCCGCGCCAATCTCGTCGGGGCTGTCCTCCTGGATGAAATGTGTTCCGGGAACGGTGACTTCGGTCTGGTTTGGCCATGTGCGCACGAAATCGCGGACGCGACCGCGGATGATCGCGCCCGGTTCGGCGTTCACGAACAGCTTGGGCACATCGCTTTGCGCGAGCCACGCTCCGTATTCCTCGACGATCGCCACGACGTCGGCGGGCTCACCTTCGATCGGGATGTTGCGCGGCCACGACAGCGTCGGTCGCCGATCCTCACCCGGGGTGCGGAACGGCTCGCGGTAGTGGTCCATCTCCTCGTCGCTGAGCGTGCGCTGAATCGCGCCCGGCAGCACCGCCTCGACGAACACGTTGTTGTCCAGCACCATCGACTCGCCCTGCGGCGAACGGAAGCCGCGGAAAACCTCGCTGACGGGTCCGGGGAAGTCGGCCCAATCGATCGGCATCGCAATGGCTTCCATGTACGCGATGCCCGCGACGCGATCGCGGTGTTGATTGGCCCAGTCGAAGCCCAGCGCCGAACCCCAGTCGTGCAGAACGAGTATCACGCGGTCGCCGAGTTCGAGTGCGTCCCACAGGGCGAACAGGTAGTCGCGCTGTTCGGTGTAGTGGTAGCGGTCGGGCCCGGAGTCGTCGAGTTTGTCGGAGTGCCCCATGCCGATCAGGTCGCAGGCGACGAGCCGGCCCAGCCCTTCGAGGTATCCCATGATGTTGCGCCACAAGTAGGAGGACGTGGGATTGCCGTGCTGAAACACGATGGCGTCACCCTGGCCCTCGTCGACGTAGGCCATCCGCTTGCCGTTGATCTCCCGGTATTGCAGCCGCCCGTAGGGCTTGGCTCCCGCCATGACGTTCTCCTTCTAATCCGGTTGGGTGTCAGCGAGTTTGGCGGCGGCGTCTCGGGCCACCCGCAGGATTCGGGCCGACAGCTTGGGGTCGGCGACCGCCCGCGCCAGCGACATTCCGCCGACGCAGATCGTCATCAGCGCTATTGCGTCGTCGAGTCTGTCGGCCGTGTCTTTGTCGTCCTCGCAGATCGCGGCCAGCGACTTGCGCAGTTCGTGCTCGTAGCTGGTGCGGAATGCGGGTGACGCATGCGCGGCATCGGAGCTCAGGGTGGCGAATCCGCAACTGGTGGAAAGGTCGTCGCGATGTGCGGTGGTGAGATACCGCTTGGCGAGGCCGGCCAGCCGTGTTCCCCACGACTCGCCTCGCGACGGTTTGATCCAATGCGGGCGGCCGGTGGTGATCGCGTGCCCGAACGCGGCCGCGGCGAGTTCGTCCTTGCTGGAGAAGTGTGCGTAAAACGCGCCGTGCGTCAGGCCGGCGTCGCGCATCACCGGAACGATCGCCGTGCGCTCCAGACCCTCTTCGCGGAGTCGACGCGCGGCGGCGTCCAGGATCTTGTTCAGCGACTCACGCTTGTTCTCGGCTCGTGTGGCGGTGGCCCTTCGCATGATGGACATCATATTAGTCGCATGACGCATATCATGTGGATGCCCCGGATTTGTCAACCGCGTAATTACTCTTGACAACTTATCGAACATCAGTTCGAATAGGTGGATGCGATGGGACGCTCAGGGCGTCAGCGTCGACGACGGCGCACTGCCCGGCCTGCAGCGGATCGGCTTCATCCGCAGTGTGCGCACGCCGCAGTTCGAAGGCATCACGTTCCATGAGGTGCTATGCAAATCGGCATTGAACAAGGTGCCCAACGCGGCGATGCTGCCGTTCCGATACACGGTCAACGGCTATCGCGGTTGTTCACACGCCTGCCGGTACTGCTTTGCCCGGCCCACCCACGAGTACCTGGAGTTCGACTCCGGCACTGATTTCGACACCCAGGTCGTGGTGAAGACAAACGTCGCCGACGTGCTGCGGCGCGAGTTGTCCCGGCGGTCATGGCAACGGGAGACGGTGGCGCTGGGCACCAACACCGACCCATATCAACGCGCCGAGGGACGATACGCACTCATGCCGGGAATCATTGCCGCGCTGGTAGATTCCGGTACCCCCTTCTCGATCCTGACCAAGGGCACGCTGTTGCGCCGCGACCTGCCGTTGATCGCCGACGCGGCCACACGCGTCGACGTCAGTGTCGCGGTGTCACTGGCCGTCGGCGATCCCGAACTGCACAAGGACGTCGAGCCGGGAACGCCGACACCGCAGGCCCGCCTCGGCCTCATCTCCGCCATTCGCGAGGCGGGCTTGGACTGCCATGTCATGGTGGCGCCGGTACTGCCGCACCTGACGGATTCCGTGGCGCATCTCGACGCGTTGTGCGGTCAGATCGCCGCGGCGGGAGCTACGGGCGTGACAGCGTTCGGACTGCACCTGAGGGGCTCGACGCGCGGATGGTTCATGGCGTGGCTGGCGCGGTCCCATCCCGAGCTGGTCGCGGTGTACCGCGAGTTGTACAGGCGCGGAGCGTATCTGCCGTCGGATTACAAGAAGACGCTCCACGACAGGGTGACTCCGTTGATCGCCAAGCACGGCCTGGCTCCGGACCGCCGGCCGTTTCGGGTTGAGGCGGCTCCTGGGGTTGCGGCTGCCGCGGAAGCCCAGCCAACACTCTTCTAGGAAGCGTCATCGATTGATGACGCCGTCGAGAGGCACCTGACCAGTTGATGACGCCCGTCGAGAAGCACATGTCCTTCGGATGGCGTCATCAATTGATGACGCCGCCCGCTGAGGACATTGTCGAAACTGCGTACAGATCTTAGATTTCGTTCGCATCACGATCTGTGTGGGCCTACGCGAAGCCGGGGACCGTCTCGAGGATGTCGCTAGCCCTTGTTGCGCTTGACCTGATTGAACGGGACGCCCCTGTCGGCTGCGTGCTCGCGCGGAAAGCCCAGCACGCGTTCGCCGATGATGTTGCGCGCGATCTCGGTGGTGCCACCACCGAGTGCCGCCGCCTGCCGTGACAAATAGCGCTCGCCGTAGCGGATCATGTCGTCACCGACATCCACGACACCTGAACTCTCGGTGAGCGACAGCACAGTGTCGAACTCCAGATGATGCACCTCGGCGTGGGTGACCCGGATGATCGAGCCGGCGGCCGGCGGCAGCGAGCCGTCCAGGACGCCGTGATACACGTGGTCGATGAGCTGCTCACGCACCGCACGGTGCACCAACGCGCGGCCCGCCGCCTCCTGCGCCCGCTCGCTGTCGGCCTGCCCGGTTGCCTCCAGCAGCGCGACGTAATCGATCGGCACGTCGGACTTGCCTTCGGCGCCAATGCCGCTCGCGAACTCCGACCCGCCGCCGACTGCTCGGCGCTCGTGGTAGAGCTGTCGGGATGCCACGTGCCAGCCGCCGTTGACCTCGCCGATGACGGCGTCGTCACCGAGCTCGAGGTTGTCGAAGAACTCCTCACAGAACTCGACCGAGCCGTTCACCTGCTTGATGCGCCGAAGCGTGATGCCTTCGCTGTTGATGGGCACCAGGAACATCGTCAGGCCTTCGTGCTTGGGCACATCCCAGTCGGTGCGGGCAAGCATCAGCCCGTAGTCAGCGGCGAACGCGCTGGTGCTCCAGGTCTTGGCGCCGTTGATCACCCATTTGTCGCCCTTGCGGTCGGCGCGGGTGATGACGCCGGCGAGATCCGACCCACCGCTGGGCTCCGACAGCAGCTGCACGAGTACCTCGTCACCGCGCAGCGCGGCCGAGATATGTCGCTGCTTCTGCTCTTCGGACCCGGTGTCGAGGATGGTTGCGGCACAGATCGTGAAGGTAGGGGTGTTCAGGATGACCGGTAGTTCATAGCAGCGTGATTCGTTGTTGAACGCCTTCTGGTAGGCGATCGGAAGACCGAGGCCACCGTACTCGCGCGGGAAGCAGATCCCGGCGAACCCACCGTCATACAGCTTCTTCTGCAACTCCCGCGCACGTAACCACGGTTCCTCTTGGCCGCGGTCGTGCTCGGGCGGGTTGGCCGGATCGATCGGCGGCATGTTGTCCGCCAACCAGGTTCGGGCCCGCGTCGCGAACTCTTCGACCGACTCGGTAGTTTCGGTTGGCGCCGATGCGGTATCGGTCATGATGCGCGCTCCAGGCTCTTGGTGAGCGCGTACACGCGAAGGTTGTGATCCTCGGGTGTGCCGAACATCGAGCGATACAGCGTTGCCCGCCGCAGAAATATATGCAGATCGTGTTCCCAGGTCACGCCGATGCCGCCGTGCAATTGGATGCAGTCCTGAAGCATGCCGGGAGCGTGTTCACCCACATACGATTTCGCGACGCTGACGGCCAGATCGGCGCCGGCCGAGCGCGAGGCGACCTCGGCTACCGCGGCGTTCGTCGTCGCCCGGCACGACTCGAACCAGATCTTCAAATCCGCGTACTTGTGTTTCAGTGCCTGGTACGAGCCGATGGGTCTGCCGAACGAATGCCGGTCGAATCCCCATTGGATGGTGAAGTCGAGCACCGTCTCCAGGATGCCCACGATCTCGGCGCACTGGAGAACCGCGGCGATCAGGCTCTGCCGCTCGATGAGCGCTGGGGTCTGCTCGGCAGAGCCGACGACTGCGGAGAAGTCAACTTCGACTCCGTCGAAATGTACTCGGGCATAGGTCTTCACCATGTCGATCGACCGTTGCGATTCGACTCTGACCCCGGATGCGTGCGTCGGAACCACGAACTGTCTCACCGCACCGTCGCAGTTCGCCACTACCAGCAGGACTGCGCTTTCGGCGCCCGCCTCGACACGGTCCTTCACACCGTCGATGCGGTATCCAGTGTCGGTGCGCGTCGCGGTGACTGCCGCATCGAGGGGCGACCACTGCTTGCCCGGTTCGTAGACCGCCCATGAGGCCACGATCTCGCCTGAAATGAGGGATTCGATTGTCTGCTCGTGGTTCTCGGGTGCGTCCGCCAGGCCCGCCAGCACGACACTGACAGGATGTAGCGGGCCGGGTGCGACGGTCCGGCCGCACAATTCGGCGACCAGAGAAAGGTCGGAAACACCATCACCCGACACGCTGCCGCCGCCGAGTTCCTCCGGCACCAACAGGCTGGTCCAGCCGAGTTCGGCGGCCCGCCGCCACCAGTCGACTTCGAACGACGTTCCGGCGTCGTGGAGTTCACGCAGCCGGCCCAGCGAGGCCCCCTTCTCGAGGAACGACTGGGTGGTCGAGGCGAACAGCAGCCGTTCCGGGTTTGCGGCGTCAATCACGGCGCGAACTCACTTTCGATAACGCGTGAACGTGCGTGCCGGAGCACCGACACGCACGTCACGATGGAGGCCGTTTTGGTCAGGCGAATTCCATGGTCGGCACACCCGGCTTGTGGACGATCTCGTTCGGGATCTTGAACAAGTCGATCATGTTGCCACCCATGACCTTCCGCTGGCCCTCCGCGTCGAGTCCGGCAAGGTCGTCGATGAGGTGCGTCGGTTGCGCCAAGCCTTCCGGGTGGGGCCAGTCGGAACCGAAGATCACGCGGTCGACACCACACAGCTCGGCCATCTGGGCGAAGTCGTCCTCCCAGAACGGCGCGACGTAGACGCAGCGCCGGAACGCCTCGAGCGGATCCTCTAGGAATCCCTGCGGCATCTTCGAGTACACGTTCTTGAACTGCTTGAACAGGTAGGGCACCCAGTCCGCGCCGTTCTCGATCGACAGGATGCGCAGATCCGGGTTACGGGTCAGCGCACCATGGCAGACCAAGGCCGCCATGGTGTCCTCGATGGGCCGCTTGCCCATCGCGACCATGCGGAACGACGTGGGCGCGAACGGCTTGAACTCGTCGCCGGGCTCCCAGTCGTTGAGGTACTCGGAGTACCCGCTGTCCGATGCGTGCATCGACACCGGGATGCCGGCCTTCACACAGGCGTCCCAGAAGGGATCGAACTCTTCCATGCCCATCGAGCGCGTGCCCCGATAGCCCGGCACCGGGGCGGGCCGGACCAGGACGGTCTTGGCGCCGCGCTCCAGACACCAATCCAGCTCCTCGAGTGCGCGATCGACATTGCCGAGATTGATGACGGGAGTGGAGAAGATGCGGTCCTCGTAGTTGAACTGCCACGTCTCGTACATCCACTCGTTCAGCGCATGGACGATGTCGAGGATGAGGTCGGGGTCGTCCTTGAGTCGCTCCTCGACCAGGCTGGCCAGGGTCGGGAACATCAGCGTGTAGTCCAGGGCGAGGCTGTCCATCACCTCGAGGCGCGCCTCGGGATTGCGGAACGCCGGGATCGCCTTCATGGGCTTGCCCATCACCTCGCGGAAACTCTTACCGCCGCTGCCATGCCGGAAGTACTCCTCCTGGGCGCCGGGCCGGGCGACCACTTCGAACGTCGGGTTCGGGATGTAGTCGCTGACGACGTTGCGCACCATGATCTTGGTGCGTCCACGGACGTCGATGTAGTCGATGACGCCCTTGCGGCGGTCCGGCAGGAACTGGGTCAGCGCCTCTTTGGGCTCGTAGAAGTGGTTGTCGGCATCGAACACCGGAAATGGGAGCTCGCGGCTCATAGTTCCGCCTCCTGGAAGTCTTGACTGGCTGTGGTGGTAATGACATTACCACGTCTGGACCAGCGAAAACACCACCCCTGGTTGAGGTAGTTTTCACACCGGGTCCGCACCGGTACTGGCGCAGGTCAGACGGGGTCGCCGCGGCCGGTAAGACCGCTGATGCAGAAGTCATAGATGTGATCGGTGTCGACGGGGACGCCGCTCAATTCGGCGCCCAACACCCGCAGTCGCATGGCTCCGAGCGTCGACTGCATGATCAGCGCGGCGGTGGCCTCGATGTCGAGGTCGGTTCGGAAGGCTCCCTCGTCGATACCGCGATGGATGATGTCCTTGATCAATTCGTGCACCGGGGACAGCACGCGCGCGTACTCGCTGGGCAGCGCCTCAGCCAGACGGTCGTTGTAGAACGTCAGGCCCCGGTTGACCTTGTCCTGTGTGGTCGTTTCGGCGGGCTTGCAGACGCGGTCGATGAGTATGCGCAGGGCGTCGGCGGCGGCCAGGCCCGCGGTGTCCTCGCGCCACTTGCGCGTCGACTCCGACATGATCTTGTCGACCAACGCGAGCAGCAACTCGTCCTTGGTGGAGAAGTGCTGGTAGAAGGACCGCAATGACGTCTTGGACCGCTCGACGACCTCTAGCACGGTGAAATCGGTGCGGCCGGTCTCGCCGAGAATCGCCAACGCCGACTTCATGAATCGCTTCGGGCGGGATTCCGGATCGAGGTTCACCAGCGCGTCGGAGGACGCCGAAGGTGCGGTTCCGGCCGGCGACCGACCGCTGGGCTTCGCCATGGGGTGCACCTTCCGGGGTTGAGCGCGAATGTCGGTAATGACGTTACCGCTTTTGCGCAGGCTCGGTTACTGTTCCCTCCCATGACCACAGACTCAGCGCAGACGGCTTGGACCGTTGAGAGCTTGCTCGACCTCTTTGACGTTGCGCCCGAAGGAGAGAACCGATTCATCGCCGAAACCGGCCCCGCAGGCGAGGATGCTCGCCAGGTAGTCGAGGGCACACAGGTGGTCGCACAGGCGATTGTCGCTGTGGCCAAACGCTTCCCGGAGAAATCGGTGCGCTCGGTATCCGCGGTGTTCGCGCGGGCGGTCATGGTCGGGGCAGGCCCGGTCGAGTTGGAACTCGACGTGCTCAACGAAGGTCGGTCGACGGCGACGGCGATCGTCGCGGCGAAACAGAACGGCAAGCGGTGCATCACGGCGACGGTGCTCGCCGATGTGCCTACCCCCGACGTCATCCGCCATCACCTGCCGCGACCCGATGTCGCCGGTCCCGCCGACGCCAACGAGGGGGGCATGCCGATGGCGGGGCGGCAAGTGCGTCTGGTCGACGTGGTCGATGTGAACAGTCCCGACGAGGTGGGCCCGCCGGAGTTGTACGCGTGGCTGCATTACGATCCGATTCCCGCAGATGATGGTCTCGCAAAGGCGCTGATCGCGTATTTCACCGGACACCTTGGCATTTCGACGACGATGCGCGCACACGAAGGAATTGGTACCGCACAGTCTCACCTGACGGTGTCGACTGCACCGTTGACGGTGACGGTCAGCTTCCACGAGCCGTTCTCATGGGATGGCTGGCTGCTCTACACCCACGAGAGCACCCAGGTTGGCGCGGGGATGTCTTACGTGCGCGGCGCTGTACACACCGAGAGCGGTGAGCTCATCGCGTCGTTCAGTCAGGATGCGTTGATCCGCCCGCTGCGCACCACCGACACGAGCATCAAGGAGCAGTCCCGGCTCTAGAATCGCGCGAACGTTCCTTACCGCTCGATATTCTGCGAACTATCTCGAGCGGTACGGAACGTTCGGCGGCGATCAGATCTTGAGATAGCCCTTCTCCGCCGGGATCTGAGCCGCGGTCACTAATGACGACGCATCGCTGGCCAACCACAACACAATGTCGGAGATCAGGTTCGGATCGGCGAGCGAGTCGGTCGGCAGGGCGCCCGGCGAGAAGCTGTGGATGTATGTCTGATGGTCGGCGAACATCTGGTACATCGACACGTCGTTGCCCATCGGCGTATCGGTGCCGTACGGGTGTACCGAATTCACTCGTATCCCGAACTCACCCAACTCGATCGCCAGTGAGTTGGTCAACGCCACGACGCCGAATTTGCTTGCGCAGTAGTGGCCGCCGCCGGGAACGGCCTTGATGCCCGCCGCGGAGCTGATGTTGATGATCGACCCGCCGTTTCCTGCCTCGATCATCGCCGGCACGACCGCCTTGATGGTGTTCCAAACCCCCGTCAGGTTGATGTCGATGACGTCTTGCCACTGCTGGGCCGAGATCTCCCACAGCCGGCCCCAATTCAGCACGCCGGCATTGGCGACGACAATGTCGAGTCGGCCGAACTGCTCGATCGCGTCGGCCACCACCCGCTGCTGGCCGTCGAGGTCGCGCACGTCGATCTCTTCTGCGCGGATCTTGCGCCCCTCGCCCTCGACCAAGCTCACCGTCTCGGCGAGGTCCTCGGGCAGCGCCGGAGGATAGCCGTTGTGCTCGGCGACCGGCCCGCAGGCGTCGATCGCGACGATGTCAGCACCTGCCCGGGCCAACCGAATGCAGTGTGAACGACCTTGTCCGCGCGCCGCACCCGTGACATAGGCGACCTTGCCCGCCAGCGGTGTGTCTTCAGCCATGACCGACATCGTGCGCGTGATGGACGATGTCGTGCAAGTGGCAGATCGCAATTGGTACGCGCGTATAGGTGTGGGGCTCGATGGGGTCGCGCTCGGGCGTCACCCGATCAGTGTGGCGGCCGTTTCGCGGATCGGAGTTCGAGCGGCCGCGGTGATCGGGTCGCCATGGCCGAAGCAGGCCGTCTCGACATCCAACTGCGCCAGTCGCTTGAACGACTCGACCGTCTGCGCTCGGTCCTGGTTGAACGTACCGAGCATGACCGTCCCGACGTTGGCGATGGTGTCGCCGGTGAAGAGCACGCCGTGGCGCGGCAGATGGATTGCGATGCTGCCATCGGTATGACCGGGCACGGCCAGGATCTCGGCACCGCCGCCGAAGTCCAGCACGTCACCGTCGTGCAGCTCGCGCAGCGTGGAAACCGGTGGCGCCGCCTCCGGCAGACCGGCTGAAACACGTTGGTGAATGGGGATTTCCCAGTCCTCGAAGACCGGCGGTGGCATGGCCACCCCATCCCGGATTGCCGCGGCGTCGCCTTCGCCCGCGAAAACGGTTGCACCCGTGGCGTCTTGCAGTTCGGCGGCTGAACCGCAGTGGTCGACGTGGCCGTGGGTCAGCACGATCCGATCGATCCGCGGTGCCACCGTCAGTATCTCGGTGCCCGAGCCGGGTGCGCCGGTATCGATGACGGTGACCGAATCACCGTCGCGCCATACGTAGACCTGCCATCCGCCTACATTCAGCATGGTGAGGTTCGGCGTGACGGTGACGGTGTCCATACCCTCGACGCTAGATCGCGCGCCGCCGTCATCACATCCGATCAGCTAGCGGCGAAATCAACCCAGATCGTTGGTCGAGTAGGTGTCGCAGCTGTTGATATCCCCGGTGCGATAGCCCTCGGTAAACCACTTCTGCCGTTGCTCGGAGGAGCCGTGGGTCCACGCCTCGGGATTGACACGTCCGGTGGCGGCCTGCTGGATGCGATCGTCGCCGACCGACGCCGCGGCCGACAGCGCGTCGGCAATGTCTTTGTCGCTCAACGGTTCCAGGAACGGCACCCCGGTGCTCTCCTGCTTGGTGATCGTCGCGTAGTGCGCCCAGATGCCCGCGTAGCAGTCGGCCTGCAACTCGGTGCGCACGCCTCCGCCGGTGGCGCCCTGCGGATCCTGCTGCGCGCGGACGAGCGAACCCTCGAGGTTCTGCACATGATGGCCGTACTCGTGGGCCACGACGTACTCCTGTGCCAGCGGGCCTCCGCTGGAACCGAACTGGTCGCGCAGGACGTCGAAGAACCCGACGTCGAAGTACGCGGTCTGATCGCCTGGGCAGTAGAACGGCCCGACGTCACTGGTTGCTGGCCCGCACGCGGTCTGGATCGGATCGGTGAACGATCTCCACCGCGGCCGCTGGTATACGCCGGCAGCAACTGCTGCCACACCGCATCGACCGAGTTACCCGTCGCGATCACCCGACACTGCACGATGTTGTTGGCGTCCTCGGCGGTCTTGCACTGGCTGGTTGTCGAAGCCGGGTGTCTCGACGCCACCGGTGTCGTATTGCTGTGGCGGTACGACCGTGCTGGGGTCGACACCGAGGAACAGCGCGACGACGAGGATGAGGAGGCCGCCGACGCCGCCGCCGACCGCGATGCCACGGCCCGGCCCGCGGCCCCCGCCGCTGGTCGAGGTGGTGCTGGTGTCGATCTCTATGCCTTCGCGGAAGGTCATCGCGCCCCTACTTTCTCGATCGGAAGCACTCGCCGCACGGGTCTGCATCCAGCTTCGCACACTACGATTCAGACGTGGCAGTCGTCGTCGGACATTCCACCGTCGTGCATACCGACCAGGGGGACCTGCGCGGTACAACCGAATTGGGTGTCGGGGTCTGGCGCGGCGTGCCGTACGCCGAGCAGCCGGTGGGAGACCGACGGTTCCTGGCTCCCGCGCCGCCGCAGCCGTGGACCGGCGTCTTCGAAGCGCTCGAACATGGCCCGCTGCCGCCGCAGAGCAAATCGTTCGTCGGCGGTGGCCGTGACGATCCGAAGGTTCGCGACGAAGCCTGTCTGACGCTGACGGTGTGGTCGCCGGATACCAGCGCGTCGCTTCCCGTGATGGTGTGGATACCGGGCGGCGCGTTCGTGTACGGCGCGGGGCAGTTTCAGCTCTACAACGGCTCGCGGCTGGCCGCCAACGGAAAGGTGGTGGTGGTCAACGTCACTTACCGGATCGGGGTGTTCGGCGGGTTCGAGCTCAGCGACTTGGGAGACGGTTTCGACGACAACCTCGCGCTGCGCGACCAGATGGCAGCGCTGCGCTGGATTCGCGACCACATCGCCGCGTTCGGCGGCGACCCCGGCCGGGTAACAGTTTTCGGTGAATCGGCAGGTGCCACCTCGGTGCTGGCACTACTGGCGAGCCCTGCGGCCAGTGGACTGTTCAGTCGGGCGATCGCCCAGAGCCCGGCCCTGCCGCTGATCGCCGAACGCGAGACGCGGGCCAGGCAGGCGCATGATTTCGTCAAGCGTTTGGGCGTCGATGTCGCCGACGTCAAGGGTCTGCCGCAGCGACAGCTGCGCCGGGCCGCCGGGATGCTCCAGCTCAAGAGTGCTTCCAGGACACCGAACCTCGCCTATGGATTGACCTACGGGGTCGACCTGTTGCCGAGGCATCCGGTGGACGCTGCCCGCGTCGGCGCGATCGAGCGGATGCCGCTGATCATCGGGACCAATAGCCATGAGGCGTCGATGTTCGCGTGGACGAAGCCACCGATGCTGCCAACCACCACGGCGTCCATACGTGCCTACCTCGATCGCGTCGCACCGGATGCCCGCGATGAGATGCTGGCCGCATATCCGGAATATCCGAGGCGGCGGGCGCTGATCGCGTTCGGTTCCGACGTGATGTTCGGCGGGCCGGCGTGGGCGTTCGCCGATGCGTACAGCGCGATTGCTCCTACCCATATGTATCGGTTCGACCATGTCGGTTGGAGCCTGCGTGTGCTGGGGTTGGGCGCCACCCACGGCAGCGAGATCGTGCACATCCAGCACAGCTACGCGTCGTTCATCGGGCGCAAGCTGCATCCGCTGGGGCGTCGGCTGCAGCCGCCGGTCGGCAGGCGGATGCAGCGGGCTTGGCTGGACTTCGCCGCCAAGGGGTGGGACACCGGAGAGATTCAGTGGTCGAACGGCCACGATTGGCCCGTCTATGACACCGAACGTCGCTTCACCCGCATCATCATGACCGCTCGCGACACCGTGACCGAAGATCCCGACGCCGACCGCCGAAAGGCCTGGGCCGGGCTCTACTAGGTGGCAACCGCGAACCGCTTGTCGGAGTACTCGCGCAGGTTGTAGAGGAACTTCTGGAACGTGCGTGCCATGATCGGCCTGCCGATCGTCATACCGATTCGACCCGCAACACCTTTCGGCTTCATCGCCATCACCCACGTCAGATGGCAGCCTCGGCGCCGTCTCTACGACCCGATAGTCCTCGGCAAAAGCCCCGATAGAGCTGCTGGACGCCTCGTTGAACCGAAAAGCCATGTGCGTGAAGGGTTCCCACGCCAGGAACTCCTCGTCGCCGACGATGCCGCCCCGCATGTTGACCGTCCGGGTGGTTCCGATGCCGCGGGGTTCTGGACTGGTCCAGGTCACCTTCGTGATCGCGGTGGCCCAATGCGGCCAGGACTCGGCATCGGCGAGCACCTCAAACAGTTGCTCGGGAGTGATCGCCAAGTCCACGGTGCTGACGAATCGGAATGGTGCGCTATCGATGAAGCCGAGGTCAACCCGCTCACATGCGTGCATGGGCATACACGGTAGCGGACAGTGTCCAGCCGACTAGATCGTCGTTCCGAACCGCTGATCGGTGTAGCTGCGTAGCTTGGCCAGGTACTGGCGGTACTTGAGGTTCATCACGCGTTTGGCGACGAGCTTCGCCAGCAGCGGTGGGTCCTTCGGGTCGTGCGCGAGGGTCCATGTCAGCCGACAACCCTGCGGAGTCGGCTCGATGCGGAACTCCTCGACGGATGCGCCCTCCGTGTCGGCAGAGGTTGCATTCACGCGGAAAGCCAAGTGGGCCTGCGGATGCCACGCGATGACTTCATCTACCACGTGTCCTCCGACGCGCGTCTCGATGGCGCGCGTGGTGCCGACCCTGACAGGCCTGGGACCAGTCCAGGTCATGCGGGTCACGTATGACCACAGCGGCCAGGACGCTTCTTCCTCTAGCACCTGCCACAGTTGCCCAGGAGTGATGGACAGTTCCACGGAATTGGTCGACCGGAAACGCGCCGTGTCGATGAGTTCCAATCCGACGGCCTCGCACGGAAACATCTGGGGCACCGGCCGACCTTATCCAGGCCCGTCGCTCGCCGCCGCAAGCAGCGGCACCAGCACGTCGCTGATCGGGGTGTCCAGCCCATACTTGGCGGCTTTGCGCGAGATGACGCCGTTGCGGATGTCCCATTCCAGCGGCCGGCGTGCCTCCCGGTCGGTCAGCATCGAGGTCGTGATGTCGGCAGGGACCTTGCTGAAGAGATCCATGGTTTCGGCGATCACCTCGTCGCCGAGGGTCGCGCCATCGGCGCGCGCGACCGCGAGACATTCTGCGAGATAGCGCCGCGCCAGTGTGGCGACGTCCTCGCGTCCGAACATGCCCATGCGCCGCCCGGTCAGAACCATCAACCCGACCACAGCGTTGACCAGCAGCTTGCGCCACGCCGCGCTGATGAAGTCTGGGTCGAGTTCGACCGAAATGTCTGCGTGGCCGAACAGCGCGGCCAGCCTTTCGGCGGCGCCGGAGACCGGCAGCACCAGCCGAACCCCGGTACGCAGCCGTATCCACCCTTGCGGATCCGGTTCCGCCGAGATCCAGATGGCCGCAGGCACCACCGCTGACCGCGGGCAGAACCTGCCCACCCGATCCACCTGCTCGACGCCGTTCTGCAGCGCACACACGACGGTGTGTTCATTGCACAGCCTCGCCAGCCACGCGCCGGCCTGCTCGTTCTGGGTGTCCTTGACCGCAAGCAACACGACGTCGGCGGGTTCGGTGACATCGGCTGGGTCGGTCAGCACCGGGCCCGGCACGACGATCGGTTCCTTGTCGTCCGGCCTGACCTCGATCGACTCGCGGGGGGTCCGCCCGCACAAGGTGATGGGGTGGCCCGCGGCATACAGCAGGGCGGCGACCGTCGAGCCGATCGCGCCGGGTCCGACGAGTGCGATGCGGGCGGCAGGCACATGGTCTTCGCGCAAGCGCTCATCCACGAACGCCAAGCTACCGGCATTCGCGGCCCCACTACACTGTGGCAGTCGTCCATCAGGCCATTCCCAGGAGAGTTCGTGCTGCGCAGTCATGCCGCCGGTTCGTTGCGGTCCACCGACGCCGGTCAGAAGGTGACGCTGGCGGGCTGGGTAGCGCGCCGCCGCGACCACGGTGGCGTCATCTTCATCGACCTTCGCGATTCGTCCGGCGTGTCGCAGGTGGTCTTCCGTGAAGCGGACGTGCTCGCGAACGCGCACCGGCTGCGCGCGGAGTACTGCATCGCCGTCGACGGAGTTGTCGAGATTCGCCCCGAGGGCAACGCCAACCCCGAAATCCCCACGGGTGATATCGAAGTCAATGCAACGTCGTTGACCGTGCTGGGGGAGAGCGCACCGCTGCCATTCCAGCTCGACGAGCAGGCCGGCGAGGAAGCCAGGCTGAAGTATCGCTACCTGGATCTGCGGCGCGCTGGTCCGGGAAGCGCGATTCGCTTGCGTTCCAAGGTGAATGCGGCAGCGCGCGACGTGCTGGCGCGCCACGACTTCGTCGAGATCGAGACGCCGACGATGACGCGCTCGACACCGGAAGGCGCGCGGGACTTCTTGGTGCCGGCCCGGCTGCAGCCGGGCAGCTTCTACGCGCTGCCCCAGAGTCCGCAGCTGTTCAAGCAGTTGCTCATGGTGGCGGGCATGGAGCGCTACTACCAGATCGCCCGCTGTTATCGCGACGAGGATTTCCGCGCCGACCGGCAGCCCGAGTTCACCCAGCTCGACATGGAGATGAGCTTTGTCGACACCGAGGACGTCATCGCCATCTCCGAGCAGATCATCGCGGCGCTGTGGCGATTGATCGGCTACGACGTGCCATTGCCGTTGCCGCGGATGACCTACGAGGACGCGATGCGTCGCTTCGGCTCCGACAAGCCCGACCTGCGGTTCGGCCTCGAGCTCGTCGAATGCGCGGAGTTCTTCTCCGACACGCCATTCCGGGTGTTCCAGGCGCCCTACGTCGGCGCCGTCGTCATGCCCGGCGGTGCGTCTCAGCCGAGGCGCACGCTGGACGCCTGGCAGGAGTTCGCCAAACAGCGCGGGCACCGCGGCTTGGCCTACGTTTTGGTCGGCGACGACGGGACGCTCAGCGGCCCGGTCGCCAAGAACCTGTCCGACGCCGAACGCGAGGGCTTAGCCGCGCACGTCGGCGCCTCGCCGGGTGACTGCGTGTTCTTCTCCGCGGGCCCGGCCAGGCCGTCGCGAGCGCTGTTGGGCGCGGTGCGCACGGAGATCGCCAAACGACTGGACCTGATCGACCCGAACGCGTGGGCGTTCACCTGGGTCGTCGACCCGCCGTTGTTCGAGCCCGCCGACGAGGCCACCGCCGCGGGCGACGTCGCCGTCGGATCGGGCGCGTGGACCGCCGTGCACCACGCGTTCACCGCACCCAAGCCGGAGTTCGCCGACCGCATCGACATCGACCCGGGCAGTGTGCTGGCCGATGCCTACGACGTGGTGTGCAATGGCAACGAAATCGGCGGCGGCTCAATCCGTATCCACCGCCGCGACATTCAGGAACAGGTGTTCGCGGTGATGGGTCTGGACAAGGCCGAAGCAGAAGAGAAGTTCGGATTTCTGTTGGAGGCTTTCATGTTCGGCGCCCCTCCGCACGGCGGCATCGCGTTCGGGTGGGACCGGATCACCGCCCTGCTCGCCGGTATGGACTCGATCCGGGAGGTCATCGCGTTCCCGAAGTCCGGCGGCGGTGTCGACCCGTTGACCGGCGCGCCCGCTCCCATCACAGCCAGGCAGCGCAAGGAATCCGGCATCGACGCCAAACCGCAGAAGGACGGCTAAGCCGGCCAGTCACATCCCGTCAGCTCGGCGGACAGCTCCCACAACCGGCGGGCCACCACGGGGTCGATCGCTTTGGGCCGCAACTTGGTCACCTTCGGTGGACCGAACTGATTGAAGCGCGGCGCGAGATAGGTGCCGCTGGGCAGATCGGTCGACACCGCCTGCAGGGTGGCCCGTGCACCTTGGGCTGGGGTGTGCAAAAGCCGGCGTACCCGACGGTGCTCACCCATGCCCATCGACCTGGTGATGTCAGTATCGGTCGCGCCGGGATCCGACGCGTAGGCGCGGATGCCGCGCGCGGCGAGTTCGCGGACGAAGAGCAGGTTGGCGAGCTTGGACTGGCCGTACGCGGTCCACTTCGAGTACCTGCGGGTGTGCCAGTTGAGGTCAGCCAGGTCGATGCGAGTGAACAGGTATGTCGCACTCGCGACCGACACGACCCGGTCTTTGATCCGGTCGCCGAGCAGACAGGTCAACGCGAAATGCCCGAGGTGGTTGGTGCCCATGTGCGCCTCGAAACCGTCGACGGTGCGGGTCAACGGCATACCCATGACTCCCGCGTTGTTCACCAGCACGTCAACGGTTTCCACCGAATCGGCGAACGCCCGCACACTGGCCAGATCCGCCAGATCGAGGGAACGTACCTCGACGTCGCCGGTCATCTCGGCGGCAGCCTGCTCGCCCTTCGAGAGGGTTCGGCAGGCGATCATGACGCTGTGCCCTTGCGCGGCGAGTGCCGCCGCCGTCGCTTCGCCCACACCGCTGTTACCACCCGTGACGATCACCCGCATGCCTGACGATTATGCGGACGCGGAATAGATCCGGCCGGGCAGGGGATAGTTCAGGCATGACCGAGATACCCGACGCCGAGACCATGAAGGCGTTCAACGCGAATATCGTCGACGAGTTCCGCACCAACGGCGGCAAGGTCGGCGGGCCGTTCGAAGGCGCAACCCTGCTGCTCCTCACCACGACCGGGGCCAAATCGGGGCAACCGCGGCTGGCCCCGCTGGCGTACCTGACGATCGACGGCAAGATCATCATCATCGGCTCGAAGGCCGGCGCCGACACCAACCCCGACTGGGTGCACAACCTACGGGCCAACCCGCGAGCGCACATCGAAGTCGGAACTGACGCCTACGACGTCGTCGCGCGTGAGCTGCCGCCCGCGGAGCGGGATGACGTCTACCCGAAGGTGGTCGCGCTCGCGCCGGCGTTCGGTGACTACCAGGCCAACACCAGCCGCGTCATCCCGCTGTTCGAACTCGTTCAAACTGAGCCGCGGAGTTGAGGCTTTTCGAGTTGCCAGGACCGCGGCGCAGGCCGCGATACGAATTCGTCTCGTCGGCCGCGGTCATCAGCCGACACGTCGCCGACGACCGGCCCGTTTCCCGCATTTGCTGCTGGCTGCTGCGGTCGAGCCGTAGGCCGGCCGCCGGTTGCTCCATCGGCCTTCACGCCGGCGCCCGGCCAGGAAGTCGTGGCGAATTCGACTCTGTTGGAACGTTATTCGTCGGGCTGATGCCGACGCGTGTAGTCTCGCCTGGACCGCTGACATCATGCGCAGCTGGTGTGGCCCGATACCGCAGCTGCGGTGGGCGCTGAGTCCACACGCGGTATGAGGGCCGCTGTTCACTGGACGGTCATCTCGACGGCCCGCACAGAATCCAAGTTTCGCTACACCTCCCCTAAAGTTTGCCGCTAGTCTTACAAGACGTTTTAGGTGGCTGCGCCTCGGAACTGGTCATCTATCACGGTGCGGGGGAATTCCCTTCCCTCGCATTTGGATTCGACGCCAGGCTTACGCATCCACTCTGCTACCGGCGCCTGATGCCGGATGAATGACGGCTTGCACCGTCGCCGTCGGTTAGGAGGATGTTGTGACGGATCCTGGACGTCCGGGACCGGTCGACCCGGCTAGTGGCCATCGCGACAAGGTGGACTTCACTGCAGTGCGGTGGGGATCCGTCGAGTGGACGATGTTGTGCATGCTCTATCTTCGGGCTTGCGAGAGTCAATTGGCCAACTCTGTCTTGGGCGATCACTTCGCGGCGCAGGACGTCGCGCGTATCGATTACGACTTCAAACGTATCCATCGAATTATCCGCCCGGCGATCAATCAGTTCGGTGTGGCATTGCGTGGCGCACAGGTCGATGCCTGGATCACCGACTACCTGAACGGCCATCCGGATGCCGTCGTGCTGCATCTGGGGTGCGGGTTGCACAGTCGTGCATTTCGGCTGGCGGTGCCCGAGGGGGTGCGGTGGTTCGACATCGACCTGCCTCAGGTCATCGCGTTACGTCGCAAGTTGTATTCCGAATCCGAAAATTATCGGATGGTCGGGTCGTCGGTGACCGATCCCGGCTGGCTTGATGAGCTACCCGCGGGCGGTCCGGTCCTGATCGCCGCCGAAGGCCTTCTGATGTATCTGACCCCGGCCGACATGACTCAGCTGCTCCACCGATTAGTCGACCGGTTCGACACCGGCGAATTCGTCGCTGACCTGCTGTCCAAATGGGGTCCGAGGTTCTCACGGATCTTTACGTCCGGCATGATCAAGTGGGGCAGCCGGGACGGTAGTGAGATCACGCACTGGGATACCCGGCTGCGCCTTATCGAAGACAGCCCCGTCATTGCCGGGTTCGACAAAATTCCGCTTACCCCACAGCGCCTGCTGTACCGCATGCAATACCTCATCCCGGCGACTCGAGACTACGACCGGCTGTTTCGATACGCGTTCTAGGCGACACTCCTGCTGCGTCGCCAGCAGGCGCGCAGCTGGGCTTTGCTGAAATCGCACTTCGGTGCGCATTCGCTGCTTCTGCCACCGGCGGGTGTTACCAGCGTGGCAGTAGCGTCAGTTGTGCTCCGCAATGGCAGGAGCGAATTGAATTGGCCACATTCGGCAACGATGCCGTCAGCAGCACTCGACAAAATCGGTCACCTCGATCTAAGTGGCCGAGTAGCACGGCCAGCACAGGGTGTGAGCTGGTATTACTGGTCGCACAGCACGGGCGCGCGTGTTCCCCCCAATAGGAGAACCAAGGGTGGATGCCGAGCCGCTCCACGCCTGCCTGGCTCTCGCAGGGCACATTCCCTATCCGGCAAATGAAGCTGTCACCCGACCACTGCATCCGATCCGATGTTGACGGTTACGACAATTCTGCGTAAAACCTCCGCCGAGCTTGCTGAGCTGCAGTAGCGTCTTGCTCACTCGCGACTAGATGGTCTGGAGATCCCTAAAGTAAACCGACTCGAACGGGGACAGTCGGATGAAGCTTGACGCCCAAGCACTTCCGCTGACGCGGCGACAGCTAGATATTTGGCTTTCGCAGGAATCGGGTCGCGCCGGTACGGAGTGGCAGCTCAGCCTCTTCGTGAGAATCGACGGCGCAGTAGAACGTGACGTCCTTGAGCGGGCGATCCGCCAGGGGATGCAAGAGGCCGAAGCATGCAGGGCCGCCTTCTTTGAGGCAGATGGCCAGGTTTTCCAAAGGGTTATCGACGACCCGGATGTCGAGTTGCCCTTGTACGACCTGACCTCCTCGCCCGATCCCGTGCAAGAAGCTCATACGCTGGCATCAGCGATACAACGCACGCCAATGCCCTTCACTGGCCCCCTGATCAAATGGGCGCTATTCCGAACGCGGCCCGATGAATACCATTGGTTCGCTTGCTGCCATCACATACTCATCGACGGATTGTCCATATTGCTGGTGGGCAACCGGATTGCAGCTATCTATTCAGCGATTGCTATCGGCGCACCTGTTCCTCCTGTCTCATTCGGCTCGTTAAAGGACCTGGTAGACAGCGAGTTAGCGTATGAAGCGTCCGCTGAGTATCTGGAAGATCAAGCGTTTTGGGCTAAGAACCTTCCCCAGGAAAGCGGCCCCTCTTATCGGTTGCCCCAAGCCGTCGCTAAGCACGACCCGTACTGGCCTTCTTCACCGGTGCAATTGGACCCAGCCGTCATCGGCCGAATTAATGAATTATCCAAAGGGGTGGGCATCCGTCGGACATCGGTCATCACCGCGGCTTGCGCACTTCTGGTGCGTGGGTGCAGCACCGACGGCTCAGAGGTAGTCCTCAACTTCCCGGTCAGCAGGCGAGTGGGCCCAGAGTCGATGACGCTTCCCGGAATGATGGCCGGGGTTATACCGCTCGTATTGAAGACATCGCCGGAATCTTCGGTAGCCGATTTCTGCAAACATGTTGACACCCAAATACGAGAAGCGCTGCGACATCAGCGATTTCCGGTGCACGTACTTGAGGCTGGGAATGACCTTCGTGGTCCAGCGCAGCCACCGAATCGGGTAGTTGTTAATTTCGTCCCGTCCGATCTCACGATGAGCCTGGCTGGTGCTCCCGCAATAGGGACATATTCCACTTTTGGCCCGGTAGGTCACTTTGGGTTTTTCTTTCTTGGGGTCGGCGAACACCAATTCTTCAGCGCAGCGGGCGCCGGGCAGCCGTTCTCGACTATTGACCCCTCGGACTTGGCGGAGATGTGGCAGCGGGTGTTGGCGGCGATGATCGCTGATCCGGCACGCCGGTTGTCGTCGATGGATGTGCTCGATGTCGGTGAGCGCGCCCGGCTGGATGAGATCGGCAACTGGGCGGTGTTAAGCCAGCGCATGACGCCGGTGTCGATTCCGGTGTTGTTCGCCGCGCAGGTGGCGCGTACCCCGGAGGCCGTGGCGGTGACCTTCGGGGGCCGGTCGATGACGTACCGCGAACTCGATGAGGCTGCCAACCGGTTGGCGCACCTTTTGGCCGGCCTGGGTGCGGGTCCGGGGCAGTGTGTGGCGCTGCTGTTCAATCGTTCCGCCGAGGCGATCGTGGCGATCCTGGCAGTGCTCAAGGCCGGTGCGGCGTATGTGCCGATCGACCCGGCGCACCCGGCGGCCCGGATCAAGTTCATGACCGAGGATTGCGCGCCGATCGCCGCGGTCACCACCAGCGGGCTGGCCGACCGGTTCGAGGAGTGCGAGCTTGGTGCTCATCGACATCGATGATCCACACATCGAAACCCAGCCCAGCACCGCATTGCCGGCGCCGGCTGCTGATGACATCGCGCACATCATCTACACCTCGGGCACTACAGGTGTGCCCAAAGGGGTTGCGGTCACCCACCACAACGTCACCCAACTGTTGGGGCCGCTGGATAGCCACCTGCCTGCACGGGCGTGGGCACAGTGGCATTCCTATGCCTTCGACGCTTCAGTTGAAGAGATCTGGGGCGCGCTGTTGCATGGTGGGCGGCTGGTGGTGGTGCCCGAATCGGTGACGGGCGCATCAGATGACCTGCACGCGTTACTGGTGGACGAGCAGGTCAGCGTGTTGAGTCAGACCCCGTCGGCGGTGGCGGTGCTGTCACCGCAGGGTTTGGATTCGATGGCGTTGCTGGTGGCGGGTGAGGCCTGCCCGGGCGAGGTGGTGGATCGGTGGGCGCCGGGACGGGTGATGATCAACGGCTACGGCCCCACTGAGACCACGGTGTGCGCGTCCAGGAGTGCGCCACTGATCGCGGGGTCGGGAGTGCCGCCGATTGGTTCGCCGGTGCCGGGGGCGGGGTTGTTTGTGCTGGATGGGTGGTTGCGTCCGGTGCCGGTTGGGGTGGTCGGTGAGTTGTATGTGGCCGGTCGTGGTGTGGGGGTGGGGTATTGGCGCCGGGGCGGGTTGACCGCGTCGCGGTTTGTCCCGTGTCCGTTCGGTGAGCCGGGGGCGCGGATGTATCGCACCGGCGATCTGGTGGGCTGGGGTGTTGATGGGCAGCTGCAGTATCTGGGTCGCGCCGACGAGCAGGTCAAGATCCGCGGCTACCGCATCGAGCTCGGTGAAATTCGCCGGCATTGGCCGATCTCGACGGGGTGGAGCAAGCAGTTGTCATCGCCCGCGAGGACCGTCCCGGGGACAAGCGGCTGGTGGGCTACGTCACCGAGTCGCGGACCGCAGCGGATCCGGCCGAGGTGCGCGCGGCGTTGGCCGAACGGCTGCCGGCCTATATGGTGCCGGTCGCCGTGGTGGTCCTGGAATCACTGCCGGTGACGGTCAACGGCAAACTCGACACCCGCGCGCTGCCCGCACCGGAGTACGTGGATGGGGATCAGTATCGCGCCCCGGTCACCGCGGTCGAGGAGATCCTGGCCGGCATCTACGCCCAGATCCTCGGTGTGGAACGGGTCGGGGTGGACGACTCGTTCTTCGAGCTGGGTGGAGATTCGCTGTCGGCGATGCGGGCGGTCGCCGCGATCAACACCGCGCTGGATGCCGACTTGGCGGTGCGCACACTGTTCGATGCACCCAGCATTGTCCAGTTGGTGCCGCGTATCAACGAAACACCAAGTGGGCGTGAAGCTTTGGCACCGGTTGAGCGGCCGGCGGTGATTCCGTTGTCGTTTGCCCAGAACCGGTTGTGGCTTCTCGATCAGCTGCAGGGGCCCTCGGCGGTTTACAACATGCCGACCGCGTTGCGGATCACCGGGAGGCTGGATGCCGAGGCGTTGGCCGCGGCGCTGGGTGATGTCATCGCCCGTCACGAGTCGCTGCGCACCGTTTTTCCCGATCTTGATGGTGTGCCGTTTCAGCAGGTGCTGTCGGCGCAGCGGATCGAGTTCGGTTGGGATGTCGTTGATGCCACCGGATGGTCGGCGGATCGGTTGCATGGGGCTGTCGAGGAGGCGGTGGGTCACACGTTTGACCTGTCGGCCGAGATCCCTTTGCGAGCAAAGCTTTTCCGCGTCGCCGAGGACGAACACGTCTTGGCGGCCGTGGTGCACCATATCGCTGCCGATGGCTGGTCGATCGCTCCGTTGGTGCGGGATCTGGGTGTCGCGTATGCCGGCCGCTGCGAGGGGCAGGTTCCGGGCTGGGCTGAATTGCCGGTGCAGTATGTGGATTACGCGTTGTGGCAGCGCGCGCGGTTCGGTGATCTCGATGACAGCGACAGCCCGATCGCTGCGCAGCTGGAGTTCTGGCAGGATGCGTTGGCCGGGATGCCCGAGCGGCTGCAGTTGCCCACTGATCGGCCCTATCCGGCGGTGGCTGACTATCGCGGCGCCGGTGTGATGGTGGAGTGGCCGGTCGAGTTGCAGCAGCGGGTGCGTGAGGTGGCCGGTGAGTACAACGCGACCAGTTTCATGGTGGTCCAGGCCGCGTTGGCGGTGTTGCTATCTGGGTTGAGCGCGAGTTCGGATGTGGCGGTGGGGTTCCCGATCGCCGGGCGCAGTGACCCCGCACTCGACGAGCTGGTCGGGTTCTTCGTCAACACGTTGGTGCTGCGGGTCGATCTGGCTGGTGATCCCACCGTCGCCGAGGTGTTGGCTCAGGTGCGTCGGCGCAGTTTGGCCGCCTACGACCATCAAGACGTGCCGTTCGAGGTGGTTGTTGAGCGGCTCAACCCCGCCCGATCCCTGACCCATCACCCGCTGGTGCAGGTGGCGTTGGCCTGGCAGAGCGCTCCCGGGCTGGACGGTAACCCCGCCGCCGGGTTGGCGTTGGGTGATCTGTGTGTCACCCAGATGCCGGTGGACACCCACACCGCCCGGATGGATTTGATGTTCTCGCTGTCTGAACGCTTCACCGACACTGGTGAGCCCGCCGGGATCGGCGGGCCGGTGGAATTTCGCACCGATGTGTTCGACGCAGCCAGCATCGAGACACTGATCGGGCGACTGCAGCGGGTATTGACAGCCATGACCGCTGACCCGACGCGGAGGTTGTCGTCGGTGGATGTGCTCGGTGCCGGTGAGCGCGTCCGGCTGGATGAGTGGGGCAACCGCGCCACCTTGACCCGGCCCACACCAATAGGGGTGTCGATTCCGGAGTTGTTCGCCGCGCAGGTGTCACGCTCATTGGAGGCGGTGGCGATCAGCTGCGACGGGCACTCGTGGACCTACCGGGAGCTTGATGAGGCGTCGAATCGGTTGGCGCACATGCTCGCAGCGCAAGGGGCGGCGCCTGGACAGTGTGTGGCGCTGCTCTTGGAACGCTCGGCCGAGGCGATTGCGGCGATTTTGGCGGTGCTCAAGACCGGGGCAGCCTATGTGCCGATCGACCCGGCGGTGCCGGCCGCGCGGCTGGATTTCATCATCGCCGATGCCGCACCGGTCATGGTGATCACCACCGCCAGGTTCGCCGCCCGGCTCGACGACTGCGGGGTGGCGGTCATCGATATCGACGATCCCGGCATTGACACCCAGCCCGGCGCCGCGATACCGGCGCCGACCGCCGGTGACGTCGCGTACCTGATCTACACCTCGGGCACCACCGGTGTGCCCAAAGGCGTTGCAATCACCCACCACAACGTCACCCAGTTGCTGGGATCGCTGGATGCCGGGCTGCCGCATCCAGGTGTATGGCCGCACTGTCACACGCTGGCCTTCGACGTGTCGGTGTGGGAGATCTTCGGTGCCCTGTTGCGCGGTGGACGCGTGGTGGTGGTACCCGAGGAAGTGGCCCGCGCACCGGAAGACTTCCACGCTGTGCTGGTGCGTGAACAGGTCACCGTGCTGACCCAAACCCCTTCTGCGGTAAGCGTGTTGCCGCGTGACGGTTTGGAGGCAGCGGCGTTGGTGGTGGTCGGTGAAGCCTGCCCGGCCGAGGTCGTCGACCAGTGGGCGCTCGGGAGGGTGATGATCAATGCCTACGGCCCGACCGAGACGACGATGTGTGTGGCGATCAGCGCGCCGCTGACGCCCGGGGTCGTGGTGCCGATCGGTGCGCCCGTACCGGGGGCGGCGTTGTTCGTGCTCGACAAGTGGTTGCGCCCGGTGCCCGTCGGTGTGGTTGGTGAGTTGTATGTGGCCGGTGCCGGTGTGGGCGTCGGGTATGTGGGTCGGGGTGGGTTGACCGCGTCGCGGTTTGTGGCGTGCCCGTTCGGGGTGCTTGGCGCGCGGATGTATCGCACCGGGGATCTGGTGAGTTGGGGCGCCGACGGGCAGCTACGGTATCTGGGCCGCGCCGATGAGCAGGTCAAGATCCGTGGTTACCGCATCGAACTGGGCGAGATTCAGGCCGCACTGGCCGGGCTGGACGGCGTCGAGCAGGCGGTCGTCATCGCCCGCGAAGACCGCCCCGGCGACAAACGCCTCGTGGGCTACTTCACCGAGTCGCAGATCGGGACAGTCGACCCGGCCCAGGTTCGCGCCTTGCTGGGGGAGCGCCTCCCGTCCTACATGGTGCCGACGGCGGTGGTGATCTTGGAGACGCTGCCGCTGACCTCCAACTACAAACTCGACACTCGCGCACTGCCCGCCCCGGAATACGCCGATGCCGATAGGTACCGCGCCCCAGCCGACGCGGTCGAGGGTGTTCTTGCTGGCATCTACGCCCAGGTGCTGGGCCTGGACCGCGTCGGGGTCGATGACTCGTTCTTCGACCTGGGCGGGGACAGCATTTTATCGATGCAGGTGGTGGCCCGGGCCCGGGCGGCCGGTCTGACATGTCGACCGCGCGATATTTTCGTCGAACAGACCGTGGCCCGGCTGGCCCGAGTGGCCGGGTTGGACAACGGGGCGGCGAGCGTGGTCGACGCGGGTGTCGGGCCCGTGGTGGCCACCCCGATCATGTCTTGGCTGCACACCGTCGAGGGCCCCGTCGACGAGTTCAACCAAACAGTGGTGATGCAAGCGCCGGCCGGGGTCACCCACGACGACATAGTGGTGGTGCTGCAGGCACTGCTGGACCGTCACGCCATGCTGCGACTGCGAGTCGACCACGACGGTGCCCGGGACAGATCGTTGACGGTGCCCGAGGCCGCCTCGGTCGATGCGAGAAGCGGCCTGCACACCGTGGACGCATTGTCCGATGCGGCTCTGGTGGCGGCGCGGTCGCGGTTGAACCCCGCCGCGGGCGTGATGCTCAGCGCGCTGTGGGTGGCCTCCACAGGCCAGCTGGCGCTGATCATCCATCACCTGGCCGTCGACGCAGTGTCCTGGCGAATCCTGTTGGAGGACTTGAACATCGCCTGGGCCCAACATCACAGCGGCCAACCGATCACGCTGCCGGCTTCGGGAACGTCGTTCCGGCGCTGGGCTGAGCTGCTGGCTGAGCATGCTCAGACCCCGGTTGTCGTCGACCTGGCCGACACCTGGAAACAGGTGTTGGCGACCCCGGCCGCGTTGCCCGCACCCGAGCCCGCACTCGACACCTATGCCAGCGCCGGACAGCTGTCAGCATCCCTGAATGCAGACACCACCCGCATTCTGCTCGGTGAGGTCCCGGCAGCGTTTCACGCCGGGGTGCAAGACATCCTGTTGATCGCCTACGGGTTGGCCTGCGCGGAATTCCTGGGTGGCGACGCGCCGATCGGTATCGATGTGGAGGGCCACGGCCGCGATGAGGATCTGGCCGATGTGGATCTGTCGCGCACTGTGGGCTGGTTCACCGCCAAGTACCCGGTGTCGCTGACCGTCGGTGGACTGCGCTGGGCGCAGGTGGCCGACGGTGAGACAGCGCTCGGTGCGGTCATCAAAGACGCCAAAGAGCAACTGCGCGCCCTGCCCGACGGCGTGACCTACGGTCTGCTGCGCTACCTCAACCCCGACGTCGACCTTCCCGGGTCCGATCCCACCATCGGATTCAATTATTTCGGACGGCTAGGCGCGGCCGCCGCCGAGATGTCCGACGATCTATGGCAAATCAGCCGGGACGGTGTGTCGGTCACCGGCGCCGCCGCCGCCGTGCCCATGCCGCTGCCGCACACCGTGGAACTCAACGTCGGCACCATCGACACGGGTACCGGCCCGCGCCTGCAAGCGACCTGGACGTGGGCGCCCTCGGTACTGGATCACGCGCAGATCAACCGGCTCAGCCAACTGTGGTTTGAGGCCCTGGCCGGCATCTGCGCGCATGTGCGTACCGGCGGGGGTGGACTGACCCCGTCTGACGTCGTGCCGGCCCGGCTCACCCAGCAGCAGATCGACGAGTTGCAACAGCAATACCGGATCGCCGATATCTTGCCGTTGACTGCGATGCAGCACGGACTGCTCTTCCACGCCAGCACAACGCAAGGCAACGACGGCGACCTGTACGCCATGCAGCTAGATGTCACCGTGACCGGCCCGCTCGACCCCGACCGCCTACGCGACGCGGTGCACACCGTGGTCGATCGCCATCCCAATCTGGCCGCCAGATTCTGCGCACAATTCGACCAACCAGTCCAGATCATCCCCGCTGATCCCAAGACGCCCTGGCATTACATCGACCTCGGCGGGAACGACGCAGACCCCGATGAGCAGATCCAGCGGGTGTGCGCTGCCGAACGCGCCGCGGTCTGCGACCTCAGTCAGCCGCCGGCCGTTCGAGCCGCTCTCCTTCGCACCGCTGACGACCAGCACCGGTTCGTGCTGACCTTTCACCACATCGTGATGGACGGCTGGTCGCTGCCGATCCTGCTGCAGGAGATCTTCGCCGCCTACTACGGGCAGCGGCTGCCTGCGGCCGCGCCTTATCGCAGATTTGTCACCTGGCTGGCCGATCGCGACGTCGATGCCGCCCACGCCGCATGGGGCGAAGTGCTCGCCGGTTTCGACACCCCCACACTGGTCGGTCCGCCGAGCCGACAAGGGCCACGGGGTGTTGAGTCGTCCCGGGTGCCTGAGTCGACGACGCGGGCTGTGAACGAGCTGGCGCGCTCGCACCGCACCACCGTCAACACCGTGTTACAGGGCGCATGGGGGCAGCTGCTCACGTGGATGACCGGCCACCACGATGTCACCTTCGGCACTGCCGGTTTCCGGTCGTCCGACCGACTGATCGGCGCGGAATCGATGGTGGGCCTGTTGATCAACACAGTGCCCGTGCGTGCGCACACCACGTCAGGCACCACCACCGCCGACCTGCTCGACCAACTGCAAAGCGCTCACAACGAAACGCTTGAGCATCAGCACCTGCCGCTGACCGAGATCCACCGCATCACCGGCCACGACCAGCTGTTCGACACCCTCTTCGTGTTCGAGAACTACCCGATCGACACTGGTGGGCTATTGGGAACCGACGGGTTGGCAGTCACCGACTTCACCGGTCGCGAACGCAATCACTACCCGCTGACGATTGTGGCCCGGCCAGGCGACGAACTGAGCCTCCGCGTCGAATTCGACGCCGACGTCTTCGACCCAGACAGCATCGAAAAGCTCATCCAGCGGTTCCAGCGGGTGTTGGCGACCATGACCGCTGATCCGACACGCCGGTTGTCGTCGATGGATGTGCTCGATGATGACGAGCAGGTCCGGCTGGATGAGATCGGCAACCGGGCGGTATTGACCCAAACCGTCGCGGCGGCGTCGATCCCGGCGTCGTTCGCCGAACACGTGGTGCGTGCTCCGGCAGCGGTGGCGGTGACCTTCGGGGGCCGGTCGATGACGTACCGCGAACTCGATGAGGCCGCCAACCGGTTGGCGCACCTTTTGGCCGGCCTGGGTGCAGGACCGGGACAGTGTGTGGCGCTGCTGTTCAATCGTTCCGCCGAGGCGATCGTGGCGATCCTGGCAGTACTCAAAACGGGGGCGGCGTATCTGCCGATCGACCCGGCGCACCCGGCGGCCCGGATCAAGTTCATGACCGAGGATTGCGCGCCGATCGCTGCGATCACCACCAGCGGGTTGGCCGAGCGCCTGGACGATTGCGGCTTGCTGGTCGTCGATGTCAACGATCCCCGCATCGAAACCCAGCCCAGCACCGCATTGCCGGCGCCGGCACCCGATGACATCGCGCACATCATCTACACCTCGGGCAGCACCGGTATGCCCAAAGGTGTTGCGGTCACCCACCACAACGTGACCCGGCTGTTCGACTCCATGGATGTCGGCGTGGAGCTGGGGCCGGAACAGGTGTGGTCGCAGTGTTCCTCGTTGGCTTTTGACTTTTCCGTGTGGGAGATCTGGGGCGCGCTGTTGCATGGCGGGCGGCTGGTGGTGGTGCCCGAATCGGTGACGCGTGCACCAGATGACCTGCACGCCTTACTGGTGGACGAGCAGGTCAGCGTGTTGAGTCAGACCCCGTCGGCGGTGGCGGTGCTGTCACCGCAGGGTTTGGATTCGATGGCGCTGATGGCCGCGGGTGAGGCCTGCCCGGGCGAGGTGGTGGATCGGTGGGCGCCGGGACGGGTGATGATCAACGGCTACGGCCCCACTGAGACCACGGTGTACGCCACGATCAGTGCGGCGCTGACCATGGGGTCGGGTGTGGTGCCGATCGGGCGGCCGGTGCCGGGGGCGGCGTTGTTTGTGCTGGATGGGTGGTTGCGTCCGGTGCCGGTTGGGGTGGTCGGTGAGTTGTATGTGGCCGGTCGTGGTGTGGGGGTGGGGTATTGGCGCCGGGGCGGGTTGACCGCGTCGCGGTTTGTCCCGTGTCCGTTCGGCGGGCCCGGGGCGCGGATGTATCGCACCGGGGACCTGGTGGGCTGGGGTGTTGATGGGCAGCTGCAGTATCTGGGTCGCGCCGACGAGCAGGTCAAGATCCGCGGCTACCGCATCGAGCTCGGCGAAATTCAGTCAGCACTAACCGATCTCGACGGGGTGGAGCAAGCAGTTGTCATCGCCCGCGAGGACTGTCCCGGCGACAAGCGCCTGGTGGGCTACGTCACCGAGTCGCAGACGGGCGCAGTGGACCCGGCCGCGGCACGCGCCACACTCGCCGAACGGCTGCCGGCCTATATGGTGCCGGCCGCCGTGGTGGTCCTGGAATCACTGCCGGTGACGGTCAACGGCAAACTCGACACCCGCGCCCTGCCTGCACCGGAGTACGTGGATGGGGATCAGTATCGCGCGCCGGTCACCGCGGTCGAGGAGATCCTGGCCGGCATCTACGCCCAAGTGCTTGCTGTGGAACGGGTCGGAGTCGACGACTCGTTCTTCGACCTCGGTGGGGATTCGCTGTCGGCGATGCGCCTTATCGCCGCGATCAATGCCGGCATGGACGCGGACGTTTCGGTGCGCGCATTGTTCGACGCGCCCACGGTTGCCCAGTTGGCGCCCCACATCACCGGGTCGGATCGACGTGAGCCGCTGGTGGCTGTCGAGCGGCCGGCGGTGATTCCGTTGTCGTTTGCCCAGAACCGGTTGTGGCTTCTCGATCAGCTGCAGGGGCCCTCGGCGGTCTACAACATGCCGACCGCGTTGCGGATCACCGGGAGGCTGGATGCCGAGGCGTTGGCCGCGGCGCTGGGTGATGTCATCGCCCGTCACGAGTCGCTGCGCACCGTTTTTCCCGATCTTGATGGTGTGCCGTTTCAGCAGGTGCTGTCGGCGCAGCGGATCGAGTTCGGTTGGGATGTCGTTGATGCCGGCGGATGGTCGGCGGATCGGTTGCATGGGGCTGTCGAGGAGGCGGTGGGTCACACGTTTGACCTGTCGGCCGAGATCCCTTTGCGAGCAAAGCTTTTCCGTCTCGCCGAGGACGAACACGTCTTGGCGGCCGTGGTGCACCATATCGCCGCCGATGGCTGGTCGATCGCTCCGTTGGTGCGGGATCTGGGTGTCGCGTATGCCGGCCGCTGCGAGGGGCAGGTTCCGGGCTGGGCTGAATTGCCGGTGCAGTATGTGGATTACGCGTTGTGGCAGCGCGCGCGGTTCGGTGATCTCGATGACAGCGACAGCCCGATCGCTGCGCAGCTGGAGTTCTGGCAGGATGCGTTGGCCGGGATGCCCGAGCGGCTGCAGTTGCCCACTGATCGGCCCTATCCGGCGGTGGCTGACTATCGCGGCGCCGGTGTGATGGTGGAGTGGCCGGTCGAGTTGCAGCAGCGGGTGCGTGAGGTGGCCGGTGAGTACAACGCGACCAGTTTCATGGTGGTTCAGGCCGCGTTGGCGGTGTTGCTATCGCGGTTGAGCGCGAGTTCGGATGTGGCGGTGGGGTTCCCGATCGCCGGGCGCAGTGACCCCGCACTCGACGAGCTGGTCGGGTTCTTCGTCAACACGTTGGTGCTGCGGGTCGATCTGGCTGGTGATCCCACCGTCGCCGAGGTGTTGGCTCAGGTGCGTCGGCGCAGTTTGGCCGCCTACGACCATCAAGACGTGCCGTTCGAGGTGGTTGTTGAGCGGCTCAACCCCGCCCGATCCCTGACCCATCACCCGCTGGTGCAGGTGGCGTTGGCCTGGCAGAGCGCTCCCGGGCTGGACGGTAACCCCGCCGCCGGGTTGGCGTTGGGTGATCTGTGTGTCACCCAGATGCCGGTGGACACCCACACTGCCCGGATGGATTTGACGTTCTCACTGTGTGAACGCTTCACCGACGCCGGCGAGCCCGCCGGGATCGGCGGGGCGGTGGAATTCCGCACCGATGTGTTCGACACGGAAAGCATTGAGACACTGATCGGGCGACTGCAGCGGGTATTGACAGCTATGACCGCCAATCCGCAACAGCGGCTCTCCTCGGTAGATGTCCTCGATGCCGGCGAGGGCGCCCGGCTGGATGAGATCGGCAACCGCGCCACGTTGACCCGGCCCGCGCCGGCGCCGGTGTCGATCCCGGAGTTGTTCGCCGAACATGTCATCCGCTCTCCCGACGCAGTGGCGGTGACGTTCGAGGGTCGGTCGCTGACGTACCGCGACCTCGACGACGCCGCCAACCGCATGGCGCACTTGCTGTCCGGTAACGGGGCGGGTCCGGGACAGTGTGTCGCGCTGCTGTTCACCCGGTCGGCCGAGGCGATCGTGGCGATGCTCGCGGTGCTCAAGACCGGGGCAGCCTATGTGCCGATCGACCCGGCGGTGCCGGCCGCGCGGATCGAGTTCATGATCGGCGATGCCGCGCCGATCGCCGCGATCACCACCGCGAACCTGCGCTCGCGGCTGGACGGGTCCGACGTGGCGGTCATCGACGTCGACGACCCCCGCATCGACGATCAGCGCTGCACCGCGCTGCCGGCGCCGCCCGCCGGTGACGTCGCGTACCTGATCTACACCTCGGGCACCACCGGTGTGCCTAAAGGCGTTGCGATCACACACCACAACGTCACCCAGCTGCTGGGATCGCTGGATGCCGGGCTGCCGTATCCCGGTGTGTGGCCGCACTGTCACACCTTGGCCTTCGACGTGTCGGTGTGGGAGATCTTCGGTGCCCTGTTGCGCGGTGGACGCGTGGTGGTGGTACCCGAGGAAGTGGTCCGCGCACCGGAAGACTTCCACGCTCTGCTGGTGCGTGAACAGGTCACCGTGCTGACCCAAACCCCGTCTGCGGTAAGCGTGTTGCCGCGTGACGGTTTGGAGGCAGCGGCGTTGGTGGTGGTCGGTGAGGCCTGCCCGGCCGAGGTGGTCGATCAATGGGCGCCCGCGCGGGTGATGATCAACGCCTATGGCCCGACCGAGACGACGATGTGTGTGGCCATCAGCGCGCCGCTGGCCCCGGGGTCGGGAGTGCCGATCGGTGCGCCGGTGCCCGGGGCGGCGTTGTTCGTGCTCGATGAGTGGTTGCGCCCGGTGCCCGCCGGTGTGGTCGGCGAGTTGTATGTGGCCGGTGCCGGCGTGGGCGTCGGGTATGTGGGTCGGGGCGGGTTGACCGCGGCGCGCTTTGTGGCGTGTCCGTTCGGGGGGCCCGGGGCGCGGATGTATCGCACCGGGGATCTGGTGAGTTGGGGCGCCGACGGGCAGCTGCGGTATCTGGGCCGTGCCGATGAGCAGGTCAAGATCCGCGGGTATCGCATCGAACTGGGCGAGATTCGGGCCGCGTTGGCCGGGCTGGACGGTGTCGAGCAGGCGGTCGTCATCGCCCGCGAAGACCGCCCAAGCGACAAACGCCTGGTCGGCTACATCACCGAATCTGCAACCGGGGCAGTGGATCCGGCCGGGATTCGCGCCCTGCTGGGCGAGCGGCTGCCGTCATACATGGCGCCTACCGCGATCGTGGTGTTAGAGGCGTTGCCGCTGACCGCGAACAACAAACTCGACATCCGCGCCTTGCCGGCACCGGAATACTCCGATGCTGATCGGTACCGCGCCCCGGCCGACGCGGTCGAGGAGATCCTGGCTGGCATCTACGCCCAAGTCCTCGGGCTTGAACAGGTCGGCGTCGATGACTCCTTCTTCGATCTCGGTGGGGACAGCATCTTATCGATGCAGGTGGTGGCCCGTGCGCGGGCGGCCGGTCTGACATGTCGACCACGCGATGTTTTCGTCGAACAGACCGTGGCCCGGCTGGCCCGAGTCGCCGGGGTGGCAGACGGAACCGCGGGCGTCGTCGACGAGGGTGTTGGGCCGGTGGTGGCCACCCCGATCATGTCTTGGCTGCACGACGTGGACGGGCCGGTCGATCAGTTCAACCAGACCGTGGTGGTGCAAGCCCCCGTCGGAAGCACCTCCGGCGACATACTGGTTGTCTTGCAGGCTGTGCTGGATCGGCACGCCATGCTGCGGCTACGCGTGGACGACGTCACGGGCGGATGGTCCCTCGAGGCGCTCGAGCCGGGTTCGTTCGACGCAGGCGCTTGCCTGCACACAGTCGGCGAGTTGACCGCTGATGCACTGGTGGCGGCCCGGTCGCGGTTGAACCCTGCCGCCGGGGTCATGGTCAGCGCGCTATGGGCAGCCGACACCGGCCAGTTGGCGTTGATCATTCACCATCTTGCTGTCGACGCGGTGTCGTGGCGAATCCTGTTGGAGGACTTCAATATCGCCTGGGCCCAGCATCGCAGCGGCCAGCCGATCGCACTGCCGGCATCGGGGACGTCGTTCCCGCGCTGGGCTGAGCTGCTGGCCGAGCACGCACGATCGGCGGCGGTGGTGGATCAGGCTGACACCTGGAGACAAGTGTTGGCCACCCCGGCCGCGCTGCCTGCGGTGCAACCCACAGTCGACACCTACGCCAGCGCCGGGCACCTGTCGGTGTCATTGGATGCCGAGACCACCCGACTTCTTCTCGGTGAGGTACCGGCGGCGTTTCACGCTGGGGTGCAAGACATTCTGTTGATCGCATTAGGGATGGCGTGCGCGGAATTCTTGGGCAGCGGCGACACCCCGATCGGCATCGACGTCGAAGGCCACGGCCGCAACGATGAACTCTCCCCGAATGTCGACCTGTCGCGCACCGTCGGATGGTTCACCGCCAAATACCCGGTGTCGCTGACCGCCGGTGGGCTGCATTGGTCGCAGGTCCTCGCCGGCGAGGCCGCGCTCGGCGACATGATCAAGAACGCGAAAGAACAACTCCGCGTCCTGCCGGACGGCCTGACCTACGGTCTGCTGCGCTACCTCAACACCGAGATCACCCTGCCCGGGTCTGACCCGACGATCGGATTCAACTACCTCGGACGGCTCGTTGCCGACGTCACCGAGTTGTCCGATGACATGTGGCGGATCAGCCAGGATGGCTTGTCGATCGCCGACGCCGTCGCCGCAGTGCCCACGCCGCTGGCACACACCGTTGCGCTGAACGCCGGCACCATAGACGCCGAAACCGGTCCGCACCTACACGCCGACTGGACCTGGGCGCCATCGGCACTGGATCACCCCCAGATTTCTCGGCTCAGTCAGCTCTGGTTCGACGCCTTGAGCGGGATCTGCGCCCATGTTCAGCATGGCGGTGGCGGGCTGACCCCCTCCGACATCGCCCCCGCTCGACTCAACCAGCAGCAGATCGACGAGCTGGCCCTACACAATCGCATCGCCGACGTGCTGCCCCTGACCCCTATGCAGCGGGGTCTGCTCTTCCACACCAACACCGCTCACAGAGCCAACGACGACGTGTACGCGATGCAGCTCGATGTCACGGTGACCGGACCACTCGACCCGAACCGCCTGCGCGACGCCGTGCATGGCGTGGCCAACCGCCATCCCCACCTGGCCGCGCGCTTCTTCGACCTGTTCGACCAACCGGTGCAGATCATCCCGGCCGACCCCGCGGCAGCCTGGCGCTACATAGACCTCACCGCCGTAGTCGATGTCGATGACGAGATCCAACGGCTGTGCGCCGCCGAACGGGCCGCGGTGTGCGACCTCGCCGACCCGCCGGCCTTTCGAGCGGCCCTGATCCGCAGCGCCGAAGACCGGCACCGCTGCGTACTGACTTTTCACCACATCGTCATGGATGGCTGGTCGCTGCCGATCCTGCTGCAGGAGATATTCGCCGGTTACTACGGCCACCGACTTCCCGCGGCCGCGTCGTATCGCCGGTATGTCAGCTGGCTGGACGGTCGAGATCTCGATGCCGCGCACGCGGCCTGGACCGAGGTGCTCGCTGGTTTCGATACCCCCACACTGGTCGGCCTGCCGGGCCGGCTAGGCCCCCGAGGTGTTGAGTCGTTCCGGCTGCCAGAGGAGACCATGCGGGCCCTTGTCGAGCTCGCGCGTGCGAACCACACCACCGTCAACACTGTGCTGCAGGCCGCGTGGGCACAGCTGCTGATGTGGCTGACCGGGCACCACGACGTCGCTTTCGGCACAGCCGTTTCCGGTCGTCCGACCGACTTGGTCGGCGCGGAATCGATGGTGGGCCTGTTGATCAACACCGTCCCCGTGCGCGCGCGCGCCACGCCGGTCACCACCACCGCCGACCTGCTCGGCCAACTGCAAGGCGCCCACAATCACACACTCGACCACCAACACCTGCCGCTCGCCGAGATCCACCGCATCACCGGCAACGACCAGCTGTTCGACACCCTCTTCGTCTACGAGAACTTCCCGATCGACACCGATGCGATGTTGGGCACCGACGGGTTGGCCATCAGCGAGTTCACCACCCGTGAACGCAATCACTACCCGCTGACACTGCAAGCCATGCCGGGGCACGAACTGAGCCTTCGCCTCGAATTCGACATTGACATATTCGATGCGGGCAGCGTCGAGGCTCTCATTCAGCGGTTCCAGCGGGTGTTGGCGACCATGGTCGCTGATCCGACTCGCCGGCTGTTGTCGGTCGATCTGCTCGATGATGGCGAACACGCCCGGCTCGATGAGGTCGGCAACCGCGCCGTCTTGACCCAGCCGACAACACCGGTGGCGCTTTCCGAGTCGTTTGCCGCTCAAGCGTCACGCACTCCTGACGCGGTAGCCCTGACGTTCGACGGCCGGTCGATGACGTACCGCGAGCTCGACGAGGCTGCCAACCGGTTGGCGCACCTGCTGGCCGACCAGGGTGCGGGACCGGGACAGTGTGTGGCGCTGCTGTTCAATCGTTCCGCCGAGGCGATCGTGTCGATCCTGGCAGTACTCAAAACCGGGGCGGCGTATCTGCCGATCGACCCGGCCCACCCGGCGGCCCGGATCAAGTTCATGACCGAGGATTCCGCGCCGATCGCCGCGGTCACCACCACTGGGCTGGGCGACCGGTTCGAGGGGTGCGAGTTGGTGCTCATCGACATCGACGATCCACATATCGAAACCCAGCCCAGCACCGCTTTGTCGGCGCCGGCACCCGATGACATCGCGCACATCATCTACACCTCGGGCACCACCGGTGTGCCCAAAGGTGTTGCGGTCACCCAGTACAACGTGGTTCAGCTGTTCGAGTCACTCGACACCGGTTTGACGCTGACGCCCGAACAGGTATGGACGCAGTTTCACTCGTATGCCTTCGACTTCTCGGTGTGGGAGATCTGGGGCGCGTTGCTGCATGGCGGCCGGCTGGTGGTGGTACCCGAGTCGGTGGCCCGCTCACCACAAGACTTCCACGCCCTGCTGGTCCGCGAACACGTCACCGTTCTCACCCAAACCCCGTCTGCGGTAAGGGGATTATCGCCTGATGGCTTGGGCTTGGCGGCCTTGGTGATCGGCGCCGAGCCGTGCCCGCCCGAGTTCGTGGACCGGTGGGCGCCGGACAGGTTGATGATCAATGTGTACGGCCCTACCGAAACGACGATGTGGGCGGCCAAGAGCGCCCCATTGGCGGCGGGGTCGGGCGCGCCGCCGATCGGCTCGCCGGTGACGGGCGCGGCCTTCTTTGTGCTGGATGGGTGGCTGCGGCCGGTGCCTGCCGGGGTGGTCGGCGAGTTGTACCTGGCGGGCCGTGGTGTCGGCGTGGGGTATTGGCGCCGGGCGGGCTTGACCGCGTCATGGTTCATGGCGTGCCCGTTCGGCGGGCCTGGGGCGCGGATGTATCGCACTGGGGACTTGGTGCGGTGGGGTCCCGATGGGCAGCTGCAGTATCTGGGGCGCGCCGACGAGCAAGTCAAGATCCGCGGCTACCGCATCGAGCTCGGCGAAATTCAGTCAGCACTAACCGATCTCGACGGGGTGGAGCAAGCAGTTGTCATCGCCCGCGAGGACTGTCCGGGCGACAAGCGCCTCGTGGGCTATGTCACCGAGTCGCAGACGGGCGCAGTAGACCCGGCCGCGGCACGCGCCACACTCGCCGACCGGCTCCCGCCGTACATGGTCCCGGTCGCCGTGGTGGTGCTCGACGCGTTGCCGATGACGGTCAACGGCAAACTCGACACCCGCGCGCTGCCCGCACCGGAATTCCAGCATGTCGATCGCTACCGCCCCCCGGCCAACGCGGTCGAGGAGATCCTGGCCGGCATCTACGCCCAAGTGCTGGCAGTCGAACGGGTCGGGGTGGACGCCTCGTTCTTCGACCTGGGTGGGGATTCGGTGTCGGCGATGCGTCTTATCGCCGCGATCAATGCCGGCATGGACGCGGACCTTTCGGTGCGCGCATTGTTCGACGCGCCCACGGTTGCCCAGTTGGCGCCCCAAATCACCGGGTCGGATCGGCGTGAGCCACTGGTGGCTGTCGAGCGGCCCGCGGTGATTCCCCTGTCGTTCGCCCAGAACCGGCTGTGGTTCATCGACCAGTTGCAGGGACCCTCAGCGGTCTACAACATGCCGACCGCCTTGCGGATCACCGGGGCGCTGGATGCCGAGGCGCTGCGAGCGGCGCTCGGTGACGTCGTGGACCGCCACGAAAGCCTGCGCACGCTGTTTATAGCGCCCGAGGGCAAACCCCAGCAGCTGGTGGCGGCGCCCGAGCGGGCCGACTTCGGTTGGGATGTCATCGATGCCGCCGGATGGTCGACGGCCCAGCTGGAGGAGGCCGTCGACGATACGGCGCGTCACACGTTTGATCTGACGGCCGAGATCCCGTTGCGAGCACAGCTTTTCCGCGTCGCCGAGGACGAACACGTCTTAGCGGCCGTGGTGCACCATATCGCCGCAGACGGTTCGTCGATCGCCCCGCTGGTTGGTGATCTGGGTGTGGCCTATGCCAGCCGGCGTGCCGGGCAGGCCCCGAAGTGGGCATCTCTGCCGGTGCAGTATGTGGACTACACGTTGTGGCAGCGCGCGCGGTTCGGTGATCTCGACGACAGCGACAGCCCGATCGCTGCTCAATTGGCCTACTGGCAGGATGCGCTGGCCGGGATGCCCGAGCGGCTGCAGCTTCCCACTGATCGGCCCTATCCGCCGGCGGCTGATTACCGCGGCGCCAGAGTAACGGTCGACTGGCCCGCCGAGTTGCAGCAGCGGATGCGCAGTCTGGCTGCGGAGTCCAACACGACCAGTTTCATGGTGGTCCAGGCCGCGTTGGCGGTGTTGTTGTCGCGGCTGAGCGCGAGTTCCGATGTGGCGGTGGGGTTCCCGATCGCCGGGCGCGGTGACCCCGCGCTCGACGACCTCATCGGGTTCTTCGTCAACACGTTGGTGCTACGTGTCAATCTGACCGGAGATCCCACCTTTGCCGAGTTGTTGGCTCAGGTGCGGCGACGCAGCTTGGCCGCCTACGACCACCAAGATGTCCCCTTCGAAGTGCTTGTCGACCGGCTCAACCCCACCCGATCCCTGACCCATCACCCCCTGGTTCAGGTGATGTTGGCCTGGCAGAACTTCGCCGGACATGACATCGGCGATCCGGCAGTGGGGTTGGCGTTGGGAGATCTGCAGGTCACCCAAAAGCCGGTGGACACCCACACTGCCCGGATGGATTTGACGTTCTCACTGTGTGAACGCTTCACCGACGCCGGCGAGCCCGCCGGCATCGGCGGGGCGGTCGAATTCCGCACCGACGTGTTCGACACGGAAAGTATTGAGACACTGATCCAGCGGATTCAACGGGTATTGGTGGCTATGACCGCTGACCCGACGCGGAGGTTGTCGTCGGTGGATGTGCTCGATGCCGGTGAGCACGTCCGGCTGGATGAGTGGGGCAACCGCGCCATGTTGACCCGGCACGGACCGCGCGGGGTGTCGATTCCGGAGTTGTTCGCCGCGCAGGTGTCCCGCTCACTGGAGGCGGTGGCGATCAGCTGCGACGGGCACTCGTGGACCTACCGGGAGCTTGATGAGGCGTCGAATCGGTTGGCGCACTTGCTGTCCGGCCAAGGCGTGCGCCCGGGACAGTGTGTGGCGCTGCTATTGGAACGCTCGGCTGAGGCGATTGCGGCGATTTTGGCGGTGCTCAAGACCGGGGCGGCCTATGTGCCGATCGACGCGGTGGTGCCGGCCGCCCGGCTGGATTTCATCATCGCCGATGCCGCACCGGTCGCGGTGATCACCACCACCAGGTTCGCCGCGCGGCTCGACGACTGCGGGGTGGCGGTCATCGATATCCACGACCCCGTGGTGCACGACGAACTCAGCACGGCGTTGGCGGCGCCGGCGGCCGATGACATCGCCTACATCATCTACACCTCGGGCACCACCGGCGTGCCCAAAGGTGTTGCCGTCACCCATCACAACGTCACCAAACTGCTGGAGTCACTGGACGCGAGCCTGGTACTGGCGGGCCAAGTGTGGACGCAGTGTCACTCCCTGGCCTTCGACTACTCGGTGTGGGAGATCTGGGGTGCGCTGCTGCACGGCGGGCGGCTGGTAGTAGTGCCCGATGTGGTGGTCCGCGCGCCGGAAGACCTCCACGCCCTACTCGCCAGCGAACATGTCGGCGTCTTGAGCCAAACTCCGTCGGCGTTTTATGCGCTGCAAGCCGCCGCCACCTTGCCGCCCGAGCCCGGCCAACAATTGAAGCTTCAGACCGTGGTGTTCGGCGGCGAAGCGCTGGAACCCCAGCGTCTTGAGCCCTGGCTGCGCAGCCACCGGGGATTACCGCGGCTGGTCAACATGTATGGCATCACCGAGACGACGGTGCATGCCTCGTTCCGGGAGATCTCCGACGGCGACGTCGACAGCAATGCCAGCCCGATCGGGGTGCCACTGGCGCATCTGGCGTTTTTTGTGCTGGACGAGTGGTTGCGCCCGGTGCCCGTCGGTGTGGTCGGCGAGTTGTATGTGGCCGGTGAAGGCGTGGGCGTCGGGTATGTGGGTCGGGTTGGGTTGACCGCTTCGCGGTTTGTGGCGTGTCCGTTCGGGGGGCTCGGGGTGCGGATGTATCGCACCGGTGATCTGGTGTGTTGGGGCGCCGACGGACAGCTGCGGTATTTGGGCCGTGCCGATGAGCAGGTCAAGATCCGCGGGTACCGCATCGAGTTGGGTGAGATACAGACCGCGTTGGCCGGGCTGGACGGTGTCGAGCAGGCGGTGGTGATCGCTCGCGAGGACCGCCCGGGCGACAAACGGCTGGTCGCGTATGTCACCGGGACAGCCGATCCGGCCGAGGCACGCAGCGCGCTAGGTGAGCGGCTGCCGTCATACATGGTGCCCGCCGCGGTGGTGGTGGTGCTAGGCGCGCTGCCGCTGACAGTCAACGGCAAACTCGACACCCGCGCCTTGCCGGCCCCTCAATACGCCGACGCCGATCGGTACCGCGCGCCGGCCACCGCGGTCGAGGAGATCTTGGTTGGCATTTACGCCCAGGTCCTGGGGTTGGAGCGGGTCGGGGTCGACGACTCGTTCTTCGACCTCGGCGGGGACAGCATCTTGTCGATGCAGGTGGTCGCGCAGGCGCGGGCGGCCGGTCTGACATGTCGACCACGCGATGTTTTCGTCGAACAGACCGTGGCCCGGCTGGCGCTGGTAGTCGCGATCGCCGGCGGTGAGGCCGGCCCGGTCGACGAGGGTGTCGGGCCGCTGGTGGCCACCCCGATCATGTCTTGGCTGCACGACGTGGACGGCCCGGTCGATCAGTTCAACCAGTCCATGGTCGTGCAAGCCCCCGCCGACGTCACCCAGGCCGATGTGGTGCTGGTATTACAGGCGCTGCTGGATCGGCACGCCATGTTGCGGCTGCGTGTCGACGACAACGGTGCCCGGGGCTGGTCGCTAGAGGCACCCGAGGCGGGTTCGGTCCACGCCAGCGAGTGCCTGCACACCGTCGATGTGTTGTCCGACGAGGCGCTGGTGGCGGCGCGGTCGCGGTTGAACCCGGCCGCCGGGGTGATGCTCAGCGCGCTGTGGGTGCCCCCCACCGGCCAGCTCGCGTTGGTCATTCATCATCTGGCCGTCGACGCGGTGTCTTGGCGGATCCTGTTGGAGGACTTGAACATCGCGTGGGCTCAGCATCACGGCGGCCAACCGATCATGCTGCCGGCATCGGTGACGTCGTTCCGGCGCTGGGCTGAGCTGCTGGCTGAGCATGCTCAGACCCCGTTGGTCGTCGACCTGGTCGACACCTGGAGACAGGTGTTGGCCTCCCCGGCCGCGTTGCCGGAGCCGGACCCCGCACTCGACACTTATGCCAGCGCCGGTCAGCTATCGGTGTCACTGGACATCGAGACGACGCGCCCGTTGCTCGGTGAAGTGCCCGCCGCGTTTCACGCTGGGATACAGGACATCCTGTTGATCGCGTTCGGGTTGGCGTGGGCAGAATTCCTGGGCACCGGCTGCGCGCCGATCGGTATCGATGTGGAGGGCCATGGCCGCGATGAGGACCTGGCCGCCAATGTTGACCTGTCCCGCACCGTGGGCTGGTTCACGGCCATATACCCGGTGTTGTTGACCGTCGGTGGGCTGCGCTGGGAGCAAGTCGTGGCCGGTGACCCTGCGCTCGGCTCGGTGATCAAAGACGCCAAAGAGCAACTCCGCGCCCTGCCCGACGGGTTGACCTACGGGCTGCTGCGCTACCTGAACCCCAACGTCGACCTGCCTGGGTCCGACCCGCAGATCGGATTCAATTACCTCGGACGGTTAGGCGCCAACATCGCCGAAGCCTCCGATCAACTGTGGCGGGTCCGCCAGGACGATTTATCCGTCGTCGCTGCCGCCACCGCGGTGCATATGCCGCTACCGCACACCGTGGAACTCAACGCCGGCACGGTCGATTCCGGCAACGGCCCGTATCTGAACGCCGGCTGGACTTGGGCACCCTCAGCGCTCGATCACGCGCAAATCAGTCGGCTGAGCCGACTGTGGTTTGACGCCTTGGCCGGCATCTGCGCGCATGTGCGTACCGGTGGGGGCGGACTGACCCCGTCTGACATCGTGCCCGCCCGGCTCAGCCAAAAGCAGATTGACGAGTTGCAACTGCAGTACCGGATCGCCGATATCTTGCCGCTGACCCCGATGCAGCAGGGACTGCTCTTCCACGCCGGCACCGCGTGCGGCATCAACGACGATGTGTATGCGGTGCAGCTGGACATCACCGTGTCCGGCCCGATTGACCCCGATCGCTTGTGCGATGCGGTGAACACGGTGGTCAACCGCCATCCCAACCTGGCTGCCCGATTCTGCGAACAGTTCGACGAGCCGGTGCAGATCATCCCGGCCGATCCCGTGACACCCTGGCTATATACCGAACTGGACACCGGCGGCGATGTCGATGGGCAGGTCCAGCAGGTGTGTGCGGACGAACGCGCCGCCGTCTGCGCCCTGGCTGGCCGCCCGGCCTTTCGAGCCGCGTTAATCCGCACCGCACCAGACCGGCACCGGATTGTGCTCACTAATCACCACATAGTGCTCGATGGCTGGTCGATGCCGATCCTGCTGCAGGAGATCTTCGCCAGCTACTACGGGCAGCGGCTACCCGCGGCCGGGTCGTATCGCAGGTTTGTCACTTGGCTGGCCGATCGTGACCTCGATGCCGCTCACGAGGCCTGGCGCGAGGTGCTCGCCGGCTTTGACGCCCCCACCCTGGTGGGTCCGCCGGGCCGGCTGGGGCTTGGGCGGCGAGGCGTTGAATCGTTCAGGGTGCCCGAACAGATCACGCTGGCCGTTAGCGAACTGGCCCGCGCGCACCACACCACGGTCAACACCGTGTTGCAGGCCGCCTGGGCGCAGCTGCTGACGTGGCTGACCGGCCAGCATGATGTCGCCTTCGGCACCGCGGTCTCAGGCAGGCCAGCCGAAGTGGTCGGCGCGGAATCGATGGTGGGCTTGTTGATCAACACGGTGCCGGTCCGCGCGCACATCACCCCAGCCACCGCGACCGCGGATCTGCTCGAGCAACTTCGCAGCGCCTACAACGACACACTCGAACACCAGCATCTGTCGCTGAGCGAGATTCACCGTGTGACCGGTCACGACCAGCTGTTCGACACCTTGTTCGTGTTGGAGAACTACCCCATCGACACCGGTGCGTCGTTCGGCGCCGACGGGTTGGCCATCACCGAGTTCACCGGTCACGAATCCAATCACTACCCGCTGACGGTGCAAGCCATGCCCGGGTCTGAACTGAGCCTGCGCGCCGAATTCGACACCGACGTCTTCGACCCGGCCAGCATCGAAAAGCTGATCCAGCGGTATAAGAGGGTGTTGGCGGCCATGACCGCAGACCCCGCCCGGTTGCTGCTGTCGATTGACTTGCTCGACGCCGATGAGCACGCCCGCATGGATGAGATCGGTAACCGCGCGGTGTTGAGTGAGCCCGCGGCGCCGGCGTCGATCCCGGCGTTGTTCGCCGAACACGTGCAGCGAGCCCCGGCAGCGGTGGCGGTGACCTTCGGGGCCCGGTCCATGACGTACCGCGAACTCGACGAGGCTGCCAACCGGTTGGCGCACCTCCTCGCCGACCAGGGCGCGGGCCCAGGACAGTGTGTGGCGATTCTGTTGGAGCGATCAGCGCAGGCCGTCGTGTCGATGCTGGCGGTGCTGAAGGCCGGGGCGGCGTATCTGCCGATCGACCCCGTTCATCCCGACGCGCGGATCGAGTTCATGCTGGCCGATGCCGCGCCGATCACCGTCCTCACCACCGCTGGGCTGGCCGATCGGCTGGAGGGGTGTGACCTGTTGGTCATAGATGTCGACGACCCCCGCATTGACAGCCAGCCGAGTACCGCGTTGCCGACGCCGGCGGCCGATGACACCGCCTATATCATCTACACCTCGGGCACCACGGGTGTCCCCAAGGGCGTGGTCATCACCCACCACAACCTGACCCACTTGGCGGAGTCACTGCCCACCGACCTTCCGACGGCACAGGTGTGGACGCAGTGCCATTCCTATGGCTTCGACTTCTCGGTCTGGGAGATCTGGGCTGCGCTGCTGGGTGGGGGGCGCCTGGTGGTGGTGCCGGAGTCGGTGGCGGGCTCACCGGATGACTTCCACGCGTTGCTGGTCAGCGAACAGGTCAACGTGCTGACCCAGACCCCGTCGGCGGTGGCGGGGCTATCACCGCAGGGTTTGGAGTCGGTCGCGTTACTGCTCGGCGGCGAGGCCTGTCCGGCGGAGGTCGTGGATCGGTGGGCGCCGGGGCGGGTGATGATCAACGCCTACGGCCCGACCGAGGCCACGGTGTATGCGTCAATGAGTGCGCCGCTGACAGCGGGGTCGGGTGTGGTGCCGATCGGTGCGCCGGTGTCGACCGCGGCGTTGTTCGTGTTGGACGGGTGGTTGCGTCCGGTGCCGGCCGGGGTGGTCGGTGAGCTGTACGTGGCCGGCCGCGGTGTGGGGGTCGGGTATGTCGGACGAGCCGGGTTGACCGCGACGCGGTTCGTCCCCTGCCCGTTCGGGGAGTCCGGGGCGCGGATGTATCGCAGCGGGGATCTGGTGTGTTGGGGCACCGACGGCCAGCTGCGCTACCACGGTCGCGTCGATGAGCAGGTCAAGATCCGCGGCTACCGCATCGAACTGGGCGAGATCCAGTCCGCGCTGGCCGTGCTGGACGGCGTCGATCAGGCGGTCGTCATCGCCCGCGAAGACCGCCCGGGCGACAAGCGCCTGGTGGGCTATGTCACGGGAACCGCCGAGCCGGCCGAGATGCGCTCCGCGTTGGCCGAACAACTGCCGCCCTATATGGTGCCGGCCGCCGTGGTGGTCCTCGAATCGCTGCCGGTGACGGTCAACGGCAAGCTGGACACTCGCGCCCTGCCGGCACCGGAATACCAGGACGTCAACCGTTACCGCGCGCCGGCAGACGCGATCGAGGAGATCCTGGCCGGCATCTACGCAAAGGTCCTCGGTGTCGACCGGGTCGGGGTCGACGACTCGTTCTTCGACCTGGGCGGCGATTCGCTGTCGGCGATGCGCCTGGCCGCCGCGATCAACGCCAGTCTGGACGCCGACCTTGCGGTGCGCACTCTGTTCGACGCACCCACGGTCGCTCAATTGGCGCCCCGTCTAGCAGCGGGTGAAAGGCGGCATAAGCCGTTGGTGGCAGGTGAGCGGCCCGCGGTGATTCCGTTGTCGTTTGCCCAAAGCCGGTTGTGGTTCCTCGACCGTTTCGAGGGCGGCGTTGCGACCTACAACATGCCGACCGCATTTCGGATTACCGGGACGCTGGATGTCGAAGCGCTGGACGCGGCCCTTGACGACGTCATCGCGCGCCACGAGTCGTTGCGCACCGTGTTTCCCGACATCCACGGCGTGCCGTTCCAGCAGATGGTGCCCGCTGAGGCGGGCATGTGGCGCCGCGGGGGCCCGGCCGCGGTGTCCTTGCCGGAGCAGGATGTGGCCGGCGAGTTGATGGCGTTGGCCGGGTATCGATTTGATCTGTCGGCAGAGATACCAATTCGTGCACAGATCTATTCGTTGGGTCCCGAGCAGTATCTGGTGGGGATTGTGGTGCACCACATCGCTTTTGACGGGTGGTCGCTGGCTCCCATGGTCAGGGATATCGCCGAAGCGTATCGGGCGCGGCGGCAGGGCCGGGCTCCGCAATGGGCACCATTGGCCGTGCAGTATGCGGATTACACGTTGTGGCAACAGGATTCGTTGGGGAAGGAGTCGGACCCCGACAGTGTGATCGCCGCCCAGTTGCGCTACTGGCGGCAGGAGTTGGCCGATCTGCCGGGGGTGCTCTCGCTGCCGATGGACCGGGCGCGCGCACCGATGCCCAGTTATCGCGGTGACGGTGTCGATGTGCGTGTCGACCCGCGGGTGTGGGCCAAAGTCAAGTCGATGGCCGTGGCGAACAACGCCACACCCTCGATGGTGTTACAAGCGGTCGTGGCGGTGTTGTTGCATCGGGTCGGAGTCGTCGAGGACGTCGTGATGGGTACGCCCATCGCTGGGCGCTCGGATGAGGCGCTGGACGACCTTGTCGGCTTCTTCGTCAACACTTGGGTGCTCCGGGTGGGTGTCGATCCTGCGCACCGGTTCAGCGATGTGCTTCAGCAGGTGCGTCAGAAGGCGCTGGATGCCTACAGCAATCAGGACCTTCCGTTCGAGCGGCTGGTCGAGCAGCTCAACCCGGCACGCTCCATGGCGCATCATCCGCTGTTCCAGGTGCTCACGGTATTTCAGAACAATGTGCGCCCCGAGGTGCTGGCGTTGGACGGGATCACCATCGAGCCGCTCGAGGCGTCGACGCGCACTGCCAAGTTCGACCTGGAGTTCGAGCTCAGGGAAGTGCCCACCGCCGACCCTGCCGCTCCAATGGCCACCGGGATGGTGACGTATGCCACGGATTTGTTCGACCGGGCCACGATCGAGCGGTTGGTCATCCTGTTTGATCGGTTGGTCGAGGCGGTGGCAACGGACGCGTCGGTCGTGGTGGGGGACGTGTCGCTGCTGGATCGCGATGAGCACGATCTGGTGCTGTCAGCGTGGGCCGGTGCCGGCGTCGAGGCGCCGGTGGGGGTCGCGACACAGTTGTTGACCGCAGCGGTGGCGGCCGACCCAGACGCGCTCGCGGTGGTTGACGGTGCGCGCGAGGTGTCGTATCGAGAGCTCGATGAATCGTCAACGCAATTGGCGCGGGTGCTTATCGAGGCGGGCGTGGGTCCGGAGCGTGCCGTGGGCGTGGCGATGGATCGATGCCTGGAGCTCGTGGTGGGCTGGTGGGCCGTGATCAAGGCTGGTGGGGCGTATGTGCCGGTGGATCGGGCACACCCAGTCGAGCGAATCGCCACGGTGTTGGACGCGGTGGAGGCTGTTTGCGTGTTGACCTGTGGTGCCGACACCGTGGCCGGGGCCGCTGCGCGTCCCGTGATCCGCATCGACGGTCTGGACGTGTCCGGGCGAAGCGCGGATCCGATCACCGACGCCGATCGGCTGGCCCCGTTGCGAGTGGACAACACCGCCCATGTGATCTTCACGTCGGGGTCGACCGGTGCGCCCAAGGGGGTTTCGGTTAGCCACGCCGGCCTGCTCGGAGTGGCCGAGCTGCGGCAGGTGTTCGGCTTGAGCGCGGACACACGGCTGTTGATGGTGGCCGCGCCAACCTTCGATGTGTGGGTCGGCGAGCTGTTGTTGGCGGTGAGTTCGGGTGCGGCACTGGTGGTGGCGCCGACGGAGGCGTACGCAGGCGGGGCGTTGACCGCGTTGCTGCAATGCCAGCAGGTCAGTGCGGCGGTGTTGACCCCGTCGGTGCTGTCGTCGCTGGACCAAACCCAGCTGGACGGGGTGGCGACGCTGATCGCCACGGGAGAGGCCTGCCCGACAGAGTTGGCGGCCGCCTGGGCGTCGGGTCGGCAGATGTTCAACGCCTATGGCCCCACGGAGACGAGCATCTGGGCGACTTGCAGTGTGCCGCTACAGGCCGGGCAGCGGGTGGGCATCGGCGCCCCGATCGCGGGTGTATGCGCGCTGGTACTGGATGCCCGGCTGAACCCGGCGCCCATCGGTGTGGTCGGCGAGCTGTATCTCGGCGGACTTGCGCTGGCGAACGGCTATGTCGGCCGGGCGGAGTTGACCGCGGAGCGGTTCGTAGCCAACCCCTACGGAGTGCCCGGGGCGCGCATGTACCGCACCGGTGACCTGGTGCGCTGGACCCCCTCCGGGACGCTGGCCTACCTCGGCCGCGCCGATACCCAGATCAAACTGCGCGGACAGCGCATCGAGCTCGGCGAAATCGAAAACACCCTGCTGGCCTGCCCGCAGGTCACCCACGCCGCCGCCAGCGTGCACCACAACAACACCGGCGCCCACCTCATCGCCTACATCACCCTGGAGCACACCACCACGGCCGTCCACGCCGCCGAAATAGTCGACCAGTGGCAACACATGTACAACGAGCTGTACCGCGGTGAGGTCGGGGGATCTGCGTTCGGCATGGACTTCCGGGGATGGAACAGCAGCTACACCGGTGATCCGATTCCGCTCGGAGAGATGGTGGAGTGGCGTACGGCCACCGTGGACCGGGTCATGGCCCTGCAGCCGCGGCGAGTGTTGGAGATCGGGGCGGGCTCGGGGCTGGTGTTGTCACAGATCGCCCCGCACTGCGAACACTATGTCGCGACCGACATATCGGCGGTGGCCATCGACACCCTCGCCCGCTCGCTGGAGCAGTTGCAGCTTCCGTGGCGTGATCGGATCGAGTTGTTGATCCAACCCGCTCACGTCACCGAGACGCTGCCGCAGGGCTACTTCGACACCATCATTCTGAACTCGGTCATCCAGTACTTCCCCAACGACGGATACCTCGCCGAACTCATCGACAAAGCCGTGGATCTGCTGCCCCCCGGCGGGACACTGTTCATCGGCGACGTCCGCAACTACGCCCTGCAGGGCGCGTTCCAAACCGGCGTCGCGCTCGCACGCACGGACACCGAAGACACCGCCGAGATCCGCCAACGAGTTCAGCGGGCCGTGCTCAGCGAGGCCGAATTGCTGCTTGCCCCAGAGTATTTCACTGCCTGGGCCGCAGACCAACCGTCAGTGGCCGGCCTCGAGATCCAAGTCAAACGCGGATGGGCCGACAACGAACTGAACCGGTACCGTTACGACGTCGTCGTCCACAAAGGGCCCAAACGGGTACGCTCACTGGCCGCCGCACCCACCTGGACGTGGACCCAATGCCAAGGCCTGAGCGGATTGCACGCCCAGCTGGCAACTCAACGTCCCGCCGCCGTCCGTGTCGCGGAGATTCCCCGCGCCGGACTGGTCAACGACATCCGCATCGAACAGGCCCTTGCGGCCGATTTACCCCTGGCCGATGCGCTCCCCGAAGGCGCCACCGCGACCCCGGACACTGTCACCCCCGAAGAACTGCACCGTATCGGCGAAAGCATCGGATATGAGGTCGCCGTGACCTGGGGCGCCCAACCCGGCAACCTCGACGCCGTCTTCATCACCCCTGCCGACCCAGCAACCCGGTACGTTCCACCGCTGACCGACCTCTACCTGCCGCCGACCGACGCCCACCCACGCACCACCTACGCCAACGACCCCCGCACCAACACCAAGATCAGCGCGGTGCGTCAGGAGTTGAGCGCGCGTTTGCCTGATTACATGGTGCCTGCGCGGATCATGGTGATCGAAGAGTTCCCGTTGACCTCCTCGGGCAAGATCGACCGCAAGGCGCTGCCTGCGCCGGTATTCGCCGCCGCATCCTTCCGGGCGCCGCAAACCGAAACCGAGAAGATCGTTGCCGACATCTATGCCCAGGTGTTGGGCGTCGAGCGCATCGGGGTTGAGGAGTCGTTCTTCGACCTGGGCGGGGATTCACTCTTGGCGATGCCGTTGATCGAGGCGATCAACAAATCTCTGGATACGCACATTCCGGTGCGCACCATATTCGACGCGCCATCCGTTCGAAGCCTGTGCGAGCAGGTGGGCAAACGCGAAACTGCCGCGGAGGTAGTCCCTTTGGAGGTTCTCAAGGAGGGGGAGGGAGTTCCGCTGTGTTGTATCCATGACGGTCTCGGGCTCAGTTGGTCATATAGGGCGCTGGCCGATTATGTCGATGGCCCGATCGTCGGAATTAACCAGATCTCGGAGAACGGCGAAGGAGAGCCTGGATCGATTCGTCGCATGGCGGCAAACTACGCAGATCGACTCCAAGCCGTTTATCCCGCCGGGCCCTACAAGCTTCTCGGCTGGTCCCTTGGCGGCGTTGTAGCCCATGAGCTCGCCGTCGAGCTCCGGCGACGCGGATGCGAAGTACAACGCCTCGTCCTAATCGACGATGCGATCAGTGCCAACAGGGTGATAGCGACGAATCAGTCTTCAGACGAGAGCCAAGTCCTGGACCACATGTTGCGAATCAATCGCATAGATATTCCGGAACAGTCGGGGCCTCTAACCCACCAACAGGCGGGAGCGCTAATTCAGAAACAACTCGAAGCAGCGGAGTTTGCTCTTCCGCCCAAAGAGCTGTTGGAATTCGCGGTTCAAAGTGTTGCTGCTAACCAGCTGTATCTTCAGGAGCACGTGCCTGAAGTGTTTGACGGCGATATGGTCATATTTGCAGCTCGAGGCGGAAATACGGACGACTCATCCCAACTGCAAATTTGGCGAGCTTACGTTGCCGGCGACATTACGACGCACATGGTCGACTGCACACATCATGAGATGCTGACGACTGGATCGCTGAATATCTATGGTGGACAACTCAAACTCGAATTAGAAGCTTAGGGCGGCATTGCGGTGAACAGCAGAACCCGCGACATCGTGAGCATGCCTCGGGGCGGGCCGGACGCCTCCTGGTTGGACAGGCGGTTGCAGACCAACCGGCTGGAATACCTGGATCGCGAAGACGTCGAGGACTTGAAGCGCAAGGTCCTGTGCGCGCTGGACCGCGGCGGACAGCGACGGCGGTTCGGCATTTACAAGAAGATCGCCCGGATGGCGCTTGGTGAGGTGGCCGATGTCCCGTCTCCGAAGATCCTCGAACTGGGCTGCGGCCTCGGCGGGCTGTCACGCGAGCTGCTGGAGAATCACCCCACTGCTCAGGTGACAGTCACCGACATCGATCCCACGTGTGTGGCCGCCATCGCCGCCGGCGACCTTGGCAGTCACCCACGCGCCACGGTGCGGGAAATGGACGCCACCGCGATCGACGCCCCGGACGGGCACTATGACCTCGCGGTATTCGCGTTGTCTTTGCATCACTTGCCGCCTGCATCGGCCGCCCAAGTCTTCGCCGAGGGAACCAGGGCAGCGAACAAAGTGTTAATCGTCGACCTCCGCAGGCCCCGGGCACCCCTACACGCGGTGGTCTTGGCCGCGGCGCTGCCGTTGACCGGGCTGGTCCCGCTGATACACGACGGGGTCATCAGCTCGCTACGCGCCTATAGTCCGTCGGCGCTGCGTGCGCTCGCCCACTATGCCGACCCGGCGATCACCATCGAGTTCCGCACTCGACCGTTGGGCCCGACGGTGGCGATTGCGAGTCGCCCGGCGAGCCGGCAATAGCCGTGGCTTCGCCGACGGTTTACAGCCGCTCGATGACGGTGGCGTTGGCCATGCCGCCGCCTTCGCACATCGTCTGCAACCCGTAGCGCCCACCGCGCTGCTCCAACGCGTTGACGAGCGTGGTCATGATCCGGGCGCCACTCGCGCCCAGCGGGTGTCCGATCGCGATGGCGCCGCCGTTGACGTTGGTCTTCGACAGGTCGGCCCCGACGTCGTGCGCCCACGCCATCACGACTGGCGCGAAGGCCTCGTTCACCTCGAACAGGTCGATGTCGGCGAGCGTCAGTCCGGCTCTCTGCAACACCTTCTCGGTCGCGGGGATGACGCCGGTCAGCATGTAGAGCGGATCGGATCCCACCACCGTCGTCGTATGGATTCGCGCCAGCGGGCGCAGGCCCAGCCGCTTGGCGACCTCACTCGTGGTGATCAGGACCGCCGCGCTGCCGTCCGACAACGGAGACGAGTTGCCGGGCGTGATCTCCCAATTGATGTGGGGGAAGCGAGCCTCGTACGCAGGGGTGTAGAACGCGGGCTTGAGACCGGCCAGCGTCTCCACCGTGGTGCCAGGTCGAATGATCTCGTCGGTGGCCAGCCCGGCGATCGGTGTCAGCTCGCGCTCGAATCGGCCCTCTTTGGTTGCCTGCGCGGCCTTTTCGTGGCTGCCTGCGGAGAACTCGTCGAGCTGTTGACGCGAGAAGCCCCATTTGGCCGCGATCAGTTCGGCGCTGATGCCCTGCGGCACCAACCCTTCCGGATAGCGCTGCGCCATCGCGCCGAACGGGTCGCTGCCCGGCAGCACGCTCGAACCCATCGGAACCCGCGACATCGATTCGACGCCGCCGGCGACGACGATGTCGTAGGCGCCCGCGATCACGCCCTGCGCGGCGAAGCTGATCGCCTGCTGGCTGCTGCCGCACTGGCGGTCGACGGTGGTGCCGGGCACGGTCTCGGGGAAGCCCGCGGCCAGCAGAGCGTTGCGCCCGATGTTGACGGCCTGATCGCCGACCTGTGTGACGGCGCCGGTGATGACGTCGTCGATCTGTGCCGGGTCGACGCCCGTGCGGTTGACCAGTTCGGTGAGGCTGTGCGCCAGCAGGTCGACGGGCAACACGTCGTGCAGTGCGCCGCTGGCCTTGCCCTTTCCGATCGGCGTGCGTACCGCCTCGACGATGACCGCGTCCCGACCCGCATATCCAGCCATTCCAGCCTCCATGAACTCGCCACTGAGTAATGCTTCCTATACCCAGCTATATCACCTGGGTATACTCAGAACAACTCAGACGAGGGGTGAATTCCATGACAGTGCTCCAGGGCCGGTTGGCCGACCGCGACGCCTGGTCTGCCGTGGGCGAATGTCCCATCGAGAAGACGATGGCGCTGCTGGGGACCAAATCGGCGATGCTGATCATGCGCGAGGCCTACTACGGCACTACCCGGTTCGACGACTTCTGGCGCCGCATCGGTGTGACCAAGGCCGCTGCCGCCGCGCGCCTGTCGGATCTGGTGGAGGCCGGTCTGCTCGAGCGGCGGCCCTACCAGGAGCCGGGGCAGCGCAGCCGCGACGAGTACGTGCTGACTTCCGCGGGCGTCGACTTCATGCCGGTGGTGTGGGCGATGTTCGAATGGGGGCGCCGCCACCTGCCCAGCCGTTCGTCGCTGCGGCTGACCCACGCGGACTGCGGCGCCGACGCCACCGTCGAGATCCGGTGCACGAAGGGACATCGCGTGCCGCCCGACGAGCTGACCGTCCGGCTGGCCAAGAACACGAGTTAGCGCTGCTGCGCCAGAAACGCCTTCACCAACGTTTTGGGCGCCTGTGCCAGCCAGGCGTCGGTGATGAGCTCGGCGAGGTCGGGCACTGCGATCTCACCGAGACGCACAAGAACGGCCGGGTAGCCGTCGAAGTGTGGCGTGGTGAAGTACACGTCGGGCTCGTCGGCAATGAGTGCGAACTTCACGCCTTCATCCGGGACGCGCGCGCCGAGGATATCGCCGTCGGGTGCATCGTCGCCGAGCGCGGCGAAGTCGGCCTTGCGCAGCGGCCGTTCCCACACGATCAGCTTCTTGCGGACCCGCCAGTTCCGCGGCGAGGCTTCCGTTGTCTCCGGCAATTGACCGACGATTCGCGCGACGTCCTTCCAGGTGGCCACGCCGACGATTGTGCGCGGATAGGGTTGCCGCGTGCTGCATTTGCGGGTGATCGCTCCCGAGGAGCTACGCGAGGAGATCATCGACGTGCTTCGCGGCGAGGTCGGTGTCGCGAACATCGTCTTGCATCGGGGGGCCGCCCTGGAGCCGATCGGAGACGCGATCACCGCCGACATCGCCCGGGAATCGGCCAACAGAGTCGTCGACGAGTTGAAATCGCTCGGTCTCAAGGAGCGCGGCGCGATCACGCTGGAGGCGCTGGACACGGTGCTGTCCACGCGCGCGTGGCGGGCCGAGGACGAGGCCGAAGGCGAGCCCGCCGACGCGGTCATCTGGGACGAACTGGTGGGGCGCACCCGCGAGGAATCCACGCTGACCGTGACGTTCGTGGTGTTCCTGTGCATCGCGTGCCTCATCGCGGCGGTCGGCGTCGTCACCGATTCACCCGTCACCATCGTGGGAGCGATGGTGGTGGGACCGGAATTCGGCCCGCTGGCCGGCCTCGCCGTCGCGCTCGTCCACAAGCGCCTGCACATAGCGCGTCGTGCTGCACTCGCGTTGCTGATCGGCTTTCCGATCGCGATGGTCGTCACGGCGGTATTCACGCTCTTCATCGAAGCGATCGGATGGGTGACGCTGGAGAGCACGAGCGAACTCAGTGAGGTGGACTTCATCTTCCAGGTCGGCCCGTTCTCCTTCGTCGTCGCGTTGTTGGCCGGCGCCGCGGGCATGCTGTCGTTGGTGTCGTCGAAATCCGCCGCGCTCGTCGGCGTTTTCATCTCGGTCACGACGGTGCCGGCCGCGGGGTTCGCTGTGGTTGCGGCCACGGTCGGCGACTGGGCGGTGGCGGCCCAGTCCGCGGCACAACTCGGCGTCAATCTCGTCGGCATCACCGTGGCGGGTGTCATCGTGTTGTGGGCTTACCGACGGGCCAACGCGAAGTAGCCACAAACTGCACACTGGGTTCCCGTGTGATGGGATCACGTGATGGGCATCAAGGTGGCGCTGGAGCATCGCACCAGCTACACGTTCGATCGGCTGGTGGAGGTGCATCCCCACGTCGTTCGGCTGCGCCCCGCGCCCCACTCACGCACCCCGATCGAGGCTTACTCGCTGACCGTCGATCCCGCCGATCACTTCATCAACTGGCAGCAGGACGCGTTCGGCAATTTCCTTGCCAGGCTTGTCTTTCCGACGCGGGCCCGCAATTTGACGATCACCGTCGGCCTGATCGCCGACTTGAAAGTGATCAACCCGTTCGACTTCTTCATCGAGGAGTACGCCGAGCAGATCGGCTTCACCTACCCCAAGGCCCTCGCCGAGGACCTCAAGCCGTACCTGCGGCCCGTGGACGAGGCCGACGAGGGATCCGGACCCGGTGACCTCGTCCAGGCGTGGGTGACGAACTTCTCCGTCGCACCGGGTACGCGCACCATCGATTTCCTCGTCGCACTCAACCGTGCGGTCAACGCCGACGTCGGCTACAGCGTGCGGATGGAACCCGGCGTGCAGAGGCCGGATCACACGTTGCGCACGGGCATCGGCTCGTGCCGGGACTCGGCCTGGCTGCTCGTGTCGATCCTGCGTCAGCTCGGACTCGCCGCGCGGTTTGTCTCCGGCTACCTGGTCCAGCTCACCTCCGATGTCGAGGCGCTCGACGGACCGTCGGGCCCGGCCGCCGACTTCACGGACCTGCACGCCTGGGCCGAGGTGTACATCCCGGGTGCAGGCTGGATCGGTCTGGACCCGACGTCGGGGCTGTTCGCAGGTGAGGGCCACATCCCGCTTTCGGCCACGCCGCATCCGGAGTCCGCTGCGCCGATCACGGGCGCCACCGGACCGTGTGAGACGACGCTGGATTTCACCAACGCCGTGACGCGCGTGCACGAGGATCCCCGGGTCACGCTCCCGTACACCGGGGCCGCCTGGGGCGCCATCTGCGAGCTCGGTGGCCGCGTCGATGAGCAGTTGGCCGCAGGTGACGTCCGCCTGACGATGGGCGGCGAGCCGACGTTCGTCTCGATCGACAACCAGGTCGACCCGGAGTGGACCACCGACGCCGACGGGCCCCACAAACGCCGCCTGGCATCCGAGCTCGCGGCGCGGCTGAAAAAGGTGTGGGCGCCACAGGGCCTGGTCCATCGGAACCAGGGCAAGTGGTACCCCGGAGAACCGTTGCCGCGCTGGCAGATTGGACTGTTCTGGCGTAGCGATGGTGAGCCCTTGTGGCGCGACGACTCGCTGCTGGCCGATCCATGGTCGTCGACGCCGGAGACTATCGAGGTGGCGCCCGACGCCGGACGCCAGCTACTCGGTGCGCTCGCCGACGGACTGGGGTTGCCCGCATCCCAGATTCGGCCCGCATACGAGGACGCGTTGAGCCGACTCGCCGCGTCCACGCGGCTGCCTGACGGCGAACCCGTCAACGCGGCACATGATCTGGAGGCAGACACCGCCGAGGCCCGCGCCGCCCTGATCGCGCGGCTGGAGCAGAGCGTCACCGAACCAGCCGCCTACGTCCTGCCGTTGCATCGAGCCGACGACGACTCCGGATGGGTCAGCGCCGACTGGCGGCTGCGACGGGGGCGCATCGTGCTGCTCGACGGCGAATCACCGGCCGGGCTACGGTTGCCGCTGAAGTCGATCAGCTGGGAGCCGCCGGAACCGACCCACGAGACAGATCCCCTGGTGCGCCGCGAAGCGCTGCCCGTCGAGCCCGAAGTAGACGAAGCGGAAGTCGTGGACGCCGACGCCATGCCAACCACCGCGATCGTGGCCGAGGTCCGACGAGAAAACGACGGAGCCGGACTTCTTTATATTTATCTGCCGCCAACCGATGAGGCCGAGCACTTCGTCGACCTGATTCGCCGGGTGGAGGCCGCGGCGGCCAAGACCGGTTGCCCGGTCGTCCTCGAGGGCTACGGGCCTCCGGCGGACCCGCGCATCACGTCGATGACCGTCACCCCTGACCCCGGTGTCATCGAGGTCAACGTGGCGCCCACGGCCAGTTTCGCCGAGCAGAAATTGCAGCTGGAAACCCTCTACGGCGAGGCCCGGCTGGCGCGACTGTCGACCGAGTCGTTCGACGTCGACGGCACCCACGGCGGCACCGGCGGCGGCAACCACATCACCTTGGGTGGCATCACGCCCGCGGATTCGCCCCTGTTGCGCCGTCCTGACCTGCTGGTGTCGATGCTCACGTACTGGCAGCGTCACCCGTCGCTTTCCTACCTGTTCTCAGGGCGGTTCATCGGCACGACGTCGCAGGCACCCCGGGTCGATGAGGGACGTGCCGACGCGCTGTACGAACTCGAGATCGCATTCGCCGAGATCGCGCGGCTGTCGGCAGGAGGAGCCCAGCCGGATCATGGTCGCTCCGCAAGCTCCGCTCCGTGGATCATCGACCGGGCGCTGCGGCATCTGCTGACCGACATCACCGGCAACACCCACCGCGCCGAATTCTGCATCGACAAGCTATACAGCCCCGACGGCGCGCGCGGCCGGCTCGGCCTGCTGGAATTGCGCGGATTCGAGATGCCGCCGCACTACCAGATGGCGATGGTGCAGTCATTGTTGGTGCGCTCACTGGTGGCATGGTTCTGGCATGAACCGCTGCGGGCACCACTCATCCGTCACGGCGCCAATCTGCACGGACGATATCTGTTGCCGCACTTCCTGATTCATGACATCGCGGACGTGGCCGCCGATCTGCGGGCGCATGGCATCAATTTCGACACCAGCTGGCTCGACCCGTTCACCGAGTTCCGGTTTCCCCGCATCGGTACGGCCGTGTTCGACGGCGTGGAGATCGAGCTTCGCGGGGCGATCGAACCGTGGAATGTGCTGGGGGAGGAGTCGACCGCGGGCGGGATGGCGCGCTACGTGGACTCGTCCGTCGAGCGCATCCAGCTACGGCTCATCGGCGCCGACCGGCAACGCTACATCGTCACCGCCAACGGCCACCCGGTGCCGCTGCTGGCCACCGACAATCCCGATGTTCAGGTTGGTGGTGTGAGGTTCCGTGCGTGGCAGCCGCCGAGCGCGATGCACCCGACCATCACCGTCGACGGACCTCTGCGCTTCGAACTGTTGGATACCGCGGCCGGCATGTCACGTGGCGGCTGCACCTACCACGTGTCACATCCCGGTGGCCGGTCCTACGACCGTCCGCCCGTCAACGCCGTGGAAGCCGAGTCGCGACGCGGCCGCCGTTTCGAGACCACAGGCTTCACTCCCGGCAAGGTCGACGTGTCCGACATTCGCGAGAAGCAGGCGCGCCAATCCACCGACGTGGGCGCGCCGGGAATCTTGGATTTGCGCCGGGTGCGTACCGTTCTGCAGTGATGGTCCTACCTGCACCGAGTCCACACGACATCGACAACCTGCTGTCCCGGTATCGCGCCGCGCGGGCCCAGCAGGCGCTGTTCGACGTACGCGGTGGCGCAAGCAGTGGCTACGACGAGTTCGTCGACACCGCGGGCAATATCCGACAGGCCTGGCAGGAGGTCGCCGAGTGTGTCGGCGAGCGCGGGCGCAGCGGCCTGAACCAACTTCGGTCGACGGTGCGCAGCCTGGTCGACAACGACGGCATCACCTATGTCCAGGTCGACCCCAACGGCAACGCCGTCACCAACGGCAACGGTGCGGCCGAGCCCGGGCCATGGCACCTCGACGCCCTGCCTCTGGTGCTCTCGCCGACCGACTGGGACATCCTGGAAGCCGGTGTGCTGCAGCGCTCGCGGCTGCTCGACGCCGTCCTGACCGACCTCTACGGTCCACGCGTTTCGGTGACCAGCGGTGTGCTGCCCCCGCAATTGCTCTTCGCCCACCCCGGCTATATCAGAGCAGCGCGGGGCATCGAGGTGCCCGGGCGCCACCAGCTGTTCATGCACGGCTGCGACGTCAGTCGTGCGCGGGACGGCGGCTTCCTGGTCAACGCGGACTGGACGCAGGCCCCGTCGGGCGCCGGCTATGCACTGGCCGACCGCCGGGTCGTGGCCCATGCAGTTCCCGATTTGTACGAGCGCATCGGGCCACGTCCCGCCTCACCCTGGGCTCAGGCGCTGCGGCTCGCGCTGATCGACGTGGCGCCTGAATCCGCCGAGGAACCGATGGTGGTGGTGCTCAGCCCCGGAATCCACTCCGAGACTGCATTCGACCAGGCCTACCTGGCCAGCGTGCTGGGCTTTCCGCTGGTGGAGAGTGCGGACCTGGTGGTGCGTGACGGCAAGCTGTGGATGCGATCGATGGGCACACTCAAGCGCGTCGATGTGGTGCTGCGCCGAGTAGACGCCGACTACGCGGATCCGCTTGACCTACGCCGTGATTCGCGACTCGGTGTCGTCGGGCTGGTCGAGGTGTTGCGGCGCGGCGCGGTGACCGTGGTCAACTCGCTCGGCAGCGGCATCCTGGAAAGTCCTGGGCTGCTTCGTTTTCTACCCGAACTTGCCGAGCGGCTGCTGGGCGAGACGCCGCTGCTGCACACGGTGCCGCTGTATTGGGGTGGCATCAACACCGAACGCTCGCATCTGTTGAGCAACCTGTCGTCGCTGCTGATCCGGCCGGTCACGGGCGGGCAGGCGTTCGTGGGGCCGGCCCTGTCGTCCGCGCAGCGCGAGGAACTCGGGGTACGCATCGACGCTACGCCGTGGCAATGGGTGGGCCAGGAGTTGCCACAGTTCTCGTCGGCTCCGACCGATTACTACCCGGGCGGACTGTCGGCGGCCAATGTGGGCATGCGCTTGTTCACAGTGTCGCAACGAAGTGGATACGCGCCCATGATCGGCGGGCTGGGGTACCTCGTCGCACCCGGGAACGCCGCGTATCAATTGAATACCGTTGCAGCCAAGGATATCTGGGTGCGCACACCGACACGGGCGACGGCCGAGCGCATCCCGACCGCGCCGCCGATGGAGCTGCCCGCCATCACGCCCAGTCCCACCGGGGCGGTCAGCTCGCCGCGTGTGCTGTCCGATCTCTTCTGGATGGGCCGCTACGCCGAACGCGCGGAGAACATGGCCCGGTTGCTCACCGTGACTCGCGATCGTTACCACGAGTTCCGCTACCGCCGGGAGTTGGGTGGCAGTGAGTGCGTGCCAGTGCTGCTTACCGCGCTCGGCAAGATCACCGGAACCGGCAAGGGCGACGGCGACTACGCCGAGATGGTTGCGACGGCGCCGACGACGCTGTGGTCACTGACCGCCGACCGACACCGTTCGGGCTCGCTCGCGCAGTCAGTCGAGCGGCTCGGGCTCGCCGCGCGTGCGGTGCGCGACCAGATGTCCAACGACACCTGGATGGTGCTGTCCGCGGTCGAGCGCGCGCTACTGCACGCCCCCGCTGAGCTGTCCGGTCGGCCCGCCGACGAGCCGCCGGAGTCCAAAGCCGAGGGCGATGCGTTCCTGTCCTCGACGAGCAACCTCACCCTGGCGGGCATGCTGGCGCTGTCCGGCCTGGCCGCCGAGTCCATGGTCCGCGACGTCGGCTGGACGATGATGGACATCGGCAAGCGGATCGAACGTGGCCTGGGGTTGACGGCATTGCTGCGTGCCACACTCACCACGGTCCGTGGCGCGGGTGCCGAGCAAACCATTACGGAATCCGTGCTGGTGGTGTGTGAGTCGTCGGTCATCTATCGGCGACGCAACCCCGGCACGGTTAGTGTTGCTGCCGTGGCCGACCTGGTGTTGTTCGACGCCGAGAACCCGCGGTCGCTGGCCTACCAGCTCGAGCGGCTCCGTACCGGACTGAAGTCGCTGCCGGGATCGTCGGGTTCATCGCGGCCCGAGCGGCTGGTCGAGGAGATCATCACCCGGTTGCGTCGCATCGAGCCCGCCGACCTCGATGAGGCGACACCCGAGGGCTACCGTGCAGACCTCGCCTCGTTGCTCAACGACATACACGCCGATCTGCGCGACCTGTCCGGCGTCATCACCGCGACCCATCTGTCGCTGCCGGGCGGCATGCAGCCGCTCTGGGGACCCGACGAGCGCCGGGTGATGCCGTGACGGCGTTTCCCGATGGGCCCACGGCCACGGAATCGAGCCGGTGCTACCAGGTTTCGCACCGCACGGTGTACCGGTACTCCGATGTTGTCACGAGCAGTTACGGCCGTGGCTTCCTCACCCCGCGCGACTCCGCAAGGCAGCGCTGCCTATCGCATGAGTTGACGATCGAACCGGCCGCGGCCGACAGTTCGACCAGCCGCGACGTCTACGGAAACATCAGCTCGTACTTCCACGTCACCGAGCCGCACGAGACCCTGTCGGTTACGAGTAGCTCGGTGGTCGAGGTAGATCCGCCGCCCGCCGACCTCTACAACGGCGGATCGGCCCGCGCGCCATGGGAGATTTCCAGGCCGGTCGGCCCGGACGGCGCACTGGCCACCGAGTTCACCCTGGATCTACGGACGCAAGAGATCACCGACGAGCTACGTGATTATGCCGCACCGAGTTTCGGGCCGGAGCGCCCACTCATCGAGGTGCTGCGTGACCTGACGTCGCGAATCTACACCGACTTCACCTACCGGTCCGGCTCGACGACGGTGTCGACTCAGGTCAGCCAGGTTTTGGCGGCGCGGGAGGGGGTATGTCAAGACTTCGCGCGGCTGGCCATCGCCTGTCTGCGTGCCAACGGGTTGGCAGCCAGCTACGTGTCCGGGTACCTGGCGACCGACCCGCCGCCGGGAAAGGAACGCATGGTGGGCATCGACGCCACTCACGCGTGGGCGTCGGTATGGACGCCGCAAAACCAATGGCTCGGTTTCGATCCCACCAACGACCAGATGGTCGACGAGCGCTACATCACCGTCGGATTCGGCCGCGACTACGCCGACGTGCCGCCACTGCGCGGCATCATCTACACCGACTCCGAAAGCAGTGTGATCGACGTCGCGGTCGACGTGGCGCCGTATGAGGGCGGCGTCCTGCATGCGTGACTTCACCTGTCCCAACTGTGGGCAGCGGCTGTCGTTCGAGAACTCGCTGTGCCTGTCGTGTGGGAGTTCGTTGGGGTTCTCGCTGAAAGACTTGGCGCTCTTGGTCATCGCGCCCGACGAGGAGAGCGAACACGCCGGAGCCGTCGCCTCGCGCGACTATCAGTTGTGCGCGAATCTGTATCTTGCCAAATGCAACTGGTTGGTCGAAAGGGCGCCGACTCGACGGTTGTGTACGTCATGTGCCCTGACGCGGACCAGGCCCAATGATTCCGACACCAAGGCCATGTCGGCGTTCGCCGATGCCGAGACAGCAAAGCGGCGGCTGATCGCCGAACTGCACGAATTGAAACTGCCGATCGTCGGACGTGACGAGGATCCGGATTTCGGTCTCGCGTTCGACCTACTGTCGAGTAAGTTCGAGAAGGTGTTCACCGGTCACGAGAACGGCGTGATCACACTGGATCTCGCCGAGGGCGACGACGTGCACCGCGAGCAGCTACGGGTTTCCATGGAGGAGCCCTATCGCACCCTGCTGGGGCATTTCAGGCACGAGATCGGGCATTACTACTATTACCGGCTCGTCGACCCGTCTGCGAACTACAAGGCTCGGTTCGACGAGTTGTTCGGCGACGCCGACGTGGACTACCAAGCCGCGCTGGATCGTCACTACAACGAGGGTCCACCGTCGGAATGGCAGAAGAATTACGTCTCCTCTTACGCCACAATGCATCCGGCCGAGGACTGGGCCGAAACCTTCGCGCACTACCTACACATTCGCGACACCTTGGACACCGCCGCGGCGTTCGGTTTGGCGCCAGCCAGCGCCACCTTCGAGCGACGTGTGTTGGGTCCCAGTGGATTCGACACGACCATCGATATCTGGCTCCCGCTCACCTGGGCACTGAACATGATCAACAGGTCGATGGGCAAAGAGGACCTCTACCCGTTCGTGCTACCGGCCAAGGTGCTGGAAAAGATGCGATTCGTCCACACCGTCATCGACGAGGTCACTTCGTAGCGCGAGCAGCGGGGCGGCCCATCGTCAGCTCGGGGATATGTCTAGTGCCCGCCTCGGAGCGACAACCTGCCGCGTGGCCGTGGTGTCATGCAGGCGGCAGACGAACAGGTCTGACGCTAAGAAGTCAGCCGCAGGAATGCCCGGCCGCGTGGCGACAAGCGATAGCCGACGTCGAGGCTGATCGTCAGGCCCAGTCCCTTGAGCTGGCGGACGCGGCGTTTGAACCGCGGCACGTCGACGCTAACGCGCTCGGCCAGATCCGGTGCGCGGACGGCCTCGTTGGCGCCGATCATCTCGAGATACTCTCGCGTCCATGGCTTTTCAGCTGTGGCGTCCCACCGGTCGAGGCGCGCCGCGATCGCGTCCACCTCGGCGGCTGACAGGCGGTCGTCGGCGGCGAGGTCGGGCCGTTCATCGGGCGCCACGTAGGACACCGCTATCGCATAGGTGTGCTCGGCCGGCCTGCGATCCAGGTCCCGCTGGGCGGTCGCGGCATCCGGATAACCCGCGGCGCGGGCCTGAGCGGCGGTGACGCGATGGCGGCCGGAATATTCGGTGACGTCGTCGATTCGGATCGTGCCCGCGACGGTCCGCTGCGTACCGCCGGCCTTGGCCCTCGGCACGTCCCAGCGACGCAGCACGAGTGTGATCCTGCCGTTAGCAATTCCCTCGGCCGTGTCGCGGTTCAGTAACACGCCGCCGACCCTACGATCACCGCGTGGCTGACCGCTATGGCTCCGACGTTCTCGCGACCAATCCGCACCGCAAACCACCCCGTTCGGCCGAGCTGCCGGTGGAGATCGGCATGGTCGTCGAGGACGCCGAAACAGGGTTCGTCGGCGCGGTGACGCGCATCGAATACGGCCGGATGGAACTCGAGGATCGCCACGGCCGCAAGAAGCCGTTCCCGGTCGGCCCCGGGTTCCTCATCGACGGCCGGCCGGTCATCCTCACCCCGCCGCGACGGGCCGTACCCAAACCGTCGCGCACCGCCTCCGGCTCGGTAGCGGTGCCCGACGCCCGCGCGAAGGTGGCGTTGGCGAGCCGCATCTACGTCGAAGGCCGCCACGACGCCGAACTCGTCGAACAGGTATGGGGCGACGACCTACGTGTCGAGGGCGTAGTCGTCGAATACCTCGGCGGCGTCGACGATCTCGCCGCGATCGTCGAGGACTTCCGGCCAGGGCCGGGCCGACGGCTGGGCGTGCTCGTCGACCATCTTGTCGCGGGCTCGAAAGAGGCCCGGATCGCCAGCCAGGTTCAACAAGCGGTCCGCCGGGGGCCCGGCGGCGCGCACACGCTCGTCGTCGGCCATCCGTTCATCGACATCTGGCAGGCGGTCAAACCCGGGCGGATCGGTGTCCAGGCATGGCCGGTCATCCCCAAGGGGGTGGACTGGAAGAAGGGCGTGTGCAGCAAGCTGGGCTGGCCGCACGCCCAGCAGGCCGACATCGCCAGGGCGTGGCAGCGCATCAGGGGCCGCGTGCGTGACTGGAACGATCTCGAACCGGCGCTCATCGGGCGGGTCGAGGAATTGATCGACTTCGTGACGCAGCCCGCGTCATAGTGCCGTGGTAAGCAGAGAATGTGGCCGACGGTCTGTTTGACGTCCCCGGCGGAGAGCCGTCGTCGGGGGTTGCCCCAGTCGGCGCGTCAACGCCGTTGGCGGTACGGATGCGGCCCGCGACGCTTGATGAGGTCGTCGGACAGGATCACCTCCTGCAGCCGGGCTCGCCGCTGCGGCGCATGGTCGAGGGCTCCGGAGCGGCGTCGGTCATCCTCTACGGTCCGCCGGGTACCGGCAAGACGACGCTCGCGTCGCTGATCTCACAGGCGACCGGGCGCCGTTTCGAGGCGCTCTCGGCGCTGTCTGCCGGTGTGAAGGAGGTCCGTGCCGTCATCGACGTCGCGCGGCGGGCGGCTGCGCGCGGCGAGCAGACGGTGTTGTTCATCGACGAGGTGCACCGGTTCTCGAAGACGCAACAGGACGCACTGCTGTCCGCCGTCGAGAACCGCGTCGTGCTGCTGGTCGCGGCGACCACCGAGAACCCGTCGTTCTCCGTCGTCGCACCCCTTCTGTCGCGATCGCTGATCCTGCAGCTGCAGCCGCTGGATGCAGAGGCCGTGCGGGTCGTGGTGCGCCGCGCGATCGATGACGAGCGTGGCCTCGGCGGCAAGGTCGAGGTCGCCGATGAAGCCGTCGAGCTCCTCGTGCAGTTGTCGGCAGGCGACGCCCGTCGCGCGCTGACGGCGCTCGAGGTCGCTGCCGAGGCAGGAGAGGACGTGACGGTCGAGGTCATCGAGCAGTCGCTCGACAAGGCCGCCGTCCGCTACGACCGCGACGGCGATCAGCACTATGACGTCATCAGCGCGTTCATCAAGTCGGTTCGCGGCTCCGACGTCGACGCCGCCCTGCACTATCTGTCTCGAATGCTGGTCGCGGGGGAGGATCCGCGTTTCGTCGCGAGGCGCCTGATGATCCTCGCCAGTGAGGACATCGGCATGGCCGACCCGACGGCACTGCAGACCGCGGTCGCCGCGGCGCAGACCGTGCAGCTGATCGGCATGCCCGAAGCGCAACTGACGCTGGCCCACGCGACGGTTCACCTGGCGACCGCGCCGAAGTCCAACGCGGTCACCACTGCGCTCGGCAAAGCGATGGGCGACATCAGGGCGGGCAAGGCTGGCCAGGTGCCCACCCATCTGCGCGACGGCCACTACTCCGGCGCCGAGAAGCTGGGCAACGCGATCGGCTACAAATACGCACACGACGACCCCGATGGCGTTGTGCCCCAGCAGTATCCACCCGACGAGCTGGTCGGCGTCGACTACTACCAGCCGACGACGCACGGTGCTGAACGCGAAATCGCGACCCGGCTGGACAAGCTGCGCGCGATCATCCGCAAGAAGCGCTGAGAATCCCCTTGACAGCTGTCGCGTAGCCTCCTACCGTTGTAATCAACCAAAGCATTGATCAAACACAAGGTTGATAATGGGGAGTGATGGCGATGCAGACACGAGGCTGGACCGCGCCTTTCTGGCACTGGCCGACCCGGTCCGGCGAGCCATCGTGGCGCGGCTGTCCAGGGGACCGGCCACGGTCAACGAGCTGGCCGCGCCGTTCGACATCACCAAACAGGCGGTGTCCAAGCACATTCAGGTGCTCGAGCAGGCGGGGCTGGTCACCCGGACCCGCGAGGCACAGCGACGGCCGGTCCATCTCGACGCGGCCGCGCTGGAGAGGCTGACCGCATGGATCGACCGATATCGGCTTGACGCCGAACGCAGTTACCGCCGGCTGGACGACCTGCTGGCGGGTCTAACCGAAACACCACAGAAGGGAATGAAGAAGTGACGAACGCATTGGACCTGACGGCTCCGGTCGACACCCTGGCCATGGAATTCACCCGCGAGTTCGACGCTCCCGTCGAGGCGCTGTTCCGGGCGCATGCCGAGCCGGACCTGATGAAGCAGTGGCTCGGGCCGCACGGCCTCGAGATGCAGATCAGCGAGTGGAACTTCAAAAGCCATGGCGGCTACCGCTATACGCATTCCAACGAGGGCGGCACCTACGGCTTCAACGGCACGTTCCATACCGTGCGTGACAATGAGTTCATCCTGCAGACCTTCGAATTCGAGGGCGCGCCGGACATGGTCAACATCGAGTACATGTGGTTCGAAGACCTCGGCAATGGTCGGTCCCGGCTACGCGGCCGCTCGATCTGCCCCAACACCGAGGCGCGCGACGCACTGCTGTCCTCTGGCATGGAAGGCGGCATGACCGAGGGCTACGAGAAGCTCGACGAACTCCTGAAGAGTCTGTAGATGGACTGGACGCTGGAAGTCGTGGTGGTTCCGGTCGCCGACGTCGACCGGGCCATCGCGTTCTATCGCGATCAACTGGGCTTCGCCCTCGATCACCACACGCAGGCGCCTGGCATGAACTTCGCGCAACTCACCCCGAGGGGCTCAGGCTGCTCGATCGTGATCGGCGATCTGCCCGGCGGCCCGGCGATGGCCCCGGGGTCGCTCAAGGGGCTCCAGCTCGTCGTTGCCGACGCCGACCGTGCCCGCGATGAACTGCTATCCCGAGGCGTGGAGGCAGGCGAGATCGAGGTCATCGACGAACGCGACGGCGGGACGTTGTTCGGATTCGCCGACCCGGACGGCAACACGTGGGTCGTGCAGCAGATCAAGGAGCGCGCGGACACGCCGCTTATTCCGCACTGACCCTCGTGACAAGCGGCGATCCCGGCCGCAGGGGTCAGGCCGGGATCGCCATTTGGGTTGAGTTGGTCAGTGCAGCAGGCCCGAGCGCCTACGGCCCGTCAGGCCGTGCGACGACGTCCCATGAGCGCCGACACCAGCGCCACTCCGATCATGGCCACGACGAGCTGAACGAGCAGCTCCCGCCAGTCGATGCCGGCGCGTTGTGGTTGAAATGCCAAGCTCCTGGGCGAGCCAAGTACCGATTAACGCGGCGACGATGCCGACCAGGATCGTGACGAGCATCCCGATGGGCTGCTTACCCGGTAGCAGCAGCCGGCCGAGCTACGCCGACGACGATGCCGATGAGAATTGCGGTGATAACGCCAGTGATTGTCATTGTTCCTCCAAGTTTTGGGGCTGGAGGTGACGTACCCTGCGCGTGCGTCAAATAAACGCCCCCGTCAATCGGTTGTTCGCTGCGACTAGGCCATCTCGGGTACCCGCAGATGGGCGAGAGCCAGCTCGAACTCGCCGACGTCGATCACATCCGCGCCCAGCTCACGGGTGCGCGCGTTCCGCAGTTCCTGTCGCCTGCTCCCGGTTGCGGTCCATGGCTTCGCGGCTGTCGAACGTCGACGATGACACCGCGCGTCCGGATTCACGATTGATCATCAAGCTCGCGCTGCAGAAGCCCTCGAGATCCTCGAGCGCGGGCAACACCGATGTCCTTGTAGAACTCGATCGCCCGGTCAGCCTGATCTTGCGGCACCTTCATCCACGTGGCCCGCACGCAAGCACCGTCTCCCGAGCGGTGATCGCGGTGCAGGACCCCGATTTCCCACTGATCGACTGTGACGTCGCCGCCGAAGATCTTCGTCGCGCGTTCCCGAAGCGGCGCGGCCTGCTCGGTGCTGTTGCGGCACGCCTCTTCGGTTTCCCAGGCGCTGGTGGCAATGCAGCGGCCGGACTCCCGGTCGACCAACAGCGAAAGGCCGACGTACCCGTCCATGGCCTGCAAGCCAGGCATGACCTCGTCGCGAACGTACGCAATCCCATCGTCAATAGATGAAGGTTGCGCCTGAATACTGGTAGAGCGTGCGTACACGGTCCACCCCCTCTTTTCGGGGCAGCGCCCCGGTGGCGCTACCGGACCACTCATCAGCTTCCTCTCGCCAAGCTGTCGTTTCAATGGATAGTTCGTGATGCAAATATGCCGTCCGTACGCTGGATGTGTGGACTCCGATCTGCTCGACGTCGACACCGCCCGGCGCCGCATCGTCGACCTGACCGACGAAGTGCGGTCGTTCTGCAGCGGGCACGAAGACGGCCTGTGCAATGTGTTCGTCCCGCACGCCACCGCGGGTGTCGCGATCATCGAGACCGGCGCAGGTTCCGACGACGATCTCCTCGACACGCTCGAACGCCTGTTGCCACGCGACGATCGCTACCGCCATGCGCACGGATCGCCGGGGCACGGGGCCGACCACGTGATGCCCGCGCTGGTGGCACCGTCGGTGACCGTGCCAGTGCAGGGCGGAAAGCCGCTGCTGGGAACCTGGCAGAGCGTGGTGCTGGTCGACCTGAACAGCGATAACCCGCAGCGCCAGGTGCGGCTGAGCTTCATCGACGCGTAGCCGGCACCGGACGCGACGCCGGTTCGTTGCCTTTTTAGTGCGGCTACGAAGACCGGTACTGTAGTGCGGTCGAATAGTCGCAGGTAATTGCGGAACCACCCAAACGACGAGGACAGTACGAACGTGCAGACACACGAGATCAGGAAGCGTTTCCTCGATCACTTCGTGAAGGCGGGCCACACCGAGGTGCCGAGTGCCTCGGTGATCCTCGACGACCCCAATCTGCTGTTCGTCAACGCCGGCATGGTGCAGTTCGTGCCCTACTTCCTGGGCCAGCGCACGCCGCCGTGCAACGCGGCGACCAGCGTCCAGAAGTGCATCCGCACACCCGACATCGACGAAGTCGGGATCACCACCCGGCACAACACCTTCTTTCAGATGGCGGGCAACTTCTCGTTCGGCGACTACTTCAAGAGCGACGCCATCGAACTCGCCTGGACGCTGCTGACGAATCCCGTCGACGACGGCGGCTACGGCTTCGATCCCGAAAGAGCTCTGGGCGACCGTCTACCTCGATGACGACGAGGCGATGCGCAGCTGTGGCAGGAAGTCGCCGGGCTGCCGCCGAGCGCATCCAGCGCCGCGGCATGGCCGACAACTACTGGTCGATGGGCATCCCGGGCCCGTGCGGCCCGTCGTCGGAGATCTACTACGACCGCGGCGCCGGAGTACGGCGTCGAGGGCGGACCCGTGGCCAACGAGGACCGCTACATCGAGATCTGGAACCTCGTGTTCATGCAGAACGAGCGCGGCGAGGGCACCTCCAAGGAGGACTTCGAGATCCTCGGTCCGCTGCCGCGCAAGAACATCGACACCGGCATGGGTGTCGAGCGGGTGGCGTTCCTGCTGCAGGGCGTCGACAACGTCTACGAGACCGACCTGGTGCGCCCGGTCATCGACCTGGTCGCCGCCGATCGCCCCGCGTGGATACGGCGTCGGCAATCACGACGACGACGTGCGGTACCGGATCATCGCCGATCACAGCCGCACCGCGGCGATCCTCATCGGCGACGGCGTGAGCCCCGGCAACGACGGCCGCGGCTACGTCCTGCGCCGGCTGCTGCGCCGCATCATCCGGCTCGGCCAAGCTGCTGGGCGTCGAGCAGCCGATCGTGGCCGAGTTGATGACGACGGTGCGCGACGCGATGGGGCCGTCGTATCCGGAACTGGTCACCGACTTCGATCGCATCCAGCGCATCGCGGTCGCAGAGGAGACCGCGTTCAACCGGACGCTCGCGTCGGGGTCCCGGCTGTTCGAAGAGGCGGCCACGTCGACGCGCGTCGCCGGAAAGTCCACGCTGTCCGGAACCGACGCGTTCACCCTGCACGACACGTATGGCTTCCCGCTGGAGCTGACCCTCGAGATGGCGGCCGAGGCCGGCCTGTCCGTCGACGAGGAGGGCTTCCGCGACCTGATGGCCGAGCAGCGCCAGCGTGCCAAGGCCGACGCGGCCGCACGCAAGCAGGCGCACTCCGATCTGTCGGCCTACCGCGAGCTCGTCGACACCGGTCCCACCGAGTTCACGGGTTTCGACGAATTGACTTCCGAGGCGAGGATTCTCGGCATCTTCGTCGACGGCAAGCGTGTTCCTGTGATCGGCCACGGAGCCCACGATGCCGACCGCGTCGAGCTGGTACTCGATCGCAGCCCCTTCTACGCAGAGTCTGGCGGACAGATCGCCGACGAGGGCACGATCACCGGCGCGGGCGCATCGGCGGCGGCCAAGGCCGCAGTGACCGACGTGCAGAAGATCGCCAAAACTTTGTGGGCGCATCGCGTCAACGTCGAGTCCGGCGAGTTCGTCGAGGGCGACACGGTGGTGGCCGCGGTCGACCCGAAGTGGCGCCACGGCGCGACCCAGGGTCACTCCGGAACCCACATGGTGCACGCTGCCCTTCGGCAGGTGTTGGGCCCCAACGCTGTTCAGGCCGGCTCGCTGAACCGTCCCGGTTACCTGCGGTTCGACTTCAACTGGCAGGGCGGTCTTTCGGAGGACCAGCGGACCCAGATCGAAGAAGTCACCAACGAGGCGGTCGAAGCAAACTTCGAGGTGCACAGCTTCACCACGGAGCTGGAGAAGGCCAAGGCAATGGGCGCGATGGCGCTGTTCGGCGAGGCATACCCCGACGAGGTCCGGGTGGTTGAGATCGGTGGCCCGTTCTCGCTCGAGCTCTGCGGCGGCACACACGTGCACAGTTCGGCTCAGATCGGGCCCGTCACGATCCTGGGCGAATCCTCGATCGGCTCCGGTGTGCGTCGGGTGGAGGCTTACGTCGGTCTGGACTCGTTCCGCCATTTGGCTAAAGAACGCGCCCTGATGGCCGGGCTGGCGTCATCGCTGAAGGTGCCATCGGAGGAGGTTCCGGCCCGGGTGGCCAACCTCGTCGAACGGTTGCGGGCCGCCGAGAAGGAACTCGACCGGATGCGGCTGGCGAACGCTCGCGCCGCCGCTGCGAATGCCGCCGCCGGCGCCGAACAGGTCGGTAAGGTGCACCTCGTGGCGCAGCGGATGGCCGGCGGAATGTCGGCGGGGGACCTGCGTACGCTCGTCGGCGACATCAAGGGCAAGTTGAGCGGTGAACCTGCGGTCGTCGCGTTGATCGCCGAGGGTGACGGCGACTCTGTTCCGTACGTGGTGGCGGTCAATCCGGCTGCGCAGGATCTCGGCCTGAGCGCCAACGATCTGGTGAAGCAGTTGGGCGCGCCGGTGAGCGGCCGCGGGGGCGGTAAGGCTGATCTGGCACAGGGTTCCGGTAGAGGGGCGGCGGGGATCGACGCGGCATTGGCCGCGCTGCGCGCCGAACTGGGCCGGAGCTGACCACGTGCCAACTGAGTCTGATTCCCCTCGCTTCGCTCGTCCCGCAGACGACCGTTTGCCCGATCGGCCGGGCCCCACGCTGGCTCCGCCGGATCCCGGGCGCGGCCGACGGTTGGGCATCGACGCCGGCAGTGTCCGTATCGGTGTGGCCGTCAGCGATCCGGACGGGATACTCGCGACGCCGGTGGAAACGGTGGCGCGGGATGGACGAAAAGGCAGTAAAGGGTCGGACAAACATGTGCGGCGGTTGGCGGCGCTAGTCGACGAGCTCGGCGTGGTCGAAGCGGTGGTCGGGTTGCCCCGGACGCTGGCCGACCGATCGGGTTCGGCCGCCGAGGACGCGATCGGCCTCGCCGATCAATTGGCGGCTCGCATCGCGCCGGTGCCGGTGCGTCTGGCCGACGAGCGGCTGACTACCGTTGCGGCGCAGCGGTCGCTGCGAGAGGCCGGCGTTCGCGCCAAGGGACAGCGATCGATGATCGACCAGGCCGCCGCGGTCGGCATCTTGCAGAACTGGCTGGACCAGCGGCGCGCGGCGCTGCGGACGCGAGGAGCAGAAAGCACTGCCGCGGCGCACGGAGAGGTCGGGGATGTCTGACAACTGGGGCCGCGAACGCGTAGAGCCCAACTGGGGCCGGGAACGGGTCGAACCCATGGCGGTCGGCCCACCGCGGCGTCGAAGGACCCGCGCGGAGCGGTTGCGGGAAGCACGCGGGCGGCGTAAGCGCCGACTGGCCAGCGGGTTGGCGCTCGGCATCCTGATCGTGGTCGTCATCGGCGTGGTGTTCCTCGGGTCGAAGCTGTGGCACAACGTGTTCGGCACCGGCAGCGACTTCACCGGTGACGGCGTCAGCGACGTGGTCATACAGGTCCACGAAGGGGACTCCACGACCGCGATCGGCAAGACCCTTCAGGACCAGAACGTGGTGGCAACGTCAACTGCATTCGTCGACGCCGCGGAAGGAAACGCCGCGATCTCGGCGATCCAGCCCGGCTTCTACAAGGTGCGCACCGAAATCCCCGCCGCCAATGCAGTTGAGCGGCTTGCCGATCCGCAGAACCGGGTCGGCGAGCTGGTGATCCCGGAAGGGCGTCAGCTCGACGACGTCCGCGACGTCAAGACCAATGCCGTCACTGACGGCATCCTCAGCCTGATCTCCAAGTCGACATGTGTTGATCTCGACGGTGAGCGCAACTGTGTCGCGGTCGACGCGCTCAAGGAGTCGGCGAGCACGGCCGATCCGTCGGCGCTATCCGTCCCGAAATGGGCCGTTGGTCCGGTCAATGCGATGGGCACCGACCACCGCCGGCTTGAGGGGCTGATCGCCCCGGGCTCGTGGAATATCGATCCGTCCGCGCAGCCGCAGGAAATCCTGTCGACGTTGATCGGCGTCAGCGCCGCCCAGTACGAGCAGGGTGGGATCCTCGACACCGCGAACGCGATGAACATGTCTCCATATCAGATCCTGACCGTCGGCTCGCTGGTTCAGCGCGAAGCCACACCGGAGGACTTCGCCAAGGTTGCGCGCGTCATCTACAACCGGCTGGCCGAGAATCGCACGCTGGAGTTCGACTCCACGGTGAACTATCCGCTCGACAGAATCGAAGTGGCGACCACCGACGGCGATCGCGGGCAGCGCACGCCGTGGAACACCTATGTGCGGCCAGGACTTCCGGCGACGCCCATCTGTTCGCCCGGTCAGCCGGCACTCGCGGCGGCTGAGCAGCCCGAGCCGGGGGACTGGCTGTACTTCGTGACCATCGACATGCAGGGCACCACGTTGTTCACCCGCGACTACCAACAGCATCTGGCGAACATCGAACTGGCCAAGCGAAACGGTGTCCTTGACAGTGCCCGGTAGGCGGCCCGCCGCCGTGCCCGGTAGCGGTCCACGCAAGGCCGCAGTGCTCGGGTCGCCGATCGCGCATTCCCGGTCGCCGCAACTGCACCTCGCGGCTTACCGCGCGCTGGGCCTCGCCGACTGGAGTTACGAGCGGATCGAATGCTCGGCGGCCGAATTGCCTGGATTGGTAGGTGGTTTCGGCCCCGAATGGATCGGTGTCTCGGTGACGATGCCCGGCAAGTTCGCCGCATTGCATTTCGCTGACGAGCGCACCCCACGTGCCGAGCTGGTGGGTTCGGCCAACACTTTAGTGCGATCCGAGAACGGGTGGCTGGCCGACAACACCGACATCGATGGCGTCACCGGCGCGTTGGGCCAGGCATCGGGTCACGCGGTTGTGGTGGGATCGGGTGGTACGGCTCCTGCGGTGATCGTCGGCCTGAGAGAGCTTGGCGTGCACGATATTTCGATCGTCGCGCGGAACCGGGACAAAGCGGAGCCGCTGCTTGCGCTCGCAGCGCGTGTCGGCGCGCAGGCCCGCTGGATCGAATTGGGCGCACCGCTGAACGATATCGATGTGGTCGTGAACACCATCCCCGCCGATGTCGCGGCGCGGCATGCGGACACCTTGGCCGCCGCGGCCGTGCTGCTGGACGCGATCTACGACCCATGGCCCACACCGCTGGCGTCGGCGGTCTCGGCGGCCGGCGGCCGGGTCATCAGTGGCCTGGAGATGCTGCTGAATCAGGCCTACGCACAGGTCGAGCAGTTCACCGGAATGCCAGCGCCAAAAGAAGCGATGAGGGCGGCACTGGGCTGACGTTAGCCTCGCTGTATGGGGGCGGGGGCGGCCGGCATTTGCGTGCTGACCTGGTTTGTCGGGCTCGGCTGGTACGACATCCGGGAGCGGCGGCTGCCGAATTGGTTGACGATGCCCGGCGCGACCGCGATTCTTGCGGTCGCCGCAGCTGCTGGACACGGCATGCCCGCTTTGTTGGGCGGTTTAGCCCTCTTTGCGGTCTACCTCGTTGTGCATCTGCTCGCGGGGCTCGGCGCCGGTGATGTCAAGCTCGCGGTTGGTCTCGGCGCGCTGACGGGTGCGTTCGGTATCGAAGCATGGGTGCTGGCAGCGCTTGGCGCACCGCTGCTGACCGCGGGATGGGCGTGCCTCGCGATTGTCCGCCGGCAACGGACAGTGCCGCACGGTCCGTCGATGTGTCTGGCCGCGGCAGCCGCCACCGCGCTGTCCATCCTCGGCTGAGGCGATGAGTTTCGGCGTGGTTTTCAGTCGGTATCCACACCCGATCAACCGCACTCGAAGGAGAGATCGTGACCTACACGTTCGATGTTTTTTCGAGCCTCGATGGCTTCGGTGCTGCCGGCGGCAACTGGACGGGCTACTGGGGCAAGCAAGGCCCCGAGCTGCTCGAGCACCGCCTCGCCTTGTACGGGGAGGAGCAGCGAATGATCTTCGGGGCCAACACGTACCGGGCGTTCGCGCAGATGGTGGCCGCGAGCACCGAGGAGTCCGACGTGCGTGACCCATGGGTCACCCGGATGAGGAACCTGCCGGCAACGGTGGTATCGACCACGCTGCAAGGTCCGCTCGACTGGCCGGATGCGACCGTCGCGAGCGGTGACGCCGTCGATGTCGTCGCCCGGCTCAAGGAGGAGTCCGCGGTGCCGTTGCGCTCGCATGGCAGCCTGTCGATGAACCGGGCGCTGATGGCCGCCGGTCTGGTTGACCGCGTCCAGGTGACGCTCTTTCCGGTGATCACCGGTCAGACCGGGGCCGACCCGATCTTCCGGGGCGCGGCCGACTTCGATCTCGAGCTGATCGAGAGCCGAACGCTCGACGGCCACATCCAAGAGCTCATCTACCGGCCTAGCCTGCATCGCTGAAGCCGTCCAGGCACCGGTGCGGCCACAACATGTGCTATTGCATACCCTCAGTAGGTTAATGCATACTCTGAGTATGCAAATTACAGAGCAAGACCTAGTGGCCATCTCGGAGCGCTACTTCGCCGCGTGGGCGGCGCACGATCCCGACGCGATCGTCGCGCTGCATACGCCGGACACTCAATTCTGGATGCACATGGGCGGTCGAGCCCGTCGTCGGCCGCGATGCGGTGCGCGCCACCTTCGCCGAAATCTTCACGCAATTCCCCGATCTCACCTGGGAGACCTACCGCGTGCTCTTCGGCGAGGACCACTGGATTCTCGACTGGGCGCTGATCTCCGGTGATGTTCGATTCGACTGCCTCGATGTCGTGAACGTGTCGCCGGACGGCCTTGTCGCCCGCAAGGACACGTTCGTCGACGCCGCGCAACTGCAGGCCGCGCTGGAGGTGGTGAACGCGTGACTACCGCAACGCCGGTCGACCAGCTGCCGCTCGTCACCTCGCTGCCGGTCGAGCACCTCTTCGACATGCACGTCAATCTGCAACCGGCGCAACCGATCGCGACACCCGTCGGCGCCAGGATTACGTTCATCACGACCGGCGGCGCCATCGACGGGCCGCGGCTACGAGGTGAGCTGCTTGCCTGGCGGTGGCGACTGGCTGCTCGTCGGCAGCGACGGCACCGGCCGGGTCGACGTGCGCGCCACGATCCGTACCCACGACGGTGTGCTGATCCACTACGAAGCACGCGGCGTCATCAAGATTCCCGCGGACGGTCTCGAGCGGCTGGCCGCGGGGGAGGTGCTGCCGTTCGAGGAGACCTACGTGCGGACCACGCCGAAGTTCGAGACCGCCGACGAGCGCTACGCGTGGCTGTCCGAGGTGGTCGCGCGTCGGCTACAACATCCTGTCGCCCAACCACATCGACTACCGCATCTATCGGGTGCTGTGACATGGATCCGGCTATGGTCAGCCGTGGCGACGAGGGTGGCGAGACGCACGCAGGCGGAGCGGACCGAGGCGACCATCGCCGCGCTCGTCGACGCCGCGCGCGAACTGTTCGCCCGTGACGGCTACGACGCGACCTCCCTCGACGCCGTCGCCGCGCGCGCCGAGGTGACGAAGGGCGCGGTGTACCACCACTTCGAGGGCAAGCGGCAACTGTTCGAGGCGGTGTTCACCCGTGAGGTCGAGCGGATGGCGACGTCCGCTCGCCGCGGCCTACGCGCGCAAGAAGGATCCGTGGGAGGCCTTCAAGGCGGGCTGCCGGGCCTTCCTCGACGAGTGCCTCGACCCCGGACTGCAGCGGATCGTGCTGCTGGACGCATCCGCTGCGATCGGCTGGGAGGAGATCCGCCAACTCGAAGCCCCGCTGCTGGAGATGATGGAGCTCGCGATATCCCGCGCCGCCGAGGCCGGTCGGATCGCGCCGCGGCGACCCGGCTCCGCTGGCGCATTTCCTGTTCGGAGCGATCTGCGAGATGGCGATGATCGTTGCCCGCGCCGACGACCAGAAGACCGCCCAGCGTCAGGCGGTCACCGAGATCGACCGCGTCCTGGACGGCCTGGCCATCTGCCTAACTGTGAGTTCGGCGCGCTTATCCACGGTCAGCGACGGTATCCGCGCCGAAATCGCAGGAGGTCAGCTATGGGAAGATGGGACGCGTGTTGCGATGGACTACAGCTGGTGAATCCCACGGCCGCGCGTTGGTGGCCGTGGTCGAAGGCATGATCGCCGGCGTCCACGTCACCTCCGACGACATCGCGGACCAGCTGGCCCGGCGCCGACTGGGCTACGGCCGCGGCGCCCGGATGAAGTTCGAAAAGGACCAGGTCACGATGCTGGCCGGAGTCCGTCACGGCGTCACGCTCGGCGGTCCGATCGCCATCGAGATCGGCAACACCGAATGGCCGAAGTGGGAGACGGTGATGGCCGCCGACCCCGTCGACGCAGTCTGTGCTCGTCGAGGAGAGCTGCCCGTAATGCGCCGCTGACCCGGCCGCGACCGGGCCACGCCGACTACGCAGGCATGCTCAAGTACGGCTTCGACGACGCACGACCCGTCCTGGAGCGGGCCAGCGCACGCGAGACGGCCGCGCGCGTCGCGGCCGGCACCATCGCCAGGGCGTTCCTGCGGGAGGCGCTCGGCGTCGAGGTGCTGTCGCACGTGATCTCGATCGGCGCCTCGGACCCCTACGACGGGCCACCGCCGCAGTTCTCCGATCTGCCCCGGATCGATGACAGTCCCGTTCGGGCGTCCGACGAGGCCGCCCGAGAGTCCGATGATCGCCGAGATCGAAGCCGCCAAGAAGGACGGCGACACGCTCGGCGGGATCGTCGAGGTGGTGGTCCACGGGTTGCCCGTCGGCCTCGGCTCGTTCACCAGCGGCGACAACCGCCTCGACAGCCAGCTGGCCGGTGCGGTCATGGGCATCCAGGCGATCAAGGGTGTCGAGATCGGTGACGGCTTCGAGACCGCGCGCCGCCGTGGCAGCGTCGCCCACGACGAGATGTACCCCGGCGCCGACGGCGTGATGCGCTCGACGAATCGGGCCGGCGGTCTGGAAGGCGGCATGACCAACGGTCAGCCGCTGCGGGTGCGCGCGGCGATGAAACCGATCTCGACCGTGCCGCGGGCGTTGGCCACTGTCGACATGGCCACCGGAGACGAAGCCGTCGCGATCCATCAGCGCTCCGACGTGTGCGCGGTGCCCGCCGCAGGTGTCGTCGTCGAGACCATGGTGGCGCTGGTCCTGGCGCGGGCGGCCCTGGAGAAGTTCGGTGGCGACTCGCTGGCGGAGACACGTGCCAACATCGACAACTACCTGCGCACGGTCGCTGAGCGCGTGCCGTCCTCGCAGCCCGTCCAGGCGTCGGGCTGATGGCACCCAAAGCAGTGCTGGTCGGGCTCCCCGGATCCGGCAAGTCGACGATCGGCCGTCGGCTGGCCAAGGCGCTGAACCTCACGCTGCTGGACACCGACGCCGCGATCGAGGAGACCACCGGCCGCACCATCGCCGACATCTTCGCCGTCGACGGTGAAGAGGAGTTCCGCCGCATCGAGGAGCGAGTGATCCGCGATGCGCTGGAGTCCCATGACGGGGTGTTGTCGCTTGGCGGCGGAGCCGTCACCACCGCGGGCGTCCGCGACGCCCTGGCCGGTCACACCGTCGTCTATCTGGAGATCAACGCCGCGGAGGGCGTGCGCCGCACCAGCGGCCCCACAGTGCGGCCACTGCTGGCCGGTGGGGACCGCGGCGAGAAGTTCAAAGCGCTGATGAACCAACGTGTTCCGCTGTACCGGCGGGTCGCCACACTGCGGGTCAACACCAACCGTCGCAACCCCGGCGCGGTGGTGCGCTACATCGTGGAGCGCCTCGAGGATTCCGAGACGCCGCGCCAACACCGGCGTCGCCGTCGTCCACCGTGGCGTCGCACCCCGACGACGCTGACGGCGCCTCCGACAACCGAAGCGCCCCCGTCGCCCGCGGCGGTGGCGGCCAAGAAGGCTGCGGGTCCCCATGAGTGAACCGGTGACCGTGGATGTGCTCGTCGATCCGCCGTACCCAGTAATCATCGGCACCGGACTGCTCGGTGAACTGGACCGCACTCTGGCCGGTCGGCACAAGGTTGCCATCCTGCACCAGCCGGCGCTCGCGCAGACCGCGGAAGCCATCCGGAACACCCTGGCCGACAAGGGCATCGACGCGCATCGAATCGAGATCCCAGACGCCGAGAAGGGCAAGGATCTGCCGGTCGTCGGATTCATCTGGGAAGTGTTGGGCCGCATCGGCATCGGGCGCAAGGACGCGATCGTCAGCCTCGGCGGGGGAGCGGCCACGGACGTCGCCGGATTCGCCGCCGCGACTTGGTTGCGCGGAATCGACATCGTGCACGTGCCCACCACCCTGCTCGGCATGGTCGATGCCGCGGTCGGCGGCAAGACGGGCATCAACACCGACGCGGGCAAGAACCTCGTCGGGGCATTCCATCAACCAGCCGCCGTGCTCGTCGACATCGCCACGCTGGAAACGTTGCCGCGCAATGAGCTTGTCGCGGGCATGGCCGAGATCGTGAAGGCTGGTTTCATCGCCGATCCCGTCATTCTCGACCTGATCGAGGCCGATCCGGAGGCCGCACTCGATCCGACCGGCGCCGTGCTGCCGGAGCTGATCCGGCGTGCGGTGACGGTAAAGGCCGAGGTCGTCGCGGCCGACGAGAAGGAGTCGCAGCTGCGCGAGATCCTCAACTACGGCCACACTCTCGCCCATGCGATCGAGCGGCGGGAACGCTACGAATGGCGCCACGGTGCAGCGGTATCGGTCGGTCTGGTGTTCGCTGCCGAACTGGGCCGGCTGGCCGGCCGCTTGGATGACGAGACGGCGGACCGGCATCGGAGTGTCCTTGCGGCGCTTGGGCTTCCGATCGAGTATGACGCCGACGCGCTGCCGCAATTGCTGGAGTACATGGCGGGCGACAAGAAGACCCGCGCCGGGGTGCTGCGTTTCGTCGTGCTCGACGGACTGGGCAAGCCCGGACGCCTGGAGGGCCCGGATCCGTCGCTCCTGGCCGCGGCCTACTCCGTGATCGGAAAGGTGGCACAGCGATGAGCGAGTCGCGCGAAGAGCATCAACGTCCGACGACCGTGCTTGTGCTCAACGGACCCAACCTGGGCCGGCTCGGCAAGCGTGAGCCGGAGGTTTACGGCAGCAGCACTCACGATCAGCTGGTCGCGCTGATCGAAAGCGAAGCCGAGGACCTCGGCCTGAAAGCGGTTGTGCGACAGAGCGACAGCGAAGCAGAGCTGCTGAACTTCATCCATGCGGCCGCCGATGCCGGGGATCCGGTCATCCTCAACGCCGGCGCGCTGACCCACACGTCGGTGGCGCTACGCGACGCCTGCGCCGAACTCAGCGGGCCGCTGATCGAGGTGCACATCTCGAATGTGCACAAGCGCGAGGAGTTTCGGCACCACTCCTACATCAGCGCTGTGGCGACCGGAGTGATCGTCGGCCTCGGGACACAGGGCTACGTCCTGGCCCTGCGATACCTCGCCAGCCTCGGCTAGGACTGATCGCGTCGGATCTCGGAGGTCTCGGCCTCGGACGTCGCCTCGCCGCCGGGATGGCGGACGGCCGCGAACACATCGGTGTCGGCGCGGTCTTGTTCTTGGTCGGCGGCGGCCTCGGCGAGGCCATGATGACGACGCGGCTGCTTTTCGAGGTTGCGGTCGACGAGCCAGCGGCCGAGCGCGACGCCCGCGAGGGCCATCAGGAACACCAGCAGTGCGGTGAACGCCGCGAAGGTGGTTAGCTCGTTGATCAGTCCCTCGACGTAGAGGGTCTTGTAAAAGAGCCCGATGAACCACGCGACGGCGCCGCTGACGATGCCGGCGAACAGGCCCGCCAGCAGCCAGGTCATCGCGAGGTCGCCGCGACGGTCCGGATCCGGGTTGGCGCGTGCGTCGGAGCGACCGTCGGCCAGACCCCAGATGAACACCACGACGGCGAAGAGAACCACCAGCACGATGCTGATCAGCCCGGCCTTGGTCTCCCACGCGTTGATCATCGCTCCCTGCAGCAATCGCACGATCACCATCAGGGCCGCGAACACCAGTCCGCGCAGCAACCAGTTACTCATGAGGCCACACCTTAGCGAGTAGGTTCATCAACCGTGACTATTTCACAGCGTCGGGACCGGCTGCGTCAGCGACTGGTCGCCGACGACCTGGACGCGATGCTGGTGTCGGACCTGGTCAACGTCCGATATCTGTCGGGTTTCACCGGCTCCAACGCGGCGCTGCTGATTCGTGCCGAAGACCCGACACCGGTGCTCGCGACCGACGGGCGCTACCGCACGCAGGCCGCGCAGCAGGCTCCCGATGCCGAACTCGTCATCGAGCGGGCCTGCGGACCTCACCTGGTCGCACGCGCGGCCGCCGACGGCCTGTCGCGCCTCGGCTTCGAGAGCCACGTGGTGACCGTTGACACGTTCAGCGTGCTTACCAAGGCCGCCGGTGAGCTGACCCAACTGGTCCGGGCCTCCGGAACGGTGGAGGCGTTGCGCGAGGTCAAGGACGCCGGCGAGATCGCGTTGTTGCGGTTGGCCTGTGAAGCCGCCGATGCCGCGCTGCACGATCTGGTCGAGCGCGGCGGGCTGCAGGCCGGCCGGACCGAGAAAGACGTGGCCCGCGAACTCGAGGCACTGATGCTCGATCACGGTGCCGACGGTGTGTCGTTCGAAACCATCGTCGCCGCCGGGCCCAACTCTGCGATCCCCCATCATCGGCCGACCGATGCGGTGTTGTCTGCCGGCGACTTCGTCAAGATCGACTTCGGCGCACTGGTGTGCGGCTACCACTCCGACATGACCAGGACGTTCGTGCTGTCGCCGGCCGCGCAATGGCAACTCGACATCTACGAACTGGTGGCGACCGCCCAGCGGGCGGGCTCCGACGCACTCGCACCCGGAGCCACGCTCTCCGATGTCGATGCGGCGTCGCGGCAGATCATCGCCGACGCGGGGTATGCCGAGAACTTCGGTCACGGCCTGGGACACGGTGTCGGTCTGCAGATTCACGAAGCTCCGGGAATCAGCGCGTCTTCCGTCGGTAGACTGCTTGCTGGCTCCGCGGTGACCGTGGAGCCCGGTGTCTATCTGCCAGACCGCGGCGGCGTCCGAATCGAGGACACGCTGGTCGTCGGCAGTGACTCGCAACAGACCCCGGAGCCGGGTGGCCGGCGACATGAGACCGCAGACTTACTCACCCGGTTCCCCAAGGACCTGGCGATCCTCTGAACAGGAGAACAACCGACCGTGGCATCGACCGCCGACTTCAAGAACGGGCTCGTCCTTCAGATTGACGGCCAGCTCTGGCAGATCATCGAATTCCAGCATGTCAAGCCCGGCAAGGGCCCCGCCTTCGTGCGCACCAAGCTCAAGAACGTCCTGTCGGGCAAGGTCGTCGACAAGACCTACAACGCCGGAGTCAAGGTCGAGACCGCCACTGTCGACCGTCGCGATGCCACCTATCTGTATCGCGACGGCTCGGACTTCGTGTTCATGGACTCCCAGGATTACGAGCAGCACCCGCTGCCGGAGTCGTTGGTCGGCGATGCCGCCAAGTTCCTGCTGGAGAGCCTGCCGGTGCAGATCGCGTTCCACGACGGCGCCCCGCTGTATCTGGAACTGCCGGTCACCGTCGAGCTCGAGGTCACCCATACCGACCCGGGCCTGCAGGGCGACCGGTCCAGCGCGGGCACCAAACCAGCGACCGTCGAGACCGGCGCCGAGATCCAGGTGCCGTTGTTCATCAACACCGGCGACAAGCTGAAGGTGGATTCACGTGATGGCAGCTACCTGGGAAGGGTGAATGCCTGACCCCCAGGGCGAGCGAAGCGACGGGAAAGACCGTCGGCCCGCCGCCGGCAGGATTGGTCGGTCCGACCGGGGCCGCCATCAAGCCCGCAAGCGGGCCGTCGACCTGCTCTTCGAGGCCGAGGCGCGCGGGCTCACGGCCGCCGAGGTAGCGGAGGCTCGCAATGCGCTGGCGCAGACGCAGTCCGATGTCTCGCCGCTGAACCCGTACACGGTGACGGTGGCGCGTGGGGTGACAGAACACACCGCCCATGTCGACGACCTGATCTCGGCACACCTGCAGGGCTGGACATTGGAGCGGCTGCCGGCCGTCGACCGTGCGATCCTACGGGTGGCGGTGTGGGAACTGCTGCACGCCGACGATGTTCCCGAACCTGTCGCAGTAGATGAAGCCGTCGAACTGGCCAAGCAGTTATCCACCGACGACTCACCGGGTTTCGTCAACGGGGTGCTAGGACAGGTGATGCTGGTGACACCACAGATCCGGGCGGCCGCGCAAGCAGTTCGGGGGGCGGGCGATCCAGGCGCAGGCACGTAATGGGAGCACCGCAGGACTGGGCGCCGTACTCGAGTGTGGACGAGGCGGCCAGGGTGTACCTGCGCGATCCCGAGTTGGCTCTGGACCAAATGCGTTCGGTCATCGACCTTCCCGCGATCAAATCGTTCATCATGTCGCGCGGCTTCGGCGAGGGATCGTGGGGCGATACTGACGAGAATCCGTTGTGGCAGGAGGTCGTGCTGACCGATGGGCGCCGGCTCATCATTTGGCGTGCCGACGACGAGTTGTCCACCATCGACGATCGCGAACGCCGGGTGCTCAACGCCTCCGTTCGCACGATTCTGCTGTCGACGATCACCGACCACGTGCTCACCACTCAGTACGAGGCGCTCGACGACGGCACCCGCCGACTCTCCGAGGTACGGCTGCGGATGTACACCCAACTCGTCACCCGATCGCGGCAGAAGTCGGTGACCGAGACCGACATCTACTGCGAATCATTTCGCTACTACAAGTCCGTCGACAACGGCGGCCTGGCCCAGATGCAGCGACTGCTGCAGTTCGGCCGCGTGCTCTCGCGCTGCATCGAATAGCGCGTGGGCCCGGTGGATGATGACGCCGATGCGGCATGGCTGATGTCTGCGCTAAACTGGCGACACTGGGTTGCCTTGGCTGTCAAATTGGATGAGGGAGTAGACATTTCGAGAAAGATGTTTAGCCGACGATGCTCTCTTGCTTACCTTTCGCTAGCGGACATCTTTCTCCAGCGCGAATTGACCCTGTCGGACATGCGAATTGGCCCCCGCCGCCCAAAACTTGGCGCCGCAAGTTTTCATTTCGTACGCTGGCTCGCCGCCCGATCGATGGCGCGCGTGGGCTTTCACGCGCTTGACTCGGACTTCGCCAAGCAGCGGATCGTATCGATCAAGGCGAAACTGAACCGCGGCGAGACGGTCTATCTCGTGGGCCTTGCGGCACCCGGAACCCACAACACCGGCGTCGCGCTCATTGAGGTGACGCAGGCGAACGGTCCGCGCATCATCGTCAACAATGAAGAAGAACGCTTTTCGGGAGACAAACACAGCACCGAATATCCGCGCCAATCGGTCGACGCGATGGTTGCCACGCTGCGCAGCATCGGGCGCGACGTCAGCGACATCGCCGCTTTTGTCACAACCTGGGACTATCCGACGTTTTTCGCCACGCTGACGCGTACGGTCGTCGAAGAAGCGCCGGCCAGCTTCAGATTGCTCGGTGTTTCCAATTTTGCCGGCATCCACAAGCGCCGCTTGGTCCAGATTTGGCGCACACCGAGAATTCTCGGCAGGCAATTGGGATTGGAAAAACCGGTGCCGCTGATCAGCATGCCGCACCATGACAATCACGCGTGGTTTTCGTTCGCGGCCTCGCCCTTCGCCGACGACAAGGAGCCGGTCGCGATCGCGGTGCTCGACGGCACCGGCGATCGAGGATCGGTCTCCCTGTACGTCGCCGAACATGGCTCGATGCGTCAACTATATTGCAACGCAAGCGTTTCCGACTCACTCGGCGCCTTCTACGGCGTGATCTCCGCGACCCAGGGCGGCTGGAGCATCCTCTCCAGCGAGGGACGCTACATGGGCGCCGCGGCCTGGGGAGACATGGATCGCGCGAGCAACCCGTACTACCGGGGACTGAAAGACGTCCTGCATTTCGGCGACGGCGGCGAGATCAAGCTCAACCGCACGATGGCCAACTGGCATTGCGAAGCCCTTGACAATCCCTACAAGGCCCCGCTCATCAAGATCCTCGGCGAGCCGCTGACGGCCGAACAGCTCTGGAACCCGGACGCGATGTTGCGCGTCGAGGACATCAACCATCGGCCCGACACCAAGGACCGCCTCGACAAGGCCGCGGCGACGCAACTGGTGTTCGAGGACGCCTTGATCCATGTCGTCGATCATCTGCTGCGCGCGACCGGCGCCAACCGGTTGGTTCTGACCGGCGGCGTGGCGCTCAACGCCGTCGCCAACATGCGGCTGCTCGAACATTTCGACGAGGCGTGGTTCGCGAAGGCGCAGCAGCGCACAGCGCGCTTGCACCTGTGGGTGCCGCCGACTCCCGGCGACCCCGGCGTCACGATTGGCGCCGCCTGGCTGCTCGCGCATATCGCCGGTGCGCCGCGCGGCGCAGCGATGACGCATGCGTTTTACTGCGGCACCGCGCCGTCACCCGATGACATCGCGGCGGCGCTCAAGGCTGACGATGTTGCCTCGAGCCGGATCGGTGACGTCTCGACGCCGGAAGGACTCGATGCCGTCGCCGATCTGATGGCGTTCATGGTGGCGCAGAATGCCGTCATCGCGCTGCATCAGGGGCCGGCCGAGACCGGACCACGCGCGCTCGGCCACCGCTCAATTTTCGCCAACCCTTGCGATCCCGAGACGCGTGAGCGGCTCAACGAACGCGTCAAGTACCGCGAGGCGATCCGCCCGCTGGCGCCGATGGCGACGCTGGAAGCGGCGCATGAATATTTCGAGCTGCACCCCGGAGCTTCCGACGCCGATTACAACGCGTACAACTACATGGTTTTCACGGCGCACGCGAAGCCGCGCGCCCGCGACAGAATTCCGGCGGTGATTCATGCCGACGGCACCGGCCGGATCCAGATTGTGCGCCGTGAAGACGATCCCCTCACCTACGGCTACCTGAAAGCGCTCGGCCGTCGCATCGGCGTGGAAATGTCTGTCAATACGTCCTTCAATGTCGCCGGCCCAATCGCGCAGACCCCGGCTCAGGCGATCGGTACGCTGCGCCGCTCCAAGGGTCTCGACGTGGTGCTGCTGGTGGCAAACGATGGCGTCGTGCATGCGGCATGGCACCACGGCGAGCGCGACAGCGGCCGGTTTACGGGATGGCTGTCGGCATGGGAAAAACAGCGCGAACGCGTTTGAACGCCCGCCTGACGCCGGATACGGCGCGCTACCAGGCTGTTTATGCAACCTCGGTACGCTCGCGGCAAACCGGTGTCGCTGGGCGCTGAGGAGAAATGGGGGACAACGCATTGATGCACGCTCCGATCGCCATCACTGGTATCGGCTGCCGATTCCCCGAGGCCACCGGGCCGGAAGCGTTCTGGGGTCTGCTGGCCGGCGGCGGCGACGCCATCAAGGAGATTCCGGCGGATCGGTTCGACGTTGACGCCTTCTACGATGCGCGCCCTGGTATCCCCGGCAAGATCTACAGCCGGTGGGGCGGATTCCTCGATCAGATCGATCAGTTCGATCCGTACTTCTTCGGCATTGCCCCGCGCGAGGCAGCGGGCATGGATCCGCAGCATCGCCTGCTGCTCGAGGTCGCGTGGGAAGCGCTCGAGGACGCCGGACAGGTGCCGGAGCAGCTGCTCGGCCAGCAGGTGGGCGTGTTCGCCGGCATGTGCACCAACGATTACCTGAACGTCGTCAGCGACCCGTCGCTGATGGATATCTACTTCGCCGCCGGCAACGCTCGAAGCATCCTGTCCGGTCGGCTGTCGTATGCGCTCGGGCTCGAGGGACCGAGCGTGGTCGTCGACACCGCCTGTTCCACGTCGCTGGTGGCGGTACACCTGGCGTGCCAGAGCCTGCGCAGCGGCGAATCCATGCTCGCGCTCGCCGGCGGCGCCAACCTGGTGCTCGCGCCCGAGCCGAGCATCGGGTTCTGTCAGGCGCAGATGCTGGCACGCGACGGCCGGTGCAAGGCCTTCGACGCCAGCGGCGACGGCTTCGTGCGCAGCGACGGCGTGGGCATCATCGTGTTGAAGCGCCTCGCCGACGCCCTTGCCGACCATGACCCGATCTATGCCGTGATCCGCGGCAGTGCCGTCAACAACGACGGCCGCAGCGGCGGCCTGCTGATGACGCCGAGCCGCGCCGGGCAGGAAGCCGTACTGCGCGAGGCCTACAAGAACAGCGGCATCTCTCCGGGGCAGGTGCAGTACGTCGAGGCTCACGGCACCGGCACGAGCGTCGGCGATCCCATCGAAGCGATGGCACTCGGTACGGTGCTCAAGACCGATCGGCCGGCAGATCAGCCCTGCCGTGTCGGCTCGGTGAAGACGAACATCGGTCACGCCGAGGGTGCGGCCGGCATTGCCGGTCTCATCAAGGTGGCGCTGGCGCTCAAGCATCGCGCGATTCCCGCGAGCCTGCACTTCGACCAGCCGAACCCGGCCATCCCCTGGAGCGAGCTGCCGCTCACGGTGCAGCGTGAAATGACGCCGTGGCCGGCCGAGGCGACGCCGGCGGTGGCGGGCGTGAGCTCGTTCGGCATCTCCGGCACGAACGCGCACGTCGTCGTGACCGACCTGTTCGAGGCGACGAACGGTCATCGCCAGAAGGCACGTGGCGCCGACGTCGCGCACGTGCTGCCGATCTCCGCGCACAGCGCCACCGCGCTCGAGGCGATGGCGCGCGCATACCGTGACGTCGCGCGCGAGGGCCACGGCAACCTGGCCGACATCTGCTACACCGCCAGCGTGCGCCGGACGCATCACGATCATCGCCTCTCGGTGATCGGGCGCTCACTGGTCGGAGATCGGTGAGCAGCTCGACGCCCATTTCGCCGGCGAAGCCAGGCGCGGTGTCGCCTCCGGGCGCAAGCTGCCGGACACGAAGCGCAAGATCGCGTTCGTGTTCCCCGGCCAGGGGTCGCAGTGGCTCGGTATGGCGCGCCGCTTGCTGGATTCCGAGCCGGTGTTCCGCACGACCCTCGAGAGCTGCGCGCAGGCGTTGAGCCGGTACGCCGACTGGTCGCTGCTCGATGAGATTCGCGCCGATGCGGCGACCTCGCGCCTCGACGAGCTCGACGTCGTGCAGCCGGTGCTCTTTGCCGTGCAGGTCGCCCTTGCCGCGCAGTGGCGGGCTTGGGGCGTCGAGCCCGACGCGGTCGTGGGACACAGCATGGGCGAGGTCGCGGCTGCTTACGTCGCCGGCATCATCGGCCTGGACGACGCGGCCCGCATCATCTGCCGCCGTAGCCAGATTGTCCGGCGCCGTGCGTCCGGGCATGGGCGGATGGCGGTCGTGAGCCTGTCGCTCGAGGCGACCGACGCGCTGCTCACCGGTTATGCCGACCGCGTGGCGGTGGCCGCATGTAATGGGCCGACGACGACGCTGATCTCCGGCGAGGCCGACGCGTTGGTCGAGCTCAGTCAACTGGCCGAGCGCCGCGACATCTTCTTTCAATTCGTGAAGGTCGATTACGCCTCGCACAGTCCCCAGATGGACCCGCTGCGAGACGAGCTGTCGGAGTCGCTCGGCACGATCGATGCGCGGCCGATAACGATCGCGATGATGTCGACGTCGGGTCGGGCCAGGTTGGTCGACGGACCGGAATGCAACGCCGCCTATTGGGTCGACAACCTGCGTCAGCCGGTGGTTTTCGCGCAGGCGATCGATGCGCTCATGGCCGATGGCTTTGACGTCCTGCTCGAGCTGAGCGCGCACCCGACGTTGACGATGTCGATGTCAGAGTGTCTGCGCCAGAGCCAGCGCCCCGGCATCGTCCTGTCGTCGATGCGACGCGACGAAGACGATCGCAGCGCAATGCTGGAGGCGTTTGGTGAGCTGTACGCCGCTGGCGTACCGAACGACTGGACGCGCCTGTATCCGACTGGCGGACACGTGGTGCCGCTGCCGGCCTACGCCTGGCAGCGCGAACGATTCTGGGTCGAAGACAGCGGTCAGGCGCCCGTGGCAGCGCCTGCGCGCAAGGGCGGGCACCCGCTGCTCGCCAGGTACTTCAGGTCGGCGGCGCATCAGGGCACACATTTCTGGGAGACCGATCTGAGCGTCCGCGCGTTTCCGTATTTGAGCGATCACCGCGTGCAGGGGGCGACGGTGATGCCGGCCGCGGGCTTCTCAGAAATGGCGCTGGCCGCGGCGACGGAGGTGTTTGGCGCCGGCCGTCACACGGTGCGGCATCTGCAGTTCCAGAAGGCGCTCTTCCTCGCCGACGATCAGCCGAAGACGATTCAGCTCGCCCTCTCGCTTGTGACACCCGGCGAGGCGTCGGTGAAGTTCTTCACGGTGCAGCCGGGCGAGGCGCAGGATCCGTCGGTGTCGACGCTGCACGTGACCGGCACGATCGCGATCGCCACGAACGGGAGTATCACCGCACCCGACGGCGACACGGTCGAGGATATTCGCGCGCGCTGTGCGGACATCGTCTCGGCGCCGGAGTTCTACGGCGAGACCCACGAGCGTGGTCTGGAGTACGGCGTGAGCTTCCAGGGCCTGGCGCAGCTCTGGCGCAGAGATGGTGAGGCGATCGGTCAGCTGCGGCTGTCGACGGCCGTCGAAAACGAAGCCGGCGCCTATCAGGTTCATCCGGCGTTCCTGGACGCGGCGTTCCAGGCACTGGCCGCCGCGCTGCCGCGAGGAGATGTCGGTCAGTCGGAAGGCAGCATCTTCCTTCCGGTCGGCCTGGACACGCTGCGCGTGCACGCGCGTCCTGGCGCCGATCACTGGAGCCACGCGGTCCTGCGCTCGGGATCCGACGGTCAGTCGGGCACCATCGAAGGTGATGTCCGTGTGATCGATGCCGAGGGGCATGTGGTCGCCGAGGCGCTCGGGTTCACGCTGCAGCGGGTCGGACACGACGGCGCGGCCATCACGGAAAAGCAACTGGGCGAGTGGATCTACGAGACCCAGTGGCAGCGCAAGGCACGCCAGCCCGCGGTTGACGCGCAGCCCGGCGCGAGGCGATGGCTGCTGCTGTCTGATGACGAAGTCGGACCGGCGCTGTGCCGACGTCTCGAGGCCGCAGGTGACGAGTGCGTGGTCGTTCTCGCCGGCGACTCGTACGAGAAGGTGACCGCGGCACGGTACCGGATCAACCCGGCGCGGCCCGAGGACTATCGCCGGCTGCTTGTGCAGATCGCCGCCGAGGACGGAGCCTCTTGCGATGGCATCATCCATCTCTGGGCAGCGCAACACTGGTCGCCGGAAGGCGCCACTCTGGCCCTCTTCCAAGAAGCGCGCCGGCGTGGATGTGACTCGGCGCTGCACTTGGTTCACGCGCTCGCCGACGTGAGTCGCGCGCCGGCGCCGCGGCTGTGGGTCGTCACCGTCGGTACGCAGCCGGTGGGTGATTCGCTCGAGCCACTGTCGATTGCACACGCTTCGCTCTGGGGTCTGGCCGGCGTCATCGGCACCGAGCATCCCGAGTTGCGCTGCACGCGTGTGGATCTCGGCACGTCGGGCGAGGGTGAAGAGATTGCTGCATTGCTCGATGAGGTGCTCGCCGGCGATCCCGAAGATCAAGTAGCACTGCGCGGCAGCGAGCGTTGGGTGCCGCGTGTCGTTCGCCGGTCGGCCGACGTCGTGGACGAGAAGCGCCGACTGGTGGCGGCCGAGGAACCGTTCCGTCTCGAGATCGCGACGGCGGGCATCCTGGATAATCTGACGCTGCGCAGCACCACGCGCCGGCAGCCCGGCCAGGGGGAAGTCGAGATACAGGTGCGTGCGGCGGGGCTCAACTTCCGCGACGTCCTCGTCGCGATGGGTGTCATTCCGCCGGTGTTCGAGCAGTCGCTCGACCTCGGGTGGGAGTGCGCGGGAACCGTGGTCCGAACCGGCCCGGGCGTCGAGCATCTTCGGGTTGGCGACGATGTCGTTGCCCTGGCGCCGTCATGTCTTGGTTCGTACGTGACGACCGGCGCGACGCTGGTCGCGGCAAAGCCGGCGCACATCACCTTCGAAGAGGCGGTCACGATCCCGCTCACATTCATGACCGCCTACTACGCCCTGAATCATCTCGGCAGGTTGAGCAAGGGCGAGCGTGTCTTGATTCATGCCGCGGCCGGCGGCGTCGGCCAGGCGGCGCTGCAGATCGCGCAGCACGTCGGTGCCGAGATCTTCGCCACGGCCGGGACACCGGAGAAGCGGGCCTTTCTCAAGCAGCAGGGCGTCGAGCATGTGATGGACTCGCGCTCGCTGGAGTTCGCCGACGAGGTGATGCGGATCACCGGCGGGGAAGGCGTCGACGTGGTCCTCAACTCCCTTGCCGGGGAGTTCATTTCACGGAGCCTAGCGACGCTGCGTGCCGGTGGACGGTTCCTCGAGATCGGCATGGCCGATATCCTGCAGAACAACCCGCTGGGCCTTGGCGAGTTCCACAAGAGCCTGTCCTTCTCCTCCGTGAACCTGGCCCACATGTTCGTCTCACGCACGGCGTTCTGCGGCGCGATGCTGACGGAGGTGCTCGACTACTTCGTCGACGGCCGCTTCGCCCCCCTTCCGCGGCACAGCTTTCCGCTTTCGGAGGCGCCGGATGCCTTCCGCTTCATGGCGCAGGCGAAACATATCGGCAAGGTCGTGGTCACGCTGAACGAGCCGGAGGTCCTCGTTGCTCCGTCATCGCAGCAGCCGGTGACGTTCCGCGAGGACGGCACGTACCTAGTTGACGGGCGGTCTCGGTGGCCTGGGCCTCGTGCTCGCGGAATGGATGGTCGAGCGCGGTGCGCGGAACCTCGTGCTCGTGGGCAGGAGCGGCGCGACGTCGGCGGCGGCGAAGGAGGCGCTGGCCGCGATGCAGGCGCGCGGCGCGTCCGTCGTGGTTGCCCAGGCCGACGTTGGCAGCGAAGTCGACGTCGCCCGCGTGATCGGCGACATCGATGCGGCGATGCCGCCGCTGCGCGGGATCATGCACCTCGCCGCAGTGCTCGATGACGGGATCCTGCTGCAATTGAACCAGGAGCGGTTCCAGACGGTCCTCGGGCCGAAGGCCGACGGCGCCTGGAATCTGCACACCGCGACGCTCGACGCGCCACTCGATTTCTTCGTGATGTTCTCGTCGGTGGCGGCGGTGCTCGCGTCGCCTGGGCAGGGGAACTACGTGGCGGCCAATGCGTTCCTCGATGCGCTGGCCCATCACCGACGTGCCCAGGGACGGGCAGGACTCGCGATCAACTGGGGTCTGTGGGCCGAAGTCGGCGTCGCGGCGCGGCCCGAGATCACGAAGCGCTTGATGCAGCAGGGCATCCTGCCGTTCTCACCATCTCAAGGCATGGACCTGCTCGAGCGAGTGCTGCAGCTCGACTCGCCGCAGGCCATGGCGATTGCAGTCGACTGGAGCCGCCTGCTCAGCCTGATGTCGCCGCCCATCCTCTCGGCGCTCGCCGAAGAGGTCACCCACAATTCGGGACCGGGACGGGCGCAGCGCTCGAACGACGGTCTCACCGGGGAGAAGCTCGTCGCGGCCTCCGCCGATGAACGGCAGCCGCTGATCGAGGCGTTCCTGGTCGAGCAGATCGCCCACGTGCTGCGATGCTCGCCGTCGAAGGTCGATGTGCAACAGCCGCTCACCCAGCTGGGGGTCGATTCGCTGATGGCGGTGGAGCTGAAGAACCGCGTCGAAAGCGACCTCGGGCTCACCGTGCCGGTGACCGCGCTACTGCAGGGACCGAGCCTCGCGCACCTCAGTGCCCGGCTGGTGACTCAGCTGCCGGAACTCGTTGCGGTGTCGGCGGCAGCAGTGCCCGCAGTGGCGGCATACGCCGACGCTGGCGTCGCGGGCGGGTGGAGCCCCAGGTAACAACGCAGAGTTGCTCTCGAAAGTGGACGATCTGTCCGACGATGCCGTCGACTCGCTGCTCCGGACCATGGGCATCGACGATGGGGCCGAGGGAAATCTGCTATGGCAGAAGGCGGGGAAGGCACTACTCAACGGCGACCGGCTCGCGGTCAATGTGAGGACGCTGTCCGATGAAGTCAGGCTCGACCGGGCGATCACGCCGGGGACGCAGTCGGCGGAGCTCACCGATCACCCGCGTCACATTCTCCTGACGGGCGCCACCGGATTCCTGGGCGCATTCCTCCTGCGTGAGCTCCTGGATCGCACCGCCGCCGAGGTGCACTGTCTCGTGCGCGCCAAGAGTATCGAGGCGGGGCGGGTGCGTCTGCGCCAGACGCTGCAGACCTACTCGCTGTGGCACGACGGTCTCGAGGAGCGCATCGTGCCGGTGCCGGGAGACCTCGGCGAGCCGAGCCTCGGTGTGTCGGCGGCCGTGAGCGCCGATCTGGCGGCGACCATCGACGTCATCTATCACAGTGGCGCGTTCGTGAACTGGATCTTTCCTTACGAGCGGCTCAAGGCACCGAACGTGCTCGGCACCGAAGAGATTCTGCGCCTCGCCACGCGCGTCAGGATCAAGCCGGTGCACTTCGTGTCGAGCCTTGGTGTCTTTCCGCTCCTCAATTCGTCCGGCGAGGTCACCGTCATCCGGGAAGAAGACACCCTCGACCACAACGGCTCGCTGTATGGCGGCTACATGCAAAGTAAGTGGGTTGCGGACAAGCTGGTCATGGAGGCGCGATCGCGCGGCCTGCCGATCTGTATCTATCGGCCGGGCCTGATCACGGGGCACAGCGAGACCGGGGCCTGGAATACCGGCGACGTCATGTCGCGCATGCTGAAGTCGTGGATCGAGCTGCAGGGCGCGCCGGAATTCGCGTACGACGAAACCGACATGACACCGGTCGACTACATCAGCAAGGCGATCGTGCATCTCTCGGGCCGCCGCGACGCGATCGGCAAGACGTTTCACATTGCCAACCATCGGCGGGTGCAGCTCGGCGCCGTAGCCGACTGGATGCGCGGCTTCGGCTATCCGCTCAGGCGTGTGCCCTATGACTCGTGGGTGACCGAGCTGCTCAGCCGCGCGGCCTCGCGCAAAGACGACGTGTCCTCACTCGTGCCGCTGTTCTCGCTGAGCATCACCGGCGAGGCGTCGAGCATGATGAAGTCGCTGCCGCAGTTCGATTGTGAGAACACGCTGGCCGGCCTGGAGGGCACGGCGATCCAATGCTCGCCGATCGACGATCGCGTGCTCGGCAACTACTTCTCGCGCTTCATCAGCGATGGTTTCGTGGCGCCGCCGCCGTATCGTTAGTTGTCGAGGGCTTGGTAGGTCCGTCGGACGAATTTGGGCTGTGCGCTTTGAAGTTTCGCCAACGAGGTGTTGCCCGCAATGGCGGCGGCAGCATCCACATTGAGCTCGGGCAGGTTCTGGATCAGATAGATGAGAATCAGATCGGTGCTCGGGTCGGCCTGCCACCAGGTGCCGTATGCGCCGGGCCAGCTGAACGTGCCGAGGCCGCCGGGGCCGAACAGTTGCCGTGACTTGGTGGGGTCGGTGACGACTGAGAGGTTGAGCCCGAAGCCGCGGCCGATCCAAAACGGCGATCCCAGAAAGGGTTGCCGCTTCTGTTCATCGGTCAACCGATCGGTGCGCATCTGTCGCACGGATTCTTCGGACAGCACCCGCACGCCGTCGAGTGTGCCGCCCGCAAGCAGCATCCGGGCGAAGTGGAGGTAGTCGTCGACGGTCGACCACAGACCGGCGCCGCCGGTGCAGAACGGCGGATCGGTGATGGGTGCCGGACCCATTACGTCGTGCTGCAGCGCCATGTTCGCGTCGAGCTTGTACATCGTCGCGGCGCGACGGCGTCCGGCGGTGCCCACCGAGAAGCCGGTGTCGACCATTCCGAGCGGCCCGAAGATGCGCTCGGACAACACATCTGACAGTGACTTGCCCTCGATTCGCGATAGGGCTATGCCCAGTACGTCCGTCGAGTGACTGTAGGTGAGCCGGTCGCCGGGCTGATGAACCAGCGGCAGCGTCGCGAGCTCCGCCAGCCAGCGGTCCTGATCCTGGCGGAAGGACATCCGACCGTATGCCTTGCTCAGCGGACCGAGCACGGAGAACGGGTAGGCGAGCCCACTGCGGTGTGTCATCAGATCGTCGATCGTGATCTGCCGCCGCGCTCTAGTGGTCGCCTCCAGTGGGCCGCGCGGATCGACCAGCACCTGCATGTCGGCCAGCTCCGGCAGCCACGTCGCGACCGGATCGGTCAGCGCGAGCTTGCCCTCTTCGATCAAGCTCATAGCGGCGGCGACGGTGACGGGTTTGGTCATCGACGCGATGCGGAAGATGGTGTCGCGTTGCATCGGCAGACCCGCGTCGACGTCCCGGTACCCGAGCTCGTTGACCTGCAGGACCTCACCGGACTGGTACACCAACGTGACCGCGCCGGCGAGTAGTCCGGCGTCGAGTGCCTCTCGAATGGAGGCTTGATTGCCGTCGAGCTTCACCGGCGCCAGCGTACTGAAGCGCCGGCAGCGGTTGGTGTCGCATGTCGCGGGCCCGATCACAGGTGCTAAGCTCCCCGCAGTTTCGACATCCTTTAAAGAGCCGTCCCGAGAGGCGGAGAAGGAGGTCAGGGTCACTTGGGCGCGCCTGGCACCGACCGGGAACTGATGTCCGCAGCGGACGTCAGCCGGACCATCTCCCGTATCGCCCATCAAATCATCGAGAAGACCGCGCTCGACGGCCCCGATGCCCCCCGTGTCGTCCTGCTCGGCATCCCCACCCGCGGCGTCACCCTGGCCGTGCGGCTCGTCGAGAAGATCAAAGAATTCGCCGGCGTCACGGTTCCGCGCGGGGCGCTGGACATCACGCTCTATCGCGACGATCTCGACAGTAAGCCGCCGCGGCCGCTGGAAGACACCTCGATTCCCGAGGGCGGCATCGACGGCACGCTCGTGATCCTGGTCGATGACGTCCTCTACACCGGCCGCTCGGTCCGCTCGGCACTCGACGCACTGCGGGACATCGGCCGGCCACGCGCCGTCCAACTCGCCGTCCTCGTCGACCGCGGTCACCGGGAGCTACCGCTGCGCGCCGACTACGTCGGCAAGAACGTGCCGACCTCGCGCAGTGAGAACGTCAAGGTGCGCCTCACCGAAGACGATCAAATCGAGGGCATCTGGATCGCACCCCAGGGAGGGCCGCCACGATGAAGCACCTGCTCTCGGCCGCCGACCTGACCCGCGACGACGCGGTGGCCATCCTCGACAACGCCGACCGGTTCAGCCAGGCACTGCTCGGCCGTGAGATCAAGAAGCTTCCGACGCTGCGCGGCCGCACCGTCATCACGATGTTCTACGAGAACTCCACCCGCACCCGGGTGTCATTCGAGGTGGCGGGCAAGTGGATGAGTGCCGACGTCATCAACGTCAGCGCGTCGGGATCCTCTGTCTCCAAAGGCGAGTCGCTCCGCGACACCGCGCTCACCCTGCGTGCCGCCGGTGCCGACGCACTGATCATCCGCCACCCCGCGTCGGGTGCTGCGCAGCAGCTCGCCGAGTGGACGGCCACCGAGCAGGGCGGCCCCACGGTGATCAACGCCGGCGACGGCACCCACGAGCACCCGACCCAGGCGCTTCTCGATGCGCTGACCATCCGCCAACGGCTCGGCGACGTCGAGGGCAAACGTGTGGTGATCGTCGGGGATGTCCTGCACAGCCGGGTCGCGCGGTCCAACGTGCTGCTGCTCGACACGCTCGGCGCCGAAGTGGTGCTCGTCGCACCGCCCACACTGCTGCCGGTCGGGGTCGCCGACTGGCCGGTCACCGTCTCGCACGACCTCGATGCCGAACTACCGGTTGCCGATGCGGTGCTGATGCTGCGTGTGCAGGCCGAGCGGATGAACGGCGGGTTCTTCCCGTCGGCGCGCGAGTACTCGGTGCTCTACGGGCTCTCCGAGAAGCGCCAGGCAATGCTGCCCGGCAACGCGGTGGTCCTGCACCCCGGCCCGATGGTGCGCGGTATGGAGATCGCCTTCTCGGTCGCCGATTCGTCACAATCTGCGGTCCTGCAACAGGTTTCCAACGGCGTGCACATCCGAATGGCGGTGCTGTTCCACCTACTGGTGGGCGCTGAGACGGAGGCGATCAGCGCATGAGCGTCTTGATCCGCGGGGTGCGACTCTACGGCGAGGGTGACCCGGTCGACGTGCTGGTGTCCGACGGCCAGATCGTCGACGTCGGCCCCGGGCTCTCGGAGTCCGGGGACTCGGAAAAGACTGGGACGTGATCGACGCCAGTGGTCAGATTCTGCTGCCCGGCTTCGTCGACCTGCACACCCATCTGCGCGAGCCCGGTCGGGAGTATGCCGAGGACATCGAAACCGGTTCGGCAGCAGCGGCTTTGGGTGGCTATACCGCGGTATTCGCGATGGCCAACACGAATCCGGTCGCGGACAGCCCGGTCGTCACCGACCACGTCTGGCACCGCGGTCAGCAGGTCGGCCTCGTCGACGTGCACCCTGTTGGTGCCGTCACGATGGGTCTGGCCGGCGCGCAGCTCACCGAGATGGGCATGATGGCCGCCGGCGCCGGGCAGGTGCGGATGTTCTCCGACGACGGCATCTGCGTGCACGATCCGCTGATCATGCGACGCGCGCTGGAGTATGCGACGGGCCTTGGCGTCCTCATTGCCCAGCACGCCGAAGAACCTCGCCTCACCGTCGGCGCCGTCGCGCATGAAGGACCCAACGCGGCGCTGCTCGGTCTGGCCGGCTGGCCCCGCGCGGCCGAGGAATCCATCGTCGCCAGGGACGCGCTGCTGGCCCGCGATGCCGGAGCGCGGGTGCACATCTGCCACGCCTCCACGGCAGGCACCGTCGAGATCGTCAGATGGGCCAAAGAACAAGGCATTTCGATCACCGCCGAGGTGACACCGCACCACCTCATGCTCGATGACGGGCGATTGGCCACCTACGACGGCCGGAACCGGGTGAACCCGCCGCTTCGCGAAGCGACCGACGCCGAGGCGTTGCGCCAGGCGCTCGCCGACGGTGTCATCGACTGCGTGGCCACCGACCACGCGCCGCACGCCGAACACGAGAAGTTCTGCGAGTTCTCCGTCGCCCGGCCGGGCATGCTCGGGCTGCAGACTGCGCTGTCCGTGGTCGTCGAGACGATGGTGCGGCCGGGCCTGCTGACATGGCGTGACGTCGCCCGCGTCATGAGTGAAAGCCCTTCTCGCATCGTCGGGTTGGAAGACCAGGGCCGCCCGCTGGAGATCGGTGAGCCGGCCAACCTGACCGTCGTAGATCCCGACGCCACGTGGACGGTCGAGGGTTCCGCACTGGCCAGTCGTTCCGACAACACCCCGTACGAATCGATGAAGTTGCCTGCGACGGTGACGCTGACATTGTTGCGCGGCAAGGTCACCGCCCGCGACGGCAAGAGCCCGGTATGAACACCGGAACCCTGGTCGGGTCGCTGATCATGGCCGCAGTGCTGGCCGTGCTGATCGCCGTCATCATCCAGGCGATGTTGCGCGGCTGGCGTCGCCGCGCCGAGCGTCAGGCCGAACTGATCGGCACGCTGCCGCCGCTGCCCGAGACCGTGGGATCGGCGGTCATCCCCGCCACCAAGGGCCTGTACATCGGCAGCACGCTCGTCCCGAATTGGAACGACCGCGTCGCGGTCGGCGATCTCGCGTTCCGCCACAAGGCGGTGCTTACCCGTTATCCCGAAGGAATCATGTTGCAGCGCAGAGGCGCAGGGCCGATCTGGATACCCGAGGAGTCGATCACCGCGATCCGTACCGAACGTGGAGTCGCCGGTAGGGCCCTGACCCACGAGGGCATCCTCGCCATCAGGTGGCGCCTGCCGTCGGGTACCGAGATCGACACCGGGTTCCGCGCCGACAACCGCGCCGCGTACGAGCCGTGGCTGGAGGCCGTATGAGCCGAGGCATGAGCAGGGCGGTGCTGGTTCTGGAAGACGGACGCATCTTCACCGGTACCACGTTCGGGGCGATCGGCGAGACGCTCGGCGAGGCGGTCTTCTCCACCGGCATGTCCGGTTACCAGGAGACCTTGACCGACCCGAGCTATCACGGGCAGATCGTGGTGGCCACGGCCCCGCAGATCGGCAACACCGGCTGGAACCACGAGGACGCCGAGAGTCGCGGCGACAAGATCTGGGTGGCGGGCTACGCCGTACGCGACCCATCCCCACGGGCGTCGAATTGGCGGGCGACAGGCACGCTCGACGACGAGCTCGTCCGTCAGGGAATAGTCGGGATTGCGGGAATCGACACCCGCGCGGTGGTCCGGCACCTGCGCAGCCTCGGGTCGATGAAGGCCGGGGTGTTCTCCGGCGATGCGCTCGCGCACGCCGACGAACTGCTGTCCCGGGTGCGTGAGCAACCGTCCATGCTGGGTGCCAACCTGGCCGGCGAGGTCAGCACCGACGCCACATATGTCGTCGAACCCGATGGACCGCAACGCTTCACCGTCGCGGCGATCGATCTCGGTATCAAGACCAACACGCCCCGCAACTTCGCGAGCCGCGGCATCCGCAGCCACGTCATGCCGTCGACGGTCACCTTCGACCAGATCGCCGACCTCAAGCCGGACGGCGTGTTCCTCTCCAACGGACCCGGCGACCCCGCGACCGCCGACCACATCGTCGAAGTGACACGAGAAGTACTCGGCGAAGGCATCCCGCTCTTCGGTATCTGCTTCGGCAATCAGATCCTCGGCCGCGCATTGGGACGGTCGACATACAAGATGGTCTTCGGACACCGCGGGATCAACGTGCCCGTCATCGACCACGCCACCCGACGGGTCGCAGTAACCGCGCAGAACCACGGGTTCGCGCTCGAGGGCGAAGCCGGCGAGACGTTCGACACCCCCTTCGGCACCGCGATCGTCAGTCACACCTGCGCCAACGACGGCGTCGTCGAGGGCATCAAACTGGTTGATGGGAGCGCCTTTTCGGTGCAATACCACCCTGAGGCCGCAGCGGGCCCACACGACGCGAATTACCTGTTCGACCAGTTCGTCGACCTGATGGCAGGGGAGGGCTGATGCCAAAGCGCAGCGACCTCAACCACGTGCTGGTGATCGGCTCCGGTCCGATCATCATCGGCCAGGCCTGCGAGTTCGACTACTCGGGGACGCAGGCGTGCCGCGTGCTCCGCGCGGAAGGCCTGCAGGTGAGCCTCGTCAACTCCAATCCGGCGACGATCATGACGGACCCGGAGTACGCCGATCACACGTACGTCGAACCAATCACGGCGGCCTTCGTCGAGAAGATTTTCGCCCAGCATGCTGAGCGCGGCAACAAGATCGACGCGCTGCTGGCCACCCTCGGCGGGCAGACCGCGCTGAACACCGCTGTTGCCCTCTACGAGAACGGAGCGCTCGAGCGCTGGGGCGTCGAGCTGATCGGTGCCGACTTCGAAGCCATCCAGCGCGGCGAGGACCGGCAACGGTTCAAAGACATCGTCACCAAGGTCGGTGGCGAATCCGCGCGCTCCCGTGTGTGTTTCACCATGGACGAGGTCCGTGAGACCGTCACCGAGCTCGGACTGCCAGTGGTCGTGCGACCGTCGTTCACGATGGGCGGCCTGGGCTCGGGCATGGCGTACTCCGCCGAGGACGTCGACCGGATGGCCGGTGAGGGGCTGGCCGCATCGCCGTCGGCCAATGTGCTCATCGAGGAATCCATCTTCGGCTGGAAGGAATTCGAGCTCGAGCTGATGCGCGACGGCCACGACAACGTGGTCGTCGTGTGCTCGATCGAGAACGTCGATCCCATGGGTGTGCACACCGGCGACTCGGTCACCGTGGCGCCCGCGATGACACTCACGGATCGCGAATACCAGACGATGCGTGACCTCGGCATCGCCATCCTGCGCGAGGTCGGCGTCGACACCGGTGGCTGCAACATCCAGTTCGCCGTCAATCCGGTCGACGGCCGCCTGGTCGTCATCGAGATGAACCCCCGGGTTTCGCGGTCGAGTGCGTTGGCTTCCAAGGCCACCGGTTTCCCGATCGCGAAGATCGCCGCCAAGTTGGCGATCGGCTACACCCTCGACGAGATCGTCAACGACATCACCAAGGAAACTCCGGCGTGCTTCGAGCCGACCCTGGACTATGTCGTCGTGAAGGCGCCACGCTTCGCTTTCGAGAAGTTCCCCGGCGCCGATCCCACCCTGACCACGACAATGAAATCCGTGGGCGAGGCGATGTCGTTGGGCCGCAACTTCATCGAGGCGCTCGGCAAGGTGATGCGGTCCCTGGAGACCAATCGCGCCGGGTTCTGGACCAAACCCGACCCCGAGGTTTCCGTCGACGATCTGCTTCGGCGATTGAAGACGCCCACCGACGGACGGCTGTACGACCTGGAGTTGGCACTGCGGCAGGGCGCCACCGTCGAGCAGGTGGCACAGGCCTCGGGCGTCGACCCGTGGTTCGTCGAACAGATTGCCGGACTCGTCACCTTGCGCGCCGAACTGCTTGACGCACCGGTGCTCGATGAAGACCTGCTGCGACGCGGCAAGTACCACGGCCTGTCCGATCGTCAAATTGCTGCCCTGCGACCGGAATTGGCCGGTGAGATCGGTGTGCGGGCCCTGCGCACCCGGCTCGGCATCCATCCGGTCTACAAGACCGTCGACACCTGCGCGGCGGAGTTCGAGGCCAAGACTCCCTACCACTACAGCAGCTACGAACTCGACCCCGCGGCAGAGAGCGAGGTCGCACCCCAGACGGAGAAGCCCAAGGTGCTCATCCTGGGCTCCGGGCCCAACCGCATCGGACAGGGCATCGAGTTCGACTACAGCTGCGTGCACGCCGCCACCACGTTGAGCCAGGCCGGATTCGAGACGGTCATGATCAACTGCAATCCCGAGACGGTCTCCACCGACTACGACACCGCAGACCGGCTGTACTTCGAGCCTCTGACATTCGAGGACGTGCTCGAGGTGTACCACGCCGAATCCGCCTCCGGTGCAGGAGGTCCGGGCGTCGTCGGGGTCATCGTGCAACTCGGCGGCCAAACCCCGCTCGGTCTCGCGCAGCGCCTGGAGCACGCGGGTGTGCCGATCGTCGGGACCAGCCCCAAAGCGATCGACCTGGCTGAGGACCGTGGCGCATTCGGGGAGGTGCTGCGGGTCGCGGGCCTGCCGGCACCGAAGTTCGGCATGGCGACCAGCTTCGATCAGGCCCGTCGCATCGCCGCCGACATCGGCTATCCGGTGCTGGTCCGGCCGTCCTATGTGCTGGGCGGTCGAGGCATGGAGATCGTCTACGACGAGGAAACGCTGCAGGGCTACATCACCCGTGCCACCGAACTCTCGCCCGAACATCCGGTGCTCGTGGACCGGTTCCTCGAGGATGCCATCGAAATCGACGTCGACGCGCTGTGCGACGGCACCGAGGTGTACATCGGCGGCATCATGGAGCACATCGAAGAGGCCGGCATTCACTCCGGCGACTCGGCGTGTGCGCTGCCGCCGGTGACGTTGGGACGCAGCGATATCGAGTCCGTACGGCGCGCGACCGAGGCGATCGCGCACGGCATCGGGGTGGTCGGCCTGCTCAACGTGCAGTACGCGCTGAAGGACGATGTGCTTTACGTGCTCGAGGCCAATCCGCGCGCCAGCAGGACGGTGCCGTTCGTGTCCAAGGCCACCGCCGTTCCACTGGCGAAAGCCTGCGCGCGAGTCATGTTGGGCGCCACCATCGCCCAACTCCGCGAAGAAGGCGTGCTGGCGACTACCGGCGACGGCGCGACGACCGCGCGCAACGCGCCGGTCGCGGTCAAGGAAGCGGTGCTGCCATTCCATCGGTTCCGGAAAGCCGACGGTGCGCAGATCGATTCGCTGCTCGGCCCCGAGATGAAGTCGACCGGTGAGGTGATGGGTATCGATCACGACTTCGGTAGCGCGTTCGCCAAGAGTCAGACCGCGGCCTACGGGTCCCTGCCGGTCGAGGGCACGGTGTTCGTCTCGGTGGCCAACCGCGACAAGCGTTCGCTGGTGTTCCCGGTGAAACGGCTCGCGGATCTGGGATTCCGGGTGCTGGCCACGGCGGGAACCGCGGAGATGTTGCGACGCAACGGCATTCCGTGCGACGAGGTGCGCAAACACTTTGAGGACCCAGGGGAGGGGCGACCGGCCTCGTCCGCAGTGGATCTGATCAGGTCCGGTGAAGTGGACATGGTGATCAACACCCCGTACGGCAATTCGGGCCCACGTATCGACGGTTACGAGATCCGCTCGGCCGCAGTGTCGATGAACATTCCGTGCGTGACCACCGTGCAGGGCGCGTCGGCAGCTGTGCAGGGCATCGAGGCGGGAATCCGGGGGGACATCGGCGTGATGTCCCTGCAAGAGCTGCACAGCGTGTTGGGGCCGTGACGGGGTTTGGTGCCCGGCTGGCCGAGGCGATGGCGGCCCGCGGGCCGCTGTGCCCCGGTATCGATCCCCATCCGGAGCTGCTGAGCGCCTGGGGGCTGACCGTCGATGCCGACGGTTTGGCGCGGTTCTGCGAAACGTGTGTTGAGGCGTTCTCCGGCTTCGCGATCGTCAAACCGCAGGTGGCGTTCTTCGAGGCGCACGGCTCCGCGGGTTACGCGGTGCTGGAACACACGATTCGGGCGCTTCGAGACGTCGGTGTGCTGGTGTTGGCCGACGCCAAGCGCGGTGACATCGGCTCGACCATGGCCGCCTATGCCGATGCGTGGGCAGCCGATTCGCCGCTGGCTGCCGATGCCGTGACTGCATCGCCGTATCTGGGCTTCGGGTCGCTGCAGCCGCTGCTCGACACCGCCAACGCCAATGGCCGCGGTGTCTTCGTCCTCGCCGCCACGTCCAACCCGGAGGGGGTCACCGTTCAGGGTGCCGACGCCGGCGGACGAACCGTTGCGCAGTCGATTGTCGACGCCGCAGCCGCGGTCAACCGTGAACGCTCGCCCGGGCCCGGTGCGATCGGCGTCGTCGTCGGCGCCACGCTCGCCGAACCACCGGATGTCAGCGCGCTGGGCGGCCCGGTCCTGGTGCCTGGCATTGGGGCCCAGGGCGGACGTCCGGAGGCGCTGGGTGGCCTCGGTGGGGCGCACCGCGGTCAACTGCTTCCCGCGGTGTCGCGTGAGGTGCTGCGCGCCGGACCCGACGTCGCCGCCGTGCGGGCTGCGGCGGAGAAGTTCCGCGACGCCGTCGCCTATCTGGTGTAAGCGCTACTGCCGCGCGGTTTTCGCGGTAGGAGTCGCGTCAGCAAGACAATCGTCACGATGCCGCCGACGCCGAGCGCCCCGAGCAATATGAGGGCGGTCAGGTCGCCGCGGTTGCGCGTGCGATAGATGACTTGCTGGTACGGGGTATCCGCGGAGGCCTGCTCGAACACGTAGTCGCCCTCGATCGCCGCCGGGTCGAAGATCGTGTTCTTCCACCGGGTGAGAAACGCTGCGTCGCCGACGTAGTCGGCCAGCGCGGGGGAGTCGCTGCGCTCGACGCGCCCGGCGAACTCGAGAGTCGGGGCCTGTCGCCGGCGACGGGTATCGCCGACGGATCCATTCGATGCTCGGCCAGGACGTACAGGTCGATGTACTGCGACATCGTCGCCGATCGCGACAGGCGCATCGGGTACACGACGGTGTCAGAGGCGAACGAGAGCCGCAGCGGCTGAAGGGCTCCCGTCAGCGAGCCGTCGGCTTCGGCCGGGACGAGTTGAACGGCGACGATCTCCCAGCCGTCGGCGACATACGGTGCGAGGTTAACCTCCAGCCCATCAGGTTGCGGAAACCCGTTGTCGCTCAACCAATTTGCTAGTGCGGTCGGATCGTCGGCCGCTAGCCGGGTGACGTCGAACGGCCCGAGGCGCTGGCGGCCGAGCACGTTGACCCCGCCGCCCGGTACGCCCGCCGTTTCCGGTGCCGCCCCGCCCCATATCAACCAGGGAAGTGTCGGCCACCACGAGTCGCGGTACTCGATGCGCGGTGCGGTGAGCCTGCCGAGTTCGGAGAACACCTCTGTGTCGCCAAGGGTGACGCGAGCTGCCGACGGCACGGGCATCACCCACGCGGCCCGCTCTGATGAGCCCGTCACCGACAACGACATCAGGATGTCCTCGGTCGCGCCGTCCCAGGCGATCAGTGCGCGTTCGTCGGCGACGGACGAGCCGGGGCCGTCGGGGACGTAGGCGCCACAGCCGCAGGCCCATGCTGGGCTCGCGAGGTTGAACAGCACTGCGCCAACAACGAGGGCGAGCACCAGGGCAGTCGATCGCCAAACGCGTACGACCACGACCACCTCCTCCGGGCGAATCCTATTTCGCTCGCGGCAATGGATCGGGTGCTTTGAGCAGCGAACAACATCCGGTATCACCTGTAACATCTGCCTCACAAACACCGCCTGTCCCGCCTACTACGCAATGTCGTTATCAAAAGCGGCGGCCATTTCGCCAATTTTTGAATTCATCCCGGATCTTGACGGTCCGAACCGGCGAGCCGAGCGCCTGCGACACGCCCGACACGCGATGACCAGGCAAAATTTTCTTTTTCGACCTCGACCCGCCACTGATGTGTGGTCCAGACCACACACCAAGTCGATCGGTCAGGCACCCCATGCGACTCGAAATGCGTTGATATGCAGGCAAATCCGGCTCAATGAGGGCTGAAATCGGCGATTTCCGAGCATTTGCCGCGCTTCGGCCCTGGCTGCGGCATCGCCTTACACGCTGGGCTTTTGGCGCCGTAACCAGGGGGTGGGGTTCGCTTTCATTAGGTTGCGTGGGTACGGTCGTCGTCGCTGGCTGTTCTGGATTTTCATATCAGCCGAAACAGAAAAATGATGGTGTGAGAGACGGAGGAACCCGTGGCCCTTCCCCAGTTGACCGACGAACAGCGCGCGGCAGCGTTGGAGAAGGCTGCTGCCGCACGTCGGATACGTGCCGAGCTCAAAGACCGGCTCAAGCGCGGCGGCACCAACCTCAAGCAGGTGCTGAAGGATGCCGAGACCGATGAGGTTCTGGGCAAGATGAAGGTTTCTGCCCTTCTGGAGGCATTGCCCAAGGTGGGCAAGGTCAAGGCGCAGGAAATCATGACCGAACTCGAGATCGCCCCGACCCGCCGCCTGCGTGGCCTGGGTGATCGTCAGCGCAAGGCGCTGCTGGAAAAGTTCGACCAGTAATCCCGGGCGCATAAGTTGAGCGCCGGCCGGGGGGTCGGACGGGTGATTGTGCTGTCCGGCCCCTCTGCCGTCGGGAAATCGACCGTCGTCCGTTGTCTGCGTGACCGCGTTCCCGACCTGCACTTCAGCGTGTCCGTCACCACCCGGGCCCCGCGACCGGGCGAGGTCGATGGCGTCGACTATTCGTTCGTCACAGCAGAGCGGTTTCAGGACCTGATCGACGACGGCGCACTGCTGGAATGGGCCGAGATCCATGGCGGCCTGCACCGCTCCGGCACCCCCGCGCAGCCCATCCGAGAGGCTATCCAGGCCGGTCAGCCCGTTCTCATCGAGGTGGATCTGGCCGGGGCTCGCGCCGTCAAGAAGTCCATGCCGGAAGCCCTCACGGTTTTTCTCGCGCCACCTAGCTGGGAGGCGCTGGAGAGCCGGTTGACCGGGCGCGGCACCGAGAGCCCCGACGCGATGGCCCGCCGTCTGGCCACCGCTCGCGACGAATTGGCGGCTCAGAATGACTTCGACGTCGTCGTCGTGAACAGCGAATTGGAGTCTGCCTGCTCCGAATTGGTATCCTTGCTGGTGGTCCACAGATAACCCCAGCGCCGGCCCGGTGCGATCAGGCCAGGATCTAAGTCAAAGCGACTCAACTTTTCACCAAACCGAAGTCACGCAAAACCGCCAGGAGACCTTCTACGTGAGCACCCCCCACGCCGACGCCCAGCTGACCGCTGTCGACGACCTCGAGTCCGGCGTCGGCGCCTATGACACGCCGCTCGGCATCACCAATCCGCCGATCGACGAGCTGCTGGACCGCGCGTCCAGCAAGTACGCCCTGGTGATTTACGCGGCCAAGCGCGCGCGCCAGATCAACGACTACTACAACCAACTCGGCGACGGCATTCTCGAATACGTCGGCCCGCTGGTCGAGCCCGGCCTGCAGGAGAAGCCGCTGTCGATCGCGATGCGCGAGATCCACGGCGACCTGCTCGAGCACACCGAAGGCGAGTAGCGGACGGGATCGGTGGCGATGATCGTCTCGGGCGAAGAGCTGAAGTGACCGAACGCAAGCGGATCATCGTCGGCGTGGCCGGTGGCATCGCCGCCTACAAGGCGGCCACGCTCGTGCGTCAGCTGACCGAGGCGGGCCATTCCGTTCGTGTCGTTCCGACCGAGTCCGCCCTGCGCTTCATCGGCGCAGCGACCTTCGAAGCGCTATCGGGCAACCCAGTTCACACTGGCGTCTGGGATGACGTTCACGAGGTGCCCCATGTCCGGATCGGGCAGGAGGCCGACCTCGTCGTGGTCGCCCCGGCGACGGCCGACCTGCTGGCGCGGGCCGTCGCAGGCCGTGCCGACGACCTGCTGACCGCCACTCTGCTCACCGCGCGATGTCCGGTGCTCTTCGCGCCGGCGATGCACACCGAGATGTGGTTCCACCCGGCGACCGTGGACAACGTGGCCACCTTGCGCCGCAGGGGTGCGGTGGTCCTGGAACCGGCCTCAGGCCGCCTCACCGGCGCCGACAGCGGCGCAGGCCGACTGCCCGAGGCCGAGGAGATCTCCACGCTCGCCCACCTGCTGCTGGACCGCGGTGACTCCCTGCCCTATGACATGGCCGGCGTGCGGGTCCTCGTCACTGCCGGCGGCACCCGCGAACCGATCGACCCGGTGCGATTCATCGGCAACCGCAGTTCGGGCAAGCAGGGCTACGCGATGGCACGGGTGATGGCCCAGCGCGGTGCCGACGTCACGCTCATCGCGGGCAACACGGCGGGCCTGATCGACCCGGCGGGAGTGGACGTGGTCCACATCGGCTCGGCCGCCCAACTCTCCGACGCCGTCTCAAAGCACGCGCCCGACGCGCACGTGCTGGTGATGGCCGCTGCGGTCGCCGACTTCCGCCCGAGGACAGGTCGAGACCAACAAGATCAAGAAGTCCGCCGACCCCAACGCCGCAGCGCCGGTCATCGAACTCACCCGCACCGACGACGTGCTGGCGGGCGCAGTCCGCGCGCGCACCGACGGTCAGCTGCCCAACATGCGCGCCATCGTCGGATTCGCTGCCGAGACCGGCGACGCCAACGGCGACGTGCTCTTCCACGCTCGCGCCAAATTGCAGCGCAAGGGGTGCGATCTGCTCGTGGTCAACGCCGTCGGTGAGAATCGGGCGTTCGAAGTGGACAACAACGACGGGTGGCTGCTTGCTGCCGACGGCGCGGAGTCTGCTTTGGAACACGGTTCGAAAACTCTGATGGCCAGCCGTATTGTTGACGCGATCGTGGCGATCCTGCAGAGCGGCGGCGGGTAACGCGAATCACGCGCCTGGCTGCGTGTAAGGGTTGTGTGGAATCGTGCGCACGCGCTTGGGTGCAACGGGGCAAGCATATAATTTGACTGACTAAGTTTCGGAAGGATTCACACCGTGAGTGAAGCTCGGCTGTTTACCAGTGAGTCGGTGACCGAGGGCCATCCCGACAAGATCTGTGACGCCATCAGCGACTCGGTGCTCGACGCGTTGCTCGCGGACGATCCGAAATCCCGCGTCGCGGTGGAAACGCTGGTCACCACCGGCCAGGTGCACGTCGTCGGCGAGGTGACCACGACGGCCAAGGAAGCTTTCGCCGACATCACCAACACCGTGCGGGCGCGCATCCTCGACATCGGCTACGACTCGTCGGAGAAGGGTTTCGACGGCGAGACCTGTGGCGTCAACATCGGGATCGGCGCGCAGTCCCCAGATATCGCGCAGGGCGTCGACACCGCCCACGAGACACGAGTCGAGGGCGCGGGTGACCCGCTGGACGCCCAGGGCGCCGGCGACCAGGGCCTGATGTTCGGCTACGCCATCAGGGACACCCCCGAATTGATGCCCCTGCCGATCGCGCTGGCCCACCGGCTGTCACGCCGGCTGACCGAGGTCCGCAAGAACGGCGTGCTGGACTATCTGCGTCCCGACGGCAAGACTCAGGTCACCGTGCAATACGACGGCACGACCCCGGTGCGCCTGGACACCGTGGTGCTGTCGACGCAGCACGCCGCCGGAATCGATCTGGACGCAACGCTGGCGCCCGACATCCGCGAGAAGGTCGTTAACACGGTGCTGGCCGACCTGAACCACGACACCATGGACACCTCGGACTTCCGCCTGCTGGTGAACCCGACCGGCAAGTTCGTGCTCGGTGGGCCGATGGGCGACGCCGGGCTGACCGGCCGCAAGATCATTGTCGACACCTACGGCGGGTGGGCCCGTCACGGCGGCGGCGCGTTCTCTGGCAAGGATCCGTCCAAGGTCGACCGGTCCGCGGCGTATGCGATGCGCTGGGTGGCAAAAAACGTGGTCGCCGCAGGCCTGGCGGAGCGCGTCGAGGTGCAGGTCGCCTATGCGATCGGCAAGGCGGCCCCGGTTGGGCTGTTCGTGGAGACCTTCGGCAGCGAAACCGTCGACCCGGCCCGCATCGAGAAGGCGATCACCTCGGTGTTCGACCTGAGGCCCGGTGCGATCGTCCGCGACCTGGACCTGCTGCGGCCGATCTACGCGCAGACCGCTGCGTACGGCCACTTCGGCCGCACCGACATCGACCTGCCGTGGGAGCGGCTCGACAAGGTCGACGAACTGAAGGCCGCGGTCTAGTTTCCTCGCACGTCTCGAGCTAGGAACTGAACTCGTAATCGTTGAGTGGGAAGCGGCGGCTGCGCCAATAGGTTTCGAGCGTGCTGGCCGGCCGCAGCGGCACATCGCCGTTCTTGTCGAAGTAATAGCTCCTGGCGTCCCGGCACGTGTCCTGCCAGAAGATCTGGCGGTGCCGCTTGCGCATCATCTCGGCGAAGTAGCGGTCGTTGGCCTCCTGTTTCACCTCGACGCGGGTGGCCCGCTTGCGTTGAGCGTGCTTGAGGCACCGCACGATGTGGTGCGTCTGCGTTTCGATCAGCGCGAAGTACGAATTTCCGACGTAGCCGTAGGGCCCGAACACCGTAAAGAAGTTCGGAAAGCCCGGCACGGCGACGCCCTCGTATGACTGCAGCCGGCGCTCGCTGAAGTGCTCGCTCCACGACCGGCCGCCGGATCCGGTCAACGGATAGGTCGGATTGTCCTCGACGTCCATCACCTTGAACCCGGTCGCCAGGATGAGCACGTCGACATCGCGGGTCTGGCCGTCGGCGGTCGCCACGCCCGACCCGGTGATCTTGTCGATCGGCTCGGTCACCAATTCGACGTTGTCGCGGTTGAACGTTGACAGATACGTGTTGTGAAAGCCCGGGCGCTTGCAACCGACGGCGTATCGAGGTGTGAGCTTGTCGCGCACTTCCGGGTCGTGGACCTGCTTGCGCAGATACGACTCGCCGAACTTCGACATGTTCCTGGCCATCGGATTGAGGGTGAAGTACTGGGCAGGCAGCGTGAAGGTGAGCTCGACGTAGGCCTGGCTGAGGGCGCGCTGCACCGCGTGGCCCCCAGGGAGCCGCATCAAACGCCGCGTCATCGGCGATAGCGGTACGTCAGGTTTTGGTAGGCACCAGATGGGTGTGCGCTGAAAAACCTTGAGGTGCTCCACGATCGGCGCGATTTCGGGGATGACCTGGACTGCGGAGGCGCCCGTTCCGATGATGGCGACCCGCTTACCCGTGAGGTCCTGTTCGTGGTCCCACCTCGCGGTGTGCATCGTCACGCCGGCGAACGAGTCGACACCATCGATGTCGGGCATGTTGGGTGTGATCAGCACGCCGCTGGCGTTGACCAGGAACCGAGCCGTGACCGAGTCGCCGGTGTCGAGGTCGACGCGCCACAGGTTGTCGTCATCGTCGAAGGCCGCGCCCAGCACCTTGGTGTTGAATCGGATCTTGGGGCGCAGACCGTACTTGTCGACGCAGTGCTCGGCGTAGGCCTTCAGTTCCCGTCCCGGTGCGTAGGTGCGTGTCCACTCCGGGCTCTTCTCGAAGGAAAACTGGTAGGAGAACGATGGAATGTCTACGGCGATACCGGGATACGTGTTCCAATACCAGGTCCCACCGGGGCCTTCGCCCGCCTCGATCACCAGGTAGTCACCCATCCCGGCCCTGTCGAGTTTGATCGCGGTGCCGATGCCGGAGAATCCGGCGCCGACGATGAGGGTGTCGTAATCGGGCACTGTCACGAGGCCTCCCGTCGCTGGGCGATGACGTGCAGTCCATCCTTGGGCCGCAACGTCAGCGTTGCTTCGAGTTCTACCACCGGATGGTTGGGGCTCACATCGAATGTGAAGCGTTGGCTCATGATCGCCGTCATCAACACCATCTCCATCAGCGCGAAGCTCTGCCCGATGCAGATTCGCCGTCCGCCACCGAACGGCAGGTAGGCCGAACGTGGCCGGTCCTTCGCGGCGTCGCCGAGGAATCGGGTCGGGTCGAATGTCTCCGGGTCCGGCCACCAGCGCTCGTCGTGGTGGATGTGGTGGGTCGGGATCAACACCGTCGTCCCCTTGCGGATGTAGTGGCCGTCGATGTGTCGTCATGGACTGCCTCTCGCGCGATGATCCACACGGCCGAGTAGTAGCGCTGCGATTCCTGGATACAGGCGGTGGTCCACGGCAGCCGCGTCAAATCGGCCGGGGTCGGTGCTCGCGCGCCGAGCACGTCGTCGATCTCGTCGAGCATCCGCTGCCGCGCATCGGGATTGCACGCCAGCAGGTACCAGAGCCATGACATCGCATTCGCGGTGGTTTCGTGGCCGGCGAGCATGAATGTGAGCGCCTCGTCGCGTACCCGCTTGCGGGGCCAGGTTCCGTCGTCGGCGCGGAACAGCACGTTGAGCAGGTCGGCCGATTCGGTGGGGTGCGCGAGTCGTTCGTCGAGCACGTCGTTGACGGCTTCGTCGAGTGTCAGCGTGATCTCCTGCGATTCGCGAAACGGCGGGGGCAGCGGTACGCCGGAAAACGTGCACCACATCAGGGCCTGGTAGACGGATCGGGGCATCAGCCCCCACAGGCCGAGCCGGCCGAACTTCTCGGTGCGGCGCAGACCACGCGTGGCCAGGTCGCTCATGCTTCCCACCAATGGGCCGAAGTCCTGGCTGAACAGCGCGTTCGCGACAACCCGCAGCGTCGCCTCGACCATGAGCTCGTGCATATCGAACTCGGTGCCTGAATCGATCTCGGAGGTGACGCGCTCGATGGGATCGAGCATCAGGTCGACCATCTCGTTGAGATGGCGCCGCGCAAAGGTCGGATTCAGGGTGCCCCGGTGCGTGGCCCACGAGTCGCCCTCGTCGGTCAGCAGGTTGACGCCCGCCGCGGCGCGGATCGGCTCGTAGTCGTTGGACTTCACGTAGCGCAGCCGGGCCCGGTGCAACACGTGGTCGACGTAGTCGGGATGGGTTATGGAGACATAACGTCGTGCAGCACAACGGAATCGGGCGATATCGTGCCCTCGTGTCCGGCCGAGGAACCCGCGGCCGGCGTCGAAGCCGATGGTGATCGCCTCGCGTGACATCGTCAACGTCGAAAACCGCGCCGCCGGTGCCGCCATGACTCAACGGTATGAGTGACAACCTGCGATCGGAATGGGAGTATCGGACAAAGAGTTGGGAGTTTGGGACATGACTACGACGACGTGGTCGCCCGACCTTCGGCGTCCGGTCTACACAACGCGGGTGTTGTGCGAGGTCGCCGACGAACGCGGCGTTTCGCCGTCCGACATCCTCGCCGGGCACCTCGATCACACCGGAGGACCTCGACGACCCGGAGACGGTAGTGGCGGCATCCGACGAGATCGCCGCCGTGCGCCGGCTTCTGAGCCGCCTTCCTGACGCCACCGGCGTGGGCATCGACGTGGGTGGCAGGTTCCGGCTGACCCATCTCGGGTTGTTCGGGTTCGCGGTGATGTCCTGTGCGACCCTACGCGAGCTGTTCGCCATCTCGATGCGCTACTTCTCGCTGAGCATGCTCAATATCGACGCCCGGTTGTTCGAAGGCGCCGACACTTGTCTGCTCGAACTCAACGTCGACCACTTGCCCGAGGACGTGCAGAGTTTCTTCCTGGAGCGTGACGTCGCTGGAATCGCCATGACGATCAGCGAATTCGCGCTGCCGGTGGTCGCCCGATATGCCGATCAGGTGCTCGCCGAGCTGGTGCTCGACGAGGGCGTGCTCAGCCCGCTGCTCGAGCTGTTACCGATCGCCGATGTCCAGTTCGGGCGTGCGCACAACCGGTTACACATTCCGCGGGCACTGTTCGACGAACCGCTCCCGCAGGCGGATAAGCACACCCTGGAACTTTGTGTGGCGCAGTGCGACGTGATGATGCAACGCAACGAGCAGCGCCGGGGCATCACCGCGATGGTGCGCTCGAAGTTGTTCCGCGAATCGGGCCGGTTCCCGTCGCTGGCGGAGGTCGCTGACGAGCTTGCTGTACACCCACGCACGCTGCGCCGCCGGCTCGCGGAGGAGAACACGTCTTTCCGTGCGTTGGTGAACGAGGCCCGCTCCGCTTTGGCGGTCGACTTGTTGTGCAATGTCGGGCTCACCGTCGACGAGGTGTCAAAGCGGTTGGGCTACACCGACACATCGACGTTCTGCCACGCGTTCAAACGCTGGCATGGCGTGCCGCCCGGCACGTATCCGCGGGCTGGCTAGGGATCCGGCCACCGACCGTCGGCCTTGGCGGCATCGACCTCGCGCTGCCCGGGCTCGCGCAAACGGCCGGCATCGATGAGTCGGCGCACTCGCTCGGCGTTGGACTGCGACCACGGGCTGCGTGCCTTTCGGGGACTGAACCGCTGGATGCGGGACACGTCGTCGTACTTGCGGGCCATGCTGTCGATCCACCCGAAACACAGCGCGATCTCGACCGCTTCGCCGTATGACATGCCGGGCTCGGGTGCGTTCTTGTTGAGCAGCCGTAACCAAATGGACGACGCCACATCGTGATTGGCTTCCAGCCAGTCCTCCCAGTCACGTGCGGTGCGCGCATCGAGTACTTCGGGATCACTCACTGGTTGCTCATGGGTTGTGCAACGCGTTGCGCAGCGCCGACAGTCCCTTTTCGACTGCCTCGGTGGCGGCCGGAACCACTCCGTCGTAGCCGACATAGCCGTGCACGAGTGTTTCGGCATTGTGCAGTTCGACGGGCACCCCTGCCGCCGACAGCAGTTCGGCGTAGCGAATGCCGTCGTCGCGGAGCGGGTCGTGGCCGGCCACGGCGATGTAGGCGGGCGGCAGTCCGGCCAGGTTCTCCGCCCGGGCCGGTGCCAACGTCGCCGGCATCTCCGTCAGGTCCAGATCGGCGATGTACCAACGGGTGCAGCCTTTGCAACCGTCGATGTCGAGAATCGGCGCATTCGCGTTCTCGGTGAACGAGGGCAACGAAGTGTCGAAGGTCGTCGACGGATACCACAACAGCTGAAACAGAATTCGTGGCCCGCCGGCGTCGCGCGCCAGCTGCGCGACCACCGCCGCCAAGTTGCCACCTGCGGAGTCGCCGGTGACAGCAATGCGATCCGGATCGGCGCCCAGCTCTGCGGCGTGCTCGGCCACCCATTGTGTTGCCGCCCACGAATCGTCGACAGCGGCAGGGTAGGGGTGCTCGGGCGCCAGCCGATAGTCGATCGACACGACAATCGCGTCCGCGCCGATCACGTGGCGGCGCGCGATGCCGTCGTAGGTGTCCAGATCGCCGACCGACCATCCGCCACCGTGGATGAAGACCACCACCGGCAACGGTGTGTCGCTCTCGGCGGCCGGCCGGTACACCCGGATCGGGACCGGGCCCACAGGTCCGTCGACGACGCGGTCCTCACTGCGCACCTCCGGATGGACCTCGGGACGGGGCACATCGCGGAACCGCTGGCGCGCCTCCTCAACACCTCCCTCTGTTGTCAACTGAAACGGGACAGCTTCCATTACCTTCAGCAGGATGGCGTCGACGGCCGGCTTCTCCTCAGCGACTGACATGGGGACACGGTACGCACACCCGCGCACCAGGCTGCTGTGGGTGAGCGCCGCGGTCGTCGGCGCCAGTTACGGCACATTCCTGATCGTGACGGCGCTTCGATTGCCGTCAGGGGCCGAGCTGACCGGCCAGTTCACGCTGCAACCCGCGGTCAAGGCCGCGACGGCGGTGGTACTCGCCGGCGCCGCGCTGACGCACCCCGTTGCTCGCGAACGCCGCTGGCTGCTGGCGGCGTTGCTGTTCTCGGCCGCCGGTGACTTTCTGCTGGCGATGCCGTGGTGGGAGCCGTCGTTCGTGCTGGGCCTTGGCGCGTTCCTCGTGGCGCACCTGTGTTTCTTGGCCGCGCTCCTGCCGCTGGCGGCTCGGTCGGCGCCCCGGCTGGCTGCCGCAGCGGTCACGGTTGCCGCCTGCATTGCGTTGTTGGTGTGGTTCTGGCCGCGGCTGATCGCCGATCAGATGGCTGTGCCGGTCACCCTTTACATCGCAGTGCTCGGCGCGATGGTGTGTACGGCGCTGATGGCCCGGCTGCCGACGCCGTGGACCGCGCTCGGAGCGGTGTGTTTCGCCGTGTCCGACGGCATGATCGGCATCTCCAAGTTCGTATTGGGTAACGAAGTGCTCGCGGTACCCATCTGGTGGGCATACGCGACGTCGCTGCTACTCATCACCGCGGGCTTCTTCTTTGGTCGCGCGGCAGGGCCGTCGGCGCGGTCTGCTACCACTGCATAGGTGACGACGAACCGGCAGCAGGCCGAGCACGAGCCGATTGCGCGTGTGCTCCCGATGCTGTCGGTTCCGCACCTCGACCGCGAGTTCGACTATCTGGTCTCCGCCGAACAGTCCGATGATGCGCAGCCCGGCGTGCGGGTGCGGGTGCGATTCCACGGCCGTCTGGTGGACGCGTTCGTCCTCGAGAGACGTTCGGATACAGACCATGTTGGAAAGCTCGGCTGGTTGGACCGGGTGGTGTCGCCGGTGCCGGTACTCACGCCCGACGTGCGCAGGCTCACCGACGCCGTCGCCGCACGCTATGCAGGCACCCGGGCCGACGTGTTGCGGCTCGCCGTCCCGCCGCGGCATGCCAACGTCGAGAAGCAGACTCCGCCGGCGCCCGCCCCGTTGACCGGAGAACCCGTTGGCGCCAAGGCGTGGACGGCTTACCGGGGAGGCGAACAGTACGTGGCCGCTCTGCGCGACGCGCGTGCCGCCCGCGCGGTATGGCAGGCGCTGCCAGGGGAGCGCTGGGCAGACCGCCTCGCAGAACTTGCCGCGGTGACGGCGAACGCCGGCCGTGGTGCCCTGGTCATCGTGCCCGACCAGCGCGACGTCGACGCAATGCACGCCACGGCGGTCGGGCTTGTCGGTGAGTCCCAAGTGGTTGCATTGTCCGCGGGTCTCGGCCCCGCACAGCGCTACCGACGGTGGCTGTCAGTGTTGCGCGGCGGGGAACGCATCGTCATCGGAACCCGCAGCGCGGTGTTCGCACCCGTGGCGAATCTCGGCCTGGTGATGGTGTGGGACGACGGCGACGACACGCTGGCCGAGCCGCGCGCTCCCTACCCACACGCCAGGGAGGTGGCGATGCTGCGCGCCCATCAATTGCGCTGCGCGTCGCTGATCGGAGGTTATGCGCGGACCGCCGAGGCGCAGGCGCTGGTCCGCAGTGGCTGGGCGCACGATCTGGTAGCCACCCGGCAGGAGGTGCGGGCACGGTCGCCGCGGGTGGTCGCGCTCGAGGACAGCGGATTCGCGCAAGAACGCGACCCCGCCGCACGGACGGCCCGCCTGCCGTCGATGGCGCTGCAGGCCGCGCGCACGGCGCTGACGTCCGGTCTGCCTGTGCTCGTGCAGGTCCCCCGCCGTGGCTATGTGCCCGCGCTGGCATGCGGTCGCTGTCGGACGATCGCCCGCTGCCGCCATTGCACCGGTCCGTTGTCGCTGCCCGCACGGGACACTGCGGGCGCGGTGTGCCGGTGGTGCGGCCGCGACGAACCTGCGCTGCGGTGTACCCGCTGCGGCTCAGACGCCGTGCGCGCAGTCGTCGTCGGAGCGCGTCGCACCGCCGAGGAACTGGGCCGCGCGTTTCCGGGCATCACCATCGTGACGTCCGGTGGTGACGCGATGGTCGCGGCGGTTCCCGCGGAACCGGCCGTCGTCGTATCGACACCCGGTGCGGAACCCGTTGCTGCCGGCGGATACGGCGCCGCCTTGCTCCTCGATACCTGGGCGCTGCTCGGGCGCCAGGACCTGCGAGCGTCCGAGGACGCACTGCGCCGTTGGATGGCTGCCGCCGCGCTCGTCCGCGGACGCACCGACGGCGGGGCGGTCGTGGTGGTGGGCGAGTCGTCGATCCCCACCGTGCAGGCGCTGATCCGATGGGACCCCGTCGGTCATGCCGATGCCGAACTCGATTCCCGTGCGGAAGTCGGTCTGCCGCCGGCGGTGCACATGGCGGCCGTCGACGGGGCGCCCGACGCGGTGCGCGCGATGATCGACACCGCGGAACTGCCCGAAGGTGCCGATCTGCTCGGACCCGTAGACCTGCCGCCCGGTGCCCGCCGGCCACCGGGCACGCCTGCGGAGAAGCCGGTCAGTCGGATGCTGGTGCGAGTGCCGCGCACCGCAGGACTACCGCTGGCGGCGGCGCTGCGACGCGCCGCCGGGGTGCTCAGCGCGCGGCGCGATCAAGAGCCGGTTCGTGTGCAAATCGACCCCTTGCACATAGGGTGATGCGGGCACACTTTGGCGCATCGGACAGGAGGTTGGCGTGCGGCGGTTCCTTCTGATGCTGATTCCGTTGGCGCTCATCGCTATTGGGGTGCTGTGGCCGCTCGTGATCCGGCCCGGAGCAGAAGCAGCCGACGTCGACGACCCGGTGGTCATCAGCAACTACGACGTCGACCTCATCGTCAGCGCAAGCGGGCGTCTCGATGCGGTGGAGACGATCACAGCCGAGTTCCCCAGCGGACGGCACGGGCTCTTCAAGTACTGGGCGGTCGACAACCAAAACAACCCCGGGGTACGGCAGACGCCGGAGGTCACCTCGATCCTGCTCGACGGTCGATCGGCGCCCTACCAGATGCTTTGGGAGGGCGGCGAGCGATTCATGGTCGCCAAGATCGGCGATCCAGACGTTTACCTCAGCTACGGCACGCACAACTTCGAGATCCGCTACACCATCGACGGCGTCCTCGACCCCGGAGCCGTCGGCGCCGACAAGACGTTCGCGTCCGCGACGGGCGACGCTACCGAATCGCCGTCCGTCTTCTACTGGAACGTCATCGCGCAGGCATGGAACAACAGGATCGAACGGGCGGACATCTCGGTGACCATGCCGGGCGAGGTCGGTAGTGTGCAGTGCTCGGTGGGCTTCGGCGTAGGTGGGGCCTGCGACGACCTGGCCGTGAGCGGGAACGCGGTCGAGTTCTCGGCGGCGAATCTGCCGCCACGAACGCCGGTAACGCTGCGCGCGGGTGTCGATGTGCCGACCCCGCCCCGAGCCGAGGTGCCGTGGTCCTTCGCGTGGGACCGCATCCTCGGCCAGTCTGTGACGGGTGTGCTGTGGGTGCTCGCACTGACGGTGGCGTTCGGGCTCGGGGCGATCCTCTGGTACCGCACCACCGTTGAACCCTCACCTGGATTCCCGTTGCAGTACGGGCCACCGCCGGGCCTGGGCCCTGTGCAGACCGAATACATCCGCACCGAGAGTGTGCCGAAGAACGGCCTCACTGCCACGCTTTTCTATCTCGCTGAACGCGGTCTGATCGACATGCGGCAAGTCAACGAGAAACAGTGGACCCTCCGCGGCAAGGCCGACAATGGCGCGTGGGCCGACGTCGACCCCGTCAGTGTGGCGGTCGGATCGGCGCTCAAAGTGATCGGCCCCGGCAAGGAGTTTGAGGCCAAGAAAACCGCCTCAGCGGGGAAGAAACTGAGCAAGGCCAAGACGGACATGAACGCGGCAGTGCAGAAGTGGGCGTTCGACAATGGCCTGATGGTCAAGCGCAAGAAGGAATTGTGGGTGCGGACAGCCAACGCGGTCGCCTTCATCCTGATGCTGTTCGGCTTCTTTCGATGGGGCTTTCCGACGACCATGTGGGCGCTGCCCTTCGCGGCGTTCTTCCTGTTCTCGGCGGCCTCCTGGAAGGACGGTGTGGGCTCCCGACGCACCGAGAGCGGTCGTGAACTGTGGTCGCGCGCAGGCGGATTCCACCGGATGCTGACCACTGATTCGGCCGAGACGCGCTTTGACTTCGGGGCCCGCAAGGACCTCTACTCGGCGTATGTCCCGTTCGCCGTCGCCGCGGGTGCCGCCGCACTGTGGGCGAAGAAATACGAGACGACAACGGGCACGGTTGCGCCGCAACCTGATTGGTACGACTCGCCGTCGTCGACCACCGCGGGCTTCGTCGGCGGCTCCGGTGGGCCGAACTTCGACAGCTTCGAGTCGGCGTTGTCATCGTCGATCGGCGCATACACGGCATCGCAGTCGTCGAGTGGCAGCAGCAGTGGTGGCTCCAGCTTCAGCGGTGGAGGCGGCGGCGGAGGCGGCGGTGGAGGAGGAGGCGGATCATGGTGAGGCTGTTGCTCATTGTCGTGCTGGTGCTCGCGCTGGCGGCACTGGTGATATTCGTGCTGGGTTACAACAAGATCCGCTCAGCGCACGTGCGGGTCGCCGAGGCGCTGTCCGGTATCGATGTCGAGCTGACGCGGCGAGCATCGCTGATCCCCAGCCTGGTGCACACCGTGCAGACGTTCGCCGTGCACGAAAAGGGCATCCTCGACCATGTCACCGACGCGCGGGCCGCGCTGACGTCGGCCACCAGCGGCAAGTCGGTGGCGCAACGCAGCGCCGCTGAGAAGGACCTGGACAGCGCGTTGGCACCGCTGCTGGCGCTCGGTCAGAGCTATCCGCAGCTCAACTCGTCGAACAACTTCCTGAATCTGCAGGACAACCTGGCCGACACCGAGAACAAGCTGGCCTTCGCACGCCAGTACTACAACGATTCCGTCGCCACCCTGAACGGGTTGATCAGCACCATCCCGTGGATGTTCGTCGCGCCGCTGACCGGGGTGGACGAGCAGGAGTACTACCAGACGCCGCGGTAAGCGCTTCTAGACTGACGCGGTGCGTCTCGTCTTCGCCGGCACCCCCGAGCCCGCTGTCCCCTCGCTTGCGCGGCTCGTCGAATCGCCGCGCCACGACGTCGTCGCGGTGCTGACCCGCCCCGACGCCGCCTCGGGCAGGCGCGGCAAGCCGTCGCCGTCGCCGGTGGCCCGGTACGCGGCCGAGCGCGACATCCCGGTGTTGAGGCCGCGCAAGCCCAACTCCGAGGAGTTCATCAGCGAGCTGGGCGCACTGGCGCCCGAGTGCTGCGCCGTGGTCGCATACGGCGCGCTGTTGAGTGAGCGGCTGCTCGCAGTGCCCGAGCACGGCTGGGTCAACCTACATTTCTCGCTTCTGCCGGCCTGGCGCGGTGCGGCCCCGGTGCAGGCGGCCATCGCCGCCGGCGACGAGGTGACGGGGGCGACGACCTTCCAGATCGAACCTGCGCTGGATTCCGGACCGGTCTACGGCGTGGTCACCGAGGCCGTCCGACCCACCGACACCGCCGGGGAACTTCTTGAGCGGCTGTCGATCTCGGGGGCTGCGCTGCTGGAAACGACCCTAGACGGCATCGCCGACGCGTCGCTCACACCCGTGCCGCAACCGCCCGACGGCGTCACCATCGCACCCAAGATCACGGTCGAGGCGGCCCGGGTGCGGTGGGACCTGCCCGCCCACGTCGTCGAGCGACGTATCCGAGCCGTCACACCAAACCCCGGTGCATGGACCATGATCGGGGACCTGCGGGTGAAGGTGGGCGCGGTGACAGTCGATGAATCCGCGGACGCCGTGGCGCCCGGTGCGATCCGGGTCGAGCGCAACGGTGTGCGCATCGGGACCGGATCGGCGCCCGTGGTGCTCGGGGTGATCCAGCCCCCCGGGAAGAAGCCGATGAACGCCGCGGACTGGGCCCGTGGTGCCCGACTCGACGAATCGGCGAAGGCCGAATGACTAAGCCGCGCAACAGCAAGCGTCCTGCACGCCGCAAGCCCCTCGACCCGGCGCGTCGCGCCGCGTTCGACGTGCTCCGCGCGGTGTCGGAGAAGGACGCCTACGCCAACCTGGCGCTACCCGCGATTGTTGCGCGACCGTGGAATCAGCTGGCCGCGACGCCGCATTCGCGACCGAACTCACCTACGGCACCTGCCGCACCCGCGGCCTGCTCGACGCGATCATCGGCGCGGCAGCTGGGCGTTCGCCGGAGCGGATCGATCCGATCCTGTTGGATCTGCTGCGCCTGGGCACCTACCAACTCATGCGCACCCGCGTTGAACCGCACGCCGCGGTGTCCACCACCGTCGAGCAGGCCGGCATCGAATTCGATTCAGCACGAGCGGGTTTCGTCAACGGCGTGTTGCGCACGATCGCGGGCCGCGACGAGCAGACCTGGGTCAGCGAGCTGGCGCCCGACGCCGCAACCGACCCTGTCGGTCACGCGGCATTCGTCCATGCGCATCCCCGGTGGATAGCGCAGGCATTCGCCGACGCGCTCGGCGCAGAAGCCGGGCAACTCGATGCACTGCTGGCCAGCGATGACGAGCGGCCCTCTGTCCATCTGGCCGCGCGGCCCGGTGTGCTGACCGCTGCGCAGTTGGCCGAGCAGGTGGATGGCGCCGTGGGCCGCTACTCGCCGTATGCGGTGTACCTGTCGGGCGGCGATCCGGGCCAGCTCGCGCCGATCCGTGACGGCGCCGCGCTTGTTCAGGACGAGGGCAGCCAGCTGGTGGCCCGTGCGCTGACGCTTGCCGAGCTGGACGGCCCGGATGCGGGGCGCTGGCTGGACCTGTGCGCCGGACCCGGCGGCAAAACGGCGCTGCTTGCGGCACTTGCCGGCGGCCGGACGGGTCATCGCCGTCGAACCCACGGCTCGGCGCGCGGACTTCGTCGAGCAGAACACCGAGGGCCTGCCGGTCGACGTGGTCCGCGTCGACGGCCGGGATCCGGGACTGGAGCCCGGCTTCGATCGGGTCCTGGTCGACGCGCCATGCACCGGGCTGGGCGCACTGCGGCGCAGGCCTGAGGCGCGGTGGCGGCGGGTGCCCGGCGACGTGCCGCAGCTGGCCAAACTGCAGCGCGAACTGTTGGCGTCGGCGATCCGGTTGACCCGTCCGGGCGGCGTGGTGCTGTACGCCACCTGCTCGCCGCATCTTGTCGAGACCGTGGGCGTCGTCGCCGACGCGCTACGCCGTCATCCGGTGACGGCGCTGGACGCCCGACCACTTTTCGACCCGGTGGCGGGGCTCGGCGACGGGCCCTACGTGCAGTTGTGGCCGCACCGGCACGGCACCGATGCGATGTTCGCGGCGGCGCTCAAAGTAGGGTGAGGCCATGCCGAAGCCGCTGATCGCGCCGTCGATTCTGGCCGCCGACTTCGCCGAGCTGGGCGACGAGGCCGCCGCGGTAGCCGGCGCCGACTGGCTGCACGTTGACGTGATGGACAACCATTTCGTGCCCAATCTCACCATCGGACTGCCGGTCGTCGAAGCACTGCTGAAGCGCACCGCGATTCCGATGGACTGTCACCTGATGATCGACAACCCCGAGCGCTGGGCGCCGCCGTACGCCGAGGCGGGCGCCTACAACGTCACTTTTCACGCAGAGGCGACCGACAACCCGGTCGGTGTGGCCCGTGACATCCGAGCTGCGGGCGCGAAGGCGGGACTGTCCGTCAAGCCCGGTACACCGATCGAGCCCTACCTGGAAATACTGCGTGAGTTCGACACTGTGTTGATCATGTCGGTGGAACCGGGATTCGGTGGCCAGAAGTTCATCGCCGAGGTATTGCCGAAGGTCGGCACCGTGCGCCGACTCGTCGACTCCGGTGAGCTGACGATCGTGGTCGAGATTGACGGTGGCATCAACGACGACACGATTGAAGAGGCGGCGCTGGCCGGGGTTGATTGCTTCGTAGCCGGATCGGCCGTCTACAGCGCCGAGGACCCCGCCGCGGCTGTGGAGTCGTTGCGCCGCCAGGCGGCAGCGGCATCCAAGCATTTGCAGTTATGAATCTCGAGACCGCGATGCGGCTGGCTATCGAACAGGCCGACCGGGTCAAGGGTGGTACCTATCCGAATCCGCCGGTGGGCGCGGTGATTCTGGACAGCGACAACGAGGTCGCCGGCGTCGGGGCGACTGAGCCGCCCGGGGGACCGCACGCCGAAGTGCTGGCCCTGCGCCGAGCGGGGGAGCGCGCGGTCGGCGGCACGGCCGTGGTGACGCTGGAACCGTGCAACCACCATGGCCGCACTCCGCCCTGCGTGGATGCACTTGTCGCGGCGGGGGTTTCGGCGGTCGCCTACGCGGTCGCCGATCCGAATCCGGTGGCGGCGGGGGGAGCGTCGCGACTGTCCGACGTCGGGCTCGAGGTGATTGCCGGCGTGCTGGCGGATCGGGTCGCTGGTGGGTCGCTGAGGGAGTGGTTGCACAAGCAGCGCACCGGGTTACCGCATGTGACATGGAAATTCGCCACCAGTGTTGACGGCCGCAGTGCCGCAGCGGACGGCTCCAGTCAGTGGATCACCAGCGAGGCCGCGCGGGCCGACGTACACCGCAGGCGGGCCGTCGCGGACGCGGTTCTGGTCGGCACCGGCACGGTGTTTATCGACGATCCGTTGCTCACCGCGCGGTTGCCGGACGGATCCCTCGCGGAACGTCAGCCGCTTCGGGTCGTGGTCGGTGAACGCGAGATATCCTCTGAGGCCAAGATTCTGAACGACGACTCGCGGACGATGGTGATTCGGACCCGGGATCCGCATGAGGTGATCAAGGCGCTGTCGGACCGCACAGATGTGCTGCTCGAGGGTGGACCGACGCTCGCCGGAGCGTTTCTGCGGGCCGGCGTGATCGACCGCATCCTTGCCTATGTGGGGCCGATTCTGCTGGGTGGCCCGATCACTGCGATCGACGACGTCGGGGTGTTGTCGATCGCGCACGCACAGCGGTGGCGGTTCGACGGCGTCGAGTCGATAGGACCCGACGTCTTGCTCAGTCTCGTACCGGTCTAGTAAGTGCGAAATCGGCAGGCGCAAGCGCCCCGACCTGATAGAGCACGTCGAGCTCGTCACGGATTCCCCAGTGTTCGCACAGCAGGTGGTCGCGGGAGCGGAAGAAGTGAGCGGTCTGCATCGCGAACGGCAGTCCGGTGGGCTCGATGCCCTGCGGCGCCACCGCATTGACGCCGTGGGCGGTGGCCCGGATCGCGACGGTGTCTGCTCCGACGACGACGTCGTGCACCTCATAGGTGACCTGTAGGACGGTCGTGACGAAGGTCAGGATCGCGATGTACCCGTCCGGACCCGGTGGCAGTGGGACGGGCGAGCCGTGATCGACGAAATCGTCGGTGACCAGGTCGCGGATCGCCTCCAGCTGCCTGGAGTTCATGGCGTCGATAACAGCGGTGGCGAGAGATTCGATCGGAGTGTGCATGACCCTACGACGGAACAGTGCGCTGAACGGTTCAGTCGGGGTTTAACGGCCGGTGTTCGATCAAGTCGCGCACACCGCCAACGCCGAGGCGTTCCCGGAAGGCACGCACGGTATAGCCGATGACCGTCGCATCGGTGCGCGCCCGCACCGTGGCCGAACGCGGCAGGTGAAACACCGGCCCGATCTCACCGAGGTAGTCTCCGCGTTTGGCTAGTTTCTGTAATTCCTCACCGCCGCTGGCCAATTCACGGACGATCTCGAGCTCGCCCTCGGCGACGACGTAGATCAACTCGCCCATCGTGCCCTGTTCGAACAGCACCTCACCGGCCTCCAACTGAATCGTGGCGGGGGCCCGATCCGTCGACGCGAAGTCAGGAACGAGTTCGACGACGCGATCGGCCAACGGCAGAATACGGCTGTCGTGCGTCGCCACCACCACCATCCGGTCGCCGGTCGCGAGTTCGCGGATGAGTCGCAGGACCTCCTCGACCTGGATGAAGTCCAGGTGCGCAGTGGGCTCGTCGGCCAATATCAGCGGCGGATCGAGCGCAATCGCGCGCGCAACGGCCACTCGCTGCTGCTGACCGCCGCTGAGATCACCCGGCCGATGCGATACGCGCTCCTCGAGGCCGACGCGCGAAAGTAGCTGCCCGGCGCGCTTGTGGGCCGCGCGGCGGGGGTGGCCCGACGCGAGAAGTGGCACCATGACATTCTCCAGTGCGGTGAGACTCGGCACGAGATTGAATGCCTGAAACACGATGCCGACGGTTTCGCGGCGGTAGTTCGACAGCTCATGGCCCTCAAGCGATGTCACATCGACGTCGCCGAATTTGATGGCTCCCGAGCTGGGTTTCAAGATGCCGCCGAGGCAGGACAAGAGCGTCGTCTTCCCGCAACCGCTTGGGCCCATCAGGATCACGAGCGAACCGGCGGACACGTCGAGGTTGAAGCCGTCGATGGGGCGGACGGTGTCGGCGCCGCTGGCGTACTCGACGACGAGATCCTGAATGCTGAGATCGCCCACGGCTCAGGGACCTCCGAACGCGAGGGCGGGGTCGACCGAAACGGCCCGGTGCAGTCCCGTTGCGCTGGCGATCAGCCCGATGACGATGGCGATGACAGGCAGCGCGACGAACGCCTGGACTGGAACGATGACCTGCATCGGAAACAGGCGGCCCAAGCAACACGGAAAGCCCGGCGCCGACAAGCGCTGCGAGCAGCGCCACGATGACCGCCTGCATCGCGAGCCCGGCGGCGATGCTCTTGGTGGGGACTCCAATCGCCTTGAATACTGCGAAGTCTCGAAGGCGCTCGAGTGCCGACAGATAGATCACCGAACCCACGACGAGTGCGGCGACCACCCAGAGCAGAACGGCCACGATCGTGATCGAGTTGACGGCCACCTTCAACGGCCGCAGTAAGTCTTCGACGGCTCCGTTTCGGTCGATGGCGCGGTATCCGGGCGGAGCCTGCTCGAGCGTGCCGCGTACGCCGATCGATGCGACGAGCGGCTCGCCGCCGTAGACGAGTTGTTGTGCGCCCTCGGTGGTGAGAAAGACATTCGGCAGGTTCGCCAAGGCTGTGGAGTTCTCGACGATGCCGACGATGCGCAGCTTGCGCGAGGCAATCTCGACTTCGTCATCGATACCTTTGCCGAGGGTGCTCGATACCGCGACCTCATCCCGCATGGACGGCGGTCGGCCCTCCGAGACCGCCGGCATGCCCGGTCCGTGCTCCGGCGCACCGAAGATGTCCACGTTCCGTGTGGAACCGTCGAGGGTGGCCGTGCCGCCGGCGTATGCGAGAGGAGCGGCCACATCAACGCCCGGTGCCTGCGAGATTCGGCGCAGTTCCACTGGGGCAAACGGTGTCGCCCCGACGAACGGACCTGATGCACCGGCCTTCACAAGGAAGAGGTCGACGCCGAGAGAATCGACGGTCTTGTCGGCCTCCACCCGGAACCCGTTGGCGAGACCGGTGAGAACGAGTGTCATCGCGAAGATGATGGCGGTGGACAGGATCGCGATGATGAATCGCCGTCGTCGCCACTGCATGTCGCGCAGCGCGGCCATCAGCATGGTGACGACGTTACCGACGCTGGCATGTTCGCGGGTCGGGTTCGGCTACGATCTGACCTCCGAGACGGCCCCGACCAAGGCCTTGCAGAATGCGGGCAAGTCATCGGGCTTGCGGCTGGAAACCAATGTGTTTGGGCCGCGCGAGCATTCGACGACTTCGTCATCGACCCAGTTTGCGCCGGCGTTGATGAGGTCGGTCTTCACGCTGGGCCACGAGGTGATCGTCCGACCGCGCACCACGTCGGCCTCCACCAGCGTCCAAGGTCCGTGGCAGATAACCGCGACGGGCTTGCCTTCGTCGAAGAAGCCCTTGGCGAAGGCGACGGCGTCGCCGTTCATGCGCAGAAAGTCGGGATTGGCCACGCCTCCCGGCAGCACCAGCGCAGCGTAATCAGATGCGGACACGTTGTCGGCGGATTTGTCCGCATCGAAGGTGTCGGCCGGAGTCAGGTGATTGAATCCTTGAACCTTGCCGACTTCCGTCGATACGAGTTCGGGTGTCCCTCCCGCCTGCTCCACCGCCTTCCATGGTTCGGTCAACTCGACCTGCTCGACACCCTCGGGCGCGACCAGAAACGCAATTTTCTTGCCATTCAGTGAAGTTGCCATGAATTCTCGTCCCTTCAATTGTGGCGTTTCCCACGCATACCCGGCGTGGTGAGCAGCAAACCGGGGCGCTGCCGTCGGTACACTCGTACCAGAGTCGGCCACTCTGGCCTGGCTGCGAAGATCGCGCTTTCACCGACGAGCTGCGCGTGTGAGCACGAACGAAGGACATTGAGCATGACTGCATTGCAGGCCTGGCTCAGCGATCGCCCCTTGGATCCCCGAAACATCAAGTCGTTGATCCGTGACGCGATTCTGGGCCTTTCGGCCGACGCGCCGCAACCGCTTACCGAGCCGACCCTGATGGGCCCGGGACTCGAGCGCTGCTGAGACTTCTGACTAGTTGGGTCGCTGGCCGCCTGGCTGCTCCAGCCGGGCCGTCTCGTCCGTGGTTTGACTCGAAATCTGGTGCGTCGGCGTCTCGATGGCCTGCGTCGGGTTGTCGTCTGCGGGCGACCCGACAACGACGCGCCGTGGCTGGGCGTCAACCGGCTCGGCCGGCTCGTCGGCGTGCTCGTGGCGGCCGCTGATCAGCAGCCCGAGGAGGGCACCGACCACGCACACGATGCAGGTGATCTGGAAAATCCCGCCGTACTGCATCACGTAGGCCTCGCGGGACGCCTGCGCCAGGCGACTGGCGGCTTCCATGATGCTGCCCGGGCTGTCGGGGTCCGCGGGCGGTAGCGCCGCGAGACGCTCCTGCAGATATTGGTTGAACCTGTACAGACCCCATGCGGACAGCGACGCCACTCCGATCAGCATGCCGATCATGCGCGCAACCACCACAGCCGCCGAGGCGATGCCGTGCTGGGCGGCGGGCACCACTCGCAACGTCGCCGACGTCAGTGGGGCAATCACGAGGCCCAGACCCAGGCCGGCGATCGCGAGGTCGGTGTCCAGTACCGGCAACGTGATGAAACCGAGGTCATGGTGAGTTGACAGCACATCGGCGGGCCAACGGGAGACCAGGTAATAGCCGCCTGCGGCGATCAACAACCCCGCGAATGCGACGATTCGGTCGCCAATTCGGGTGGCGATCCAGCCGCCGAGCACCGCACCGATCGGCAGGGCGATCAGGAACCGGAGGAGCAGGAAGGCGGCCTGGTTCTGGTCCTGGCCGAGCACGCCCTGGCCAAACAGTTCGACGTTGACCAGGGTCACCATGAGCGCCGCGCCGGTGACCAGGGAGGCGCCCAGCGCCGCGAGGAACGGCCGGAAATGCACCCCGGCGGGTTCGATCAGCCGGGTGCGGGCGAACCGCTCCCACACGAAGAACGCCACTGCAACGACCAGCGCGCCGATGATCAGCGGCGGGCCGTAGCTCGGCAGCACCTGCTTGCCGTCTGGGGCGGGGTTGTAGAGGCCAAAGGTCGCCAGACCCAGGGTGACCGCGAGTAGCAGGCCGCCGACGACGTCGACCTTCTCCGGTGTGTCGGACTTCACGCGCGACGGCAGGCTGAGTTGGATCATGATCATCGCGAGCACCGCCAACGGCACATTGATCCAGAACACCGACTGCCAATGGTGGAACACCCAGACCAGGGCGATGCCGTAGACGGGTCCGAGCACGCTGCCCAGTTCCTGTGCGGCGCCGACACCACCAAGCACCGTCGCGCGGTTGCGGCTCGTCCACAGGTCGGCAGCGAGCGCGAGCGTGACCGGAAGCAGTGCGCCGCTGGCGATGCCTTGGATCAGTCGGCCGATGACGAGGATGTCGAGATCCGTCGACAACGCAGTTACCACCGAACCGACGGCAAAACCGGCAAGGCTGGCCTGCAACAACAGCTTTCGACCGAATCGGTCCGACGCGCGGCCCAGCAGCGGCATCGCGGCGATGTAGCCGAGGAGATACACGGTGACGATCGGCGTGACCCGCTGGATCTGGTTAATGCCGATGCCGACATCCCGCATGATGTCGGTCATGATCGTGATCACGACATATGTGTCGAGGGCGCCGAGCAACACCGCCAGGCTGCCTGCGCTGATCGCGATGCGCCTGCCAGACGTCACCGGTCGGTCGGCTTCGGTCGAGGTTTGCATCAGACCGCCGGCTTGGTGACCGTCACGGGCTTACCCCAGTCCGACATCGTCATCGTGACGCTGTTTTCCGGTGTCGGCTCCAATTTGATCTGCATCAGTTCGTGGTTGCCCTCCTCGGCTATCCACGCCGTGCCGGGCACCGGGCCGTCGGACCCAAGGTCTGCAATCTTCTTAATGGCGTCGGGACTGACGTTCCCTTTCACGCGCACTGTCTTGACACCGTTGATGGTTTCTCGGCCTTCGGCCTTGGCATCGGAGAAGTTGGAGATCAAGTTGGCCACACCTTTGTCGGGCGCAAGGATGATCGAGACGTCGAAGATCTCGGCGGCAGGCCCGTAGTCCTGGAAAATTCCCGCGCTGATCGCGCCGTACAGTTTGCCGTCGGCGACAACGAAGCTGACGTCGTCCAAGCGCTGGCCAAGGACGAGGATGTTGGCTTTGCCTTCGGCGGCGACCGCCGGCGAAGTAGTCAGATTGCCCTCGAGCCGCTGGATCGGAAGTGTCTGGATGTCGCCGTCAGTCGTCAACACAAGGTGCACGCTGGTCTGGCTCTTGGTGGTTTCGGCGGACTGCTTGAGCAGCGTCGCGGCGTCGGGCAGGTCCTTGGTGTCCTCGGCGCTGGAGCACCCTGCGAGCAGCGCGACGGCAGTGACAAGGGCGGCGAAGATCGCCAAGAGGCGGGTCTGCATGACTGCATCGTAGAGGGTGGGCTCACCCGGACGCGGCCCCCGGGCGCGGGTAGAAGTACAAATGTGGCTGCTGAGCTGGACTTTCGGCGTGTCGTCGTCCGACCGGACACCGGGGATTAGTCTGGCGGCGTGTTCACCGGAATCGTTGAAGAGATGGGCGAAGTCGTCGGCAAGGAAGACCTCGGCGATTCCGCTCGGTTCGCCATCCGAGGGCCGGTTGTCACCTCCGACGCCGGGCATGGTGACTCCATTGCCGTGAACGGCGTGTGCCTGACCGTCGTGGAGGTACGTCCTGACGGCGCATTCACCGCCGACGTCATGGGCGAGACGCTGAACAGGTCCAGTCTGCGCAGTGCCGGCGTGGGTAGTCGGGTCAATCTGGAGCGCGCGGCGGCGGTGAACAGCCGACTCGGCGGTCACATCGTGCAGGGTCACGTGGACGGAACCGGCCATGTCATCGCGCGCACTCCGGCGCAGCACTGGGAGGTGGTCCGGATCGCGCTGCCGACGGCACTGACGAGGTATGTGGTCGAGAAGGGCTCGATCACCGTCGACGGGGTCTCACTGACCGTCTCCGCGGTGGGGCACGACTGGTTCGAGATCTCGCTGATACCGACGACGCTCGAGCTGACGACGCTCGGGAGCGCCGAGGTGGGCACGCACGTCAACCTCGAGGTGGACATCATCGCCAAATATGTTGAGCGGCTCCTGGGTTCCAGCGAATCCACGGGCGAATAGGGGCGAAACCCCCAGGTCAGGGGCGCGGCAATAAGACCTGGGGGTGCGTGGTTCATACTGATGTGGTGACGAGGCTGGACTCCGTGGAGCGGGCGGTTGCCGACATCGCCGCGGGTAAGGCCGTGGTGGTCATCGACGACGAGGATCGCGAGAACGAAGGCGATCTGATATTCGCCGCCGAGAAGGCGACTCCCGAACTCGTCGCGTTCATGGTGCGGTACACGTCCGGGTATCTCTGCGTGCCCCTCGACGGTGCGATCTGCGACAAACTGGGCCTGCTGCCCATGTACGCGGTGAACCAGGACAAGCACGGCACCGCGTACACGGTGACCGTCGACGCGAAAAAGGGTGTCGGAACCGGCATTTCGGCTTCTGACCGCGCGACCACCATGCGGCTGCTCGCTGATCCCACCAGCGTCGCCGACGACTTCACCCGACCCGGGCACGTCGTTCCGTTGCGCGCCAAAGACGGTGGCGTGTTGCGCCGTCCCGGTCACACCGAGGCCGCCGTCGACCTGGCCCGGCTCGCCGGCCTGCAGCCCGCGGGTGCGATCTGCGAGATCGTCAGCCAGAAGGACGAAGGCGCGATGGCGCAGACCGACGAGCTGCGGGTCTTCGCCGACGAGCACGACCTGGCGCTCATCTCGATCGCCGACCTCATCGAGTGGCGACGTAAGCACGAGAAGCACATCGAGCGGATCGCCGAGGCACGCATCCCGACCCGGCACGGCGAGTTCCGCGCGGTCGGCTACTCGAGCATCTACGAAGATGTCGAACATGTCGCGCTGGTCAAAGGCGACGTCGCCGGGCCTCACGGTGACGGACACGACGTACTTGTCCGCGTGCACTCGGAATGCCTCACCGGCGATGTGTTCGGGTCTCGGCGCTGTGACTGCGGCCCACAGCTGGACGCCGCGCTGGCGATGGTGGCCCGCGAGGGCCGCGGCATCGTGCTCTACATGCGCGGCCACGAGGGTCGCGGCATCGGCCTGATGCACAAGCTGCAGGCCTACCAGCTCCAGGACGCCGGCGACGACACCGTCGACGCAAACCTGAAGCTGGGCCTGCCCGCCGATGCCCGCGACTACGGCATCGGCGCACAGATACTTGTCGACCTCGGTGTGCGGTCGATGCGGCTACTCACCAACAACCCGGCCAAGCGCGTCGGCCTCGACGGTTACGGGCTGCACATCATCGAACGTGTCCCGCTGCCGGTTCGGGCCAACGCAGAGAACATCCGGTACCTGATGACCAAGCGCGACCGGATGGGCCACGACCTCATCGGCCTCGACGAGTATCACGAAGCTGTGACCATGGACTCTTACGAAGAGGGCGTGTATCTGCTCGGTGATCGCACGCAGGCGGAACGCGATCTCGGCGGAGCCCTGTGAGCAGCCAGGGTGGAGTTCTGAATTGAGCGGAGGCGCAGGCGTTCCCGAGCTGCCTCAGCTCGACGCCGCGGGATTGCGGCTGGGCATCGTCGCCAGCACGTGGCACGAGACCATCTGCGATGCGCTGCTTGCCGGCGCGAGTAAGGTCGCCGCCGACGCCGGGATCGACGCCCCGACGGTGGTACGAGTCTTGGGTGCCATCGAAATCCCGGTCGTCGCGCAGGCATTGGCGGCCGGTCACGACGCAGTGGTGGCACTGGGCGTGGTGATCCGCGGGGAGACGCCACACTTCGACTACGTCTGCGACGCGGTCACGCAAGGACTGACCCGGGTGTCACTGGACTCGTCGACCCCGGTGGCGAACGGCGTGCTCACCACGAACACCGAGCAGCAGGCACTGGATCGGGCCGGGCTGCCGGATTCGGCAGAGGACAAGGGTGCACAGGCGGCGGCGGCAGCGATATCCACCGCCCTGACGCTGCGAGACCTGCCCTCACGATCATGAGTGACTGGGATGTAGAGATACGGCCCCATCTCACACCGTATTTCGCATACGGCGCGGCGGCGCTCATCCTGGCCGCACATGTCGCCGTCGGCGCACTGCTGAAGATCGGGTCGACCGGTGTCATCTTCCAGACGGCCGATCAGGTGGCGATCGCGCTGCTCGGTGTCGTCATCGCTTCAGTGGTCCTGTTGTTTGCCCGCCCGCGACTACGGGTCGGGGCCCAGGGGATCGCTGTGCGGAACTTGTTGACCTACCGGCTGATTCCATGGTCGGAGATTGTCGACGTGTCCTTCCATCGTGGTGCTCGCTGGGCGCGGGTCGATTTGCCCGACGACGAGTACGTGCCGGTATTGGCGATTCAAGCGGTCGACAAGGACCGGGCCGTCGCCGCGATGGACACCGTGCGCACACTTCTCGAGCGCTATAAGGCCATCAACTCACGCTGAGCGTCATCGCGACTTCGTCTCGGGGCTCGACGGTTTCGGACGCCGGAGCTGCGGCGAATCCCAGGCTTTCGTACACGGCGCGCGCCGCCAGGTTGTCGGATGCCACCCGCAGCGTGATGGTCCGGACCCGTTGGTCGCGTGCCCAGTTCACCGCCGCGGCCACCAGTGGGCGGGCCAGGCCCCGTCCTCGAGCGGCGGGGTCCAACCACAGCGAGTAGAGGTAGACCGAGTCGGGGTTCTCCTGCTGTGCGGCGATCAATCCGACGGGGCGATCGCCGACCAGCGCGGCGAATTGTGCGTGGTTACGTAGCCGGCGCCGCCACTGCGCGGCGGTGAAAGCGATCTCCTTCTGGTACTGCGGATCGCTTTCGCCAAGGGAGTCGATCAAGGCCCGTAACCGGATCACGGCGAAGGCCCGCCAGTCGGACTCGGTGAGGCGCGCGACACTTGGCCTCACCTGGTGTCGCCCATCACCAGCCCCTCGCGGCGAGGATCTGCGCCACCAATCAGACCGCCTTCGTTGCGGATGATCGCGGACAATCCGCTCGACTGATCGGCCAGGTCGACCTCATGTCCGAGTTTTCGCAGGCCAACCACCAGTGGGTCGTGGTCGCCGTTGTCGGAGGTGTCGATGACGGGATGCTCGCCGCCGACGTTGGTCTTGGGCGTGTTCGCCGCGCCGAAGTCGACCATCGAAACGGCCTGCTGCGGATCAAGCCCCCAATCCAACATGCCGACAACGGTTTTCACGACGAATTGGATGATGACGGAGCCACCTGGAGAACCGAGCACCGCATACAGCGGTCCCTTTACGCCGGGCTGGCCGGGCATCGGCTGGTCGAACACCAACGTCGGAGCCATCGTGCTGCGTGGCCGCTTGCCCGGCTGGATTCGGTTCGGTATCGGAGCGCCGTCTGTGCCAGCGGGTTCGGCCGAGAAGTCCGTGAGCTGGTTGTTGAGGATGAAGCCGTCCACCATGTGGTAGGAGCCGAATGCAGACTCGACAGTAGTGGTCAGCGAGGCCGCATTGCCTTGGGCGTCGATGATGCTGATCTGGCTGGTGCCGTGCTCGGGGGTTGGCGGCGCCGGGGTCGTCGGCGGGCCGAATTCGCCCGGCTTCGCCGTCCCCATCGTGTGCTGCTCGGAGATCAGCGCCGCCCGGCCCGCGAGGTAGTCGCTGTTGATCAAGGTGTTGGGTGAGCCACCGGGCAGCGGCACGAAATCGGTGTCGGCCACATACTTGTCGCGGTCGGCATAGGCCAGCCGTTCGGCCTCGGAGATGAGGTGGACGCCCATCACCGAAGGCCTGCCCCCGTTGAGGTCGATGTCGCTCGGCTTATGGCCGGCCATCGCGAAGTGTTCGAGAATGCCCAGCGTCGCAGCGACGGCGATGCCGCCTGACGACGGAGGAGGCATGCCGCAGATCTCCTTGCCGCGGTACGGCGAACACAGCGCCTCGCGCTTCTTCACCGTGTAGCCGGCCAGGTCTTCGGTCGTCATCAGACTCGGTGTCCGGCCGCCGGACGTATCGGCCGCAGCGGCGACGATATCGTCCGCGATCGCACCGGTATAGAACGATTGCGGATCAGATGCGATGACGCCCAATGTCTTTGCGTAGGCCGGGTTGGTCAGGCGTGTCCCGTCGGCCTTGGGACTGCCGTCGGGATTGAGAAAGTATTCGGCAGCCCCGGGATCCGCTTTCAGTTGAGGCGCGGAGTCGGCGATGGCGGCCGCCAGACGTGGGCTGATGTCGAAGCCGTCGTCGGCGAGCCTGACGGCGGGGTTGAACAGGTCGCGCCAGCCGGTCTTGCCGTGCTCTGTGTGAACGTCCTGCATGAGGCGCATGATGCCGGGCACGCCGATGGACCGGCCGGATGCGCGCGCATCGGGCTTGGGTTCGGTGCGATCGGAGTCGGATATCCAGCGCAGGTAGTTCTCGGTCGCCGCCGCGGGCGCGACCTCTCGGCCGTCGTAGGCCTGCACCGTGCCCGCCGCCGCGTCGTAGTACAGCAGGAAGCCGCCCCCGCCCACGCCGGAGGCCTGCGGTTCGACCAGGCCGAGCACCGCCTGCGCCGTGACCAGCGCGTCGGCAGCAGTGCCGCCGTCGCGGAGCACTTCACATGCGGCCTGGGTGGCCAGCGGGTTGGCGGTCACCACCGAGTAGCTGCTGGTGCGCACGGCCGTCATGTCCTTGCGGTATCCCGTGGCCACTTCGGGATTGGTGGAGATGTCTCGGGAGGTAGTGACGGTCCCGCCGGCCGGGGCCGCCGAGGTCTTGGGCGATGGGGTCCCGTTGGCGACGATTGCGCACGGCCCGGCGGCGACGGGCTCGGTGCTCTCCTCGGCGCCACATCCGGCCAGAACCACGACGACCGCGGTCAGCGGGGCCATCACTGTAGTCAGCGATGAGATCCGCATGACCCGACGGTAGTTCATCGGACCCGTCCGAGGACGGCAGTAACCTGGAATCCGTGCCCGATCCCGCGACGTACCGACCAGCTCCCGGGTCGATACCCGTCGAGCCGGGCGTCTACCGGTTCCGGGATCCGCACGGCCGGGTCGTCTATGTCGGCAAAGCCAAGAGCCTGCGCAGCCGGCTGAACTCCTACTTCGCCGACCTGTCCGGCCTCGCTCCGCGCACCCGCCAGATGGTGATGACGGCCGCCGCAGTCGAGTGGACGGTGGTCAACACCGAAGTCGAGGCGCTGCAGCTCGAGTACAACTGGATCAAGGAATTCGATCCGCGATTCAACGTGCGATACCGCGACGACAAGTCGTACCCGGTGCTCGCCGTGACACTGAACGAGGAGTACCCGCGGCTGATGGTCTACCGTGGGGCGCGGCGCAAGGGGGTCCGCTACTTCGGGCCGTACTCGCACGCGTGGGCGATCCGCGAGACGCTCGATCTACTGACCCGGGTGTTTCCGGCGCGCACCTGCTCGGCGGGAGTTTTCAAGCGGCACAGGCAGATCGACCGGCCTTGCTTGCTCGGGTACATCGACAAGTGCTCGGCTCCGTGCGTCGGACGGGTGACCGCCGAAGAACACCGGCAGATCGTCGAGGACTTCTGTGACTTCCTGGCAGGCAAGACCGACCGGCTGATCCGCGACATGGAACATCAGATGAACGAGGCCGCCGAACTGCTGGACTTCGAGCGGGCAGCCCGGTTGCGGGACAACATCTCCGCGATGAAGCGGGCGATGGAGAAGCAGGCCGTCGTGTTCGGAGACGGCACCGACGCAGACGTGGTCGCCTTTGCCGACGACGACCTGGAAGCGGCCGTGCAGGTGTTCCACGTGCGCGGTGGCCGGGTGCGGGGCCAGCGCGGGTGGGTGGTCGAAAAGTCTGGTGAGCCGGGTGAATCCAGCCGGGAACACCTGGTCGAACAGTTCCTGACCCAGTTCTACGGCGATCAGGCCGAACTCGACGGTGCGGCCGACATGTCGTTGACCCCGGTGCCCCGACAGGTGCTGGTTCCGTGTCTGCCCGACAACGCCGAGGAGTTGGAGACGTGGTTGTCGCAACTGCGTGGTTCACGGGTCTCGGTACGGGTGCCCCAGCGTGGTGACAAACGCGCGCTCGCCGAGACCGTGCGGCGCAACGCACAAGATGCGCTGACGCAGCACAAACTCAAGCGTGCGGGCGACTTCACCGCGAGAAGTGCTGCACTGCAGAGTATTCAGGAATCACTGGGACTTGCCGATGCGCCGCTCCGTATCGAATGTGTCGATATCAGCCACGTACAGGGCACCGATGTGGTGGCTTCGCTGGTGGTGTTCGAGGACGGGCTGCCGCGCAAATCTGACTATCGCCACTATGCGATCAGGGGTGCCGCGGGCGAGGGTCGCTCAGACGACGTCGCGTCGATTGCGGAGGTCACCAGGCGGCGCTTCTACCGGCACCTACACGACCTGCAACATCCGACAGAGCTTGCACCAGAAGGTAAATCGCGAAAGTTCGCCTATCCGCCGAACCTGTTCGTCGTCGACGGTGGCGCCCCACAGGTCAACGCCGCGCAGGCGGTGCTCGACGACCTGAGCATCAGCGACGTCGCCGTCATCGGGCTGGCGAAACGACTGGAAGAGGTGTGGGTGCCATCCGAGCCCGACCCCCTGGTCATGCCGCGCAACAGCGAAGGGTTGTACTTGTTGCAGCGCGTGCGTGACGAGGCGCACCGGTTCGCCATCACTTATCACCGCAGCAAGCGGTCCAAGCGGATGACGGCGTCGGCGCTCGATTCGATCCGCGGGCTGGGCGAGCATCGACGCAAGGCGCTGGTGACGCATTTCGGGTCGGTGGCGCGCCTGAAGGAGGCCAGCGTCGAAGAGATCATCGCCGTGCCGGGCATCGGGGTCGCGACCGCGAAGTCGGTCCTGGAGGCCCTCGGCGTCCCGAACGATTCCGGAGCGCCCGCACCGGTTATCGGCGATGATCAGAGCAGAGCATCCGGATGACAGATCAGGGCATGCACGAAGAATTGCAAGATGGCGCCGGAACGGGGGGAAGCGCTGAATCGGGCATCGACGTCGTTCTGGTCACCGGGCTGTCCGGGGCAGGCCGGGGCACTGCGGCCAAGGTGCTGGAGGATCTCGGCTGGTATGTCGCCGACAACCTGCCGCCGGAGTTGATCGCGCGGATGGTGGAACTGGGGCTGGCGGCGGGTTCGCGCATCACTCAACTCGCGGTGGTGATGGATGTGCGCTCACGCGGGTTCACCGGGGACTTGGACTGGGTGCGCAGAGACCTGGCCACCCGCAACATCACTCCGCGGGTGCTGTTCCTCGAGGCCTCAGACGACATCCTGGTTCGTCGGTACGAGCAAAACCGTCGCAGCCATCCGTTGCAGGGGAATCAGACTCTTGCAGAAGGCATTGCGGCCGAAAGGGCGATGCTTGCGCCGATACGAGCCGTTGCCGATCTGGTAATCGACACATCGACGTTGCCGGTCCCTGCACTGCGGGAGAGCATCGAGCGGGCCTTCGGCGGTGAAACCGTCGCGCACACAAATGTCACCGTTGAGTCCTTCGGATACAAGTACGGGCTGCCCATGGACGCGGATACGGTGATGGATGTGCGCTTTCTTCCTAATCCGCATTGGGTGGACGCGCTGCGGCCGCACACCGGGCAGCACCCGGCCGTCCGTGACTACGTACTCGGTCAGCCGGGCGCCGGCGAATTCCTGGAGACCTACCATCGGCTGCTGGACTTCGTCATAGGCGGATACCGCCGCGAGGGAAAGCGCTATATGACTGTTGCCATTGGCTGCACCGGAGGCAAGCATCGCAGCGTCGCCATCGCCGAGGCGCTGGCGGCCAGACTGCAGGGCGGTGACGACCTGACGGTGCGGGTACTGCACCGAGATCTGGGGCGCGAATGAGCCCGCGGATCGTTGCCCTCGGGGGTGGGCACGGCCTGTACGCCACGTTGTCGGCGGCCCGCAGACTCACGCCGCACGTCACTGCGATCGTCACGGTCGCCGACGACGGCGGTTCATCTGGCCGGCTACGCAACGAATTAGATGTGCTGCCACCGGGTGATCTGCGAATGGCCTTGGCCGCATTGGCATCTGACAGTCCACACGGACGATTGTGGGCAACGATCCTCCAGCATCGCTTCGGTGGCAACGGTGCGCTCGCGGGTCACCCGATCGGCAATCTCATGCTCGCGGGTCTCAACGAGGTGTTGGCCGACCCGGTGGCGGCGCTCGACGAGTTGGGCCGTGTGCTCGGCATCCACGGGCGGGTGCTGCCGATGTGTCCGGTGGCGCTGGGGATCGAGGCCGACGTGGCGGGTCTGGAGTCCGATCCGCGGATGAGCCGGGTGATCCGTGGGCAGGTGGCGATCGCGACCACGGTGGGCAAGGTGCGACGGGTCCGGCTGCTGCCTGGCGATCCGCCCGCCACTCGTCAGGCGGTGGACGCGATCATGGCCGCCGACCTGGTCGTACTCGGGCCCGGGTCGTGGTTCACCAGCGTCATCCCACACGTGCTGGTGCCACAGCTGGCCGCGGCCCTGCAGGCGACGACGGCGCGGCGGGCACTGGTGGTGAACCTGGTCGCCGAGCCGGGCGAAACGGCGGAGTTTTCAGCCGAACGGCATATTCATGTGTTGTCGCAGCACGCGCCGGGGTTCACGATGCACGAGGTCATCGTCGACGCCAGCCGAGTTCCGAGCGAACGCGAGCGGGAGCAATTGCGCCGCACCGCGAAAATTCTGGATGCCCAAGTTGTGTTTGCTGACGTGTCCAGACCTGGTACACCTTTACATGACCCGGCGAGGTTGGCCGCGGCGTTGGAAGGTGTGCGGTTGCGCGGGACGGCGCCGCCGGCGCCCGCAACGCCGACTGTGCCCACACCGACAGTGAACGGACCGAGAGGTGACGACCCGTGGCGATGACAGCCGAGGTCAAAGACGAGCTCAGCCGCCTGCAGGTCAATTCGGTGAGCGCTCGCCGTGCCGAGGTGGCATCGCTGCTGCGTTTCGCCGGGGGGCTGCACATCGTGTCCGGGCGGGTGGTCGTCGAGGCCGAGGTTGACCTGGGCATCATCGCGCGACGCCTGCGTAAGGACATCTACGACCTGTACGGCTACAGCGCGGTGGTGCACGTGCTGTCGGCGAGTGGGATCCGGAAGAACACCCGGTATGTGCTGAGGGTGGCAAAGGACGGCGAGGCGTTGGCCCGCCAAACCGGACTGCTCGATCTGCGTGGGCGACCGGTGCGAGGTCTTCCCGCGCAGGTGGTCGGAGGTAGCGTCGCTGACGCCGAAGCCGCTTGGCGCGGTGCATTTTTGGCACATGGATCGCTCACCGAACCGGGCAGATCCTCGGCGCTCGAGGTCAGTTGCCCGGGGCCGGAGGCGGCGCTTGGCGCTCGTCGGCGCCGCACGACGGTTGGGGGTCAGCGCAAAGGCCCGCGAAGTTCGCGGTGCCGACCGGGTGGTGGTTCGCGACGGTGAGGCCATCGGTGCACTGCTGACGCGGATGGGTGCCCAGGACACCAGGCTGACATGGGAGGAACGGCGCATGCGCCGCGAAGTGCGCGCCACGGCCAACCGGTTGGCCAACTTCGACGATGCGAATTTGCGGCGTTCGGCACGGGCTGCGGTCGCCGCGGCCGCGCGGGTGGAACGTGCGCTGGAGATCCTCGCCGACACCGTGCCCGACCATTTGGCCGCCGCTGGCAAGCTGCGCGTGGAGCACCGGCAGGCGTCGCTCGAAGAGTTGGGCCGTCTCGCCGACCCGCCGATGACGAAAGATGCTGTGGCGGGCCGTATTCGGCGGCTGTTGTCCATGGCTGACCGCAAGGCCAAGCAAGACGGTATCCCCGACACGGAGTCGGCGGTCACACCAGATCTTCTGGAAGACGCCTGATCACTCGGCCCAGCGTTTTCGCCGAGCGCACGGTTGTTGTACGCAAACGTCGAGTGGTGCCGCTAACAAGCGTGCACTCGGCGCGGCCATCAGGACATCTGTTGCAGCATCTCCTGGTCCTCGTGCGATAGCTGCTGCAGCTCGGTGGTGAGCTCGCGCTCGACTTGGACGAATCGCTCGAATGCTTTGCGGGCCACGGAGTCTGACATCGCCTCTTCATCGTGCGGGGCCATCGGCAGATTCCGGTAGCCAGCCATTTGATCAGCGATCCCTGTCAATCGGTCGGCGACGTCACGGTGCGCGACCACCAAGGCCGCATATGCATCGAGCTCATGTCTAGCGTCAATGTCGGTGGGGTCCAGCGCCCTGACGTGCGCCTCAAGAATTCTTGCTTGCGCGCCGAGCAACTTGCCGAGCTTGGCGGGCACGACGGACCGCGCCGCCAAGCCTTGACCACAAGTCCCTGGTTCTTCCATATGCGCAGTCTCCCCGATAAATGCGCTTCGCAAACGCGCTGCCGGACCGTTCCCTGTCAGGCTTGGTCGCGGTCGCGGAGGCTGATAATGAGGTCCTTCACCTCGGCGAACTGCTCATCGACCGAGCGGAATGTGGCACGGCTCTCTTGTCGAAAATCGACGAATTCGATCTTCAGCGCGGCGACGTCTGTCTTGAGCGCGGCCATGTCTGTCTTGACTGCGCGCATCTCCGTCTTGAGTTCGGCGACATCCGTCTTGACTGCGCCCACGTCCGCCTTGACTGTTGCGAGGTCCGTCTGAACGCCGGCCAGACCAAGTGCATGCTCGCGCTGGTTGGCCCCGAGCGCGTTCACGGCGGCCAACACCGCCCGATAGTCAGCGTGGGAGGCTTCCGCCATGTGGTCATCGTAATGGCCGTACACGGACCGCCCATGCGGTTATCCACAGGGCCGCCGTGTTCTGTGAGATTCTTTGCAGGTGTCCGCGGGGGCCCCGCCGTCAGGGGTCGTGACGTTTGTGTTCACCGATATTGAGGGTTCGACCCGCCGGTGGGAAACCGACGCGGATGCGATGCGGGTGGCGTTGGCTGCGCATGACAAGGTGCTGCGCACCGCGATCGAGGCTCACGACGGCCTCGTGTTCAGCCATAGCGGGGACGGCATAGCCGCCGCGTTCGCGTCGCCGATGGCGGCCGTGCAAGCTGCCATCGGCGCGCAGCGGGAATTGCAGTTGCCGGTCCGGATGGGGATCGCAACAGGCGAGGCTGAGCTGCGGGACAACGATTACTTCGGCACGGTGCTCAACCGCGCTGCGCGAGTGATGGCAGCAGGCCATGGCGGCCAGGTTCTGGTGGCTGATTCGACGGCGGGCCTGCTCAGCGGAGTTGATCTGGTGGACCTCGGGCCGCGGCGTCTGCGGGACTTGCCCAACCCAATTGGGATATTTCAGCTGCAGGCGCCGGGCCTGCGTTCGGACTTCCCGCCGTTGCGCACAATCGATTCGACTACGGGAAATCTCCGGCCCGCCGCAGGCACGTTGATCGGTCGCAATGCCGAGGTACCCGAAGTTGCTCGTGCGGTGCGTTCGCATCGCTTGGTCACATTGGCGGGAGTCGGTGGAGTGGGCAAGACGCGGCTAGCGCTTGAGGTCGCCTCGGTTCTCGCCGACGAATTCCCGGACGGCGTATGGGTTTTCGAATTGGCCGGAGTTACCGATCCCACAGATGTTCCCGACGCGGTGGCGGCGGTGCTCGGTGTCATTCAACAGCCGGGCATGACGGTGGGCCAGTCAGTCGCGGCCACGCTGGAGGGCAGGCTCCGTCTCCTCGTATTCGACAATTGTGAGCACGTCGTTGACGCAGCAGCGGATATGGTCGAGACGATTCTCGCGCAATCGGCCACCGTGAAGATTCTGGCGACGAGCCGTGAAGGACTCGGCCTCGCGGACGAACGACTATGGCGGGTGTCCTCCCTGGACACCAATGCGGCTGTCGAGTTGTTCATGGATCGGGCTCAAAGCGTGTTAGCTGACGACTCGACTGTCGTGGAAGAGGTTTGTCGTCGCCTGGACGGAATCCCGTTGGCGATCGAGTTGGCCGCTTCCCGGATGGAATCGATGACCGCCACCGAGGTGCGCGATCGTCTCGACCACCGATTCAGGTTGCTCGTTGGGTCGCGGCGGGGTTTTGAACGCCACCAGACATTGCGTCATGCGGTGACATGGTCGTATGACCTTCTTGATGACTCGGAGAAGGCTCTGCTGGAACGCTGTTCGGTGTTCGCGGGAGGTTTCGATCTTCAAAGTGGACGCGCTGTAGCGGGATCCGATGACGAGTTCAGAGTCCTTGACCTGCTCGACGCGCTGGTTCGCAAGTCATTACTCGTTGCGCAGCGGTCGAAGGGTCGAACTCGGTATTCGATGTTGGAGACGATCCGCCAATTCGCCGAAGAACAACTCGTCACCTCCGGCGAGGCAGATAAGACTCTGGCAGCGCATGCCCAATACTTCGCTGGCCGCGAGACCGAATTACTGTCGCTGTGGGACAGTCCCCGTCAGCGCGAGGCGTACGAGTGGTTCGCTGCCGAACTTGCGAACCTGCGCACAGCATTTCGATGGGCAGCCAGCCAAGGGAACCTCGACATTGCGGCGACCATCGCGACGTACGCCGGACTTCTCGGCTTCGGTGTCGAGAACTTCGAGCCGGTCACGTGGGCAGAGGAGCTGATCGAGCCCGCGCGCGCAGCTAGCCACCCGAGGCTTGCGAGTTTGTATGTCATCGCGTCGCTGTGCTGGATGGTGGGCCGCGTCGATGACGCGATCCGGTATGTCGATTCCGGCGCGCCGGTTCTGGCCCGCAGTCCGAACGCGCCGCCATACGCGATGGAAGCCTGGCTTGGAGCGGCATATCTTCAGGACGGGCAGCCGCAACGGTGGGCCGAACTGTGCGATGCCCAGCTCGAGCGCCGAGGCGACAACCACGTCTACATACGGTCGTGTCGAGTGTTTGGTCTCGCTTTCGCGGGATTGATAGACGAAGCGATCGCAGGCGCCGCAGGGCTGATAGAGGCAGGTGCCGCGAGCAACAATCCGTATATGCACACGTTCGCGATCGCTGCGACTGGATTTCCTCTCCACACGACAATGACCGGCGATGGTTTGGATGTGTGCCGGCAGGGCTTAGCCCTGGCTCAGGACAGCGGCAACAGCTTCAACGAATCGATACTTGCACTGAACCTGGCCCGCTTCGAGGCGCAGAAGACCGTCACTACGCAGGCGCTCGACCACTTGACCTTGGTCATTCGCAATTACCACGACTCAGGCAACGTTGCCAGCGTGCGCACCCCGCTCGCCATCCTCAGTTCTTTCCTAAACCGCATGGAGCGCTATGAGCCGGCCGCCACTCTCTCCGGATTCTCGTTGAGCCCAATGGCCTTGGCGGCGGCACCCGAGCTGACGCCCACAATCGATAACCTGCGCGAGGTCCTCGGCCATCAAACATACGATTCGCTGGCCCGTCGCGGCGATGCGATGACCATGGCCGCCATCGCGGCATACGCCTACGACCAAATCGACCACGTCCGAACAGAACTCGAGAAGAAGCGGTGAGCGCGTGGAGATTCTGAGGGTCGGTGCAGCCTTTCCCGACCCACCCTTCAATGGCATGCCAGACGACGCCGGACTCGACATCGACCTGATGACCGCCATCGCCGAAAAGCTCGGCGCAACAGTCGACTTCATCGCATACGAAGGCGCGGATTTCAACGCCATCTTCGATGGCCTGGGCACGGACTACAACTGCGTCGCCGCAGGCACCACAGTCACCTCCGAACGCGAGAAGAACGCGACGTTCGTCCCGCCCTACCTCATCTCCGGACAGTCGCTGGCCGTCGACACCACGCGCCTGCCACACGTCCGGTCCGTTGACGACCTCGAAGGCCTGACCATCGGCGTCCAGCAGGGCAACACCAGCCAGCCGATCGCCGAGCGGCTCGTCGCCCAGGGCAAAGCGGCGCGCGTCAAGACTTACGACTACAGCACCATCCGCTCGGCACTGACCGACCTCACCACCGGCGACTGCGACGCATTCATGAAGCTCGCCCCCGTGCTCACCGAACTGACCAAGCCGATATCCGGCGTCGAGGTAGTGCAAAAAGGCATCTCCGTCGAGAACATCGCGATCGCAGTCGGCCTCGAAGACCAGGCGCTCCTCAGCCGGCTTACCGTCGCGCAGGCCGAGTTGGAGGACGACGGCACCCTGCAGCACATCCGCGGGAAATGGCTGGGTAATCCGTACGCCGACCAGAGTCTGGCCGTGCACTGACCAGCCCGCGCGTGGCGTCTGTCACAGCACTAGGCTGGCCGTTGAGCATCAAGGCTAAAAAGGGCTAAAAAGGGAGACTCACGTGACCATCCGGGTTGGCGTTAACGGCTTCGGCCGCATCGGACGCAACTTCTACCGGGCCCTCGCGGCGCAGAAGGCCGAGGGCAAGAGCACCGACGTCGAGATCATTGCGGTCAACGACCTCACCGACAACGCCAGCCTGGCGCACCTGCTGAAGTTCGACTCGATCCTGGGCCGCTACCCCGAGGACATCAGCCTCGAAGGCGACGACACGATCGTCATCGGCAGCACCAAGATCAAGTCGCTCGAGGTCAAAGAGGGACCTGCGGCCCTTCCCTGGGGTGACCTCGGGCGTCGACGTCGTCGTCGAGTCCACGGGCATCTTCACCACACGCGACAAGGCCCAGGGCCACCTGGATGCGGGCGCCAAGAAGGTCATCATCTCCGCGCCGGCCAGCGACGAGGACATCACCATCGTGCTCGGCGTCAACGACGACAAGTACGACGGCAGCCAGAACATCATTTCCAACGCGTCGTGCACCACGAACTGCCTCGGGCCGCTGGCCAAGGTGCTCAACGACGAGTTCGGCATCGTCAAGGGCCTGATGACGACGATCCACGCCTACACGCAGGACCAGAACCTGCAGGACGGCCCGCACAAGGATCTGCGCCGCGCCCGCGCCGCCGCACTGAACATCGTCCCCACCTCGACCGGCGCCGCGAAGGCGATCGGCCTGGTGCTGCCCGAGCTGAAGGGCAAGCTCGACGGCTACGCCCTGCGTGTCCCGATCCCCACGGGGTCGTGCACCGACCTGACCGCCGAGCTGTCCAAGTCGGCCACGGCCGACGAGATCAACGCGGCGTTCAAGGCGGCCGCCGACGGTCCGCTCAAGGGCATCCTGAAGTACTACGACGCGCCGATCGTGTCGAGCGATATCGTCACCGACCCGCACAGCTCGATCTTCGACGCGGGCCTGACCAAGGTGATCGACAACCAGGCCAAGACCGTGTCCTGGTACGACAACGAGTGGGGCTACTCCAACCGCCTCGTCGACCTGGTCGCGCTGGTCGGCAAGTCGCTCTAACCCGATGGCCGTCAAGACGCTCGACGACCTACTGGCAGAAGGGGTTTCGGGGCGGGGCGTGCTGGTGCGCTCGGACCTGAACGTCCCGCTTGACGACGATCGCCACATCACCGACCAGGGCCGCATCATCGCGTCGGTGCCCACGTTGAAGGCGCTGGCCGATGCAGGCGCCAAGGTCGTCGTCACCGCACACCTCGGCAGGCCCAAAGACGGTCCGACGCCGGAGTTCTCGCTCGCCCCGGTCGCCAAGGCGCTGGGCGAGCAGCTCGGCAGGCACGTCCAACTGGCCGGTGATGTCGTCGGCTCGGATGCGCTGGCCCGCGCGGAGGGCCTCACCGACGGCGACATCCTGTTGTTGGAGAACATCCGGTTCGATCCCCGCGAGACCAGCAAGGACGACAACGAGCGGCTCGCACTGGCCAGACAGCTCGCCGAACTCGTCAGCGGCGCAGACGGTTCGGCCGGCGCATTCGTCTCCGACGGTTTCGGTGTCGTGCACCGCAAGCAGGCGTCGGTGTACGACGTCGCCACCCTGCTACCGCATTACGCGGGCACGCTGGTGGCCACCGAGATCAAGGTTCTCGAGCAGCTGACCAGTTCGACCGAGCGGCCGTACGCCGTCGTGCTCGGCGGCTCGAAGGTGTCGGACAAACTCGCCGTCATCGAAAACCTGGCGACCAAAGCCGACAGCATCGTCATCGGCGGCGGCATGTGCTTCACATTCCTTGCCTCGCAAGGTGTTTCGGTAGGCAATTCGCTGCTTGAAGAGGGCATGATCGAGACCTGCCGCAAGCTGCTGGAGGACTACGGCGATGTGATCCACGTACCGGTCGACATCGTGGTGGCCGACGAGTTCAAAGCCGACTCGACGCCCGAGGTGGTGCGGGCCGACCGCATCCCCGACGGCAAGATCGGCCTGGACATCGGCCCGGGCTCGGTGGAGCGGTTCACCACCCTGCTCTCCAACGCCAAAACCATCTTCTGGAACGGCCCGATGGGCGTATTCGAGTTCCCCGCGTTCGCCGCAGGCACCAAAGGGGTGGCCGAGGCGATCATCGGGGCGACGGCCAAGGGCGCGTTCAGCGTGGTCGGAGGCGGCGATTCCGCGGCCGCGGTGCGGCAGCTGGGCCTGCCCGATGACGGCTTCTCCCACATTTCCACCGGGGGCGGGGCCTCGCTGGAATACCTTGAGGGCAAGACGCTGCCCGGCATCGACGTATTGAGCACCTGAGAGGGTTGATATGAGCCGTACGCCGCTGATCGCCGGCAACTGGAAGATGAACCTCAACCACTTCGAGGCGATTGCGCTGGTCCAGAAGATCGCGTTCTCGCTGCCGGACAAGTATTTCGACAAGGTCGACGTCGCGGTCCTGCCGCCGTTCACCGATCTGCGCAGCGTGCAGACCCTCGTGGACGGCGACAAGCTGCGCCTCACCTACGGGGCGCAGGACTTGTCGCAGCACGATTCGGGCGCCTACACCGGCGAGATCAGCGGTACCTTCCTCGCGAAGCTGGGCTGCACCTATGTCGTCGTCGGGCACTCGGAGCGCCGCACGTATCACCACGAAGACGACGCACTGGTCGCCGCGAAGGCCGCCGCAGCGTTCAAGCACGGCATCATTCCGATCATCTGCATCGGTGAGCAGCTCGAGGTTCGCGAGGCCGGCAACCACGTCGAATACAACACCGAATCGCTGCGCGGCTCGCTGGCCGGGCTGACCCCCGAGCAGATCGGCCAGGCGGTCATCGCCTACGAGCCGGTGTGGGCGATCGGCACGGGCCGGGTGGCCAGCGCCGCCGACGCGCAGGAGGTCTGCAAGGCCATCCGCGACGAGCTGGGCAAGCTGGCGTCCCCTCAGCTCGCGGCCGGTGTCCGCGTGCTCTACGGCGGTTCGGTGAACGCCAAGAACGTCGGCGAGATCGTGGCGCAGGAGGACGTCGACGGTGCGCTGGTCGGCGGGGCGTCGCTCGATGGCGAGCAGTTCGCCACCCTTTCGGCCATCGCCGCTGGTGGGCCCTTGCCGTAGCGGTCCTTTTGGGCCTGTAGGCTGTCGGCCATGGTTCTCGCCCTGCAGATCACGCTGATAGTCACCAGCTTGCTCGTGGTGCTGCTGGTGCTGCTGCATCGCGCCAAGGGCGGCGGCTTGTCGACCCTGTTCGGCGGCGGCGTCCAGTCCAGCCTGTCCGGCTCGACCGTCGTGGAGAAGAACCTCGACCGGCTGACGTACTTCGTCACCGCCATCTGGGTGGTGTCGATCGTCGGCGTCGCGCTGCAGATCAAGTACAGCTAGCCCTCCCCGCTCGCTCCTGCAGCCGACGTGGGCTCGCGCCGATACTGGGGACATGGCAGAAGTCGGCGGTCTGGAACCTATCGGCGCGGTACAGCGCACGAAAGTGGGCCGTGAGGCCACCGAGCCGATGCGCGAAGACATCCGCTTGTTGGGCGCCATCCTCGGCGAGACCGTCCGCGAGCAGAACGGCGAGGATGTGTTCGACCTCGTCGAGCGCGCCCGGGTGGAATCGTTCCGGGTGCGGCGCTCCGAGATCGACCGCGCCGAGCTGAGCTCCATGTTCGACGGCATCGACATTCACCGGGCGATCCCCGTCATCCGCGCATTCACCCACTTCGCATTGTTGGCGAACGTCGCCGAGGACATCCACCGCGAGCGCCGGCGCGTCATTCACGTAGCCGCAGGAGAACCGCCACAGGACAGCAGCTTGGCCGCGACGTACGCCAAACTCGATTCGGCCAGACTCGATTCGGCGACGGTGGCCGACGCGCTGGCCGGGGCGCTGGTTTCGCCTGTGATCACCGCGCATCCCACCGAAACCCGGCGGCGCACGATCTTTGACACCCAGCACCGCATCACCGAATTGATGCGACTGCGAATGAATGGCCATCAGCACACCGACGACGGCCGCGACATCGAGCGTGAGCTGCGCCGCAACATTCTCACGCTGTGGCAGACGGCACTGATCCGGTTGTCCCGGTTGAAGATTCAGGACGAGATCGAAACCGGCCTGCGGTATTACCCGGCGGCGTTCTTCGAGGTGGTACCGCAGGTCAATGCCGAGGTGCGTAATGCGCTGCGGTCCCGATGGCCCGATACCGACCTGCTGAGCGAGCCCTTTCTGCGGCCCGGATCGTGGATCGGTGGGGATCGCGACGGCAACCCGAATGTCACAGCCGAGGTCGTGCGGCTGGCGACCAGCAGTGCCGCCTACACGGCGCTGGAGCACTACTTCACCGAGATCACCGCGCTCGAATACGAACTGTCGATGTCGGCGCGGCTGGTGAAGGTCAGCGACGCGCTCGAGGCACTGGCGGACCAGTGTCATGAGCCTGCCCGCGCCGACGAACCGTATCGTCGGGCGCTGCGGGTCATCCATGCGCGTCTGACGACGACGGCCTTCGAAATCCTCGACCGTCAGCCTGAGCACGAACTCGATCTCGGACTCGACCGATACGAGACGCCGGCCGAACTACTGGCCGACCTCGACGTCGTCGACGAGTCCCTGCGTACGAACGGCAGCGCGGTGCTGGCCGACGATCGGTTGTCCAGACTGCGGGAAGCCGTGCACGTCTTCGGTTTTCATCTGTCCGGGCTGGATATGCGGCAGAACTCCGACGTGCACGAGGAGGTCATCGCCGAGCTGCTGGCATGGGCGGGTGTGCACCCCGACTACCGTTCGCTGCCCGAACCGGAGCGCGTCGAGCTGCTCGCGGCGGAAGTGGCCACGCGGCGGCCGCTCACCTCCGACGGTGCCGAACTCTCCGAGTTGGCACGCAAGGAACTCGACATCGTCGCCTCGGCAGCCCGCGCCGTCAAGGTGTACGGGCCGCAGGCCGTGCCGAACTACGTCATCTCGATGTGCCAGTCGGTGTCCGACATTCTCGAGGCTGCCGTACTGCTCAAAGAGGTCGGTCTGCTAGACGTTTCCGGGCCGCACGCCTACGCACCCGTCGGCATCGTCCCGCTCTTCGAGACCATCGACGACCTCCAACGTGGCTCATCGATTCTCGAACAGGTACTGGACCTTCCGGTGTACCGCGCCATCGTGTCGGCCCGCGGCGACAGCCAGGAAGTGATGCTCGGCTACTCCGACTCGAACAAGGACGGTGGATACCTCGCCGCCAACTGGGCGCTGTATCGCGCCGAGCTCGACCTGGTCGAGTCTGCGCGCAAGACGGGAATACGGTTGCGCCTCTTCCATGGTCGCGGCGGCACCGTCGGGCGCGGTGGCGGACCCAGCTACGACGCCATCCGTGCGCAGCCGCCCGGCGCGGTCAAGCGGGTCACTTCGGATCACCGAGCAGGGTGAGGTGATCGCGGCCAAGTACGCGGAGCCGCAGATTGCGCACCGCAACCTCGAAACCTTGTTGGCGGCGACGCTGGAAGCCACGCTGCTCGACCTCGAGGGTCTCGGTGACGCCGCCGGTCCAGCGTATGAGGTGCTCGACGAGCTCGCCGCTCGCGCACAGCGGGCGTACGCCGAATTGGTGCACGACACACCGGGATTCGTCGAGTACTTCAAGGAATCGACACCCGTCAGCGAGATCGGTGCACTCAACATCGGCAGCAGGCCGACCTCACGCAAGCCCACCACTGCCATCTCGGACTCTGCGCGCGATTCCGTGGGTGCTGGCCTGGAGCCAATCGCGCGTGATGCTGCCCGGCTGGTATGGCACCGGGACCGCGTTCGACGGGTGGATCAACGAGGGTGACGGGCGGTTGGAGGTGCTGCGGGACCTGTACCGCCGCTGGCCGTTCTTCCGCACCGTGCTGTCGAACATGGCCCAGGTGCTGGCGAAGTCCGATATGGGCCTGGCGGCGCGATACGCCGAATTGGTGTCCGACGAGCAGTTGCGGCGGCGCGTGTTCGACAAGATCGTCGCCGAGCACACCCGCACGATCCGGATGCACAAGCTCATCACCGGTCAGGACGACCTTCTCGCCGACAACCCGGCGTTGGCGCGGTCGGTCTTCAACCGGTTCCCATACCTGGAGCCGTTGAATCACCTTCAAGTGGAACTGTTGCGCCGCTACCGATCTGGTGACGACGACGAACTCGTCCAGCGCGGCATCCTCCTGACGATGAGTGGACTGGCGACCGCGCTGCGCAACAGCGGCTAGGAAGTCGCGCTGTCGCGAGCTTTCTCGAGTTCGGCGATCAGCGCATCAACGTCGGCCCGCTTCTCGGCCGGAACCGTCAGCGAGTAGTACGTGCCCACGTTGACGATCACCTGCAGCAGTTCTTCTTTCTCGCCGCCGAATATCTTCTTACGACGGCTGATCTCCTTGATATCGGTGCCGGAATACTTATCTGCCGGGTTGCGGCCGCGCGAGGTGTTCGTCCGCAGCTTCTCGACCCAATTTCCGTCGACCACGATGCTCTCGCCGTTGATGCCATCGATGCGAAACATCCGGCGATCCTATCGGAGTATGTCGCGCGGAGAGCGTTGACACTTCGGCCGCGAGATGTCACAGTCAGTGGGTCTTAAGTGAAAACTATGTTTTCATTTAAGAGGACTGGAGAAACTTGTGAGCGACGCGAACCCGATGGCCTGGCTGCCGTTCTCCATCGCCGAGGCCGCCCTGTCCGGGCAGGGCGGCGGCGCCGGTGATCTGCCCCAGGCCTGGGGGCATCTCCTGGATCGGCTGAAGGCCGCAGGTGAGCTCGTCGCGTCCAGCGAGGTCAACCGCAACAGCGTCGACTACGCATCGGGGATGAGGCACCTGATGGTGCTGTTGGCCGTCGGTGTCGACGAGGCACTGCGAGTCGACCCCGATCCGGTACTGGCTGTGACCCGCACAAGCACCGACGACATCCTGACCTGGGGCATGGAGTGTCCGGACTGCATTTACTTGCGGGCCACGCTGCGGGGTGGTGAAACATACCGGCTCTATGGCAACCGGGGCACCGCGCGGTACGTCGGTCTGCAGACGATGAACGGAATCGCGGCCACAGCCAACTGCCTGGTGGACGACCTCGAGATGGATCCGGACGGCAACTTCGAAGTCGTGCTCTCGGCTGATGAGCAGCAGGGCAACTGGATGCGCGTGGACGGCGACCATCCCACGTTGGTGGTGCGGCATTTCTTCTACGACTGGGACACCGAGCAGCCGTCGGTGTTGCAGATCGAGCGCATCGGCGACGAGGTCGAGCCGAAGGACTGCTCGGTGGCGGCCGATGTTGCGGTCTCACGGCAGATCTACGCGCTGGGCGACTTCGTTCACGACAACCTCAAGTTCTTCCTCGACTTCAACGCGGGTCCGCCGGTCAATGCGTTCATGCCGCCGATCGATCGTTCCGACATGGGTGCCGCGGCGGAGAACCGGCCTGTTATCGGCCGCTACGAACTCGCACCCGACGAGGCGTTGATCCTGGAGGTCGAACCACCCCAGGGCGTGTACTGGAGTTACTCGCTTGGCAATCAATGGTGGGAGACCATTCACTACGGCCGCCATCAGTCCAGCCTCAACGCACATCAAGCGAAGATCGACTCTGATGGGATCCTTCGCGTGGTGATCAGCTCACGGGATCCCGGTGTCGCGAATTGGCTTGATACGGCTGGACATAGCAATGGCGCAATGATTCTGCGGTGTGTGCGGACCGAGACCGCGCCCACACCGAGCGCGAGGGTGGTCAAGCTCGCCGACATCTCGGCGGCGTTGCCTGTCGGCACTGTGACGGTGACCCCCGCGGAGCGGGCGGCGACCCTCGCGGCGCGCCGGCGTGCAGTTCACGAAAGGTTTTCCGCATGACGTTCGCCGTGGACGAACTCGAGGACGGCGCACGGGTCGCCACCGGGCTCGACGATTTCGGCTCGTCCTACTATCGCGAGGGCCTGGAGCGGACCGTCGATGCGCTGAACAACGAAGCCGATCTCAACGAGATGGGCGTGGTGATCCAGCACGCCACCATCAGCAACGCCCTCATTCAACGGTTGCGGATCGTCGACACCTACAAGCAGCATCCCGAGATTGACGACGAAGTCGTCGGGGGTCCGGTGTTCGTGGTTGGCTTGCCGCGCACCGGGACGACGGCACTGAGCCAGCTGGTGGCCAATGATCCCCAGTTCCGGTCGTTGCGGATGTGGGAGTCTCAGGCGTGCACGCCGCCGCCGGAGGCGGCAACTCAGCATGACGATCCGCGGATCGCGCAGGCGGCCGAGGGAATCGCCATGATGGACAGCATGTTTCCGCGTATGCGGACCATGATGAACTCTGAGCCGCAGGCCGCGACCGAATGCCAGGACCTGATGGGTATGAGTTTCCGCACCTTCCACTTCGACGGGGTGGTGCGGGTCCCCGGGTACCTGGCGTGGCTGATGCGGTGCGATATGGGTGAGACGTACACGTTCCATCGGCAGGTGCTCAAACTTCTTCAGTGGCACTGCCCGCCGACCCTCTGGCACTTGAAGACGCCGGTTCACATGTTCTCCCTCGATGCACTCGTCGAGGCCTACCCGAACGCGAAGTTCTTGTGGAGTCACCGCGACCCGGCGAAGGTACTGGCGTCGGTGTGCAGCCTGATCCAATACGTACGCAGTTGGAGTAGTGATCGTGACGACCCGCACGAACTCGGTGCCGAGCAACTGGAGTGCTGGGCCGAAGGTGTCCGGCGCGCGATGGATTTCCGAAAGCGCTTCGGAGACAACAGGTTCGTTGACGTGTCCTTCGCCGACCTGAATGCCGACCCGATCGACACCATCGAGAATGGCTATGGCCGGTTGGGCCTGGCTTTCACCGACGAGGCCCGCCGTCGGGTGCAGGCGTGGGCGGATGGGCACCGACCCGGCTCGCGTGGCGAGCATGCTTACGACCTCGCCGACTACGGCCTGACGCGCGAACAGGTGCACGATTCGTTCGCCGACTACCTCGCGACCTACGACGTGACTGCGTGATGGACACCGTAGCCAGGCGGCGACGCAAGAAGCTGGACCCCGATCCCGGAGTGCGCGATGCGCTCGTGAAGGCCGCCGCCGAGATCGTCCGCGACGAGGGAATCGCGTCGGTCAACGTGGCCCGGGTGCTCGACCGCGCCGCGCTGAGCACCCGTGCCTTCTATCGGCATTTCGATTCGAAGGATGCGTTGGTGTCCGCGGTGTTCCTGCAGATGGCGCGGATCGAGATGCGCAGGCTGAAGCGGAAGATGGCGGCGACGTCCAATCCGGCCGAAGCGGTGGTGGCGTGGATCGACGGCCGCCTGGACCTGGCGTTCAACGAACAGATCAGATCTGACCAGCGGCAGATGTCGCTAGAGGCCCAGTCGCAGATGTTTACGGCCCCCGAGCTCGTCGGCGATGCCTACGGGGAGATCCTGAAGCCGCTCGTCGAACAACTCGAGAAGGGAAGGGCTGCCGGGGTTTTCCCCGACATCGACCCGGCCGCCGACGCGTTGTCGATCCACGGCGCGATCTGGGCAGGTGTCGTACGCCAATGGGCGACCGGCGATTGCGATCAGCATGACGTTCGTGAACAGACTCGTCCGTTTCTGCATGCGCGGACTCGGTGTAACGCAACCCCACGGAAGGTGACTCGATGGACTTGGGTTTGGCGGGATCGACGGCCGTCGTGACGGGCGGCAGCAAGGGCATGGGCCTGGCGATCGCGACGACGCTCGCAGAAGAGGGCGCCAGCGTCGCGGTGATGGCAAGGGGTGCCGAAGCCCTGGACGAGGCAGTGGCGAGGCTTCGCGACGCGGGGGCGCCGGATGCGGTCGGAATCTGTGTCGACATGTCGGATGGCCGCATCGATCGCCGCTGGTTTCGAAGCCGTCGCGCAGCGGTGGGGCGAACTCAACAGCCTGGTTCACACGATAGGACCGGGCGACGGCTACTTCGAGGATATGGACGACGCGCAGTGGGATGAGACATTCGCGCTGGGCACGATGTCGGGGGTGCGGTCGATTCGGGCCGCGCTGCCGATGCTGCGCGCTGCGGAGTGGGGAAGAATCGTGACATTGTCGGCCCATTCGATTCAGCGGCAGAACCCTCGGATCGTCGCCTACACCGCATCGAAGGCGGCGCTGAGCAGCGTCACCAAGAACCTGTCGAAAAGCCTTGCCAAGGACGGAATTCTGGTGAATTGCGTATGTCCGGGCACCATCGTCACGGCGAGTTTTACCGAGGTGCTCAAGGACATCCTGGCCGCGGACGGACTTGATGCAAACGATCCCACTGACGTGATGACGTGGATCGACAACAACTTCCACCAGCCGTGCGATCTCGGGCGCGCGGGCCTGCCGGAGGAGATCGCGTCGATCACCGTCTATCTGGCGTCACGGCGCAACGGCTACGTCACCGGGGCCACCGTCAACGTCGACGGCGGCTCCGATTTCGTCTGACCGTCGGGCCACCGCCGGCATTAGAGGCCGGTGGACTTGCGCACCTTGTTTACAGCGCCGCGGACCGCATGTTCGGTCGCGGCCAACGGCGACATGACGGATTCGCCGATACCGACGATGCGCTCGACGCGATCGACAATGCCTTCGAGACGATCAACCACTGCAATGAGGCGCGGGGCGAGTTCGTTGATCCGGCTGATCGTGTCGTTGAACCGCTCCAACGTCGCGTCGAGGTTGCCGGTCGAATTGTTGAGGTCGACAAGGGTCTCACTTAACCCCTCGAGGATGGTGTCGACCTGCTCCACCGTGACGTCGGCATTCAGTGCCGCCTGTGCCAGCTTCTGGATCCGTTCCCGGCCGCTACGTGGGCCTGGCTTGCTGCCACCCTTGTCCACCATGACGGTCATTTGACCATATACGCGGGAACCCCCGGGGCCGACTGCTCGTCTGAACCAGATGTGACGACGTGCGGAGGGGAGAGGCCGTCCCGCCAATGCCCAGGTGATCCGCGGCGCAGAACGCTCGCAACAGATTCGACGAGGCAGACCGCCGACTATGACGCCGGCTTCCGGGATGGCGAGAGCGACTGCCGGGCCGCCAGGCGGGATCAATGCTGAGTTAGAAGGGTGGTGGTTCGTTGCGTGCGGCGATGCGTTCTGCAGCCCAGGGCTCGTTGTGTCGGCGTTCGTCGTTGATGGCTTGGGCGCGGTTTTGTTCTCGGGTGCTTTTGCGTCGGGGCATCATCGAGCCCACGGTTGGATCCGGTGGTGTCGGGGTCGGGTGTGGCGACTTTCGTGACTGCTGCGGTGGGTCGGCACAGTGTGGGGAACAGTATTCGGCTGCAGGGGTGGGTGGTGTAGGTCTGGCTCTGCGGACTCGTCCAGATGACGGTGCCGTCGGGGTGCTGTTGGTCGCGCCAGCCCCAAAAGGTTTTGAGTAGGTGGTGGCACCGACTGGCTGAAGTACACTTTACGGGAACCGCTTGTGAGCAGCATAAACGCTGCCAATGCGCACCGCTCGACCCGTTCCTCGGCTTAGACTTCCGCCGTGTTCTCGGAGACGCGCTACGCGATGAACGGGGACTTGCGCGTCGCCTATCGCGCGTCGGCTGATGGTCGCTCGCGACATCGTGTTCGTCCCGAACTGGTTCACGTGTTGCGAGGTCCTTCCTGAGTTGCCGTCCATCCGGGGGTGGGTCGAGGCGATGACATCGCTTGGTCGGCTGATCTTCTTCGACCAGCCAGGCACCGGAATGTCGGACCCGGTCACGGCGGGCGCGCTGCCGACCTTGGAGCAATGGGCCGACAGCATCACCGCTGTGCTGGACGAACTCGGAAGTCGCGAAGCAGCTCTTGTCGCGTACTCCGGATCGCTCGCGACAGCCGCCCTGTTCGCGGCAACGCATCCGTCCCGCACGACCGCGCTTATCTCGCTCGACAGCGCCGCAAATCCGGCAGACCCCGCGGTGGTTCAAAAAGACGAAGTCCTCGATGCGTTGGTCGCCACGTGGGGAACCGGCGAATTGCAACACATGCTCAATCCGGACATGCCGTGGAACGAGGAGATCCGGGCCGCGTGGGCGCGAGAGGAACGCATGGCAGCAAGCCCACGGACCGTCGCGCTGATGATGCCGCTCATCGCCGAATTGGACGTGCGAGCGGTGCTTCCAACAGTCCACGTGCCAACCCTTGTCGTCCAACACGCCGACGACCCGATCATCCCGCCGGTGGCAGGCAAGTACATCGCCGACCGCATACCGGGCGCGAAATACGTCGAACTTCCGGGGCGCAACCTGCACCACTTCGTTGAACCGTGGCGGGATTCCTTCCAGGAAATCGCCGAGTTCCTCACCGGGCACCAGGCCGAAGTGGCCGATGACCGCGTTCTCTCCACCGTGTTGTTCACCGACATCGTGGACTCGACGCGCCGCGCGGCGGAGATCGGAGACCGTGACTGGCATGCGCTCCTCGACGCACATGACGCCGTCGTGCGGTCGCAGCTTGTTCGGTTTCGTGGCCGTGAGGTGAGCACGTCGGGTGACAGCTTCCTTGCGATGTTCGACGGCCCGCAGCGTGCGATCCGCTGCGCCATGGCAATTCGTGATGCGGTGCAAGCGTTGGGCATCCAGGTGCGTGCTGGGTTGCACACCGGCGAGTGCGAGATTCGCGGCGACGACATCGGCGGCATCGCCGTGCACATCGGTGCGCGCGTCAGCGCGCTGGCTGGGCCGAACGAGGTGCTGGTGTCCAGCACGCTGCGCGACCTGGTGATCGGGTCAGGGCTCGAATTCGAGGACCGCGGCGCTCACGAGCTCAAGGGAGTGCCCGGCGAGTGGCATCTGCTCGCGGTCGCTTCTTAGGAGCAGACCGATTCAGAACGGTGGGGGTTCGTTGCGTTCGGCGATGCGTTCTGCAGCCCAGGGCTCGTTGTGTTGTCGTTCGTCGTTGATGGCTTGTGCGCGGTTTTGTTCTCGGGTGCTTTTGCGTCGGGGCATCATCAGCCCACGGTTGGATCCGGTGGTGTCGGGGTTTGGCGCTTCGACTTTCACGACTGCTGCGGTGGGTCGGCACAGGGTGGGGAACAGTATTCGGCTGCCGGGGTGGGTGGTGTAGGTCTGGCCCTGCGGACTCGTCCAGATGACGGTGCCGTCGGGTTGCTGGTGGTCGCGCCAACCCCAGAACGTCTTGAGCAGGTGATGTTTTCGGCATAAACATTTCAGGTTGGATGCTTGTGTCGGCCCGGCCGGGTAGGCGATGGTGTGGTCCACATCGCAGTGGTGGGCGGGTTCATCGCAGCCGGGAAACCGACACGTCATATCCCGGCACCGGATGAACGTGGCCAGCACCGCGGAGGGGGTGTAGCGCCGTTCGGGTGGTGCTTGGCCGGGGTGGCGGATCGGCACGATCTTGGCGGTGCCGGCGATCTTTGCGGCCAGCAGCGGCGCGGGCAGCAGCCCGCCACCCATCAGCGCCGCCGGTGGCGTCTTTGCCGGCCCGGCGGGCGGCGGTTGGGTCAAGGCTTCTCGCAGGGTCATCTGCCGTAGCTGCTCTGCGGTGGGTCCGGGTGCTCCTTGCCCGTCCAACTTGGCCGGGGTGTCATCGGTCAGGGAATCTTCGTGGGCCACCACGTGCACGACCACGGCGCTGGGCTGGGCGTCGGCGGCGGCACAGTCGGGGCGCCCGCAGCCGCACGCCAGCCGGTCCGCGCCGTGGCCCAGCGCACCCAACGCATCAGCGCGGCGCTGCTCCAGGGTGCGCGGATCGGCCTCGCACACCGCACCCGCCATCGCGTCCAGGCGTTGATCCAAAGCCTCGGCATCGGTGGCCAACAACCGGGCTTCGATGTCGGCGGTACCGCTGCCGTCCTCGGGTGGATGCACGTCGACGTGGCGTCCGCGGGCGGAGTATTCGCTGCGCCGTACCGCGGCGGGGTCATAGCGGTCGACCCAGTAGTCGATCTCGTGCTGGGTTTTGTCCACCGACAACGGCCCCCAGGCGGTGATGTGGGCGGCGATTTCGGTGTCGACTTTGGCCAGCGCCTGCGGGTCGCGGATCAGCCGGGTGCGTGAGACGACCGCGGCGACCTGGCGGTAGGAGATGGCGCCGGCGGCGAACACCTCACCCACCCGCGGCAGGCGTTGTCGTAAGGAGTCGGCGATCAGCAGTTGATGCGAGGCCACCCCCAACGACACGTTTTGGGCGGCGGCCACCGACGCGGCGACGGCGTCCCAGTTGTCCAGACACCACTGCTGGCGCTCGTCGGAGCCGTCGGCGGCCAGCATGGCATCGAGCTCATCGGCCATCGCGAACAACCGTCGGGCGCAGGCGGCGTTTTCCACCCGCGCCCACGCCCCCACCGCGGCCCCAGCCCGGCTGGTCAGCGCCGCATCGACGAGTTGATCGAACATGCATTCGACACTAACCGCGATAATGACGCGAAACCCCACGCATCGGCCCAGCTCAACCCCACCCTGTGGATGAAAAACCAATTGGGGATAACTAGGCGTGACGTCGGCAGATGCTAGAGCTTGGACGCCGCGCCCTCGTCGAGCAGCCACACCGTCGCTTCCCGGCCAACCGCTCCGGCAGCGGGTACATCGACGGGGTTGGCGCCATCAACCGCCGCGGCAACCGCGTCGGCCTTCGCCTCGCCTGACACCACCAACCACACCTCGCGCGAGCGCTGAACCGCAGGCAGTGTCAAGGTGATTCGGCGCGGCGGCGGTTTGGGGGAGTCGGTAACGCCGATCACCATCCGGCTGGATTCCCGTACCGCGGGCGTGTCCGGGAACAGCGAGTTGATATGTCCCTCGCCTCCCATGCCCAACAGGTGAACGTCGAAGTCGGGTACGGGTTGACCTTCGTCGGCGTTCGCGGCCACCGCCTGCCCGTACGCTTCTGCCGCCGCATCCAGGTCGTCCCCGAACTCGCCGTCGCTGGGCGCCATGGCGTGCACGTGGGCCGCGGGGATATCGATGTGGTCGATCAGCGCCTCGCGTGCCTGCTTCTCGTTGCGTTCGTCGTCGTCGGCGGGCACGAAGCGATCGTCGCCCCAGAACAGATGGACCTTGGACCAGTCGATCCCCTCGGCCTGCTCGCGGACCCGCTTGAGTAGCCCGGTGCCTGTGCCACCGCCGGTGAGCACGATCAGTGCACGGCCCCGTTGGCTGATCGCATCTTTGATTGCCGCCACGAGCCTGTCGCCTGCGGCCGCCACCAAAGCGGTTGTATCCGCATACTTCTCGATGACAGTGCTCATACGTACTGCACCTTCTCGATCCCCTTCAGCGCCTCGTGGTAGATCTCGTCGGCGTCAAGCCTGCGCAGGTCCTCGGCGAGGCACTCCTTGGTCTCCCTGCGTGCCAATGGGATCAGCGAGTCCGGTTTCGCGGTCCTGCTGATCGTCGCCGTCACACCGGTCTGCGGTCTCCGCAGCGTGATCGTCTCGCTGCTACGGATCAACTCGACCTTCAGTTCGCCGACCTCTCGCTGCACCGGACCGTCGATTCGGGTGGCGAGCCAACCCGCGAGGACGTCGAGTGACGGTTCATCGCGAAGCCCGGACACCACCGCCGAGGTGACGGGCTCATACGGCGGCTGGTCGAGTGCGGCCGTCAGCAGCGCGCGCCAGTAGGTGATGCGCGCCCATGCCAGATCGGTGTCGCCCGAGGTGTAGCCGGCCAGGCGACCCTTGATCGCCGCCATCGGATCGGCGCAATCCGTCGCATTGGTGATCCGCCGAACCGCCAACTGCCCTAAGGGGTCTCGCGATGGATCATCAGGCCCACCGACGGGCCACCACGCCACCACGGGAGTGTCTGGCAGCAGGAACGGCAGCACTACGCTGTTGGCGTGGTCGGCGAGGTCGCCGTGCAGATGTAGGGCGACCACTTCGCCAGCTCCTGCGTCACCGCCGACACGCAGTTGTGCGTCCAGACGCGGTTCCTTCGCATCCCGATCGCCGGCCACCACGACGATCACCCGGCACGGGTGTTCACGGCTGGCGAAGTTGGCCGCCTCGATCGAATCCTCGAGCAGATCATCGGCGTGCAGCGAGATGACAAGCGTGAGCACGCGACTCAGCGTGATCGCGCCACCCTCTTCGCGAAGGCCCGTGATCTTCTTGTTGATGTCGTTGGTGTTCGTACCCGGCAGGTCGACAATCATGGCCGCCTCCATTCCCGGCCCATGCGGTGCAGCATCTCGTCGGCGGACTCGGGCCCCCAGGTGCCGGACTCGTACGCTTCGGGCTTACCGTTCGACGCCCAGTAATCCAGCACGGGATCGAGGATCTCCCAGGAGAATTCGACCTCGCGGTTCACCGGGAACAGCGACGGCTCGCCGAGCAGCACATCGAGGATGAGTCGCTCGTAGGCCTCGGGGGAGTCTTCGGCGAACGCCGAGCCATACGAGAAGTCCATGTTCACGTCGCGGACCTCCATGGCGCTGCCGGGCACCTTGGAGCCGAACCGCGTGGTGATGCCTTCATCGGGCTGCACCCGGATCACCAACGCGTTCTGGCCCAGCTCCTCCGTCATCGTCTTGTCGAAGGGCAGATGCGGGGCCCTCTTGAAGATCAACGCGATCTCGGTGACCCTGCGGCCCAACCGTTTTCCGGTGCGAAGGAAGAACGGCACGCCTGCCCAGCGACGGGTGTCGATCTCCAGGGCTATGGCCGCGTAGGTCTCGGTGGTCGAGTCTTTGGAGAACCCGTCTTCCTCGAGTAGCCCGACCACCTTCTCGCTGCCCTGCCATCCCGCGGTGTACTGACCGCGTGCGGTGGTCTGATCGAGCGGCTGCATCACCTGGGTCGCCGAGAGGATCTTGATCTTCTCCGCCTGCAATTCACCCGGCCCGAAGCTGACCGGCTCCTCCATGGCGGTCAGTGCCATCAGCTGCAGCAGGTGATTCTGGATCACGTCGCGGGCGGCACCGACACCGTCGTAGTAGCCGCCGCGACCGCCGAGGCCGATGTCCTCGGCCATCGTGATCTGCACGCTGTCGACGTAGTTGTTGTTCCAGATCGGTTCGTACAGCTCGTTCGCGAATCGAAGAGCCAAGATGTTCTGGACCGTCTCCTTGCCGAGGTAGTGGTCGATGCGGAACACCGAGGCCTCGGGGAAAACGCTGTTGACCACCGCGTTGAGATCTCGTGCGCTCTGCAGATCATGTCCGAACGGCTTCTCGATGACCACCCTGCTCCAAGAGCCGTCGGGCTTGGTGGCCAGTCCGGACTGCTTGAGTTGTTCGCACACCACGGGGAACGCATTCGGTGGAATCGACAGGTAGAAGGCGTGATTGCCGCCTGTTCCGCGTTCGGCATCCAACTTCTGCAGTGTCTCGGCGAGCCTCTCGTACCCCTTCGGGTCGTCGAAGGTGCCCTGCACGAACCGGATTCCCTCAGCCAGGCGTTCCCATACCTCCTGGCGAAACGGCGTTCGGGCGTGTCCCTGGACCGCTTCGTAGACCAGCTTGGCGAAATCCTCATCCTCCCAGTCGCGCCGGGCGAACCCCACAAGGGCGAAGTTCGCCGGAAGCAGTCCCCGGTTGGCGAGGTCGTAGATCGCCGGCATCAGCTTCTTGCGTGCCAGATCACCCGTCACGCCGAAGATGACCACGGCGCACGGACCCGCGATATGGGGCATCCGCTTATCGCGCTTGTCGCGCAGCGGATTACGCCATTCGGTCATTTCTTGGCGGCGTCGAGCTGTTCCTGCGTGGCGTCGAGCAACTCCTGCCACGACTTCTCGAACTTCTCGACACCTTCGTCTTCGAGCAGCTTGAAGACGTCCGGAAGATCGATACCGGCCTTCGCCAATTCGTCGAACACCGCCTGCGCCTGGGCGCCCTTGCCGGTAACGGTGTCGCCGGTGATGACGCCGTGGTCGGCCACCGCGTCAATCGTCTTCTCCGGCATGGTGTTCACCGTGTTCGGTGCGACCAATTCGGTGACGTAAAGCGTATCGGAATAGTCGGGATTCTTAACCCCCGTCGACGCCCACAGCGGACGCTGTACTCGTGCCCCGTCGCCTTTCAACGCCTCGAAGCGCGAACCGCCGACGAACACTTCCTCGTAGGCCGCGTACGCCAGATGGGCGTTGGCCACTCCGGCCTTGCCGCGCAACCCCAGGGCCTCATCGGAGCCGAGCTTCTCCAGCCGCTTGTCGATCTCGGTGTCGACCCTGGACACGAAGAACGATGCGACCGAATGGATCTTGGAGACGTCGTGGCCCGCGTCCCTGGCTTTCTCCAGGCCGGCGAGATAAGCGTCCATCACCAATCGGTGGCGCTCGACGGAGAAGATCAACGTGACGTTCACCGAAATGCCTTCGGCGATAACGGCGGTGATCGCAGGCAGCCCGGCCATGGTGGCGGGGATCTTGATCAACAGGTTGGGCCGGTCGACGATCTTCCACAACTCGATGGCCTGGAGGATCGTCTTGTCCGTATCGTGCGCTAGCCGCGGGTCGACCTCGATCGACACCCGCCCGTCCACTCCGTTGGACAACTCATACTGCTTGGCGAGCACGTCGCAGGCGTTGCGCACGTCGTCAGTGGTCACGGTGCGGATCGCTGCGTCGACGTCTGCGCCGCGATCGGCGAGCTCGGACACCTGCGCGTCGTAGGCGGTGCCTTTCGACAGCGCCGCCTGGAAGATCGACGGGTTGGTGGTCACTCCGACGACGCTGCGGGTGTCGATGAGCTCCTGCAGATTGCCTGTCTGCAGCCGCTCACGCGACAGATCGTCGAGCCAGACCGAGACACCGGCGGCGCTGAGGGCGGCCAGATTCGGGTTCTGCGTCATGATTTTGCCCTTCTCTTTCAGATCTAGTTGTCGATGGATCGCTCTGCGGCAGCTGCGACGGCCTCTGGTGTGAAGCCGAACTCGCGGAACAGCGTCTTGTCGTCGGCCGATTCGCCGTAGTGCTCGATCGAGACGATCTCCCCGGTGTCACCCACCAGCTTGTACCAACTCTGCGCTACGGCTGCCTCGACCGCCACTCGTGCCGAGACCGACGGCGGGAGCACGGAATCGCGGTATTCCTTCGGCTGCGATTCGAACCATTCGACACAAGGCATGGACACCACGTAAGCCGTAATGTCCTTGGCGGCCAAGAGCTTCTTGGCTTCCACCGCTAGCTGCAATTCCGAACCGGTGCCGATGATGATCACGTCGGCGTCGTCGGCGGGGTTACCGCCGCCGAGCACGTAGCCACCCTTGGCGACGCCCTCGGCGTCGGTGCCCTCCAGCACTGGGATGCCCTGACGCGTCAGGATGAATCCCACCGGACCGCTGCCATTACCCCGCGCCAGGATGCTGCGCCACGCGTATGCCGTCTCGTTGGGATCACCGGGTCGCACCACCGAAAGGTTCGGGATCGCGCGCAGCGCCGCGAGGTGCTCGATCGGCTGATGCGTCGGTCCGTCCTCGCCCAGACCGATGGAGTCGTGGGTCCAGATGTAGATGGTGTCGATGTCCATCAGCGACGCCAGCCGTACTGCGGGGCGCATGTAATCCGAGAACTGAAGGAACGTTCCGCCGAAGGCGCGCGTAGGACCGTGCAGCACGATGCCGGACAGGATCGACCCCATCGCGTGCTCGCGGATGCCGAAGTGCAGCACCCGCCCGTACCAGTCGGCGGTGAAGTCCTCGGTCGAGATCGACGGCGGCCCAAACGACTTGACGCCCTTGATGGTGGTGTTGTTGCTGCCGGCGAGATCGGCTGAACCGCCCCAGAGTTCGGGCAGCTTCGGCGCCACGTCGTTGAGCACCTGACCGAAGGCCGCGCGGGTGGCCAGTGCCTTGCTGCCCGGTTCCCAATACGTCATGTCGGCGTCCCAGCCGTCGGGCAGTTCCTGGGTGAGCAGGCGGTCCAGCAACGCCTTGCGTTCGGGTTCGCGCTCTGCCCAGGCATCGAAGGCCGGTTGCCACTTCTCGTGGGCTTCCTTACCGCGGGCCACCAGCTTGCGGGTGTGCTCGATGACCTCGGGGCGCACCTCGAACGTCTTGTCGGGGTCGAAGCCCAGCACCTTCTTGGTGGCAGCGACCTCTTCGTCGCCCAGCGCCGAACCGTGCACGCCGCCGGTGTTCATCTTGGTGGGTGCCGGGTAGCCGATGATCGTCCGCACGGAGATGAACGACGGCTTGTCGGTGACCTTCTTGGCTTCGGCGATGGCCTGTTCGATACCGACGACGTTCTCGCCGCCCTCGACTTCTTGAACATGCCAGCCGTAGGCGCGATAGCGGGCCGGAACATCTTCGGAGAGAGCGATATTCGTGTCGTGCTCGATGGAGATCTGATTGTGGTCGTAGAACACGATCAGGTTGCCGAGCTGCTGCGTGCCCGCCAGCGAGGACGCCTCGCTGGTGACGCCCTCCTCCATATCGCCGTCGGAGGCGATGACGTAGATGAAGTGGTCGAAGGGGCTCTCTCCGGCGGGCGTATCGGGGTCGAACAGGCCACGCTCGTAACGCGATGCCATCGCCATCCCGACGGCCGACGCCAGACCCTGCCCCAGCGGCCCTGTCGTGATCTCCACGCCTTTGGTGTGGCGGAATTCCGGATGGCCGGGCGTCTTGGACTTCCACGTCCGCAGCGACTCGATATCGTTCAACTCCAGGCCGAAGCCGCCGAGGTAGAGCTGGATGTACAGCGTCAGGCTGGAATGCCCGCAGGACAGCACGAAGCGATCGCGGCCCAGCCAGTGCACATCGCTCGGGTCGTGGCGCATCTGGCGCTGGAACAACGTGTATGCGAGGGGCGCCAAGCTCATCGCCGTACCGGGGTGCCCGTTACCCACCTTCTGCACCGCATCGGCTGCCAGCACCCGCACGGTATCGACCGCTACCGAGTCCACGTCGGCCCAATCGTCGGGGTGATGGGGACGGGTAAGAGTGGAAATCTCTTCGAGCGTGGTCACAGGCGCCCTCTCCTGGTCGACGGTTGAGCTCGGCAAGCTGCCTCTTCAAACACCCTAGTGCGGGATAGTCATCCACTGCAGGCTGCTTGGGAGACGATTAGGTGGCCGCTGCGCAGCGGTCTACCATCCTCTGTAGTAGACGCCGCGCGCGCTGCAGTCATTTCAAGGAGTTACTGCGTGGACATTCGCGAGAGCCAGCTCCCCGTTGGGCAGCACGGCCGAGTGCGCACCACGCTGCTTGGCTATCTCTCGCTGACCAAACCGCGCGTTATCGAATTGCTCCTCGTCACGACGATTCCGGCGATGCTGCTGGCCGACCGCGGCACCGTCGACCCGTTGCTGATCCTGAACACACTGTTCGGTGGCCTGCTGGCAGCGGCGGGCGCCAACGCGTTGAACTGTGTGGCCGACGCCGACATCGACAAGAAGATGAAGCGCACCGAGCGCCGGCCGCTGGCCAGGGACACCGTCCCGCGCAGCCACGCGCTGGTGTTCGGGCTCGTGCTCTCCGTCGGCTCGTTCTTCTGGCTGTGGTGGACGACGAACATGCTGTCTGCGCATCTCGCTGGGGCGACCATCGCCTTCTATGTGCTCGTCTACACGCTGCTCCTCAAACGGCGCACGTCGCAGAACGTGGTGTGGGGCGGAGCGGCCGGCTGCATGCCGGTGATGATCGGCTGGTCGGCGGTCACCGGAACCATCCAATGGCCCGCGCTGGTGATGTTCGCGATCATCTTCTTCTGGACGCCGCCGCACACCTGGGCGCTGGCGATGCGTTACAAGGAGGACTACCGCGCGGCCGGCGTGCCGATGCTGCCCGTGGTGGCTACCGAGCAACAGGTGACCAAGCAAATCCTGATCTACACCTGGCTGACGGTGGCGGCCACCCTGGCGCTCGCATTGGCCACCGGCTGGCTGTATGCGGCGGTAGCCCTGCTGGCCGGGGTGTGGTTCCTGGTGATGGCGCATCAGCTCTACGGAGGCGTGCGGCGCGGCGAGCCGGTCAAGCCGCTGCGGCTGTTCCTGCAGTCCAACAACTACCTGGCCGTGGTGTTCTGCGCCCTCGCCGTCGACTCGGCGCTGGCTCTTCCGACGCTGCTCACCGTCTGAGCTAGGGCACCAGCACCACCGAGCCGACGGTCTTGCGGCCCTGCAGGTCGCGGTGCGCCTGTTGGGCGTCTTCTAGGCGATAGCGCTCGCTCACCGTGATATTGATGGTGCCGTTGGCGATCGCATCCAGTAGTTCTCCTGCGCGCCAAGCGAACTCATCGGGTGTGCGGGTGTAGTGCACGAGCGTCGGCCGGGTCAGGAACAGCGAGCCCGCCGCGTTGAGGCGCTGCGGATCGAACGGAGGAACCGGTCCGCTGGATGCGCCGAAGAGCGCCAGCGTGCCACGGACGGCGAGGCTGGCGATGCTGGCGTCGAACGTGTCGGCGCCGACGCCGTCGTAGACCACGGCGACGCCGCCGTCGGTGAGTTCCTTGATCTTGGCGCCGAACTCCGCGGGATCATCGGGATAGTCGAGAACCTCGACGGCTCCGGCCTGCCGTGACAGCTCTGCCTTCTCTGGTGTGGACACCGTGGTGATCACCCGGGCGGCCATGCTGGTGGCCCACTGCGTCAGGATCAGCCCAACGCCTCCCGCGCCCGCGTGCACCAGAACGGCGTCGCCCTGCTGCACCGGGTAAGTCGAGAAAATCAAGTAGTGCGCGGTCATCCCCTTGAGCAGGGCCGCGGCAGCCACCTCGGCGTTGACCGTGTCGGGCACGTAGGCGCAGAAATCCGCTGTTGCCAAGGCGTATTCGGCGTAGGCGCCATTGGCCTGGGCGGTGACCACCCGGTCGCCGACGCCCAGCGCGGCTACCTCGTCGCCGACGGCCTCGACGGTGCCACACACCTCATTGCCGACGACGAACGGCACGTCCCGCGGGTACAGCCCCGAGCGGAAGTACGTGTCGAGGAAGTTGACGCCGATTGCCTCGGCTTTGATCAGCACTTCGCCGGGCCCGGGGGTCGGTTGCGGCTTCTCGACGTAGTTCAGGACTTCTGGTCCGCCGGTCTCGGCGACTTCGATGGCGTACATCCTTCTATCCTGCCAAGGTATGAAACTCGCCCGGCCCGACGTCTTCCATCCGCGCATCGTGCTGGCGGGCTGCCGGGCGTTACCCGAGGGGGACGGGGACGACGCGGAACTGGTCGCCGCGCTGCGAACGCACGGTCTTCACGCCCGCTGGCTGTCCTGGGACGACCCGGCCACGCTGGAGGCGGACCTGGTCATTCTGCGGGCGACGTGGGACTACATTGACCGCCTCGAAGAGTTTCTGGCCTGGACGACGAAGGTCGCAAACCTCGTCAATGCCCCCGAGGCGGTGGCATGGAACACCGACAAGCGCTACCTGGTCGACCTCGCCGATGCCGGTGTGCCGATCATCCCAAGCTGGTTCTTCAAGCCGGGCGAGCAGGTGCGTGTGCCCGCGGGTGAGATTGTGATCAAGCCCGCGGTCGGTGTGGGATCTGTTGGTGCACAACGGTTCAGCGACAGCGATGAGGCCAGCATCCATGTGGCGGCGCTGCACGCCGACCGCCGGACCGTGCTGGTGCAGCACTATGACGAGCGCGTCGAAGACGGTGAGACGGCCCTGGTGTTCTTGGCGGGACGCGCCTCGCACGCTTTCACCAAGGGTCCGATCCTGCCGCCACCGGGCAATCGGCCGGCCTTCGACGACTCGGGCACGTACGCCGTGGAGTCGCTGACTGCGGTCGAGCCGGACTTCGAGTTGTGGGACGTCGGCCACGCGGCCCTGGCCGCCGCGGCGACCCACCTCGACATCGACGTGGCCGAACTGCTGTACGCCCGGGTTGATTTGATCGGCGGTCGAGCCGATCCGCACCTGCTGGAACTCGAGCTCGTCGAGCCGTCGCTGGGTTGGCGGCAGCTAGACGCCGCCACGCGGTCGCGCAGGCAGCGCGATTTCGTCGTCGGGGTCGAGGCCACCCTTGAGCGTCGCGGCCTCGGCCCGCTGTCGCATCGACGCCCATAGCGCGGCGGTGGCGGCGGTGCACGCGGCCGCACCGGCGACGTGGATGGCCACCAGCGTCGCCGGGACATCGTTGAAGTACTGCACGGTGCCGACAAGTCCTTGAGCGCACACCAGCCCGACGAGCACGCCGAGGCGCAGCATGACCGGCCGCGGTGCGTGCACGGCGAGCAATGCGAAGCCCAGCGCGACGAGCAGGGACACGTACGCCACGAGCAGAGTGGAGTGCAGATGCACAAGCGTCGTGATCTCGACCTGTAGCCGGGGTACCGGTTCGGTGATGCTCTTATCGCCCGCGTGCGGGCCTGCACCGGTGACCAGCGTTCCGGTCACGAGCACGGCCGACAGCGTAATGGCGCTCAGAATGGTCAACTGCCGCAACGGCTTCGGGACCCTGTGTAGGACGACCCCGCTGTCGGGCTCGCCGATCTTGACGTAGAGCAGGACCGATACCCACACCATGGTCATCGAGGCCAGCAGGTGGATGGCAACCGTCCACCACAGCAGACCGGTGAGCACCGTGATGCCGCCGATCACGGCCTGAACCACCGTCGACGCCGGCATCAGCCACGCGTAGATCAGGACCTCGCGGCGCCTGCGGGCACGCGTGACGGCCAGTACCGCCAGCGCGGCGGTCAGCACCACCAGGAAAGTGATCATCCGGTTGCCGAACTCCACGACTTGGTGGATGCCCGCGACCTCGGGGTGGGGGATCGGCGTGAAGCTGCCGGGGAAGCACTGTGGCCAGGTCGGACAGCCGAGGCCCGAGGCGGTGACGCGGACGATCGCTCCGGTCACTGCGATACCGCCCTGAGTCAGGATTACGGCAACTGCGATGGCGCGCTGGACCCGCAGGCTCGGCAACGGCAGAAGGTCGACCAGCCGCAGGAAGGTTCGTCCGACGTGCACGGCCTCGATCGTAGAGCAGCGCTAACTACAGGCTGTAGTAGGGCTGGCTTCCATCAGGTGAAGCGGAACCAGCGCAGGGCGCACAGGGCCGCGACGGCGCCCCACACCGCGAGCACCGCAAGGCCGAACCAGTCAACTGACGGCGTCATCGCCTGCGACAGCGCTTCGGTCAGCGCGCCCGACGGCGTCAGCCGCGCGACCCACGCCAGCGCGGTCGGCACCATGCCGCCTTCCAGTGTCAGCGCGCCGAGGCCGGCGAAGACGAACCACAGCAGGTTGGCCACCGCCAACACGATTTCGGCGCGCAGCGTGCCGCCGAGCAGCAGGCCGAGCGCGGCGAAACCGGCAGTGCCCAACGCGATGATCGCCGCACCCAAAGCCAGGCCGGCGATGGCCGGACGCCAGCCGAGCGCAAATCCGATGGCGCCCAGCACGATTGCCTGCAGGAACACAACCGCCACCACGGCCAGCGATTTGCCTGCGATGATGCCCCACACCGGCAGCGCGGTGGCGCCGAGCCGTTTGAGGGCCCCATAGCGACGATCAAATGCCACGGCGATGGCCTGTCCGGTGAAAGCGGTCGAAATCACCGCCAGCGCCATGATCGCTGGAACGAACGTCGCCGCCCGGTTGTCGCCGAACGATCCCAGCGGCAGGAGCGTGAGGCCCACCAGCAACGTGATCGGGATGAACATCGTCAGCAGCAGCTGTTCGCCGTTGCGTAGCAGCAGCTTCAGCTCGAGGCCGAACTGCGCGGTCAACATCTTGCGCACTGTTGCCGAATGTGGATCAGGCGTGAACGTCCCTGGCGCAAAGCGATTCACGATCGCAACTCCCGCCCGGTCAGTTCGAGAAACACGTCTTCGAGGCTGCGCTGCTCCACCCGCATGTCGGTGGCCAGCACGTTGACCCGCGCACACCACGCGGTCACGGTCGCCAGCACCTGTGGGTCGATGTCGCCCTCGACGAGGTATTCGCCTGGAGCCGTCTCGGTCGCCGTGTAGCTCTCTGGTAGAGCGGACACCAACAGCGACAGATCGAGCATGCGTGGTGCACGGAACCGCAATTGCTTCTCGGCGCCGCTGCGCATCAGTTCCTCGGGCGTTCCGGTGGCCACCGCTACGCCGTGGTCGACGATGACGATGCGATCGGCCAGTTCTTCCGCCTCGGCCAGCTGATGGGTGGTCAGCACCACTGTCACGCCGTCGCGGCGTAGTCCATCGATCAACTCCCACACGACGATTCGCGCATGTGCATCCATGCCCGCGGTGGGCTCGTCGAGGAACACCAGCTCCGGACGGCCCACCACAGCGCACGCAAGGGCCAGCCGCTGCTGTTGACCACCCGAGAGCCTGCGGTACGTCGTGCGTGCCGACTCGGTCAGGCCGAGTGTGTCCATCAACCACTTCGGGTCCAATGGGTTCGCGGCGTAGGCGGCGACGAGATCGAGCATTTCACCCGCCCGCGCCGCGGGATACGCGCCGCCACCCTGCAGCATCACGCCGATGCGTTCGCGCACCGCGGCGTTGTCGCCGAACGGATTCAGTCCGAGGATCTCGATCGTGCCCGAGTCGGGCTTGATGAACCCCTCACACATCTCCACCGTCGTGGTCTTGCCCGCGCCGTTGGGGCCGAGCAGCGCCAGTACCTCGGCGGTCCCGACGTCGAGGTCGAGACCCGACACCGCCGTCGTCGACCCATACCGCTTGCTGACCCCGCGCAGGCGCACGGGGACGGGGGAAGCCCCTGATCCAGGGTGGGTCACGGGGATTCAGCGTAGGCGTCTGGCTTCACCGGCGGCGTCGGCGGTAGCGACGGCTGCTCGGCAGCGGACTGGACTTCGTCGGCGGTGTCCTCCGCGGGCATGCTGCGCCATGGCAGATGGTTGTGGGTCAGCGCGATGAGCAGCAGCACGATCACCGTGCTCGCGACGACGGCCAGCAGAATCTGGAACAACGTGAATCGGTCGCCGTTGGCGGTCGGGCCGAATATGCCCACCACGAGCGTGACCACGATGGTCGTCGTGCGGAATGCGGGGCGGGTGGCCCAGGCCGCGAGCGGGATGACCGCCCAGAGCACGTACCAGGGCTGGACCACCGGGAACAGCAGCACGGTCAACCCGAGCGCGACGCCGAGCCCGCCGACCGGGTGCAGCCGTCCGCGGAGTACGGCCAGCAGCAACCAGGTCACCAGGATCGCGATGATGACGACACCGATTGCACGGGTGAGGCCGAGTACCGCGGTGGTGTGGTCGCCCAGCCCGAGCAGAATTCCGACCTGTCCGGTGCCCAATGCGGCCAGTGTGGGCAGCGACATCCAGCTGCGCACGACGTTCGCGGTGCCCAGCGTGAACAGCCATCCGAATCCCAGCCCACTGGCCCAGCCAATCAGTGCCATCACCGCCACCGACACCGCCATGAGTGATCCACCCGCCAGGACGAACGCCTTGAAAGTGCCGCCCCATCGACAGGCGAGCGCCATCGCCACGAAGCCGAGGGCGAGCAGGGATGGCAGCTTGACCTGTGAGGACATCGTGATCAGCACCACACCGACCAGAAGCATCAGCGACGGCCGCCACCGCGCCCAGGCCGCCGGCCCCTGCGGCCAGGCCAGCGGCCTCGGGATCAGTGGGCGGGCTGCTTCGATTCCCCGCAACGCGAACTCGGTACCCGCGAGCATCAAGCCCAGCATCAACGCCTCGTTGTGGATACCGGCGACCAGATGCATGATCAGCAGCGGGTTGGCCGCGCCCAGCCACAGAGCGCTCACCTCGGCCACGCCGCACCGCCGCGCCAAACGCGGTGTGGCCCAGACGATCAGGCCGACACCCAGCAGCACCACCAAGCGATGACAGAGCACCGCGGCCACGATGTTCTCACCGGTGATCGCCGAAATGCCTTCACCGATCCACAGGAACAGCGGGCCGTACGGTGCCGGCGTATCGCGCCACATGTTCGGCACCGACAGCGTGAAGACGTGATCCAGCCCGAGGCCCGGCGCGGGGCCGACGCGATAGGGATCCAGGCCCCTGATGGCGATCTCGCTCTGCGCCAGATACGAGTAAACGTCGCGGCTGTACATCGGCGGCGCGATGAGCAGGGGCAGCACCCACAACAACAGCGTGCGGTCCAACTGGCTGCGGGACATGCGCCGCTGGCCGAGGGCGAACCGTCCGAGCATCAGCCACGCGAGGGCCATCATGACCGCGCCGGTAGTGGTCATGGTCAGGGATACCGTCTGGATCCGTGACGGCAGATTGAGTAGACGAACGCCGAAGGTCGGATCCTGCACCACCGGGCGGGCGCCGACACCCAGCGCGCCGATCGCCATCAACACCGTGCCCGTCGCGCCGAACAGCCGCGTCCGCCGCATTGCGATGACCTCGGCGTCGTTGAGCGGCGAGCCCACGGCGCGCTCGTCGGCATGCCAGCGGGCAATCGACGAGCTGAGGGACCCGGGGCTGGCGGCCATCAGTGCAGCGTAGCGGTCACAGCGCGACGATCACCTTGCCGGTGTTGCCGCCGCTGAACAACAGGTTCAGCGTGTCAGGACCACCCGGCGGTTCGGTTCACTCACGAGGCGATCGTATGACGGCGCTCACGTAAGGGTGCCCTTGCTAGACCGGGTTTCGGAATTCCGTCACAATAGTGTTGTGAAATTCGATCCGGACCACGCTGGAGCCGCGTCGGCGGCGACATCCAGCAGCGACCGCCACACGCGTGGCGCGATCGTCCAGCATTTGCTGGAGTCCGGACCCATCACCGCAGGTGAGATTGGCGAACAGCTGGGAATCTCGGCCGCAGGCGTGCGCAGGCACCTCGACGCGCTGATGGAGGCGGGCGACGCGCAGTCCAGCGCAGCGGCGGCGTGGCAGCACACCGGCCGCGGTAGGCCCGCCAAGCGGTACCGGCTCACCCCTGCCGGACGCGCCAAGATGGGCCACGCCTATGACGACCTGGCCGCAGCGGCCATGCGCCAGCTGCGGGAAATCGGTGGCGATGACGCCGTCCGGACGTTCGCGCGCCGCCGAATCGACACCATCCTTTCGGGAGTAGCCGAGGGGTCCGATGACGTTGAATCTGCTGTCGATCGTGTGGCAGGCGCACTGACCAAGGCCGGGTACGCCGCCACCGCCACGGAAGTGAGCGGCCCCCTGCATGGAATTGAGCTGTGCCAGCATCACTGCCCGGTGTCGCACGTCGCCAAGGAGTTCCCTGAACTGTGCGAGACCGAACGAGAGGCGTTCGCCGAGATCCTGGGTACGCACGTACAAAGGCTCGCCACGATCGTCAACGGTGACTGCGCGTGCACGACGCACGTGCCGCTCACCGAGAACAACAGCCTTCGGCGCACAGCCCACGCCGAAGCCACCACTAGCAAGCTAGGAGCGTCGACATGACGACCACCCCCGAAGCCCTGACCCAGGAGCAGACCATCGAGTCGCTGGGTCGCTACGGCTATGGCTGGGCGGATTCAGACGTGGCGGGCGCCAGCGCCCAGCGCGGACTGTCCGAGGCAGTGGTGCGCGACATCTCCGCCAAGAAGAGCGAGCCCGAGTGGATGCTGCAGAGCCGGCTCAAGGCGCTGCGCACATTCGACAAGAAGCCGATGCCGAACTGGGGCTCCAATCTGGAGGGCATCCACTTCGACAACATCAAGTACTTCGTGCGGTCCAGCGAGAAGCAGGCCGCGACGTGGGACGACCTGCCCGCCGACATCAAGAACACCTACGACAGGCTCGGTATCCCCGAGGCGGAGAAGCAGCGCCTGGTGTCCGGCGTGGCTGCGCAGTACGAATCCGAGGTGGTTTACCATTCGATCCGGGAAGACCTTGAGGCACAAGGGGTTATCTTCCTCGATACCGACTCGGGACTGCGCGAGCACCCGGAACTCTTCAAGCAGTACTTCGGCACGGTGATCCCGGCCGGTGACAACAAGTTCTCTGCGCTGAACACCGCGGTGTGGTCAGGCGGTTCGTTCATCTACGTGCCGAAGGGTGTTCATGTCGACATCCCGCTGCAGGCGTACTTCCGGATCAACACCGAGAACATGGGTCAGTTCGAGCGCACCCTGATCATCGTCGACGAGGACGCCTACGTGCACTACGTCGAGGGGTGTACCGCGCCCATCTACAAGAGCGACTCACTGCACTCGGCGGTCGTCGAGATCATCGTGAAGCCCGGCGGCCGTTGCCGATACACGACCATTCAGAACTGGTCCAACAACGTGTACAACCTCGTCACCAAGCGGGCGCGCGCCGAAGCGGGCGCCACGATGGAGTGGGTCGACGGCAACATCGGCTCGAAGGTGACGATGAAGTACCCCGCCGTGTGGATGACCGGCGAGCACGCCAAGGGCGAGGTGCTGTCGGTGGCGTTCGCGGGCGAGGGCCAGCATCAGGACACCGGCGCGAAAATGCTTCACCTGGCGCCGAACACGTCGAGCAACATCGTGTCGAAGTCTGTCGCGCGTGGCGGCGGCCGGGCGTCCTACCGCGGCCTTGTTCAGGTCAACAAGGGTGCGCACGGCTCGCGGTCCAGCGTGAAATGCGATGCGCTGCTTGTCGATACCATCAGCCGCAGCGACACCTACCCGTACGTCGACATCCGCGAGGACGACGTCACGATGGGCCACGAGGCCACGGTGTCGAAGGTCAGCGAGGATCAGCTGTTCTATCTGATGAGCCGCGGCCTGACCGAGGACGAGGCGATGGCGATGGTCGTACGCGGCTTCGTCGAGCCGATCGCCAAGGAACTTCCGATGGAGTACGCGCTGGAGCTGAACCGTCTGATCGAGCTTCAGATGGAAGGCGCGGTCGGCTAGTGGCACAGGACCTGACAGCGACTCTGGAGGGCAGGACCAAGGGCGAGATCTTCACGTCGTTCGATGTCGACGCCTTTGAGGTGCCGCATGGGCGCGACGAGATCTGGCGCTTCACCCCGCTGAAGCGGTTGCGCGGGCTGCACGACGGCTCGGCCGCTGCCACCGGTAGTGCCCGTATCGATGTCACCGAATGCGCTGGTGTAACGGTGGAGACGGTGCGCCGCGGCGACGAGCGACTCGGACAGGCGGGTGTGCCGGCGGATCGAGTTGCCGCCCAAGCATTCTCGTCGTTCAACAGTGCGACTCTGGTCACCATCCCGAAGGATGTCGTCTGCGAACAGCCCATCGAGATCGGTGTCACGGGACCAGGCGAGGGTGCAACCGCCTACGGCCATCTGCAGGTGCGGGTGGGCGAGCTCGGTGAGGCCGTCATCGTCATCGATCAGCGCGGCAGCGGAACATACGCCGACAACGTCGAATTCGTCGTCGAGGATGCCGCCCGGCTGACCGTCGTCTCGATCGCAGACTGGGCCGACGACGCGGTACACGTCAGCAGCCATCACGCAGCGCTGGGCAAGGACGCGGTGCTGCGGCACGTCGCAGTCACCCTGGGCGGCGACCTGGTGCGGCTCACCGCGCGGACCAAATTCTGTGCGCCTGGCGGTGACGCCGAGCTACTCGGCCTGTACTTCGCCGACGACGGCCAGCACTTCGAATCACGCCTGCTGGTCGACCACGCTCAGCCGAACTGCCGCTCCCATGTCACGTACAAGGGTGCCCTGCAAGGCGATCCGGACTCCGCCAAGCCCGACGCGCACACGGTGTGGGTCGGCGACGTGCTGATCCGGGCCGCGGCGACGGGCACCGACACCTTCGAGACCAACCGCAACCTGGTGCTCACCGACGGCGCCCGCGCCGACTCGGTGCCCAACCTCGAGATCGAGACCGGCGAGATTGCCGGCGCCGGACACGCCAGCGCCACCGGACGTTTCGACGACGAGCAGCTGTTCTACCTCCAGGCGCGCGGTATCCCCGAGGACCAGGCCAGGCGACTCGTCGTCCGCGGCTTCTTCGGCGAACTGATTCAGAAGATCGCTGTGCCTGCGGTGCGAGAACGCCTCACCGAGGCCATCGAACACGAACTAGAGATAACGGAATCGAGGACAGCCACCTCATGACCACACTGGAAATCAAGGACCTGCACGTCAGCGTCGTCTCCAAGGAAGACGGCACCGACATCGGAATCCTCAAGGGCGTCACGCTCACCGTCAACTCGGGGGAGACGCACGCCCTGATGGGCCCCAACGGGTCGGGGAAGTCGACGCTGTCCTACGCCGTCGCGGGTCATCCGAAATACACAGTGACATCCGGCTCGATCACGCTGGACGGCCAGGACGTGCTCGAGATGAGCATCGACGAGCGTGCCCGCGCGGGCCTGTTCCTCGCAATGCAATACCCGGTCGAGGTGCCAGGCGTTTCGATGTCGAACTTCCTTCGCACCGCCGCTACCGCCGTGCGCGGTGAGGCTCCCAAGCTGCGGCACTGGGTCAAGGAGGTCAAGAGCGCCATGGAGGGCCTCGACATCGACCCGTCGTTCTCCGAACGCAGTGTCAACGAAGGCTTTTCCGGCGGCGAGAAGAAGCGCCACGAGATCCTTCAGCTCGAACTGCTCAAGCCGAAGATCGCGATCCTCGACGAGACCGATTCCGGTCTGGACGTCGACGCACTGCGGGTGGTCAGCGAGGGTGTCAACCGGTACGCCGCAGAGGCGCACGGCGGGCTGCTGCTCATCACGCACTACACGCGCATCCTGCGCTACATCCAGCCGCAGTTCGTGCACGTGTTCGTCGGCGGCCGCATCGTCGAGTCCGGTGGTCCGGAGTTGGCCGACGAACTCGACGCCAACGGATACGAACGTTTCACCCAGGCGGTCGGAGCCTGACATGACCACGTCGGTCGAGAAGTCGGCGCAGACGTTGGATGTCAGCCGTATCAGGGCGGACTTCCCGATTCTGCAGCGCGTCATGCGCGGCGGAAACCGGTTGGCGTATCTGGATTCGGGTGCCACCTCGCAGCGGCCGCTGCAGGTGCTCGACGCCGAGCGTGACTTTCTGACCACGTCGAACGGCGCGGTGCACCGCGGTGCGCACCAGCTGATGGAGGAATCCACCGACGCCTACGAGCAGGGTCGCGCCGACATCGCGGCCTTCGTCGGCGCTGACTCCGACGAGCTGGTGTTCACGAAGAATGCCACCGAAGCCATCAATCTGGTGTCCTACGCGGTCGGCGACGATCGGTTTCCCCGAGCGCTCGGCCCGGGCGACGTCATCGTCACCACCGAACTGGAGCACCACGCGAACCTCATCCCGTGGCAAGAGTTGGCGCGTCGCACCGGTGCCACGCTGCGGTGGTACGGCGTAACCGACGAGGGCCGGATTGATCTCGATTCGCTCGAGCTCGACGACCGCGTGAAAGTTGTTGCCTTCAGCCACCATTCCAATGTCACGGGGGCTGTTGCCCCGGTCGCCGAGCTGGTGGCGCGGGCGAAGGCGGTTGGCGCGTTGACGTTGCTGGACGCCTGCCAGTCGGTGCCGCACCAACCGGTCGACCTCCATGCCCTTGGCGTTGATTTCGCAGCCTTCTCCGGGCATAAGATGTTGGGGCCCAACGGTATCGGCGTGCTCTACGGTCGGCGAGAGCTGCTCGATGCGCTCCCTCCGTTCATCACCGGCGGATCGATGATCGAGACGGTGACGATGGAGGCGACCACGTACGCGCCTGCGCCGCAGCGGTTCGAGGCGGGCACGCCGATGACATCTCAGGTCGTAGGACTTGCGGCGGCCGCACGGTATCTGACCGAGATCGGCATGGCCGCCGTCGAGGCGCACGAAGCCGACTTGGTGGCCGCTGCGCTGACGGGGCTCTCGGCCATCGACGGCGTGCGCATCGTTGGGCCGACGTCAATGGAGAACCGTGGCTCGCCGGTGGCGTTCGTGGTCGACGGCATCCACGCCCACGACGTGGGCCAGGTTCTCGACGACGAGGGCGTCGCGGTACGCGTCGGACACCATTGCGCGTGGCCGTTGCATCGCCGGTTCGGCATCGCCGCGACCGCGCGGGCGTCATTCGCCGTGTACAACACGCTCGACGAGGTGGACCGCCTGGTGGCCGGTATCAAGCGCGCCGTGGAGTTCTTCGCGTGAGACTCGAGCAGATGTATCAGGAAGTGATCCTCGATCACTACAAGCACCCGCATCACCGGGGGCTGCGCGAGCCGTACCACGCGCAGTCATTTCAGGTGAACCCGACGTGCGGGGACGAGGTGACGCTGCGCGTGACGCTGTCCGACGACGGCGATCAGGTCACCGACATCTCCTACGACGGGCAGGGCTGTTCGATCAGCCAGGCCTCGACCTCGGTGCTCACCGATCAGGTGATCGGGCAGGACGTCGGTGCGGCGCTGAAGACGGTCGCGGCGTTCACCGAGATGATTTCGTCCCGCGGGGCCGTCGAGGGCGACGAAGATGTGATCGGAGATGGCATCGCGTTCGCGGGTGTCTCGAAGTACCCGGCGCGGGTGAAATGCGCGCTGCTGGGTTGGATGGCTTTCAAGGATGCGCTAGCGCAGGCCAGTGAGGAGATTTCAGATGAGCGACACCGCAGTGCCTAGCGACGAAATGCTCGCCGACCTCGAAGAGGCGATGCGCGACGTCGTCGATCCCGAGCTCGGGATCAACGTCGTCGACCTCGGTCTCGTATACGGCTTGAACATCGAGAAAGGGGAGCAGGGCGACGTTGCGTTGATCGACATGACGCTGACGTCTGCGGCCTGCCCGTTGACCGATGTGATCGAGGACCAGTCGCGAACCGCGTTGGTGGGCAGCGGGCTGGTCAACGAGATCAAGATCAACTGGGTGTGGAACCCGCCGTGGGGCCCCGACAAGATCACCGAAGACGGCCGCGAACAGTTGCGGGCGCTGGGATTCACTGTCTAGCTGTCGACAAAGCCGTCACAATGACCTCGTGGTCACGGTGCCGGCGTTTGCGTGGAAAGGCGGGTTCGTTCGCCGCGCGCTGATTCTTGGCGCAACCGTTGGAATCTGTCTTAGCGTCATGACATGGATCGATTCCGGAATTCTGCTGGGAGCGGCCATCACGCTGATCATCACTGGCTTGGTGTACGGCATCTCGATGCCTCGTCGTATGGCGCGATACTGGCCAGGTGCAAAGCAACTAATCGGCGATGACCGAGTGGCCGTGGTCCGTGCCGCCCGGCGCGGCGAGGGTATTCGCGACCCACGGTTAGCGCAGGCGGTGATCGACTACAGCACGGGAATGCACGCGGCGGCAGAACAGGGTCGACCGTTTCGATGGCTCGTGCCGGTCGTGCTCGTCGTCGCCCTCGCATCGGCGGTGTGGGACGGCGTGTACGGGACATGGGGCAATGTCGTGGCGTCGGTCATCTATCTGGTTGCGCTACTGTTCGAGATCTTCTGTTGGCCCAAGCGGCGGGATCAATTGCTGTCCAACGCCGACCGTGCCGCACGTATCGCGCAACACGTGCTCAGCTGAAGATGTCGTTGAGCACACGCGACCACGTTGACGCCTTTGCTTCTCATCTGCCGGCACATGACCGTGGATGGATCTAGTCGCTTCTGACGAAACGCGCGTTCATTCTCGGTCGGGCACCGATGCGGTGGCCGACCTGGTCAATCCGATCGCTGCCACAACGCCGACCGCGACCACAGCCAATAGACCAGCCCCCACGCCCAGACCATCGACAAACCCGACGCAAGTCGCGCCGGCCGTGAACGCGCCCGCACTGCCGCAGAGCCGCAATGCGAGAGACTGGACGGAGAGCACGGTGGCGCGTTCGCCCGACGTCACCGCGCGGTGCGTGAGGTCGTCCAACAAGGGCTCGGGCGCGCCGAGCGCGAAGTAGACGCCGAGATAGCCGAGGGCAACGCACAGGAAGATCGGGGCGCTCAGTATCGCGACGGCCGCGGCAGTTGCGATGAGCGCCAACACAACTACCCGTCGATATGATCCGAGCGATCGGGACAACGCCGGCGCGACGGCCGACCCGGCGGCCATTGCGAAGCCACCGAGTGCCGTGAAGATCGCATACGATGCGACCGCTCGACTGTCCCCGCCGAGAAGCTCCGAAATCCACAGCGGCGTGAGCAGATCGACGGTGGCGAGGACGACGCCGATCACTCCGCAGAGCACGGCGATCCGGCGGAGCACGCCCGAACGTGCGCACATGCGGACACCGATTCGGATGGTGCGGGGGACGTCCGCGAGCACGTGGCGCAATGTGACGTGCGGGCCGCGGGGCGGTTCCGTCAACCACGCGAACTGAGCGATGACCCGGATCGAGATCACCGCCGCAGCAAGCAGAAACGGTAGTGACAGCGCCAAGACGGGCGCGTCGCCGGCGACGGGCAGCGGCACCCAGCCGGCCATCGCGACGGCCGCGACGCCGCCGCCGGCCAACGCCCCGACCGCGAGCGCGAGCGAGCCGACGGAACGCCCCCGGGCGAATGCAGACGTCAGGTCGGCCTCGGGCTCGATGGCGTGAACCGAGTCGACGTACCAGGCCTGCAGCGGTCCCGAGTCGAGCGCGCGGCCGGCGGCTTCGAGGATGATCCCCGCGGTCAACAGCGCAACACCGGCACTGAGCCCGAGCAACAACGTCGAAAGCAGGAACAGCATCGACGCCGCGATCAGCACCGGGCGACGGCCGACCACGTCGGCCAGACCGCCCGTCGGCAGCTCCAGGGTCGCTGCCGTGAACCCGTAGGTCGCGAGCAAGGCGCCGATGGTGGCGATGTCGAGCCCGCGTGCCGCCAGGAGCAGGACGAGCACCGGAGCGCAGAGGCCGGTCGGGAGCCAGCAGAGGCCGTTGAGCACGACGTAGCGGCGGGTCAGCATCTTGATATCGGCGGTCACTGGGCGACCTCTCGGCTTTGGCTGACCACGGATACGGGCAGCGACTCGGGCCGCCGACTGAACCGGTTCTGATGCCACGACAGCTCGGCGGCGGGTGTGGTGAGCGTGAGCAGGTGCAGGCGCGGCAACATGACGTCGAACGCGACGAGAGACTGCCGGCGTGCCAAGCTGGCGCCCGGGCAGTAGTGCGCACCGTGACCGAAGGCCAGGTGTTTGTTGTCGGCCCGGGTCGGGTCGAACCGTTCCGGGGCCGCGAACCGCAGCGGATCACGGTTGGCGGACGCGAAATCCACGACTACGGCGCTGCCTGCCGGAATGACTACGTCCCCGACCGGAACATCCGCAGTGGCAAATCGGGTCCAGGACGCGCGGGTGGGTGTGATGTAGCGGAGGAGCTCTTCGAGCGCCGTTGGCATCAGCTCTGACCGCTGCGACAGCAGCTGGCCCAGCCGGGGAGCCGTCAGGAAAGTCAGGGCGCTGGTGCTGAGAAAGCTGACCATCGTCTCGTAGCCCGCGACGACCATCAGGGAAGCGGTACCGATCGCCTCGGCATCCGTGAGCCGACCCTCGTCCCGGGCCGCGGCGAGCGCGCTGCACAAATCTTCGTCCGGTTGCTTTGCCTTCGCCGCGAGCAGCGAAGCAACGTAGTCGTCGAGTGCGCCGCCGCCGACCGTACTGACATCGGGGTCCAGCAGCGTGGAGTCGTCCGACCAAATGTGGACCTGCGCACGGTCAACCTCCGGAACCCCGAGGAGGTCGCAAATCACCTCGAATACGACAGGCAGAACGAAATCCGTGACGAGGTCGCCCGCGCCTCGCGCCAAAAGGGCGTCGAAAAGTTCGTCCGCCCGCCGTTTCATCTGATCGAGCTGCGCGGCATAACTCCGCTGAGACAGAGCGGCCGCCACTGCGCGACGAAGACGGTTGTGCTGCGGGGCATCACACAGCTGCATGCTCGTACCGCGACGTTGACTGACGGCGGGCTGCGAGGTGATGTCCGGATGCAGGTCGAGCACCGTTGGCCGGATCGTTCGACAAGCGTTGGTCCGACAACACGAGCGAGGGCTTCGGCGAAGCCCGCCACCAGGTACCTGCGGTCGGCGACCCGCCGGACCGATGAGGTATGTCCCGCGGTCATGACACACCGCCCTCATGAGTTGGGGGGCGACGCTGATGCGTCGCCCCCCAAGTATCCAAGTACCGATCAGTACCTGTAAGCGAAAGCGAACGTGTCCGCATTTGCCTCCATGGCGGGCATGGCGAGGATTTCCTCGAGCGCGATCAGCTCGAAAGCGGTGTCGATGTCGATGGTGGTGGCGTTCATTGGGTTTCCTTTCGGTGTTTTCCGCCGCTGCTTGCGGCTTGGGATTAATAGTCGTGATCGACGAAGCGATTCCGTAATCGCTGGGAAGCCAGATTCCACTCCCAGAGGAGGGAGGGTTTCCTATCCGCTAGGTGAGGAGAAACCCGGATCTAGGCTGAGGCCCGACAGTGCCCAAGCGTGCGACGTGGCGTGTAACGCTTAGCCCCGATCGGATAACTCACAGGCAGGAGTCCGGAGAGGAGCCGCGGTGTCCGATGGGTTTGACGACGTCTATGTGGGCACGCGCCGCCAGCTGCGCGGGTGGCCCGAGCACTTCGATGTCGCGGTGACCGAGGCCGAAGTCACGTACGGCGTATCCGCCGGTGATGACCTGCACCCGATGCCGTACGCGTACGTCGGCCCGTGGTCGGTGCCCACCGGCGCGTTCTGGAACGCGCCTGTCGGGGCTCTGTACCCGCTCGACCGCGCCATCGACGTCGACGGTCTCACAAGTCGTATCGCCGGCTTCTTCGAACGCGGCCGCCACGAGTTGTCGAAGCAGCCATGACCGAAACGGTCGATGAAACCGCACTCGTCGCCGCACTGCGCGACGGTGACCAAACGGCGTTCGCGCAGCTGGTCGATCGGCACACACCGTCGATGCTGCGGGTCGCCCGCGGATACGTGCCCAGCCACGAGATCGCCGAAGAGGTGGTCCAGGAGACGTGGATCGCCTTGGTCAAGGGGATAGACAGGTTCGAAGGCCGATCATCGCTGCGCACTTGGCTTTTCAGTGTGATGATCAATATCGCCAAGGCGCGCGGGGTGAGGGAGCGGCGTGATGCCGACGCGGCGATCGCGGCGTATACCGGCGGGACCGTGGACCCAGCCCGATTCCGCGACACCGACGATCCGTACCCCGGTCACTGGAAACCAACCGATGTGCCGTCGGCCTTCCCCGACACCCCCGAGGGCTCGTTATTGGGCCGCGAGCTCGTCGACGTGGCTCGCCGCGAAGTCGACAAGCTGCCCGAGCGGCAGCGGATTGTCGTCTCGCTGCGCGACATGCTCGGGTTCGACTCGACGGAGGTGTGTGAGCTTCTCGACATCACCACGGCGAACCAACGGGTGCTGCTGCACCGCGGCAGGGCCGCGGTCCGGCAGGTGCTCGAGAACTATCTGGCGGAGGCAGCGTCATGACCAATTACTCGATGGACTGCAACGAACTCGTCGAACTCGTGACGGCTTACCTCGACGGTGCGCTCGATCCGGATACCCGGACCCGTTTCGACAGGCACCTGCTCGAATGCGACGGTTGTGCGAACTACCTCGAGCAATTTCGGGACACCGTCCGCACCATCGGCAAGATCCGCGACGACGAACTCGATCCGGCCTTTCGCCAGCGTCTACTGGACGCCTTCAAGGACTTCGGATGAACCTGTTGAACTGCCGTGGTGGTTTTGCCCTGCCCACATAGTGGGAACAGACCGTGTGAGCCCGACGTTAGGAGAAACGTGGCCACAACTGACATCACCGCCGAACAATTCAACGACACCATCACGGAGAACGACATCGTGCTGGTGGACTTCTGGGCGTCGTGGTGCGGCCCGTGTAAAGCATTCGCCCCGACCTTCGCCGCGTCCTCTGAGCAGCACCCCGACGTGGTCTTCGCGAAGGTCGACACCGAGGCGGAGCAGGAGCTCGCAGCCGCTGCCGACATCCGCTCCATTCCGACGTTGATGGTATTCAAGAAGGGCAAGCTGGTGTTCAACCAGGCCGGCGCGTTGCCGCCCGCAGCTCTGGAGGATCTGGTTCAGAAGGTCAAGGACTTCGACGTCGACGCCGCGCTGGCCGCGCAGGGGAACGGTCAGCCGGAGTAACAGGACGCACGCGATAGCGTGCAGTCCGTGAGCGAGCAAAATTTCGTCCTGGTCGACCGTCCGCGCGCAGGCGTGGCGTTGGTGACGTTGAACCGCCCCGAGCGAATGAATTCGATGGCGTTCGACGTCATGGTTCCACTCAAAAAGGTGCTCGACGAGCTGACCTACGACAACTCGGTGCGGGTGATCGTGCTCACAGGTGCGGGCCGTGGATTTTCGTCTGGCGCCGATCACAAGTCGGCCGGCTCTGTACCGCACATCGACGGGCTCACCCGTCCCAGCTTCGCGCTGAGGTCGATGGAAGTCCTCGACGACGTCATCCTCGCGTTGCGAAAGATGCACCAGCCAGTCATCGCGGCGGTCAACGGAGCGGCGATCGGCGGGGGGCTATGTCTGGCGCTGGCCTGTGACATCCGCGTTGCCGCAGCTGGGGCATACTTTCGCGCGGCGGGCATCAACAACGGGCTGACGGCAAGCGAGCTCGGGCTGTCGTATCTGCTGCCCCGCGCGATCGGAACCTCACGGGCGTTCGAGTTGATGCTCACCGGACGTGATGTCGACGCCGAGGAAGCCCAGCGCATCGGCCTGGTCTCCCGAGCAGTACCCGACGCCGAACTGCTCGACGCCTGCTACGAGCTCGGCGAGCGGATCGCGTCGTTCTCCCGGCCCGGAATCGAGTTGACCAAGCGCTCGCTATGGAGTGGACTTGACGCCGGTAGCCTTGAGGCACACATGCAGGCCGAAGGCCTAGGACAACTCTTCGTCCGATTGCTCACCGCCAACTTTGAAGAAGCGGTTGCAGCGCGCGCGGAGAAGCGGGCCCCGGTCTTCACCGACGACAAGTAAACGACAGTAATAAGGAGAGCGCAGCGTGATCACCGCAACGGACCTGGAGGTCCGCGCCGGCGCGCGCACGCTGCTCTCGACCGACGGAACCGCGTTGCGGGTCCAGCCCGGCGACCGCATCGGCCTGGTCGGGCGAAACGGCGCGGGCAAGACCACCACCATGCGGATCCTGGCGGGGGAGGGCGAACCCTACGCGGGCTCGATCGCGAGGACCGGCGAAATCGGTTATCTGCCACAAGATCCGCGGGAGGGGGACCTCGACATCCCGGCTCGGGATCGGGTGCTGTCCGCCCGGGGCCTCGACACACTGCTGGCCGATCTGGAGAAGCAACAGGCGTTGATGGCCGAGGTCGCCGACGACGCCGCGCGTGACAAGGCGGTGCGGCGCTACGGTCAGCTCGAGGAGCGTTTCGCCGCGCTCGGCGGATACGCCGCGGAAAGCGAAGCCGGGCGCATCTGCGCGAGTCTCGGCCTACCCGAACGCGTTCTGACCCAACCCCTGCGCACGCTCTCCGGCGGCCAGCGGCGACGGGTCGAGCTTTCGCGCATCCTGTTCGCCGCAAGTGAAGGCGGAGCCGGGGCCTCAGGTTCGGGGACCACTCTGTTGCTCGACGAACCCACAAACCACCTCGACGCCGACTCGTTGGGCTGGCTGCGCGAGTTCCTGCGCGGCCACACCGGGGGGCTCGTGGTCATCAGTCACAACGTCGAGTTGCTTGCCGACGTCGTCAACCGGGTCTGGTTCCTCGACGCGGTGCGCGGCGAGGTCGACGTCTACAACATGGGCTGGCAGAAGTACCTCGATGCCCGCGCCACCGACGAACAGCGCCGCCGCCGCGAACGGGCCAACGCCGAACGCAAGGCCACCGCGCTGCGTACCCAGGCCGCCAAGATGGGGGCGAAGGCCACCAAAGCCGTTGCCGCGCAGAATATGTTGCGGCGGGCCGACCGGATGATGGCAGCGCTGGACGAGGAACGCGTCGCCGACAAGGTAGCCCGAATCAAGTTCCCGACGCCGGCTGCCTGCGGCCGCGTCCCGCTGGTCGCAAAGGGCCTGACCAAGAACTACGGCTCGCTGGAGGTGTTCACCGGTGTCGACCTGGCCATCGACCGCGGGTCGCGCGTCGTGGTGCTCGGTCTGAACGGCGCCGGTAAGACCACGCTGCTGCGGCTGCTTGCCGGGGCCGAGACGCCGGACGCCGGTGCACTGGAGCCCGGACACGGGCTGAAGATCGGCTACTTCGCGCAGGAACATGACACGCTCGACGACCGCGCGACGGTGTGGGAGAACATCCGCCACGCGGCACCCGACACCGGCGAGCAGGATCTGCGGGGACTGTTGGGCGCGTTCATGTTCAGCGGTCCTGCGCTCGAGCAGCCCGCAGGGACACTGTCCGGTGGCGAGAAGACTCGGCTGGCGCTGGCCGGTCTCGTCGCGTCGACGGCCAACGTGCTGCTACTCGACGAGCCGACCAACAACCTCGATCCCGCTTCGCGGGAGCAAGTTCTCGACGCGCTGCGAAGCTACGTCGGCGCAGTGGTGCTGGTCACCCACGACCCAGGCGCGGCAGAGGCACTGGACCCGCAACGAGTCGTGCTACTGCCCGACGGCACCGAGGACTTCTGGTCCGACGACTATCGGGACCTCATCGAGCTTGCCTGAGCGGTTGAGCAGAACCGTTTCATCGAATTTCTCACCGCTGGTGTGAGCGCTTCCTACGCTGGGTATCCGTCGGGGAATCAAACGCGTGGGGAGGTGCCGATGAAGAAACTGACCAAGGCCCGAGATGAATTGCTCACCGAGCTGAAGAGCGCCTACGAGGGGGGCGCGAGTATCCGGACGCTGGTGGCGTCGACCGGTCGCTCATACGGTTCGATCCACAGCATGCTGCGTGAGTCAGGTACCACGATGCGCAGCCGCGGTGGCCCGAATCACCGAAGCCGCAGGCGCTATGGCTGACTCCCCGGCTGAGCCTGGCGCAACGATGCCTCGACCAGGTCCAGTACGCCACTGAGCTTTTCGGGGTCGTCGCCGGAAGCCAGCCGCGCGACCAGGCCGTCGAGTACGAGGTCAAGATACGTCTGCAGCACCGCGCTTGGCACGTCGTCGCGTAGTCGGCCGGCCTGCTTCTGGCGGCGTAACCGCGCGGTCGTTGCCGCAGACAACTCGGCGGACCGCTCCAGCCAACCCCGATGGAATTCCGGATCGTTGCGCAGCTTGCGGGCGATCTCCAGCCGCGTCGCCAACCAGTCGAATTGCTCCGGTGCCGCCAGCATGTCCCGCATCACCTGGACGAGGCCCTCGCGTGAAGCCACGTCCGCCATCCGCTCGGCGTCCTCGCGCGCCAACTCGAAGAACAAGGTGTCCTTGTCGCGGAAGTGGTGAAATATGGCGCCGCGCGACAACCCGATCGTCTGCTCGAGTCGCCGCACGGTCGCCTTGTCGTAGCCGTACTCCGCGAAGCATCGCCGGGCACCGTCAAGAATCTGACGGCGGCGCGCCGCCAAATGGTCGTCGGTGACCCGGGGCATGCTTACGACCGAAGCATGTTGCGCAGTACGTACTGCAAGATGCCGCCGTTGCGGTAGTAGTCCGCCTCACCGGGTGTGTCGATGCGCACGACTGCGTCGAACTCGACGGTGTTCCCGTCCTCCTTCTTGGCAGTCACCTTCACCGTCTTCGGGGTCTTGCCCTCGTTGAGCGCCTCGATACCGGTGATGTCGAACGTTTCGGTGCCGTCGAGTTTCAGCGACGCCGCCGATTCGCCCTCAGGGAACTGCAGCGGGATCACGCCCATGCCGATGAGATTGCTTCGGTGGATGCGTTCGAACGATTCGGTGATCACCGCGCGCACACCGAGCAGGCTGGTGCCCTTGGCGGCCCAGTCACGCGAGCTGCCCGACCCGTACTCCTTGCCGCCCAGCACAACCAGCGGGATGCCCTGTTCGGCGTAGTTCTGCGCGGCGTCATAGATGAACGCCTGCTCTCCGCCGTTGGTGAAATCGCGGGTGTAGCCGCCGGACACGTCGTCGAGCAGCTGGTTGCGCAACCGGATGTTGGCGAACGTGCCCCGGATCATCACTTCGTGGTTGCCGCGGCGCGACCCGTAGGAGTTGTAGTCCTTCTTGTCCACGCCGTGCTCGTCGAGGTACTGGGCGGCGGGGGTGCCCGGTTTGATGCTGCCCGCGGGGGAGATGTGATCGGTGGTCACCGAATCGCCCAGCAGCGCCAGCACTTTGGCGCCCTCGATGTCGGTCACCGCCTCGGGCTCGGCGGGCATCCCGTCGAAGTAGGGCGGCTTGCGCACATAGGTCGAATCTTCAGCCCACTCGAACGTGTTGCCGCTCGGGGTGGGCAGATCGCGCCACCGCTCGTCGCCCTTGAAAACGTCCGCGTAGTTCTTGGTGAACATCTCGGTGTTGATCGCCGAGGCGATCGTGTCGTTGATGTCCTTCTGCGACGGCCAGATGTCGCGCAGGAACACCTCGTTGCCGGACTCGTCCTTACCGAGAGGCTCCGATTCGAAGTCGAAGTCCATGGTGCCGGCCAGCGCGTAGGCGATCACCAACGGAGGAGACGCGAGGTAGTTCATCTTCACGTCGGGGTTGATGCGCCCTTCGAAGTTGCGGTTGCCCGACAGCACCGCCGCGACCGACAGGTCGGCGTCGTTGACCGCCTTGCTGATCTCCTCGGGCAGCGGACCGGAGTTGCCGATGCACGTGGTGCAGCCGTAGCCGACCAGATAGAAGCCCAGCTTCTCCAGATACGGCCACAGTCCGGCCTTTTCGTAGTAGTCGGTGACGACCTGAGATCCGGGTGCCATCGTGGTCTTGACCCAGGGCTTCGACGTCAGTCCCTTGTCGACGGCACTCTTCGCCAGCAACGCGGCGCCGAGCATGACCTCAGGATTGGAGGTGTTGGTGCACGACGTGATCGCGGCGATCACGACGGCGCCATGGTCGAGGATGAACTCACCACGCTCGTCGGATTTGACCTCTACCGGATTGGTCGGCCTGCCGTTGCTGCCGACTGCCGCCGACGGCACCACGGCGTCGTCTTCGGCGAAAGCCAGGCTCGAGGCCGGATCACTGGCGGGGAAGGTCTCCTCGACGGCTTCGTCCAGCTGGGTATGGGGGTTTTGGGCGCCATCTTCCACGTAGTTGTGAATGTCTTTGCGGAAGGCGGACTTCGCGTCGGTCAATGCGATGCGGTCCTGTGGACGCTTCGGCCCGGCGATTGATGCGACTACGTCGGACAGGTCGAGCTCGATGTACTCGGAGTACTTCGGCTCACGCTCGGGGTCGTGCCACATGCCTTGTTCCTTGGCGTAGGCCTCGACCAATGCCAGCTGCTCCTCGCTGCGGCCGGTCATCTTCAGGTAGTCGATGGTCACTTCATCGATCGGGAAAATCGCCGCGGTCGAACCGAATTCGGGGCTCATGTTGCCCAGCGTCGCCCGGTTGGCCAGCGGCACCTCGGCCACACCGGCGCCGTAGAACTCCACGAACTTGCCGACGACACCGTGCTTGCGCAGCATCTCCGTAACGGTCAGCACCACGTCGGTGGCCGTGACGCCGGCCGGACGTTCGCCGGTCAGCTTGAACCCGACGACCCGGGGGATCAGCATCGACACCGGTTGGCCGAGCATGGCGGCCTCGGCCTCGATTCCGCCGACGCCCCACCCCAGCACGCCCAGGCCGTTCTCCATCGTGGTGTGGCTGTCGGTGCCCACACAGGTGTCCGGATAGGCGACACCGTCGCGCTCCCACACCACGCGCGCCAGGTATTCGATGTTGACCTGGTGGACGATGCCCGTTCCCGGCGGCACCACCTTGAAGTCGTTGAACGCGCCCTGGCCCCAACGCAGGAACTGGTAGCGCTCACCGTTGCGCTCGTATTCGATCTCGACGTTGCGCTCGAACGCGTTGGCGGTGCCGAACAAATCGGCGATCACCGAGTGGTCGATCACCAGGTCGGCCGGCGCCAGGGGGTTGACCTGGTTGGGGTCCCCGCCGAGGTCGCCGACGGCCTCACGCATGGTGGCGAGGTCGACAATGCAGGGCACGCCGGTGAAGTCCTGCATGATCACCCGGGCGGGGGTGAACTGGATCTCCACGCTCGGGTCCGCGTCCGGGTCCCAGCTCGCGATCGCCTCGATGTGGTCCTTGGTGACGTTGGCGCCGTCCTCGGTGCGCAGCAGATTCTCCGCGAGCACCTTGAGGCTGTATGGAAGTTTCTCGGTACCGGGCACGGCGTCCAGGCGGTAGATCTCGTAGCTCTGGTCCCCGACCTTCAGCGTGTCGCGGGCTCCAAACGAATTGACCGAATCTTTGCTGCTCACATCAACTCCCGGCTAGATATCGCCGCGACGGGCTGTGTCGGCGGCGCGCTCGATTCTAACAGTACGCTTGTCCTGTAAACCACCCCAGGGGTACTTCAAGTCTTCTCCTACGGCGCGCATGCTGCCACCCGGCGGGATACCCATCACGTACGGTTTCACCTGTGATCGGACCGCAAGTCATGCCGTTTCTGCCGGCCTATATCCCGCCCGACGTGTGCGGGCCGGTCGGAAAGGATCCCGCGACCACGCCGGTCGATGAGTGTATGAACCTCGTGATCGCCGACATCAAGGATGACGGTGTGAGCGCCGCGGCGTCCTCCGAGAACGCCGGCCTGGCCGACGTCGTCGCCGAGGCCAAGCAGCGGGGCATCGACCTCAAGGTCATCGTGGTCGATCGCAATCCGCCGATCGACACCCCACTACGCGATATCGCCACCGAGGTGGGGGAGGCGTACCCGGGGTCGACGGTCTTGGTGCTCAGCCCGACGGAGTCGGGGACCTTCAGTACGACCTACGACCGGATGACGCTCGAAGCGGGCCAGGACGTCGCCGAGGGTCGTGGTTCGGTGCAGGGATCGAAGAATTTCGTCAGCGAGTTGACGGCCCAACATTTCCCGTGGACGACATTCACGATTGTGGTCGTACTAGCAGTGATCGCCGCCGTCGTGGCAACGCGATTGTTGCAAAATCGCGCCAAACGCCAGAACACGTAAAGGCGCCCGAAAAGCCGCGTGTCGCTGCGGTTTTGCGAAATACCGGTCAGCGAAATGTCACGGCCGGATAACGCTATCTTCAATTACAAACTTGTAGTTTGTGACTAAAGTTTCTTTGGCGTCAGATGTGACGTACGGTGCAGTCTGTAGCTGATGTTGCAGATGTGACTTCTGTGACTTTGCGTTAGCCATAGGAGACCGCCAATGAGACGCACGTCCAGCGCCTCCGCTGCGCGGCTATACGGGCGGATCTGCGCAATTCCTCTTGCCATCGGCATGTTGCTCGCCACACCGGGATTGGCCGTTGCACAACCCGGCAGCCCGGACAGCGTCGGGGCACTCGTCGCCGCAGTTGCCAACGTCAACCAGAAGCTGCAGGACCTCGGTGCCGCAATCCAGGCGAAGCAGGAAGGCGTCAACAAGGCGATCGTCGATGTGCAGACCGCACGGGACAACGCCGCCGCAGCGCAGCGCGAACTCGACGCCAGCGCGCAGCGCGTGAAAGATGCCAGCACCGCCATCGCCGCGGCGCAGGATCGCTTCGACACGTTCGCCGTCGCAACGTATGTCAACGGACCGTCGAGCTCATATCTGACCGCGTCCGACCCGAGTGACATCCTCAACACGGCAACGACCGCGGAAACGCTGGCGGTCAGCACCCAGCGGGTGATCAGCGATCTGCAGCGGGCGCGGACCGAACAGGTGAACAAGGAGTCGGCTGCGCGGCTGGCCAAGCAGAATGCGGACCAGGCGGTCATCGACGCGGAGGCCAGCCAGCAGACCGCGGTGTCGGCGCTGACGGAGGCCCAGCAGACCTTCCGTGCTCAGCAGGCCGAGTTGGACAAGTTGACGGCCGAACGCGCCGCCGCACAAGCCAAGCTCGACGAGGCTCGCCAGTGGGCGGCACCTGCTGCAGGGGTTCCCGCCCGGCCTGCCGCTGCGCCGAGCGCACCGTCGAATCCCTCGGCCAACTGGGACACCGCGCCCCAGAAGGTCGACCCGGGCACCGGTAACTGGGCGACGGGCTGGGACCCGTCCCTGCCGGCGATCCCCAGCGCCTTCGTCAGTGGCGATCCGATCGCGATCATCAACACGATCCTCGGTTACGCGTCGACCTCGGCGCAGGTCACCCAGGACCTGGGACGCAACTTCCTGCAGAGTTTGGGCCTGCTGCCCACGCCGACCGGCTACACCAACGGCGGTGCGATTCCCGCCGTCCACGGCAGGCAGGCCACTGAGTACGTGATCAAACGCGGCCTGTCGCAGTTGGGCGTGCCGTACTCGTGGGGTGGCGGAAACGCGGCAGGAAAGAGCTTGGGCATCGATTCCGGTTCGAACACAGTCGGATTCGACTGTTCGGGGTTGATGCTCTACGCCTTCGCCGGTGTCGGCATCAAGCTGGACCACTACTCGGGTTCGCAGTACAACGCAGGCCGCAAGATCCCGTCGTCGCAGGCACGTCGCGGCGACATGCTGTTCTGGGGACCCAACGCCAGTCAACACGTCGCCCTGTATCTCGGCGACGGCCAGATGCTCGAGGCGCCCTACACCGGCTCGGTCGTCAAGATCTCGCCCGTACGCACCAGCGGCATGACCCCGTACGCGACACGTCTCATCGAATGGTGACGAGAAGGATTACTTTGCATTTCAGGCGTTTTCGGTTCCTCGGTGGAATTCTGATGATGGTCGCTGCGCTTGCCGTGGCCGTCGGTGCTGCCATGCCGGCCGCCGCCGCTCCCGACGACGGGCAGTGGGATCCCACCCTGCCGAAAATATTGAGCGCGGGCGCGCCGGGGGATCCGCTGTCCATCGCCAACGCATCACTGGCGGCGACTGCACAGGCCACCGAGGCCACGATGGACCTCGGCCGCAAGTTCCTGTCGACACTCGGCTTCGGCCCCCCAGAAGGGGCGACCAGCGTCGCACCCGGCAGGGTGCGCGGCCCGCAGGCCATCGAGTACGTCATCCGGCGCGGCGGTTCCCAGATCGGCACCCCGTATTCCTGGGGCGGCGGCAAGCCCACCGGCCCGAGCACCGGCGTCGACTCCGGTGCCAATACCGTCGGCTTCGACTGCTCCGGTTTCACCCAGTTCTCGTTCGCCGGTGTCGGTGTGCTGATCCCGAAGTACTCCGGCGATCAGTACAACACCGGCCGCAAGGTTCCGACGAACCAGGCCAAGCGCGGCGATCTGCTGTTTTGGGGCCCGGGCGGCAGCCAGCACGTCGCGATCTACCTGGGCGGCGGCAAGATGCTGGAGTCCGGGGGCACGGCAGGCGGCGTCGGCATCAGCCAGGTGCGGACCGCGGGCCTGCAGCCCTACGTGGCGCGCATTATCGAAACCTGAGTGTGGTCTGAGTTAAACCTGAGCACCAGTGGTGAATTTCGGTGCGCGGCGCGGCCAACCCCGGGCAACGTCGACGGATTCCGAAGTGCCTGGAATAGTTGACGACGAGCGTGCGGCGGACAAGGTGCCGCAGAGGCCGAAGATCGGCCAAATACAGATGTGGGAGGACCGTTGATGACGTCACCGAGTGGGTCGCCGCAGGGCGCCGGAGGGTTTTCCGGGCAGGGCCCCGCGCAGGGTTATCCCCCACCTGGGGCCGGAACGCACGCCGCACCGGCCAACAACGGGGGCCTCCAACAGGAGGTGCACACCCTCGAGCGAGCGATCTTCGAGGTCAAGCGGATCATCGTCGGCCAGGATCTCCTCGTCGAGCGGATGCTCGTCGGCTTGCTGGCCAAGGGCCACGTGCTGCTCGAAGGTGTCCCCGGCGTCGCCAAGACGCTGGCCGTCGAGACGTTTGCCAAGGTCGTCGGCGGCACCTTCGCGCGTATCCAGTTCACCCCTGACCTGGTGCCCACCGACATCGTCGGCACCCGGATCTACCGCATGGGCAAGGAGGAGTTCGACATCGAGCTCGGCCCGGTCGTGGTCAACTTCCTGCTCGCCGACGAGATCAACCGCGCCCCCGCAAAGGTGCAATCGGCGCTGCTCGAGGTGATGGCCGAGCGCAAGATCTCCATCGGCGGCAAGACGTTCCCGCTGCCCGCCCCGTTCCTGGTGATGGCCACGCAGAACCCGATCGAGCAGGAAGGCGTTTACGCCCTCCCCGAAGCGCAGCGCGACCGCTTCCTGTTCAAGCTCAACATCGACTACCCGACGCCGGAGGAAGAGCGCGAGATCATCTACCGGATGGGCGTGAAGCCCCCGGAGCCCAAGCAGGTGCTCGGCCCCGGCGACCTCCTCCGTCTGCAGGACGTCGCGTCCAACAACTTCGTGCATCACGCGCTCGTGGACTACGTGGTGCGCGTCGTCACCGCAACGCGCCACCCCGATAAGTTCGGCATGCCCGATGCAAAGGCGTGGATCGCCTACGGCGCCTCACCGCGCGCCTCGCTTGGCATCATCGCCGCCTCCCGCGCGCTTGCGCTGGTGCGCGGACGTGACTACGTCGTACCGCAGGACGTCGTCGAGGTCATCCCGGACGTGCTGCGACACCGCCTCGTGCTGACCTATGACGCGCTGGCCGACGAGATCACGGCCGAGACGGTGATCAACCGGATCTTGCAGACCGTCGGCCTGCCGCAGGTCAATGCCATTCCGCAGCAAGGTCATTCGGTGCCGCCCGTCATGACCGCTGCAGCGGCTGCGGCCAGCGGTCGGTGACCAGCTCACGACGTACGGTCGATCTGCCGTCGCTCAAGCGTGGGGAGATACGTGACCCCGCGCTGACGGCGGCGCTGCGCAAGCTCGAGTTGACCGTGCGCCGCAAGCTCGACGGCGTGCTGCACGGCGACCACCTCGGCTTGCTGCCCGGCCCGGGTTCCGAACCCGGTGAATCGCGGCTCTATCAACCCGGTGACGACGTGCGCCGGATGGACTGGTCGGTGACCGCGCGCACCACGCACCCACATGTGCGCCAATTGATCGCCGACCGCGAACTGGAGACCTGGCTGGTCGTCGACGTCTCGGCGAGCCTGGACTTCGGCACCGTTGGCTGCGAGAAGCGCGACCTGGCGGTGGCGGCCGCGGCGGCGATCACCTTTCTGAACAGCGGAGGTGGCAACCGGATCGGCGCCATCATCGCCAACGGCGATTCCGTGCGGCGGGTGCCTGCGCTGTCGGGCCGGATGCACGAGCAGGAGATGCTGCGCGCCATCGCCACGATGCCGAAGGCGCCGCCGGGCGTCCGCGGCGATCTGGCCGCCACCATCGACGCCCTGCGCAGACCCGAACGCCGCCGCGGTATGGCGGTGATCATCAGTGACTTCCTCGGCCCGATCGACTGGATGCGCCCGTTGCGGGCGATCGCCGGGCGTCACGAGGTGCTCGGCATCGAGGTGCTGGACCCGCGCGACGTCGAACTGCCGCCCGTCGGCGACGTCATCCTGCAGGACACCGAGACCGGCCGCACCCGTGAGTTCACCATCGATCCGCAACTGCGCGACGACTTCGCGAAGGCCGCTGCGGCGCATCGAGCCGAGGTGGCACGGACGCTGCGACGCTGCGATGCGCCGCTGCTGTCGCTGCGCACCGACAGGGACTGGATCGCCGATGTGGTCCGGTTCGTCGCCACCCGCCGGTTGGCCCTGGCTGGCCGCGCATAGATCTGAATTGACAAGTCCTACATGACATTACCGCTACTTGGACCGATAACGCTGTCAGGGTTCGAGCACGCTTGGTTCTTCTTGTTCCTGTTGGTTGTGCTCGGTGTGGTCGCGCTCTACATCATCGTGCAGCTTGCCCGGCACCGGCGGATGCTGCGGTTCGCCAACATGGAGTTGCTGGAGAGCGTTGCGCCCACGAGGCCGACGCGCCGGCGGCATCTGCCGGCGATCCTGCTCGTGATCGCGTTGGTCTTTTTCACCGTGGCGATGGCCGGCCCCACCCACGACGTTCGCATTCCACGCAACCGCGCTGTCGTGATGCTCGTCATCGACGTGTCGCAGTCGATGCGGGCCACCGACGTGTCACCGAATCGCATGGCCGCAGCCCAGGAGGCGTCCAAGCAGTTCGCCGACGAGCTCACCCCCGGCATCAATCTCGGACTGATCGCGTATGCCGGTACGGCAACCGTGCTCGTCTCACCGACCACCGGCCGCGAGGCCACCAAGGCCGCGATCGACAAGCTGCAGTTCGCCGACCGCACCGCCACGGGTGAGGGCATCTTCACCGCGCTGCAGGCGATCGCCACTGTGGGAGCGGTGATCGGCGGTGGCGACGAACCGCCGCCGGCGCGCATCGTGTTGTTCTCCGACGGCAAGGAGACAGTGCCCTCGAACCCCGACAATCCCAAGGGCGCGTTCACCGCGGCCCGCACCGCCAAGGACCAGGGGGTGCCGATCTCGACCATTTCGTTCGGGACGCCGTACGGATATGTCGAGATAAACGACCAACGTCAGCCGGTGCCCGTGGACGACGAGATGCTCAAGGAGATCGCCGATTTGTCCGGCGGCGAGGCGTTCACCGCGTCCAGCCTCGAGCAGCTGCGTGCGGTGTATGCGAACCTGCAGCAGCAGATCGGCTACGAAACAATCAAGGGCGATGCGAGTGTGGGTTGGCTGCGCCTCGGCGCGCTGGCGCTGGCGCTGGCCGCATTGTCGGCGCTGCTCATCAACCGTCGTCTGCCGAACTAGGGATGACGAGCTGATATGACGCTTCCGCTGCTGGGGCCGGTCTCGCTCACGGGATTCCAACACATCTGGTGGCTCCTGTTTTTCGTACTCGTCGTGCTGGGGTTGGCCGGGTTGTACGTCGCCGCCCAGCTCGCGCGGCGCAGGCGGCTGCAGCAGTTCGCCAACACGGAGTTGCTCGACAGCGTGGCGCCCAAGCGCCCGAGCGTATGGCGCCATGCACCCGCGGCGCTGCTCGGAATCTCGTTGTTGTTCTGCACGATTGCGTTGGCCGGACCCACCTACGACCAACGCCTTCCGCGCAACCGCGCGGTGGTGATGCTGACCATCGACGTGTCACAGTCGATGCGGGCCACCGATGTGGAACCCGACCGGCTGACCGCCGCCAAGGAAGCTTCCAAGAAGTTCGTCGATGAGCTCACCCCGGGAGTCAACCTCGGAGTGATCGCATATGCCGGCACCGCAACGGTGTTGGTTTCACCGACCACGAACCGCGATGCAAGCAGGCGCGCCATCGACAATCTGCAGGTGGCCGACCGCACCGCGACCGGCGAAGCGATTTTCACCGCACTGTCGTCGATCTCCACGGTCGGGGCTGTGATCGGAGGCGGCGACACGCCACCACCGGCGCGCATCGTGCTGTTCTCCGACGGCAAGGAAACCGTCCCGCAAAACCCGGACAACCCCAAGGGCGCCTTCACCGCCGCGCGAACCGCCAAGGACCAGGGTGTACCGATCTCGACCATCTCCTTCGGCACCGAATACGGCGAGGTGGAGGTCAACGGCGAACGGGTGCCGGTCCCCGTCGACGACGAGATGATGAAGAAGATCGCCCAGCTTTCCGGCGGCGAGTCCTACACCGCTTCCAACATCGAGGAGCTGAACAAGGTCTACTCCACGCTTCAGGATCAGATCGGCTACGAGACGGTACGAGGTGAGGCCACCACCGGCTGGCTGCGGCTCGCAGCCCTGCTGGCTGCCGTGGCCGCCGTGGCGAGCCTGCTGATCAATCGCCGGCTGCCACTCTGAGGCGATTTCTTAGAAATGACGTCCAGACGATAGGTTGGCGGGCATGACTGTGACCGATGATTCGGCCGACACCGCCGGTCAAACGGCTGGCGGCCGCCCGCCTTTCGTCTCGCGTTCAGTGCTGGTGACCGGCGGAAACCGTGGCATCGGGCTCGCGATAGCTCAGCGTCTCGCGGCGGACGGTCACAAGGTGGCCGTGACGCACCGTGGATCTGGCACGCCGGACGGGCTTTTCGGCGTCGAGTGCGACGTCACCGACAACGAAGCCGTCGACCGGGCCTTCAAAGAGGTCGAGGAACACCAGGGCGCGGTCGAGGTGCTGGTGTCCAACGCCGGCATCTCCAAGGACGCCTTCCTCATCCGGATGACCGAGGAGCGGTTCGAGGAGGTCATCAATGCCAACCTCACCGGGGCGTTCCGGGTGGCGCAGCGGGCGTCGCGCAGCATGCAGCGCAAGCGGTTCGGCCGGATCATCTTCATCGGCTCGGTCTCGGGAACGTGGGGCATCGGCAACCAGGCCAACTACGCGGCCGCCAAGGCCGGTCTAATCGGCATGGCCAGGTCGATCTCCCGGGAGCTGTCCAAGGCCGGTGTCACCGCGAACGTGGTGGCGCCGGGCTACATCGACACCGAGATGACCCGTGCGCTGGATGAGCGCATCCAGTCCGGCGCGCTGGAATTCATTCCGGCGAAGCGAATCGGTACCGCCGCCGAGGTCGCCGGTGCGGTCAGCTTCCTGGCATCCGAAGACGCGAGCTACATCGCCGGCGCGGTCATCCCCGTCGATGGCGGCATGGGCATGGGCCACTAGAAAGCACAAGGAGGCTTCACATGACACTTCTGCAGGGCAAACGGATCCTCGTCACGGGCATCATCACGGACTCTTCGATCGCGTTCCATATCGCCAAGGTCGCCCAGGAGGCGGGCGCGGAGCTGGTGCTGACCGGCTTCGACCGGATGAAGCTGATCCAGCGGATCGCCGACCGACTCCCGGAGAAGGCGCCGCTGCTCGAGCTCGACGTGCAGAACGAAGAGCACCTGGGCACGCTCGCCGACCGCGTCGCCGACGCAATCGGTGATGGCAACAAGCTCGACGGCGTTGTGCACTCGATCGGCTACATGCCGCAGACCGGGATGGGCATCAACCCGTTCTTCGACGCGCCGTACGAGGACGTCGCCAAGGGCATCCACATCTCGGCCTACTCGTATGCGTCGCTGGCGAAAGCTGTGCTGCCGATCATGAATCCGGGCGGCTCGATCGTGGGGATGGACTTCGACCCGACCCGCGCGATGCCGGCCTACAACTGGATGACGGTCGCCAAGAGCGCGCTCGAGTCCGTGAACCGGTTCGTCGCACGCGAAGCCGGCCCGCACGGCGTCCGGTCGAATCTCGTTGCCGCAGGGCCGATCCGCACGCTGGCGATGAGCGCCATCGTCGGCGGTGCGCTCGGCGAGGAGGCCGGCGCGCAGATGAAGTTGCTCGAAGAGGGCTGGGACCAGCGGGCGCCCATCGGATGGAACATGAAGGATCCGACACCTGTTGCCAAGACCGTGTGCGCCCTGCTGTCGGACTGGCTGCCCGCCACCACCGGCACGATCATCTACGCCGACGGCGGCGCCAGCACGCAGCTGCTTTAGCCGGCGTCATGAGCCCCTCGGGCGAAGAACCAACAGGTTCGGTAGACGCCGTGCTCCTGCTCTCGTTCGGTGGGCCGGAGGGGCCGGACGAGGTGATGCCGTTCCTCGAGAACGTCACACAGGGCCGGGGGATTCCGCCGGAGCGGCTCGCCTCCGTCGCCGAGCACTACCTGCATTTCGGCGGCGTCTCACCGATCAACGGCATCAACCGGGCGCTGATCGATCAACTGCGCGGACTCGTCGACATCCCGGTGTATTTCGGTAACCGAAACTGGGAGCCGTATGTCGAAGATGCCGTTGCCGCCTTGACAGACGATGGCATCCGCAGCGCCGCGGTCTTCGCGACATCGGCGTGGGCCGGCTACTCGGGCTGCGCGCAATACGTCGAGGACATTGCGAGGGCGAGGCTGGCAGCGGGCGATGCGGCTCCGCACCTGGTGAAACTGCGTCAGTACTACGACCATCCGCTGTTCGTGCAAATGTTCCGCGACGCGATCACCGCCGCCGCGCGGACCGTGCCCGACGATGCGCGGCTGGTGTTCACCGCACACTCCATTCCGTTGTCGAACAGATCTCGTTGTGGCACAGACCTATACGCGCGACAGGTGGCGCATGCCGCCAAGCTCGTCGCCGCCGCCGCGGGATACGACGACTATGACCAGGTCTGGCAGTCGCGGTCCGGGCCGCCACACGTACCGTGGCTGGAGCCTGATGTCGGCGATCACCTCACTACTCTGGCCGAGATCGGCACCGAGGCGGTGATCGTCTGCCCGCTCGGCTTCGTCGCAGACCACATCGAGGTGGTGTGGGATCTCGACCACGAACTGCGCCTGCAGGCGCAGCGCTCACACATCGCATTCGCCCGGGCGGCGACACCGAACGCCGACCTCGCGCGTGTGGTCGCCGATCTCCTCGACGAACTGCGCAACGGGCGCGACCCCGCGCGCGTGCCTGGCCCGGATGCTCCGCCGCTGCAGGGATTCTCGGTCGATGGCAGGTTTTGCACCCAGGTGTGTGAAAGCGCCTAGTTCTGCCAAGCCGAATGCAGAATCGCGCTGACGGCCGCCAATCGCGCCGACCGCACGACTCCGTTCAACGGTCGCAGCGCTTCGCTGGCCGTCTGCACGTCCGCAGAGCTGTTCAGTCCGATCGGGATCAGTCCAGAGCTCACCGTGATGATTGCATCGATGTACGCCGCGTTCTCCAGTACCCGCAGGGCACGTGTCGGAGCATGGTCCGGAATCCTGTGCCGCTGTTCAGATTCCACGACTTGTTCGACGAGACTGCGCGGGTCCTCGATGTCGCCGCCTGCCGCTTCGGCGTGCAGAGCGCCCAGCGCGTCGGCTGCAGAGCGGACCGCGGAGCGCATGGCGTACTCGGCCTCGCCGAGGTCGAGACCTTCGGTGGGTGCCGCGCCTGGCACCGAGTACACCGTCCACGACAGTGCGCACGGATCGGCCGCGGGATCGGACTCGTCGTCACCATCGGCGAGATCGGGGTATTCGAAGTCGGGCACCAAGCCGATGGCCTCGGCAGGGCCACGGGCAATGATGAGCGCCTCGCCTGCGGCCACGGCGTCGCGTTGAAACTGCGTGCCGGCCGGCAGTCCGCGGACGTCGCCGGGCACCGGAAGGGCAACACCCATCGCGGGGGCCCCGCTGCCCCGGCCCGCACTGGTGCGCAGCGTCTGCAGCAGTGAGACGGCGCCCGCGTCGGTCAGATCCGGCCAGGGCAGGCCGGTGCGTCCGGCTGCAACCGCGTCGTATGCAGTGACGGAATGTCTTGGCGCCCACTGTGATAGCGCATCCAGTACATCGTCGGGTGCGGCGGCACCTGCAAGCCAGGCGTTCGCCCAAACCGTCAACGACACACTCGGACACCACATGATTCCCGCAGTGTAGTTGTTAGCCGCTCATCGGGTCGGCTACGCGCTAGGCTGACGTCATGCCTGCTGCGCTGATCTGGCTAATCGCCGCGTTGGCCCTTGCCGGGGCCGAGGCACTGACCGGCGACCTGTTCCTGCTCATGCTCGGCGGCGGGGCCCTCGCCGCCGCGGGGTCCAGCCTGATCTTCGATGACGTGTGGGTGCATGGAGCGGTTTTCGCCGTCGTGTCGGTGCTGCTGCTGGTGCTGGTTCGGCCCGCACTGCGCAGGCACTTCCTGTCGGGTAAGGGTCTGCCCGAGCCGGCGAAGGCGTTGGAGGGCAAGAGCGCGCTGGTGCTTGACCGCGTCGGCCGCCACGAAGGACAGGTGAAACTCGAGGGCGAGGTCTGGACCGCGCGCCCGCTGAACGAGAACGACGTCTACGAACCAGGCGACCACGTGACCGTCGTGCAGATCGACGGTGCCACCGCCGTCGTCCAGAAAGTCGTCTAAGCAAGCCTGGACAACAAGGAAAGGAACGTTCATGGATGGTGCTGTCGCCGGCCTGATTCTGGTGGGGGTGCTGGTGGTTTTCGCCGCCATCATCGTGGCCAAGTCCATCGCATTGATTCCGCAAGCCGAGGCCGCGGTCATCGAGCGGCTCGGCCGCTACAGCAAGACAGTGTCGGGACAGCTGACGCTGCTGCTGCCGTTCATCGACAGGATCCGGGCACGTGTCGACCTGCGCGAGCGGGTGGTGTCGTTCCCGCCGCAGCCGGTGATCACCGAGGACAACCTGACGGTGAACATCGACACCGTCGTCTACTTCCAGGTGACCAACCCGCAGGCTGCGGTCTACCAGATCAGCAATTACATCGTCGGCGTCGAGCAGCTGACCACGACCACACTGCGCAACGTGGTCGGCGGTATGACCCTGGAGCAGACCCTGACGTCGCGCGACTCGATCAACGGTCAGCTGCGCGGCGTGCTCGACGAGGCGACCGGCCGGTGGGGACTGCGCGTGGCTCGCGTGGAATTGCGGTCGATCGATCCGCCGCCGTCGATTCAGGAGTCGATGGAAAAGCAGATGAAGGCCGAGCGCGAGAAGCGGGCGATGATCCTGACCGCCGAGGGCACCCGCGAGGCCTCGATCAAGCAGGCCGAGGGCCAGAAGCAGTCGCAGATCCTGGCGGCTGAGGGCGCCAAGCAGGCGGCGATCTTGGCGGCCGAGGCCGACCGACAGTCGCGCATGCTGCGCGCCCAGGGTGAACGCGCCGCGTCCTACCTGCAGGCGCAAGGCCAGGCCAAGGCCATCGAGAAGACGTTCGCCGCCATCAAGCGGGGCCGCCCGACCCCGGAGATGCTGGCCTACCAGTACCTGCAGACACTGCCGCAGATGGCCAAGGGCGAGGCCAACAAGGTCTGGCTGGTGCCAAGCGACTTCGGATCGGCACTCGAGGGGTTCACCAAGATGCTGGGCGCGCCCGGTTCCGACGGTGTGTTCCGTTACGAGCCGTCGCCGGTGGAGGAGGATCTCCAGCGACCGGAGGACGACTCAGCCGAGGTGGCTGAGTGGTTCAACACCCAGACCGATCCGGAGATCGCGCAGGCCGTGGCCAAGGCCGAGGCCGAGGCGCGCAAACCGGTGGCCGGAGCGATCGATCCGCCGCCGCAGTACCCGCCGCTGTCCCAGCAGCAGCAGCCGCCGTCGGCGTACTCCTCGCCGCCTGCGCGCGGCGACGGCGGAGCTCACTCGCGGTAGGTGGTTACCTGATGGCCGGCTCGGCGCAGTCTTCCGGGTCGGCCATGCGCTCACGGTGATGGCGGCGGTGCGCGCGGATCTCGTAGATCAGTCCGGTCGCGCCGACGCACGCGGTGCAGAACGAGATCAGGACCAGTAGTGGGCTGACGTTTCCGGTCAGCGCATCGCCGAGGATCACCACCGCCGCGGTGCCGGGCAACAGCCCGACCAGCGTGGCGAACGCATAGGGGAGTGCCCGCACCGCCGACGCACCCGCGGCGTAGTTCAGCACCGAGAACGGCACGGCGGGGATCAGCCGCATCGACACGATGACGGGCCAGCCGCGTTCGCGCAGCCGGGCGTCCAGCGAGTCAACCCGGGGATGGCGCACCAGCTTGTTGAGCTGCCAGCCGGCGGCGCGAACCAGAAGCAGCGCGATGACAGCGCTGATGGTGGCCGCCACGACCGCGAGCGGTACCCCGAGGACCGGACCGAACAGCAGGCCCGCGGCCAGCGTGAACGCGGTGCGCGGGAACGGAAAGACCGTCATCACGATGTGTGCACCGAGGAACGCCAACGGGAACCACGGACCGACGGAGTTCGCCCAGTCACGCAGTTGAACCGCGGTCGGCAGGGGTACCAGCAGGGCGATTGCGACGAGAATCACAATCGCGGCCAAGATTGCGAATACCCGTCGCCGCGGGACCGCGGACGCCGTCGCGACCACCGCGCCGCGTACGGCGCGCAGGGTGCTGACGACGGTATTCACGGCTACCAACCCTACGTGGCGTCGCCCGGCAACACCGGTCAGCGCGAACGTGAGTCGGCTGCCCGGCGGTCAACACCGTGACGGCGATCATTTAGCCTGGTGAGCGGTCGTGTTAGACACAGAGGTCACACGCTGCGACAACAGGAGAAGCCGGTGTCGGTAGATACGTCCGCGGGATCGGAGTCGGATCGCGAGCAGTGGCGCGCGGCCGTCGCCGGGGTGCTCGCGAAGAGCAGCCGCAAGGATCCCGCGGACCTCGGCGAGTCACCTGAGCAACTTCTCGATTCACCGACGTATGAGGGCTTTCCGATCCGCCCGCTCTACACCATCCTCGATTCCCAGCCCGAGGCGCCACTGCCCGGCCGGTGGCCGTTCATCCGCGGTTCCGATGGGCTGCGCGACGTGAAGTCCGGCTGGAAGGTCGCCGAGTCGTTTCCGGCGCCGGGGCAGGTTTCGGTGGCCGACGGAAACGGTGCGGTGCTTTCTGCGCTCACCGAGGGCACCAGCGCGTTGATCCTGGCGCTCGGGCGGGGCGGCGTGGATGCCGACGAACTCGACCGGCTTCTCGAGGGCGTGTTTCTCGAGTTGGTTCCGGTTGTGCTCGATGCGGGCACCGACTTCACAGCAGCCGCCGACGCGGTCCTGGCGCTTGTGAGGAATCTGGACGATGAACGGCGAGCACGCCTTTCGGTCGATCTCGGCGCCGACCCTCTTACCGCGACATTGAGCGGCCGTGTTGCGCCGTCGACCGACGAGGTGCTGGCCACCGCCGCCAAGACAGTCGCCTACGACGGCGGTGTCCGGGCCATCACAGTAGACGGCCCGGCGTTCCATGATCTCGGCGCGAACGCGTCATGGGAGTTGGCGGGTGCGATCGCAGCGGGTGTCAGTTATCTGCGCCTCCTCGTCGAGAGTGGAGTCCAGGCACCGGATGCGTTGCGTCAGATCAGCTTCCGGTTCGCCGCCGACGACGATCAGTTCATGACGATCGCCAAGTTGCGCGCCGCGCGACAGCTATGGGCACGGGTCGCGGAAGTGGTGGGTGCGGCCGACGCCGGCGCGGTGACCGTGCACGCGGTCACATCCAAACCGATGATGGCTCAACGCGACCCGTGGGTGAACATGCTCCGCACCACCGTCGCCGCCTTCGCGGCGGGTGTCGGGGGTGCCGATACCGTCCAGGTCCATGCCTTTGACAGCGCGATCCCGGGCGGATGGCCGGGCATCGCCGCCACTTTCGCGCGCCGAATTGCCCGTAATTCGCAGCTGTTGCTGTTGGAGGAGTCGCATATCGGACGCGTCCTCGACCCCGCGGGCGGCTCATGGTACGTCGAAGATCTCACCCGCGCACTGGCCGAGGCGGCGTGGAAGCGGTTCCGCGACATCGAATCCCGCGGTGGTTTCGTCGCTGCCCGCGAGTTTCTGGCTGAACAGATCGCCCAGGTGAGCGAAAAGCGCAGCGACGACATCGCTCATCGTCGCACGGCGATCACAGGCGTCAACGAGTATCCGAATATTGCGGAAATGCCGCTGCCCCAATCCGATCCAAACCCCGGCGTGCACCGCTACGCGGCGGCTTTCGAAGCATTGCGGGACCGCTCCGATGCATATCTGTCCGCGCACGGCTCGAGGCCCACCGCGCTGCTCCTGCCCCTCGGCCCGCTCGCCGAACACAACATCCGCACGACATTCGCGGCGAACCTGCTGGCATCGGGCGGCATTGCGACGGTCAACCCCGGTCCGGTAGACGCCGCGGGAGTCGCGCAGGCGGTTTCGGATGCGGGCGGCTCCGACGTCGCCGTGATCTGTGGCACCGACGCCCGATACGCGGACGAGGCGTCCGACGTCGTGGACGCTGCCCGAACTGCCGGAGTTTCACAGGTGTATCTGGCCGGCCCGGCGAAGGCGGTCTCCGACGCCGCCAGCAAGCCGGACGACTACTTGACCGTCAAGATTGACGCGATCGCAGCGCTGTCGGCGCTACTCACACGATTGGGGGCCTGAGGATGACGGCCGTGACACCAGGGTCCAATGTCGCCGGCCAGGCGACTCCGGGGACGATCGCCAGCTTCGCCGATGTACCGCTGCACGGCGACAAGACCGGCGAGCCCGCGACCGAAGCTGCGGTGAGCGAACATGTCGCCGCCGCCGCCGCGGCGCACGGTTACACCGCCGATCAGCTGGACTGGGCCACCCCGGAAGGCATCGACGTCAAACCGGTGTACATCGCCGCCGACCGTGACGGGGTGGTCGAAGCCGGCTATCCGCTGGACAGCTTTCCCGGCGCGCCGCCGTTCGTCCGTGGCCCTTATCCGACCATGTACGTCAACCAGCCGTGGACCATCCGCCAGTACGCGGGCTTTTCGACGGCGGCCGAGTCCAATGCGTTCTACCGCCGCAATCTTGCCGCCGGACAGAAGGGTCTGTCGGTGGCGTTCGACCTGGCAACTCACCGGGGCTACGACTCCGACCACCCCCGTGTGGCGGGCGACGTCGGAATGGCCGGTGTGGCAATCGATTCCATACTCGACATGCGACAGCTCTTCGACGGTATAGACCTGTCGACCGTCTCGGTGTCGATGACGATGAACGGCGCTGTGCTACCCATCCTGGCGCTCTATGTGGTGGCCGCCGAGGAACAGGGCGTGCCACCGGAGAAATTGGCCGGGACCATCCAGAACGACATCCTCAAAGAGTTCATGGTCCGCAACACCTACATCTATCCGCCGAAGCCCTCCATGCGGGTGATCTCCGACATCTTCGGCTACACCAGCGCGAAGATGCCGAAGTTCAACTCGATCTCGATATCCGGATACCACATCCAAGAGGCCGGTGCCACAGCCGATCTCGAACTCGCCTACACGCTGGCCGACGGCGTCGAATACATCAAGGCGGGCCTGGACGCGGGCCTGGACATCGACAAGTTCGCACCGCGGCTGTCGTTCTTCTGGGGCATCGGCATGAACTTCTTCATGGAGGTCGCCAAGCTACGGGCCGGCCGGTTGCTGTGGAGTGAGCTCGTCGCGCAGTTTGATCCGGCCAACGACAAGTCGTTGTCGCTGCGTACCCACTCCCAGACCTCAGGGTGGTCATTGACCGCTCAGGATCCGTTCAACAACGTCGCGCGGACCTGCATCGAGGCGATGGCCGCAACCCAGGGGCACACGCAGTCGCTGCACACCAACGCGCTCGACGAGGCGCTCGCCCTACCCACGGACTTCTCGGCGCGCATCGCCCGCAACACCCAGCTGCTGCTGCAGCAGGAGTCCGGAACGACACGTCCGATCGACCCGTGGGGCGGTTCGTATTACGTCGAATGGCTGACCCACGAGCTGGCCGAGAAGGCGCGCGCCCACATCCGCGAGGTGGCCGAGCACGGCGGCATGGCACAGGCGATCGGCGAAGGCATTCCGAAGATGCGCATCGAAGAGGCCGCCGCGCGCACCCAGGCGCGCATCGACTCGGGTGCGCAGCCGGTCATCGGCGTGAACAAGTACCAGGTCGACGAGGACCACGAGGTCGAGGTTCTCAAGGTCGAGAACAGTCGGGTGCGTGCCGAACAGATCGCCAAGCTCCAGCTGTTGCGTGCCGAACGTGACGAAGCCGCCACCCAGCATGCGTTGGCCGAACTAACCAGGGCCGCAGGTCAATTCGAGGCGGCGGGTGAAGATGGCCTCGGTAACAACCTGATGGCGCTGGCGATCAACGCCGCCCGCGCGCACGCAACGGTCGGTGAGATCTCCGACGCGCTCGAGAAGGTGTACGGACGGCATCAGGCCGAGATCCGTACGATCGCAGGCGTCTACCGAGATGAGGTGGGGAAGGTCAGCAACATCTCTACCGCAACGGAACTGGTCTCCAAGTTCGCCGAGGCTGACGGTCGCCGGCCCCGCATTCTGGTCGCGAAGATGGGCCAGGACGGCCACGACCGCGGGCAGAAGGTGATCGCGACGGCATTCGCCGACATCGGCTTCGACGTGGACGTCGGCTCGTTGTTCTCCACGCCGGAGGAGGTGGCGCGTCAGGCCGCCGACAACGATGTGCACGTGGTCGGGGTGTCGTCGCTGGCGGCCGGCCATCTGACGCTGGTGCCCGCGCTGCGCGAGGCGCTCGCCGAGGCGGGCAGGCCGGACATCATGGTCGTGGTCGGCGGCGTGATCCCGCCGGGCGACTTCGACGAGTTGTACGCGGCGGGAGCAACCGCGATCTTCCCGCCCGGCACCGTGATCGCCGACGCCGCGATCGGCCTGCTGCAGAAGCTCGCCGAGCGGCTCGGTTACGACCTGCAGTAGATGAACCTCCCGGTCTCTGAACTTGCCGAAGCCGTTCGCAGCGGCGACCGAGCGGCGCTGCCCAAGGCCATCACACTCGTCGAGTCCACCCGCACCGATCACCGCGAACAGGCGCAGCAACTGCTGCTGGAACTGATGCCGGATTCCGGCAATGCCATGCACGTCGGGATCACCGGGGTGCCGGGCGTCGGCAAGTCCACCACCATCGAGGCGCTCGGCATGTACCTGATCGAGCAGGGGCATCGCGTCGCAGTGCTTGCGGTCGACCCGTCCTCAACGCGTACCGGTGGATCGATCCTCGGCGACAAGACCCGCATGGCGAACCTGGCGGTGCACCCCGATGCGTACATCCGGCCGTCGCCGACCTCGGGCAATCTTGGTGGGGTTGCCAGGGCCACCCGCGAAACGATCGTGCTGTTGGAGGCGGCCGGGTTCGACGTCATTCTGGTCGAGACGGTGGGGGTGGGACAGTCCGAGGTGGCGGTCGCCAACATGGTCGACACTTTCGTGTTCCTGACCTTGGCGCGCACCGGCGATCAGCTGCAAGGCATCAAGAAGGGCGTGCTCGAACTGGCTGACATCGTGGTGGTGAACAAGGCGGACGGTGAGCACGCGGTGGAGGCCAAGGCCGCGGCCCGCGAACTCACCGGCGCGATCCGGTTGATCTATCCGCGTGAAACACTCTGGCGCCCACCGGTTCTCACCATGAGCGCCCTGAGTGGTCACGGCCTCGTCGAGCTATGGGAGACCGTGCTCGAGCACCGCCGGGTGCTCACCGAAGCGGGCGAGTTCGAGGCCCGCCGGCGCACCCAGCAGGTCGACTGGACCTGGTCGATGGTCCGCGACACGGTGCTGGACCGTGTGCTGTCGCACCCCGGGGTTAAGAAGATCCGCGCCGACGTGGAGCGACAGGTTCGCGACGGCGAGCTGACGCCCGCGCTTGCTGCGCAGGAGATACTGAATGCTTCTGACGTGCAGTAACCTAACTTTTCGGTAACACCCCGTTTATTTGCCGGGGCTCCAGGTAAATTTAATTCATTGTGACGGGTGTCAAATCCGCGGAGCGCGGCGCAGCGCTTCCTCGTGGAATCCAGGGCGCAGCGGACTCGAACTTTGCCTGCACCCTGCGGGCTTTCTCGAAGTTGTTTCCCGGACGCCGGTATGGCGGCGGCGCACTCTGCGTCTATCTGCACGGTGAACCCGTCGTCGACGTCTGGACCGGCTACGCCGATCGTCGCGGCACCGAGTACTGGACGGCCGACACCGGCACCATGGTCTTCTCGGTCACCAAGGGTCTGGCGTCGACGGTGATCCACCGGCTCGCCGACCGTGGCCTGATCGACTACGACACGCCGGTCAGCGAGTATTGGCCCGAATTCGGCGCCAACGGCAAGGCCGAGATCACCGTGCGTGAGGTCATGCGACACCGCGCCGGGCTGAGCCAGCTCAACGGAGTCAGCAAGGCCGAGCTGCTCGACCACCTCGCGATGGAGCAGCGGATTGCCGCCGCACCGGTCAACCGCCTGCTGTATGGCCACCAGGCTTATCACGCGCTGACCTATGGCTGGCTGATGTCGGGACTGGCCCGCGCCGTCACCGGCAAGGGCATGCGGCAACTCATCCGTGAGGAACTCGCGGAGCCGCTCGACACCGATGGACTGCATCTGGGTCGGCCACCGGCCAACGCGCCGACGCGCGCCGCGCAGATCCTCGTGCCCCAGGGCACCTTGTCCAATCCGGTGTTCAACTTCGTGGCTCCGCGGCTGGCTGCCCTTGGCGTCTCCGGGGTGTTCGGATCGACGTACTTCCCCGGTATGAAGTCCGTCGTGCAGGGAGACACACCGTTCCTGGACGCCGAGATCCCGGCCGCCAACGGTGTGGTCACGGCGCGCGCGTTGGCGAAGATGTACGCCGCGATCGCCAACGGCGGCCGCGTCAACGGCACGCAGTTGCTGTCACGCGAGCGGGTGGAGGGCCTGACCGGCGAGCGGAGCTTCGCACCGGACCGCAACATCTGGGTGCCGCTGTCGTTCCATCTCGGCTACCACTCGGTGCCGATCCCCGGCGTGATGCCGGGCTTCGGGCACGCGGGGCTCGCCGGCTCGGTGGGATGGGCGGATCCGGAGTCGGGGATGTCGTTCGGTTTCGTGCACAACCGGCTACTGACGCGCATGGTGCTCGATCAGGCGGCGTTCGGCGGCCTGCAGACGTTGATTCGCCGCGATGCCGCCCGCGCCCGCAGGCGCGGATACGAGACGACGCCCGCACTCGGCGCGCCCTTCAAGGTCACGCGATCCGTCGCAGGTTAGGCCAGCTCAACTCAACGGTTGGCTGTCGAGAACCACTTGGTCTTCTTGCGCCAGGATTCCGCCGAGGTGATGGCGAAGCCGGCACCGCACATGCAGGCGAACACCCACACCAGAGTCGAGCCGGCGTCAATCGCCTGCAGCTGCGGAATGAACGCGGTCGCCAGCCGGACGACGCAGGCGACGATGCCCGCGGCGGACGATACGAGATAGATGTTGGCCACCGCGCGAGAGCGCGGATCCTGTCGCAGGACGAGCAGCGCCCGGGACCCGTAACCCAGCAGATAGATCAGCGTGCCGCACAACAGCAGCCAGTAGATGTTCAACCAGAAATCCGTCGGTACCTGGAAGAAGTCGGCCTTGTAGATCTTGGCGCCGTTGCCGAGTGTGAACGCGACCAGGAGCAACGGAATGCACAGCGTCGCGGGGAGCTCGACGTACTTCTTGAACGACCGCTGCAGGTCGTGGTCCTGGTGCAACCTTCCGAGCGCGTTGTACACCACGGCCGACGCCGCGACGATGTAGAGGTCGTGGCCGATGTAGTCCTCGAGATTCCACTTACCGGTCAGCGCGTGCAGCAAAACGCCCAGAGTCTCCGACGCCCAGGGGGACATGAGAAGCACCGCCCCGCCCTGCAAAGCGATGTTCAGAGTTGCGGCGAATTCCCAGCGGGACGACCAGGTGATGCGGCGAATCCACAAACTCCACGCGATACAGCAAAGTGTAATCGCGATGAGAGAGGTGAGTGCCATGCGTGTCGCTTTCGATCCGCGGTGTACTCAGCAAAGTATAGAACTACAGCGGTGGCGCGTCACTGCGCGGTTTGAGCTCGGAAAGCTTCGGCGCGCGGGTTCGGTGGGTGGTTCGGGCGGCGGTGGTCTCCCGGAGGGCAGTGCCGGTGAAGGGCCTGGACTCGATGTAGCTCCACACCTCTTGTTCGCTCATCAGGCCGAACCTGACCTGCAGGTCGGGGTAGCTGAGACCGAATCTGTCGGACACCCGGCGCAGTTCTTCGGCGTCGGGATAGTCGACTTCCTTGATGCGTCGGTAGTAGGTACTGCTGGACGTCCCGAGCGCGTCGTAAATATCCTTGGCGTCAATATCGCCGTCAAGTAGGTAGTCAAGCAGTGCTTTTAGCTGTCTGCCATTCTCATCGGTGCGGGGCACCCACTTACGATAATGCAATTTCCGCTGGATGGGCAGTGGTAACCGCAAACCGTAAGGCTTTGCCTTAATTGACACTGGCGTCACAGTTTCGGGAGGGCTATCCCATATTTGGGACATCTGAGCTATCGTTGGCGACATGGTTGCTCCGCATTTGCCCATGACGACTAAAGAGGCTTTCGACTCCGTTACTGGATTTGTTGCAGCGGCGGTTCACGTCGTGGATTACGACGCCCCGGACGTGGCCCGTCCCGCGGGCATGGTTCGGCTGTCGCCACCGGACAACGAAGAGCTCACGGCCGAACTCGACGGAGCCACCGAGTGGCTGGGCGTGCCCGCCGACGAAATCCTCCTTGCGGCCCTTGCCCGCACGATCGCGAAGACGCTCGGCGACGGCATCGTCCCTGTCGACGTGGCCAGCGAACGCGGCAGCCTGCTCGACGCGGTCCCGCTGATGTGCGCGATCGCTCAGCAGGCCGACGCCACCGAGGTTCTGCGCGGTGTCCACCACACCCTGGCCTCGGCCACGGAGCGCACCGCCGACTGGATGTCGGAGGTGTACTTCAACTACCTGGGCGAGGTGCCCGAAGGCGCTGTGCCGGTGCCGGTTCAGGAGACGCCTCCGGGGTTGGGACATGCCCTGGAGATGAGGGTTTACCGCACTCAGGGGCTGGTGCATGTCGACTGGTGGTACGACACGAGCCGTTTCGAGCCCTACACCGTCGAAGAGCTCGCCGAGCAGTTCCCACTCGCGCTCTATGAGATGACCACTGACGCGCTACCGGTCCGGTAACTCAGCTCGGGCGTCCTCGAGTCGGAAGCCGACCTTGAGCGACACCTGAAAGTGCGCGATGGCTCCGTCTTGCAGATGACCGCGGACGGACTGCATCTCGAACCAGTCCAGTCCGCGCATCGTCTCCGACGCTCTCGCTATCGCATTGCGGATCGCCGCGTCGATACCGTCGGGTGAGCTGCCGACAACCTCGATGATCCGGTATGTGTGATCGTTCATGGCGCAACGCTACGCGGGTTGGGGCCCTCAACGGCGACCGTTAGACTTGACGAACAGCGTCGATCCGGCCATCACCGGGGAGCCTTCGGAAGAACGGCTGATCCAGCCCAGTAGACCCGAACGGATGGGCCCGTCATCGCCCGAAGTGAGCGGCGCACGGCAACGTGCGCAAGCGGGGTGGTACCGCGGCGCTCGCGCACCGCGCGACGTCGTCCCCGTGCCTGAACGAACCTGGGCACAGGAGACACGTGACCGCCTATCCGAAGCCGGCCGCCGGAGCACCCAACTTCCCGGCGCTGGAAACCGACGTCCTGGACTACTGGGACGCCGATGACACGTTCCGCGCCAGCATCTCGCGCCGGGAAGGATCGCCGGAGTATGTGTTCTACGACGGTCCGCCGTTCGCCAACGGATTGCCGCACTACGGCCACCTGCTGACCGGCTACGTCAAGGACATCGTGCCGCGCTACCGCACCATGCGCGGCTACAAGGTGGAACGGCGCTTCGGCTGGGACACCCACGGCCTGCCTGCCGAACTCGAGGTACAGCGTCAGCTCGGCATTGCCGACAAGGCGCAGATCGAAGAGCTGGGCATCGAGAAGTTCAACGAGGCGTGCCGCGCTTCGGTGCTCAAGTACACCAACGAATGGCGGTCCTACGTCACCCGGCAGGCGCGGTGGGTCGACTTCGACAACGACTACAAGACATTGGATCTCGGCTTCATGGAGTCGGTGATCTGGGCGTTCAAGCAGCTGTGGGACAAGGGCCTGGCTTACGAGGGCGACCGGGTGCTGCCGTACTGCTGGAACGACGAGACCCCGCTGTCCAACCACGAGCTGCGGATGGACGACGACGTCTATCAGATGCGGCAGGATCCGGCGCTCACCGTCGGTTTCAAGGTTGTCGACGGCGGCGCCTCGGGGTTGGAAGGTGCTTACCTCTTGGTCTGGACGACGACGCCGTGGACGCTGCCGTCGAACCAGGCGGTCGCGGTGGGTCCCGACGTCACCTACGTCTGTGTGCAAGCGCCTGACGGTCGGCGCTATGTACTGGCGCAGGCGCGGCTGGCAGCGTATGCCCGTGAACTCGGCGACGAGCCCGTAGTGCTGGCCACCTACACCGGGCGCGAGCTGCTCGGCGTGCGGTATCTGCCGCCGTTCCCGTATTTCATGGACTCCGCCAACGCATTTCAGATACTGCCCGCCGACTTCGTCAGCACAGAGGACGGCACCGGCATCGTCCACATGTCACCGGCATACGGCGAGGACGATATGGCCACCGCGCAGGCGGCCGACATCGTCGCGGTGACACCCGTCGACACCAAAGGCCGGTTCGACACTACGGTGCCCGAATACGCCGGCCAGCACGTGTTCGACGCGAACCCGCAGATCATCCGCGATCTGAAGAATCAGGCCCGCTCGGCGGCGGCCAACGGCGCGGTACTGCTGCGCCACGAGACCTACGACCACTCCTACCCGCATTGCTGGCGATGCCGGAACCCGTTGATCTACCGCGCGGTGTCGTCATGGTTCATCAAGGTGACCGACTTCCGCGATCGCATGGTCGAACTCAATCAGGAGATCACCTGGTATCCCGAGCACGTCAAGGACGGCCAGTTCGGCAAGTGGCTGCAGGGTGCCCGCGACTGGTCGATCTCGCGAAACCGATACTGGGGCAGCCCGATTCCGGTGTGGAAGTCCGATGATCCGGCGTACCCGCGCATCGACGTATACGGCAGCCTCGACGAGCTCGAGCGCGATTTCGGCGTACGTCCGGGCAACCTGCACCGGCCCTACATCGACGAGCTGACCCGCCCGAATCCCGACGACCCGAGCGGCAAGTCGACCATGCGGCGCATCGAGGACGTCTTCGACGTGTGGTTCGATTCGGGTTCGATGCCCTACGGCCAGGTGCACTACCCGTTCGAGAACGCTCAGTGGTTCGACACGCATTTCCCCGGCGATTTCATCGTCGAGTACATCGGGCAGACCCGCGGATGGTTCTACACCATGCACGTCCTGGCCACCGCACTGTTCGACCGTCCAGCATTCAATACCTGTGTGGCGCACGGCATCGTGCTGGGCAACGACGGGCAGAAGATGAGCAAGTCGCTGCGGAACTACCCCGACGTCACCGAGGTGTTCGACCGCGACGGCTCCGACGCGATGCGCTGGTTCCTGATGGCGTCGCCGATCCTGCGTGGCGGCAACCTGATCGTCACAGAGCAGGGCATCCGCGAAGGTGTCAGGCAGGTGCTGTTGCCGCTGTGGAACGCCTACACGTTCCTTGCGCTCTACGCGCCGAAGAAGGGGACGTGGCGAACCGACTCGGCGAACGTGCTGGACCGATACATCCTGGCCAAGCTCGCGGTGCTGCGCGACCTCCTCACCTCCTCACTCGATACCTGCGACATTTCCGGAGCCTGCGACCAGCTGCGCCAGTTCACCGATGCGTTGACGAACTGGTATGTGCGACGGTCACGTTCGCGGTTCTGGGACGAGGACCCCGATGCCATCGACACGCTGCACACGGTGCTGGAGGTGACGGGCAGGCTCGCCGCTCCGCTGTTACCCCTGGTCACGGAGGTGATCTGGCGTGGGGTGACGGGCGAACGCTCCGTGCATCTCACCGACTGGCCGGCCGCAGACCTGGTCCCGAAGGATCCGCAGTTGGTGGCCGACATGGACCTGGTGCGCGTGGTCGCGTCGGCCGGCTCGTCCCTGCGCAAGGCCAAGAAGCTGCGCGTACGGCTCCCGTTGCCGAAACTCACGGTGGCCGTGGATAATCCGCAGCGGCTCGGGCAGTACCGGGATCTGATCGCGGACGAGCTCAACGTCAAGGAGGTCGAGCTCACCGACGACATCGCCACCTACGGTCGCTTCGAGTTGACCGTCAACGCCAGGGTCGCCGGACCGCGGCTCGGCAAGGATGTTCAGGCCGCAATCAAGGCCGTGAAGGCCGGTGAGGCAGTCGCCAATGCCGACGGGACGCTGACCGCCGGTCCGGCCGTGCTGCAACCCGAGGAGTACAGCTCTCGGCTGGTGGCCGCCGAGCCCGAGTACACCGCCGCGCTGCCCGACGGCGCCGGACTGGTGGTGCTCGACGGCACTATCACCGAAGAGCTGGAGGCCGAGGGCTGGGCGAAGGACCGCATCCGCGAACTGCAGGAGCTGCGGAAGTCGACGGGGCTGGACGTTTCGGACCGCATCTCTGTGGTGATGTCGGTACCGCCTGCGCACCAGGACTGGGCGCGAACACACAGCGATCTCATCGCGCGCGAAATCCTCGCCACCAGCTTCGAATTCGGTGAGACAGCCGACGGCAGCGAGATCGGTGACGGCGTGCAGGTGAGGACGCGAAGGTCAGCTGACGCGGGCCGGGATCGATTTGATGCGATCGACCATCGCGGCGAACTCGCCGTCATCGCCCGGATCAGACGGCGTATCGAGGGCGATCCCGTCGCACAACCCGGCGTACCGCGACGCGAGCACGTCGGGAAGCTCGGCGTAGGTTCCCTGCGGAACAAGTTGGCTGACAACATCATCGCTTAGTACGTCGGCCAGCGCGGACCATTCCTTGCGCCGGGCGTGGTCGCTGAGGCGGGTTGCGATCTCATGCAACCCGAACAGCTCGAGCGTGCGTTGATACGCCGGTGTCGAGTACAAGAAGGCGAGTTCTGACCGTAGGTCGTCGCGTGCAGCATCGACGGCGGCGTCGTCGCTGCCGGAGATCATCCGCGGCACGACGACCAGGGGCGGGCCGCCGTCGGTGCGACCCTGCGTCGCTGCGCCATCCGCAAGCGCAGGCAGGACATACTCGCGCAGTACCGCCGGGTGCGAACTCGTCGGGTGCGCGACGAAGCCGTCGGAGACGGCCCCGGCAAGTCGGCACATTCTGCGGTTGACGCCGCCAATCCAGATCGGCGGGGGAGCAACGTCGATAGGCCCGGGGTTGAAGTACGGCTGCAGGCGGGTGAATGTGTAATGGCTGCCGCGGTGGTCGAGATTCTGCCCGCCGGCGAACGCGGTGAATATCGCGCGAAGCGCGGCGACGTAGTCGCGTAGCTGTGCGGCGGGGTCGGTCCACGGCATGGAGAACCGTCCGACGATGTTGCCGCGCACCTGCGTCGCGATGCCGAGCTGAAAGCGACCGCCGGAATAGCGGGCCAGCTCCCACGCAGCGCAGGCGGTGACCATCGGGCTGCGGGCGAACGCCACTACCATGCTGGTCCGAACCACCAATGTCGTACTGTGCTCCAGCGCGAGGGTGCATACGCCGAACGGGTCGCGGACGGTTTCGGAGATGTGGACGCAGTCGAAGCCCATCTCTTCGATGCGCCGCACTTCCTCGGCCACATCACTCAGCCGTGTGCTTGCCGGAAGCGACGTGATCACGTCCACGACGGCGTCCTCCGCCCCAACATCACGGCTGCCGACAGCCGCGCGAAATCGGCGAGTACATCGCGGACGAACCTGGTACGCCGATAACCGATGGCGTCGAGCAGCCTGCGGTGGTCGAGGGCGACCACCACCGTCGCGCCAACAGCAACAACCCACCACAGGCCCAGTGCCAGGATCCGCAGCGGCGCCGGTGAATCGGCGAAACCCGCATGCAGGCGATCTCGTTGAAACCGCACATGCGCGTGCTCGTCGTCGACGATGCGCGCGGCGACCGCGCGTGTCACCGGGTCGGGACCCGACGCCGAAAGGCCACCGTAGTAGGACAGCGCGACGACCTCGGCGACGGTCAGCACCATCAGCTCGGTGCGCAGGCCCAGCATCCGGCGCAATCGTACGAACACCGCGTCCGACCAGTGCCTGCTCATCGGTGTTCCGCCGAGGTATCCGAGCAGGCGTAGCAGCAGCGCGGCATGTTGCTGCTCTTCGGCGACGAAAAGACTTATGGCGCGCACATATTCGGGGTCTCCCGCTCGCTGCGCGTTGCGCAGCAACTGTTGTCCGTCACCGCTTTCGCCGAGCTGAAACCGTCGCACGGAGGCGATCAGCGGCCGCCGAACGGACTCGGGCAAGGCGCAGTCGGCGTCGAAGTCGATCGCCGCGTCCACCTCGGCGTGCACGCCTATCGTTCGACTCGAAGTGATCGACCCATCGGCCGAAGCCGCTCCGTTGACCGACAGGTTGCGCCATGGACGTCAGGCTAAGAGGTTGCCCGTAATTACGCATAGTTCTTGAGGTTCCAAGTCCGGTGATGATGTGGAAACTGTGGTTGATGGCGTCGTCTCGGCGACGCCGTTGACCGAGTATCGGCCCGTCCTTGCGGTATCCGGTGACCAGTTCTGCGCGCGACGTTATTCGGTGGTGTACCGAATACTGGTGGTCGTGGCTGTTGGTGCCAGTCGGGCGACGGTGTGAACCTAACTGGCGATCTGTTCTGTGTCGGAGCGGGTTGTTGTCGGTGCGCGATGATTCCATAGTCGTTATGGCGGCCGCGCAGACTGATATTGCCGCTGTGACCAGCGGTGACATGGTGGTGCGGCGAGGCAAGTCAAAGGCCCCGAACTTTAAGTACGAGGGTCCGGTGGCGGTGATCCGCCTTGAGTTGGATGTCAGCGACGCGGTTGTACGGCGGCGGGTGCAGTCGCAGTGGGCCGCGGTGTTTGGCTTGCGGCGGGCGTTGCAACGTGACGCGGTGGCGCGGTGCCGGGCTTATTGGGCTGCTCATCGTGAGCGCAGTTCTGATCCGAAAGCGCTGCGGGAGCGTCTGGGTTTGTCGCGCAAGGGCTTTGAGGCCTCGGCCAAGCGCCATATTGAAGCAAGCGGGTGGATGCGTGATCACCTGACGAAGGCTGTCGGTCTACACGTGGCCGATGAAGTGTGGGAAACCGTTGATCGCCACCTATTCCTCGATTCGGCTGGGCGCCGACACGGTGCGCCGCGAGTCGGGTCGTGGTGGGAATTCGCCCGGATCCCGGGGCGGGCCCGTTCACATACCAAAGCCATACCCACCTGGGAGACCTGGCGTCTGGTCGGCACCCTTGAAGGGCATCTTGGCGCCTACCGCCACCGCGATCTGCCAGCGGCGGTGACGACCTCGGCCGAGGCCGCGACCCAACCCCCAGGCACCTCGATCTTGGCCCAACCCAATGTGATGCCAGCGCCAGCGCACCCGGGTGGACCGTGGCGCAACCACACCGGGCCGTTGACGGTGGTGTTCACCGGCCTTCCCGGCGGTGATCTGGTTATGCCGGTTCGGCTGGCGCAGGGGGCGGGGCAGTGGGCGCACCTGCACCATTTCCTGGCTGATCCGGAGGTGTGGCACAAGATCGACCTAGTTCGGGTCCGAGATCGGAAGGCGCCCGGCGGCTGGCGGTATTACGCGCATCTGCTGACCCATATGGCTGGCTATCAGTCACCGGGCACCCGGGCTCGGCGTGCGGCGATCCCCACTGACCGCCGCGCCGGGGTCGATGTGAACGTGTCCAACATCGCGTTGGCCTCGTTCCCCGCCGCTCATCCCAAGCAACTGCGGGTTGGCCAGATCAGTGCCAGCGACGAACAGCAGCAGGCTGCGAGACGGAGAGCCAAGCAGGCCCGGGATCGCCAGCGGGCGTTGGACCGGTCCCGACGCAACACCAACGCTGATCAGTACGGGCCCTCGCTGCGGCAGCGGAAACGGGCCGAACGCCGCGCCGCCAAAGGACTGCCGGTTAAGCAAGTCACCAACCCCGGCGGGCCGCGAACAGCTCGATCTGACGGAGTGCCGCTACGCGCCTACCGCCGCGACACGCTTTCCGCAGGTTATCGGCGCACCCGCATCGATCACGCCGTTGACGCGCGAGCTGCCAGCCAAGCCAAACGGGCCCGGGCCCGCCACATCGCGGCGCGGATCGTGGCATTGCACGGCAACGCCATCACCGCGGAGGACACCACAATCTCGAACTGGGCGAGGTTCTGGGGCAAGAGGATCGCCCTATTTAGTCCCGGCATGCTCGTCGCGGCTCTTGCCTCCGAATGTTGCGCCACCGGTGGTCGCCTGGATCGAGCCGCCACCCGCACCACCGCGATGAGTCAACACTGCCTGTGCGGGCAGCGCGTCAGCAAGACCTTGGCGCAGCGAACCCACTGGTGCCCTCACTGCGGGCTGCAAGCCGATCGTGACGTTGTCTCGGCTGCCCTGGCGGCCTGTGTCGAACTCAGCGATACCGACGATCCGCGCACCGCGCGAGTCGACTACCGACTTGCCTCCGCCCTGCGGGCGGGGCTGGCCTCTCAGCAAGAGTGGGAGGGCTCAGTCAACCGACACCAGCCACCAACACCAACAGATGGAGTTGGCTTGGCCAGGACCGGCAGCCGCCACCCGGTGGCCTCTGCTGAGCAAGCAGCACTCGACCCACCCCCGAACAGACCGGGCCTACCGCCTAGACGTCGCGGGAGCAGTCGCCAACAACCAGCCCCGAAACTGGTTGGCGCTGCACGACCGACAACGGCTCAACTCTTAGCGAAATACCATCGGCGGGTGTGGACGGTCGATGGGTGCTGCATCTCGACATGGATGCGTTCTTCGCGTCCGTCGAGCAGCTGACCCGACCCACCCTTCGGGGCCGACCGGTCCTGGTCGGCGGGCTGGGCGGCCGCGGTGTGGTCGCGGGCGCGAGCTATGAGTCGCGGGTGTTCGGCGCCCGATCCGCGATGCCCATGCATCAGGCCCGCCGGATGGTCGGCGCCGCCGCCGTGGTTCTGCCGCCGCGCGGCGTTGTCTACGGCGTCGCGAGTCGCCGAGTTTTCGACACCGTGCGTCGCTTGGTGCCGGTGCTCGAGCAACTCTCCTTCGACGAGGCGTTCGGTGAACCCGCCGAACTTGCCGGTGCGTCGTCCGACGACGTCGAAGTGTTCTGCCGGACGTTGAAGTCCAAGGTCTTCGACGAAACGGGACTGGTCGCGTCCGTCGGTGCCGGATCGGGCAAGCAGGTCGCCAAGATCGCCTCAGACCTCGCCAAACCCGACGGTGTCCGCGTGGTGTCCCGCAGCGAGGAGCGTCCGCTGCTCGACGGACTGCCCGTGCGCCGGCTGTGGGGCATCGGACCGGTCGCCGGGGAGAAGCTGCATCGGCTCGGAATCGACACCATCGGGGCGTTCGCCGCGCTGAGCGACGCCGAAGCCGCCGACATCCTCGGCGGCACCGTCGGCGCGGCTCTGCATCGGCTGGCCCGGGGCATCGACGACCGGCCAGTCGCCGAGAACTCGCCGGCCAAACAGATCAGCGCCGAATCGACATTCCCTGAGGACCTGACCACTCTCGATCAGCTCCGCGAAGCAATGGCGCGCATCGGCGAGCACGCCCATACCCGCCTGGAGAAGGACGGCCGCGGTGCACGCACCATCACCGTCAAGCTGAAGAAATCCGACATGAGCATCCTCACCCGCTCGGCGACATTGCCGTACGCCATCACGGACGCCGCCACCCTGATCGCCACGGCTCGCCGGCTGCTGCTGGACCCGATCGAGGTAGGGCCCATCCGCCTTGTCGGCGTTGGCTTTTCGGGCCTGTCCGAGGTGCAGCAGGAATCCTTGTTTCCGGATCTGGAGTTGGTGGCCGAGGAGGTGTCGGGCACCGGTCTGCCTCCGACGCTGACCGAAGCCACCGCCACACCGCCGGCCTGGCGGATCGGTGACGACGTCGCCCACAGCACTCACGGGCACGGGTGGATCCAGGGCGCCGGCCACGGCGTGATGACGGTGCGTTTCGAGACCCGCAGCACCGGACCGGGACGGGTGCACACGCTGCCCGAAGATGATCCCGCCATCGCCAGAGCCAATCCTGTCGACAGCCTGGATTGGCCGGACTACGTCGACGAGCTCAGCCGCTACCAGAGCTCGCCGTAACCGAGGCCTCAGCCCCAGCGCGCGAACACCTCCTCGACGGGTGATCCGGCCGCCAGCGCGGCCATGAGCAGAACCCGGGTCTGCGACGGACGTAGCCGCGGCACCATCACGGCCCCGGCGTCGGCGAGCTCGCGACCCGGTCCGTATCCGGGGCTGACGCGTCCATCGGGCACCCTCGTCGACACCGCGACAGCCACGCCGTCGCGACGGTGACGCCGTACACCGTCGATCACGGCGGCGCCCGCGTTGCCGGATCCCAGCGCCTCCAGCACAAGGCCCCGCGCACCGGCGTCGACGCAGGCGTCCATCGCCACCGTGTCGGCACCCGGATACACCGCAACGGTGTCGACCCGCGGTGCGTCCGCGGCCGAGGACGCCGCCACGAACGGGCGGTCTTTCGTCGCGTGCACAGTGAACGTCGTGTCCGACACCGACCCGATCGCGGACCCCGCGAAGCCCTGCAGCTCGGCCGTCGCGATCTTCTGCAGGCCCAGGGGTTGCCACACCGTGCCCGCGAAGCTGACCAGCACCCCCAGCCCAGTTGCTGCGGGGCTCGCGGCCACCGCCAGCGCATCGCGCAGGTTGGCCGGACCGTCGGCATCGGGCGCGTCAGCACTGCGCTGTGCACCGGTGAGCACGACTGGGATCTGCCCCGCATACGCCAGCTCCAGCCACAGCGCGGTTTCCTCCATGGTGTCGGTGCCGTGGGTGATCACCACGCCATCGGCGTCCGACACTGCGCTCACCGCCGCGCTGATGCGGTCCCAGTCAGAGAGCGTCAGCATCGAACTGTCCACCGCCATCAGGTCGACGACCTGCACGTCAAGGCCCGACGTGAGGTCGGCGGCTGTGCGGGTCGGGCGCTTCACACCGTGGTCGTCGGCGCTGGTGGCGATGGTGCCGCCGGTGGTGACGACGACGAGGCGAGCCATGGGTGGAATTCTCGCCCATCGAGGCCCTGGAATGATGGGGGAGTGAATGATGAATCCTCGGCGTCGGACGAGCTGATGGCTGGCACCGAGGCAGCGCCGCCCGTGGAGCAGCCCGCGCCCAGGCGCCGGCTGCGCATGCTGTTCACCGTCGCCGGGATAGTGCTGCTCGCGGACATCGTCACCAAGGTGCTCGCGGTCAGACTTCTGACGCCGGGTCAGGATGTCTCGATCATCGGCGACACCGTTACCTGGACGCTGGTCCGCAATTCCGGTGCCGCGTTCTCGATGGCCACCGGCTACACGTGGGTCCTGACGCTGATCGCGACGGGCGTGGTGATCGGCATCATCTGGATGGGCCGCCGGCTGGTCTCCCCGTGGTGGGCGCTCGGCCTCGGCATGATCCTTGGCGGTGCGATGGGCAACCTGGTCGACCGGTTCTTCCGCGCGCCCGGACCCCTGCAGGGCCACGTCGTGGACTTCGTCCGCATCGGATGGTGGCCGGTGTTCAACGTGGCCGACCCGTCGGTGGTGGGCGGGGCGATCCTGCTTGTCGCGCTTTCGCTGTTCGGCTTCGACTTCGACACGGTCGGGCGGCGCACGGGCGACGGCAGCGGGGATGGTGGCGGGGGCTGATGACCACCCGCTCGATGCCGGTCCCAGAAGGGCTGGCGGGTATGCGCGTCGACGCAGGCCTGGCGCGACTGCTCGGGCTGTCGCGGACAGCTGCCGCAGCGCTGGCAGAAGACGGCGGTGTCGATGTCGATGGTGCCCCAGTAGGAAAATCTGACAAGCTGATCGCAGGCGCTTGGCTGGAAGTCCGGCTGCCGGAAGCACCTGCGCCGGTGGAGAATACACCCGTCGACATCGAGGGCATGTCGATTCTCTACTCCGACTCCGACATCGTCGCGGTCGACAAACCGCCGGGCGTCGCGGCGCATGCCACGGTCGGCTGGAGCGGGCCGACGGTGCTCGGCGGACTGGCCGCGGCGGGTTTTCGCATCAGCACCTCGGGAATCCATGAGCGTCAAGGGATTGTGCATCGACTGGACGTCGGCACGTCGGGAGTCATGATGGTGGCGATCTCGGAACGCGCGTACACGATACTCAAGCGCGCGTTCAAACAGCGCACCGTCGAGAAGCGTTATCACGCACTGGTGCAAGGCCATCCGGATCCGTCCAGCGGAACCATCGACGCACCGATCGGGCGCCATCGCGGACACGACTGGAAGTTCGCGGTCACCGAAGGTGGCAGGCACAGCGTCACCCACTACGACACGCTGGAGGCACATCAAGCCGCGAGCCTGCTCGACGTCGAGTTGGAAACCGGCCGCACCCACCAGATTCGGGTACATTTCGCGGCCCTGCACCATCCGTGCGCCGGTGACCTCACGTACGGCGCCGACCCAACGTTGGCGCGCAAGCTCGGGCTGGAGCGCCAATGGCTGCACGCCCGGTCCCTGGCATTTGCGCATCCAGCCGACGGGCGGCGTATCGAGATCACCAGCCCGTACCCATCGGATCTGCAGTACGCACTCGATGTGTTGCGGCACCACGAATTGTGAGGAAGAGCGGGCTGCTCTACGGCATCGGCGCCTTTGCGATGTGGGGCGTATTTCCAGCGTTCTTCCCACTGCTGAAACCCGCAGGCGCGCTCGAAGTGCTCGCCCACCGGATTGTGTGGACGTGCATATTGCTGGCCTTCGTCATCGTGGCGGCGCGCCGGCTTCGCGATATCCGCGCGATCACGGCCCGGGTCTGGCTGCTGCTGGTGTGCGCATCGGCGTTCATCTCCATCAACTGGGGGATTTACATCTACGCCGTCAACAACGGCCATGTCGTCGACGCCGCGCTCGGCTATTTCATCAACCCACTGGTGACGGTGGCGCTGGGGCTGTTGGTCTTTCGCGAGCAGCTGAATCGCGCGCAGCTCAGCGCCTTGGCCATCGCCGTGGTCGCCGTGGTGGTGTTCACGGTCGAGGTTGGCGGTCCACCCGTCATCGGGCTCGGACTGGCGCTTTCGTTCGGCCTCTACAGTGCGGTGAAGAAGGTGGTGCCGACCGATCCGCGGGTCAGCGTCGGTATAGAGGCCGCGGTGGCGGCGCCCTTGGCGCTCGCCTACATCGCCCTGTTGGAGGGCGGCGGACCTGGAACCTTCACCGACTTCGGCCCCGGACACATCGCGCTACTTGTTTCGTCAGGCGCCATCACGGCGCTGCCGCTGCTGCTGTTCGCCGCGGCGGCGCAGCGGCTGCCGCTCGTCACGATCGGCCTGATGTTCTATCTGACTCCGGCGATACAGCTGGCGTGGGGCGTGTTCGTCGGGCACGAACCGATGCCGCCCGCGCGCTGGCTGGGCTTCGCGCTCATCTGGCTCGCGCTGTTGGTGTTCAGCGCCGACGCGCTGTTGCGGGCGCGCGCAACCCCCGGAAGGGTGCGACCCGACGCAGAACATAGGGAAACACCCGATTCCTCGACACCTCCCGCGTCCTAGCGTTACAGGCATGCATGGCTTCTGGTTCGCGGCGATGGTTGCGGTCCTCGTGGCGGCGGGCGTTATTGCCCAACTCGGATGGCAGCTGCCGCAGAAAGCAGTGGTCAAGCGGGTGTTCAGGCTTGATCGGCCGCGGTTGGGGCGTGCACCCACCCGTCCGTCCACGCCGGCCGTGGTCGCAGAGCGGCGATAAGCGACATCGAAGGCAAAGACACGCAGCGCGACACGCCGAGATCTGTCGGGGCGCGGTCATAGACTGGCCTCCCTATGAGCGGCTCCTCCTCGCAGTCCTTCGTGCACCTGCATAACCACACCGAATATTCGATGCTGGATGGCGCCGCGAAGGTCAAGCCGATGCTGGCGGAGGCGCAACGGCTCGAGATGCCCGCGATCGGCATGACAGATCACGGAAACATGTTCGGCGCCAGCGAGTTCTACAACGCCGCGACCGAAGTGGATATCAAACCGATCATCGGTGTAGAGGCATACATCGCGCCCGGTTCACGCTTCGACACCAAGCGCATCCTGTGGGGTGACCCTTCTCAGAAGTCCGACGATGTCTCGGGCAGCGGGTCATATACCCACATGACCATGGTTGCCGAGAACGCGACCGGGCTGCGCAACCTGTTCAAGCTGTCGTCGCTGGCCTCGTTCGAAGGCCAGCTCGGCAAATGGTCACGCATGGACGCCGAGCTGATCGCCGAGAACGCCGAGGGCATCATCGCCACCACTGGCTGCCCGTCGGGTGAGGTGCAGACGCGCCTGCGCCTCGGGCACGACCGCGAGGCGCTGGAGTCGGCCGCGAAGTGGCGGGAGATCTTCGGTCCGGAGAACTACTTCCTGGAACTGATGGACCACGGTCTCGACATCGAGCGACGGGTGCGCGAGGGGCTTTTGGAGATCGGCCAGAAGTTGGGCATTCCACCGCTGGCCACCAACGACTGTCACTACGTCACCCGCGACGGCGCCCGTAATCACGAGGCGCTGCTGTGCGTGCAGACCGGCAAGACGCTGTCGGACCCCAACCGGTTCAAATTCGACGGCGACGGTTACTACCTCAAATCGGCCGCCGAGATGCGCTCACTCTGGGATGGCGAGATAGCGGGCGCGTGCGACTCCACGCTGCTGATTGCCGAGCGGGTGCAGAGCTATGCAGATGTCTGGACGCCGAAGGACCGGATGCCGGCTTTCCCGGTGCCCGAGGGCCACGATCCGGACTCGTGGCTGCGCCATGAGGTCGACGCCGGCCTGCAGAGGCGGTTTCCCGGAGCGGCGGTGCCCGCCGGATACGTCGACCGGGCCGAGTACGAAATCAAGGTCATCTGCGAGAAGGGCTACCCGTCCTACTTCCTGATCGTCGCCGACCTGATCAACTACGCCCGCTCGGTGGACATCCGGGTCGGGCCGGGGCGCGGCTCGGCGGCCGGATCACTGGTCGCGTACGCGCTCGGTATCACCAACATCGACCCCATCCCGTACGGCCTGCTGTTCGAGCGGTTCCTGAACCCCGAACGTGTGTCGATGCCCGACATCGACATCGACTTCGACGACCGCCGTCGCGGCGAGATGCTGCGCTATGCCGCCAACAAGTGGGGCAGCGACCGGGTGGCCCAGGTCATCACGTTCGGCACCATTAAAACCAAAGCGGCGCTGAAGGATTCGGCACGAGTCAACTACGGCCAGCCGGGCTTTGCGATCGCGGACCGCATCACCAAGGCGCTGCCGCCGCCGATCATGGCCAAGGACATCCCGCTCTCGGGTATCACCGACCCGAATCACGAGCGGTACAAGGAAGCCGCCGAGGTTCGTGGGTTGATCGACACCGACCCCGACGTGCGCACCATCTACGAGACGGCACGCGGCCTCGAAGGCCTGGTTCGAAACGCCGGTGTGCACGCTTGCGCGGTGATCATGAGCAGCGAGCCGCTGGTCGACGCGATTCCGCTGTGGAAGCGGCCGCAGGACGGCGCCATCATCACGGGCTGGGACTACCCGTCATGCGAGAGCATCGGCCTGCTGAAGATGGATTTCCTCGGCCTGCGCAACCTGACGATCATCGGTGACGCAATCGAGAACATCAGGGCCAACCGCGGTATCGACCTAGACCTCGAATCGGTGCCGCTCGACGACCAGCTCACCTATGAGCTGCTGGGCCGCGGAGACACACTCGGTGTGTTCCAGCTCGACGGCGGCCCGATGCGCGATCTGCTGCGCCGAATGCAGCCGACCGGGTTCGAGGACGTCGTCGCGGTCATCGCGCTGTATCGGCCGGGCCCCATGGGGATGAACGCCCACAACGACTACGCGGACCGCAAGAACAACCGGCAAGCGATCAAACCGATCCACCCGGAGCTGGCCGAACCGCTCTCCGAGATCCTCGCAGAGACGTACGGCCTGATCGTCTACCAAGAGCAGATCATGCGCATCGCGCAAAAGGTGGCCGGCTACTCACTGGCCCGAGCAGACATTCTGCGAAAAGCCATGGGCAAGAAGAAACGCGAAGTGCTCGACAAGGAGTACGAGGGCTTCTCGGAAGGAATGAAGAACAACGGTTTCTCGGCGGCGGCGATCAAGGCGCTGTGGGACACGGTGTTGCCGTTCGCCGACTACGCGTTCAACAAGTCGCACGCCGCCGGCTATGGCCTGGTCTCGTACTGGACGGCATACCTGAAGGCCAACTTCCCGGCCGAGTACATGGCCGGGCTACTGACGTCGGTCGGCGACGACAAGGACAAGGCCGCGGTGTACCTGGCCGACTGCCGCAGGCTCGGCATCACCGTGCTGCCGCCGGACGTCAACGAGTCGAGCCTGAACTTCGCATCGGTCGGTGAGGACATCCGCTACGGGCTGGGCGCCGTGCGCAACGTCGGCGCGAATGTCGTTGCCTCGCTGATCGGTTCGCGCACCGACAAGGGCAAGTTTGTCGACTTCTCGGACTACCTCAACAAGATCGACATCGGCGCCTGCAACAAGAAGGTCACTGAATCACTGATCAAGGCGGGTGCGTTCGACTCGCTGGGCCACCCGCGCAAGGGGCTGTTCCTGATCCACACCGACGCGGTCGATTCGGTGCTCGGCACCAAGAAGGCCGAGGCGATGGGCCAGTTCGACCTGTTCGGCGGTGCGGATACGGCCACCGATGCGGTGTTCACCATCAAGGTGCCCGAGGAGGAGTGGGAGGACAAGCACAAGCTCGCACTCGAGCGCGAAATGCTCGGCCTCTACGTGTCCGGGCACCCGCTCAACGGCATCGCTCACCTGTTGGCGGCGCAAGTGGACACCGCGATCCCCGCCATTCTCGACGGCGACATCCCCAACGACACTCAGGTGCGCATCGGCGGCATCCTGGCGTCGGTGAACCGGCGTGTCAACAAAAACGGGCTGCCCTGGGCCTCAGCGCAATTGGAAGACCTCACCGGAGGCATCGAGGTGCTGTTCTTCCCGCAGACGTACTCCACGTTCGGCGCCGAAATCGCCGACGACGCAGTGGTCCTGGTGGGCGCAAAGGTCGCGATCCGTGACGACCGGATCTCACTGATCGCCAACGATCTTGTCGTACCAGACTTTTCGAGTGCTCAGGTCAATCGTCCGGTGGCAGTCACGCTGCCGACGCGCCAGTGCACGGTCGACAAGGTCACCGCGCTCAAGCAGGTCCTGGCCCGTCATCCCGGGACCGCCCAGGTGCACTTGCGGCTGATCAGCGGCGAGCGCATCACCACACTCGAACTGGATGCATCGCTGAGGGTGACGGCGTCATCGGCGTTGATGGGTGATCTGAAAGCGCTGCTGGGTCCCGGCTGCCTGGGCTGATGTTGTTTCGCGAGCTGCACGAGCAGGGATGTTTCGTCATCCCGAATCCGTGGGATCGCGGGACGGCGATCGCGTTGGCGGCCATGGGCTTTGCGGCGCTGGCCACGACCAGCGCGGGTGCGTGTTTTGCGCAGGGGTTGCCCGACACGCCGAGTGCGCTGGGGGTCGATGCAGCGCTGCGCAACATCGCCGAGATCGTCGGTGCCGTCGAGCTCCCCGTCAACGCCGACTTTCAGGCGGGCTACGCCCATGACCTGGACGGGCTGGCGGCGAACGTCAGGCGATGCGTGGCCACCGGGGTCGCCGGGTTGTCCATCGAAGATGCCCGAGGTGGCGCCCAGGATCCCTTGTATTCGTTGCCCGAGGCGGTGGAGCGGATCCGCGTCGCGTATGCCGCAATCGACGGCGCCGACGTGTTGTTGACCGCACGAGCCGAATGCTTCCTCTACGGCCATCCCGATCCGCTGCGGGAGGCGATCAGGCGGTTGCAGGCCTTCAGCGAGGCGGGCGCCGACGTGTTGTATGCCCCGGGTGTGCGGACGCGAGAGGACATCGCCGCAATCGTCGAGGCGCTCCGGCCCGCACCGGTCAACGTGTTGATGTCGTCGGAAAGCGGGCTGACGGTGAACGACTTGGCGGAGCTCGGTGTGCGGCGGGTCAGCGTCGGATCCGCGTTGACGCGGGTCGCGTGGGGCGCGTTCCTCTCGGCCGCACGGCAGATCGCCGACGGTGGCTCGTTCGCCGGCTTGGCGCAGGCCGCGAGCTTCGACGAACTCAACGGCCTGTTCGAGGCGCAGCGGAAGCGTTAGCTGCTTCGCGGTCTCTGGCGGCCGCGAAGACGACTGCCGCAACGAACCCCGCCTGGGTTCCGCGTTCTAGCAACGTAAACGTTTGCTGGCTGACATCATTGACATGTCTGCCGGGGTGCAGAGTAGTACGTGGGGGTAACTTGGACGGACAGCCATTCGGGCGGTACCGGCTGATCTCATTGCTGGGCCGCGGCGGTATGGGCGAGGTTTGGCGAGCCTACGACACCGAGACCGACCGCGTTGTCGCGTTGAAGTTGCTGCCAGAGCACTGGGTACAGAGCAGTCAGTTTCAGCAGCGGTTTCGACGCGAAGCGCATATGGCGGCTCGGCTCAACAATCCGCACATTGTCCCGATCCATCATTACGGTGAAATCGATGGCCGGCTCTATGTAGATATGCGCCTCATAGACGGACGCGACTTGGGTTCTGTGCTTGACCACGGAGCATTGACTCCACGACGGGCGGTCGGAATAGTCGGCCAGGTTGCGAAGGCACTGCATGCCGCCCACAAGGTGGGTTTGGTCCATCGGGATGTCAAGCCATCAAACATCCTGCTCGACGAGGAAGACTTCGCGTATCTGATCGACTTCGGCATCGCCAGGGCCGTCAACGAATCTGGGTTGACGAGTACCGGTGCGGTGATTGGCACGTGGCAATACATGGCGCCCGAACGGCTGAGCGGACAAGAGTCGGATTCGCGGTCCGACATCTATGCACTCACGTGCGTATTGCATGAAGCCTTGACCGGAGTCCCCCCGTATCCGGGTGACTCCATCGAGAGTCAGGTGGCCGCGCACCTGACGGCGCCACCGCCGCAGCCATCGCATACTGCTCGCGATGTGCCGCTGCAATTTGATGCGGTGATCGCCAAGGGCATGGCAAAGGATCCGGAAACGCGTTATGCCACAACGACGGAGCTCGCTCAAGCGGCGTACGAAGCTGCGGCCCCGCCGGTGCCCCAAGCACCGACTCAGCAACCGCGTCCGCATGATCCGCAGTGGGTCACACCGACGCTCGCTGGCAATGCTGCGCGGATTGATCGCAGCGCCGGCGCGCATCCGCTTCCTATTGGCGCTTCGATTACCTCAAGAGCCAAACGGCTGTGGACGGAACTGGATATTCGTACGCGAGTGGCGTTGGGACTCGTGGTCATGCTGACTGCGACCGTAGTCGTAACAATCTTGCTCACGTTTCTTTCGCGGCTGGACATCGGTAGCGATCCGGAGTCTGGTTACGAAACTGTGCAGGCGGGGCCGACTATTCGTATCGCTGGGCCCGAGGAAGACGTCCGGATCACGATTCAAGACTTTGACGGGGCAATACAGAACGGCGACTTGGCGAAACTGCGAGCCATCACATGTGGTGCCACCCACAACCAGTACGCCGCCTACAACGAACAGGCTTGGGCCGAATCTCACGCGAGACTGGCGGCGGCCAAGCAGTATCCGGTGGTGGCGAGCATTGATCAGGTTTTTATAAACAACGACCACGCTGAAGCCAACGTGACAACTTTCATGGCCTATGCGCCGCAGACACGAAGTACGCGAAGCTTTGATCTGCAGTACGTCGATGGTAGGTGGAAGGTGTGCCAGGCATAGACGCTTCGTACCGCCGGGCTAGGACGCGCGCAACGATCAGCCTAAAACGTTCACCGCCCTTGCGATTACGAGCGCCAACGTGGTGAACGAGACCATCGCCTGCACTGTCATCATCGCCTTTGCCCGCCGTGTCATCGGCATGGTGTCGGTCGGCGAGAACGCCACCACGTTGGTGAGACTGACGTACAGGTAGTCGAAGAACTCCGGGCGCCAGTTCGGCGGGGCCAGTTCACGTTCCGTCATTTGCGGAAACATGAAGTCTGGGTAGGGCCGGCTGCCTTCGCGTCGGGCGAACGGCCCGCCGCGGTCCAACTCCCAGTACCAGATCCCGAAGACGATGACGGTGGTGACATAGATGGCGGCGCCACTGCCGAGCAGAACCGCGGCGTTGTTGCTCACCTCGCCCGAGAGGATGCGGATGTCCAGGATCAGTGCAGACAGACTGTTGTCGACCGTGATCGCCGCCAACAGTGCGTAACTCGCCCATGTTCCGAACGTCGTCTGCCGCGACAGTCGCAGCGGATTCAGGCCGACCAGGACAACGACAAGAAGGACCTCCATGGCGATCAGTGGCCACCGCGGCACCACCGTATAGCTCTTCGGAATGGCGAGTTGCAGGGCGATCGCCACGATCAGGGCCGTCAGCACCGGCATCCGGTTCTCCGGGTCGCCGGGACGCAGCCATGAGGGGATGCGGTACTCGGCACTCGAGGCCAGGCGCTCGGCGCGACGGACGAACTCCTCAGCCGGATTCGGGGGTTCGGGTGTGCTGTCCATCCGGCAAGTGTGTGCGCCACGATGGAGGTATGGAATCGCGACACGTCAGTATCTGGATCGATGTTGCACCCGAGGTGGTTTACGAATTCGCGGCGGATCCGCAGACCTGGCCGCAGTGGGCTGCCGGATTGGCCGAGGGTGGGCTGCGACATAGCGCCGACGGGTGGGTCGCCGACTCACCGATGGGCACCGTGACCGTGGAGTTCGCGCCGCCGAATCCGTTCGGCGTGCTGGATCATGTCGTGCGGATGCCGTCGGGCGAAGAGGTGTACAACCCCCTTCGAGTGGTCCCGGCGGGGGTGGGCGCCGCGGCGTGCGAGGTGGTTTTCAGCGTTCGGCGACGACCGGGCATGACTGACGACGAGTTCGCCGCCGATGCCGCCGCCGTCGCTGCGGACCTGGCCACACTGGCGCGATTGGTACAGGACTGACCGATCCCACGAGTCAGGCCCGCCCAGAATCCAGGGAGGGCCTGATTTGCGTGCAGGGTCAGTCAGTGGATTGGAAGGCGCCCAGCCCCAGCCACACGACGGTCCCGGCAGCGGCGGCCGCCAGCACGGCCGGCGCGGCACTCGCGGTGGCGACTGCGACTATGACCAGCACGATTGCAGCCACAGCGAGGGCCAGCACCTTGTATACCGGCCACGGCACTCCGGCGATGCTCACTTGGTCGCGCACGGTCATGGTTTGACGATAGCTCGTAAGTGAGTTTTCGGGCAACCGAAACATCGGATGAGGAGGCTCACTTTTCTAGTCGGCCTAAGCTGGTGACATGCCACTTTCCGGAGAATACGAACCAAGCCCATGGGACTGGGTACGCGAGCACGCCGACAAGATTGTCGAGACCGGCAGCACCGACGGCACCGATATCAAGGGCAAGCCGCTGATCCTGCTGACGACCATTGGCGCCAAGTCCGGCAAGATCCGCAAGACCCCGCTGATGCGGGTGGAACACGACGGTGAGTACGCGATCGTGGCGTCGCTGGGCGGGGCTCCGAAGCACCCGGTCTGGTATCACAACGTCAAGGCCCATCCGCACGTCGAACTGCAGGACGGTGAGGTCAACAAGGATTACGAGGCGCGCGAGGTTTTCGGCGACGAGAAGGCCGTCTGGTGGGAACGGGCGGTCGAGGCCTTCCCGGACTACGCGGAATACCAGACCAAGACCGACCGCCAGATCCCGGTCTTCGTCCTGACCCCGGTTAACTGAAAACTGCAGGTTGGTGGCACCATTGACCGGTGTCCGCCGAACTGAGCCAGAGCCCTCGTACGTCGCCGCTGACCGCGGCCGACATCGATGAGGCCGCTCAGCGAATTTCCGGCGTCGTCCTGCGCAGTCCGCTGCAATTCAGCGAGCGGCTCTCGGAGGCCACCGGCGCAAGCGTCTACCTCAAGCGCGAGGACCTGCAGACCGTGCGGTCCTACAAGCTGCGTGGCGCCCACAACCTGTTGATGCAGCTGTCCGCGGACGAGATCGCCGCTGGCGTCGTGTGTTCATCGGCAGGCAATCACGCGCAGGGGTTCGCGATGGCCTGCCGGTCGATGGGTATCCACGGCAGGGTCTATGTACCGGGCAAGACACCCAAGCAGAAGCGCGATCGCATCCGTTATCACGGCCGCGAGTTCATCGAGCTGATCGTGGTGGGACACACGTACGACGAAGCCGCGGCGGCCGCGCTGGAAGACATCGCGCGAACAGGTGCAACGCTCGTTCCGCCGTACGACGATCCGCGCACGATCGCGGGGCAGGGCACCATCGCCGCCGAAGTCCTCGAACAGCTCGGCGGCGAACCGGACCTCGTCATCGTTCCGGTCGGCGGTGGCGGCTGCATCGCCGGCATCACCACATATCTGGCCGAACGCACGGCCAACACGTCGGTGCTGGGCGTCGAGCCGGCGGGTGCGGCGGCGATGATCGCCGCCTTGGCCGCGGGGGAGCCGGTGACCCTTGCCGACGTCGACCAGTTCGTGGACGGCGCGGCGGTGAACCGCGCGGGCACGCTGACCTATGCAGCGTTGGCCGCCGCGGGGGACATGGTGTCGATCACCACCGCCGACGAAGGCGCAGTCTGTACCGCGATGCTCGACCTCTACCAGAACGAGGGCATCATCGCTGAGCCCGCGGGTGCGCTGTCGGTGGCAGCCCTGATGGAGGCGGATCTCGAGCCAGGATCGACGGTGGTGTGCGTGATCTCGGGCGGCAACAACGACGTGTCCCGTTACGGTGAGATTGTCGAGCGTTCGCTGGTGCACCTTGGTCTCAAGCATTACTTTCTGGTGGACTTCCCGCAGGAGCCGGGGGCGCTGCGGCGGTTCCTCGATACGGTGCTCGGACCCAACGACGACATCACGCTGTTCGAGTACGTCAAGCGCAACAACCGCGAAACCGGTGAGGCCTTGGTGGGCATCGAACTCGGTTTGGCGACCGACTTCGACGGTCTGCTCGAACGGATGCGAGCATCCGACATCCACGTCGAGACACTGGAGCCGGGCTCGCCCGCGTATCGCTACCTGCTTTAGGAACAGCACTTAGCCTGTCGTGCTCATTTCGGGCTCCACCAGCACCAGTGACTCGTCGTTGGCGCGAAAGATGGGCTCCAGCTGGAGTTCGCGCTCGGCGGCCACCTCTGTCAGCAGCGCTGCCCACTGACGGTCCAGCTGCGAGACTCCTCCTACGCCGGGCCGAGTCAACAACAGCGCCGGAGTGGTTCCCGGCTCGAATTCGTACAGGATCCAGTGCAAGCGGATCAGAACGTCATCGACGTAGTCGCGTTGTGGCCGAGGCGGCATCGGGATCTGCGTCATCGTCTTGTACAGCCGCCGGTCGCGGCCGACAAAGCCGATCCACAGCAGCCGTTGGCCAAACCCCAGCGGTCCCATGAGCGCCCGCCATCTCTGGCGCAGGTCGGCAGGGGAATGAACTGGGTCGGTGGCGGTCTCGATCGGCGGTAGCGGCAGCAGTTCGCTCTGACTCATGACCGAATCATGGCTGCTGTTCCGGATATCGCGGTAGTCAGTTATCCACAGGCTCGCTGGCTGTGGATGGCCGCTTGACAATCACGAACGAATGTCCTTCGATGCGGGTCGATTTCGCGTTCACCGTCGGTTCACCCCAAGCCAGGACCGCCTCACCGGTGACTGGCACGTCGACCGCGTCGGCGCCGAGGTTGCAGGCGATCGCGAACGAGCCGCGGTGCATCACGATCCACTTCTTGTCTTCGTCGTAGTCGACCTGCATGTGGTTCAGCCACGGGTCGGCCAGGTCGGGCTCGTTGTGCCGCAACGAGATCAGCTGCTGATAGATGCTTCGCAACCGGCCGTGCTCACCCTCCTCGATCTCGTGCCAGTTCAGCTTGGACCGTTCGTAGGTGGCGGGATCCTGTGGGTCGGGGATCTCGTCGGCGTCCCACCCGTGCTCGGCGAATTCGCGTTTGCGCCCCTCGGCGGTGGCTCTGGCCAGATCAGGCTCGGGATGGCTGGTGAAGAACTGGAACGGGGATGCCGAACCCCATTCCTCACCCATGAAAAGCATTGCAGTGTAAGGTGATCCGAGTGCCAACGCCGCCTTGACCGCCAACTGTCCGAAGGTGAGGTTCTGCGACGGGCGATCGCCGCAGGCCCGGTTGCCCACCTGGTCGTGGGTCAGTGTGTATGCCAGCAGTCGGGTTGCGGGGATCGTTGAGGTATCCAGCGGCCGCCCATGTCGCCGGTGCCGGAACGACGAAAACGTGCCCGCATGGAAGTAACCGTGCTTCAACGTCTGTGCCAACGCCTCCAGCGTGCCGAAATCCGAGTAGTAGCCCTGGCGTTCACCCGACACCGCGGCATGAATCGCGTGGTGGATATCGTCGTCCCACTGCGCGGTCATCCCCAGACCGCCGCCGTCGCGTGGGGTGATCAGCCGCGGATCATTGAGGTCACTCTCGGCGACCAGTGACAGCGGGCGGCCCAATTCCTCGGCCAGTGCGTCGGTTTCGGCCGCGAGCTCCTCGAGAATATGGATTGCGGTGGTGTCGACCAGAGCGTGCACCGCGTCAAGGCGAAGGCCGTCGGCGTGGAAGTCACGCATCCACCGCAGCGCGCATTCGATGATGTAGCGCCGCACTTCGTCGGCATCCGGCCCGGAGATGTTGATCGACTCGCCCCACGGATTACTGCCCGAAGCCAGGTACGGGCCGAACCGCGGCAGGTAATTGCCCGACGGGCCGAGGTGGTTGAACACCGCGTCTATCAGCACACCGAGGCCGCGTCGGTGGCACGCGTCGATGAATCGCATCAGTGCGTCGGGCCCGCCGTACGGTTCGTGCACCGCGTACCACAGCACGCCGTCGTACCCCCAGCCGTGTGTCCCGCCGAAGGCGTTGACGGGCATCACTTCAACGAAGTCGACGCCGAGATCTACCAGATAGTCCAGCTTCTCGATCGCCGAATCGAGAGTCGCTCCTGAAGTGAACGTGCCGATGTGCAGTTCGTAAATCACCCGGCCCTCGATCGACGTGCCGGCCCAATCGTCGTCTGTCCACACAGCGGGATCCGGCCGCCAGAGCGCGGAACGCCCATGCACGCCGTCCGGTTGACGCGCCG
>CAVRIH010000020.1:0-558815 GCA_963721195.1 uncultured Actinomycetota bacterium | reverse complement strand
GAGTTATCGCCGATGCGCTGAAGCGCGCCGGCCTCGAACCCAGCGACGTCGAATACCTCGAAGCACACGGGACCGGGACTTCACTCGGTGACCCGATCGAGATCCAGGCCGCGGGTGCGGGTGCTCGGCGCCGGACGTGCACCACGGCGGCCGCTGTTGATCGGCTCGGTGAAGACGAACATCGGCCACCTGGAAGCAGCCGCAGGGGTTGCGGGTGTCATCAAGGTCATCCTGTCGCTAGAGAACGAGACTTTGCCGAAGCACCTCCACTTCGAGAACCCGTCGCCGCACATACCGTGGGACCGACTTGCCGTGGAGGTGGTCTCCGAAGCCCTGCCCTGGGACCGCAATGGTCGGCCCCGTATCGCCGGGGTCAGCTCGTTCGGGTTCGCCGGCACCAACGCGCACGTCATCCTCGAGGAAGCTCCGGAGCAGGCGGCGGCGCCGGGTCCGGTCGAGCAGGCACCAGAGGTGTTCAGCATCCTTCCGCTGTCGGCGCGCACGCCCGCTGCCTTGGTGCAAATCGCCGGTCAATACCGCGGCTGGTTGAACGAGCACCCGGAGGCCACCCTGGCCGACGTGTGCTTCACCGCCGGCGCGGCGCGCAGCACACCTTGAACACCGGGCCGCGTTGGTGGTCGATTCGAGAGAAGCCGCCGTCGAACTACTCGGCACGCTCGCGGACGACCGTCCGGCACCCGGTTTGGTTCGCGGTGAATCCCGGGAGAGGCCGAAGACGGCGTGGCTGTTCACCGGTCAAGGCAGCCAGTACCCCGGCATGGCCGCGGAGTTGTTCGACACCGAGCCGGTCTTCGCCGAGACGCTGAAGCGGTGCGCGGCTGCGGTCGCCGACGTGCTCGAAAAACCGTTGCTCGACGTGATTTTCGATGTGGACGGTCCAGACGCCGATGAGACGCTGCGGCAGACCTCATACGCACAGCCCGCCTTGTTCGCAGTCGAGATGGGCTTGGCCGCCCTCTGGCAGTCGTGGGGCTTCGAACCCGACGTGGTGCTGGGCCACAGCGTCGGCCAGTATTCGGCGGCCTGTGTCGCGGGGGTGTTCGGTCTCGAGGACGGCGCGCGGCTGATGGCCGAACGTGGGCGCCTCTTCGGCAGTTTGCCCGCCGGCGGGCGGATGGCCGCGGTGTTCACGGCCGCCGATCGTGTCGAGAGCTTCACCGACGAGCTCCCGAGCCTGTCGGTCGCCGCCTATAACGGCACCAACACCGTATTGTCCGGTCCCGCAGAGGATCTGGAAAGGGCGGTGGCATCGACTGGCGGCTGACGGTGTCCGGTGCGACTGGCTGGACACCAGTCACGCGTTCCACTCGGCGCTGCTGGACCCGATCCTCGACGACTTCGAGGCGTATGCGCAGAGGTTCGAATTCAGTACGCCGCAACGGATTTTGATCGACAACCGGACCGGCGTCGCGCTCGGCAGGAGCGTGAAGCTCGATGGCGCCTACTGGCGCCGTCACGCGCGCCAACCGGTGGAGTTCGCCAAGAGCGTGCGCACCCTAGCCGATCTGAACTGCAAAGTGTTGCTCGAAATCGGCCCGCGACCGGTGCTCACCGCCGCAGCCCTTGGTGCATGGCCGGACCCGGCCACCGCGCCGCGAGCGATCGCGTCGATGCGCCGAAACACCGCCGACCACCGACAGATCACCGAAGCCGTTGCCGAGGCGTATGTCCTGGGACACCTGCCCGAGTTCGCCGCTCTTGCGCAGCCGCACGCGCGAAAGCTCGACCTGCCCACTTATCCATTCGAGCATCGTCAGTACTGGTTCTTAGACGATCGCGAGCGCGCCGACCCACAGCAGCGCCATGCCGCACGTACCCAGGCCGTTCACCTTCTCGAGGAAGGCCGGATCGAGGAACTCGCCAACCTGCTCGACGGATCGGGCGGCGGCGATCAGCACACACTCGATGTGCTGACCAAGCTTGCGACACAACACAACCAGCAACGTGCGACACAGTCCATTGCGGACGACCGCTACGAGATCCGCTGGGAGAAGATTGCCGCCGTACCTGTCGGCGCGGACACCGGTGCCGAATCCACCTGGATCCTGGTCGGCGGTGACCCCGATGCGGTCCAGCCCTTGGTCGACGTGCTGACCGCCCGTGGCCATCAGCATCGGATCCTCGGGTTGCCGACGTCCGATGCGGATGAGGAAAAGCTTGTAGACGCGTTACGCACTGCGGCAGTACATGATTCGATGCTGCGGATCGTCCACGTCGCGGCCCTCGACGCGGATCTGGACTCCAAGACCGTGCCCTCGATGCAGTCACTGCTACGGATGCAACACCGAATCCTGGGCGGAACACGGCGGCTCTTCCGCGCCGCAATTGCCGCCGAACTACGCCGACCCATCTGGGTGGTGACCCGGGGCGCACAGCGAGTCACCGACGCGGACACCGTGTCGCCGGATCAGAGTTGTCTATGGGGATTTGGTCGTGCCGCATCGCTGGAGCTTCCCCAGGTGTGGGGCGGACTGGCCGACTTGTCGGTAAACAGGGAGAACGCAACCGAGGAATGGTCGCGGTTGATCAACCGGATCACGGCGCCACACGACTCGTCCATCCAGGAAGACCAAGTCGCGCTGCGTGATCAAGCAGTCCTCGTTCCCCGGCTGGTTCGGCGAGCCGAGCAGCCGACCGGTACGCCGCTGGAACTGCGCAGCGACGCAAGCTATCTCGTGACCGGGGGCCTCGGATCCGTAGGGCTGGAGATCGCCGGACACTTGGCCGCCCACGGCGCCAAGCATCTGGTGCTGACAAGCCGCCGCGCGCCCAGCGATGCCGCGCAACAGCGCATCGATGCACTGGCCGAACAGCACGGCTGCGAATTCCGCGTCGTCGCTGCCGATGTCGCCGATGCGCACGACGTCGCACGCCTGTTGACCACCGTGGCTGCCGAGCTACCGCCGCTGGCCGGGATCGTCCATGCTGCGGGCGAGATCGGTACCACTCCGCTTAGCAACCTGGACGACGCCGAAATAGATCGCGTCTTCGCCGGGAAGGTCTGGGGTGCTTGGCATTTGAGCGAAGTAGCGACTGATCTGCAGCTCGACTTCTTCATCAGCACCTCCTCGATCGCCTCGGTATGGGGTGGATTCGGTCAGACCGCCTACGGTGCCGCCAACGCCTTCCTCGACGGCCTGGCCTGGCGCCTGCGCGAGCAGGGCATCTCTGGAATCAGCGTCAACTTCGGTCCTTGGTCGGCGGGTATGGCCGACGCAGAGTCTCGTGCGCGACTGGATCAGCGTGGGGTCCAGACGTTGTCACCTGCCGATGCACTGGCGGGTCTGGCCGATGTCATGGCGGCTTCGTCGGTTCAGGGCGTGGTAGCCCGGATCGACTGGGCCCGCTTCCTGCCCCTCTACCAGCAGGCGGGCCGGCGGGCGTTCCTGGCCGGGTTGGAGCCCGAGGTCCCCGACTCGGCGCCGACCGTAACGCCGACCGGAAAGACCCAACTGGTCGAGCGACTCGCAGGCGCTCCAGTGCAGCAGCGCAGGAAGCTTCTGACGGATTACCTTCGCGACGCGGTAGCAGAGGTGACGCGCGTCGATGCCGCGGAGATCCGTGAGGACGCGGGGTTCTTCGACCTCGGCATGGATTCGCTGATGGCCGTCGAACTTCGGCGCCGACTCGAACAAGGAACGGCCTCGGAGATTCCGGTCACTCTGGTGATGGATCACCCGCGGCTGTCCGACGCGGTCGACTACCTGCTCGACGAGGTGCTGGAGCTCGGCGAAGGGGTATCGGCGCCGAAGCTTGCGCCGGTGACGACGCGCACGGACGAACCGATCGCGATTGTCGCAGTATCGTGCCGTTTCCCCGGTGCGCCCGATCCGGAAGCGTTCTGGGAAGTGTTGTCCGGCGGTATCGATGCGATCCGGGAAGTCCCGGAGGACCGATACGACATCGACGAGTTCTACGACCCGGATCCAGAAGCGGCGGGCAAGACCTACACGCGCTTCGGCGGATTCCTCGACGGAATCGACGGGTTCGATCCCGAATTTTTCGGTATCTCCCCGCGCGAGGCTGTCTGGATCGAGCCGCAGCAGCGGTTGACGCTCGAAACAGTCTGGGAGGGACTCGAAAGGGCTGGGTACGCGCCGGCCTCATTGCGCGGCAGCCGAACCGGCATCTTCGTCGGAGTGGGCGCCAACGAGTATGCGCATCTGCTGTCCTCCGAGTCGGTCGACAAGATCGAGCCGTACTTCATCACCGGTAACGCGCTCAACGCCGTTTCCGGTCGGGTTGCCTTCGCGCTGGGATTCGAAGGACCGGCAGTGGCGGTCGATACCGCATGCAGCTCGGCGTTGGTCGCCGTTCATCAGGCCTGCCAGGCGCTGCACTCCGGTGACTGCGACATGGCGTTGGCCGGTGGTGTCAACGTCTTGCTTTCTCCGGTGACGTCGATCGCCGCCTCACGCGCGAGGATGCTTTCGCCGGTCGGGCGATGCAAGACGTTCGATGCGTCCGCCGACGGCTACGTGCGCAGTGAAGGCTGCGGAATCCTTGTCCTCAAGAGGCTGAGCGACGCCGTGCGCGACGGCGACCGGGTCTGCGCGGTCATTCCCGGCAGCGCGGTCAACCAGGACGGCGCATCCAGTGGTCTGACAGTGCCCAATGGTGGTGCACAGCAACGGCTTATCGGGGCGACGCTGGCTCGCGCCGGCCTGGTGGGCGGGGACGTCGACTACCTCGAGGCACACGGCACGGGCACCCCGCTGGGTGATCCGATCGAGGTGCAGGCCGCGGCAGCCGCCTACGGTGGCTCGCGTGACGGGGACCGACCGCTACTGATGGGATCGGTGAAGTCCAACATCGGTCACCTCGAGTCGGCGTCAGGGGCAGCGGGTCTGATCAAAGTCGTGTTGTCGTTGCAGCACGACTTGCTGCCGCAGAGCCTGCACTTCGACAATCCGTCGCCGCATATCCCGTGGGACTCGCTGCCGGTACGGGTGGTGGACAAGGCGATTCCGTGGCAGGCCAACGGAAGGCTGCGCCGCGCCGGCGTGAGTTCCTTCGGGTTCACCGGCACGAACGCGCATGTGCTGATCGAGGAGGCACCGCTGGAATTGGCGCTTGCCGACGAGCACTTCGCCGACGACGTTGCGACGGAGTCGGCGCCGGAAGCCGCGGCTGAACAGGTCAATGTGCTGGCGCTGTCCGCGCGGACACCGGAAGCACTGGTGGCGTTGGCGCAGCGTTATGAGGCCTGGTTGAGCGCTCGACCCGGAGACCGACCTCGCCGACGTATGCCTCACCGCCGGGACGGGCCGTTCGCATTTCGAACATCGAGCGGCGCTGGTCGTTGATTCGGTCCAGGGTGCGCGCGAGGGCTTGGCCGAGTTGGCCGAGAACCGGCAGCGACCGGGTGTGTTCCGTGGCGAGCACACCAGCCGGCCGACGACGGCGTGGTTGTTCACCGGGCAGGGCAGCCAGTATCCGGGGATGGCGCGTGAGTTGTTCGACGCTGAGCCGGTTTTCGCCGAGACCGTCAGACGATGCGCGGAAGCCGTCGACGGAATGCTTCCGCATCCGTTGCTGGAGGTGATGTTCGCCACCGATCGCGAAACCGGCGGCGAGGCCGGAGAAAGGTTGCGGCACACGTCGTTTGCGCAGCCGGCGCTCTTCGCCGTCGAGATGGGTCTGGCCCGGCTGTGGCAGTCGTGGGGCATCGAACCCGACGTGGTGCTGGGGCACAGCGTGGGTCAGTACGCAGCGGCATGTGTGGCCGGGGTGTTCAGCATCGAAGACGGAGCACGGCTGATGGCCGAGCGCGGCCGGATGTTCGGCAGCCTGCCCGAAGGTGGGCGCATGGTGGCCGTGTTCACCGACGCCAAGCACGTCGAGGAGAGCACCGGCGAGTTCCCTCGAGTGTCGGTCGCGGCCTACAACGGGCCCAACACTGTGCTCTCGGGTCCCGGTGAGGATCTGGAGCAGATCGCCGAAAGATTCGGTGACGAGGGGATCCGCTGCACCTGGCTGGAGACCAGCCACGCGTTCCACTCGGAACTGCTGGATCCGGTGCTCGGTGAATTCGAGTCGTACGCCGCGCAGGTGCAGTTCGCTGCCCCGACGTTGCCGCTGGTCTGCAACCGCACCGGCGCCGTGCTCACCGCCCAGACACCGCTCGATGCGGGGTACTGGCGGCGACATTCCCGGCAGCCGGTGCAATTCGCCGAGAGTGTGCGCACCGTGGCGGCGCTGGGATGTTCGGTGTTGATGGAAATCGGTCCGCAACCCGTGCTGTCCGGCGCTGCGGTGCACGTCTGGCCAGAGCACCTGGCCGCGCCGCGCGCGATCGTCTCGCTGCGTAAAGGCATTGGTGACCGGCGCCAGATCGCCGACGCCCTGGCCTCGGCCTACGTCGGCGGCCACCGACTCAATTTCGCTGCACTGCATCGTCAGCCGCGTTGCAGACTCGAACTGCCCACCTATCCGTTCCAGCGCCGTCGCTTCTGGCCCAAGACGTCCGGCCTGTCGGTCGACGGCCCCGCGGTGTCCGGATTATTGGGCAGTGCAAAGGATCTGGCCTCCGGTGAGTCTGTCTACACCAGCAGGTTGTCCGTCAAGTCGCAGCCCTGGCTGTCCGATCACGTCATCTACGGAACCGTTGTCGTTCCCGGGGCGACGTATGTGACGATGGTCATGGCCGCCGTTGGCCCGCCGGCCCGGGTGAAAGATATCTTTTTCTATGAGCCGATCATCCTGCCCGAGAAGACTTCCCGCGAGGTGCAGTTGACACTGCATCCGCTGGAGGACAGCGATGACGTGAGCTTCACGGTCCATAGTCGCCCGTACGGAGTTCGTGATGCTGAATGGTCACTGAACGCCGACGGCACTGTCGTCGCTGAGATCACTGACGAGGCGGCGCCCGAGCAGTCGGATCCCATCGACGAAGCAATCGAACGGTTGGACCGCATGCGGCCGCAGGAGTTGTTCGAGACCTTCGCCAACATGGAACTGGCATGGGGGCCGACCTGGTCCGGTTCCCTGAAGTCGCTGTGGAACGGTGAGGGTGAGGCGATCGGCGACATCCTCGTCGGCGAAGAACTCGCCGAACATCTCGGTACCGAGCCCATGCACCCGGTGCTGATGGACCTGTGTACCGGAATCACCTCCCCGGCGTTCCCGACACTTCTGGCAATCGAACAGGGCGTGAATGATCTGTTCCTGCCGCTGCGATACGGACAAGTGACGCTGCGGGAGAAGATGCCTCGAAGGTTCTACTGCCACGCAAAGTGGCATACCAGCGCCCTCGACAGCGAAACCCAGGTCTTTGACCTCGATTTCGTCGATCGGGATGGCAGGCAGCTGGGGGGGATTCGCGAGTTCACGGTCAAACGCGCACCCCGCGAGGCGTTGCTGCGAGGCCTCGGCGGCGATGCCACCCGGCTGCTCTACACCGTCGGCTGGCACGAGGTGCCGATCCCGCCATCGAGCGACGATGTCGGAAATGTCAGCGGCACCTGGCTGATTGCCGGGTTCGACGAACTGGCCGCCCACGTGCCTGGCTGCATCTCGTTCGACCCGAACATCGATCCGGAACTGTTGGGACAGCTGTTGGCACAGGCTCACGAACGCGGCCAACCGTTCTCCGGCGTTGTCTGGCGCGCCACGGGGCCGAGCGCAGAAGAGTCGAGCGCCGGGCACGGAAGCGCCGGCTCGGAAAACTGGGTCGCGCGGCTCGAGAACGAGCTCGCCAACCTGCTCAGCGCTGTGCATACCGTGCAAGGCGGCTCACAAAACGGCGGGGTGAAACTGCCTGGCGGACTGTGGATCAGCACCGAGCGGGCCGTGGCCACCGAATCCGGCGAGCCGGTCGACCCGGTGCAGGCCGCGCTGTGGGGATTCGGACGTACGACGATCAACGAGGAACCGGCGCTGCGCTGCAAACTGGTCGATACCGATGGATCACCGGAGGCCGTGGCAGCACTCGCCGACCTGCTCGCCACACCGGTCGACGAACCGGAACTCGCGCTGCGGCAAGGAAAGCTGCTGGCTTCCCGGTTGCTGCCATGGGCGCGCAGCGGTCATCTGACGGTGCCGCGCTCATCGGACTACGTCCTTGCGCCAACCGAACGCGGTGCGATCGACAACCTGCGTTTGACCGAAGTGGACGTGCCGCCGCCGGACGAGGGCTACGTGCAGGTCCGAGTGGAGGCCGCGGGCCTCAACTTCCGGGATGTGCTCAACGTCCTCGGCCTCTACCCGGGCGACCCCGGACCGATCGGCGGGGACTTCGCCGGCGTCGTCACACAGTTGGGTGCCGGCGTCACCGAACTCGAGGTGGGCCAACACGTCTACGGCTTCATGCAGGGCGCATTCTGCAGCCGGTTCAATGTCCCGGCCCAGTTCATGGCGCCGGTGCACGACGGGTTGAGCGCGGTGGCGGCGGCCACCATTCCCGCTGCTGCGCTGACGGTTCGGCTCGCGTTCGACTGGGCGAAGTTGCAGCCTGGTGATCGCGTGCTCATTCACGCCGCCAGCGGCGGCGTCGGGCTGTACGCGATCCAGATGGCACAGCAGCACGGCGCCATCGTCTTCGCGACCGCCAGCACCTACAAACGCGCGACACTGCGCAAAATGGGTGTGAAATACGTCTACGACTCGCGCACTACGGATTTCGCCGACCAGATTTTGGCGGATACCGACGGCTCGGGTGTTGATGTGGTGCTCAACAGCCTGACCAATGAGGGATTCGTCGAAGCGACCGTGCGGGCCACGGCCCAGAACGGCCGTTTCGCGGAGATCGCCAAGCGCGACATCTGGACACCGGAGCAGATGGCCGCGGCCCGTCCCGACATCGCCTACGAGATCGTTGCGCTGGATGCCACCGCTCTGCAGAATCCCGACCACGTCAAGCGTTTGCTTACCGAGGTGTCGGAGGGCATGGCCAGTGGCGAGTGGACACCACTGCCCGCCGAGATCTACCCGATCACCGAGGCGAGGTCCGCGTTCCGCCGCATGCAGCAAGCCCGGCATATCGGGAAGATCGTGTGCCAGATACCGAACCCACTGCAGCCGCGCAGCGATCGGAGCTATCTGATCACCGGCGGACTCGGCGCCATCGGCCTGCACACGGCGGCCTATCTCGCCCAACTCGGGGCCGGTGACATCGTGTTGACCAGCCGTCGGGCGCCCGATGCGGATGCGCAGCGCACGATCGAGCAGATCACCGAACGCTACAAGTGCCGCATCCACATCTTCACCGCAGACGTCGGCGACGAGTCCGAGGTAGCAAAACTGCTGGAGCGGATCCGCGCCGAATTGCCGCCACTGGCCGGAGTGGCGCATCTGGCCGGCGTGCTCGATGATGCGTTGCTGTCTCAGCAGAGCCTGGAGCGTTTCCGAACGACGTTGGCGCCCAAGGCATTCGGCGCCTGCTACTTGGACCGCTTGACGAAGGACGACGATTTGGACTTCTTCATCGTGTCCTCCTCGGTGTCCAGCTTGTTCGGTTCACCCGGCCAGGCGAATTACGCGACTGCCAACGCCTTGCTCGACGGCCTGGTCGCGCAGAGAAGGGCGCAGGGCTTGCCCGCTACCGGCGTCAACTTCGGTCCGTGGGCCCAGGGTGGCATGGCTTCTTCGGAGGCCGCGACCGCCAATATCGGCGCGCAGGGCTTGGTTCCGCTGGAACCGTCGGCGGCGCTGGGCGCCCTCGCCGAGGTTGTCGCGAACGGCACCGGGCAGGCAGCCGTCATTCAAGCCAACTGGCAGCGTGCCGCGAAAATGCTGGGCAGTTCGCGTCCGCCGATCCTCGACCTCGTGTTACCGAGTGCAGTCGGAGAGGCGACCGGTGACAGTGAGTTGCTCAAGCAACTGCAGGAGATACCGGTGCCGCAACGCGCCGGTTTCGTGACCGAGTTCCTCCAGCGTGAGGTGCAGAACTTCCTGCGACTCGCTTCGCCGCCGGCCGCCACCAATCGGTTCCTGGACCTGGGTACGGATTCACTGATGGCTATCGAACTCCGCAACCGGTTGCACAGTCAGTTCGGCGGCGCGTTCACGATCAACGCGACCGCGGTATTCGACTATCCGACCATCGGGGGGCTCGCCGAGTATCTGGTGGGTCAGCTTCCCGACACGGAACCGCCGTCGGAGGAGGCGCAACCCGTCGCGGAGTCCGAACCGGCGGACTAGTCGCTTGCCGAACGTTCCTTACCGCTCGACATTTCGGAAATTTTTCGAGCGGTAAGGAACGTTCGGCGGGACTAGTCGCGTGCCCAGCGCTGCGCTTCCACCTCGGCGGCACGACCCGTCTGCAGTGGCACGTCGAGGCCGTCGTAGATCCCGGGCTTCTGGGTCGACAGCCAGTCCAGCGCGCCGAGCAGTCGGTTGGCCGCAGTTGTGTTGCCGCCGTCAGCGCGTGTGCCGCCGGGCACGTCGGCGCGACTGACGATGGTCAGCTCCGGATCCCCGTGCACGATCACCCGGTGGTCGCCCACGCCCTCGTCGGGGTATGGCCAGTCGGGAGCGCAGGACGCATCGATGCGGGTGATGTGGTCGATGACGATCCGCTCGCGGCCACCCGACTTGCCGATCACCTTCAGCCAGAACGCACCCTGCGTGCCCTTCTCGAACCGGCCCATCACGGTGTCGACGGACTCCTCCAATGGCCGGCGCTCGACCTCCTCGGTGATCTCGTCGATCTCCATGCCGAGGCCGCGGCCGATGAGCCGAATGTTGCCGCCCCACACCATGGTCGGGATGGACGGCAGCAGCATCATCGGGATCTCGTCCATCGACCCGCCGAATCCGCACGAAACCTTCACCGCGTACGGCTGGTCGTACGTCGAGTAGTCGAAGATCTCCTGGCAGTGAATGGACCGGATCCGGGTGCACAGACCCGCGGCGATGACGGCCAGGGCGTCGTTACCCCAGCCGGGGTCGACACCGCTGACGAGCAAGGTCGAGCCGCCCTGCTCGGCCGCCTGGGTGAGCCGCTCGACCCATTCCGGGGGTCCCGAGAGCGGGTCATACAGCGAGTACAGCGACGGCGTGACCACGTGCGAGCCGGCGCGCAGGCACCGCTCGATGTCGTTGACCGCGTCGTCGGGACGGATGTCGCCGGACGCCATGTACGCCACCGCGTCGCAGCCGGCCAACGCGCCGTCGACATCGGTGGTGGCGGAAACGCCCGTCGGCTCCTTGAGCCCCGCGAACGTCGCCGCGTCCTTGCCCGCCTTTTCCGGCGACGAGGTGATGACACCCGCCAGGTGCAACCCGGGAAACGCCACCGCGCTCCGGATCGCTGTAGCCCCCATATTTCCTGTTCCCCACACCGCGACTCGAAGCACGCGAACACCCTATCCGGGCGCCCCGTGACGAGATTCACATTGGCCCGAAGGCGGCCAGAAAACACGTGTCAACTGCGCTTTTAGGCCCCCGACCAACTACCGGGTTGTTTAGCAGGCCGAAATTAGCCCCGCCTGCTTTGTGTTGAAGTTACCGATGGGTATAGTTCGGGCCAGTTACTGGTGGGTAACTTAATCGAAAAGTACCCAACCGCAAGTGGCATTCTCGACGAGGAGGAACAGTGAGCCACTACAAGAGCAACGTTCGTGACCAGGTATTCAACCTGTTCGAGGTGTACGGCCTCGACAAGGTGCTCGGTGAGGGCGCATACGCCGATCTCGATGCCGACACCGCCACGGAAATGCTGGGCGAGATTGCCCGGCTTGCCGAGGGGCCGATCGCGGAATCGTTCGTGGACGCCGATCGGAATCCGCCGGTGTTCGACCCCGAGACGCACACCGTGACGCTGCCCGACTCATTCAAGAAGTCGGTGCGCGCGCTGATCGACGGTGGCTGGGACAAGATCGGCGTCCTCGAGGAGCTCGGCGGTGTGCCGGTGCCCGCGGCGCTGCAGTGGGCATTGGTCGAGCACGTGCTGGGCGCCAACCCGTCGGTCTATATGTACGCGATGGGCGCGGGCTTCGCGCAGATCATGCATCACCTCGGCACCGAGGAGCAGAAGAAGTGGGCCGTGCTGGCCGCGGAGCGCGGCTGGACCTCGACCATGGTGCTGACCGAGCCCGATGCCGGCTCAGATGTCGGCGCCGGTCGCACCAAGGCCGTCCAGCAGGACGACGGCTCCTGGCACATCGACGGCGTGAAGCGCTTCATCACCTCCGGTGATGCCGACGACCTCGGCGAGAACATCCTGCACCTGGTGCTGGCCCGCCCTGAGGGCGCCGGACCCGGCACCAAGGGATTGTCGCTGTTCTTCGTGCCGAAGTTCCTGTTCGACCCGGAAACCGGCGAACCCGGCGAGCGCAACGGTGTCTTCGTCACCAACGTCGAGCACAAGATGGGCCTGAAGGCCTCCGCGACCTGCGAGCTCTCCCTGGGACAGCACGGCGTCCCCGCCAAGGGCTGGCTGGTCGGCGAGGTGCACGACGGCATCGCCCAGATGTTCGATGTCATCGAGCAGGCCCGGATGATGGTCGGCACCAAGGCGATCGCCACGTTGTCGACCGGCTACCTCAATGCGCTCGAGTACGCCAAGGAGCGTGTGCAGGGCGCCGATATGACGCAGATGACCGACAAGACCGCCCCGCGGGTGTCGATCACGCACCATCCGGACGTCCGCCGGTCGCTGATGACCCAGAAGGCCTACGCCGAGGGTCTGCGCGCGGTGTATCTGTACACGGCGACCTTCCAGGACGCCGCGGTCGCCAAGACTCTGCACGACGTTGACGCCGAGCTGGCGGTCAAGGTCAATGACCTGATGCTGCCGATCGTCAAGGGTGTCGGCTCCGAGCAGGCCTACGCAAAGCTGACCGAGAGTCTGCAGACCTTCGGTGGTTCGGGCTTCCTGCAGGACTATCCGATCGAGCAGTACATCCGGGACGCCAAGATCGACTCGCTGTACGAGGGCACCACCGCCATCCAGGCGCAGGACTTCTTCTTCCGCAAGATCGTCCGCGACAAGGGTGTGGCGCTGGCACACGTGGCCGGACAGATCGAGCAGTTCGTCAAGAACGAGTCCGGCAATGGCCGACTCAAGTCCGAGCGCGCGCTTCTGGCGACCGCGCTGGAGGACGTGCAGGCCATGGCGGCGTCGCTGACCGGCTACCTGATGGCTGCTCAGGAAAACCCGGCCGAGCTCTACAAGGTGGGCCTCGGTTCGGTGCGCTTCCTGATGAGCGTTGGCGACCTGGTGATCGGCTGGCTGCTTGCCAAGCAGGCCGCGGTGGCCATCGAGGCGCTCGATGCGGGCGTCGCCGATTCAGATCGCGCGTTCTACGAGGGCAAGGTCGGCGTGGCGTCGTTCTTCGCGAAGAACTTCCTGCCGCTGCTGACGAGCACACGCCAGGTCATCGACAACCTCGACAACGATGTGATGGAACTGGACGAGGCGGCCTTCTAAGGTCTTCGCGCCCAACTCGAAAGCAAATCGCCCCCGGACTCTTCCCGGGGGCGTTTTGCGTGTTGCGGAGCGTTTCTGTTCGAGAGGCGTGCACCCAAGAACCTGCCCCAAGACAAAAAAGGGCGGGTTCGGGAGGACATCTAGGTGCGTCTCATTGGTCTCGCGCGTCCGGCTTTCAACCCTTATGCCGGCTCTTCGGAATCGTCACTCCCGAACCCGTCGTGCGTTCGATCGTACGCTTGTGACTGCCGTCATACCAGAGGAATTTTGGCCGTCACGACTGCTTCGTGAGCAGCAGGGCACGGGTGCGCGCACGCACCTCTTCGGAGGCGTCGAAGACCACGGCCGTGAACTCGTCGACACCCGCTGCACTCAGTTCGTCGAGGCGCTGCGACACCGTTTGTTCGTCGCCGATGATCGCGGCATCCTCGGGTCCGGCGTAGCCTTCGCGATCCAGCATCGCGCGGTATGAGGGGAGCGACCCGTAGATCGCGAACTCCTCCGCGGCCTGCACGCGCGCGCGAGAGACGTCGTCGGTCACGCTCACCGGCAGCGACGCCCCGACCCGCACGGCCGATTCTGGACGCCCCGCCTCGACCGCGGCTCCGCGCAGCGTCGGCACGATGTGTTCGGCCAGAGTCTTGGGCCCCGTCATCCAGGTCAGTGTCCCGGCCGTGCGTCGTCCGGCCAGCCGTAGCATCTGCGGCCCCAGCGCCGCGATGTACACGTCCGGTGCCGGTGTGCCCGGAATCTGCAGCGACCCGCGGGCGGTCCAGAACTCACCGGACGTGTCGGCGGGCCGCCCTTCGAGCAGCGGCTGCAGGCCGTCGAGGTACTCGCGCATCTGCCGCACGGGCTTGTCATAGGAGATGCCCCACATCCCTTCGGTGACCATCCGGTGGCTCATCCCGATGCCCAGCGAGAAGCGTCCACCACTGATCAGGCTGAGGGTGAGGGCGCGCTGCGCCAGCTGCATCGGGTGCTGCACCTGGATGGGGATGACGGCCGATCCCAGCTCGATGCCGTCGACCTCGCGGAGCGCGACTCCGAGCGCAATGGGCAGGTCGGCATCGTAGGGAAGCTGGGCCATCCACACCCTTCGGAAGCCTTCGTCGCGCAGCTCGGCGAGGTTGTGCACCAGGGAGTCGACCGGAGACGGACCGCCGGTGTTCAGTCCGACAATGGAGAGGCTGATCTGCATACGCCCATCGAAGCACGCGGCGGCGAGCCTGCCCCCGCGTCGACGAGATCGCCGAACATACTTTGGGCCATGACGACCGAACTCGCCCGGCTGCAACACTTCGGCCCGAACTGGTTCGCGTCGGTGATGGGCACCGGCATCGTCGCCACCGCCGGAGTCACGCTGCCGGTGCACGTTCCCGGTCTGCATATGTTCTCGCACGTCGTGTGGGTGGTCGCCGCTGCGCTCCTGGTGCTGTTGATCGCCGCGGTGACGATTCAGTGGGCCCGCCATCCGACGGTGGCTCGCGGTCATGTGCGCAATCCGCAGATGACGCACTTCTACGGCGCCGCGCCGATGGCACTACTGACCATCGGGTCGGGTGCGCTGCTGATCGGCAAGGACCTCATCGGCGAGCGGATCGCAGTCGACCTGGCCTGGGTGCTGTGGTCGGCAGGCACGATCGGCGGATTGTTCACCGCTGCGACCATCCCGTTCCTGATGTTCACGCAACTCAACGTCGAACCCGACGCCGCCTTCGGTGGCTGGCTGATGCCGGTGGTGCCACCAATGGTGTCGGCAGCGTCGGGCGCGCTGCTGATCCCCCATATGGCGACGGGCACCGGCCGCACCACGATGCTCTACGGCTGCTACGCGATGTTCGGCCTGTCGCTCGTCGCCGCGCTGATCATCATCTCGATGATCTGGAGCAGGCTCGCCCTGTACGGCACGTCGGGCACCACCCGGGTGCCGACGCTATGGATCGTGCTCGGCCCACTCGGTCAGGGCATCACCGCCGCGGGCCTACTCGGCGCGAATGCGGCACTGGCGGTCCCGCCGGAACTGGCCAGCGGCATGAATGTGTTCGCAGTCCTGTTCGGCGTGCCCGTGTGGGGGTTCGCGGTGTTGTGGATCGTGCTGGCGACCGGACTCACGGTCCGCACGCTGCGGCGCGGGATGCCATTCGCCCTGACGTGGTGGAGCCTGACGTTCCCTGTCGGCACGTTCGTCACCGGCACCACCCAATTGGCTAACCACACGGGGCTGCCCGCCTTCCAGGTGGCCGCGGCCGTCGCTTATTTCGCCCTGTTGGGCACCTGGGGGTTGGTCGCAGTGCAAACCGCACGAGGCAGCGTTGGCGGAGGCTTGTTCACTCCGCCTCCGGCCGCCGGGCCGATCAAGGCCAAAAAAGATCCGCCACCGAATTAGCGCGCTCACGCGGGGAGAAACAGAATTAAGAGCCCCGTGCTGACGTCGGGTCGGGGGGTCAGACGCCAACACGGAGCTATCCCTTTATCGAATGCACGCGTGCACCCGTTACAGCCGCCCGAAAAATCCTCAGAGCTTCTTGGCGGGGCGTCGCCGGGGTGCAACACGCTTCCCCGCGGCGTCACCAAATGATGACGGCCTGGAAAAGGCGGGAGCCCTCCGCAGGCGGAGTTACGCCGCTGGAATTGAATGTCGGCTACGCCTCGAGAATCGCCGCGACGCCCTGGCCGCCTGCCGCGCAGATCGAGATCAAACCACGGGTGGGACCGCCGGTCTCTTTCTTCTTTTCGGCCAGCTGCTTGGCCAACTGCGCGACAATCCGGCCGCCAGTCGCCGCGAACGGATGGCCCGCTGCCAGCGAGGAACCGTTGACGTTGAGCTTGGTCCTGTCGATGCTGCCCAGTGCCTTGTCCAGGCCGAGCCGCTCCTTGCAGTACTCCTCGGACTCCCACGCCGCCAGCGTGGCAAGCACGACCGATGCGAACGCCTCGTGTATCTCGTAGTAGTCGAAGTCGCCCAAGCTCAAGCCGTTTCGTGCCAGCAGTCGCGGCACCGCGTAGGTGGGCGCCATCAACAAGCCGTCCTCGCCGTTGACGTAGTCCACGGCCGCAGTCTCGCCGTCGACGAAATACGCCAGCGGCTCGACCCCGTGCGCGGCCGCCCACTCGTCGGTCCCGAGCAGCGCCACTGACGCACCGTCGGTCAGCGGGGTCGAGTTGCCCGCGGTCATCGTTGCGTCGCCGCCCTTAACACCGAACACCGGCTTGAGGGTGGCCAGCTTCTCCGCCGACGAATCGGCACGAAGGTTGTTGTCGCGGTAGACACCGAGGAACCCGGTGACCAGGTCGTCGAAGAACCCGCGGTCGTACGCGGCGGACATGTTGCGGTGGCTGGCGGCGGCCAGCTCGTCCTGATCGACACGCTTGACGCCCATCTTCTTCGCGGTGATCGCGGCGTGCTCGCCCATGGACATTCCGGTGCGCGGCTCGCTGTTGACCGGGATCTCCACGCCGAGGGAGGCGGGCAGCTTGCCGACAAGCCTGAGCCGGTCGATGTTGGATTTCGAGCGCCGCAGCCCGAGCAGTACGCGCCGCAGATCGTCGCCGAACGCGATCGGGGCGTCCGAGGCGGTGTCCACCCCGCCCGCGGCGGCCACCTCATAGCGCCCCGCGCCGATTCCGTCGGCAGCGGCGATAGTGGCCTGCAGCCCCGTCCCACAGGCCTGCTGGATGTCGAACGCGGGCGTGTACGACGACAGCGAGCTGCCCAGCACGCATTCCCGCATCAGGTTGAAGTCGCGACTGTGCTTGAGTACCGCGCCGCCGATCACGGCGCCGAGCGTCTCGCCTGCCAGGTTGTACCTGTCAACCAGACCGTCCAGCGCCGCGGTGAACATGTCCTGGTTGGAGGCATTGGCGTAGGCGCCGTCCGAGCGTGCGAAAGGAATTCTGTTTCCGCCGAGGATCGCGACCCGTCGACGGGTATCACTAGCCATGAGCCCCATAGTACCCACCCTTCTTACTCAGGAGTAAGTTCGTCCTCATGGCTACCGATCTGTACTCGCAAATCGTCCACTCGACGCCCGGATCGTTCCTCGCCAAGCAACTCGGCATCCCCCAACCCGAGACGCTGCGTCGCTACCGTGCGGGTGATCCTCCCCTGGCAGGCACGCTGCTGATCGGCGGCGAGGGCCGTGTCGTGGAACCCCTGCGGGCCGCGCTGGCCGAAGACTACGACGTGGTCTCCAACAACCTTGGCGGCCGCTGGGCCGACTCGTTCGGCGGTCTGGTGTTCGACGCCACCGGCATCACCGAACCCGCAGAACTCAAGGGGCTGTACAAGTTCTTCACCCCACTGCTGCGCAACCTCGGCCCGTCGGGGCGCATCGTCGTCATCGGCACCACACCCGAGGACGCCGGCAGCTCTAAAGGACGCATCGCGCAGCGCGCGCTCGAAGGGTTCACCCGCTCGCTCGGCAAGGAGATGCGTCGCGGCGCCACCGTGAACCTGGTTTACCTGTCGGCCGAGGCGAAGCCCGCGGCGACCGGAATCGAGTCGACGCTGCGGTTCCTCCTGTCGGCCAAGTCGGCCTACGTCGACGGCCAGGTGTTCCGGGTCGGTGCTGCCGACTCGGCGCCGCCTGCCGACTGGGACAGGCCGCTGGACGGCAAGATCGTGTTGGTGACCGGTGCGGCGCGCGGCATCGGTGCGACGATCGCGGAGGTGTTCCACCGCGACGGCGCCAGCGTGGTGGCCGTCGACGTGGAGGGCTCCAACGAGGACCTCGGGAAGGTCGCGGCGCATGTAGGTGCGACCGCGCTGACGCTCGACGTAACCGCCGACGACGCCGTCGCCCGGATCACCGAACACATGCGCGAGCACTACCACGGGTCGGCGCTCGACATCCTGGTCAACAATGCAGGCATCACCCGCGACAAGCTGCTGGCCAACATGGACGAGGCCCGCTGGGACTCCGCTGTCGCCGTCAATCTCCTTGCCCCGCTTGCGCTTACCGAAGGCCTCGTCGGCAACGGCACCATCGGCGAGGGTGGCCGGGTGATCGGGCTGTCCTCGATGGCCGGGATCGCGGGTAACCGCGGGCAGACGAACTACGCGACCACCAAGGCGGGCATGATCGGGCTGACCGATGCGCTGTCGGCCGCCTACGCCGAGAAGGGCATCACCGTCAACGCCGTCGCGCCCGGCTTCATCGAGACCAAGATGACCGAGGCCATCCCGTTGGCGACCCGCGAGGTGAGCCGTCGGCTGAACTCGCTGTACCAGGGCGGCCAGCCGGTCGACGTCGCCGAGACCATTGCCTACTTCGCCAGCCCCGCATCCAATGCCGTCACCGGCAACACCATTCGGGTGTGCGGCCAGTCCATGGTGGGAGCATAGCCGTGACGCAACCGTCTGGCCTGAAGAACATGCTGCGCGCCGCAGCAGGTGCGATGCCGTTCGTGCCGCGCAGCGACACGTTGCCCGACCGCACGCTGACGGTCGAGGATCTGCCGATCGATAGCGCGAACGTGGCGGCATATGCGGGCGTGACCGGGCTGCGATTCGGCGACACCGTGCCGTTGACCTACCCATTCGCTTTGACGTTCCCGACCATCATGTCGTTCGTCACTGGTTTCGACTTCCCTTTCGCCGCAATGGGTTCGGTGCACATCGAGAACCACATCACCCAGTACCGCCCGATCCTGGTGACGGACACTGTCGCGGCGAAGGTACACGCGGAGAACCTGCGTGAGCACCGGCGCGGTCTGCTCGTCGACATCGTCACCGAGGTGAACGTCGGCAACGAGAAGGCCTGGCACCAGGTGACGACATTCCTGCATCAGCAGAAGACCAGCCTGTCCGATGAGCCGAAGCCCCCGCCGCAGAAGAAGCCGAAACTCGGGCCACCGAACGCGGTGCTGCGCATCACGCCCGGCCAGATCCGCAACTACGCATCCGTGGGTGGGGACCACAATCCGATCCACACCAACCCGATCGCAGCCAAGCTGTTCGGCTTCCCGACGGTGATCGCGCACGGAATGTTCAGCGCCGCAGCGGTTCTGGCCAACATCGAGGGCCAGCTGCCCGACGCGGTGAAGTACTCGGCGCGGTTCGTCAAGCCGGTGGTGCTGCCAGCGCGCGCCGGGCTTTACGTCGATCGCGTCACCGACGGGTGGGAGCTCACGCTGCGCCACGCGTCCAGCGGCGATCCGCATCTGATCGGTTCGGTGACGGCGCTCTAGGTGTTTGGAAGGTCGTACCCGTAGGTCGACGCGACCATTCGGAGATCATCGTCGTCGATGAGGGAACGCAACGAGGCAGGCAGTTCGGACCACTCCCGAAGTCGCCGATCAGTACGACCGCGCGTGCCCGCTGTATGCACTCGCTGATCGAAGACCGCCGCGTCGAGCAGACCTGCGTCCAGCCGGCAGTGGTCGGCGATCGCGGCGATCCATGCCTGGCTGAAGTGGATCAGGTCCTCGTAGCGCACGCGCAGGATGAAACTGCGAAGGTGCGGATCTGTATCGCAGCCGACGAAGCTGCCCGCCACCCGGTGCCAATTGCGCAGGGACTCTTCGGTTTCGACGCGATTCCAGCCGCCGAGGTTCTCCCACTCGTCAAGGCTGCGCAGCACGTCGCGCGGGTCGCGCACCACCAGGACCACTCGCAGTCGGGGAAAGAGGTCGCGAAGCAGAAGCACATCGGGCAGGCCATAGCGAACCTCTTTGAAGCCCCATAAGGGACGGCCTTCCTCGCGTGCCGGAGCGGCGAACAACGTCTCGACGAAGGCGGCGCACGCCTTGTCGATCTGACTGCGCTGCGGCGTCAGGTTCGCGATGAAGCCGTTGTATCCGGCTGATTCCAGTTCCTTTCGGCCCGCCATGCCGCTGCTCTCCGACCACAAGAGCAGGCGCTGCCGCGCAGTCAGCAGCGGCCGCAACTGTCCGACGTGCTCACCCCAGATCCGCACGCTCGGATGTGAGCACAGCAGTCGCTGAACCAGGGTGCTGCCGCAGCGCTGCCCGGCCGCCAGCACGAGCAGCGGCGCGGCGTCACCTGTCATGTCGGTGTTTTCGCTAGTCATCGGCACTGAAATGCTACCTTCGCGTGGGCTTGCCGATTGAGAGGCATCACGGATGCGGGTACTGCTCTCCACGGTCGGTTCGCGCGGCGATGTCCAGCCCATGGTGGCCCTCGCGTCGCACCTGCGCGATACCGGACACGACGCCTGCCTGTGCGCGCCACCTGGGTTCGAGGAACTGACCGATGGCCCAGGGCTGGACTACTTCCCCATCGGGCACGACCTGCGGCTCGGACCGCGAAAGGTCGAGGGTGGTCCGGCGGCGACGGTCGCACGACAGTTCGCAGTGTTGCGCGAGGCCGCTGTCGGCTGCGATGTTGTCGTCGGCTGCGCCGCAATGCAGATCGCCACTCGTTCGATCGCCGAAATATCTGGCATCCCTTACTTTTACACCGCCTATGCGCCGGTAGCCCTACCCTCGGAACACCATTCGCCACCCCCGGTGCACGGCCCGCCCCGCCCACAGGGGATCAGCACCCGCGCCCAGTGGGACGTCGACGCGCAGTGGTGGAACGACGTCTGGGCCGAAGGTCTCAATGCTTCTCGTGCCGCAGAGGGCCTGGAACCCGTCACCGACGTCCGCGGCCATGTGATCACCGATCGACCACTGCTGGCGGCCGATCCGACGCTGGCTCCGTGGCCGACTCCGTCGGACCTCTCGGTCATACAGACCGGGGCATGGATGCGACCCGATCCACGACCGCTCGCGGACGATCTGATCAGTTTCCTCGACGCCGGTGAGCCACCGATTCTGTTCGGGTTTGGCAGCATGCCCGTGCCGTCGACGGCCGGAGCGACGATGGTGGCCGCGGCCAGGATGCTCGGACTTCGGGCAATCCTCTTGCGTGGCTGGGCCCGGTTCGCGGCACCCGACGCATCCCCGGATCACCTGACAGTTTCCGAGACGAACCTGCAAGCCCTGCTGCCGCGCACGGCGGCCGTCGTACATCACGGCGGGGCAGGCACCACGACGGAGGCGATGCGTGCAGGCACGCCCCAAGTGGTGGTGCCACACAACTTCGACCAGCCTTACCACGCCGGCCGCGTCGAAGCGCTGGGCATCGGAACGTCACACCGGGCATCCGCACCGACACCACATTCGATTTCCGATGCCCTCGCCACAGTTCTTGAGTCGCAGGTGAAATCGCGGGCCCTAGCCGCGGCCGAGACGGTCCGCACGGACGGGGTCGAAGTCGCCGCCGGTGTCATCCTTGGTCGCTGAGTCGACCGGGTACTGCTTGCGTACGAAGGCCGGATCGACGTTCTGGGCGTCATAGAGCTTGCGGTACACGCCGCCGCGTGCCAGCAGCGTCTCGTGGGTGCCCTGCTCCACGGCACGCCCACCGTCGAGAACGATGATCCGGTCGGCGACACCGGCAATGAAGTCCATGTCGTGACTGATGACGATGCAGGTACGGGGTTGGGCGTACTCGCGGATGACCCGCGTCAGTCGCGCCCGCTGATCGGAATCCAGACCCACCGTCGGCTCGTCGAGCAGCAGGACTTCGGGCCTGCGCAACAGGCACCGCGCGAGCGCGATCAAGCGCTTCTGCCCACCCGAGGGCACCTGTACATCCACGACGGTGTCGTAGCCGCGGTGGACCCTGGCCGGGTCGACGATGACCGTGTGCACCTGGGCCAGCCTGCAGGCCTGGACAACGTCGGCGTCGCTTGCGTCCGGGCGCGACATCCGAACATTCTCGCGGACAGTGTCCTTGGCGAAAAAGGGAAACTGCGCGAGCTTCGAGACCTGTTCGCGCAGCGTCGATATCGTGACACGACCGATATCGTGGCCATCCAGCAGAATACGACCCTGCTGCGGGTCAAGGACGCGCAGCAACAAGTTGAAGACGGTCGTCTTGCCGCACCCGATGGGTCCGACGACCGCCACCGTCTCGCCCTCTGCGACTGAGAACGACAGTCCGTCGAGCACTCTGTGTTCCGGCGTGTAGCTGAACACGACATTCTCGAAGGTGATGTTGCCCCGAACGTCGCCGAGCGGCACCGCATCCGGGTGGTCCCGCACCTGGGGCTCGGTATCGAGGAGCTCATACGTCGAGATCACGTTCGGTAGGACTGATCGGTACGACGAGTATGCGGTCGCAATACGTTGCACTGCGGCGAACATCGTCGGGACGAAGCCGACGAACACCACCAAGCCGGCGAACGTCAGACCGAAGGACGCCCCGAACACCACCCCGGCAATCAGCACCAGCACGGTGCTCAATGCGATCAGCACCTGCGCGCTGGTCGTGGCGGCGCTGGTCCAGATCGTCATCGCAGCAATGCTTTTGGCCGCCGATAGCGACGCCTCATGAAACCGCTCACTGCGGCGGCCCTGGGCGTTGAAGACCTGGACCTCGGAGATTCCGCTTACGGTCTCCTCCAATTCGCCACCGAGCCAACGATGTGCGATCATCATCCGCTGCGTGGCAGCCTGCAGTTTCCTTCCGGTGAAGCGCAGTGCGGTGAATGCCAGCGGAGCAAGGACGAGTGCGACGATCGTCATCTGCCACGAGAGCGCGACCAGATACGCCAGAGCCGCGACCATCACCAGCGCATCGACCGCAGGTGGGATGACGCACACTGTGAGTAACCGCTGAACCCCCGCCGCCTCCATTTGCACACGCTGCATCAGTGCGCCGACGCGCGCGCCGGTGAAGAAGTCCAGAGACAGCGACTGGATGTGATCGTGGACGCGGCGGCGGATGACGGTCAACAGCCTCCACTCCACCTGGGCGTCGACCCAGGCTCTGGCGAAGCCCAGTACTTGCGCGGCCAATAGCGCCGCCGCCCAGATTCCGAGCAGTACCGCGAACGGCACCGGGGTTCTCAACCAGCTCAGCGGTCCTGCCGAGTCGCCGTCGGCACGGCTAAGCAGGGCGCCCCTTTCGTTCCACACGCCGGCCAGGTCTCCCCCCATGCCCGCATCGGCGATCGCCTGCATCACGGGGCCGAAGGCTGCGTTCGCCACGAACGGAAGTGCCGAAACGACAAGGCCGAGAGCGATCGATACCGCGACCTCGCCGCGGACCTTGCCGAGCATCGGCAGACTACGACGGATATATGTGCGGGTGCTCGTTTGATTCCGCGGCACGGCTACTCCCAGATCAGCACGTTGGGCAGATTTGGGTGTGCTCGCCGAATCATCGTGTATCCGATTCCGGCGAGTCCACGGAACAGGCCGACGTTGAATCGGCCGGTTCCGCTGCTCCATCGGTAGTCGTCGGTGGCACGAGCGGCATGCACAACCGTGAGAAGCTGCCGGGTAGCCAGCCGGCGCAGGTCATCTGAGCCGAGCACATCGGCTGCCTCCCATAGCAATTCGATACTGCCGAGCGTCCCGCAGCACAGGGTGTCGGTCGGCACCGGCCACTGATGCTCGACACCGGCAATGGCGCGTTCGATGTCAGTCGCACACGAGGAGATGGGGACGCCCGCGAGCTTGGTCATCGCGATCCGGGCCAGCCCGATACCCGGCGCCCCGTAGCACCACTTACACGGAAATGCCGCGTCGTCCATCTCGCGGAGATCGGCCCACCCGTGTCGCGCGTCTTCGTAGGTGGCATCTTCGAATGCGAGGCATTCCGTTACCGGACTTGTGAATTCGTCGTTGCCGGTGGCGGCCGACAACGCCGACATGCTGTAGGCATATCCCGCAGCACCGTGCGCTATGCCGTTGAGTGGTCGGCCGAATTCTCCGCTGGCCCAGGTGCGGACGCCGAAATCGCCGGCCCTGCGGTGGGCCAGCAGCGCGTGCCCGCATTTCTCCGCAGTGCGCAGCGCTGCGTCGTCGCCCGTTTGGCGGTGCAACCGAAGCAATCCCAGGATCGCGCCCGCGCACCCGCCGAGGACGTCGAGCTGGCGGTCCGCGGCAATGAGGTCGTCGGTGATCAACTCCGCACAGATGTGTGCGTCGTCGAGGATGGCCTCGTCCTCCAGCAGGGCCGCGATCACCGCCAATCCGTAGACAATCGACCCGAGACCGAGTCCACCGCCGATACCGAGTGATCGAGCCATTCGCGCCGGGTTGCGGCCCGCGAGATGGTGCCGCAGTCCAGCGACGGCGTCTCGCGCCAGAACGCTCGACGACTCGTTGCCGGTCACCGCCGAGTGCGCGGCGAGGAACACCGCGATGCCGCAGTTGCCGTTGTAGAGGTCAGGGCCGAGCACGACGAGTTGTGACACCTCGGAGTCGCCGAGCCAATCGAGACCTATCCACGCCGCGCTGGTCGCACTGCGGACCGCGAGATCGGTCAGCGTCGCGGCCAGCTTGTCTGCCTCCGCGAGAAACTCGGCCTCGGCATGTTGATCGACTGCGGCCAACGGCCCGATGGCGGGGGCTGCGGATCGCTGCCGGAGCAGGTCGGTGTTCTGTCTGATCACCTCTATCTGCCAGGCGATTTCATCATCGGTGAGGCCACTCAACCGGGCCTGTGCCCGCTCCAGGCCAGGTGAGGTGTCGATGTCAATCGAGATGCCTGCCGCGTCGCGGAGTGTGTGGCCGTCGCTGGTCGTGGTGAAGTGCGGCACGTTGAGATCGACGAGAGCCGCTCTCTCGGCGCGCTGCAGTCCCCACAATGGATCCGACTCATTGTCCCAATCTGCCAACCGCGCAATGAAGTCAGCTTGCGCGGACCATGAAACGCCGTCGACCATGGTGCGATGGTCCCGCAGCCGGGCGAGCAACCCCGTATAGAACCTGGTCGGCCGGATCACGGTTCGGATCGGCAGACCGCCGAAATCCTGCAACAGATCCTGCGGATTCTGCTGGTGTAGAAATCTCGCGTAGTCACCGAACCCGGATATCAGGTCGTCGAGGTGGTCCCCGAGGCTCGCGCGCCCGGCCGCGATGAACGGCAGGTTGGAGATCGTGCTGATCGTGTCCGTCACCTTAACCGGCCGCATCGCGTTGGTGTTGACATCCAGCCAGCGCAGACTCACCCCTGGGGACGAGTCCGAGTGAACCCCGCCGATGACGAAAACCTTACTGGTGGAGTGTTTTCCGTAGGCAGGAAGCAGGCCCACCGTGACGACGGAATCGAGCACCTTCTGCATTGCCGACGCAAACGCCAGACCCGATCCTTCCTCTGTATCACCGACGCGGGCGTCGGCCGCCTGCAGGATCATCTCGAGGTCGATCGGGACGGGGTGTGAGCCCATCGCGACGATGTTCTCCTGGTGCATGTCGACACCGACGAAGGCGTGGAACAAAGCCAGCCATGCGCCCGCACGGCGGAAGAAGTGCGAAAACTCCTCGAGCTCACCACAACTCGCATGCTCGATGAATTCTGTCCAGCCGTAGCCGTCGCGGGTGAGCACGCGCATCGCGCGCAGCTGCACCGGGGGTGCGCAGAGATTCAACCTGTCGACGAGTGCGCTCCATGCAGCGTCGACGCCGAGGTGCTTGGGTTTGTAGACGACCCGCGTACCGTCATCGAAACCGAGGATCGCGACCGTGCGACCGAAGTTGTGCGGATCCGAGAGTCCGCAGGCGATTGTGGCGACCCGGCATGCTGGGTCCGCCTCGACGAGGGTGCCGCGGATCGCCGGGAGGTCAGCCGCCAGTCGGACGATCAGTTCGCACGAGGTGTCGATCCACTGCCGGGTCACCGACGTCAGCAGTCGCAGCAACACCGGTTTGGCCTCGAAAAGCCGACGGAATCCTCCACCGGCCATGTCCGCGATGAAATCGCCGAAGCCGTGAGCGTCGGTGAAGCGTTCGAAGAGTGCGGGCGACGCGAGGTCTGAGAGCTCTCTCAACAGCTCCGCCGATAGGTCGGCCTGTCCGCCGTCGGTCAGGATCTCGCGTGAATTCGGGTCGACGATCGACCACAACCGCCTCTGTGCCTCACGGACGAGGGGCGCGAGCAAGGGCGCGAACGCGATCGCCGCACCCGCATGGGGGTCATCGCCGTCGCCCACCGTATGCAAGGCCGCGTTGACCCAGTCCGCATCGGTCATCCACGCAGGCGCAGGTATCCGTGGATCGCGCCGGACCCTGGCGAATCTGGTCAGCGCCTCTTCGATCGACCAGCCGTCCCGACCGAGTCGCTCGGCGAACAACGACCAGTCACCGCTCGCCGAGGCACGGCACCACGCGGACAGCCGACGCGCCGCGATTTCCGCGTCGGCTTTTTGCCCAGGTAGGGGGTGGTACGCAGCGGAGAACAAGTCGTCGATGGTCGCGGCGCGGAACAGTTCGCGCTCGAAACCAGACTCCATCCGATCTCCTGTGTCGATAGAGCGGCGCTGCCGGAATTACTTAACTGTCCACCGTTACGGCGAATTCACAGAGGAACCACAGATTATTCGACCATGGGCGGCTGTGGCCCTGTCATACTGCATTAAATTAACCACATCGTCAGCGAACTCGACAGCGACAAGCTGGCGGCGCAAACGGGAGGTTCTGTAGCTATGAGCAATAACATCGCCGCCGTGACGTACGACGACCTGTTCTCGAGCCACATGTCGGACGCGGCGCTCGAAGCCCTCGGTGGCATGTCGGCCGCAGCGCAGGCAGGGGCTTCGCTGTACAGCAGCTACAACGCGTCGGGCTGTACCTGCTGACGGCCCTCAGTTGGCGGTGACGGCGGGTGCGTCCTTGTTGGACCCCGGGTCGTCCCCCTGGCCTTCGGCCGGGAGGTGCCCCCCACGCTCCTGCCCGCCGGTATCAGCCTGCTTGCCCTTCAGACCTCGCCAGAACAGGTTGATCATCAGCTCGGCGGCCTCACCGACGTCGGCGTCGCCCGTGCTCACTCGCGCGGCCACGGCTTCGCCCGCACCCACCAGGGCGACGGCCATCATGTCGAAGTCGGTGTCCGGCTCCGGATGACGCGTGCCGGCCCGCAGGAGTCGACCGACAAGGTCGATAATCCGCTCGCGGCCCTCGCGCACGGTGTGTGCGAACGCCTGTGAACTGGTGGCCTGGTTGTAGAGCACCATCCACGATGCCCGATTGGCGTCGATATAAGTGAGGAACGCCAGGACGGCGTTGCGCAACAGGTCTTTCGGGCTCTGCGTGAAGTCGATCTTGCCCCGCACGTCTTCAACGAAACGGGACAGCTCACGGTCCAGGCACGCGCCGAACAGCTCCTCCTTGGAGCCGTAGTAGAGGTACAGCATGGGCTTGGAGATCTTGGCTTCGGCCGCGATGGCATCCATCGACGTCTCGTGATAGCCGTTCACCGAGAAAATTTGCACGGCGGCATCGAGCATCTGCTGCTCACGCACCGCGCGCGGCAACCGCTTTGTCCCACCTGCCATCACTCAAGCGTAAGCAATAGGCGCACGGTGAGCGTCAGCAACGCTGCCCCTGCCCAATATCAGCACCGCTGATGTGGCCCCTTGACCGATGCCATCCGCAGCACCGAGGCGTCCACCTGAGGCATCGACAATTCGCCTGCCTCGACCGCCTTCTCCAACCGATCCAGTACGGCGGGCACCTCGCCGGTGGTCACCCACAACGCGGTGTCGGCACCGGCTTGCAATCCGCGCAGCGCGGCCTCGGCCACCCCCAACCGATCGGAGATCGCCTGCATCGACGACAGATCATCGGTGAAAACGGGGCCGTTGAACGGGGGACCGCCGTAGCCCCCGGAGCGCAGCAGCGCGTAGGCGCTCGGGCTGAGGCTGGCCGGTTCATTGCCGGTGAGCCCGGGAACCTGCATGTGGCCGAGCATCACGCCGACCGGCAGCTGCGCGTTCAGTGTGCGGTACGGAACCAGGTCGGAGTTCTGCAGGTCGGCGATCGGCGGCGTCGTGACGCTGCCGGTGTGCGAGTCACCCGAACCGTTCCCGTGGCCCGGGAAGTGCTTGAGCACCGGCAACAATCCCGCGTCGCGCAGGCCGCGGGCATAGGCGCCCGCGTAGTCGGTGACCACAGCTGGGTCCGAGCCGAAGGACCGGTCGCCGATCACGGTGTCATCCGGAGCGTCGGAGACGTCGACCACCGGGGCGAAGTCGATCGTGATGCCCTTACTCCGCATCGCCTGGCCACGTTGCAGCGCGATCGCGTATACCTGCTCGGGAGTCTGGGTCTGCGCCAGCACTCTCGCCGACGGCTGGGTGCCGATCACCGAGGACAGCCGCGAGACACGGCCACCCTCCTCATCGACGCTGACCGCCAGCGGCAGCGGCGCCGCCGAGTTCGCGATGTCGATCAGCGAGCCGTCGGAGACCATCGACAGGTCGGTCCAGCTGCCGATCATGATGCCGCCGACATGCTGGCTCTCGACAACCGCTCGGGCGTCGGCCGCGTCGTTGACGCCGACCATCAGCAGCTGCGCCAGCTTGTCGCGGGTCGACATCTGCGACAGCAACGCCGGCCCCTCGCCGCACGCGGGAGCCGGGACGAGCACGGGCGCCTGTGGAGGAGCTGATTCCGCCGTCGCGGGGCTCGCGGCCGCCTGATCCGCGGCAGTCGAGCAGCCGGACACAAGCGCGGGCAATGCCATGGCGGCGCACAACGCGCGCAGCCCCGAACCAATTGAAACCATGGGCCCCGACACTAGTAGGAAACGAATCAGCATTCGATCCCCCGTCCGCCGGCAGACGCTTGTCGCCGGGCCCGGCGGATATGGTCTGCTACTTTGGCCGAATGGATCGGTTTCTCGTGCCCGCCGCGGCCAGCATCGTTGTCGGCCTGCTGCTGGGTGCGGCCGCCGTGTTCGGGGTGACGCTGATGGTGCAGCAGGACAACAAGCCCCCGCTGCAGGCGGGCGACCCGGCGTCATCGGTGCTCAACAGGGTCGAGTACGGCGACAGAAGTTAACGAGACCACGCCGCTTTTGCGGCGTTGGCTGTGGGTGGTCGCCGCGGCGGCGCTGATCCTGACATTCGCCCAGTCACCCGGACAGATCTCACCCGACACCAAGCTTGACCTGACCGCCAACCCGCTGCGGTTCCTGACTCGCGCCTTCAACCTGTGGAACAGCGAGTTGCCGTTCGGGCAGGCGCAGAACCAGGCCTACGGCTACCTGTTTCCACACGGCACCTTCTTTCTTGCCGGTGATGCGCTCGGGCTGCCCGACTGGGTGACTCAGCGGCTGTGGTGGGCGCTGCTGCTGGTGATCGGATTCTGGGGATTTCTGCGCGTTGCCGAGGCTTTGAACGATGGCCGGGGCATCGGCAGTCCCACGTCCCGCATCATCGCCGCGGTCGCGTTCGCGTTGTCCCCGCGGGTGTTGACCACCATCGGCGCGATCTCGTCGGAGACTTTGCCGTTGATGCTCGCGCCGTGGGTGCTGCTGCCGGTGATACTCGCGCTGCGGGGTACGGGCGCGGTGCGGATTCTGGCCGCCCGATCCGCGGTGGCGATCGCGCTGATGGGCGCTGTCAACGCCGTCGCGACACTGACGGCCTGCCTGGTGGCGGCGATCTGGCTGCTTTGTCACAAGCCGAACCGGTTGTGGTGGCGCTTCACCGGTTGGTGGGCGATCTGCATCGTGCTCGCAGTGCTCTGGTGGGTGATCGCGCTCGTGCTGCTCGGCCGGATCAGCCCACCGTTCCTCGACTTCATCGAATCCTCCGGCGTGACCACGCGGTGGATGTCGTTGACCGAGATGCTTCGCGGTACCGATGTCTGGACACCGTTCGTCGCGCCGAACGCGACGGCGGGCGCCTCATTGGTGACGGGATCGGTGGCAGCGCTCGCGACCACCCTCGTTGCGGCGGCCGGTCTGGCAGGGCTGTCCATGCGCTCCATGCCTGCGCGCGGACGGCTCGTCACCATACTGCTCATCGGTGTCGCGGTACTGGCCCTCGGATATTCAGGCGGTCTGGGATCGCCTGTGGCCCTTGAGGTTCAAGCTTTTCTTGACGCGGATGGCACTCCGCTGCGCAACATCCACAAACTAGAACCGCTGCTGCGGCTGCCGATCGCGCTGGGTCTTGCGCATCTGCTTGGCCGCATCCCGCTACCGGGAAGCGCACCGCGCGCGGTGGTCAGGGATGCGTTCGCCCACCCAGAACGTGACAAGCGGATGGCCGTCGGAATCGTCGTACTGGTCGCAATCATCGCTGCCACCTCATTGGCTTGGACGGGCCGGCTCACCCCACCTGGCGCGTTCGACGCGATCCCCCAGTACTGGTACGAGACCGCCGAGTGGCTCGATGAACACAACGAGTCGGGACGTGTACTGGTGGCGCCGGGCGCCCCGTTCGCCACCCAGGTATGGGGCAGCAGCCATGACGAGCCTCTGCAGGTGCTCGGCGACAGCGCCTGGGGCGTGCGCGACTCGATTCCGTTGACCCCGCCGGAGACCATCCGGGCCCTGGACTCCGTGCAACGCCTGTTCGCAGCCGGCCGACCCTCCGCGGGGCTTGCGGATACCCTTGCCCGGCAAGGAATCTCGTATGTAGTGGTGCGCAACGACCTGGACCCAGAGACGTCGCGGTCGGCGCGACCGGTACTGGTGCACCGCGCGATCGAGGGTTCACCCGCCCTTGAGCGTGTCGCCCAGTTCGGTGAACCGGTCGGCCCCGGCACGCTGCCCGGTTTCATCACCGACAGCGGCCTGCGACCGCGCTACCCCGCCGTGGAGATCTACCGGGTCAACGCGGCCGCGCCAGCGGTGCCGACGACGCCGTACCTCACCGAAACCGATGCGATGGCCCGCGTCGACGGTGCGCCCGAGGTGCTGCTGCGCCTCGACGAGAGGCGCCGCCTGCTCGGGCATCCGCCGCTGGGGCCGATGCTGCTGACGGCGGACGCGCAGAAGGCGGGCCTGTCCGTTCCCCCGGGGACCGGGGTCATCGTCACGGACACCCCACTCGCCCGGGAAACGGATTACGGCCGTGTCGATGACCACTCGTCGGCAATCCGAACACCCGATGATGCGCGACACACGTTCAACCGCGTGATGGACTATCCGGCGGCAGGAACCGACACCGTCTACGGGCAGTGGACCGGCGGACGCGTCTCGGTGTCGAGTTCGGCGTCGGATTCGACCGCACTACCCCACGTGGCGCCCGCGACCGGACCGGCCGCCGCCGTCGATGCGGACTCCTCGACGAGTTGGGTGTCCAACTCGCTGCAGGCGGCCATCGGCCAGTGGCTTCAGGTCGACTTCGACCATCCCGTCACCAACGCCACCATCACGATCACCCCGAGCGCGACCGCCGTCGGCGCACAGGTCCGTCGCATCGAGGTGTCGACCGTCAACGGCACCAGCACGCTGCGCTTCGACGAAGCAGGCAAGCCGTTGACGACTGCGCTGCCGTACGGAGAGTCGCCGTGGGTGCGGATCACCGCCGTGGCCACCGATGACGGATCACCGGGCGTTCAGTTCGGCATCACCGATTTCGCCGTCACCCAGTACGACGCCAACGGGTTCGCCCATCCCGTCAACCTGCGCCACACCGTGTCCGTGCCGGGGCCACCTCCGAATTCGGCTGTTGCGCAATGGGATCTAGGATCCGAGCTGCTCGGCCGGCCCGGCTGCGCGCAGAGCCCGGACGGGATTCGCTGCGCGGCGGCAATGGCGTTGTCGCCGGAAGAGCCGGTCAACCTGAGCCGGACGCTCACGGTGCCGGAACCGATCGCCGTGACGCCGACCGTGTGGGTGCGCGCGCGTCAGGGTCCCAATCTCGCCGACCTGGTTCGTGCGCCCGGCAGTGCGATAGCCACCGGAGACGCGGACCCGGTCGACGTTCTGGGTTCGGCGTACGCCGCCGCCGACGGCGACCCCGACACGGCGTGGACGGCGCGGCAAAGCGTCGTACAACACAAGTCGGCGCCCACCCTCACGCTGAGGTTGCCCACCGCCCGTGAAGTGGCCGCGGTGCAGCTGACACCGAGTTCGCCGGAACTGCCCGCACATCCGACACTGGTGGCCGTCGACCTCGGCGACGGACCACAGGTGCGGCGGCTGGCCGGCGACGCCGGAGCGCAGACCCTCGACCTCAAACCCCGTGTCACTGACACCGTGAAGGTTTCGATCCTGGACTGGGACGACGTCATCGACCGGACGGCGCTCGGGTTCGACCAACTGAAGCCCCCCGGCCTTGCCGAGGTGACGGCCCTCGACGCACGGGGTGCCCCGATCGCCGCAGCCGAAGCCGCGCGCAACCGCGATCGAACTATCGAATTACCTTGCGGCCGTGGCCCGGTCATCGGTGTTGCCGGACAGTTCATCCAGACCTCGATCAAGACGACCGTTGGTACGCTGCTCGACGGCGATCCGGTGCCCGCTCAACCTTGCCGGGTCGAGCCGATCATGTTGCCCGACGGAGCGCAGGAGTTGCTGATTAGCCCCGGGAGCGCGTTCACCGCCGACGGCGTCCAACTCGACGGCCCGATGGCGAGTCGAATACGTTCGGCGGCAACGGTTCCCGCGCAGATCGAATCGTGGAGTGCCGATCACCGTGAGGTGAACGTCGATTCATCGGAAGCGTCGCGGGTGCTGGTCGTGCCCGAAAGCGTGAACCCCGGCTGGATCGCACACCGCGCCGACGGCACCCGGCTCACACCGGTCACCGTCAACGGCTGGCAGCAGGGCTGGGTACTGCCACCGGGCACCGAGGGACCCGTCACACTCACCTTCGGATTGAACGCTCTCTACCGTGCCGGGCTGATCGGCGGCCTCGCCCTGCTGCCGCTGCTTGCGTTGCTGGCGTTTCTGCCGACGCGCCGCCGCGCCGATCCGGACGAGCCCGCCGGCGTCTGGCGGCCGGGACGCTGGTCGACAAGCGCCGCGGTACTTGCGGTCGGTGCGGTCATCTCGGGGGTGGCGGGCATCGTCGTCGTCGGTATCGCGCTGGGCCTGCGTTACTTGCTGCGCAACCGCGAACGACTGTGTGACGCCGTCACGGTCACGACGACCGCCGGCGGGCTGATCCTGGCGGGGGCCATCCTCAGCCAGAATCCGTGGCGATCGGTCGACGGATACGTCGGCCATTCCGCAGGGGTGCAGCTGCTTGCGCTCATCTCGGTGGCAATGCTGGCTGCGTCGGTGGTGCCCGACGATGACAGCAGTTTCACACCCGAGGACTCCGCCGAGCTTTAGCATCGGCTATGTGCCGCAGTTGAATACCGCCCGCGGAGAGATCGCAACCACCGACCTCGGCGTGACCCTCATGCACGAACACGTGTTCATCATGGACACCGAGATCATGCAGAACTATCCCGAGGCTTGGGGCGACGAGTCCAGACGCGTCTCCGATGCGATCACCCGCCTGAATGAGCTCAAGGCCCGCGGCGTTGACACCATTGTGGACCTCACGGTGCTGGGTCTCGGTCGCTACATCCCACGGATCACCGAGATCGCAGCACAGACCGACCTGAACATCGTCGTCGCCACCGGCTTGTACACCTACAACGACGTGCCGATGTACTTTCACTATCTGGGCCCCGGCGCACCGCTGGGCGGCCCCGAGATCATGGCGGACATGTTCGTCCGCGATATCGAGCATGGCATCGCCGACACCGGGATCAAGGCCGCCATTCTCAAGTGCGCGACCGATGAACCAGGTGTGACCCCCGGCGTCGAACGGGTACTGCGGGCCGTCGCGGCCGCACACCACCGCACCGGAGTGCCGATCTCGACGCACACACATGCGGGCACCCGGCGCGGGCTCGAGCAACAGCGCATCTTCGCCGAGGAAGGCGTCGATCTGTCCCGCGTCGTGATCGGACACTCGGGGGACACCACCGATCTGGCCTATCTGGAGGAACTCGTCGACAACGGCTCCTACATCGGGATGGACCGGTTCGGTGTCGACGCATATCTGCCGTTCGAGGACCGCGTGGACACGGTGGTCCGAATGTGCGAGCGCGGGCACGCCGACAAGATGGTGCTCTCCCACGACGCCTCCTGCTATTTCGACGCATTGCCGGAAGAGACACTTCCGGTCGCGCTGCCGAATTGGCATTACCTGCACATTCACAACGACGTCATCCCGGCACTGAAGGCGGGCGGTGTCACCGACGAACAGCTCACCACGATGCTGGTCGACAATCCGCGCCGGATCTTCGAGACGCAGGGCGCCTACTGATGGCCGATATTCCACCGATTCCCACCCAATTCGCCCGCCTCGCCGAATCAGATCCCGACGCGCCGGCGGTCACCTGCGATGGCCGCACAATTACTCGCGGCGAGCTCGACGCGTCGACCAATAGACTCGCGCGGGCCTACGCCGAACTCGGTGTCGGACAAGGAGATTACGTCACAGTCGTCATGCCCAACTCGATCGAATGGGTGCAGGCGGTGATGGCATCCTGGAAGCTCGGCGCGGTCCCGCAGCCGTTATCCGCCCGGCTGCCCGACGCCGAGCTCGAGGGCCTGCTGGAGCTGAAGCCGCGTGCGCTGCTGGTCGGCCGCGACGACCCGCGCGGCGTAATTCCCAGCGTGCCAGGGGATTTCACACCCGACCCGAGACTGTCCGACGCGCCCCTGCCCGAAGCGGTGTCGCCGGTGTGGAAGTCGATGGCATCGGGTGGCAGCACCGGCAGGCCCAAGCTGATCGAGGCCGGCGGTGACAGCCGGTTCCCTGCTGCGGCGGGCTATCCGCTGGGCGCCCAAGACGGCGACGTCAACTTGCTCTCGGTGCCGCTGAGCCACAACACCGGGTTCACCACGCTCGCGATCGGTTTGGTGCAGGGCCACCATCTGGTGCTGATGCCACGGTTCGAACCGCACGAGTTCCTGCGGCTGGTCACTGAGCACCGGGTCACATTCCTGGCGACAGTACCGACCGTCATGCAGCGCCTGCTCCCCGTGTACCGCGCAGACCCCGGCGCCTACGACCTGTCGTCGATCCGGCGGCTCTGGCATGTCGGTGCGCCGTGTCCGCCTGCGGTCAAAGAGGCCTGGATCGACCTGTTGGGTCCCGAGGTGGTGTGGGAGTTGTACGGGGGCACCGAACTTCAGGCCATTGCGGTCCTCAGCGGCACCCAATGGCTGGCCCACCGCGGGTCGGTCGGCGTCGTCGTCGCGGGCGAGATTAAGGTGCTCGACGACGACGGCAACGAATGTCCGCCCGGCGTCAGCGGCGAGATCTACATGCGCCCATCGCCGGGAAGCGCGCCGACCTACCGGTACATCGGCGCCACGGCGAAACAACGCGACGGCTGGGATTCGCTGGGCGATCTGGGTTACTTCGACTCCGATGGCTTCCTCTACCTCAACGACCGTCGCGTGGACATGTTCACGGTCGGCGGCCGCAACGTTTACCCCGCCGAGGTCGAGTCGGCACTGTCGGCACACCCGAATGTGTTGTCCTGCTTGGTGGTCGGCGTCCCGCACGAGGACCTTGGCCAGGTGCCCTACGCCATCGTGCAGGCCGATGGGCTCGACGAGGCCGCTGTGATCGCTTTCCTGACCGACCGCCTCGCCGGCTACAAGCTTCCCCGCGTCGTGGAGTTCAGCGACACTCCGCTGCGCGACGACGCGGGCAAGGCCCGCCGCTCCGCGGTCCGTGACGAAATCATCGCGCGACGGCAGGCTCAGGCTCGTCGGTAACCGAACTGTCAAGAGGTGCGGGATCGTTTCGTCTCTCCCAGCGCCGCAATGCGTTTCGGCATGGCGACTCGACCAACGCGTAGCTCACCGCTGCGATCGCGAACCCGAACACCGCCGTCAGTACAAGCACTATCGGCATATGCCCGTTGAAGGCGAACTCACCGATGACCGGGAACACCATCGCCAGCGCCGCCAGGTGCCACACGAACAGGCCGTAGGACCATCGGCCCAGGGTCACCATCGTCGCGTTGCCCAGCATGCGGTGCGAGGTGTCGGGCCGGTCCAGCACCAGCGGGGCGATCAGCGCCCCGGCAACTACCGCCCCCATCGCGATCTTCACCATGAACTGGTTGACCGTGCCGGGGGTCAGGCCCTCCGGACCGGCCACCGGCGACGCCGCGACCGCGAACGCTCCGATCGCGACACCAGCCATCAGCACCCGCCGTCTGGCCAGCCGATGCGGCCACCCGATCGGCGTGACGGTCAGCTCGGCCAGCAGCATCCCAGCGGCGAACCAGGCGAAGAAAGCCGGCGGCCAGTTGAGCGGGTTGACGCCGTACGGGGCGTCGAACGGGATCAGGACCCACGCGAAGCTGACCACCGCCATGGCCGCGATGACCGGTATCCGGGCGCGCACCGGCACCCGTCGCACCAGCAGCGCCAGCAGCGGCAGCGCGAGATAGAACGCGACTTCGACCGACAGGCTCCACATCTGGGTCAGGCCGGCGGTCAGAGTCAGCGGCACATAGATCTGGGTCAGCGACAGGTTGGCCAGCCAGACGGTGAGGTCCGCCTTCGCCTCCGGCAACAACGACAGGATGACTACGACCGCGACCAGATAGCCGGGCATGATGCGTACGATCCGTGACCGCAGGTAGTGGCCCGTCGGCGGAATGGGCCGGATACCGCGGGCGGCGGCGGCGTGGCCCCGCCACAACAGGAAGCCCGAAAGCGCGAAGAACACCGCTACTGCGAGGTCGAACCTGCCGAAGAACCGGCCCGCGATGCCACCGGTGTGACCGGTCTGGAAGGCCACGTGAGTGACGACAACACCGATCGCCGCACAGGCCCGCATCCCCTCGACGGCGGGAAGGAACCCGCGCGTGCCGCCGACAGCGTTCTCAGCGCTCGCCGCGTCACTGCTGGATTCCGCCACGACATCAGTGTGCCGCGCGAGGCGAAAGCCGCTGAATACGGGTCCTCGGGTAGCCACGGGTACATGCCCTCGGAGTAAGCATCGACCTTTAACTTGTGCTGTTAGGGTCGAACGGGTTTGCGGGACTCCCGCAGGTGAAGGAGGCACGGTTTGAACCGCGCAGTAGCGCTCCGTATTGCGGCTTGCGGGATCATGGGGCTGGGTGCTGGCTTGCTGATCGCCGCGCTATTGCTGTCCACCTATACCCACGGCAAGATCGCCAAGGTTCCGCTCAACCTGGACGCGACGCTGGTCAGTGACGGCACCGGGACGGCGTTCGATCCCGGCTCACTGAACCGGGAGAAGTTCGTCGTCGACCGCGATGTGCCGCTGGCTCTGCAGGAGCAGATTTCAGTAGAGGCACCCTCGAACGCGGACGTGGTGACCCTCCAGGTCGGCAGCACCCTGCGCCGCACCGACAAGCAGCAGGACGAGGGCTTGTTGCTCGCGCTGGTCGACACCGTCACCGTCAACCGGGAGACGGCGGAAGCGGTGTCCAGCGAGAGCAATCCCGGCGGTGCGGTACAGAAGCCGCGGTCCATCGACGACGACCAGCCGCCGACCAACATCGCGCTGCCGCACGAAGGGCTGACCTACCGGTTTCCGTTCGACACCGAGAAGCGCACGTACTCCGTATTCGACCCGATCGCGCAGAACTCATTCGACGCCAACTACGACGGCGAGGACGACGTCAACGGACTGACCACGTACCGGTTCACCCAGAAAATCGGCTACGACTCCGACGACAAGCTGGTCGAGCCGATCGCGTACGCGTCATTGCTCGACGACGACGCCGACGCCGAGGTCACCGCGTCCGCGGCGATGTGGGGAATCCCGGGTGAACCCGACGAGCGGATCACGATGTCGCGCTATTACGCCGCGCAGCGCACGTTTTGGGTGGATCCGGTGTCGGGCACCATCGTCAAAAGATATGACCACGGCTACCACTACTACGCCCGTGAGCCTCTCAAGCCCGAGGTGACGTTCGTCGACTACAAGGTCGAATTCAACGAAGAAACCGTCGAAACCCAGGTCGCCAGCGCCAGAGACGAGCGCGACCGTGTCGGCCTGTGGGGCCGCATCCTGCCGATCACCTTCGTCGCCATCGGTCTGGTGTCTCTGGTCGGCGGCGCGCTGCTGGGCTCGTTCAGCCTCCGGGCCGAGTCCGCGCTCATCGATCCGGGACTCGACGAGGCCGATCACAGCTTCTTCGACACTCAGGGGATGAAGGTGCCGGGAGCCGAGGCCAAGACCGAGAAGCTGCCCGCGCAAAAACCGACCGATCTGCCGCCGGACAGACCGGTCTGACCGCGCGTTTCGCAGCGTCCCGGGCGCAATCGCTGATTGCGCCCGCATACGCGCTGGTGCTGTCCCTGGCCGTGACGGCGCCGCTGTTCGGGTCTGGCTATCTGCTGCTTCGCGATGCGGTGTCGGTTCCGCGCTCATATCTGTCGGACGCGGCGCTCGGGCTCGCGGAGGCCGCACCGCGCGCGCTGCCCCAGGATTTCGCAGTGGCGCTGGTCTCGACGGTGATCGACGGCGGGGTGGCGGTCAAGCTGCTGTTGGCCGTCGGGCTGTGGATCGCCGGGTGGGGCGCGGCGCGCCTTGCGGCGACGGTGCTCCCCGACTCGGGTCTGGCCGGGCAGTGCGTCGCGGCGACGCTCGCGATCTGGAACCCGTATGTCGCGGAGCGTCTTCTACAGGGACACTGGAGCTTGTTGGTCGGCTACGGATGCCTGCCGTGGGTGGCCACCGCGATGCTGCGGCTGCGCGAACCGGAAGCGGGATGGGCCGATGCGGGCGCGCTGGCGTTCTGGATCGCCCTGGCCGGGCTGACGCCGACCGGGCTGATGCTCGCCGCGAGCGTGGCGCTGGCGTGTGTGTTCGCGCCTAGTGGGGGATGGCCACGATGGCGGCGCGCGGTGGTTGCACTAGGCAGCGCACTGATCGCGGCGTTGCCGTGGCTTTCTGCCGCGATCGTGGCGAGGTCGTTGGCGCCATCACAGGCCGAGGGGGTCGCGGCGTTCGCTGCGCGGGCCGAGCCCGGCCTCGGAACACTCGGAACGCTCGCCAGCCTCGGCGGGATTTGGAACGGCGAGGCCGTACCTAGCTCTCGCACAACGCTTTTTGCTGTCGTCGCGGCCATCGTCCTGCTCGGCATCGTGGTAGCGGGACTACCGGTGGCGATCCGCCGCCCGGCTGCGGTGCCGCTACTGTGCCTGGCCGCCCTCGCGGTCGTGGTGCCGGCGGCGATGGCGACCGGTCCCGGCGTCGCGGCCGTCGAGGCGACGGTGCGAGCAATGCCCGGCCTCGGCGTGCTCCGCGACGCGCAGAAATGGGTCGCGCTTGCGGTTCCCGGTTACGCGCTCGCCGGTGCGGCCGCGGTCGTCTCACTGCGGCAACGACTTCCGGCTGCGGCGACGGCGCTCGTCTGCTGCGCCGCGCTGATCGCCACACTGCCCGATCTGGTGTGGGGAGTGGGCGGCAAGGTCTCACCGGTGGAATACCCGCGCGGTTGGGCAGCGGCTGCGGCGATGATCAACGACGACCCGCGTCCGGTCGCCGTCCTTCCGGTCGACAGCATGCGGCGCTTCGAGTGGGCAGGCGATGCGCCGGTGCTCGACCCGTTGCCGCGCTGGGTGCGGTCCGACGTGCTGTCGACCGGTGACTTGACGATCGGAGGCCAAACGGTACCCGGTGAGGGTGAACGCGCCCGCACCGTCCAACAGATGTTGTTGAGCGGCGCCGATCGCGACCAACTTGCGGACGCCGGGGTCGGCTGGGTGGTCGTCGAATCCAGCGGCGCCGCTGATACTTTGGCGCTGCCGATCGCTTACCACGACGATGACCTCACCGTCTACCGGGTGGGCGGCGACGCTCCTCAGGCGACAGGGCGCGGCATGGTGCTGGCCGCGCATCTCGCCTGGCTGGCCCTGCTCCTCGGTGGGTTGGTCGGACTCGTTGCGAGCGCGCTCGGAGCTATACGACGCCGCTGATGTGCGTCCCGGCATGCACGGCTTCCAACACCGTGCGCATCGCGTCGGTGCTCTGCCGCCACGAGAATTCACCGCTTCGGATCTCGGCCTTGGTGCCGAGTTGGTCACGTAGCACCGGATCAGTCAGCAGGCGCGCGAGGCCGTCGACGAGCCCGTCGTGCTCGTCGACAAGCAGGCCGGTTACCCCGTCGACGATCGAATCGGTCAGCCCGCCCGAGGACCGGTAGCCGATGGTAGGCACGCCGTGCTGGCCCGCCTCGATCACGGCCAACGCCCAGCCTTCTTTGCGCGACGGAAGCACATGGACCCAACTGCGCTGCAGGACATCGTGTTTGGTGTCATCGTCGACGTGACCGTGGAAGGTCACCGCATCGGAGATGCCGAGCAACTCGGCGTGCTCGATCAGGCGCTGTTCCCACCAGCCGCCGCCGACGACGTCCAGGTGTACGCCCGGAATCCGCTGGCGCAGTTCGGCGATCGCCTCGAGCGCGTCCTCGATTTGCTTGTGCGGCACCAGGCGGGAGAGCACCACCACCCTCGGCGTCGCAGACCGCGGTGCAGTCAGCGTCGCCGGCGGTGCCTCGTCGAGACCGTTGCGCACGACGGCGATCCTGTGGGGCTGCACACCGACGGCGGCCAGATCACGCGCCGACGGCAGTGACACCGTGACGTATTGATTGCGACGGTGCAGCCACGGCGACAGCCGGGACTCCACGAACCAGCCGAAGCGTCCCATCACCGGACCTGCCACGGGCCACTGCTCGCGATGGCAGTGGTGCACGAGCACGGCGACGCGCCGGCCGTAGGCGAGCCGCGCCAGAAATGGGATGCCGTTCTGGGAGTCGATCACCACGTCGGGCCGGACCTTGCGCAGCGGGCCGAGCCCGATGCGGGCGAGCACCATCGACAGTCCCGCCCAGATGTAGATGGAGTAGGAGCCACCGCCGCGGCTCACCCGCACCCCGTCGACGATCTCGCGACGCGCCGCGCCCGGATATCGGGCGGTCCGCAGAGTCACCTCGACACCCGACGCGGCGAGTAGCGCGCCGATGCGTTGCAGGTAGGTCTCGCTGCCGCCGCCTTGGGGGTGGCCGATGTCGCGCCAGCAGAGCAGCAACACGGAGCGAACACCTCGGTCAGACATCCCGTTCACCCTAGCCGCTGGTTAATGTTCGTTCCGATGGCTGCCACCGACCTGTTCGCCCGTCGGGCGACGCTGTCGCGGTCGCTTCGGCTGCTGCGGGAGTTCCGGTACGAGCAGCCCGATCCGGCCCGGTTCTATGGTGCGCTTGCCGAGGACACCGCAGCACTGGTCGGCGACCTGTGGCGGGCGGAGCACCGGGGCGCGCCGGCCGGGCGCACCCTGCTCGACGTCGGTGGCGGACCGGGATACTTCGCCGCGGCGTTCGCCCGTGCCGGTTTCACCTACATCGGGGTCGAGCCTGACCCTGGCGAGATGCACGCCGGCCCTGCGGAGAACGACGTCACGGTGACCTACGTGCGAGCGTCGGGGACCGCCCTGCCGTTCGACAACGACAGCGTCGACGTCTGCCTGTCCTCCAACGTCGCCGAGCATGTCGCCCAGCCGTGGCGGCTGGGGAACGAGATGCTGCGCGTCACCAAGCCGGGAGGTTTGGTGGTGCTGTCGTACACGGTCTGGATGGGCCCCTTCGGCGGGCACGAGACGGGGTTGTGGCACTACCTCGGCGGGGAGCGGGCCGCCAGGCGCTACACCCGCAAGCATGGCCATCCGCCCAAGAACAACTACGGCTCGTCATTGTTTGCGGTGTCGGCCGCCGACGGATTGCAATGGGCGGCCGCCACCGGCGCCCTGGTCGCCGCATTTCCCCGCTACCACCCACGATGGGCCTGGTGGATGATGCATGTCCCGGTGCTGCGGGAGTTCGGAGTCAGCAATGTCGTGCTGGTCCTGCGCCCGCCGACTGCAACAGGTTCTACTTTTCCGGGTTCGTAGGTAGTGTGACGGTCATGACACAGACCGTCGCTTTCAAGACCGAGTGGGACAAGCTGTTCATCGGCGGCAAGTGGGTCGAGCCGGCCTCCAGCGAGGTCATTGAGGTGCATTCCCCTGCAACCGGCGAGCTGGTGGGCAAGGTGCCTTTGGCGGTGGAGGCCGACGTCAACGCCGCGTGTGCGGCGGCGCGCACGGCCTTCGACGAGGGACCCTGGCCGCACATGACGCCGCAGGAGCGGGCCGCGATCCTCGCCGCCGCCGTCAAGGGCATGGAAGACCGCGCCGACGAACTCAAGTATCTGCTCGCAGCCGAGACGGGTCAGCCTCAGACGATCGTCGACATGATGCAGTACGGCGCAGCCATCTCGGCGTTCCAGTACTACGCGGGCGCCGCCGACAAGTTCGTTTGGAAGGAGATCCGCGACGGGATCTACGGCCAGACCTTGGTCGTCCGCGAGCCCATCGGTGTCGTCGGCGCCGTCACCGCATGGAACGTTCCGTTCTTCCTGGCGGCCAACAAGCTGGGCCCGGCCTTCCTCGCCGGCTGCACGGTCGTGCTCAAGCCCGCCGCCGAGACGCCGCTGTCGGTATTTGCAATGGCCGATATCTTCGCCGAGGCAGGCCTTCCCGAAGGCGTGCTGTCGATCGTGCCAGGCGGCCCCGATACCGGCCGCGCGCTGACGTCCAACCTCGAGTTGGACAAGTTCACGTTCACCGGCAGCTCCGCGGTCGGCAAGGAGATCGCAAAGATCGCCGCCGAGAAGCTCAAGCCGTGCACACTCGAGCTCGGCGGCAAGTCGGCCGCGATCATCCTCGAGGACGCCGACCTGGACTCCACGCTTCCGATGCTTGGCTTCTCGGGCGTGATGAACAGCGGGCAGGCCTGCGTCGCGCAGACCCGCATCCTGGCGCCGCGCTCGCGATACGACGAAGTCGTCGAGAAGCTCTCGAACTTCATCTCGGCGATGCCCGTCGGCCTGCCCGACGACCCGAACGCCGCGATCGGTCCGCTGATCTCCGAGAAGCAGCGTGAGCGGGTCGAGGGCTACATCAAGAAGGGCGTGGACGAAGGCGCCCGGCTGGTCACCGGCGGCGGACGCCCCGAAGGTCTGGACAGCGGCTGGTTCGTCCAACCCACAGTATTCGCCGATGTCGACAACTCGATGACGATCGCCCAGGAGGAGATCTTCGGACCAGTGCTGGCGGTCATTCCTTACGACAGCGAAGAGGACGCCGTGCGCATCGCAAACGACTCGGTGTACGGACTCGCCGGCAGCGTATGGACGACCGACAACAAGAAGGCGATGGAGATCGCGTCCAAGATCCGCACCGGCACGTACGCGGTCAATATGTACGCGTTCGACCCGGGCGCCCCGTTCGGGGGCTACAAGAATTCCGGCGTCGGACGTGAGAACGGCCCAGAGGGCATCGAGGCGTATGTCGAGCCGAAGAGCGTGCTACTGCCGTTCGGGTACACGCCGGAGGACTAGCGCCGACGCGTCAGAACGCTTCCTCGGGAAGGTCCATGACCGCGAGATCGATGCGCTCGATGATCTTGCGGTCGGCGGACAGGCGCGGCAGCACGGTCTTGGCGAAAAACTCTGCCGCCGCGACCTTTCCGTCGTAAAAGGCGCGGTCGACGGTTGGGATCTCGCCATCGAGGGCTCGCAGCGCAATCTCTGCCTGGCTCAGCAGTAGCCAGCCGATCAGGAGGTCGCCGAAGGCGAGCAGAAACGGCACCGAAGACAGGCCGATGCGGTACAGCTCGCGGGCGTTCTCCTGCGCGGACATCAGATACCCGGTCATCGCGCTCACCATGGCCTGCACGTCGGCGAGCGCTGTGGCCAGCAGCGCGCGTGCGTCGACCAACTCGCCTCGAGCGTCGTCGCCGCCGAGGAACTGCTGAATCTGGCCGGCCACGTGGGCCAGCGCGGCGCCCTGGTCGCGGGCGATCTTGCGGAAGAAGAAGTCCTGCGCCTGGATGGCGGTGGTGCCCTCATAGAGCGAGTCGATCTTGGCGTCGCGGATGTACTGCTCGATCGGATAGTCCTGCAGGAACCCCGAACCCCCGTATGTCTGCAGCGATTCGGTGAGGCACTGATACGCCCGCTCCGATCCGACGCCCTTCACGATCGGCAGCAGCAGATCGTTCACCCGTTCCGCCAGTTGGGCGTCGGCGCCGGAGACGACCGCGGCGACCGCGACGTCCTGGTGGGCGGCCGTGTAGAGATACAGCGCCCGCAGCCCTTCGGTGTAGGACTTCTGCACCAGCAACGCGCGACGCACGTCGGGGTGATGCACGATGGTGACGCGTGGTGCCGCCTTATCTGTCATCTGCGTCATGTCCGCACCCTGCACACGCGTCTTGGCGTAGTCCAACGCGTTCAGGTACCCGGTGGACAGTGTGGCGATCGCCTTGGTACCCACCATCATTCGGGCATACTCGATCACCTTGAACATCTGCGCGATGCCGTTATGGGTGTCGTTGACCAGCCACCCGACCGCAGGTGTGCCGTGCTGACCGAAGGTGAGTTCGCATGTCGCCGAGACCTTCAGGCCCATCTTGTGCTCGACACCGGTGACGAACACACCGTTGCGCTCACCGAGGTCGCCGGTCTCGGGATCGAAGTGATACTTCGGCACGCAGAACAAGCTGAGTCCCTTGGTGCCCGGCCCGGCCCCCTCCGGACGGGCCAGCACAACATGCATGATGTTCTCGAAGAGGTCATCGGTGTCACCGTTGGTGATGAACCGCTTGACTCCGTCGAGGTGCCAGGTGCCGTCGGGCTGTGGGACCGCCTTCGTGCGGCCTGCCCCGACGTCCGATCCGGCATCGGGTTCGGTGAGCACCATCGTCGCGGCCCAACTGCGCTCGACCATCAGCGCCGCCCAGTGCCGCTGCTGCTCGTTGCCGATGCTGTAGAGAACGTCGGCCATCTTGGGTCCCAAGTCGTACAGGAACACCGCGGGATTCGCGCCCAGCACGAACTCGCTGATCGCCGCCTGCACCATCGCCGGCGCGGGCACGCCGCCGATGTCCTCGGTCATGCCGACCCGGGACCACTCGCCCTTTTGCCACGCGCGGAACGACTTCTTGAACGGCTCAGGCAGGCTTACCCGGTGCGTCGACGGGTCGAACGTCGGAGGATGACGGTCGGACTCCGCGAAGGACTCTGCGACGGGTCCCGCCGCGAGTCGGCACGCCTCTTCGAGCATCTGCCGCACCGATTCGCCGTCGAGGTCGCCGAACTCGCCGCCGGCCAACACCTTCTCCAGTTGAAGAACCTCGAAGAGGTTGAACTCCAGATCACGCACATTGGCCTTGTAATGGCTCACGACCCGTGCCTTTCGCCGCCCAACGGGGCTGAGCGTAGCCGTCTCGACTGCGCTGGCGGTGGCGAACCGCGCGTCTTACCTGCATATTGCCACGCAGCAGCGTGACTATGCGACGGAACATAGTGGGCGACTTCGCCACTGCCCAATGGCGACAACAGTTGAGGCCGTTCACCTGCTATTTACCGACGGATTGGCTGTGACGCGGAATACAATTCTCGCGCACGTGTGTTATCTCTTTTATGATGCTCGTCATAGGCAGGGAGGCACGCCATGTGGATCGTTGAGGTCAACGTCGCTGGCCGTCGATTCGTCCACGAAGTGCACACCCGGCGGCCGTCCTTCCGATTCAGCCCGCGCAACTTCGGCTGGCGCCAATCGCAGCTTCAGCAGACTCCGCGCAGCCTGATCGCACCCGTTGGAGGTTTGTTCTGTCTTCCGCCGCCACACCAAGCGAGGGTCGACACGCACCAGCATGTTGATCAGTGCCGCCGAGGTGCTGCGTGAACGTGGCGCCGCTGGTGTCACGATCGACGAGGTGCTGGCCCGCAGTGGCGCACCGCGGGGTTCGGTCTACCACCATTTTCCCGAGGGCAGGAACCAGATCCTCAGCGAGGCGCTGCAGTACGCCGGTGAGGCCATCACCGAAGTCATCGACGAAGCCGCCGCCAACGGCGGAATGTATCTGGTCAGGAAATTCGTCGTGTTCTGGGAGGAACTGCTCGTCGAGAGCGATTTCGCCGCCGGCTGCCCGGTGGTCGCCGCGGCCATCGGCTCGGCCGACGAAGAACCACAGCTGACCACCGTCGCCGGCCGCATCTTCAGTCACTGGCGCGACGCGCTCACCCGCGCGTTCGTCTCCGACGGCTTCGACGACGTCGACGCCGCCTCCCTGGCGATCATGTGCATCGCCTCCCTGGAAGGTGCCGTCGTGTTGTGCAGGTCGACGCGCAGTGTCGATCCGCTGAACGACGTCGCCGCCCAGCTCGAGTTCCTGATCAAGTCAAGGGAATTCGTCCAGCGCTACGGTCTTCCCACGCGACGGCCGAACGCTAGGCCTTTCGCCACCGCGCACACACGAAATCGCCATTGACCCCGGACTTCCACCAGCGTCCATTCCGAGCGGATCGGCAGCACCCGCGAACCGCCGCCCAATGAGCACGGCGTGTAAGCGACGATCATCTCGTCGATGAGGCCGGCGGCCACGAACTGTGCGGCCACATCGCCGCCGCCCACCACCCACACATCCTTGCCCGCCGCTTCGGCGACCAACTTCGAGTGCAGCTCGGCGCACATCGCCGTCGAACGTCTGCACCGGGTGCCCCTCGACGACGATGTGCGGGTCGGTGAGTCAGCACCCACGACGGCTGATCGTAGCATCCACGCGCCGGGCTCGTTACGCACCAACCACTCGTACGTCGACGATCCCATGACCAGTGCGCCGACGGATTTGATGAACGCGTCGTACCCGAACGGGCCGTCCGGATCGATCTCGCGCGAGGTCAGCCAGTCCAGGCTGTCGGCTTCGTCGACGATGTAGCCGTCCAGGCTGGAGGCGGTGTAGTAGACGGTTGCCATCTTCATTACCTTTCGCGATTGATCATCCATTCGAGCGGGTCACCGTCGGCCGGTGCGGACGCCGTGGTGGGCCAGCATCGCCCGGCAAGCTCGCGGCGGTGTGCGGAGTAGGTCAGCACGTGGGCGACGATGCCGTAGAGCTGGAACGACTCCGGCGGATCGCACAACGCGTCGATGACGGTGTCACCCAGCCGGCCGGCCGCCGAGTACTCCGAAACCATTGCACTCCAGCGCTTTGCGATGTCGGCGTGATGTCCGGCCAGCTGTTCGGCGGTGGTCGAGTCGGGCTGTGTCGCGAGCGCGCTCGGGGAAGTCGCGGCCCTCGATCGTCGCCAGCCACACCTCCTTGGTCCACACGATGGCGCCCAGCACCGCACCGACGCTGGGTTCGGGACCGTCCCACTCGAGGACCTCTTGTCCGGGCGAGATCTCGTCTGCCCACTGCTCCTTGGACAGCGCAGCCGCCTGCTCGATGAGGTAGGCGGTGTCGGCGACGTCGTGGGCCACCATCAGCGCGGAGATGTCGGGCCGCTCGATCTGCGTCTCGCCGTCGCTGTCGAGCCACAGCGAATGCGGCGGATGGAAGTGCAGGCCGTTGGGTGCGGGCAGCCGGAACTGCGACGTCGGCCGCCCGCGACGGCGGCACGCCGAAGGTGCGGCTGAACGCGCGGGAGAACACCTCCGCCGACGACCAGCCCTCGTCGGCGGCCACCGCCGACACCGACTCGCCGCGAGTGCAGCCGCCAGGCCGCGCGCTCGAGCATGATGCGGCGCCGCAGCGCGGCCGGCGACTCCCCCGTCAGCCGGCGCACCTCCCGCGAGAAGTGGAACTCCGACGCGTAGCTGCTGCGCGCCATGTCGCCGACGTCGGCGTTGTCGGCGTCGACGACCGCGTCGAGCAGTTCTCGAAGTCGGTCGCGGTGTGATCCCTCGCCCACGGTGATCGAGTATGGTCGGCCCGCCCGCGGCAGGGACATGACAATTCCTGCTGCGGTCGCGCGCCGTCGTCAGCTGTCCAGAACCTCGCTGACGCGCGCCTCGACGTCGCTGCGGTCGCCGAGGTCGGTCAGGTCGATGCCGAACCGTTCGGTCAGGGCTTCCAGCACGTCCGCGGCCGTCGCGAAACGGATCCGCTCGGTGTCGCCACGCGCTGTGGATCGCCAGATTGCGGCCACGCAGGTTCCAGCGGGCGTCGTCGGTGATAAGCGCCACCGACAGCCCGACGACGAAACCGGACTTCGGATGCGTTGAGACATACCAGCTTCCGACTTCGCGGTCGATCTGCGGCTGCGGTCGCGTGGTGAACGTGTAGAGCGCCTGCCAGTCGCCGCGGATCTGCGCCTCCAAGAGATAGCCGTCACCGTCCGCACTAATGCGGTAGGGCTCGTGTCGGGTGGGTTGTACCGTGCCGACCTCCAGTCGAATCGGCGACGACAGGGTCTGCCCCCCGAATCCGACGTCGACCAGCCACGGCCCGTCGACACCGGGCACGGTCACCGACAGCGCCTCGTGCGTCTGCGCGGGGAGTGCACCGGAGGTGTTCATCCACACCACGCGCCCGCCGAGGCGCTGTACCCCGAAGCCCAACTCCGCCAGCGCATATCCCATCACGCCGTTCTGCTCGTAGCAGTAGCCTCCGCGACGCCGGTGAACGAGTTTGTCGAAGAGCGCGGCGGGACCGAGGTCTGCCGACCGGGATGCCCATCAGCGGGTCGAGATTCTCGAACGGAATCGTCGCGTTGTGGGCGGCGACGAGCGCACCGCAGCGTGTCGAGCGTCGGTGTCGCCGGGCCGGTGTAGCCGATGCGGCGAAAGTAGGCGGCGAGGTCATGCCGGTCATGACTTCCGTCGTCATGTGACCATCCTGCGACCTCAAGGGCGGTTGAGGTCAACCCGGTGGAACAATCGAGTCTATGGCGGCGCATCTGACCGAGGACCTGCGCGAAGACCTGCTGGCCCGGTGGGCGGAAACGCACCGCCGACATCACAACGTCGCACACCTGAACGAGGTGCTCGACGCGATCGGCGCTGCTGGCCGACGACGGGCTCGAGTTCGACAGGGAGGCGGTCGAGCTCGCGGCCTGGTTCCACGACGCCGTCTACGAGATCGGCGCCGACGACAACGAGGAACGGTCGGCGGAACTGGCACGCGACCTGCTGGCCTCGTCGCCGGTCCGCGACGAGGTCGCGCGGCTCGTGCTGGTCACCAAGACTCACAAGCTGACCGACGACGACGTCAACGGCGCGGTGCTCAGTGATGCCGACCTGTCGGTGCTCGGCAGCCACCCCGGCCGATATCGCGCGTACGCCGACGCGGTGCGCGAGGAGTACGCCGACGATTCCCGACGAGACGTTCAAACCCGCTCGGGCACAGGTGCTTTCGGCGCTACTGGACGGATCGATCTTCCACACCGCACCCGGCCGGGCGCGGTGGGAGGAGCCAGGCCCGGCGCAACATCGCCGACGAGATCGCCGAACTGCACCGGCTGACTCAGGTGCCGGTCCACTTCGGCGGGCGCTTCTCGGCGAACGCGATCGCACCCTCCTTGGCGTCGTTCGACATGAACACCGGCGCAAGGATCTTGGTCTGCTTGTCCCACATCTCCTCGGGGCTCCACCTCGCGCGACTCGACGATGATGCGCTTGGTCGCGGCCACGGCCAGCGGCCCGTTCGCGGTGATCTTCTCGGCCAGCGCGATCGCGGCGTCCAGCACCTGACCGGGTTCGGCGAGCGCGTTGACGAGGCCGAGTTCGTGTGCGCGCTGTGCGGGCAGGCGCTCACCGGTCAGCGCCAACTCCATGGCGATCGCATAGCGGGATGCGCTGCGGCAGTCGCAGCAATCCGCCGCCGCCGGCGACGAGTCCGCGCTTCGACCTCGGGGATGCCGAACGCCGACTCCTTCGACGCCACGATCAGATCGGTGGCCAGTGCGAGTTCGCAGCCACCCGCCAGGCAATAGCCCTCGACCGCCGCGATCAGCGGTTTGACCGGCGGACGCTCGGTGAACCCCATGCCGCGGCCCTCGACGACGACGTTCTCGCCGCGGGCGAAGGCCTTGAGGTCCATCCCCGCGCAGAACGAACCCGCCCGCGCCGGTCAGGATGCCGACCGACAACCCGGCGTCGCCGTCGAGTCGGTCCATCGCGTCGGCCAGTCCGCGGCTCACCGTCGGCGTTCACCGCGTTCTTGGCCTGGGGCCGGTTGATGGTGATGATCAGGATCCGGTCGCGCTGCTCGACCAGGACTGCTTGTTCGCTGTTGTCAGTCACGCGGCTGATCGTAACGACCGACTAGTTCTGCGAGGGCGCGATGTCAGGCAGGCGGCGCCGCGCCGTGCACACCGATCTCAGAAATGTCCGCTCGGTTCTGCCCGTCGGCCGATCCGAGCGTGGATATCCAGACCACCAGATGCGATATCGGTCGTGTTTGGGCGATCGATATGCGGTTGTGACCCGGTTGCATCGGTGTCGGAGGGGAAAGTTCGGTGGTCTCGGCCATGGCCTTCGGCTCGGCGATCTCACTCCCGCGCACCTGCACGACCGTGCCGGCGCTGTTCAGGTCGACGGTCACCATGCTGATCCGAACCGGGTCGCGAAGATGCAGAAGCAATCCAACGCCGGGCTTGAACTTCGGGAAGGGGTCGGGATCGTAGTAACGATCCGTCGACCATGCGGTGTCCGGCTTGCCATCGATCGCCAGTCCGGCCGACTCAGGGTGGTCGGGGGATCCGTCGGGCGAGAACACGGCGACCGATGCGGGCGCCACGTTGATAGGGCGCGATGTGTTGGTCTTGGCGCCCTCCGACGGCGGCGCTTGACTCGGTAGCGGGTTCTGGGGAAGAAGACCGAGCTTGTCGGCATCCATGGCGACCGTGTCGTCGTTGGCCGCGAGGAAGTCGTTGAGCGATGAGGCCAGGGCCATAACCGCCACCAGGAAGATCGCGGCCGCGGCGCCCAAGCCCGCGCGAATTATCTGACGGCGAGCCTCCTCTTTCTTTTCCGCCGGCCCGAAGTTGCGGAACTCCGCGTAGAAACCCGGTGGTGGCGGACGCAACGGCGGCATGACCCGGCAGTTCACTTCCTCGGCGGCGTCGGCGCTTGCATGATCCAACAGCGTGACAAGTGTTCCCGCACTCGCGATTCCGCCGCGGTCGCGAAGCAATGCCGCCGCGGTGGTGGAAATCAGGAACGGAATGTCGGGCTTGATTGCAGCCGGATCCAGCGGCTGGCCGTCTGAGTCCAGTTCTGCAGTCGGCCAATCCGTCAGTGCGACGGGGTCCGACGGCCACTGACGAAGCAGCAGCCCGTACATGGCGCAACCGATGCCGCGGATGTCGGACTGCGGTGTGGTCTCGGGCATCGTGGCTGGAAACGCGAGTACCGTGTCGCCATCGCGGCTGACGCGTAACCGGCTGGGGTGGTCGATGGACAGTACGAGCCCGGCCCGATGAGAGTCCTCGGCCGCTGACGCGAGCGACTGCATCGCCCTCGCAACGTCTGCGGGAGCACGTTCGGTGTCCGCAGCCTGGCGCAGGCTGTTGCCGTGGGTCCAGTCGGAGACCACGACGCCGAAAGATCCGGTGTGGAGCACGTCGAGGACGCGGGCAACGCCCCCTGTTCGGATTCCCTTAAGGCGAACGGTGCGCGCCAGGATTTCATGGACGAATTCTTCGGGGAGTTCACGGGCCGGATCGACCAGCGAGAGTGCAACGTCTCGTCCCGAAGCAGTGTCGACCGCGTGCCAGAAGCATAGTTGCGGCCGACCCCCGTGCGACGCGAGCAGGCGGTATCGCCCCGCGATGAACATGCCGGGAACGAAGTGCCCCTCGTCACCATCCGCCATCGCTCGACCTCGATTTCATGAGCGGCCGCAGTCCGCATGTCCGCATCAGCGTCGCGGCAACGCACCCCTCGGTTTCTGCCGCACCGAATAGCCCACGAACGCGCGGCCCAAACGATCAGGGCTTCTTGTTGCCGTTGCCATTACCCCTGCCTTTTGGTTTCTTAGGCGCCTGCGGTTCATCGACTACCGGAACGGAGGTCGGCGACGGCGGCGGCGAACTCACCGGGGGCGCGGGAACCGCGGTGCTTGCTGCTGATCGGCTGTGGAGACTGCGTGCTCGACGACGGATCAAGTGCCAGCGCGAGTGTTCCGACGATCAGGGCCGACGAACGCCGCCGTCGCGAGCAAGCAGTTTCCGCCCCCGGGTCATGGGCCTTCGGCGGGCCGACGGCACAAAGTAGTTGGCCGACGGAGCCAGGTAGTTGGCCGACGGGGCCAGCGGTTGTGCGAGCACCTTGGTCGACGGCCGCCGCGTCGCCGCCGTCGCCCCTTGGCCGAATGTCTTGACAGCCGGCGCGCGTCTCCGAGCGCGGCCCGCATCTCGAGCCGGCACTGCCCGAAACGCACGCCATCGGCGCCCATCGCCGCGATTGATCACCGCTGCCAGGACGGAGTCGACATCGGGTCGCACCGACTCGATCGGTGGCGGCGGATCGTGCCATGATCGCCCGAACCAGCGACGCGGGGTTCTCCTGCGGATAGGGTCGTCGCCCGCTGAGCGCCTCGTAGGCCATGATGCCCACCGCGTACAGGTCGTCAGCGACCGACGCGGGAGCACCCGCCACGCGTTCGCGACTCATGTACGCCATCGTCCCGACGATCTGCCCGGTCGCGGTAGGGCGGCACCGGCGGTCTTCGCGATGCCGAAGTCGGCCACCTTCATCGCGTTGCCGTTCTGAGTGAGCAGGACGTTGCCGGGCTTGATGTCGCGGTGCACGACTCCCGCCTGCATGGGCGGTTGCGAGCGCGCCGAGCACGTCGTCGAGCATCGCCCGTACCCGCGGTGCGGCATGGGCCCGATGGCGATCTCGTCAGCCAGGGTCCGGCCCGGCAGCCGTTCCATCACGATGAACGGTGTACCGCTGTGCTCACCGCAGTCGTGCACCGCCACGATGTTGGGATGGTTGAGCGAGGCGGCGGCCTGCGCCTCGTCCTCGAATCGGCGACGCGCATCGGCGTCGGCCTTGAAGACCGGATAGAGCAGCTTGATTGCCACCGCCCTGTTCAGCCGCGTATCCCAGGCGTCGTGGACCTCGGCCATTCCGCCGCGCGCCGAGCAGGCCTCGCAGCTCGTATCGGCCCGCAAGTAGTTCGCGGCCGTCCATGGCCGATAACGTAGCCCTACGGGCCCTGCGCCAAACCCTGAAGTCGCTCATCGGGCGCGGTCGCCACTGGCGGTAAACTAGAACACGTTCTAATTCTTGACCCCAAGGGGGACGCGTGGCCTCAACCGATATCGAACCGTCGGAGCTCACCAAGTGGGATCCGGGCCTGACCGAACGCGTCATGGGAATCATGCGGCCCTTCCTCAAGCGCTATTTCCGGTCGGAGGTGCGCGGGCTGGAGAACATGCCTGCCGGCGGCGCGCTTGCTGGTCTGCAACCACTCCGGTGGCATGTTGCCGATGGACGTCCCGATCCTCGCCGCCGACTTCTACGAAGCAGCACGGCTACGACCGCCCCCTCTACACGCTGAGCCACGACATGCTGTCCGTCGGGCCGACGGGAGACTTCTTCAAGAAGATCGGCTACATCAGCGCCAACCACGCGAACGCCGATGAGGCGCTGCGCTCCGGCGGCCTGGTTGTGGTGTTCCCTGGCGGCGACTACGACGTGTATCGGCCGACGTTCACCGAGAACGTGATCGACTTCGGCGGCCGCACCGGCTACGTGAAGGCCGCGCTGAACGCCGGGGTGCCGATCGTGCCCGCGGTCGGCATCGGCGGCCAGGAGACTCAGATCTTCCTGTCGCGGGGGACCTGGCTGGCCGAGCGCCTCGGGCCGATCGCACGGCTGGCACGCACCAAGATCGTGCCGATCTCGTTCGGTTTCCCGTTCGGCCTGTCCCTGGTGGTTCCGCCCAACATCCCGCTGCCGTCGAAGATCGTCATGCAGGTGCTGCCGCCCATCGACATCGTCGCCGAGTTCGGTGAGAACCCCGACATCGACGAGGTCGACGCGCACGTGCGGCACGTGATGCAACGGGCGCTGGACGAACTGGCCGGCGAACGCCGACTGCCGGTGCTGGGCTGATCTGGTTTTGAATGCCGGCCCTGCGGCTATCACGGTCATCCATGAGTAGGCGTCGCTATCCGTTGCTGCGCGCGGTCGCAGAACTCGTCAACGCCGCCAACGGCGTACAGCCCATCGCCCGCGAGGGCTACGTCACCATTCCGGTGTTCGCGTTCGGCTGGCCGACGTCGGAGATGTCGCCGGTGTACATGGCCGTCTCGATGCTCGACGCGCTGCGCCGCGGCCTGCGCGGCGACTTCCGCGGGACGCGCGGCCGGATCGCGCTTGGTGCTCACCGCGATTGCGTGGGCTCTGCTGTGGCTGATCCACCGCCGCAACGTCTCGTCGCAGCCGCATTTCGAGGAGCCGCTGCGCGAGGCGCTGGGCGACGACTACGAGCAGATCGCCAACCGGTCGCAGCCGGCGCGGCGTCGCCGCGCCCAGATCGGCGTGTGGCCCAACGACCTGATCCGCCGCCGTTACGTCGAGAAGACCAGCACCGTGCAGTACGGGCCGCATCGCCGGGTGAACCGTGCCGACATCTGGCGCCGCGCCGACCTGCCCGCGGGACGGGAAGGCGCCGGTGCTGTTGCAGGTGCCCGGCGGCGCGTGGGCGATCGGCATGCGGCGACCGCAGTCCTACGCCTTGCTGAGCCATATGGCCGAGCGCGGCTGGGTGTGCGTGTCGATCGACTACCGCGTGAGCCCGAAGCACACCTGGCCGGACCACATCGTCGACGTCAAGCGGGCGCTGGCGTGGATCAAGGAGAACATCGCCGAGTACGGCGGCGACCCGGATTTCGTTGCGATCACCGGTGGTTCGGCGGGCGGCCACCTGTCATCGCTTGCCGCGCTGACACCGAACGACCCGCAGTGGCAGCCGGGATTCGAGGACGCTCGACACCTCGGTCGTCGCCGCGGTCCCGATCTACGGCCGCTACGACTGGTTCACTCAGAAGGGCTCTGGCCGCAAGGAGTTCATCGCGTTCCTGCAGAAGTTCGTGGTCAAGAAGCCGTTCGCCGAGAACAGGCAGACCTATCGTCGACGCGTCCTCGATCAAGCGGTTACGCCCCGATGCGCCACCGTTTTTCATCCTGCACGGCCAGGACGACTCCATCATCCCGGTGCGAGAGGGCCGCGAGTTCGCCGACGCACTGCGTGACGTGTCGACGTCCACCGTCGCCTATGCGGAGATCCCGCACGCGCAGCACGCGTTCGACTTCTACTACGGCTCACCGCGCGCGCACTACACCGCGCAGGCGGTCGAGGAGTTCCTGTCCTGGGTGCACGCCAAGCGGCAGTCGGCGAGCACTGTGCGACTTGTCGCACGCGAAATCGCGCGAGCCGTGACATAACTCCCACTCGGCGGCAGGTTAGGGCGCCATAGCGGATTCGATGACCGTCAGCTCCTCGGAAAGTCCTGCGGCGCGCCGGATTTCGACGAACGCCTCGATCATGGCGTCCGTCAGCTCATGGGGATCCGTCAGGGTGGCGCCGTCGGAGAACACCGAGATGTTGAGCTGGTCGACGTAGCTCCACACCGTGATGTTCAGCCCGCTGCCGGTGGTGAGCGGGCCGACGGAGTAGATCTCGGTCGACCAGCGCCCCGCCGACGCGGCCGTGCTCGCGCGGGCCTGGCACGTTGGAGATCGGGATGTTGAGCACCTTGTTCTGGCCGTCTTTGTCCGCCAGCCAGTGGAACAGCCGCTCCGCGGGCGCGGGTGGAAAGTAGGCCGCCCATCTGCTCACCAGTTCGGGCCCGAGCAGGTGGTGAGCTTCCTTGGCGTCCACCGCGGCGTCGTGCACGGCCTGCACTCGCTCCAGCGGATCATCGAGGTGGATGGGCACCACCATCATCACGCCGCTGAACCGATTGCCGGAGATGCGGTCGGGCGAGAAGTCGAAACTGACTGGGACGGAAGCCAATAGCGGGTGGTCGGCGTGGCCGTCGTACTTGAGCGACAGCTGACGCAACGCCCCCGCCGAGATCGCGAGCACCATGTCGTTGATCGTGACCCCGAGGTGCTTGGCGGTTTCCTTGACGTCGGCGAGCGCCAGTGTCGCGGTGGCGAACTTGCGCTGCCGCATCGACGCGGTGATTCATGAACGACGGCGGTGGGGTGAACGGACGCGTCAACTCGGGTGACAGCTTGCGCGAACTCTTGGCTACCCGGCGCATGCCTTGCGCGGTGTAGCGCATCACCCCGGGAAAGCGCCCGATCTGCCTCATGTGGTCGGCGACCGCCGACCGCACCAGTTCGCCTTTGGTCGGCGGGGACTCGCAGGCATAGGAGTCAGGGTCGGCCTGCGGACTCTGCGACAGATCCATGCCGCGCGCGAGCAGGTTGGCCGACGCGACGCCGTCGGCGAGGGCGTGGTGGATCTTGCCGAGCACCGCGATGCGGCCGTTGGCCAAACCCTCGATGAAGTACATCTCCCACAGTGGCTTGCTGCGGTCCAGCGGGGTGCTGGCGATCCGGCCGACCGCCTCGTCGAGCTGGCGGCGGCCACCCGGGCTGTCGATCCGGCACGGCCGGACGTGGTAATCCAGGTCGACCTCGCAGTTCTCCTGCCACATCGGATGGTGCATCTTCAGCGGGATGTCGACGAGCCGATAGCAGAACGGGTCGAGCTTGTAGAGCCGGTCGCGGATGACTTCGCGGAACTCGTCGACGCCGAACTTACGACCCTTCAGCTCGGAGATGTCGATAACCGCGAGCTTGAGGGTGTGCATGTGCACCGTCGGCGTCTCGCTGTACAGCAGCACAGCGTCCCACCCGCTGAGCCTCTTCAAAAGCTACCTCCTACCCGGAGCAGCTTATATAACCTTCTTCGCCCCGATCAGCGATCGGTTTCGGTGAATCTGGTTGAGGAACAGCCCGATTGCCGTCGCCGTCGAACCGGTCCGCGCGCCGTCGATCATGTCGAAGCGCGTGGCCGGCGCCGGGCAGCTCGAGGTAGCTCACCACCGACGTGGAGACCGCGCGCAACCGCTCGACGAAGCTACGGGCCTGCGCGACGGGGATGACGCTGTCGCCGGTGCCGTGGACGACCAGGAACGGCGGCGCGTCGGCGTGCACACACGCGATCGGCGACGCCTTACGGAAGATGTCAGGATGCTTGGCGATCCTGCGCTTGACCACCACGCGTTCCAGGAAGTCGACGAACCGCGCGCGCTCGGCCGTCGAGCGATCCTCCCAGTCGTACCGGCCGTAGATGCCCACCACCGCGTCCACCGAGGTATCCGACCCCTCCGGCAGTTCACTCTGCATCTCGGGGTCGTTGGCGGTCAGACCGGCAAGCGCCGCCAGGTGGCCACCGGCCGAAGTGCCACCGATCGCGACGAAATTGCGGTCACCGCCGAACTTGTCGACGTTGGCGCGCGCCCACGCGATCGCCGTCTTGACGTCGGTGATGTGCGACGGCCAAGGATGATGCGGCGCCACCCGATAGTCGATGGACAGGCATACCCAGCCGAGTTCGGCCAGGTGCGACATGAGCGCGTAGCCCTGGAGCAGACGGCTGCCGTGCACCCAGGCGCCGCCGGGCACGAACAGAAGCACGGGCGCGGGTTCGGCAGGCAGATCCTCGCGGCGCCATACGTCGAGCAATTGGGAGGGACGCGGGCCGTATTGCACGGATGTGCGGTGGACACTGCGGCGGTGTTCACGCAGTTTCCATAGCGGGGGCATCTTTTCGGGCGCCGGCCATTCGATCTCGAGGTCCTTCGCGTTCACGATGCCGCGCAGCGCGGCCTCGGTCACGGCGTGGGTGCTGTCGCGTTCGGCACGCCTTTGCTCGGCATTACCCGGGCTGAACCAGGATTTCGCCGTGGCGCCCAGAAAGTCGGGCAGGTGCCGACAGCCCCAGACGCCCATCGCGGTCGCCGCCCCTAGAGGCTCGAGGTGTTTACCGATGACCGGCAGGGAAGCCGAGGCAACGCTCATGGCCAGCATGTAGTCGGAGGGACCGGCCTTCAGCAACCACCGGGCACGTGTCCGCATCGTCGGCCCCTGGTATCGGGGCTCCGGTCCTTCGGCCATTTCGCGACTGTACCCCCGCGTATGAATTCGAAACGACAACATTCCGAAGATGTCTACCGATTGCACTATCAACAGGTTTTGTGAGCCGGATCACGTAGACGCTGAGCTGGGCCGGAGGGCTAGCGTTACTTGACGAGCGTCAAATGTAAATCAAAAACGTGAATGAGGACTTCCATCGTGAGTAAGTCAGCCCTTGCCATCACCGAAGAGCACACAGACCTTGCCGGCTCGGCGTTTGGCCAGCTCAGCCGGGTGAACAGTCGGGCCGCCGCCCGCGCGACACTCGACGGTGGATCCTCGCATCCGGCCGAGGTCTGGTCGGCGGCCGCCGATCTGGGGTGGACCGGTCTGGCGATCGCCGAGGAACACGGCGGGTCGGGCTATGGGCTGTCCGAATTAGCGGTGGTGCTGGAGGTCCAGGGGCAGGAACTGTGCCCGGGCCCGTTCCTGCCGAGCGTCGCGGCGGCGGTGGTCATCGACCGCTGCGCATCGGATTCCCTTCGGGCTCAATTGCTTCCGGGGCTGGCCGACGGTACGACCGTGGGCGCGCTGGCCGTCTCGGGCAACGCGACCATCGGCTCCGATCTGGTGGTTACCGGCGAGAGCCCAGCCGTCCTTGGCGCGCCGGACGCCGACCTCCTCGTCGTCATCGCCGGTGAGGATGTGGTGGTGGTCGACGCCGGCACCGACGGTGTCACCGTCACCGCGCTGGAGTCCCTGGACCCCACCAGAAGCGTCGGGTCCGTCGCACTGCGCAACGTGAACGTCGCCGACGACCGAATCCTGCGCGGCGCCGCCCGCAGGGCGCGAACCGTGTTCCGGATCTTGGCGTCGGCCGAGGCCGTCGGCGTCAGTTGGGCGACTCTGGAGATGGCCGTCGACTACGCCAAGGTGCGTGAGCAGTTCGGCCGCACCATCGGCACCTTTCAAGCCGTCAAGCACCATGCCGCGAACATGCTCGTCAATGCGGAGGAGGCCACCGCGGCGACCTGGGACGCGGCGCGCGCCGACGATCTGGACACCGCGTGGTTCGCCGCCGCGGTCGCCGCATCACACGCTATCCGTACGCAGATCTTCAACTCGCAGAACAACATTCAGCTGCACGGCGGGATCGGCTTCACGTGGGAGCATGACGCGCACCTGTACCTGCGCCGGGCTCGCACCCTCGCGGCGTTGATGGCCGAAGCCGGCGATCCGCTGCTCGACATCGTCGAGGGTCAGCGCAGCGGCCAGGCGCACGGCGCCTCGTTCACCCTGCCCGACGAAGCCGAGAAGTACCGCGAGCAGGCGCGCGAGGCCGTCACCACGTTGCGCGGACTGCCCGCCGACAAGCAACGCGACTTTCTGGTCGACTCCGGTTATCTGGTGCCGCACTGGCCGAAGCCGTGGGGCCGCGCCGCCGATGTGCTCGAGCAGTTGGTCATCGAGGAGGAATTCGCCGGCGTGGAGCGGCCGGACATGGGCATCACCGGCTGGGTGACGCTGACGATCTCCCAGGCCGGCACCGACGATCAGCGAGAGCGCTGGGTCGAACCGGTGCTGCGCGGGCAGGTCATGTGGTGCCAGCTGTTCTCCGAACCGGGCGCGGGCAGCGATGCCGCCGCGGTGCGGACGTCGGCCAAGAAGGTCGACGGCGGGTGGCGAGTTACCGGGCAGAAGGTGTGGACCAGCCTTGCGCACCTGTGTCAGTGGGGACTGGCCACCGTGCGCACCGATCCTGACGCCCCCAAGCACGCCGGCGTCACGATGATGGCGATCGATATGAAAGCCCCTGGTGTGACGGTCAATCCGCTGAAGGGCCTGACTGGTCACGCGCACTTCAACGAGGTGTTCTTCGACGATGTCTTCGTTCCCGACGAGGATGTGGTGGGCGACGTGAACAAGGGTTGGCTGGTGGCCAGGGCGACGCTCGGCAACGAGCGCGTCTCGATCGGCGGCGGTTCGGGCGGCACCAGCGGGTTCTCCGCCGACGACCTCGTCAAGCTGCTCGACAACGCCCCCGCCGACACCGCTGCGTATTACCTGCGCCGTGCGGGCGAGGTCATCGCCGAGTCGCACACTCTACGGCTGCTTAATCTGCGCCGGGTCACCCGCGCGATCGCCGGGTCCGAGCCGGGTCCCGAGGGCAACGTCACCAAGCTGCTCGTGGCCGAGGCCGGCCAGCGGATGACCGAACTGGGACTGGAACTGGCCGGTTCGGCGGCCGTCGTGGGACAGACTCCGACGCTGACGCAGGCCTACCTCGGCAACCGGGCCATGACCATTGCGGGCGGCACCTCGGAGATCACGCGCAACACGATCGCCGAACGGATCCTGGGGCTGCCGCGCGATCCACTGCTGAAGTAAGCCCGACGGCTACAGACCGATCAGGTCGGCACTGAAGATACCTCGAAGACGTTCGCGACCACGATGACGTAATACTGGACGGATGCCGGGCGCATTCAAAACTTCGGACTTCCATCCAGATCTACGCCGAGTCGCACGGTTCATACCCAAACAAGTGGTGACGCCGGTGACGCTGCCCATCGTTCGGTTGGTGACCCGGCGGATGTGGCGCCGCGTACCCGAGGATGTCGAAGAGCTGACCCTGCCGTCGGGTGTCGGGGTGCGGCTCTACCGGCCGGCCGGCAGCAAAGGCGCGGGCCCCGCGTTGCTGTGGATACACGGCGGCGGCTACGTCATCGGCCATCCGGGCCAGGACGACGAGCTGTGCCACCGCTTCGCCCGCAGCCTCGGTGCCACGGTGGTGTCGGTCGACTACCGACTGGCACCCGAGCACGCCTACCCCGCTCCGCTGGAGGATTGCTATGCGGCGTTGACCTGGCTGGCGAGGTTGCCGTCGGTGGACGCAGACCGCATCGCCATCGGAGGTGCCAGCGCGGGCGGCGGTCTGGCCGCCGCGCTGGCGCTGCTGGCCCGCGATCGCGGCGAGGTTGGGCTCGCCGCCCAATTGCTCGTCTACCCGATGCTGGACGACCGCACCGTGGGCCGCGACGGGCCGGACAATCCGGGCCTGCGGCTCTGGAACCGGTCGAGCAACAAGTTCGGCTGGTCGGCCTACCTAGGGGACGCCAACCCCGAGGTTGCGGTGCCCGCACGACGGACGGATCTGAGCGGGCTGCCGCCCGCCTGGATGGGCGTCGGAACCCTCGACCTGTTCCACGACGAGGACCTCGCGTATGCGGAACGACTGAGGGCCGCGGGTGTGCCGTGCGAAGTCGAGATCGTCTGGGGCGCCTTTCATGGCTTCGATGGGATCGTCCCGAAAGCCAAAGTGTCGCAGTCGTTCTTCAACAGCCAGTGCGCCATGCTGCGGCAGTTCCTCGTCCCCGCAGCCGCTTGACCGCGCTAGCCGCCGTGGACCGCGGCCCCGGCGACGATCGTGACCGCGACCATGCCCGATTCGAGTTCGCGCAACACCTCGGCGGGGCTCGCTGAAAGGATGCACAGGTCGCCGGGTTGGCCCGGCGCGATCGTGCGCTGCACAGCCGGCGCATCGGCCGCGCCGAAGAACATCGTCAGAGCTTCACGTGCCGATACGCATTCGTCGGCGCAGAGCACGGTTCCCCCGCCGGTAGTGCGAGAAACGGCGGCGCGCATCGCCCTCCACGGGTCGTCGTCCCCGAAGGGCATGTCGGTGGAGAGCGCAACGGGCACCTTGGCAGCCAACAGTGAAGCGACTCGCCACAGTTCGTGATGTTCGGCGGCGGGCACGTCCTCCAGGTACTGGTCGCCTCGTTCGGCGACGAAGTTGGGCTGCGTCACGACGGTCGCCCCGACATCGACGATGTCCGCAACACTGTCGTCGGGAACCACCGCCGCGTGTTCGATGCGGTCCTGCGGATGGCGGCCCGCCGATCGCAGCGCAGCCAGGGTGATGACCAATTGCGCCGCCGTGACACAGTGCACCGCGACCGGCAGGTCGTCGGCGTGGCGCTCGGCGATCCACGCGGTGAGGCCGGGAAGGTCGAGATCGGCGTCATGCAGGATCCGTTTGCCGGGGGCAAGACAGTGCACTCGTTGACGCAGTTCGCCACGGCGGTGGGCGGCCATGAGTTTGACAACGTCGCCGACTTCCAGGTCCGGTGTCGCGTCGGTGACGCCGGTTACGCCATACGCACTCAGCCGCCGGCTGACCTCGGCAAGGCCGCTTTCGTTGCGCTGCAACGTATCCGACCACGTGGTATCGGCGCTGCGCAACCGACCGTCGGGGTGATCGGCGAGCCCGACCCGCGCCAGCGCGGCTGAGTTCAGAGTCCACAGCACACCGCTGCGATGCTGGACCCGGACCGGCACCGGCGGCGATACATCATCCAACACCGTCCGGTCCAGCGGCCCGGCGACGGCCTCGTGATACCCGACTGCTCTGAGCCAGCCGTCGCTGCCGACGTCGGCGGCCGCGAGTGCGCGCGCCAGATCGGCGCGGCTATGCACTTCTGCCGGACCCACGCGAATTGACGTCAGCGCCGCGGCGGCCGATCGGAGATGGACGTGATGGTCATGCAGACCAGGGATGACGGTTCCACCGTCGGCATCGCAGACCTGTTCGCCGGGCAGCGGCGAGAGCCGAGGCGCGACCGCGACGATCCGTTCGTCAACGCGAATGTCGGCGGCGCCCCCGTCAAGCAGAGTCGCACGCTGAATCAGCATGCAGCAAGCTGCTTCTCGGTGATCAACTGCTCGACGATCTCATTGTCGGCGCCCAACTCCGATGCCTTGGTGGACAGTTGCGGGGTCGCACTGCAGCGGGTTTCGTCGGAGCGCGGCAGTTCGGCGTACACGGCAGCGACAGCCGACATCGAGAACTCGATCAGTTCGCCGCCGCCGCTGCGCAACGACTCCGCGACGGCCACCGCGGCCTCCAGGCCCGTCAACGGATCGGCGATCGCGTCACCGCAGAAGACCGGGGCGTCATCGCCACCGCAGACCAAGCCACCGGATACCGCGGCGTCGTCGCCGAACGCCACCCAGTTGGCGCGCTCCTCTTCGGCGCCGTGGCCGGTAATCCTCAGCCAAACCCTCCCGTCGCGTGGGGGAACGCTCACCGGTCCGAGGTTGCGGCGGAGCAGTGCCGCCGGACGTGACGACTCGATCACCACATCGGCGGCGGCAAGCAACGCCTGCAAACCCGAAGGCTCGTCGAAATCAACGACATATGAAAGCTTTCCACCGTTCATCCAGTCGAAGAAGGCCGGTGGACCCGCGCGTGCGCCGTCTCGACGCGATGTGCTCTCGACCTTGACGACGGTAGCGCCCGCCCGCGCCAGCAATTGTCCGCAGAGCGGGCCCGCCCACATCGCGGAGAGGTCGGCGACGAGGAGCCCTGATGGGCTGCGCGCCGCCGTTGCCGCGCCAAACGGGTAAGTGCGCGGCGGTTCGGCAGGCGTCTCGCCGAGCGCGGCGACCGGAAGTCCAAGCAGGCGTCCCCGTTCCGTGACGTCGACGCAATCGCGTTCAGCAACCCAGTGCTGGACGGCCAGCCAAGGGTCGTCCCCCACGGCGTCCACCTGCATCAGTGCGGGAACGGCTTCGACATCATCGGGACGCGACAGCGTGAGGGCACACCACCCGTCGCGGCTTTGCATCAGACGTGTCGCCCCACCCGCCGAGATTCGGCCCTGGGGCGAGTGACCGAGCAATCCAGCCCGGCCCGCGATTATGACGTCGGCGTCAACTTCGGCACCGGTGAGTGCGCGAAAACCCTTGGCGACACGGCGAGCCCGCGAGACCACGCCCACGGGGACGGCCAATGACGTCACAACCCCATTGTGCTCAGAACTGCAGAGCAGTAAAGCGCCAGTCCAGTACCTGCTGGTCAGGCTCGCCCACTGCGTAGACCACAGACCGCAGCTTGAGAACGCCGCCACGGCCTGCAGGTAGCGGTACTGCGGCCTCGACATGCAACTCGCTGTAGAGAGTGTCACCCTCGTGCACGGGTCCTGTGTGGTCACAGGACTGCCAGCCCAGCACGGTCACGATGTTGGGCAACAGCCGGGTGGCCTGTGCCAGTGCCAGACCGATGGTGTGCCCACCGTACACCAGGCGCTGCCCGCCGCTTCGCCAATCATGGTGTGTGGCAGCGATATTCAGCGTCAGCCGTGCGAGTTCAGGAGCGCCACTGACGATGTCGGCGGTACTGTGAAGCACGGCGCCTGCAATCCCAGCGTCGAAATGTGCACCCGGAACCTTGGCGCGGTACACGTCGGCGTTCCACTCAGCTGTCGGGTCGGGCACCGGTGCCTGGTCAGTGCCGATCGCCGACAGATCGTCGGCGTGACCGGTTTCGGGCGCTCGGTCGCTCAGCGGCAGCATCGCGCAACGGTGGAAGTCGAGGACCAGTCGGCCGACATCGTCGACGGTGGTCATCCGCAAGGCGGCGAGGCCCGTCGGGGCGCGGCCCGGCTTGGTCGAGTTCTGCTTCAGCCCAACCACTTCGGTGCGCGTGAACAGGGTATCGCCGATCACCGGGAAGCGGTGAAACATCAGCCCGCGGTAGAACAAGTTGGCCTTGACCCGCTGGGTCGCCAGCGTCGTCTGCCCGATCGCCACATCGCACACCAGGGCCGGATGCGCCAGTGGCGCGGAGGCACCCGTCACAGCGGCCGCCAGCTCACCGTCGAGGGCCAGGCGCAACCGATCGCCGACGATCGACTGATGAACGGCGGCAGCCCCGGTGGTCAGTGTCATCGACGGCGCGGCGTCAAAGACCTGCCCGAGCGCTAGATCGTCGAAATATGGCCCGCTCACGGGTGCCCATGTTGGCATTAGGCCGCACAAAGTGTCAATATGGCCGTACATATGTTGACTGAAGAAGAAACCATGTTGGTGGAGACGGTCCGGTCGTTCGTCGACCGTGACGTCAAACCCGCAGTTCGGGAGATCGAGCACGCCAACGAATACCCCGAGGCGTGGATCGAGCAGATGAAACGCATCGGCATCTACGGCCTGGCCATCTCCGAGCCCTACGGCGGCTCCCCGGTATCGATGCCGTGCTACGTGGAGGTCACGCAGGAACTGTCCCGCGGCTGGATGAGCCTGGCCGGCGCAATGGGCGGGCACACCGTGGTGGCCAAGCTGCTGGCGCTGTTCGGCACCGAGGAGCAGAAGCAGAGGTACCTGCCATCCATGGCGACGGGTGAGCTGCGGGCGACGATGGCGCTCACCGAGCCGGGCGGCGGCTCGGATCTGCAGAACATGACGACCGTCGCGGCGATCGACGGCTCCGAGTTGGTGATCAACGGTGCCAAGACGTGGATCAGCAACGCGCGCCGGTCGGGTCTGATCGCGTTGCTGTGCAAGACCGATCCCGCCGCGACGCCCAAGCACAAGGGCATCTCGGTGGTGCTGGTGGAGCACGGAGAGGCCGTCCCGGGCCTCGACATCAACGCCAGCCCGGGATTGACGGTGTCACGGGATCTACCGAAGTTGGGCTACAAAGGAGTCGAGTCCTGCGAGCTGACGTTCGCCGATTACCGCACGCCTGCGACGGCGATACTAGGTGGCGAGCCTGGCAAAGGCTTCGCGCACATGATGAAAGGGCTTGAGACCGGCCGTATTCAGGTCGCATCGCGTGCGCTCGGAGTCGCGGCGGCGGCGTTGGAAGACGCACTGAGGTACGCGCAAGAACGGGAGAGCTTCGGGCAACCGATCTGGAAGCACCAGTCCATCGGTAATTATCTGGCCGACATGGCGACCAAGCTGACGGCCGCGCGACAGCTCACTCTCTATGCGGCCCAACGGTACGACAGCGGCGAACGCTGCGACATGGAGGCCGGGATGGCGAAGTTGTTCGCATCCGAAGTCGCGATGGAGATCGCGTTGAACGCCGTGCGCGTCCACGGCGGTTACGGCTATTCCACCGAGTTCGACGTCGAACGCTACTTTCGCGACGCGCCGTTGATGATCGTCGGCGAGGGTACCAACGAAATCCAGCGCAATGTGATCGCCGCCCAGCTGGTCGCCCGCGGCGGGATCTAGCGTGAAGGCGCCGCCCGCGTACCAGGCGCTGCGCGAACAACTTCGCGAAGAGATCGACGCAGGCCGCTACCGCGACGGTTCCCGATTGCCCACCGAGTCCGAACTGGTTGCCCGCCATCGCCTTTCCCGGCAGACGGTGCGACGTGCGTTTCAGGACCTCGTCGCCGAAGGTGTGGTGTACCGGGTGCCGGGCCGCGGCACCTACGCCCATGGCGAGGGTCGGCGCTACCTGCGTCAGCTCGGCTCGATCGAAGACCTGATGAGCCTGTCCGACGACACCACGATGGAAGTGCTTTCCGGGCTGCGCAGGCGGGTGGACCTCGACGCCGCCAGCCGGCTACGGCTCGATGACGACATCGTCTACTCGGTGGTGTTCCGTCGGCTGCACGATGGTGTGCCGTTCGTGATGACGACAGTGCACCTGGCGCCCGCCGTCGCCCACGCGGTGGCGGCGTCGCCTGAATTGCAGGACGGCGCGGTCGGCACACAGACGGTGATCGGCATTCTCGAACCACATCTGAACGAGCCGATCGCCGAAGCGGCACAGTCGATTACGGTTGCATCGGCGGAGCGTGCCGTCGCGGACGCGCTGTCGTGTGAGCCCGGTCATCCCATGCTGCGAGTAGACCGGCTGTATTCCGACGTCAGCCACCGCCCCGTCGAGTTGTCCGTCAGCCACTTCCTGCCCGAGCAGTACACCTATCGGGTGACGCTGCGCCGCTCGGGCTAGTTTGCGATTTCGGCGCGCTAACCGTCGCCCAGCGTGGATTTGCGCGCCGAACTCACTCAATTTCGTCGATCAAACCCCACTGCAGCGCGGTCGCCGGGCCGATGGTCTGTCCGCTCAGCACCAGGTACGCGGTGCGCCAGCGGCCGATGCGTCGGGTAATACTCACCGTGCCGCCCGCCCCCGGGATTAGTCCCAGGCTCAGCTCCGGCAGACCGAACACCGCGTCCGGCCGTGATTGCACCCAGCCGCAGAAGGCGGCCATCTCCAGCCCGCTACCCAGAACCTGGCCGTGAACCTCGGCGCGGCAGCGCCTGCCCAGTCGTGCGGTCAACTCGTCGAGCACCAATGCGGGGCTGTGGCGGGTGCGGGCCAGGTGGGCGCTGACGGGATCGGCGAAGGTGCCGAACTCGGCCAGATCGCCACCGCTGCAGAACGACGGGCCATTGCCCGACAACACGACGTCGGTGACGGACGGGTCCAGGCGGGCCACCTCGAGCGCCTCGAGCAGCGCGGCGCGCGCGTCGGTCGAAAACGCGTTGTGCCGCTGTGCCCGGTTGAACCGCACGTGCAGGGTGCTGTCGGTACGTTCGGCCTGCACCGGATCGGGAATGTGCACCGGACGTGCCGGCCCCCGCTCGGCGAGCCAGCGCGCGAATTCCGGGCCGGACTGCAACGTCGAGTACGCGAGCGACTCGGTGATGATCCCGGTGAACGCGGGCGCGTCGACATCGACGGCGCGCAGGACATCGGCGCACACGGCCGCGGCGTGCGGCCACCGATCGCAACGCTGCCGGAGTTCGTCGAGCGTTCCGGAGACCGATGCGACCGTGACTGTTCGACGGTCGTCGCTGTCCTCTTCGCACAGCGTGAAAGCTGCGTCGTCCGAGGGTGATCCGACCGCGACCACCACCCCGGAGCCGAGTTCGAACTGTGTCACGAGTACTTGTTGATCAGCTCCTGCTTGTACAGCTTTCCGGTGTCGGTGCGCGGCAACTGCGCCTCGAATGACAACGAGCGCGGACACTTGTAGTGCGCCAAGCGTTCTCGCAGCCAGCCTAGGAGCTCTTCACCGAACTCGGTGGTGGCGTCGGCTGGATCGACCGTCTGAACGACGCCCTTGACGCTCTGGCCCATCTCGTCGTCGGGAATGCCGAACACCGCGGCGTCGAGCACCTTGGGATGGGTGATCAACATGTTCTCGGCCTCCTGCGGATAGATGTTCACGCCGCCGGAGATGATCATGTGGTGCTTGCGGTCGGTCAGGAACAGATAGCCGTCCTCGTCGAGGTAGCCCATGTCGCCGATCGTCACCCAGCCGTGTCGGTCACGTGATTCGGCGGTCTTCTCGGGATCCTTGTGATAGACGAACTTCATGAGGTCGCCCATGTCGAAGAAGATCTGGCCGGCCTGTCCCGGCGGCAGCTCCTTGCCGTTCTCGTCGACCACGTGTGCGACACCGAGCAGTGGTTTGCCAACGGAGCCAGGGTGTTTCAGCCAGTCCTCTGCGGTGATGAAGGTGGCACCCGCGCCTTCGGAGGATGAATAGTACTCGTCGATCTTCGGTCCCCACCAGTCGATCATCTGCTTCTTGATGTCGACAGGGCAGGGGGCCGCCGCGTGAACCACGCGATGCAGGCTGGAAATGTCATACGAATTGCGGACGGCTTCAGGGAGTTTCAGCATCCGCACGAACATCGCCGGAACGAACTGGCCGCTGGTGATTCGGTAGCGCTGGATCGCGTCCAGTGCCTGCTCGGGATCGAATTTCTGCATCACCACGACGGTCGCGCCCATCGCTTGCGAGCAGACCGTCCACATGCACGGTGCGGTGTGATACAGAGGTGCCGGACTCAAATACACGGAATCGCCGGTCATCTGGATCGCCATCAGCAGGGCCGACAGAAAGTTGGGCGCCTCGGCGGGCGACATGTGATGCAGTTCGCGGCGAATTCCCTTGGGCCGCCCCGTGGTCCCCGACGAGTACTGCAGCAGGTCACCCTCGATCTCGTCGTCGATAGGTGCGCTTGACTGGTCGGCGACGCAATCGGGATAGCGCAGCCAGCCGTCGAGATCGTCGTCGGCGATCATCAGTAGATCGGGCAGACCGTTGGGCAGATTCTCCGACAGTCCCTCGCAGACCTTACGCATCGCCTGGGAGCCGATGATCGCCTTGGCGCCGCTGTTGTCGATGATGTAGGCCGCCTCGGGCGGCGTCAAATGTGTGTTGACCACCGTGTAGTACAGCCCGCTTCGCCGGGCCGCCCACATCACCGCGTGCAGGTGCTCGTTGTTCTCCATGATCACCGCGACGGTGTCGCCCTCGACGAAACCGTGCTTGCGGAAGTAGTGGGCCAGTCGATTGGCGCGTGCCTCCAGCTCGTCGAACGTCACGACAGTCCCGGACGGATGCATGATGACGGCCGGCTTGTCGGGGGTGGCCTCGGCGTGTTCGCGGATCTGCATGCGCCGACTCTACGACGCCGGAACTTGACAGGTGTCAAGAGGTCATAAACGCCGGTCGCTGCTTGCCGGGACCTACGATTACGTCGCCGAACAATCCGGGGGTGCGCCGATGAAGACCACTGTGCGAACTGCCCAGCTACGCGCGACAAAACCGCTGCGAGCGAATTATTCGCGCTGAGGTGGGCATCGCAGCACATTAACCTGCGGACCGCTTCGCCAGAATCGCCCGCAGCCCTTGTCAGTTCGGCGTCATCGCGCACACCGATTCCGCGGTATAAGGTCGCTTACTACTCCTAGCTCCAGCCATGAGCGTGCGCAAACTGCGGATATTATGCGGCGTGTCGGCCTCTGACACGCACGCTCGCGGCAAAGAGGCGGCAACTACTCCGATTCGGCGAGGCGATGCTTCAGGGCGTCGAACTCGTCCTTGATCCCGGTCGGCAGCTTCTCGCCGACGAACTCGAACCACTCCTCGATCAGCGGCAGTTCGTCGCGCCACTCACTAGCGTTGACGGCCAACGCTTGCGTCCACATCGGCGGCGTCGACATCGAGGCCCTCGAGATCCAGATCTCCGGCGCTCGGCACGGTGCCGATCGGGGTGGTGCGGCCGTTGGCGGTGCCTTCGACGCGTTCGATGATCCATTTCATCACGCGGCTGTTCTCGCCGAAGCCGGGCCACAGGAAGCGACCGTCGTCACCGCGGCGGAACCAGTTGACGAAGAAGATCTTCGGCATCTTGGACTCGTCGGACTGCTTGCCGATGTCGATCCAGTGCGCGAAGTAGTCGCCGACGTTGTAGCCGAGGAACGGCAGCATCGCCATCGGGTCACGCCGAACGGTGCCGACCTTGCCTTCGGCGGCCGCGGTCTGCTCGGAACCCAATGTGGCGCCGATGAATACACCGTGCTGCCAGTCGCGGGCCTGCGTCACCAGCGGGACGGTGGTCTTGCGACGGCCACCGAACAGGATCGCCGAGATCGGCACACCCTGCGGGTCATCCCACTCGGCGGCCAGCGTCGGGCACTGCGACATAGGGGTGCAATACCGCGAGTTCGGGTGCGCGGCCTTCTCGTCCGAGTCGGGCGTCCAGTCCCGGCCCTTCCAGTCGATCAGGTGCTGCGGGTCGCCTTCCAGGCCTTCCCACCACACGTCGTTGTCGTCGGTCAGCGCGACGTTGGTGAACACGGTGTTGCCCGCGTCGATGGTCTTCATCGCGTTCGGGTTCGACTTCCAGTTCGTGCCCGGCGCGACACCGAAGAAGCCGAACTCGGGGTTGACCGCGTACAGCCGGCCGTCCTTGCCGAAGCGCATCCACGCGATGTCGTCACCGACGGTCTCCGCGCGCCAGCCCGGGATCGTCGGCTGCAGCATCGCCAGGTTGGTCTTGCCGCACGCCGACGGGAACGCGGCGACCACGAAGTAGGACTTGTTCTCCGGCGAGATCAGCTTGAGGATCAGCATGTGCTCGGCGAGCCAGCCCTCGTCGTGCGCCATTGCCGACGCAATACGCAGCGAGTAGCACTTCTTACCCAGCAGTGCGTTGCCGCCATACCCGGAGCCGTAGCTCCAGATCTCGCGGGTCTCGGGGAAGTGGCTGATGTACTTGGTGTCGTTGCACGGCCACGGCACGTCCTTCTGGCCAGGCTCCAGCGGCGCACCGATCGAGTGCAGGGCCTTGACGAAGAAGCCGTCGGTGCCCATCTTGTCCAGCGCGGCCTTGCCCATCCGGGTCATCGTCCGCATCGACACGACGACGTATTCCGAATCGGTGATCTCGACACCGAGCTTGGGATCCTCGGCACCCAGGGGGCCCATGCAGAACGGCACTACATACATGGTGCGCCCGCGCATGCTGCCGCGGTACAGGTCGGTCATGGTCTGGCGCATCTCGGCGGGGGCCATCCAGTTGTTCGTGGGGCCGGCGTCGATTTCGCGCTCTGTACAGATGTAGGTGCGGGACTCGACGCGTGCCACGTCGGAGGGGTCCGAAAGCGCGAGGTAGGAGTTCGGCTTCTTCTTGTCGTCGAGCTTCTTGAAGGTCCCCGCCTCGACCAAGTGCGCAGTGAGCTCGGCGGCTTCTTCCTCGGAGCCGTTGGCGAACACAACCCGGTCCGGCTGCGTGAGTTCGGCGACCTCCTGGACCCAGGCGAGCAGCCCCTTGTGCTTCGTCGGTGCGGTGTCCAGACCCGGAATGGTCGCTGCGGTCATCAAAATCTCCTGTTTACGTTTTCTGCTCCGGGCACCTGGCGCGTCAGCCCGTCAACAGGCTGCGCGTCCGGGTCCTCCCTGTATTAAGAGGTTAACGTGGGTGAGATACCCGCGGTAAATCGGGAGTATGTCCGATCACTCACAGGAACGATTCAGAAGGCGGGCCCAGAAAGGTCACGATGGGTGGTGTATCGATTCAGCCAATCGGCTTTTTCCGTATAGCTCTGTCCGGACGGCTTCGATCGCTTGCAGGAGCGGCGGTAGCCGGCTGTCCCTGACCTTCGCCGCGCGGGCCGTCTGGACCGCATGCTCGCGCAGTTCGGCATCGATCTCGGCGACCCGGTCCGCGGCAGTTGCGCTCTCGACCTCTTCGCGGTGGGCGAGTTCCGAGGTGAGCGCCGTCTCGGCGACGAGAACCCGGGTGGCGACCCGTTCCTCCACCGCGGACCGCAACACGTTCACGACGTCGCTGATCCAGCGGTCAAGTACGCCGCGGTCATGGAGGAGCCCGCGAATGCCCACCACCCAGACCGTCAACACCAGTCCAACCACGCCGCCGACCGCCAGTCCCGCGACGGTCATACCGGGAGCGAGCCCGGCGAACAGCCGGGTCACCACCAGCGCCACACCGAGCCCGAAGCCGGCACCGAGGATCATCATCAGCTGCGTTTCCTGCCGACGTGATTTCAGCGGCGGAGCAGAGATTTCCGGCGTCGGCGGCGGCGCGGCTGGCGGGGGCACGGGCAGGTTCAGCTCGGTCGCGACGTCCGCCAGCTGACCGGTGATGCCCTCCTCCACTTCGTCGATGACCTCACGCACTCGGGCCCGTACCTGCGGCTCGAAGGTGCCGATCCTGCGGCGCGTCAACTGGGCGGCGTCCTCGGCCAGTTCGCCCGCACGGAGGTACAGCGGTTGCGCGCGAAGTGTCCGAGTTGCACACGCGCCTGTTGCAGCTGACTGCGCAGCGCGATGGTGCGCTCGCTCTTCGCGAGGCGTCGGCGGCGCAGGATGTCGTCGCGATTCTTGTGGAGCGCGCTCACCCGGGCCCTGCGGTCGGACCCGTCACCGTCGGCGCGGTACCGCCCGATGATGTCCAGCAGCCGGCTTTCCCACGCGCGTAGCCGATTTCGGCGTGTCACATCGGGATCCGACAATCGTTGCCGCAACAGGCCGACGAGCTCGTCTACGCGGGGCTCACCCAGATCGGGCGCAGCCGCCGCGCCCACCCATTGCATCTGGGCGTAGCGCGGCGCGCGCTGCGTCAACAGCGTCCGGTCTGCGGCGAGCACCTCGCGCCAGTTGCGGTGTGCGTCGATCTTCGAAACCACACCGATCACCAGGTCCGTGTAGTTACTCGCCAAATCGATTAGTGCACAGTCAGATTCCGTCATCGGCGCGATTGCGGACACGGTGAAGACCACGGCGGCCGGAGCGTGCCCCGGGTTCAGTTCGTCGGACTCGACGAACGAGTGCTCCGGCAACCGGTCGCGCAACACACGGATCAGGCTGGTGGCGCCCGCCAGCCATGGACCCACCACCAGCACGACGTCGCGACTCTCAATCCCCGGAGAATGCAGGCCGGGCTCGATCGCCGCCACCACCGCGTCGGCCGCGGCGATCGGATCGGCGTGCTCCCCGAACTTCGCGTCGGTGCTCTCGCTGGTCACCGAGACCGTCCGAGGAGGCGCAGCGAGCCTCGGCAGATATCCGCCGAGCAGCTTCGGTGCAGGGCGTTGACCGGCCCGCTGCCGTAGCGCCGCCAGTGCACCGCGCGTCTGCGGTGTGCTGCGGGACCGTCGCCCCTTTCGACGTGCATGCCGTCGGCTTCGACGACCTCGACGGCCGCGCCCATCACGGCAAGGACGGTGTCGTCGGTCGTGAGGAACTCGGCGAGCTGTTGATCTCCGGATCGCGCTGCGAGCGCATGCAGTTCGGCGATCGCCGCGCGCACCCGTCGGTACCGCACCGGCGCACCGGCCGCTTCCACCTGCGCTACCGCCTCCTCGACATTGCTCAACCGGCGCAGCAGTGCCCGCACCGCAGTGACGTCGGCACCGGCTTCGATGGCCAGCACGGCATGGGCGATGCCGAAGCGATCCAGCGTGTCGAGCAGGCGCTGTCGCACCTCACCGGGCAGTCGATGGTCGGATTGCACGAAGGCGTCGGTCGATGTGAGGTTCGCGGGAGCGTGGACCAGCGTCCGGAGTGCGACCATCAGTTCGTCGTCCAGTTCGGCGACGGCGAGCAGGCCGACCATCGGCACGGTTGCTCTGTTCCGAAAGGACATCGACGCGCCGATGGCCGCGGCATGGCGTTGCGCGGTGACCAAAGGTCCGCCGACACAGAACGTCATCAGATCCGCCTTGTTCAGGATGACCACCGTCGGTGTGTCCGATCGACTCGTCGCGACGCGGTCTTCGGGCTTGACTGTCTCGGCGATCACGTGCACTGCGGTGTCCGCGCCCGCGCCATCAGTCGTCACGGCGATCCCCGCATCGGTCAACGCGGCGGCGACAGTGGTCCGCCCAACACCGCTTCGGCCGCACACGGCAACGCGCACTGGTGCACCGGCACGTCGAATGATCGGCGTCAACCGCGGATTGCGGCTCTGCTCAGCGAATCGCGTCAGGACGTCGACGAAAATCTGGCAGCCTCCATGTTCCCCTCGTGGCGTACCACGGTCAGTGGCCCCGTTCCCCCACCCACGATGGTGGCATCTCCGCGGGCAGGTCGCGAACGGTTGTTTGTAGCCGTTGGGAGTAAAACGCCGACCCGCGGTCAACCCCTAGCAGTCGAAGGCAACTGTTGGGTATCAATCTGTACCACGATGCGGGTACTCCCCCTTTGATGAGCGACCATGGACGGATGCATTCGGGAAACGCGGATGTCGGGGCACCACCCGCGTCGCATCTGCATCCCCGGGTGACCAGCTTCAGGACCCGCCGCACGACGCTGAGCGCTGCGCAGCAGGCCACGTGGGATCGGCTCTGGCCCGAGGTGGGCATGTACGCCCGCGACGGCGACGGACCCGCCCCGCCGCTGAACACCGAGACGTGGTTCAGGCGCTCGGCTGCGGTCGTGCTCGAGATCGGCTGCGGAGCGGGCACCTCGACGCTGGCGATGGCCCAGGCCGAGCCCGATATCGATGTCGTGGCGGTCGAGGTCTACCGCCGCGGCCTGGCGCAGCTGCTGTCCGCCATCGACCGTGAGGGCATCCCCAACATCCGCCTGATCCGCGGGGACGGCGTCGACGTCCTCGAGTACATGTTCGCGCCGGAATCGCTGACTGGAGTGCGGGTGTTCTTTCCCGATCCGTGGCCCAAGGCGCGCCATCACAAGCGTCGGCTGCTGCAACCGGCGACCATGGCGCTGATTGCCGACCGGCTGCGGCCCGGCGGTGTCCTGCACGCCGCGACCGACCACCCGGGATACGCCGAGCACATCGCCGCAGTGGGTGACGACGAACCACGGTTGCGCCGCGTCGGGCCCGGCGACAGTCTGCCGATTTCCGTCGAGCGACCGCTCACGAAGTACGAGGGCAAAGCGCAGCACGCGGGCAGCCCCGTCGCCGAGTTGCTGTGGGAGAGATCACCATGAGCCTCGCTGAAGACATCCAACGCATAGAAGAAGTCGCCCCGCCGCCGGCGCCACCGGTCGAAGGCATCTCGAGGGTGCTGCTGGTCTGGGACGCTCCCAACCTGGACATGGGCCTCGGCTCGATCCTTGGCGGCCGCCCAACCGCCGCGCACCGGCCCCGGTTCGATGCGCTGGGCCGCTGGCTGCTGGCCCGCACGGCCGAACTGTCTGCGACGCGTCCGGACGTCTCACTAGAGCCCGAAGCCACCGTCTTCACGAACATCGCCCCTGGTAGCGCCGATGTGGTTCGACCGTGGGTGGAGGCATTGCGTAACGTGGGTTTTGCGGTTTTCGCGAAACCGAAAATCGATGAGGACAGTGATGTCGACGTCGACATGCTCAGCCACATCGCGCTCCGCAGGAGCGAGGGACTGGCTGGCGTGCTGGTCGCTTCAGCGGACGGGCAGGCGTTCAAGCAGCCGCTTGAAGAAATCGCCCGCGACGGGGTGCCTGTCCAGGTGCTCGGATTTCGCGAACATGCGAGCTGGGCGCTAGCGTCGGATACCTTGGTGTTCGTCGACCTGGAGGACATTCCTGGTGTTTTCCGGGAGCCATTACCGCGAATCGGCCTTGATTCGCTGCCCGAGCAGGGGGCTTGGCTGCAGCCGTTCCGGCCGCTGTCATCGCTATTGACATCGCGCGTCAGTAATTGAACTCGTGGGTCGCCGCCGATTTAGTTAGGAGCTTAGGTGTTCGCCTGGTGGGGTCGAATGGTGTACCGGTACCGGTACGCCGTCATCGGCGTCATGGTTGCACTGTGCCTCGGTGGCGGCGTGTTCGGGGCAAGTCTCGGTTCGCACGTCACGCAGAGCGGCTTCTACGACGAGGGCAGCGAGTCAGTGGCAGCGTCGATAGCAGCCGACAAAGCCTACGGACGAGACCGGACCAGTCACATTGTCGCGATCCTGACGCCGCCCGACGGCAAGAAGGTCGATGACCCCGAGTGGATGAAGAAGACCACCGACGAGCTCAACCAACTCGTGGCCGACCACGAGGACAGGGTGGTCGGCTGGGTGGGCTGGCTCCGCGCCCCCACCATCGCGGATCCGACGGTCCAGCAGATGAAGACCGCGGACTTGTCGAAGACGTTCGTCAGCATCCCACTCAAGGGCGACGACGACGACACGATCCTGAAGAACTACCAGGCCATCGAACCTGACCTGCAGAAGGTCAACGACGGCGACATTCAGCTCGCGGGCCTGAACCCCATCGCCAGCTCGCTCACCGGCACCATCGGCGAAGATCAGAAGCGCGCCGAGGTAGCGGCTATTCCACTGGTCTGTGTGGTGCTGTTCTTCGTGTTCGGCGGCGTCGTCGCGGCCGCACTCCCGGGCATCATCGGTGGGCTGACCATCGCGGGCGCGCTGGGCATCATGCGCTTGTTCGCCGAGTTCATGCCAGTGCACTTCTTCGCCCAGCCCGTGGTGACGCTCATGGGTCTCGGCATCGCGGTCGACTATGGCCTGTTCATGGTGAGCCGGTTTCGCGAGGAGATGGCCGAGGGCTACGACACCGAGGCCGCGGTACGCCGCGCGGTGATGACGTCGGGGCGCACCATCATGTTCTCCGCAGTCATCCTCGTGGCGTCGTCGGTGCCGCTGCTGCTGTTTCCGCAGGGCTTCCTGAAGTCGATCACCTACGCGATCATCGCGTCGGTGATGCTCGCGGCGATCCTGTCGACCACCGTGCTTCCCGCCGCGCTGGCCATCCTCGGTACGAGGGTCGACGCACTCGGCGTGCGCTGGCTGTTGAAGTTCGCCAAGCCGGATCCGGTCAGCTCGGACCCGACCAACCCGCGCACCAACACTTTCGCGTTGGCCTCGATCCCCACCGGACTGCTGCTGCCGCCGGTCGGCATCGCGCTCGGACACCTTGCGCGCAAGCAGATCAGACGGACCGGCGAGCAGGGCGCGCAGTTCACACTCATCGGTCTGACGCTCGGCTACATCACCCTGCTGGGTGGCCTCGCCTACGCCATCTCCGCGATGAAAGACACCCTTGGAACGGCGCTGTACTGGGTGCTGCTCGGAATCGTGATCTTCGTCGCCGTGGTCGTCGTCGGCGTGGCGCTCGCACGGTATGTCCCGCTCGCGCGCACCCCGATCGTCTGGTGGCTGAACTGGCTGGCGGACAAGACGCAAAAGACCAAGACGCGCGCAGAGGTCGAGAAGGGCTTCTGGGGCAAGCTGGTCAACGTCGTGATGAAGCGGCCCGTCGCCTTCGCAGCGCCCATTGCGATCGGCATGATCGTGCTCGTCATCCCGCTCGGCCAGCTGGCCCTCGGCGGCATCAGCGAGAAGTACCTTCCGCCGGACAATGCGGTGCGTGTGGCGCAGGAGGACTTCGACAAGACCTTCCCCAGGTTCCGCACCGAGCCCCTGACGCTGGTCATCCAGAACACCGACGGTCAGCCGGTGACCGACCAGCAGGTCGCGGAGGTCCGGAACAAGGCCATGACCGTCTCCGGCTTCATCGAGCCCGACGGTGACCCCTCGAAGATGTGGGAACCACGCGGCGGCGAATCGACCGATGCTTCGGTCCGGGTGATTCAGAACCCGTTGGTCAACCGCGGCGACGCCGCGAAGAAGATCGACGAATTGCGGGCGCTGTCACCGCCGCGGGGTGTCACTGTATCCGTCGGTGGCACACCGGCTTTGGAGCAGGACAGCATCCACAGCCTGTTCGACAAGCTGCCGCTGATGGTGCTCCTCCTCATTATCACCACGACGATCCTGATGTTCCTGGCGTTCGGCTCGGTGGTGTTGCCGATCAAGGCGGCGTTGATGAGCGCTCTCACGCTCGGTTCGACGATGGGCATACTCACGTGGATGTTCGTCGACGGCCACGGCGCCGGCCTGATGAATTACACGCCGCAGCCACTGATGGCTCCGATGATCGGCCTGATCATCGCGGTGATCTGGGGTCTGTCCACAGACTATGAGGTGTTCTTGGTATCCCGCATGGTCGAGGCCCGCGAGCGGGGTATGTCGACCGCCGAGGCCATCCGGATCGGCACCGCGACGACCGGCCGGTTGATCACGGGCGCCGCCCTGGTCCTCGCGGTGGTAGCGGGCGCGTTCGTGTTCTCCGACCTGGTGATGATGAAGTACCTTGCGTTCGGCTTGCTCATCGCACTGCTGCTCGACGCGACCGTGGTTCGAATGTTCCTGGTGCCCGCGATCATGAAGTTGCTCGGCGACGACTGCTGGTGGGCGCCGAAGTGGATGAAACGCATCCAGGAACGCCTCGGACTCGGCGAGACGGAATTGCCCGACGAGCGCAAGCGGCCAGCCGTTCGCGAGCCCGCCGAGAATCCCGAGGCGTTGGTCGGTGCGGGTGCGCCCGTCGGTGCGACTCGTCCCCGCGCGCCGCACGATCCGACCCATCCGGCGGTCGAGGGTGCGTCGCGCCCCGGCGCGAGCGCACGATCCGCAGCGCCACCGAGGACGAATGCGCCCTCGAGCACGGGTACGACGCGGATGCCGACCGGACGTCCGTCGAACAACGAACCGCAGACGACGCGGCTGTCGACCGCCAAGAGCGCGGTACGTAATGCCGTCACCAACGCCGCGGCCGCCACGCGTGCGGCCGCCGCACCGCCGCCTCCGCGTCCGAAGGAGGAGCGTGAGATCGAGTCGTGGCTCGGCGAATTGCGCGGCACCGGCGCACCCGCGGGTCAGCCCACGCCGTCCCCGACAAGAAGGCCGTCGACCGAGGGCAGGGGAAGGCCCTCGAGCGAAGCCACCCGCGCGATGCCTGAACAGGTACCCCCCTCGCAAGCCAGCCCACCCGCGCAGGCGGGCGGGCGGCGGCGGCAACCGCATCCCACCCCCGGCAACGAGCCGACGACGGCGATGCCGTCGCAACGGCCGGAAGGTGACGATCCGGAAGCTGCCACCCAGAAGCTCAACGCCCAAGACGAGCAGCCGAAGCGACGCGGCGGCGGTATGAGCGCCCAGGATCTGCTGCGCCGCGAAGGTCGTCTCTAGTCTTTCTCGGCGTCGACGTCGTCGGCCTCGGCCTCGATGACGGCTTCGTCCCCAGTAGCCTGCGCGGCCTCTTCGCCCGCTGGATCGCTCGCGAGCAGTACCCTCGTCGCGCTGTTGAGGAATGCCACGGTGGGCACCGCGAGTAGTGCGCCGACGATGCCCGCAGTGATGCCGCCCGCCGCGATGGCCAGCACGACGGCCAACGGATGGATCGATACCGCACGCCCCATCACCAGCGGCTGCAGCACGTGGCCCTCGAGTTGTTGGACGGCGATGATCAGGCCGAGAGTGATCAACGCATAGATGAAGCCCTTCGCGATCAGCGCGACGATGACGGCGAGGAAGCCGGCGACCACCGCGCCAACGAGCGGGATGAACGCGCCGAGAAAGACCAATGACGCCAACGGAAGCGCAAGCGGTATGCCCATGATGGCCAGGCCGGTGCCGATACCCGCCGCGTCGACCAACGCCACCAGGAACGTCGCGCGCACATAGCCGATCAGCGAGCGAAAACCCGCCCGGCCGGCCTCGCGGACGCGCGGCTGCACGTTCTCGGGAAAGATCTTTGTGACGAACCCGAAGATGTTGCGTCCGCCGTGCAGCAGGAAGATCAGCGTGAAGAGCACGAGCAGCGCGCCGGTGACGATTTCGGTGACGGTGCCCGCCGTCGACAGCGCCCCGCTGGTCAACCTCTCCTGGTTGTTGCGTAGCGCTTCCAGCGCGCTCTCGCGTACCTGTTCGATTTGTTCATGGCCGACCTGAAGTGGGCTGGCCGCCAACCAGTTTCCGAAGCCTTCGATGCTGTGGCCCACCTGCTCGGCCAGTGCGGGCACACCCTCGATGAACTGGCTGATCACGAATGTGAGGATGCCGCCGACGACCGCGAAGCCGGACAGCAGCATGAGCGCCACCGCGAGGCCGCGCGGAACACCGATTCGATCGAGGAAGTCCACCGCGGGAACTAGCAGCGCGGCCACCATCGTCGCCAGCGCAACCGGCACCACGATCAGTTCGAGACGCTTGATCGCCCAGAGCACCGCGACAACTGCCGCGAAGATGACCAGCAGCCGCCAGGACCACGCAGCGGCTTTGCGGACCAGCGGACTCACCGCCTGGTCGGCATCAGTCAGACCGGCGGGCATCCCGTCAGCGTAATGGCCCGCCTCGCGGAGACCGGGCATCTGAAGGAAACAGCGGTCGCACGCCTTACCCTGTAGGGCGTGTCGCACGACGCGCCCGCGCGCGAGTCCCGCGGTCAGGACCGTCCAGCGCGCGGCAAGTACTGGTGGCTGCGGTGGGCGGTGATCGCCGTCGCGGTGGCCGTGCTGTCCGTCGAGCTGACGTTGGTCCGCGACCAGCTCGCGAACGCGTGGCGGAGCCTGTACTCCGCCAACTGGTGGTGGGTGCTCGCGGCGGTGGGTTCGGCGATGGCCTCGATGCACTTCTTTGGCGACATCCAGCGCAAGCTGCTGCGCTCAGCGGGCGTACCGGTGCATCAGTGGCGATCACAGGCGGCGTTCTACGCAGGCAACTCGCTGAGCACCACGTTGCCCGGTGGTCCGGTGCTGTCGGCGACGTTCATCTACCGCCAACAGCGCAAGTGGGGAGCTACCCCCGTGATCGCGTCGTGGCAGCTGGTGATGTCGGGCGCACTCCAGGTCATCAGCCTGACACTGCTCGGGCTCGGCAGCGCATTCTTCCTTGGTGCGAAACACAACCCGTTCTCACTGATCTTCACCCTCGCTGGCTTCATCATGCTGATCGTGCTCGCCCAGGCGGTGGCATCCCGTCCAGACCTGCTCGACGGCGTCGGGGTCCGCGTGCTGTCGTGGGTCAACTATCTGCGCGCCAAGCCGGCGGACAACGGTCTGGCAAAATGGCGCGAGACCCTGGCACAACTCGAATCGGTCAACTTGACCCGGCGCCAGCTCGGCGTCGCATTCGTGTGGTCGACGATGACGCTCGTCACCGGTGTGGCCACGCTGTTGTTCGCCTGTTTCGCCGCGGGAGGCAAACCGTCGCTGCTCGGCGTCGTCGTCGCCTATGTCGCCGCCCGCGCAGTCGGGTCGATCCCGCTGATGCCCGGCGGGCTGCTGGTGGTCGAGGCGGTGCTGGTGCCGGGGTTGGTGTCAAGCGGGATGACCTTGGCTGCAGCGATTTCCGCCATGCTCATCTACCGATTGATCAGCTGGATCTTCATCGCCGCGATCGGCTGGGTGGTGTTCTTCTTCATGTTCCGCACCGAGGCCGAAGTCGATCCTGACGCCGAACCCGACGATGCCTGATGCCCGTCCGGCGTTGACCGCGTTCGCGACCGATGTCGTCTGTGTTGTCGTGTTCGCCACGATAGGGCGTCGCAGTCACGCCGAAGGATTGACCATTTCCGGCATCGCCGAGACCGCGTGGCCGTTTCTGGTCGGCACCCTCGTCGGCTGGCTGCTGTCCCGGGCCTGGCGGCGTCCGGCCGCGATCGTGCCGGCCGGCGTGGCGGTGTGGTTGTGCACCGTCGCGGTGGGGATGGTGCTGCGAAAGCTCACGTCGGCCGGCGTAGCACCGAGTTTCATTGTCGTGGCGTCACTTTCGACGGCCGTGCTGCTACTCGGATGGCGCGTCGGGGCCGCTCTGCTCACCCGCGGCTGACACCGTGAAGGTCGCGCGCAACCCGCCCAGCGGGCCGTTGGACAGTTCGATTTTGCCGCGATGCAGCGCCGCCTGTTGGGCGACGAGCGCGAGACCCAGCCCGGAGCCGCCGGGAGCGGCGGTGCTGCCGCGGACGAATCGGCCGAGGATAGCCTTGTGCTCCTCGACGGGCACCCCGCGCCCGTTGTCGTCCACGATGATGATGATCGTGTCGCCCGCCCGCCGTGCCTCCAGCACGATGCGGGTCGCTTCCCCATGAGTGATCGCATTGCGTACCAGGTTGTCGACAGCGAGGCGCAGGCCACTTGGCCAACCCCAGATGGTGCCGAGGTCGTCCGCCACCTCCACGACGATCTCGACGTCATCGCGCAGCCGCATGTTCTCCCGGGCCACCCGGTCCAGCATGTCGATGACATCGACGACTTCACGGTCTTCGGCCTGTGCCAGTTGGCCCGACGCCAGTTGTCCGAGCGCGGTGATGATCGCCTCCACCCGGCGCTGCGCACGGGACAGGTCTGCCACGACCTCCTCGCGCTCCTCGGCGGGAAGATCGTGAATGCGCAGCGTGTCCAGATCCGCGCGCATCGCCGTGAGGGGGGTGCGCAACTCGTGGGCGGCGTTGGCGGCGAAGTCTTGGGCGGCCTGCAGCGAGTTGGTGGTGGCCCGCTGCGCGGCGGCCAGTCGGCTCAGCATGCCCGACATCGCCTCGGAGAGGTCTTCGGCTTCACGCACACCACGGACCTCGGGCATCTGCTCACTGCCCCTGCGCAACTGCTTCGTGTGTTCGGTGAGCCGCCGCAGCGGCCGTATCGCGGGACCCGCGAGCATCCATCCCAGGAGGGCGGCGATCAGCACCGTGAGCAGACCTGCCGCGGCGTACAGCGGAATCCTGGAGGCGCTCAACAGAATGCTGTCGGCGCGGATACCGATCGACATCATGACGCCGTCGGGCTGGTCGACGGGCAGCGTGCGCACCCGGTATTCGACGCCGTTGACTTCCACCGTGTCGGTACCGGGCGGCAGCGGCGGCAACTGGAAGCCGCGCTGGAACACCACCTGACCGGTGGACTCGGACCGGCCCGTGGTCAACACGCCGCGGCGGGGGTCCTGCAGCTGCTCGGGATACATGCTGGCGTCGATGATCGCGTCGAGTCGGCGATCCAGTTGCGCCGCATCGTTATTCGCCAACACCACCGACGTTGCGATCGTGAACACCGCGACGACGGCGGACGCTGCGGCTGCTGACGCGACGGCCACCCGGGTGCGCAGCGACGCGGATCGCAGATACCGCGGAAGTCTCACCCGCTACGGCTCGTCGCGCAACACATAACCGATCCCACGAACGGTGTGAATGACCCGAGGCATGCCTTCGCGTTCGAGCTTGCGCCTCAGGTAGGAGATGAAGACGTCGGCCACGTTGGTGTCGACGTCGAAGTCGTAGCCCCAGACCAATTCGAGCAGCCGCTGGCGGCTCAGCACCACACCGGCGTTCTCGGCCAGTACCGCGAGAAGGTCGAATTCACGCTTGGTCAGATTGACCCGCTCACCGCCGGCGAAGACCAGTCGTCGAGCGGCGTCGATGGTCAGCGGCCCGACTGTCATCGTGTCCGATTGCCGATCCGAATGGCTGGCGCGACGCAGCAATGCGTGTAAGCGCGCGACCAGTTCGCCCAAATCGAACGGTTTCGTCAGATAGTCGTCAGCGCCGGCTTCCAGCCCGGCAATGCGGTCGTTGACGGTATCCCGCGCGGACAGCACGCAGATCGGGATCTCGTTTCCGAGTGCACGAAGGGCGGTCACGACGGCGACGCCGTCGAGTTCCGGCATTTGGATATCGAGAACGAGCGCGTCGTGCGATTCGCTCGACAGCAGCCGCAATGCCTCTTTGCCGGTCGCAGCGACCCGAACGTCAAAGCCCGAATGGCGCAAACCGCGCGCAACGGAAGTCCTGACGTCCGGGTCATCGTCGACCATCAGCACGGTGCGGCCAGTGCCCTCCACCGCGGACGGCTCATGCGCCACCGGCGAATGCAGGCTTAACTGTCTGCGATGCCGTCGCCGTTGGTGTCGCCGCAGCGATTCTTCAGATCGACCAGCGGCTGGCGAATGCCGGTGAGGTCCGCCTTGGTCTGCGGATGCGCATCGAGATACTGACGAACGTCATCCTGGACCTCGTCGCGAGGCACACCCTCGAGGCTGGTGAAGAACCAGTTCACATCCGGATGCGTGAAGAGATAGGCAGACGTCGCCGCCGAGACACCAGAAGCCACGCCGGCCAGATCAGCCGCGGTGCAGTTCGGCGGTGCCGGCTGTGCGGACGCCAAAGGCATGGCGCCGAAGAACATCGCACCGGCAAGCGCGCCGGTGCCCACCGCGCCAGCTACCGCACGTCGGGCAGTACGGGCCGAGAGCAACATGGACAAGCTCCTTCGTCGGAAGTGGAAAGGCCGTAACCATGGGCGGTTACCGACACCAGAAGCTAATCAGAATGTGCACGGACTTTCTTGCCTTGTGGCTATCGAGTCCGAAGAATGTCTGAATTCGCAGCTCACTGGCCCTACCAGCGAGAGCCGCGCGTCTGCCCAGGCTACGGCAAGCCTGTGATCGCGCCCCCGGGAAGCGCCCCGGTGCCTTGCGAAACCGGTGATGTCGCCGCCGGCTGCGCCGGTGACACGGCACCGCCAGGGCCGGCAGTCGGCGCGCTGGGCGGGCCGCCTGGCAAACTCGCCGGCAGGCTCGGACCTCCTGGCGCCTGCTGCGCGGCCTGCATCAGACCCATCATCTGCGGAAGTGTCAGCGGCAGCTTGCACCGGCTCGAGAGAGTCGCCAACGGCTGCTGCAGCTGCTGCATGTCCTTGCCCGCTTGCGGATTCGCGTCGAAGTACGCCTTCACCGCGCCGAGGGACTGCGGGCCTTGCTGCTGTTTGGCGATTGTCGTCAACGCCTGATTGGTCTGCGGATGCCTGTCCAGATAGTTGCCCGTCGACGTGGCGACCGCCCCGATCGTTCTGGCGACTTCACTGGCCGCGCACGGATCCGGGGCCGCCGTTGCTGACGGCATAGCGGGCGACGACGACACCGTCATGGCGACCACCGCGGCCCCTCCGAGGGCGGTGGCGGCGAAGGTGGCTAGGAGGCCGCGACGCGGCACAGCAGTGATCGACCTCATAGACCCACTCCTTACGGTTTGCGAACGTTTCGGTACCCCGCAAACGCTCGCGAATCTGTGGCAATCGATTCCCGACCACAAAATCGGCCGAAACGGCCAACCCACATATTGCCATCGACACCGCTGGGCTCACGAATCGAGTGAGCATATGCACACGTCAAGGGCAGGAGACCCGCAGCCGCCAACCAGGGCGGCCCGGGTACCGAAGAACTGAGTTAGAGCTGCTTAAGGCGTTGCTGGCAGGATTCTCGCGGGTGCTCGCTATAGCACATGCTGTTGTACGCTCACGCTAGCAACGCCGGGGAGAAAGCGGGGAGTTCGCCATCCAGCAGTTCATGATGCGCTTGAGTAGCACCCTGCGCAGATGCCGCTGGGCGGTGTTCGCTGTGTGGCTGCTTCTCCTTGTGCCGTCGATCTATCTCGCAATGAATCAATCCAGTAACCTCACCGGCGGCGGTTTCGAGGTTGAAGGTTCGCAGTCGCTGCGGGTCCAGCGCGAGCTCGAGCAGAACTTCCCGGATCAGGGTGCGTCGCCGCTGGCGTTGGTGGCCGCGCCGCGCGCCGACGCGTCGTACGACGACATGAATGCCGCGGTCGCGTATCTGGAGCGCGCCGCGGCCGAGGTGCCCAGCGTCAGGGTCGTGCCCAATCCGCAACAGCCGGCGCCGCAACCCGATCGTCCGTATGTCGTCACACTGCAACTGGACTTCAACAACACCGGTGCGGTCGACGTCGCCAAACAGCTCCGCCAGAAGGTGGGGATCAACGGCGAGGACCCCGGGGAGATCGAGAACGGCAGGGTCAAGCTCTACGTGATCGGCCAGGGCGCGCTCGGCGCTGCAGCCACCCAGGCCACCAAGCACGACATCGCTCAGGCCGAGCAGTGGAACCTCCCGATCGTCCTGATCGTCTTGCTTGCGGTGTTCGGGTCACTGGCGGCCGCGGCGATGCCTCTGGTGCTCGGAATCTGCACCGTCGTCGTGACGATGGGACTGGTCTATCTGCTGTCGATGTTCACGACGATGTCGGTGTTCGTGACGTCGACGGTGTCGATGTTCGGCATCGCCCTGGCCATCGACTACTCCCTGTTCATCCTCATGCGTTTCCGCGAGGAACTGCGCTCGGGCCGCGATGCCCAGCAGGCCGCCGACGCCGCGATGGCCACCTCTGGTCTGGCGGTCGTGCTTTCCGGTCTCACGGTGATCGCCTCGGTGACCGGTATCTACCTGATTCAGACACCGGTCCTGGTCTCGATGGCCACCGGCGCGATTCTGGCGGTGGCCCTTGCGGTGCTGACCTCGACGACGCTGACGCCTGCCGTCCTCGCCACGTTCGGAAAGGCGGCCGCCAAGCGATCGTCGTATCTGCACTGGTCGCGGCGCCCGGAAACAACCCAGTCGCGGTTCTGGACGCGCTGGACGGGCGCGGTGATGCGGCGTCCGTGGCTGGCAGCACTCGGGGCGTCGGCACTTCTGCTCACGCTGGCCGCACCTGCATTTTCAATGGTGCTCGGCAACAGCATGCAGCGACAGTTCGAACCGACCCATGAGATTCGCGGCGGTGTGAACGCCGCCGCCCAGGCGCTCGGGCCCGGCGCGCTCGGGCCGGTGCGGGTGTTGGTGAGCTTCCCCGACGGCAATGCCGCGTCGGCCCCGTCCAAGGAACCCGTGCTGGACACGCTGCGTCAGCGAATGGCCCAGGGCCCCAATGTGGTCTCGGTGGCGGCGCCGGTGTTCGGCGAGGATTACCGGCATGCCCTGCTGTCCGCCGTGCTGTCGGTGGACCCCGAGGACATGGGTGCCCGCGAAACCGTCGACTGGATGCGTGCACAACTGCCATCGACGCCCGGGCTCGGCGACGCCCGCATAGACGTCGGCGGGCCGACCGCGCTGATCAAGGACTTCGATGATCAGGTGTCCGCCAAACAGCCGCTGGTGTTCGCGTTCGTCGCGTTGATCGCGTTCGTGATGCTGCTGATCGCGATCCGTTCGGTGTTCCTGGCGCTGAAGGGCGTCTTGATGACCGTCCTGTCGGTCGCGGCCGCCTACGGCAGCCTGGTGGCCGTCTTCCAATGGGGCTGGCTGGAACCCCTTGGCTTCGAACCGATCTCCTCGCTGGACAGCACCATCCCACCGCTGGTGCTGGCGATGACGTTCGGCCTGTCGATGGACTACGAGATCTTCCTGCTGACCCGCATCCGGGAGCGGTTCCTGCAGACGAACAACACCCGCGACGCGGTCGCCTACGGGGTGAGCACCAGCGCCCGCACGATCACCAGCGCGGCGCTGATCATGATCGCGGTGTTCATCGGGTTCGCGTTCGCGGGCATGCCGCTGGTCGCCCAGCTCGGCGTGGCCTGCGCCGTGGCCATCGCCGTCGACGCGACGGTGGTGCGCCTGGTCCTGGTACCCGCGCTGATGGCGATGTTCGACGAATGGAATTGGTGGCTGCCGCGTTGGCTCGACCGCATTCTTCCGTCGGTCGACTTCGAGAAGCCACTGCCAAAGATCGATATTCCCGATCTGATCATCATCCCCGACGACCTGTCCTCTCTCGGGCCGACCGGTTCAGAACTGCGGATGGTGGTCAAGTCGGCGGCCAAGCTGAAAAACCTTGCACCCCAAGCTGTTACCGTTGCCGATCCGCTGGCGTTCAGCGGCTGTCGGCCCGTCAAGCAGTTGCGCAGCGCGGACCGGCTCAACGGCACACACCGCAACGGCACGAACGGCACCGACGGCTCCGGCGGCAAAGCGCTGTTGACCGCCGAACTGCCGGTGCATCCGGTGACGATGTGGCGGGGCCGACTGTCGGTGGCGCTGGAGGCGTTGGGAGCGGCGTCCGGTTTCGAGCGGGCGCCGATGGAGCGGCGCTGCCCGGTGGAGACCACCAATGTGCAACTGCCGACCGGCGATCGCTTGCAGATCCCGACGGGCGCCGAGACGCTGCGGCTGCAGAGTTACCTCATCATGTGCCGAAACACCACCCGGGACTACGCGGAGTTTGCCGATTTGGTCGAGGCGATGGAGACTCAGACCGCCGCAGCGGTGCTGGCGGGAATGGACCGGTATTACTGTGGACAACATTCGAGGAAACAATGGGTGGCCACCCAGTTGGTGCGCCGACTGGCCGACCCCCAACCGTCAGACGAGCACGACACCCGCATGTCGGGCCCGCAGGCGGAGGCCGATTGGGCCAAGGTGAGGGAACGCTGCCTGTCGGTGGCGGTGGCGATGCTGGAGGAGGCGAGGTGACGGTGACTCCCGACATTCGGGACACCCAGCGCCGCGAGCCTGCCTCCGGCCCTCTGGGTCCCGTCGCTGGCCGCCGTCCGACCCCCGACGACCGACCCGTCGAGTTTTGGCCCACCGCCGCGATCCGCGCCGCGCTGGAGACCGACGACCTCACCGTCTGGCAACGCATCGTGGCGGCGATCAAGCGCGACCCGTTCGGCCGCACCGCACGACAGGTCGAGGAAGTCCTGCAGACCGCTCGTCCGTACGGCGTTTCGAAGGCGCTCGCCGAGGTGCTCGGACGCACCCGCGAACATCTGGAAGCCAACGAGCGTGCCGAGGTCGCGCGCCATATCCATGCGATGCTCGACAGGTCCGGTCTGGGCCAGCAGGAGTTCGCATCGCGGATCGGCGTGGCGAACAATGACTTCGCGGCGTATCTCAGCGGTGAAACAAGTCCGTCCGCGGCGCTGATGGTGCGCATGCGCAAGCTCGCCGACCGGTTCGCCAAGATGCGCTCGACGCGCCGCGACGACAAATAGTGACCTGACTCTTGCCGACCACCTTTGCGCTCATCCCCGGAGCGGGTGGCAGCGCATGGTTCTGGCACCGCGTCACGCCGCTGTTGGCGGCCACCGGAGCCAGGGTGATCCCGATCGGCTTGCCGGCCGACGATGACGCCGCCGATCTGACCACCTATGCCGACATCGTCGTGGAGTCGGTGGCCGAGGTGTCGGGACCGCTCGTGCTGGTCGGCCAGTCAATGGGCGCGTTCACGGCGCCGATCGTCGCGACGCGGGTGCCGACTGCGCTCATCGTGCTGGTGAACCCGATGGTGCCGACCGCCGGCGAGTCGGGCGGCCAGTGGTGGGAGAACACCGGGCAGCAGGCCGCGCGCATCGCGTACTTTGCGCGAATCGGACTGTCCCGCGAGGACTTTGATCCGATCGAGGACTTCTTCCACGACGTACCTGAGGCGGTGCGCGCCGAGGCGCTGAGCCGGCCCGAGCCGCAACAGTCCGACACGCCGTTCGAGAGGCCGTGGCCGCTTCAGCGCTGGCCGGATGTTCCCACGCGGGCGATCGCTGGCAGCGACGACCGGTTGTTCCCGCTGGAGTTTCAGCGCAGAGTTGTGCGTGAACGGCTCGGCCTGGAGGTGGACGTGATGCCGGGCGGACACCTGATGGCGTTGAGCCGCCCTCAGGAACTGGTCGACCTACTTGTCGATTTCGCAAAGAATTGGAGGACCGCATGAACAGCAACAACAAGGCAGCGATCAGCCTCACCACCGGACTCGAGGATCCCGAGAAGGTCACCGTGGCGTTTCTCGTCGCCGTCGGCGCCGCCGAAAGCGGCCGGCCGACGACGATGTTCCTGACCAAGGAAGCCGTCCGTCTGGTCGTTCCGGGCGTCGCGGTGGGAACGGCCTGCGACGGCTGCCCACCGCTGGAAGAGTTGATGGACCGTTATGCCAAGGCCGGCGGACGCTACCTGGTCTGCCCGATCTGCATAAAGTCCAAGCAACTCGACGCCGACAGCTTCATCAGCGGGGCCGAACCCGGTGGAACCGTCCAACTTTGGGAATGGATCGGCGACGGCGCGACCACGTTCAGCTATTGATGGACATCAAGCGCATTCTCCTCCAGACCCGAAGCGTGGCGATCGTCGGCGTTTCGGCTGACCCCATGCGGCCGAGCCACGGCGTCTGGCAGTACCTGAAGTCGGCCACCGACTACGACCTGTACCTGGTCAACCCGACGATCAGTGAGATCGACGGCGACATCGTGTACCCGTCGCTTGCGGATCTGCCCGCGGTGCCCGACCTGGTCGACGTGTTCCGCCGCCGCGAGCATCTACGCTCCGTGCTGACCGAAACGATCGCGATCGGAGCGAAAACGCTTTGGCTGCAACAGGGTCTGGCCGATGACGAGGTCGCCCGCGACGGTGCTGCGGCCGGGCTTCAGGTCGTGATGGATCGCTGCCTGAAGGTGGACCACGCCCGCCTGCTCGGCTAACGCGAGTGGATCGGCGACACGTCGTCGACCAGCCAGCGGCCGTCCTGCTTGGACAGTTGGACCCGCAACGCGAGCACGGCGGTGTCGGGCTGGTTGCCGGGCGAATTCTGTGTCCCGTGCAGGATCACCGCGACACTGGCGGCCGCCGGACCGATCGCCTCGACGCCCGCGGATATGGTGGACGCCTGCGCTGAGACGTTCCGTCTGGTCAAATCTGTTGCCACAGAGGAAAATTCCTTCTTGAACGTCTCCGCACTCTGCGGCGACATCATCGCTGTGGCCCGGTCGATCGACGCGGTGGGGTTTTGCGGTGTGAAAGTCGCGGACGCCTCCGAGATGCTGCTGGCGATGCCGACCACTTCCGCGGTGTCGTTGCGTAGATTGCGGTCGGGCACCGACCAGTTCAGGTAGCCGACGACCACAGCCGCCGCCAGCGCCACCGTCGCGCCCGAGGCCACCGCCAGTCGCAGCCGGGGTCCGTCGTCGTCTGTCCCGACGGTGACCCCGTCCCTGCGTGCCAGTACGACGTTGACCACGACAGCCTCGACGATGAGTAGGCACAGCACCGAACACACCGACACCCACCACAGCGGCCATGCGAGCGCGATGCCGATGTACACCAGCGCGGCGACAGCGGCCAGCGGCGGCGCCACGTCGAACGCCAGGATGCGCCAGGCGGTTCTCATCGGATCGGTTCCAGCCGAGAGATCATCAGCTTGCCGTCGATGTCGGCGACATCGAGCCGCAGAGTCCAGCGCACCGTCTGCGGCTTGTCGTTGCCGGCGTTCTCGCTGATCGACGTCGCCACGACCATCACGGTGTCGGTGCGCGAGGCGAATACCGACATATCCGACGGCGGTGGTGGCCGCCCCTGGCCAGGCTGTTCATGGTGGACGTATTCCACCGCGACCGAGTCGACCTGGCCGGTAGTGCGCGCCTGCAACTTCTGGACCAATTCCCGGTACGGCTTCACCGCAGCATCGAAGTCGGCGTTGAGCTGTCCCACGGTGCCCTCGTGGAGCTGGGCCAGGCTGGCGTCGACAGTGTCTTTGTTCATGTTGATGAGCACGCTGGTCCAGTCGGCGGCAGCCGCCATGGCGCGGGTGCGGTATCGCAGTTCGTCGGCTTCGTTGCGATGCTGCGTCCAGATCAAGGCCGCGAGCACGATCGCGGCGATGGCGATCACGCCGACGACAGCTGAGCCGATGCCATAGCCACCAATGGCGGGACCGGCGGCGCTGTCGTCCGGCGTGGTCTCGTCGTCGGGCATGCGCGTGAGGGTACCTGGCGGGCTGCGCTGCCGGCCGCGGCGAGCGGTCTGGCACCCTGGTGGAGTGACGGTAGAAGCCATCCGCTCGGGTATCGACCTGAGCCAAGTCGACTCTGATGCCCGCCCGCAAGACGACCTGTTCGGCCATGTCAACGGCCGCTGGTTGGCGAATTACGAGATGCCGGGCGACCGCGCCACCGACGGCGCATTCCGGTCGCTGTATGACCGGGCCGAAGAGCATGTCCACGACCTGATCAACGAGGCGGCGGCGGCCTCCGCCGCAACCGGCACCGACGAGCAGCGCATCGGCGATCTGTACGCCAGCTTCATGGACGAGCGGGCGGTGGCCGAACGCGGTGTGCAACCGCTGCGCGACGAGTTGGCCGCCATCGACGCCGCCGACACTCCCGAGGCGCTCGCCGCGGTTCTTGGCGCGTTGCAGCGCACCGGCGTCGGCGGCGGGACGGGAATCTACGTCGACACCGACTCCAAGGACTCGACCCGCTACCTGGTGCACCTGACCCAGTCCGGTCTCGGCCTGCCGGACGAGTCGTATTACCGCGACGAACAGCACGCCGAGATCCTTGCCGCCTATCCGCGACACATCGCGGCGATGTTCGATCTCGTCTACGGCGAAGAGACCCAACCGAACGAATGGCAGGCCACCGCTGAGCGCATCGTCGCACTGGAGGCGAAGCTGGCCGCCGCACATTGGGACGTGGTCAAGCGCCGCGACGTCGATTTGACCTACAACCTGCGGACCTTCGCCGATCTGCCCGCCGAAGCGCCCGGGTTCGATTGGGCCCGGTGGGTGTCTGCCCTGGGCGTCACGCCGGAGATGGTGGCGGAAGTTGTTGTGCGCCAACCCGACTACTTGACCGCCTTCGCCGCGGCCTGGTCCGGCGAAGATATCGAGGACTGGAAGGCGTGGCTGCGCTGGCGGCTCATCAAAGCCCGCGCATTCCTGCTGACCGACGAACTGGTCGCCGAGGAATTCGAGTTCTACGGTCGCAGGCTCTCGGGCACCGAGGAGATCCGCGAGCGCTGGAAGCGCGGCGTCTCGGTGGTCGAGGGACTGATGGGTGACGCCGTGGGAAGGCTCTACGTCGAACGGCATTTCCCGCCGGTGGCCAAGTCCCGGATGGACGAACTGGTCGCCAACCTCCGCGAGGCCTACCGGGTCAGCATCAACTCGCTGGAATGGATGACACCGCAGACCCGCGAAAAGGCGCTGGCGAAACTCGACAAGTTCACGCCGAAGATCGGTTATCCGGCCAAGTGGCGCGACTATTCGGCGCTGGTGATCGAACGAGACGATCTGTACGGCAACTATCTGCGCGGCTACGCCGTGGAATACGACCGGGATCTCGCCAAGCTCGGCGGCCCCGTCGACCGCGACGAGTGGTTCATGACCCCGCAGACCGTCAACGCCTATTACAACCCCGGTATGAACGAGATCGTCTTTCCCGCTGCGATTCTGCAGCCGCCGTTCTTCGACGCCGACGCCGACGACGCCGCCAACTACGGCGGGATCGGTGCGGTCATCGGGCATGAGATCGGCCACGGGTTCGACGACCAGGGCGCCAAGTACGACGGCGACGGAAATCTGGTGGACTGGTGGACCGACGAGGACCGCGCCGAGTTCAGTACGCGGACAAAGGCTTTGATCGAACAGTATGACGCGTACGTACCCCGGGCGCTCAGTAACGGCCACCACGTGAACGGCGCGTTCACCGTCGGCGAGAACATCGGGGACCTGGGCGGGCTTTCGATCGCGCTACTCGCCTACCGGCTGTCGCTCAAGGGCGCACCAGCACCGGTGATCGACGGGCTGACCGGCGAGCAGCGGGTGTTCTTCGGCTGGGCACAGGTGTGGCGAACGAAATCCCGTGATGCCGAGGCCATCCGGCGTCTTGCGATCGACCCACACTCACCGCCGGAGTTCCGGTGCAACGGCGTCGTCCGCAATTTGGACGCGTTCTACGAAGCGTTCGACGTCGACCACTCAGACGCGCTGTATCTCGACCCGCAGCGGCGGGTACGGATCTGGAGCTAGAAGATCTGCCAGTCGGATGCACCGTCAGGCGAGTCGTAAAGCCCACTGGAGTTCTTGATGACGACCGGGTCACCGCTGCCGAAGTTGTCGTAGAACCACTGCGCGTCCTCCGGGCTGAGGTTGATGCAGCCGTGGCTGACGTTGCTGTTGCCCTGCGCGTCGGTTGACCATGGCGCGCTGTGCACGAAGATGCCGCCGTTGTCGATTCGGACGGCGTCCTGCACCTTGAGCTTGTACCCCTCGGCGGAGCTGACGGGCACTCCGTAGGTGGACGAATCCATCACGATGTCGGCGAACTTCTCCAGCACGTAGTAGGTGCCGTTCCTGGTTTCGTAGCCCCTCTTGCCCATCGACACCGGGAAGGTCTTCTCCAGCTCGCCGTTGCGGTGGATATACATCTCATGCGAGCCGTTGTCGATCGTCGCGACCAACTGCTCGGGGACGGTGAAACTGGACTTGGTCCCCGCGGCGTCGATGTAAACCTTGGTGCCGGCCGGCCAGAAGTCCTGCGGGCGCCACCGCAGCTGCGTGTCGCTGGTCCAGTAGAACCTGCCGGGAACGGGCGGAACGGACGTGATGTGCACGGCGTCCTGGGCCATCTGCTGGTTGGCGATGGGCCGTTGGAAGTTGATGTAGATCGGCTTGGCGGCGCCGGCCTTGGAGCCGTTGCTCGGGTTGAACGACGGCGGCAGGAACGGCGGCTCACCGACGAATGGCGTCGGGTTCTGCCCTGCTGGCGTGCCCGCGGGGATCGCCATCGGCTGGGGCTGCATCCCCGGAAAGAGCGGCGGCGGGGCGGGTGGCAGAGGCGCACCGAGCGCAGGCGGCGCAGGCGGTCCAGGTGGCGCCGGCGCCGGCGGCGGGAAGGCAGCAGGTGCGGCCGCCGGATCGACCGGCGCGGGCGGTGGCGGTGGAACACCAGGTTGAGCGAGCGCGGACGGGGTGCTCAGCACCATTCCGCCGACAAGCCCAGCCGCCATGACGGCGGTGAGCAGGCGCCTCCATTTCGGCTGCCGCATACATGACCTCCCAGTCGAATAACTTCATCCAGTGTGGCACAGCGCGACGAGCGGTTTTCGCCATCGGCATGTCGCCAAAACCCCGACCATTGCGCCGCTGACGGCGCTGACCTGCTGTGTTTATCCACCCGTGGCGGCCGAACGTTACGTTCAGGAGCGCACCAAACGGGCGATGGCTGCAGACGCCTCGGCCAGCTTGGCGTCTGCCTCGTGTCCGCCCTCGGCGACGGCCGCAGTGACGCAGTGCCCGAGGTGCTCATCGAGCAGGCCGAGCGCGACGGACTGCAGTGCGCTGTTGACGGCGCTGATCTGGGTGAGCACGTCGATGCAGTACTTGTCGTCGTCGATCATCTTCGCGATTCCGCGAACCTGACCTTCGATCCTGCGTAGCCGCTTCGCGTAGTTTTCTTTCTGCGGCGAATAGCCATGGGCGGGCGAGTCGCCCAGGACGGCCCCGTCGGCCAACTCATCAGCCATTCTGGCCACCTTCCAGCATTTGTTTCATCTGGTTTATCTCGGCCTGCTGCGCATCGATCATCGTCTGCGCCATGCGCTTGATGTCGTCATTCTGACCGTTGGCAACCTCGGCCTTGGCCATTTCGATTGCTCCCTGGTGGTGGCTGATCATCGACTGCAACCACAGTGTGTCGAACTCCGCGCCTTGCAGCGACTGGAGTCTGGCCATCGTGGCGTCGTCGACCATGCCCGCCATCGCGCCGTGGCCGCCGCCGCCGTGGGACGTGTTGTCCTCCGGATTTTCGTTCCATTGCACGAGGAACACCCTCAAGGCGTTGATCTCGGGCTGCTGGGTGGCCGAGATCTTGTCGGCCAGAGCGAGGATTTCGGAGTCGGTGGAACGCTCGGGCGCCATGGCTGCCAACTCGATCGCCTGCTCGTGGTGCGGAATCATGTTGGTCGCAAAGGCATGGTCATCAGCGTTGAAGCCGGCGGGCTGCGCCGATACGACGGGTTCATCGGTCTTGTGCGCGTCGGTGTGCTCGTCGGACCCCGAACACGAGGTAAGGAACAGCGCGGCGAAAAGAGCGACGAGGACGGATGCGATACGTGTGATGCGGGACGGCATGACGCCACCATACCGGATACCCCTCCGGGGTATCAAAATGGTTTTGGCCGGGTCAAACTACCGGGGGCATACTGTGACGATGCCCTCAGATCCCGCTCAGGCCGACGCTCTTCGCGCTAGCGGCTCATCGCAGATCGACATCAAGCCCCGCAGTCGCGACGTTACCGATGGTCTCGAAAAAGCCGCGGCCCGCGGAATGCTGCGGGCGATAGGCATGGACGACGACGACTTCGCCAAGCCCCAGATCGGGGTCGGATCGTCGTGGAACGAGATCACGCCGTGCAACCTCTCGCTCGACCGGCTGGCCAAGGCCGTCAAGGACGGCGTCTTCGCGGCGGGCGGATATCCGATGGAGTTCGGCACCATCTCGGTGTCGGACGGCATTTCGATGGGCCACGAGGGCATGCACTTCTCACTGGTGTCGCGCGAGGTGATCGCCGACAGCGTCGAGGTAGTCATGCAGGCCGAGCGCCTCGACGGTTCGGTGTTGCTCGCCGGTTGCGACAAGTCGCTGCCCGGCATGCTGATGGCCGCCGCGCGCCTCGACCTGGCCAGTGTGTTTCTCTACGCCGGCTCGATCCTGCCCGGCAAGGCCAAACTCTCCGACGGCACCGAAATGGACGTGACGATCATTGACGCGTTCGAGGCCGTCGGCGCCTGCGCGCGCGGCCTGATGCCGCGCGAGGACGTCGACGCGATCGAGCGCGCGATCTGTCCGGGCGAGGGCGCGTGCGGGGGCATGTACACCGCCAACACCATGGCGTCCGCCGCCGAGGCGCTCGGCATGTCCCTGCCGGGCAGCGCCGCCCCGCCTGCCACCGACCGCCGCCGCGACGGGTTCGCGCGGCGCAGCGGGCAGGCCGTCGTCGAGCTGCTCCGCCGCGGCATCACTGCACGCGACATCCTCACCAAGGAAGCGTTCGACAACGCGATCGCGGTGGTGATGGCGTTCGGCGGATCGACCAACGCGGTGCTGCACCTGCTGGCGATCGCCCACGAGGCCAACGTGAAGCTGACGCTGGCGGACTTCACCCGCGTCGGCGAGAAGGTGCCTCACCTCGCAAACGTCAAGCCGTTCGGCAAGCACGTGATGTTCGACGTCGACCACATCGGCGGCGTGCCTGTGGTGATGAAGGCGCTACTGGACGCCGGTCTGATGCACGGGGACTGCCTGACGGTCACCGGAAAGACCATGGCCGAGAACCTCGCTCACATCAATCCGCCCGATCCGGATGGCAAGGTACTGCGCGCGCTGGACAACCCGATCCACCCGACCGGCGGTATCACGATCCTGCACGGGTCGCTTGCGCCGGAAGGCGCCGTCGTAAAATCGGCAGGCTTCGACTCCGATGTGTTCGAGGGCACCGCAAGGGTTTTCGAACGTGAACGCGCGGCACTCGACGCTCTCGAAGACGGCACCATCACCAACGGCGACGTCGTGGTGATCCGCTACGAGGGCCCCAAGGGCGGTCCCGGTATGCGCGAAATGCTCGCCATCACCGGTGCCATCAAGGGTGCCGGCCTCGGCAAGGACGTGCTGTTGATGACCGACGGCCGGTTCTCGGGAGGCACCACGGGGTTGTGCGTCGGACACGTCGCACCCGAGGCAGTCGACGGTGGCCCCATCGCCTTCCTGCGCGACGGTGACCGCATCCGCCTCGACGTCGGCAAGGGCACGCTGGACGTGCTGGTGGATCCGTCCGAATTCGACTCGCGCAAAGCGGGATTCGAGCCGCTGCCCCCGCGCTATACCACCGGGGTGCTGGCCAAGTACACGAAGCTCGTCGGGTCGGCAGCCATGGGCGCCGTCTGCGGCTAGGACGGCCGGCCGGGGTTACCCCGGCCGGTCTTGTCGTTCCTGACTAGTGCTCGGTACGGGCGTGCATTCCCTCGGAACGGACGCGCCTTCCGAAATACACGGCGTATAGGCCGCATACCGTGATCAGCGCACCGCAGATCACGTGTGACCAGATCATGCCCGCGGTCGGTGACGCGACGAAGATCCACGGTGAGAAGAAGATCCACACACCGAAGACCGGAAGCGTCCACGTCATGCCGTGGGTACGGTCCAGAGCCGAGCCGAAACACATCGCCAGGACAGCGACGGCGATTCCTACGATCAGATCGCTGGCAGGCAATCGCGTGAAGGAGTCGAAGCCGACGATATGCGGTAACAGGGCAACGAACAACCCCGTCAGCAGCGTCAGGCCGAAGGTGGCCTGCGCTGCCATCGACTCGGCGGCGCGGTCGTAGCTCGCGCGTAGAGCCAGAATGTCAGGATGCTGATCGATTGATGTATGGGCTGTTGTCATTTCGTTTCCTTTCTGTTATCCGGCAAACGCTTTGGGGTCTGAAGTACCCATCCATCACCATCAAGATTACGCCTTTTGCTCCCAACGCCAGCGGATCGAGTTACCGGCCCGCCTGCGCGGGCATGACGGATGGGAGGCCCTCTCGGTACCCGGTACGACAGGGTCTCCCACGTCGGGGTCGAGCCCGGTTGGCTTGGCAGCAGGGTGTCCACATTTGTGTTCGATATGTGTTCGGGCCGGCGCGCAGGCGAGCTACCTACGGTGAGTTGGTGGTGAACCTGCTGAAGGGTGATGACTGTGCTTGATGGAGACGAAACCTCGGACGGCTCCACATTTCAGATCGACCGTCGGACGTTTGTCGGCGCGTCGATCGCCGTGGGCGGCGCGGTCGCCGCGGCCCCATTGCTGGCCGGTTGCGGCGACGGCGATGAGCCCGTCGACGACGAAGCATCGGTCGTGCAAATGCGGATCAACGGTGAGCAGCGCGAGATCACCGTCGACAACCGGACGTCGCTATTGGACATGCTGCGCGAGCGTGCGGGCCTGACCGGCAGCAAGAAAGGCTGCGACCAGGGAGCCTGCGGTGCGTGCACCATCCTTGTCGACGGGCAACGTGTTGTCTCGTGCCTGACGCTGGCGGTCATGCATGACGGCGCCGAGATCACCACGATCGAAGGGGTGGAGCGCAATGGACGGCTGCACCCGCTGCAGCAGGCCTTCATCGACGAGGACGGCCTGCAGTGCGGCTACTGCCGGCGGCATCGCCACCTCCTCGCGGCGCAGCCCCTTGACCCGGCGGTTGCCACCGTATGCCGACAGCCCTGCCTGCTCCGGGCTGATCCGCGACCGGCGCGAGCTGAGGAACTCGCGAATCTCGGTGCGCAGGTTCATCGCTTCCACGCCTCAACGGTAGGCGCGGGCGGCGCAGACAGCGAGGTACTGCCAGTGCCTGGCTGAGCAGACACTCCCTGAACGCGAGTGGCGGCGCCTACCGTGAGTGGACGGCCTGGAGAACGGAGTCAATTGTGAAGCACGTCAACCTAAGAGACCTGAACGTCTCTCGCATCGGCCTGGGAGCCATGGGGATGTCGTTCGGCTACACCGGCGCCGGTAGCGACGACGCGGAGTCGATCCGCACCATCCACCGTGCGCTGGAGCTGGGAGTGACCTTCCTCGACACGGCGGAGATCTACGGGCCCTACGCCAATGAGGAGCTCGTTGGCAGGGCCTTGAAGGGCCGACGTGAACAAGTGGTGTTGGCGACGAAGTTCGGGATGGTTTCGCATGCGGGTGGCGGGCCGGGACAACTGGACAGCACCCCTGCGAATATCCGCACCGCGGTCGAGGGTTCGCTGCGCCGGTTGGACACCGATTACATCGATCTGTACTACCAGCATCGAGTGGATCCCCAGACTCCCATCGAGGACACCGTCGGCGCCATGGCCGAGCTCGTGGCGGAGGGCAAGGTCCGGCACATCGGCCTGTCGGAAGCCGGTGTGAACACGATCCGGCGTGCGCATGCGGTGCACCCCATCACCGCACTGCAGTCGGAGTACTCATTGTGGACCCGTGATCCCGAGCCCGAGGTGCTACCGCTGCTTCGTGAGCTCGGCATCGGCTTCGTGCCCTATTCGCCTCTGGGACACGGCTTTTTGACTGGCGCGATCCGCTCGATGGACGATCTCGACGACAACGACTGGCGGAAGACCAGCCCGCGGTTCATGGGCGAGAACTTCCAGCGCAATCTGCGCATAGCCGACGAGGTCGCAGCGGTCGCCGCGGAAGCGGGCGCCACTCCCGCGCAGGTGGCCATCGCATGGCTGTTGAGCCAGGGCGACGACATCGCTCCCATTCCTGGCACCAAACGGGTTTCGCGGCTGGAGGAGAACGTGGCGGCCGACGAGCTCGTGTTGACCGCAGAACAGCTCGGCAAGCTCAACGAGCTGACGCCGCCGGCGGGTGATCACCACAACGAAGAGCAGATGCGGATGATCGACCGCTGACGTCGGACAGATCGTGGCGATCTCGGTCCCCGCTCCCAGCGACCGGTTCGACGCGAACGAGACACGGATCGTCGATGCGTTGCGTGACAAATCGTCGCGTTCGATGACATCGAGTGGTTCGAGCACATGGATCCCCCCATTTCGGTCATCGCTCAGGACGCGGGCGTCGTCGGCCGATGCGCGGTCGAGTTGCTGCTCGGCGTCATTGGCGGCGACACACCTGAGTCTGTGCTTCTGCCAACTAAGTTCATCGACCGTTGCGGGGCGCATCATGCCTGACGTCTACATCGTCGGCAGCCTCAACGCCGACCACCGCGTTCGCGTGAGCCGGATACCGAAGGGAGGCGAAACCATTCTCGGCTCCCAGATCATTGTGGGTGCCGGCGGCAAGGGTGCAAACCAGGCCGTCGCTGCATCGCGTGCCGGTGCGACCGCCATCATGATCGGTGCCTCCGGCGACGACGCCGACGGCTCCGTCGTGCGTGCTGCACTGATCGAACAACGCGTCGACATCCGGCATGTGCACGTTGTACCCGGGGCACCGACCGGCCGCGCATTCATCACGGTCGACGACGACGGTGGAAACGCGATCGTCGTCTCCCCCGGCGCCAACGCCCAACTGACCGAAGGCGCCATCAGCGCGGGACTGCGGGACATGCGCCGCGGTGACGTTCTCCTGCTGCAACTCGAAACCCCTGAGGCATTGGTCCGTTACGCTGCACGCTCTGCGGCCGAGTTGGGCGGGTTGGTGGTGCTCAACATCGCTCCAGTGCCCGAGTGCATCGATGGATTGTTCGATCACGTCGATGTCCTGGTCGTCAACGAACACGAACTCACAGGGATCTCACGTCTGCTGGCCGGACCGCGCGACAACGATATGGCCCACCTGGCGGCCGTATCGAATGCGAGTGTCATTTGCACTGTTGGCAGTGAAGGCGCCTACGTCGTACGCGGCACCAGCATTGAACACATCGAAGCGTCGCCGGTCGACGCCGTCGACACCACCGCCGCAGGCGACACGTTCATCGGGTATCTGGGGGCCGGACTCGCCGAGGACGCCACAGATCTCCTCGGTGCAACCGAAACCGCAGTGCGTGCAGCCACTCTCGCGGTCACCCGAGAGGGCGCGATCGACTCGATTCCATTCAGCATGAAAGGTCAGGTATGAGAATCGCATTGGGGAACGATCACGCGGGGTACCCACTCAAGGAGCATGTACGCACGGTGCTCGAGGGTCTCGGACACGACGTGATCGACCGCGGCGCACCCAGCGAGGTGCCCGTCGACTTTCCCGACATCACCTTCGACACTTGCGATGCAGTCCGTAAAGGAGAGGCCGACCGCGCCGTGCTCGTATGCGGAACGGGCGCTGGCGCGGTGATGGCGGCCAACAAGATCGCCGGTATCCGCTGCGCGCTCGGCCATGACGTCTACTCCGCGCATCAGAGCGTCGAGCACGATGACGCCAACGCGATCGCGTTGGGGGCATGGGTCATTGGTCGCGCGACCGCGGCCGAAGTCCTCGAAGCCTTCCTCAACGCCCGATTCGACAACGACGACGACACCGTCCGCAGAGTCCGGAAGCTGCATGACCTGGAGCGCAGTTCCGCCCGCGAACTGGCCGACCAACTCTGACCGCCGCCGCTATCAAAGGAGATATGCCATGACCACCACCGACATCGTCGATCGACGGCAGCAGGCCGAACACGGCTCACCTGGCAAGATCAGAACCGCGGTCGGCGCCGCAGCGGGAACCTGCGTCGAGAACTACGACTTCGTCGCCTACGGCACCGCGTCCGCGCTCTACTTCGGCGACGCGTTCTTCCCAGAATCCGATCCCACCGTCGGGACGCTGCTGTCCTTCGCGACCCTCGGCGTCGGGTTCCTCATGCGACCGATCGGCGGTTCCGTCGGCGGATATCTCGCAGATCGATTTGGACGCAAGCCTGTTCTGGTCGGTGCGCTGTTGCTGATGGGTATCGCGACCTTCGCGATCGGACTTCTGCCGACGTACGCGCAGGTGGGCATTCTCGCGCCGATCCTGTTGGTGTCCATCCGCGTCGTTCAGGGTCTTGCATTCGGCGCCGAGTGGGGCGGCGCCGTGATGATGGCGTACGAACACGCGCCTTGGCGCAGACGCGGCCTTTTCGCAGCAATCCCCCAGGCCGGAAACCCTTTGGGGATCGCGCTTGCCAACATCGCATTCCTGGCCGCGGCGCCGCTCGACAGCGACTGGTCGTGGCGCATCCCCTTCCTCGCCAGCGCGATGCTGATCATCGTCGGCCTCTACGTGCGGTTGCGGCTACAGGAGTCGCCGGAGTTCGAGGAGGCGAAGGCGAAGGGCAACATCGTCCGCAACCCGTTCTTCACGGTAATCCGCGAGGACTGGCGAAACATCCTGCGCATCATCGCACTTCGGGTCGTCGAGTCCTGCGCATACTACTTGACCGCGACGTACATGCTGTCCTACATCACGCAGCGTAATTCCGATGACCGCACCGTGGCGCTCACCGGTGTAGTGATCGCCAGCATCATCGCCGTCGGCACCACCTTCGGGGCGGGTACCCTCACCGACTGGATCGGGAGGCGACGTGTCTATCTCGCGGGCTGCCTGCTGGCGATCATGTTCGGTATTCCGATGTATCTACTAACCAACACCGGCGAGCCCTTCCTGATCGTGCTCGTGTTCATCATCGGCATCGGCATCATCCACGCGACGCTGACCGGGACCCAGGGGGCCTGGTTCGCCGAGCTGTTCACGACTAACACCCGCACCTCGGGCGCATCGATCGGCTACCAGGTCGCCGCGTCGATCGCAGGGTTCGCGCCGTTCCTGGCGGTGATGCTCGCGGATTCGTTCGGCTGGATGGGCCCCGCGCTGTTCTACGTCTTCGTCGGATTCGTCGGCCTCGCCGGGGTTCTCGCCACCAAAGAGACGTGGGGCCCACGGCAGCGCGCCGAAGTCGACGCGTTGATCAGGGGCGAGCACGCCGTTCCGGCCGCCCACTGATCGGGTGCCGGCTAGGTGACGACGGCGACCGCGAAGCCGTCCCAGCCCTTGGTTCCGACAGTCTGAATCGCCGCGGCGTCGAGTCGCGGATGCTCACCCATCATCTCGAGCATGTCGCGCACCGCGCGGGCCTGATGGTCGTCGGCCGCGGGCGCGAGCACCCGTCCGAAGCGAGCGATGTTGTCCACCACGATGATTGAGCCAGGCCGGCTTAGTTTGATCGCCCACTCGACGTAGGCGACGTTGTTCTCCTTGTCGGCGTCGATGAACGACAGATCGAATGTCTCACCGCGTTCGGCCAGGCCGGGCAGGGTGTCCAGTGCCGCACCGACGATCACCTCCACACGGTCCTCGACGCCTGCGCGCGCCAGGCTCTGGCGTGCGACATCGGCGTGTGCGGGTTCGTACTCCAGTGTGACGACGCGACCGGACGGGCCGACGGCGCGAGCGAGGTTGATCGTGCTGTAGCCGGCCAGTGTCCCGATCTCCAAGACCCGGGTAGCGCGCGTCGCCGTCGCGAGCAGATACAGCAGCTTGCCGTGTTGTGCGGACACCTCGATGGCGGGCATCCCCGCGGCGTCGGCCGCCTCCCGCGCGGCCGTCAGTGCATCGTCCTCGGTGCGCAGCAAACTGTTGAAGAGCTGATCAAGTGCCTTCGGGTCCGGCTCCTCCACGCGGGACACGTTATCGCACACCTTCTTTCGCGTACACCACCCGCAGCACGTGGGCCACCTCGGGGCCCATGACCACCCCGGCGAGTTCGCAGAACGTCGCGATGAACTCGGGCCCGTGTGGCGGCTCCGCGCCGCAGAGGTGGTGTGCGATTTCGTGCAGCACCACCAGTTCGCGCAGCGCCCAGGTGGTGCGTCCCGTCCGGCACGGCGATGCCTGCGCCGTCACCGGCACCCTCGTAGTGGGCCGCGGTGACGCCGCGCCGGGCGCGCACAGCCAACGGTCGGATGCCGGTCCATCGTTCGCCGACCACCGCCATGCCGAGCACGTCGTCGACGTAGCGCTGCACAGACTCCACCGACGCGAACCGGCCCTCGGGCGGCAGCGTCAACTGCGTACCGAAGAAGTCGACCACCCGGTTGCCGTGCTCAGCTGCCCGGTCGAACAGCGTCCGGACGAATTCCTCTGCGGCGTAGACCTTCGCCCGCTGGGTGTCTCTGCCGCTCACTTCTCCAGGGCCGAGCGCGCGCCGGACAACTCTGCGCTGCCACCCAGCCGGGCCTTGCGGCCCGCATGATCGCCCGCGCGCCTCGCCGCCGACGAGTATCCCGCCGTCGCGCTGGTCGCCCGCCAGGTCCCCCGCGCCGGCGAGGTCTGCCGGTAGAAGTCCTTGAGCTCGATGTCCTTGTTCCGCAATGCGATAGCGGTGCCCGGCCTGCTGTCGCGGCTCGTGGTGGCCTCGCGCTGAGCCTCTTCGCGCGCCTCGGACAACCGCTTGCCGATACGCGCACCGAAGGCGAGCTGGAAGTTGAGACGCGCGGTGATCGTCGGGGTCGGCCGGTGTGCGCCCGACGAAATGTAGGCCTGCGACGCCCGCACCATCTGCATCACCAGGCTGGCGTAGAGCGCATGGCTGGCGTCGATGTCCTCGGCGAACCCGTAGGCGTAGACGAACGTCGAGTTCGACGCCACGTCGCACTTCACATCATTGGCCATCGCGATCACCGTGAAGAGCTGCACATAAGTACGCAGGCCGCGTGCGCCGGCGTTGCCGATCGTGATGGTGCGCTGCTCCGGCATCTGCGCCTTGGTCCGATTGGACGAATGCGACCGCGCCACCGCCAGGTCGATCGACGTCGCCGTGGCCAGCCGCTGGGCCGCGGCCATGAAGGCGTCGGCCTCGTGGGTGTTGTCCGTCCCTTCGGCCTGGCGCAGCAACGCGGCGATGCGCGCCAGCATCTTGTCGTCAGTCATGCGCGATCCGCTTCGCTACTCGCTTGCAAGTCACGACGCCCAGATTAGGTCTACTTGCCGACAAAAGCGTCCAGCGCACTGACAAGCTGTGGAGAAAGTGGAGCCTGCTTGGCGTAGTTGGCGACGTTGTCCGTCGGGTCGTCACGCAGGACATGGCTGACGCCCTTGAGTTCGACGACTGTCAGAGCGGTGTGCTCGAGCGCGTCGACGAGCGGCTTGACCGACTCGCAGGTGGCCTGGGCGTCGGCGTCCGAACACGTCATGAGTACGGGCGTGCCCGCGGGGACCTTGGCGGCCAGCGTGAGCGGGTCGATCTTGTCGGCCTCGATGACCGCGTGGACGTTGCCGGGATTGAGCAGGGCGCCGAGTCCCTCGGGGAGGTTCTGCGCGACGGTGCCCTTGGTGCGCACCTGGTCGACGGCGGCGAGCCAGGCGTCCAGCGCCGCCGGGGCGGCGCTGGCGCGGACCCGATTGGTGATGATGTCCAGGTACCGGCCGGGCAGCGGCTGAAAGAGGGCCAGCGATCCGATCTTTGGTGCGCCTACGTCGGTATCGGTCGCCAGTGACATCGCGTGGATGGTGCCTTCGCCGACCGCGTACACGGAGATGCGGGCCTTGTCGGTCGCAGACTGCTCAGCGAGGAAGTTCACCGCCGCCTTCGCCCCGGAGGTGTAGACGGAGCTGACGACATCCATGGGCCGCTGCGCGTACGGGCCGAGACCCGTCTTCCCCGTGCCGATCTTGTCGTAGCGCAGGCTGGCCACTCCCTTGCCTGAGAGCAGTTCGGCGAGTTGGCGCATGTTGCCCACCGGTCCCGCGACCGCGTTGTCGCCGTTGCGGTCGGTGTTGCCGCTCTCGGAGATCAGCAATGCCGCCGGTCCTGGTGGCCGCTCGCGCTGATGGCGGTATGTGCCGTGGATGGTGAGGCCGTCGGCGGTGAAGGTCACGTCCTCGTCGACCCAGCGTGGTGGTTCGTCGGACCCGCACGCAGCCACGAACAGGATCAGCGAAAGAAGGGCGCCCGCAATGGCTTTCAAATCTTGGCCTCGATCCACGAGGTGACGTCGTCGAGCACCAGTGCCTTTTCGGGCTCGTTGAAGACCTCGTGGTACAGCTCGGGATACACCTTGAGGTGGGCGTCCGTCGACGCGAGGCATTCCAGAAGGTGATGGCTGCCTGCGACGGGAATAAGCTTGTCCTGTTCGCCGTGCACGACCAGCAGTGGGGCGGTCAGCGCCGAGGCGCGCTGCGGCATGGTTTCGCCGACATTCAGCAGCGCCTTGGCGATTCCCGCCGGCAGCTTGCCGTGGTGTACCAGCGGATCCGCCATATACGCGGCCACGACATCGGGGTCGCGGGAGATCGCTTCGGTCGGGAGCTGTTCGACGGGCAGGCCGGGAAGCACCCTGCCCACCACTTTGGCGACGGTGATCATGAACGACGACACGGCGTCCTGGGCGTAGACGGCAGGCCCGGACAGCACCATCGCCGTGTAGTCGCCGGGATGCTCGACGCCGTACGCGAACACGACACCGCCCCCCATGCTGTGGCCGAGCACGATCCTCGGCAGATCGGGGTGATCGGCGGTGGCGATGCCGACCAGTGTGTGGAAGTCGCCGGTGTACTCGGAGATCTTGCGCAGGTATACGCGTTTGCCACCGGAGCGGCCGTGCCCGCGAAGGTCCAGCGCGTAGGTGATCAACCCCGCTTCACCGAATCGCTGTGCGACGTGGTCGTAGCGGCGCGCATGCTCGGCGTATCCGTGGCAGAGCACCACGACGCCGCGCGGGGACACCTCCGGAGTCCATACGTCGTAGACGATGCGGACGCCGCCGATGCCGTCGAAGCTGCGTTCGCTGCGGGTAGTTGCCACCAAGCGAGACTAACGGGCTGCCGAGGATTCGGAGGTGACGGTTGGCCCCGCCTTGTCGGATGCACTGACTAAGCTCGGCGACGTGACAGTCCTGGCCCACGATCTCGACGACGGCAGCGCCGAGGACGCCTTCCTGGCAGACGCCCAGCGGTATCGCCGCGAGCTGCTCGCCCACTGTTATCGGATGACCGGCTCGCTGCACGACGCCGAGGATCTCGTGCAGGAAACGTACTTGCGGGCGTGGAAGTCGTACAAAGGGTTCCAGGGCAAATCATCCGTGCGTACCTGGCTGTACCGGATCGCGACGAACACCTGCCTGACAGCCTTGGACAGCCGTCAGCGGCGGCCGCTGCCGACGGGCCTCGGCGCGCCCAGTTCGGATCCCGTCGACGACATCGTCGCGCGCGACGAGGTGCCCTGGTTGGAGCCCATTCCCGACGATTCGACCGACCCGTCGAACATCGTGGGCTCCCGCGAATCGGTGCGACTCGCGTTCGTCGCGGCACTGCAACACCTGTCCGCTCGCCAACGCGCGGTGCTCGTGTTACGCGAGGTGCTGCAGTGGAAGGCTGCTGAGGTCGCCGACGCGATCGGGTCTTCGACGGCGGCGGTCAACAGCCTGCTTCAGCGGGCTCGCGCGCAACTCGATGCCGTCGGCCCCAGCGAAGACGACCATCTTCAGGTTCCGGAGTCGCCGGCGGCCCAGGATCTGCTGTCGCGCTACATCGCCGCGTTCGAGGCCTATGACATGGACAAGCTCGTCGAGTTGTTCACCGCCGAAGCCGTCTGGGAGATGCCGCCCTTCGACGGCTGGTATCAAGGGCCGGAGAACATCGTGCAGCTGTCGAAGACGCACTGCCCGGCCGAATTGCCCGGCGATATGCGGTTGATCCCGACGGTGGCCAATGGTCAGCCCGCCGGCGCGATGTACATGCGCAACCGTGAGACGGGTGTCCACGAGCCCTTTCAGATGCACGTCCTGGCCGTGAGCGACGATGGCATATCCCACGTTGTCGCGTTCCATATGGAGTCATTCGAGAAGTGGGGCCTGCCCGCTTCGCTCTGATCGCCTTGTGTGCACTTTCCCGCGCTCAGCGCGGGTTTCTGCACACAACACCGCGTACTGACCGTCCCCGCAGCTAGAACCACAAATTGACACGTGTTCTGTAACGTGTTCTATCATCGTCGGTCATGAAGACCAAGGGCGCTCTGCTGTGGGAGCTGAACTCGCCGTTCCGCATCGATGAGATCGAGATCGGCGACCCCGTCGACGACGAGGTGCAGATCCGCGTACACGCCGCGGGCATGTGTCATTCCGACTACCACCTGACCACCGGCGCCACCCCGATCGCTCTGCCCGCCCTCGGCGGTCACGAGGGCGCGGGCGTCGTCACCAAGGTCGGCCGCAACGTCAACGGCATCGCGGAGGGCGACCACGTCATCCTTGCGTTCATCCCCGCGTGCGGCGAGTGTCCGCCATGCCTCAAGGGCTACCGCTCGCTGTGCGACCGCGGCGCCGTGCTGCTTGGCGGCAAGGCGATCGCCGACGGAACCTCGCGGGTGCACGCGGGCACCACCGAGGTCTCGCCGATGAACCTGCTCGGAACGTTCGCCCCGTACATGACCGTCCACAAGGACTCCGTCGTCAAGATCGACGACGACATCCCGTTCGAGACCGCCGCGATCATGGGTTGCGCAGTGCCGACGGGCTTCGGCTCCGCCACCAATGTCGCCGAAGTTCAACCCGGCGAGACCGTGGCGATCATCGGCGTCGGCGGCATCGGCATGAGCGCACTGCAGGGTGCGGTGATCTCGGGCGCCCGCAACGTCATTGCGATCGACCCGAACGACTGGAAGCGCGACCAGGCGATCAAGTTCGGCGCGACGCACGTCTATCCGTCGATGGCCGAGGCGATCGCCCCGATGATCGACGTGACTCATGGCTTGATGGCCGACAAGACGATCATCGCTGTCGGCGACATGAAGGGCGAGTACATCGAAGAAGCCATGATCCTGACCGCCAAGACCGGCACCTGCGTGCTGACCGGTATGGGTTCGATGATGGACGCCGACGTCAAGCTCAACATGTTCCTGTTCACCATGTTGCAGAAGACGTTGAAGGGCAACATCTTCGGCGGCGGCAGTTCGCATGTCGAAACGCCGAAGCTGGTGGGACTGTACAAGTCGGGCCTGCTCAACATCGACGACATGGTGACCAGGACCTATCGCCTGGAAGACATCAACCAGGGCTATGCGGACATGCTCGCGGGCAACAACATCCGCGGTGTCATCCGGTTCGATGAGGCGGACTGGTAGCCAGCCGCTCGGCGACCACCCGCGCGACCGCGCCGAATGCCCGCAGTTGCACGGGCGACATGCCCTCGAACATCGCGCTGCGTACCAACTCGGCATGGCCCGGCGCGGCCAACTCGAGAGCGGCGCGACCACCGTCGGTGAGTTCGACGGTCGCACCGCGCCGGTCGTCGTCGCTGCCATGACGCACGACGAGCCCGCGGCCACGCATCCGGCGCAGTTGATGCGACAGCCTGCTCTGTTCCCATGCCAGCGCATCGCCGAGATCGTTGATCCGCAGCGGCCCGCGCTCGGACAACGCGACCAGCACGTCGTAGTCCGACAGTGAGAGCTCGCAGTAGTGCTGAAGTTGGCGGTGCATCGCCGTCTGCAGCCGGCTCGTCATCGCCAGATAGTTGCGCCAGACCTCCTGTTGTTCCTCGGTAAGCCACACGGAATACATGACACATCATCCATGTTGTCGTGTCCAGTGGCCGCACCTAGGCTTGGGCCCGAGCGAGAGGATCGCTGATGACCGCCCCAACGATAGACATCCGTCGCGCTGATGACCGCGCGAAGACGAAGATCGACTGGCTCGACTCCAAACACTCGTTCTCATTCGGCAGCCACTACGAACCCGAGAACACCCACCACGGCCTGCTGCTGGTCAACAACGACGACCGAGTAGCACCGGGTACAGGATTTGATACCCATCCGCATCGCGATATGGAGATCGTCACCTGGGTGTTGCGGGGATCACTCGTACACCAGGATTCGACCGGTCACTCCGGGGTCATCTATCCCGGCCTGGCGCAACGGATGTCGGCGGGCCGCGGCATCCTGCATTCGGAGAAGAACGACTCCTGGACGTTGACCGGCGCGCAATCCCATAGTGAGCCTGTGCATTTCGTGCAGATGTGGGTGACGCCCGACGAGGCGGGTATCGAACCCGGGTACCAGCAACTCGAGATCGACGACGAGCTGTTGCATGGCGGTCTGGTGACCATCGCCTCCGGCATGCCCGCACACAGCGACCAGGCTGCGATCACGATCCGCAACAAGTACGCGGCGCTGCACGGCGCGCGCATGCAGGCCGGCGAGAGTGTCGAGTTGCCCGTCGCGCCGTACCTGCACCTGTTCGTACCGCGCGGTGAAGTCACCCTCGAGGGCGCGGGTCCCTTGCACGAGGGCGATGCCGTGCGATTCACCGGCTCGGGTGGCCAGCGCGTGACCGCCACCGGGCCCGCTGAAGTACTCGTCTGGGAAATGCATGCGGGTTTGGCTGCGGCATAATCGAATTGGACTTTGCATCGGCGTCGCGGCGCTGCTGGCGGCGTGCTCGACGGCTCCAGCCCCAACGCGCGAGACCGCGAGCCCTGAGTCTGCACCGACGACCGAGCCGTCAGCCGAACTGAGTCCCGTGACAGTGCAGGTCGCTCCGTACCTGGCACAGTCGCCGTTCGATGAGCCCCGGCAGGCGTTGGTGCCGACGGGGTGGACGATGTCGGTCTGGGCCCGCATACCCAAGCCGAGGCTGGCGGCGTGGACCCCCGACGGCGCCCTACTGGTGTCCGTACCCAGCACAGGCGAAGTCGTCGTCCTGCGTCCTACCGACAACGGCCCGGCGCAGTCGGTGATGCTCGACGGCCTCGACCAGCCTCATGGGTTGGCTTTCGCGTCAAACTCGTTGTACGTGGCGGAAAGCGACCAGATCGACGTCTACGACTACACCGCCGGCAAAGCGATCAATCGGCGAACTGTCGCCGGCGGCCTGCCCGACGCGAAAAGCCCGGACCTGCGCGGCGCCTATTCGCACGCCCTCAAGAGCGTCGCCTTCGGTCCGGACGGCGCGGTCTACTTCTCCATCGGATCCACGGGCAACATCTCGGCCGACGATCGCGACGCCGACCCGCCGCGCGCGACAATCATGCGAGTCCCTCCCGGCGGTGGACCCGCGCAAACGTTCGCGACCGGAGTCCGCAACGGCACCGGTCTGGCGATCGCGCCCGACGGTTCGGTGTGGACCGCGGTCAACAACCGCGACAACGTCGCGGACCCGCGGACCGGGCAGCCCGATCCCGATTATGTCGACGAACATCCCCCGGAATCGCTCGCCCGATTGACGCCGGGGCGCGAATTGGGCTGGCCCTACTGCAATCCCGACTTACCTTCCCACGGCACGGCGAATCTGCCGTTGATTCGTGACGTAGAGACCAATGCCGACGGCAGCCGAATGGACTGCGAGTCTCTGCCGCCTATCGAACAGAGCCTGGGCGCCCACGCTGCGCCGCTGGGAATGAGTTTCACCGAGGGTGTGCTGCCTGCGCCGTATGCCAGCGGGGCGCTCATCGGCGTACACGGGTCGTGGAACCGCGAGCCGCCCCGCGCACCCGAGGTGTCGTTCTTCGCCTGGCGGAACGACGGTTTGGGCGATCAGCAGACGCTCGTCGGCGGGTTTCAGTCCGACGACGGCTCGCGGTGGGGACGCCCGGTGGCCGCAGTGACGGGGCCGGACGGCGCGGTCTACATCACCGACGACTACGCCGATGCGATCTACCGCCTGGCCCCGCCCGCGCGCTAGCGGACCGGTGTGCCCCTGGAGCTCCGCCGTCCGGTGATGCCGACATAAATGGCGATCAAAACGATCGCGATGATGATGCCGACGAGGAACGGGATGACTTGCCACCCGCCGTTGGAGTTCGAGTAGCCGAGCTGGTAGGTCAGCCAGGAACCGATGAAGGATCCGAGCGCGCCGAGGATGATGGTCATGATCACGCCGATGTTCTGCTTGCCGGGCATGATGAGACGCGCCAGCGCTCCGACGATCAGGCCGACGACTAGCGCACTGAGGATGGTGCCGATCATTTCTTCTCCTTTACCGATAGCCGGATGAGTGCCGACGTCAACTGCTGCTCGGTCGGGCCATGCGTGTGCGATTACCCCGTTCTCGGCAAACTAACGCGTGCGGATCGCGGCAGGTCGCCGGCGCCGCGATTGCCGGGGTGAAACCCTGTTGTGATGCGCTCGTTACGAAAGTTGACAGTGTTGCTGGCGTGATTAGTGTGGTTTCGGTCCGGCTTCTCCGGGAGGGACCACATTGTCGATTCCAGTCACGACTTTTCGGCGCTTCGCGGCAGCTGCCGTGGCGCTGGTTTTGTGCGCTGCGCTGTCGACGACTGCCGGGGTGCCGAGCGCGGGAGCCGCCAGCGGGCGCGATCTACTCGCCGGCGCCATCGCCAACACCCGCGGGTCGTACCTCGTCTACAACTTCGGCGGCGGGCACCCCGCGCCGATGCTCAACGCCGACGGCAACTGGTACGAGATGAGCAGCGGCGGACACTTGATGATCATCAAGTCGGCGTCGCAGCGGATCGCACCGCGACTGCTCGTCGACTCGCACAGCGGATATCAGGGCCGCTGCGAGCGCGACCCGCGCGCACGCACCGGCGAGGGGCTCTGGCAGGCGTCCGAGGTCTTCTCGCCACTGCAGGCATGGCAGGCGCTGGGTCAGCCGACCATCGCGATCAACGCCAACTTCTTCGATGTTCGTGGGCAGAAGGGCGGTTCATGGAAGTCGACCGGCTGCAGTTCACCGCTGGGCGCCTACGTCGACAACACACGTGGCCAGGGACGCGCCAATGCCGCAGTGACCGGCACCCTGGCATACGCGGGTAAACAGGGCCTCTCGGGTGGCAACGAACACTGGAAAGCGTTGTCCACCATGATCATTCCTGTAGCCGGCGTCCCCTATGTGGTGCCGCCGAAGAGCCCCGACGATTACGACGCCGCATCGCCTGTCATCCAGGGCCTTCTCGACAAGAATGTTCGATTCGTCGCGGTCGCGGGCATCGGGTTGTTGTCGCCCGATGACACCGGGCAGCTGAACGACGGCGGCCCGAGTGCTGCCCGCACCGCGCTGGCGTACGCGAAGGGCAAGGACGAGATGTACGTCTTCCAGGGCGGCAGCTACACTCCGGATCAGATCCAGGATCTGTTCCGGGGTCTCGGCAGCGATAGCGCCGTGCTGCTCGACGGCGGCGGCTCTTCGGCGATCGTGCTGCGCCGTGACACCGGCGGCATGTGGTCGGGTGCCGGTGTGCCGGACGGCAACTGCGACACCCGTCAGGTGTTGTGCGATTCCCGCGAGCGTGCGCTGCCGGCCTGGCTGGCGTTCAACTAACGCGACGCGTCCAGCGCGGCACGGGCCGCCACCCGGGTCTGTGCCGCGTAGCTACCGCCGAACAACACGACGTGGGCCAGCAGCGGATACAACTGATGCAGACCGATCCGGTCGCGCCAGCCAACCCGCAGCCTGCGCTCGGATTCATATCCTTCGATCACGGCGTCGAAGTGCGGGCAGCCGAACAACGCCAGCATCGCGAGGTCCGTCTCGCGGTGGCCGCCGTGTGCGGCGGGATCGATCAACACGACTCCGTCCACCGTCCACATGACGTTGCCGCTCCACAGGTCACCGTGCAGTCGGGCCGGCTGGTCGTCGTCGTCGAAGACACCCGCCTCGCAACGGTCGATCACCGCGTCAACCGCATCGCGCGTCGACGAATCGAGGAGATCCCCGGCGCGTTCAGCCATGGGCGCCAACCGCTCTCGGGCATAGAAGGTCCCCCAGGTGTCGTATCGGGTCAACGACATCGGAAGCGGATGGTGGGCAGGCCCGAAGAAGCCCGCCCCCTCCCACCCGTCCGGCCCAGCACCGAAGGCCTCCGCACCCGCGTCGTGTGTACGGGCCAACCGGCCGCCGAATTCGCGCGCAGCCGCGTGCTCTGGCCGGACGGTGTCAAGCCGCTGCAACGTGAGGCTCCCGTCGTCGCAGCCGACGACCTCGGCGCACGGCACTCCACCGTCGACATCCGAAAGCCATTGCAGCCCAGCGGCTTCGCAGGAGAAGTATCCCGCGGGGGCGCTGGGGTTGTGCTTGACGAACGTCGGCATCCTACGGTTGACCGGACACCTTCCGCAGCGCAAGGTCGCGCAGCTTGGTCGGCAGGACGGTCATCAACGCCACCTGCGCCTTGGGCGCGAAGCCGACGATGTAACGGGCGCGCGGCCGCCGGGCGGTGAGCGCCTCCTCGACGACGGCGGACACCTTTTCCGTGGGAACGGCGATCCGCTGCGACATCGGGATCATCTTCTTGAATCCCGCAATGTGGTTGGCATACAGGCTGCGGTGCTCCGCGGTGAGGCCGGCTTCCAACTCCGCCACCATGTTGTCCGCCATGCGCCACATGTCCGTGTCGGTCTGTGCGGGTTCGACGACGACGACGCGGATCTGCCAGGGGTTCAGCTCCATTCGCAGCGCATCGGCGGCGGCCTCCAGCGCGAATTTGCTTGCCGCGTACGCACCGATCAGTGGCATGGAAAGTCGCCCGTTGACGCTGGAGATGAACACGATGCGGCCGCGGGACTTGCGAAGCCGTGGCAGCACCGCCCTTGTGACGGCGAGCTGACCGATGACGTTGATTTCCAGCTGTTTTCGCCACTCGTCAGTGCTCAGCGTCTCCATCGCACCGCCGACGGCGATGCCGGCGTTGTTGACGATCGCGTCCAGCCGGTCCGGCAGCGATGTGTCCAGGGCGGCGATGTCGTCGGCGGAGGTGACATCGAGGATCACCGAGGACACGCGTTGCGGATCGAGCTTGGTTACCGCGTCGGCGTCCTGCTGGCTGCGGACCCCGGCGATGACATCCCAGCCGCGCGCGGCCAGATGCTCGACGATTCCCTTGCCGATACCCCGCGATGCGCCGGTGACCAGTGCTGTTGGCATACGCCGACAATAGTCACTACGGCAGCGGCAGCGACCGGCTCAACAAAGGTTCCACTCGGCGGCGCTCACAATCTCGAGGGCCGCAGAGATCGAGACCTCGAGATCATCGGCCACCATCGTGGTCTTGTCGGGTGAAAGGACGCCGGCACGTTCGGCAGCGCACACCCGCTCGCCCTCGGCAAGCAGCTGCTGCGCCGTCAGGAAGGCGTACCTGTCCTTCAGCCGCAACAAGTACTCGTCCTGGTCCGCCGCCGCCGACGGCGCAGACAGCACCGCAGCGCCGACCACGGCAGATACCAGACAGGCTATTCGAATCATCTCCGATCACCTCCGCAAACACCATGTTCCCCCATTTAAGTCGCTCAAACACGTACTTTCGCGAATATTAGAGAGGCTAGGAAAGCGGTTTTTGACGACCGCGTCGTCTGTCCGCCCTAGAGCTGCGGTGTGAGATCGAACGACGTCACGGTCGACATCTTGGTGATCAACCACTTCGCGTCAGCACGCTGCATCGTCAACCGATACGACAGATAGCGCAGCGACGGGATGTTCTTCGTCACCGGGCTCGTGGCCACCGAGTTGGTGTACACAATCGCGGTGGCCTCGTTGGCGGACAGCGATTCGACAGCCGCGCCCATCACCTGGGTGGTGTTGGTGACCTGAGCCTGCTTGTTGGGCGCGACGATCGCGTCGATGTACTTGCGGTACTCGTTCGCGAAGTCACCACCCAGAAAGCCCTCGGCGCGATCCGGCAGGGCTTCCATGTTGTCGGGGGTATAGGTCCAGAGCGTGGAGATCGCACTGGCCGCCGTGCGGGCGACATCGAGCTTCGTGTCGACGGCCGCGCGTTCGGCCAGGTAGGGCTGCAGCGTCGCACCCGCGAAGGCGGTGGCGGCGACGAAGAGGGCTGCCGCGGCCGTGGCGGCGATGAGCAGGCGCTTCCCTGCTGGGCGATGCGGCACCAGTATCCGGTCGTCCGCGGGTTCGGAGACTTCGGCAGGTTCGTCCTCCGCTGCTTCGGGCTCCTCGGCAACCTTGACGGGTTCGGGCTCCTCGGCGGGCTCCTCCACGACATCAACGGGTTCGGACTCGGGCTCCTCGGCGACCGGCGCTTCCGACCTCGGGGCGCGTCGCGACTTGCCGACGGGTGTGCGCGGCGTCGGCTCAGTCTCTTCAGTCGGTTGGGGCTCGGAAACCGTTTCAGGCTCAGTGGCTTTCGGGCGGCGCCTCAGCGAGAATCGGCGGCCGCGTGGTTTCGCGGGCAGTTCAGCATCCGCCGACGGGACCCCCAGCTCAGCATCGACCGGATCACCCGGCGACTGCGCTTCGGTGGTCAGATCACCTGGATCAGCTGGCTGATCTTCCACTGTTGTCCCTCCTTGATCGCCGTTGCAACCCAACGGTTTCCGCTTTCGATTGTCGAGCGCCCATCCGGCGACTTGGAGGTGATCTTCGTCGCGACCAGGACGTCGGCGCTACCGTTGTCGTTCCACCGCTGCACGCCCGCAGCCACGACTGAGCCCGTGGTCGGCTCGGCCTGCGCGACCTGGATCAGGATCTCGTTTTGCTTCTCTTTGAACATCTTCGCGAACTCGCCGGTGCCCTGCGCGAGGATTCGGTCGGTATATGCGTTGGCGTTGAACGGATCCAGCGTGGTGTACGACGTCATGAACGCCTGCACGTAGTCCAGCACCTGCGCATCGTTGGCCCTGGTGCGGACGTCGGTCCGGTGGCTGACCAACATCAGGGTGCCTGCCGTCAGGGCTGCTGCGATCAACACCGACGCCAGAGCGGCGATCAGCGGCAGGCCCCATCGCCGCGGTGGGTCCGGTTTGACCTCGAAGAAGTCGGGCTCGTCGGACCCGATCTTGCGCCGCGGACTCATCGGCCACCAACATTCATCTGCGGCTTCTTCAGCACGATGAGGTTCGCGACCTTCCACTGGCCGTCACCGGACTTTTCGAAATCCACCCGCAGCGTCGCGGTGATGAACTTCAGGTCCTTCGGATCGGTGCCACGTTGACCCTGCATTGCGATCAGCATCGCCGCGGAGTTCGAACTGGCCGACAGCACCGCGCTGCTCACCGCCCAGTACTCGTTGGAAGTCGCCCCCGCCTGCTGCACGAGTTGCTGTTGCGCGATCAGCTGGTCCCGGTAGCCGTCTGTGGTCAGCGACTGTGCATGCGAAAAATCTTGTTGCAGTGACTCGTTGGTGTAACTGAGCAGCTGTTCGACGATCCGAGGCCCCTGTTCGGAGATCTGCTGACGAGCGACGTCGACCGCCTGCTCCGGTCGGTACACCACCAGATAGCTCAACCCGACGGCCAACGCGCACAGCACCGTCGCCCCGATCAGGGCCACCGCCGCCGGCCTACGCATATCGCGGTGCGGGGGTTCGACATTGCGCACCTCGGTGCGAAGCAGCAGATCGGCGAACGTACGGTGCCGGCTGTCCCACAGCGGCCACAACCAGCCGACGAACAATGCCGCGGTGTCCAGCAGGTGCGCCAGGTCCCGACCCAGGAGGCGCAGCAGTCCCGGCGGGGCGCCGTCTCGCGTGCGCACCGCGATGCCGAAGAGCGCGCGGCCCAGGCTCCAGCCGGTGATGGTGGGCAGCAGCAGCCGGTTGACCGCCATCGCGACGATCGCACACGCCGCGGCGCCGACGAACACCCACCACAGCCAGCCGAGCCATGGTGCGCTCCACGCCGACACCGCCATGGTCGCGATCACCGCGATGCCGAGGAGAACGTCGACTGCGAATGCACCTGCCCGCGCAGGCCATGACGCTGGCGCCGGTCCGGCCTCAGTCTCGGTGTCTGGCGCGTCCACGCTGTCCAGTACAGCGGTCACGAGGTGACCTGGTCCAGCTGCGCGATTTTGTATGTGCCCTCGTCGGGCGCCATCTGCAGCCGCAGCCGGTAACCCTGCTCCTGATCGGCGGCTTCGGAGTTGGTCACCTTCACCCGCACCGCGACCAGGACTTCGAACGATCCGTCGTCGTTGTGCCGTTCGACGGCGGCGCGCATATCGGATACCTGGACCGTGACGTCGGCGGCCTGGTAAGCGTCCACCAGGACCCCGCTGTACAGGCTGGCCTGTGCGCCGAAGTCGCCCGTCGAACATTCGATGATCTTCGACTGCGCGGCGCTCATCGCCGTGACATCGGGCGCGTGCGTCGCGGCCACGCAATCCCGGGCGGCCTGCAGGGCCGCCGCTTCCTCCCGTGCAGCGTTTTCGCTTTGCTGGTTCGACCTCAGCGCGAGATAGCCTGCCACCGCGCCGGCACCGGCCAGCACCAGGAGTCCGGCACAGATACCGGCAACCCAGCCGCGTCCCAGCCGCGACGGGCGGCGATCATCGGTGGTTTCTTCGGTATCTGGTTCTGGTGATTCTGGGTCTTGATGTTGCCGCCGGGGCGGCTCCGTGGATACTGCTAACGACTCGTCGAGCGCCTCATCAGCATCGGTGGGGTTCAGCTGGCGGGTGCCAGCATCTCCTTCCATCCGTCGTCTCCTGGGTTACTCGAATTTGTGACGTTGTACCTGACGCCGTCAGGTCCCACGACCTGGCCGCTGGCCGGGCTGTAGACGGCCGTGGAGCCGGGAGGCCCTGGTGCTGGAGTGTAGATGCACGGGTTGGGCTGTTGTCCACTGCAGGTGACGCTGCCTTGCCCGGGGGGGCTGAGCGGGTCACTGACCGGCGCCGTGGATTGCGGTGGCGGCAGCTGGTCGGCAGGCAGCGGGTTCAGGCCGTTGTTGACCGACGGAGCCGGAATGACACCGCGGCCGGGGTTGACACCCTGATCGCAGCGGGCACCCGGCGCCGGGCAGGACAGGATCTGGTTGGGATCGCCATACCACGGGTTGGTGCCGAGCGGAACGTACGGTGCGGGACTGCGGCATTCCATCGGCGAGGCCGCCCGCTTGCCCGGCACGTCGACGCACGGGTAGTTGCGTGCACCACGGACGACGTTGCCCTGGTAGTCCTTCGGGATCTTGCAATAGGTGCCCTTCGGCAGCGGCGCCATGGACGTATCCGCCGGCGAGCGCCATTCGGACGCCGGCAAAAAGCCGGTAAGACACGGTGGCGGCTGGTTGACCGACAGTGCGAGCGGCAACTGCCCGAGATCCTGGAAGAGTGTGCCGGCCTGGGCGACCGCCGCACCCTGCGGCAGGATCACCAGCGTCTGTTCCAGACCCTTGTTGTAGCGCTTGAGCATGTCGATGACGATCGACAGGTTGGCCAACGTCTGAGGCAGCGAGTCGCGCACACCGCTGAACACCGCGTTCACCTGGTCGAGCGTCGGCGCAGCGTCCTGTATGCCACTGCGCAGGGCGGCGTCCTGCTCGGCCGTCTGCGCGGCGATGACGTTCAGGTTTCGCGACCAAACCTCGATGTTGTCGCCGGACTGAACCTGGCTGTCGAGGATCGGCGCCGAATTGGCGATGATGTCGTTGACCTGAGGCAGGTGGTCCTTGAAGCCCTGCGCCACATTGGTGGTCGAGTCGACCAGCCGTTGCAGGGCAGGCCCCAAACCGCCTACCGCGTTGGCGGTTTCGGTGAGTAGGGAGTCGATCTTCTCCTTGGGCAGCACCGCCAGACCCTCGTTGGCCGCGTCCAATGCGGGACCGACCTCGCTGGGCACGGTGCTATCGGTGATGGTCGAACCGGGGCTCAGGTACTGGCCGGGGTTGCCCGTCGACACCAGGTCCAGGTACTGCTCGCCGATCGCCGACACCGAGTGCACGTTCGCCGACGCGTCCGCCGGGATCTTGTAGCGGTCGTCGATGCTCATCGTCGCGCGCGCACCGTTCTCGGTGGGCACGACACTGGTGACCTTCCCGATCTGGGTGCCGCGGTAGGTCACATTCGACGTCGCGTACAGGCCACCGGAACGAGGCAGGTCGGCGTGCAGTTCGTACTGCCCTATCCCGACCAGGCTCGGTATCTTCAGGTAGTACCAGCCCAACACCGTTATGGCGATGATCGTCAGGATGGTGAACAACACCAGCTGAATCTTGATGAACCTGGTCAGCACTGCTCACTCACCCCTTTCCACAAGCGGCCCGCCCGGAGCGTTGTGCGGGTTCGGCGTGAAGCGAACATCCGGGATCATCGTCGCCGGATCGCGTCCCCAAGCCTGCTCGAGTGCGCGCAGCATGCCCGAGACACCAGTGCCCGACAAGACCGTGTTGTCGAGCGCCGACAACGTCAGGTCAACCGTCAGCGACGCGTTGAGATAATCGCCGCGAACAACCTTCGGCACGTTCTCGATCGAGAACGGCGCGGTGAGCATCAGCTTGAGTGCGCCGATGACGTAGGGCGACGCCCGGCCCAACTGCTTCAGCGGCCGCTGCAGGTTCTCCAGGTTGGTGTTCAGGTTGTCGCTCGCGGGCGCCAAGGCGTTGTCGGCGGCCAGGCTGACGCGGCCAAGCGCTTCCACCGCATCGGCGAACAGATCGCGCGTCTCAGCGAAATGCTTGATCAGCGGCGGGAATTCGGTCAGCACCTGATCCAGCGTGTCGTTGCGCTGCCCCACGATCGACAGTAACCGGTTGGTGGAATCGATGGCGCGGGTGATGTCCTCGGTCTGCTTGTTCAGTTCGTCGGTGAACGTGTCGAGCTTGTTGAGGAACTCACGGATCTGGTCGGCTCGGCCGTTCAGCACGTTGAAGATCTCTGTCTGAATCGTCTCGAGGTTCTGCACACCGCCGCCGCGCAGGATGGTGGCGATGCTCGCCAGCACCCGCTCGGTACTCGGGAACGCCGAGCTGTTCTTCAATGGGATCGTGTCGCCGGTGCGCAACAGCTCCCCCGACGGATCGGGCGGCGGTGTCAGCTCCACGTGCTGGCTGCCCAGCAGGCTGGTCTGTCCGATACTGGCCAGCGCGTTGGACGGCAGCCCCAGGTTGGGCTCCATGTCCAGGGTCAGCGTCGCCACCCAGTTCTTCAACTCGATCGCACGCACTCGACCGACGAAGACGTCTGCCACCCGGACGCGGCTATTGACGTTGAGCGCCAACGTATCCGGCATCTGGACATAGATCGACATCCGGTCCGAGCCGGTGCCTGGACCGCCAGGCATCTCGACGTTGGCGATGCCGCGCCACGGCCACATCCCGCACGAGCTCAGCACCAGCGCGACTGCGGCCAGTGCGACGGTGCGTAGCGCGATTCGACTCCATCTGCGAGGTGTCATCATCAACCTGCCTCGGCGGGTAGCGGCGGTCCGGCGGGTGCCGCCGGTGCGGGTCCGGGTCCGGGTCCGGGCCCGGGCCCGGGGGCGGGCAGCGGACCTGTCATCGCCGCACCACCCGGATCGCCCGGGATCACGCCGGGCGCGGGGGCGGGCGGCGGTCCCGGCTGCGGATACCAGGGTGGCGGCAGCGGGGTGTTCTCGGTGTACGCATTCGGCGGGCCGGCCTGATGCGGACCACCAAAGGTCGGCGGCGCCGGCGGGATCACGCAGTCTGGTCCGCCCATCAACTCGGCGAGGCACTCCGGAAACATCATGTTCCTGGTGAACGGCTGCACATCGATGCCCTGCATACCGGGTGCCGTCACCCAGCCGTGCTCATGGTTTCCGTGCGAGAACAAGGTGTCACGCGACCAGATGCCCGGCACGGTGGTGTCCTTGTATCCCGGGGGCGGCTGCAGCCTTGGCTCCGAGTAGGCGATGTGCTTGGGCAGGGTCATCGCCGTCGTGGTCTGGTTGATGCCGAACGGCGGGAAATTGAACTTGATCGCGTCCAGGATCGGCGCCAGGTACTGCGCGCACATCTCAGCCGACTCCTGATAGCCCAACCGGCTGCCCGCCTGAATCGAGCTGCAGACGAACTGGAGCGGGTTGGCGAAGTTGTTGATCACCGGGATGCCCATCACGCCACCGGTCACCGGGGAGACGATGTTCATCAGGTTGGCGCCCAGTGTGGGGAACACGTGCAGCGCGGTTTCCAGCCCGTTCTTCGAATCGGGCTGCAGGATCGCGTTGGTGACGTCGGCCAGATTGTTGATGTCGTGCGTCAACACCTCGGCGTTCTCGTCGAGGAATTGCCGGGTGGTCGACAGCAGGGTGTTGAGGTCCTGCAACGCGTTGGCGACCTCGCGGTCGGTGTTGGTGAACGCGTTGGTGAACGTCGCGAGGTCGTCGTTCAACGCAACGAACTGCTGATCGCTTTGATAAAGCGCGTTGACGAACAATGCCAGACTCTTGACCACAGCGAAGAAGTCGCCGCGGCCCTCGTTGAGCGTGAAGAGCGCCTCGGACAAGCCGTTCAGCGTCCGGTTGAGCTGTTCGCCCTTCCCCGCGAACCCGTCGGCGGCCGAGTCGATGATGTCGCCGAACGGGCCTTTGGGCTGTTCCGGCGTCGGACCCAGATCACGCAGGATGCGGTTGAGGGAGTCGCGGACCTCGTCGTACTCCACCGGCACCTGAGTGCGGTCGATCGGGATGACGGCGTCGTCCTCCATCACCGGACCGCCGGTATACGGCGGCGACAATTGGATGGTGCGCGATGCCACCAGGCTGGGATTCAGGATCGAGGCGGTGGCGTTGGCGGGGACCTTGAACTTGTTTTCGTAGCTGAAGGTGACCTTCATCTTGTCGCCGGCAGGGTCGATCGACTCGATCGTGCCGACCTTGACGCCCATGATCTGGATCTTGTCGCCGGGATACAGCGCGAGTGTGTCCGGGAAGTAAGCAACGACGGTGTTCGTGGTCAGCTTCTTGTACAGGTTCCAGCCCACGAAGACGGCCACCAGCGCGAGGATCACGACGAGTGTGCCGATGATCACCGTGGCGCGGGATACGTTCGGCAGCTTCATGTTTCGAACGTTGAAGATCGTTGTCATCAGTTACACCCCCTATTGTCCCTGCGATAGTGGCGGCAGGAACGGTGGGTTCCCTGGCAATGGCGGAGTTCCGGCCGGCCCGGCGTCAGGACCGGGTCCTGGCGGCGGCGGAGGTCCGGTCAAGGCCGGTGGCAGCGGCGCGATGCCCGGTGTGAAGTCCGGTGGCTGCGGTGGCATCGGACCCACCGGAACGGTGCGGGCGCCGGGCGGGGCCGGCGGGAGCGCAGCCGGGGCGCCTGGCATATCAGGCGGCAGTTGACCGGGGATCGCGGCCGCAGGCACACCGGGTGACGGCTGTGGACCGTGCACGTTCGGGTCGGAGGTGACCACATCGGGCGGTCCGTACGCAGGACCACCGAACGGACCGATCGACAGATTCGCGCACGGCAGCGGATTGCCTGGCGTCGGAATCCCGTCGGCCGCCGGCGTGTACGAGCAAGGTGCACCCTTCAGCACTCCGGGTCCCGGATGTTCGGGCGTGCCTTCCAGCACCGCGGGCCCGGGCGCCGGCGCGCCGTTCGGGAACCGGGCAGCGTTCGGATCCGGGAATCGCCATGCGGGCAGACCCGCGTCGCCCCAGAACTTCTCGGGGTCGATGCCGCGCTTCTTGAACGCCGCGTCGACGAACGGTTGCAGGATCTGCCCGGGCAGCAGGTTGACCAGCATGACCTTGAAGTAGGGGCCAGAGGCGACCGCCTCACCGAGTGACGCCACGAAGCTGGCGACGGTGGTGAGCGTGTCCATCAGGTCGAATCGCCGCTCGACCAGGATGTCGCTGACCACGCGTAGTTGTTCGAGCACCCGGTTGAGGTTCGGGTTGTCGTCGATGAATCCCTTGAGCTGTTCGGAGAAGGAGGCCACGCGTTCGAGCAGCATGCTGACCGCGTACTGACGTTCGTTGATGGCGCCGAGTAGCTCCTGGGCGTTGACCAGCAGCTTGTTGATCTGTTCACTGCGGTTGCCGAGGATCCCGGCGATCTTGTTGGCATTGGCCAGCAGATGTTTGATCTGGTCGTCGCGTTTGCCGATGGTTTCGGAGAACCGCGCCACCCCGTCGAGTGCGGCACTCAGATGCGGGTAGGTCTGGTCGATGGTCTCCGACAGGACGTTCAGCGAGCGCTTCACGGTCTGGGTGTCCCAGCCGGACGACGCCTCGGTCACGTCGAAGAACGCGTCGTAGATCTGATAGGGCGTCGTGGTCTGGCCCAGCGGCAGTATTCCGTTGGCCTTCAACGGATCTGACCCGCGCGGTTCGATTTCGATGTTGCGGCGGCCGAGGATGGTGTCGGTGCGGATGGCCGCCCGGCTCGCGGTCCCGATCTGCGTGCCGGACAGCGAATAGCCGATCCGGACCTTGTCGCCGACGATCTCCGCACTGCGCACCAGGCCGACGTCCACCCCGGCTATGCGCACCTTGTCGCCGTTGTTGATGCCGCCGGTGTCGGCGAAATCCGCGTAATACGTGGGTGTGGCGAACAGCATCGGCACGCTGGCGAAGCTCTGCCCGACACCGATGACCAGGAGAAGGACAAGGATGCCCATCAACCCGTTTCGGACGCGGTTCGATCCCTCCAGAGTTCTCATTGCGGCGTGCACCTACCCGAGGGCTGGCTGAAGAGCTTGACCGTGCGCACCGGACCGCCGGGCTGCAGACCGTTCATCCGAATCGAGATGTCGCAGGAGTAGAAGTTGAAGAAGTCGCCGTAGATTCCGCCGGCTCGCCCGATGATCTTGAACGCGGTCGGGAGTCTGGTCAGGATGTCGTTGAGCTTGTCGCGCTGGTCGATCAGTGGCTGCTGGATGGTCTCGAGATGGCTGACCGTGCTCTGCAGCAGCGGGCGGTTGTCCGCCAGCAGATCCGCGATGGTCCCCGCGGCGTCGCTGATCTCGGCCACCGACGAGGCGATCGGGTCGGCACGGTTGTTCAACCCCGTGATCAGGGCCTGGAAATCCTGCACCGTCTCGTCGAACTGCTGCTGGTGTTTGACCGTGGTGTCGAGCACGGTGTTGAGGTTGCGGATCACCTCTCCGATCGCCTGGTCGCGGTCCGCCAGTGCGGAGGTCAGTGACGCTGTTTGGTCGAGAATGTCGTTGATGGTGCCGCCCTGCCCCTGGAAGATCGTGATGATCGACTGGGCGATGGTGTTGACCTTGTCCGGATCAAGGGCCCGGAACACCGGACGGAAACCGCCGATCAACGCGTCGAGGTCAAGCGCGGGCTCGGTGCGTTCGAGCGGAATGGTGCCACCACCGGGCAACCGCTTGTCGCTCTCGCCGCGCTTGAGCTCCATGTACCGGTCGCCGATCAGATTCAGATAGCGGATCGAGGCGGTGGTGCCGTCGAACAGCGGCAGCGAGCGGTCCACGTCGAAGTCGACCTTGACCTGCGAGCCGTTGTTGATGAGCGTGAGTTTGGATACCTTGCCCACTTCCACACCGGACGCACGGACGAACTGCCCGGCCCGAAGCCCGCTGGCATTGGAGAACACCGCCGAGTAGCCGGTGGTGCGATCGAAACGCATCTGCCCGAACACCACGATGATGATCGCGGTGAACAGCAACAGCACCAGCGAGAAGGCGCCGAGCTTGATGGCTGTACCGGTGATTTTCATGGGTTGATCGTGTTCTCCCCGATTTGCCGCCCCCAGATGTACTCGATGGCGATCGGCTGGCCCAATTCGAAGTGGTTGTACGGTGCGATCGACGCACCGGTGTCCATGACGAGGTGCGGTGCCGGCCACAAGTCACGCGTGATGGGCTGCCAGCAGCCGGGCTTGCCCTCGGGGCCGCCCCTGGCGTTCACGCGCGGCAGGTTGTCCGGATAGACGTAGGGGTTGCCCGCGCCCAGACCCAACAGGCCCGACAGCGTCCGCAGCGAGTAGCCGTTGCCGCCGAGTGATGCCGCCACCTTGGGTTCGACATCGTGGAAGTTGCGGATCGTGCAGAACAGCGCAGGGCTGTACTCGTCCAGGATCTCCGATGGGCGGATCAGATCCTCTGCGCCGCGGACCAGGTACGGACCGCCACGCTCGAAGACGTCTGCGGCGGTGTTGCCGAAGCCGACCGCGGCCATCAGCGCCTGGTCGATGTTGCCCTGCTCCTGGTTGAGCGTGCGGGCCGTTGTGACCGCATTCTGCAAGCCGTCGAACAGATCCGGCGCAGCATCGGCGTATACCTCGCCGAGGTCGGCGAGCAACTGGTTGTCTCTGCGGATCTGGGGCATCTGCGGATTGAGGTCGTCAAGAATCTCGTTGCCGTTCTCGATCGATTGGCCGAAGCGGTCACCCAGGCCGTCCAGCGCCTCGGCGGTCGCCGCCAGCGTCTGGTTCAGCTTGATCGGATCCACCTGCGACGACAGCGATACCACCGTTTCGAACAAGGTGTTGAATTCGGTGGTCACCCCGGTCACGTCGATGACGTCAGACGGTGTGATCCGTTGCGGTGACGGGTCTTTCGGCGACGTGAAGGAGATGTACTTGTTGCCGAACACCGTCGTCGCGCTGATGTTCGCATCGACGTTCTTCGGAATCAGGTTGATGTATTTGGGATCCACGTCGAGGAGGATCTTGGCCCGCGGCTCGCCTCCGACATCCACCGCGTTGACGGTGGCCACGCGGCCGATCTCCACCCCGTTGTAGGTGACCTTCGCGCCGGGATCCATCGACAGGCCCGCCCGCGCCGACATCATCGTCAGCTGTTCACGCGGCAGGAAGTCGCCACGGAACTGGAAGTACACCAGGACCACGGCGACGACCGTCAGCAGCGTCAACACCAGGCCGGCCAGCTTGTACGGCGGGGTGCGGGGCGTGTTCAGCGGTGCGGTCATGGCGCTACACCGTCAGGTTGAAGTTCGGGTCGACGCCGTAGAGCGCCAACGATGCGAACAGGACCACACACACGATCGCGACCAGCGATGCGCGCATCGACCGGCCGACGGCCTCCCCGACGCCAACCGGCCCGCCGCTGGCGAAGTAGCCGTAGTAGCAGTGGTTGAGCATCACGATGACCGAGATGATGATCGCCTGCACGAACGACCACATGACGTCGTCGGGGCGCAGGAACGTGCGGAAGTAATGCTCGTAGGTGCCGATCGACTGCCCGTAGAAGAACGTCGTGGTGACCTGGGCCGACAGGAAGCTCATGATGATCGCCATCGCGTACAGCGGAATGATGACGATGAAGCCGGCCATGATCCGCGTCGACACCAAGTAGGAGATGGACTTGATGCCCATCACCTCCAGCGCGTCGATCTCCTCGCTGATGCGCATCGCGCCCAGTTCGGCCGTCGCGCCCGCACCGACCGTGGCAGCCAGCGCCTGGCCCGCGACCACGGGTGCGGCGATGCGCACATTGATCAGGGCGGCGAAGAAGCCGGTGAACGCCTCGACGCCGATATTGCCCAGCGACGCGAAGCCCTGGATGGCGACCAGCGATGAACCGGACAGCGTGACGAATCCGACGATCGCCACGGTGCCGCCGATGACGGCCATCGCGCCGGTGCCCATCCCGATCTCGGCGATCAGCCTCAGCGTCTCCTTGCGGTAGTAGCGCAACGCATGCCCGATCGAGCCGATCGCGGTGACGACGAACCACGCAACATGGCCGACGCTGTCGAGGAACCGCGCGGGCGCGGCGACGACATCGGTCGAACGAGAGAACGCCCGCGGGAACCGGGAACGCAGGACCTGGGTTGTCGACACGTCAGCTCCCCGTTCCGAACCGGACACCGATGGTCGTCAGCACCACGTTGACCGCGAACAGGGCGATCACGCACAGGACCAGCGTCTCGTTGACCGCGGTGCCGACGCCTTTGGCGCCGCCCGCGACCGTCAGTCCGCGGTAGCACCCAACCAGACCGGCGATGAGGCCGAACGTCATGGCCTTCACGACCGAGATCAGCACTTCGGGCAGCCCGGTGACGAGGGTGAGGGTGGAGACATAGGCACCCGCCGAGACGTTCTGCAGGTAGACGCCGAAGATGAAGCCACCGACCAGGCCGATGGTGATCACCGCGCCGTTGAGCAGAAGCGCGACGAACGTCGAGGCGATCACGCGCGGCACGACCAGGCGCTGGATCGGGTCGATGCCGAGCACCTCGAGTGCGTCGATCTCTTCACGAATGGTGCGGGCACCCAGATCAGCGCAGATGGCCGTCGAGCCGGCGCCGGCCACCACGAGCACGGTCACCAGCGGGCCCAGCTGGGTGACGGCGGCAAGCGCGGCACCCGCGCCGGAGATGTCGGCCGCGCCGAACTCGGTCAAGAGGATGTTCAGCGTGAAGATGAGGAGCACCGTCAGCGGGATCGACACGGCGACGGTCGGTAGAAACGCGACGCGCATCAGGAACCAGCTCTGGAGGACGAACTCGCGCCATTGGAACGGCGGCTTGAAAAGTGCTTTGGCGGTGAGCACGCACATGCGAACGAATCCGCCGACTGCGGTCAGGCCTGGCCTCACCTGGTCGCGGACGTAACCGACGATGTCGGTCTGCGCCGTCACCGACACGCCCCCACGGCGAGACCACGGCCGTCGTGGCACAACGGCAGATCCTGTCGCACGCGGCCTCCTCGCCCCGACCCACTGACTGTGACCAGCGTCTCCCTACTCGTCAGTAGTAAGACAGACCACAGGACTGTACCCGATGCCATCCCCGCGGTGCACCGCATCTGAGAAGATTGACCCTTAACCGTTAGCAAACCCACCCCATTTGTCTAAATCTCTTGTGCGCCAGCAGAAACCGTTGGCGGAGTGGCACTTTCGCCTGCGTCAATCTGCTTCCCGGTGCCGAAACGCAGCCGTAGTTCCGTTTTGAGCACTTTGCCGGCGGGGTTGCGGGGAAGCGCTTCGACGATCTCGAGCGCCTTCGGATGCTTGTATCGCGCAAGGCGTTCGGAGAGGAATTCCTCAAGATCCGCGAGCCCGAGATCGCTGTCGGCGCCCAGCGCGATCACGGCGACCGGCACCTCCCCCCACTTGTCGTCTGCGCGGCCGATCACCGCCACCTCGGCGATCGAAGGATGGCCGGCGAGGACGTTCTCGACCTCTGCGCAGTAGATGTTCTCGCCGCCGGAGATGATCATGTCCTTTTTGCGGTCCACGACCCAGATGTAGCCCTCTTCGTCCTGGCGAACGAGGTCGCCGGAATGGAACCAACCCCCGGTGAATGCCTCGGCGGTGGCCTTGGGGTTGTTCCAGTAGCCGGCCATCAACGTGGGCGCGCGATAGACGATTTCGCCGACCTGACCGACTTCGACGTCATTCATGTTGTCGTCGACGACGCGTGCGGACACCGTGGGGATCACCTTGCCGACCGAGCCAAGTTTGCGGATCGCGTCGTCGCCCAGCAGCATGCACGTCACCGGGGACATCTCTGTCTGGCCAAAGGCGGCGAGGATCTGGGTACTCGGGAATGTCTCGGACATGCTGCGCAGCAACGTATCTGAGGCCGGTGCCGCGCCCCACGACAACACCCGCAGCTTCAGGTTTCGCGGCCGCGCACGCTGTTCGGCGACGACCGCCTGCCACTGCGCAGGCACGAGGAAGATGCCGGTGACCGACTCGGCCTCGAGGACGTCGAGCAGTGCACCGGGGTCGAACGCGCCCAACGGATAAAGCACTGTCGGCCTACCGAGCAGCAGACCGACGATCATGTTCCCGATGCCCGCGATATGGAACAGCGGGACACCGATGAACCCGACGTCGTGGTTGAGGTCGGCGCCGTTGGTGAACAGGAACGTCATCGCCTGCCCGGCGATGTTGGTGTGGGTGAGCACCGCGCCTTTGGGCCTGCCGGTGGTCCCCGACGTGTACATGATCAGAGCCGCAGAGTCGTTGGGGATATCGACAACAGCTGCCGGAGCCTCGGTTTCGGCCATCAGATCGTCGTAGCCGATGAGGTTCTCGTCAGTGGTTCCACCGGCGACCACCACCGTCGTCAGGGTCGCTGAGACTTCGGGGATATCACGAACCGCTACCGCCACATTGGCCAGAACCGATTCGGTGATGACGACCTTGGCCTGACAATCGCTTACCAGGAAGGCTATCTCGGGCGGTGTCATCCGGAAGTTGACCGGTACGGCGATGGCTCCGAGCTTGTTGATCGCAAGGAATGACTCGATGAATTCCGTGCGGTTGAGCATGAGGATCAACACCCGATCCCCGAATGCGACCCCTCGCCGGCTCAGCGCCCCTGCCAGGGTGGCGACCCGGTCATCGAGTTCACGCCACGTCGTGGTGCGGCCGAGGAAGCGCAGGGCAGTGGCGTCGGGCTGCATCAACGAGTGCCGCGCGAGCTGGTTCGTCCAGTTCTGCCGGCGCGCAAGAAACGGCTGTGCGGTCGGGTCGGGCTCCGTCAACAGCGACTGCTCCTCTGCCTGGCCTGGCTTGCACAGTGTTGATATTCGAACAGGTTATATGTGATCAAATATGGTGTTGCCCCGGTCACAATATGGCCTCGGCTGCTCGGGTACAACCCCACGCCAGACAGACCGGAGAGTCGTGTGAACGCACCCCCGAGAACCCGGGCCCTGCCCCCGCGTGCGGTGCGGCGCGAACAGCTTTCCGACGAGGTCGCCGCTCGGCTGCGCACCGACATCATGATCGGCAACCTGCGGCCGGGAACCTTCATCAGGCTGGACGAGACTGCCGCTGCGCTGGGGGTCAGCATCACACCGGTCCGTGAGGCGCTGCGCACGCTGCGGGGCGAGGGCATGGTGGCGCTCGAACCGCACCGCGGTCATGTGGTCGTACCGCTGACCCGCGGCGACGTCGAGGACATCTTCTGGCTGCAGGCCACGATCGCCAAGGAGTTGGCGGCGACGGCTGCCGAGCAGATCACCGAGGCGGAGATCGAGGAATTGGAGCGGCTCAACGACGCGCTGGCGGTGGCCGTCGACCGGCATCAGCCCGACGACATCGCGTCCGCGGAGTTCTCGTTCCACCGGGCGTTCAACAGGTCGACCGGCCGCATCAAGCTGGCGTGGTTCCTCTTGCATGTGGCGCGCTACCTGCCGGGGCACATTTTCGCGGGGAGTCAGGAGTGGGGGGTTTCCGCAGTCGCAGGGCATCGCGAGATGATCGCCGCGCTGCGTCGTGGCGACGTCGACACGGTGGTCAGGCTGACCGGCGGCGAGTTCACCGACGGCGCGCAACGGCTTATCGCCCGGCTCGACGAGACGAAGTTGTGGGGCTGATCGCTGCGTCTCAAACCACGGCGCGCCTCGAGCCAGGGCGCGTCACGAACCAGGGCGCGTCTCGACCCAATACCCCTGCGTGCCCGCCTCAGAGCGAATAATTCGCTCCAAGCGATTCTTTCGCTGTGAGCCGGGCACCGCGAACAGTCCCCTCCGGACACCGCGCTCCGGACACCGTGATGTGGACAAGCAGTGGACAATCTGTGGACAAGTGGGCTGCGATACGCCGACATTGTCGGTCGCCAACGGCAGATTCAGACCCATGAGCCTCAAACGCGGTGTCTACGGCGTCGAACTGCGGTACGCGCTGACCTTCTATCTGTCTCAACACGGGCCGGCCAGCATTTCGGATCTCATCGACGCACTGGACTACTACAACTTCGAGGTCGCCGGTAACCCCGCGAAATCGATCTCGGACGCACTTCGCTGGGAGATTGCGCACGGCAGAGTGCGACGAGTGCGCCGCGGTATGTACGCCACCGGCGACATTCCGCGTTCGACAGAGCACCGGATCCGCCAGCGCGTGCTGGCGCTACGAGCCGAAGCCGATGCACTCGCCGGACGTGACTGGGATAAGTGGTGGGACGCGACGTCCCGGTGAGCCGCAGGTCAGCCGGCGGACAGTTCCTCGGCGCGAGTCTTCAGGTTGCCTGCCAGATAATCGAGCGTGTCCCCGATCGCCTTCTTCACCATCTGGCTCGGGATCGGCAGTTTGGTCTCGACGTCGAGGTCAACCGTCAGCAGCGACGTCCCGCCCATCGGAACCACCGAGAACTTCTGTTCCTGCTTCTCGAAGAACTCACCCTGTTGCAGCACCGTCTGGATCTGGTTCTCGGCGGGGTAGTAGACCGCGGTGATGAACGTGCCCGACTGCCCCTGGACGACGACATCGAGACGCAACTGACTGGGACGGCCGTCGTCGTAGCGGGCCAACACCCAGCACCCCTTGATCTCCTCGTTCCACAACGGATACGACTCGAAGTCGGCGACGATCCCCATGATCGCCTCGGCGGGGGCCTCGACCTCGACGGTCGTGCTCACGAACGGCATCGCACGAGCATATCCACTAGTCGACACATGCCTTTTCGAGCAGGGAGCGAATCTCCGCCGGGATCGGCATGGGCCTGCGGTGAGCCCGGTCGACGTACACGTGCACCCAGTGGCCGACAGCCGCGACGGGCTCACCTTCGCACCAGATCCCCAATCGGTATGTGACGCTGCTGTTGCCCAGCCGCGTGACCGCCACTCCGACGAAAAGCGGTTCGGGGAAACGCAGTTCGGCGAAGTACTTGCAGCCCGACTCGGCGACCACGCCCAACCACGGCACAGTAAGCGGGTCGATTCCGCAGTTGGTGTTGATCCAGCCGTTGATCGCCGTGTCGAACAGTGCGTAGTACACGGCATTGTTGAGGTGACCGAACATGTCGTTGTCGGTCCACCTTGTCGACACCGGCCAGTGCACGGAAAAGTCGGCGGTGGTGAGCGCTTGCTCGGTCATGCCAGCAGTCTCGCAGGCGCCACCGCTAACTACAGGGTGAGCTCACGAACGCGTCGGCGGCGCGGGAGTAGTTGCTGGAGGCTATCTTGGCGCAATACCTTTGGTTTCGCGTTCCATTGGTTTGGCCTCCGCTACGCCGGCGCCGAGGCCGGCGAGCGCGCCCGACAGGGCAATCGCCGCCATCGACATTCCTCCGATTGCACGAGTTTTCATGTGTTTTTCCTTCGGGTCTGGTGCTCGGTAGAGGTCTTGACGATCCGTGTCGCACGACCCATGGCGAGGGGGTGGACGATCGCCGGCATGCCGCGCCACACGACGCTTCGGGCCGCCACTGTGAAGCCGCAGGCGCGCAGGCGCTCGACGGTGTCGCGGTTGCAGCGGCAGCCACCTGCAAAGCGGCGCCACGGTTCGGCAAGTTTGTCCTGGCATGACGCCAGTAGTTGCGAGCTAGCGCGCACATGTTCGATGAACAGCAGCTGCCCGGCGGGCCGGAGTACACGCGCAATCTCGCGCAGCGCACGTTCGGGTTCGTCGATGGTGCATAGGGCGAGCGTCGAGACGACGGTGTCCACGGACGCGTCGGACAGTGGTAGACGCTCTGCAGGCGCGTCGACAATCCGCGTGGCGCAGCCATGTTGGGGTGCACGACGCGAAAGTTTCTTGCGCATCCCGGGCTCGGGCTCGATGAGCACCAGCTCGGTGACTGCCTCTGGATAGTGCGCAATGTTCAGCCCGGTCCCGGCGCCGATCTCGACGACGCGGCCGTAGGCGTCGGCCAGCAGCGTATTGCGCCGCCGACGCATGCCCGCGGTTTCACCCAGCCAGAGAAAGGGGTCGTACACGAGGGCGAAAATCCGCAGCCACGCGGCAGATGGCGGGTTCCCCCGCGCTTCGGTACTCGCTCTGAGGTCGGCGATCTCGGTCATGCCGTAAACGTAGAAGCGGCCGCCTGATGGCCGCATCGCCCGATGCGGCCATCTTCTGCCGATGGCCTTTTTCGGCTACCTCACAGGATTCCGAGACGCGCGGCTTCCGCGACGGCGGCAGTTCGTGAGGTGCGGCCCAGCTTGCGTCGGATGTTCGCGACGTGGCGGTGAACCGTGTGCGGGCTGAGCACCAGGTGCTCCGCGATCTCGCGATCACTGAGACCGCGCGCCATGCAAACCAGGATTTCACGCTCACGAACCGATAGGACCTGCTCCTGGCCGCTCACACGGTGCGGTGACTGCTGCGTCGGCGCGAGCGACTCGCGGCATGCGCGAACAACGGAGTCGGCGTCACCGTGCCATGGGAAGTGCGCGCTTCCTTTGAGCGGGATGAATGTTGCCCCCGGAATCGCGGCGGCGACCTCGCGCCCAAGCCGGTACGGCACGGCACGGTCGTCGCGGCGATGCACCACCAGTGTCGGCGAGCGGACGAGCGCGAGCTGGTCTCGAACATCGAGGCGATAGACGAGCGCCAACACTGCGGCGGCGGTTTCGGCCGTCGCCGCCTCCCTCTGCAACCGGCCGAAACGTTCGTGCTCGTCGGCGTCGGCTCTGCCGAGGAAGATATCGCCGAGCAGGCGTGAACCCAGGCCCCAATGCGCTTGTATCGCAGCCAATATCGCGTCACCCACGTCGGGCGCCGTGAGTGCCGTTCCGTCCGGGTACGACCCGTACAGCACCAACCGCTCGACGTGCTCGGGGAATGCTGCGGCAAACGCAATTGCCGTACAGCTCCCGGATGAGCCGCCGATGAGCGAAACACGCTCCAGCCCCAGCTCGTCGACCAGCGAGCGCAGCGTAGCGACCTCGCTGTCGATAGTCAGATCGGAATCGCGCAGGGTGCGATCCGACATGCCGACTCCGAGCCGGTCGTAACGGATCAATGTGTAGCCGTCGGCGATTCCCTCCCAGAACCGACGAAAGTCTGCGTTCTGCCAGTCGAGTTCGAGGTGACTCACCCACCACGCGGGAGCGACCAGCGGCGGACCGCTACCTCGCACCTCGTAGGCCACGCGGCGTCCGCCGACGGGCAGAAACCGGATCTCGGACTGTTCCAGCATCCCCAGCAGCGTATGGGAACCCGCTCGGTCGTTGCAGCAGTCTTTCAGTGACGGCAGGCTGTAGTCATGAGGGTCCGCGGCGCCGTACTCGAAGAGATCGGCCTGCCAAGGCCATACGCCGAATCGCGACCGCTCGCGGTGGGAGACCTCGACCTGGATCCGCCCGGCGCCGGCGAACTCCTTGTCCGCATCGAGGCCGCCGGAATGTGCCATTCCGACCTGTCGGTTGTCGACGGCAGCCGGGTCCGGCCGGTGCCGATGCTGCTCGGCCACGAGGCGGCGGGAGTGGTCGAGGAGGCCGGGCCCGAGGTCGCCGATGCCGTCGTCGGTCAGCGCCTGGTGATGACCTTCCTACCGAGGTGCGGAGCCTGCGACGCGTGCGCGACGAACGGGCTCACCCCATGTGTGCCCGGCAGTGCAGCCAATGCGGCGGGCACTCTGATGACCGGCGAACGCAGGCTCTCTCGCGACGGACAACCGATCCACCACCATCTCGGGGTCTCGGGTTTCGCCACCCACGCTGTCGTCGACCGTCGCTCGGTCGTGCCGGTTCCCGACGACGTGCCTGCCGAGGTGGCGGCGCTGCTCGGCTGTGCCGTGCTGACCGGCGGCGGCGCGGTGATCAATGCGGGACGCCCGCACCCGGGCGACACCGTGATCGTCGTCGGCCTCGGCGGAGTTGGCATGGCGGCGGTGCTCACCGCGCTCTCGCATGACGACGTCCTTGTGATCGGCGTCGACCAACTGCCCGCCAAGCTCGAACTCGCGCGAACCATGGGTGTGCACGCTGCGTACACGCCGGAGGAGGCGCGCGAGGCCCGACTCAAGGCCGCCGTGGTGATCGAGGCGGTCGGCCATCCGCAGGCGGTGGAGACGGCCGTCGACCTCACCGCCGCGGGAGGCCGGACCGTCTGCGTTGGCCTGCCTCGACCCGATGCGCGAATCAACCTGTCGCCGTTGGGTTTTGTCGCCGAGGGGCGTTCACTGATCGGCAGCTATCTCGGCTCGGCCGTGCCATCGCGGGAGATCCCGCACTTCGTCGGTCTGTGGCGGGCGGGCCGGCTACCGGTCGAGTCGTTGGTGTCGTCGACGATCGCGCTGGATGACGTCAACTCCGGCATGGATCAACTCGCCGACGGTAAGGCCGTGCGCCAGATCATCCGGTTCGACTAGACGCGGCCTCTGCATTCGCGACGCCGGCACGCCGCAGCGACGACACGATGAGCGCTCGCAGTCGACGGCCGACCTCGAACTGCTTGCCGGGCAATGTTCTTGCGACCATCCGCAGGTTCACGGTGTCCTTCTCGATGCTTTCCACACCCATCACCTGCGGCTCGTCGAGCAGCAGTTCCGGCAGCCCGTCGTCCTTCATGGCGATCTCCGACACCTCGCGCAACGCGTCGTTGACGAGGTTGAGATCGGCCGAGGTCGGCACGGGGACGTCGACGACCGCGCGCGCCCAATCCTTGGACAGGTTCAGCGATTTCACGATCTGGCCATTGGGGACCGTGAACATCTCACCGTCGCTGGTGCGCAGTTTGGTTACTCGCAAGGTGACGTCCTCGACGGTTCCGCGGGCATCGCCGCCTGCCGTGACCGTCAGTGCGACGAGGTCACCGAAGCCGTACTGCTTCTCGGTGATGAGGAAGAACCCACTCAGCAGATCGGCCACGATGCGCTGGGCGCCGAAACCGAGCGCGGCACCCAGCACGGCCGCCGGCGCGACCAGTGACCCGATGGGCAGCCCCAGCTGGTTGGCGATGTCGATGGCCACCACGATGTACAGGACGGCGATCGCCACGGATGAGATCACCGAGGCCACCGCCCGACGGTGCTTGACGCTTTCCGGGCGCAGCACGGCGTCATGCCCGTCGGCACGGTCAAGGCGCCTGCTGATGCGACCGGCGATCAGACGGATGAGTCGCGTCGCGATGATCGTGAAGACCACGACCAGCGCGATGTGCAGGCCTTTTGTCAGGAACCACTGGCTGAGGGAGTCAAGTGTTGTGGACATACTCGCGTTCGGCTTCCCGCTTACGTGGGGGCTTCAAACGGCGTATGTGATTCGGCCTACAACTTGTATGATGAGTTGACTACTCATCATATGACTTGTTCTAGGAGACACGTGTCCGACCGCATTCGTCACATCACGCTTTCCCACGTCGTCCTTCCGTTGGCGAACCCGGTCAGCGACGCCAAGGTGCTGACCGGCCGGCAGAAGCCGCTGACCGAGACCGTGCTGCTGTTCGCCGAGGTCGCCACGGAGCAGGGCCTGGAGGGCATGGGCTTCAGCTACTCGAAACGTGCGGGCGGCCGTGCCCAGTTCACGCACCTCGCCGAGGTGGCCGACACCGCCATCGGGGCCGACCCGTCCGACATCGACCGGATCTACCAGTCGCTGCTGTGGGCGGGCGCTTCGGTGGGCCGGTCGGGCGTGGCCACCCAGGCGATCGCAGCCCTCGACGTCGCGCTGTGGGACCTCAAGGCGCGGCGGGCCGGGCTTCCGCTGGCCAAGCTCATCGGCGCCCACCGCGACTCCTGCCGCGTCTACAACACCTCCGGCGGCTTTCTGCAGGCCTCCGTCGACGAGATCAAGGAAAAGGCCACCGCCTCGCTCGAGTCCGGGATCGGCGGCATCAAAATCAAAGTGGGGCAACCCGACTGGAAGACGGACCTGGATCGGGTGGCCGCGGTCAGGGAGCATCTCGGGGACACCCCGCTGATGGTCGACGCCAATCAACAGTGGGACCGGGCGCGGGCCCGCCGGATGTGTCGCGAGCTCGAGGCCTACGACCTGGTGTGGATCGAGGAGCCGCTGGACGCCTGGGACGCCGTCGGGCACGCGGACCTGTCCCGCGAATTCGACACCCCGATCGCGACGGGCGAAATGCTCACGTCGGTGCCCGAGCACATGGCGCTGATCGACGCCGGCTACCGCGGCATCGTTCAGCCCGACGCGCCGCGGATCGGTGGCATCACCCCCTTTCTGCGCTTCGCCACACTGGCCGCGCACGCCGGGCTGGCGCTGGCCCCGCACTATGCGATGGAAATCCACCTGCACCTGGCCGCCGCCTATCCCACCGAGCCGTGGGTCGAGCACTTCGAATGGCTCAATCCACTGTTCAACGAGCGCATCGACATTCACGATGGCCAGATGTGGTTACCCAAGGAGCCCGGCCTCGGCTTCTCGCTCAGCGATCAGATGCGCGCACTCACCAAGGAGACCGCCGAGTTCGGCACGCGATGACGACGACGCTGGCCGCGCGCGTGGTCGCTGGGTTGAAGGACAAGATCCTCGCGGGCGAGCTGCCCGCGGGTCACAAGCTGCCGTCGGAAGCCGAACTCATCGACGAGTTCGGGGTGTCGCGCACCGTCGTCCGCGAAGCGGTGACCCGCCTGCGCGCCGAGGGTCTCGTCGAAACCTTTCACGGCCGTGGGTCATTCGTGCTCACCGTGCCCGAACCGACGTCGTTCACGGTGGAATCCACCGCGATCCGCACGCACTCCGACGTGCTCGACATGATCGACTTCCGGCTCGGCATCGAGACCGAGGCGGCAGCACTGGCGGCCGCCCGACTGGACACGGAGGGCCGCACCGCGATCGGTTCGGCGTTGGATGCGTTCGTCGCCGCAGCACCCGAAGACGCCGTCGAGGCCGACTTCCGGTTCCACCGAGCGATCGCGGCGGCCGCGAACAACCGCTTCTATGCCGAGCTGCTCGACTCACTCGGGCCGATGATGATCATGCTTCCCCGTATGCGGTTGGGAGACTCCTACTCGCTCACCGACGCCGCGCACGTCGACCGCGTCCGGGCCGAGCACGACAACATCGCCGCCGCCGTCCTCGCCGGTGACCCCGCCGCCGCCCGTGCCGCGATGCGGGTCCACCTCGCCAACTCCCGCCGTCGGCTCGACCCGCGCTGACGCGCGATGCTTCAACAGCATCCGGATCATCGGCACCACGATCAGCATCGCGAAGACCGCCAGGATGACGCCCGAGATCGGCCGGGTCACGAATCCTGTTGGATCACCGCCGAAGATGAGCAGGGACCGTCGTGTGCTCGACTCGATGATCGATCCGAGTACGAATGCCAGCACCATCGGACCCGGATCGAATCCCGCCTTCTTCATCAGGTAACCGACGATGCCGAAGGCCACCATCAGGTAGATGTCGAACACCGAGTTGTTGATGGTGTACACGCCGAGGATCGTGATGAGCGCGGTGATCGGCGCCAGGATCGCGGGCCGGACCTTGAGGATCCGCACGAACAACCCGACCAAGCGGGATGGACAGGATCAGCAGCAGGATGTTGCCGATGTACATCGAGTTGATGACGCCCCAGAAGACGTCCGGGTGTTCGTCGACCAACTGCGGACCGGGTGAGATACCGAGGATCAGCAGGGCGCCGAACAGCATCGCCATCGTCGCGTTGGCGGGTAGGCCGATGGTGAGCAGCGGGATGAAAGACGAAGTGGCCGCGGCGTTGTTAGCGGTTTCCGGTGCGGCGACGCCCTCGATCGCGCCTCGGCCGAACCGCTCGGGCGTCTTGGAGCGACGCTTCTCGGTGGCATAGGCCACGATCGAGGAGAGCACGGCGCCGCCGCCCGGCAGTACACCCAGCACGAAGCCGATGATCGAGCCGCGGCCCATCGCACCCGACGATTGTCTGAGGTCCTTGCGTGACGGCCACACATTGCCGACCTCGGCGGGCACATGTTTGCGGCCGTGCCGTTGCTCGAGGTTGTAGAGAATCTCGCCGACACCGAACAAGCCCATGGCCACGACGACGAAGTCGATGCCGTCGGCGAGTGCCAAGCTGTCGAACGTGAACCGCGACGCACCGGTGAAGCTGTCCCGCCCGACCGTGGCCAGCAGCAGACCCACCGTTCCGGCGATCAGCGCCTTGAGCTTGTTGCCGCTGCCGATCGTGGCCACGAGCAGCACGCCGAGTAGCGCCAGGGCGGCGTACTCGGGTGGCCCGAAGTCCAGCGCGATGCTCGCCACCACAGGAGCGAGCAGGGTGAGCCCGATGATCGAGATCGTCGCTCCCACAAAGGAACCGATTGCGGCGATACCCAGTGCGGTGCCCGCCTTGCCCTGTTTGGCCAGGGCGAACCCGTCGAACACCGTGACAACCGACGACGCCTCACCGGGTAGTCGTAGGAGCACCGATGTGATGGTGCCGCCGTACTGGGCGCCGTAATAGATACCGGCCAGCATGATGATCGCCGACACCGGGTCGATGGTGTAGGTGATCGGCAGCAGGATCGCGATGGTGGCCGCAGGCCCGAGGCCCGGAAGTACACCGATGATCATGCCGATCAGCACGCCGACGAGGCAGTACAACAGGTTCTTCGGCTCGACGACGAGCGCGAACCCGTCCAAAAATGCGGTGAAGTCCATGGGTTATCGGTCCGCTCCTGGGTACGAAACTAGAAAGCGATCAAGTGAGGCAACGGGATTCGCAGCCCATAGAGGAACAGGAAATAGAACACCGCGACGGTGACGACGCTGATGACGACCGTGTTGCGCCAGCTCTCTCCGCCGAGGAACTTCAGCCAGATGACACACAGCGCCAGCGCCGGGATCTCGAATCCGGTGACGGGCATCAGCACGCCGAAGGCGACGAAGGTGACGACACCGACGACGGGAAGCACACTGCTGCGCGTGAACGCTTCGGCGTCCGTCAGGCCGCGCCCGACCACCAGCAGCACCATCGACATCGCGGCGATCAGCACGCTGACGACGAACGGCCACAGCCCGGGACCCGGCTCGCTGAGCGAACCGAGGCCGTAGCCCGCCGAGAGCACCGCGCCACCGATGCCGATCGCGACGCCGACCAGCGCACCGGCGAGCTGGTAGACGGGGCCACCCGAAGGTGGCCGCTCCTCCTCCAGTTCGTGGGCGACCTCGGCCTCGAGCTCGGCGAGGATGTCGCGGGTGTGCTGGTGCGGTGGCGTCTGGGCCCCGGCGTCGTTCATGTCCTAGCCCTCGTCGCGCAGGTTGATGCCGTACTGCTCGACCAGATCCTCGTACCGCTTCTTGTCGGACTGCAGCTGCGCGAGAACCTCGTCACCCGAGAGTTCCATCGGGGTCAGGCTGTTCTGCTTGTTGAACTGCTGATAGCTCTCGGTCGCGAACGTGGCCTTCAAGCCTTCGGCGATCTTGTCCTGGATCTCCTGCGGCGTTCCCTTGGGGACCGTCATGAACCGGTACTGCGTCACCTCGACGTCGAGTCCCTGCTCCTTGGCGGTCGGCACGTCCGGCAGGTACTCGATGCGATCGGGACCGAATACCGCCAGCGGGGTCAGCTTGCCGGACTGGATGTTCTCGATCGCCTCGCCGACCTGAATGCTCGCCACGTCGACCTGATTGCCGAGCACCGCGGCCAGTGCGGGTGCCCCGCCGTCGAACGGAACAGCTTGGGAGTCAACGTTGCTCGTCTTGAACAGCAGGGCCGCGGAAAGTTGCGCGCCGGTGCCGACACCCGTCGTTCCGTAGCGCACGACGCGGTTGGCGTTCTTGATGTCGTCAAGCGTGCGGAAGCCGCTTGCGGGACTGGTCACCAGCACGTAGTCGTCGCGCGAAACCCCCTGCACCACATCGAAGTCGTCGATGTTGGTGACCTCGTCGGGGCTGACGGCCATCGGTGTGATGGTGAACAACGACGCGTTCTGGATGGCGATGATCGAGCCGTTCGGTTCCGCCTTGGCGACCTCGGCGGCAGCGAGCGCGCCATTGGCGCCTTCGCGATTGATGACCGGGAACGACGCGCCGAGCTCGTCGCTCAGCCCCTTTGACACGGCGCGGCTGATCAGGTCGCTCGAGCCGCCGGCCGATGCGCCGACGTACATCTCGACCGTGCCGGAGGGATATGAGTCACCCGTACCGCCTCCGGTGGAGTTCTGAACACCGCTGCAGGCGGTGAGCGCCAGTCCGGTGGCGGCCGCTATCGCGAGGCCGGCGCGGAAACGGTTTCGGCTGAGCCTGTTGTGGGCGGGCATGGATTCACTCCTAGTCGTGTGACTTCGCTGTGTGACCTGGTGTCCGCGGCATGGCGAATGTGGTCGTTGTCACTCCACCGTAGGAAACGCCAGTGATACCTGTCCAACGCTCTTATGGCATTACTTGATGCCCTTTAGGCATCAGTTGGCCGGCGCTATTCGCTGGCGCCCCGAAGGTCAGAACCAGTCGTCGCGCATTTCCAGCGTCGTGCGGTCCAGGGCGGCGAGCAGATCGAGTTGCGGGCCGGTCTTGGGCAGTTCGCTGCGGAAGAAATACCGTGCGGCCTGACGTTTGCCATCGTAGAAGTCGCCCGAGCGACCGTTGGCCGCCACCACCTGTTCCAGCCAGATCCAGGCGACGACGATATGGCCGAACGCCTCGAGGTACACCACGCTGTTGGCCAGGGCGGCTTCGATGTCGCCGGAGGAGAACATTGCGGTGGTCACCTCGACCAGGCGTTGCCAGCTAGCGCTGAGGCGGTCGGCCAATTCGGCGGCCTCGCCGCCCGCAGCGGTCGCGGCGTCAACCGTCTTCGAGATGGCCTCCCCCAGGGCCAACAGGCCGGCGCCGCCACGCTGGGTCACCTTGCGGCCCAACAGGTCCAGGCTCTGAATGCCGTGGGTGCCTTCGTGGATGGAGTTGAGCCGGTTGTCGCGGTAGTGCTGTTCGACGTCGTATTCACGGGTGTAGCCGTAGCCGCCGTGCACCTGTATCGCCAGGCTGTTGGCCTCCAGGCACCACTGCGACGGCCAGCTCTTACCGACCGGCGTGAGGATGTCGAGCAGCAGTGTCACCGCATCGCGCTCCGCATCGGTCTCCGCGCTGTGCTGCAGGTCGACGAGTTTGGCACAGTAGAGCAGCAGCGCCATCCCGCCTTCGACATATGCCTTCTGCGCCAACAACATTCGCTTCACGTCGGCGTGTTCGATGATCGGGATCTGCGGCGTCGTCGGATCCTTGGCCGTCACCGGCCTGCCCTGCGGACGTTCGCGGGCGTAGTCCAGTGACTTGAGGTAGCCGGTATAGCCGAGCGACACCGCGCACATACCCACGCCGAGGCGCGCCTCGTTCATCATCGTGAACATGTAGCTGATGCCCCGGTGCGTCTCGCCGACCAGATAGCCGACAGCGCCCGGCTCGCCTCCGGGTCGGAACCTGCCCTCGCCGAAGTTCAGCACCGTATTGGTGATACCCCGCTGCCCCATCTTGTGGTTCAGCCCCGCGAGCACGACGTCGTTGCGCTCACCCACCGAGCCGTCCGGTCCGACAAGGTATTTGGGCACGACGAACAGCGAGATCCCTTTGGTGCCTGCCGGCCCGCCGGGAATCTTGGCCAGCACGAGGTTGACGATGTTGTCGGTGAGCTCGTGTTCGGCTCCGGAAATCCACATCTTCGAACCGAACAGCCGATAGGTGCCGTCGGCCTGCGGTTCGGCCCGGGTGAGGATATCGGCCAGCGATGACCCGGCCTGCGTCTCCGACAGCGCCATCGTCCCGGAGAACCGCCCGGCCATCATGGGCCGCAGGAACGCGTCGATCTGCTCGGGAGTACCGAACTTCGCGATCAGGTTGGCGTTGGCCATGGTCAGCATCAGATAGCCGGTCGTGCTGACGTTGGCCGCGGAGAACCAGGCGAAGCCGGCTTGCGCAACGGTCACGGGCAGCTGGGCGCCACCGAACTCGCTGTCCATCGCGGCGCCGATCAGATCCGCCTGGGTGAATGCGTCCAGCGCCTCCTTGACCTCACCGATGACGGTGACCTTCTCACCGTCGAAATGCGGTTCTTCTGCATCGCTGCGCTTGTTGTGCGGGGCGAAATACCGCGTGGCCAGCTGCTCGCACAGATCCAGCACGCCGTCGAACGTCTCGCGGGAATGCTCGACGAAGCGGTCCCGCTTCGTCAGCTCGTCGACCTGCAGCCACTCATAGAGCAGGAAATCGAGGTCTCGTCGCGACAGCAGGTTCGACTTCATCGCTAGCCCTGCGAAGCGGTTCCTTCGACCGCGAGCCCCAACGGCTCGGACTCACGGACCGCTTCGTCGCGAATCAGCCCGCGCAGCAGCGCAGTACTGAACTCCACGGCGATCTCCTGTGCGGTGCGGCGACCGTGCGGCCTCAGCCAGCGGTAGGAACCTAACGTCATCCCGATGTAGCCCAACGCGAGCACGTGGCTGTCGCAGTCGTAGAACTCCCCGCTCGCGATGCCGCGGTCGATGACGTCGCGCACATGCTCGTAGACCTGCGTCTCCTTCTCCCGGATGTAGGCGACCTGATCTTCGGTGAACCACTCCGAGATGTACGGACCCTCCTGGAAGTACACCGCCGCCCGCTCGATGTCGCTGGCGATGCCGACCAGTAGCCGTCTCGTGAAGTGGTAGATGGTTTCTCGGGCCGACGCGGTCGGGTCGTCATGCAAGGCGTCGACCGTGAAGTCGGCGGCACCCTTGTAGATGTCGTAGAGGATCAGCGACTTGCTGGCGTAGTAGTGGTACACCGTGGCCTTGTTCAGGCCGACCGCGTCGGCGACGTCGTCCATCCGGGTGCCGTGATAGCCCCTGGCGGCGAACAGCTTGGTGGCTACGGCCAACAGCTCCTCACGGCGGGACATCCCGTTAGCAGCGGATTCGGGTGACGGCATGGCGACTCACTATATGCAGGCCCGGAGCGCGCCCGGGTATCAATCAACTGGTTGGCTAGTTTATGTGTTGAGGGTGTCGCCGCCTTAGCGGCGGGTCTAGACTCGGCAACAACCAGCCGCGACGCGAGAGGTGATGACGTGGATCCCAACCCGGATTATGACGCGAGCGACGAGTTGGAATACGGCTTCAGCTGGTTCCCCTGGATCCTGCGGGGCGTCTACCCACCGCCCGCCTATCCCCCGGTTTAACGCTGGGGCGTCATCTCGACATTTTCCGCTTCCGATCGTCAGGCAATGGTGCCTGAAGGTCGCGACCTCGATTCCTCGGACTCGGAATCTCCGGCATAAGACCCACAGGACACAAAGTCGATTTCTGTCAACTCTTAGACTGACGTATTCCACTCGTCCCACGACGAGCTGTGTCGGGTCGCCATCGCGCGCTCCGACCGGACCGTGACAGAAACCAAGATCGGATCGAAATCGATGATCATCGGGGTCCCGAGAGAGTCGCTGCCTGGAGAAACGCGTGTCGCCGCCACGCCGCAGACCGTCGGACAACTCCTCAAACTGGGCTACTCCGTCGTCGTCGAGTCAGGTGCCGGCGCTGCCTCCAGCTTCGCCGATGCCGCCTACGTCGAGGCCGGCGCCAGTGTCGGTTCCCGCGAAGAGGCACTGTCGGCTGACATCGTCCTCAAGGTCAATGCACCCGCCGACGCCGAGATCGCGGCCCTGCGCGACGGCGCCACACTCGTCGGCCTGATCTCTCCGGCGCTGAACCCGGAGCTGGTGGATAAACTGTCCACCCGCCCCATCACGGTGCTGGCGATGGACGCCGTTCCGCGTATCTCGCGGGCGCAGTCGCTGGACGTGCTGTCGTCGATGGCGAACATCGCCGGGTACCGCGCCGTGGTCGAGGCCGCGCACAGCTTCGGCCGGTTCTTCACCGGGCAGGTCACCGCGGCGGGCAAGGTGCCGCCGGCCAAGGTGCTGGTGGTCGGCGCGGGGGTGGCCGGACTGGCCGCCATCGGCGCGGCCGGAAGCCTGGGCGCCATAGTGAAGGCCACCGACCCGCGACCGGAGGTCGCCGATCAGGTCCGCTCCCTCGGCGGGGAGTACGTGTCTGTCGACCCGGGGGCGGCCGAGGTCTCGGCGACCGGTTACGCCAAGGAGATGGGCGACGACTACAAGGCCCGCGAGGCCGCGCTGTACGCCGAGTTGGCCGCCGACGTCGACATCATCATCACCACCGCGCTGATCCCGGGTAAGCCGGCACCGCGCATCATCACCGCGGACATGGTGGCATCGATGAAGCCGGGCAGCGTGCTGGTCGACATGGCCGCCTCCAACGGCGGCAACGTCGAGGGCACCGTCAAAGATCAGGCAATCGTCACCGACCACGGCGTGAATATCATCGGCTACACCGATCTGGCGGGGCGCCTGCCCGCCACCGCCTCGCAGCTCTACGGCACCAACCTGGTCAACCTGCTCAAGCTGCTCACCCCGGAGAAGGATGGGCAGCTCACCCTGGACTTCGACGACGTCGTCCAGCGGTCGGTCACCGTGGTCCGCGACGGCGAGACCACCTGGCCGCCACCGCCGGTGCAGGTGTCCGCTGCGCCCGCCGCGGCTGCCGCCCCGGTCGAGCAGAAGCCCGCCAAGAAGCCGATGACGACGGGCCGCCGACTGGGCATCACCTTCGCCGGCCGCGGCGGTGCTGCTCGCGCTGATCGCGCTCTCGCCGGCCGCGCTCCAGGTGCACCTGACCGTGTTCGTCTTGGCCATCGTGATCGGCTACTACGTGATCGGCAATGTGCACCATGCGCTGCACACGCCGCTGATGTCGGTGACCAACGCGATCTCCGGGATCATCGTCGTCGGTGCGCTGCTGCAGGTCGGGCACGCCGATATCGCGATCACCGCGCTGGCAACCTTGGCGATCCTGCTCGCCAGCATCAACGTCTTCGGCGGCTTCGCCGTCACCCGCCGCATGCTCGCGATGTTCTCGAGGAGCTAGTAGATGTTCACACTGGAAACCACCGCAACCGCGGCGTACGTCGTCGCGGCCCTGCTGTTCATCCTGGCGCTGGCCGGACTGTCGAAGCATGAAACATCCAGGGCGGGTAACACTTTCGGCATCGCCGGCATGGCCGTCGCCCTGATCGCGACGATCGCGTTGGCACTGGCTCGGCACATCGAGCCGCTGGGCGCGGCACTGCTGGTCGGCGCCATGGCCATCGGTGCTGCCATCGGTCTGTGGCGCGCGAAGGTCGTCGAGATGACCGGCATGCCTGAGCTCATCGCGCTGCTGCACTCATTCGTCGGCTTGGCCGCCGTGCTGGTCGGCTGGAACGGCTACCTGCACGTCGAGGGTGACGCCGCGGGCGCCGAAGCCGTGGCACTTGCCGGCGAAGGCATGCTCGGCATCCACTCGGCCGAGGTCGTCATCGGCGTCTTTATCGGCGCGGTGACGTTCACCGGTTCGATCGTCGCGAACCTGAAGCTCTCGGCCCGCATCAAGTCCGCGCCGATGATGCTGCCCGGCAAGAACTTCCTCAACGTCGGCGCGCTCGTCGTCTTCGCCGCGCTCACCGTCTGGTTCGTGATCGACCCGCAGCTGTGGCTGCTGGTGGCGGTCACGGTGCTGGCGCTGCTGCTCGGCTGGCACCTGGTCGCCTCGATCGGCGGCGGCGACATGCCCGTCGTGGTGTCGATGCTCAACAGCTACTCCGGCTGGGCCGCGGCCGCCTCGGGCTTCCTGCTGTCCAACGACCTGCTCATCGTCACAGGCGCGCTCGTCGGCTCCTCGGGTGCATACCTGTCCTACATCATGTGCAGGGCGATGAACCGGTCCTTCATCTCGGTGATCGCCGGCGGCTTCGGGATCGAGGCCGGGCCCGCCGACGACAAGGATTACGGAGAGCACCGCGAGATCAGCGCCGAGGGCGCCGCCGAACTGCTCGAATCGGCCAGTTCGGTGATCATCACGCCGGGCTACGGCATGGCCGTCGCCCAGGCCCAGTACGGCGTCGCCGACCTGACCCGCAAGCTGCGCGCCCGCGGCGTCAACGTCCGCTTCGGCATCCACCCCGTCGCGGGCCGTCTGCCCGGCCACATGAACGTGCTATTGGCCGAGGCCAAGGTGCCCTACGACATCGTGCTGGAGATGGACGAGATCAACGACGACTTCGACGACACCGACGTCGTCCTGGTCATCGGTGCCAACGACACCGTCAACCCGGCGGCCGCAGAGGACCCGGGCAGCCCGATCGCCGGGATGCCGGTGCTGACGGTGTGGAACGCCAACAACGTCATCGTGTTCAAGCGGTCCATGGCCTCCGGTTATGCCGGCGTGCAGAACCCACTGTTCTTTCGCCAGAACACCCAGATGCTGTTCGGCGACGCCAAGGACCGGGTGGACGCGATCAACGCCGAGCTCGCCGAAGCGGTCGCCGCCGGTCACTAGCGTCCGCACTCAGGCGGTTGTTCCTCCAGGCGTCGCGACCTGCTTGGGACTGGGCCACTTCTGCGGCACCGGACGTAGTCGCACGCGCTGCGGCCACCAGAACCACTTTCCGAGCAACGCCGCGAGCGACGGTGTCAAGAGCGACCGCACCACCAATGTGTCGAAGAGCAGGCCCAGACCAATGGTGGTGCCGACCTGGCCGATGACGATCATCTCGCTGACCGCCATACCTGCCATCGTGAAGGCGAATACCAATCCCGCCGACGTGACCACAGATCCCGTGCCTGCCATCGACCGGATGATGCCCGTGCCTACTCCGGCGTGGATCTCCTCCTTCATCCGGGAAACCAGCAGCAGGTTGTAATCCGCGCCCACGGCGAGCAGCACGATCACCGTCATCGGCAGCACCATCCAGTGCAGCGGGATGCCGATCAAGTGCTGCCACACCAGGACCGAAATGCCGAAGGACGTACCAAGACTCAGCACGACCGTGCCGACGATGACCGCCGCGGCCGCGATGGCGCGCGTCAGCACGACCATGATGAGGAAGATCAGTATCAACGACGCGACCGCCGCGATCAGCAGGTCGTAGTCGGCACCTTGTTGCATATCCTTGTTCATGGCGGCGCTGCCGCCGACGAAGACGGTCGAACCCTCGAGCGGCGTGCCCTTGATGGCGTCCACGGCGGCGGTGCGCAGCGGCTCGATGTGCGCGGTGCCCTCCTCGCTGAGGGGGTCACCCTGGTGGAACACCGTGAACCGCACCGCGTGACCGTCGGGCGAAAGGAACAGCTTGATACCGCGCTGAAAGTCGGCGGTCTCAAAGGCTTCCGGCGGGAGGTAGAACGTGTCGTCGTTGCGGGCGTCATCGAACGCCTTACCCATCGCGGTGGCGTCCTCCTGCATGGCGATGTTCTGATCCTGCTGCGCCCTCTGCGCCTGATACTGGTTCAGCATCATCTGCTTCTGGTTCTGCATGGTCTGGATCATCGCCGGCATCAGCGCGGCCATCTGCGGCGTCAACTCGGCCATGTGTTCAAGGTCCGGCACGATGTCGGCGAAGTCGAGCGACATCTGACTGATGCCGTCGAGACTGTCGAAAATCGATCGCAGTGCCCAGCACATGGGGATGTTGAAGCAGTGCGGCTCCCAGTAGAAGTAATTGCGTAACGGACGGAACTGGTCGTCGAAGTCGGCGAGGTGGTCGCGCACCTCGTCGAGGTTCATCGACGTGTTCTTCATCTTGTCGGCCATTCGCCGGGTGACGGCGGCCAGTTCCAACGTGATGCCCTGCATTTTCGTCATCGAGTCGATGGTCACCTGCATCTCATCGGCCTGTTTGAGCGTGTTCTCCAGGACCGTCTGCTGGTAGTCGTTGTTCAGCAGCTGACCGGTGCCGCTTTGGCTGATGGTGTACGCCAGTGAGGCGTGTTCGATCGGCTTGCCGTCGGGGCGGGTGATGGTAGTCACCTGCGCGATGCCGTTCACCCGCGACATGGCCTTGGCGATCTTGTCGATCACCAGGAAGTCGGCCGGATTGCGCAGGTCGTGGTCGGCCTCGACCAACACCAGCTCGGGATTCATCTTGGCCTCGGAAAAATGCCGATCCGCGGCCGCCTGGCCGACGTTGGCCGGGATGTCGGCAGGCAGGTAGATGCGGTCGTTGTAGGTGGTGTGGTAGCCGGGCAGTGCAAGCAGCCCGACGAGGCACAGCACGATGGCGAACACCAGCACCGCCCCCGGCCAGCGAACGGTGGCCGCGCCGACGCGGCGCCAGCCGCGCGCCTTCTGCTTACCCTTCGGTTCCAGCACGCGGCCGAACCGCGTGACGATCGAGATGAGCGCGGGTCCCAGCGTCAGAGCCGCGGCGACCACGATGGTCATGCCGACCGCCAACGGAATACCCATGGTCTGGAAGTACGGCAGCCGGGTGAAGTGCAAGCACAGCGTCGCACCGGCGATGGTCAATCCGGAGGCCAGCACGACGTGGGCCGTGCCGTGGAACATGTCGTAGTAAGCCGCCTCTCGGTCCATGCCCTTTCTTCGCGCCTCGTGATATCGACCGATCAGGAAGATCGCATAATCAGTGGCGGCGGCGATGGCCAGCGTCACGACCATGTTGGTCGCGAAAGTGGTAAGACCGAAGACTTCGTGATAGCCCAGGAATGCGACGATGCCGCGGGCCGACAGCAGGCCGACCACGACCATGCCCAACGTGATCGCGGTCGTGACGATGGAGCGGAAGACGAGCAACAGCATCACGGTGATGACGCCGAATGTCAGCGCTTCGATCGTCTTCATGCTGGCGTCGCCGACAGCGTTCTGATCCGTCGTCGTCGCCGACGGACCCGCGACATAAGCCTTGACGCCCCGCGGCGCCGGGACGTTGGCGGCGATGTCTCGGACGGCCTGCACCGACTCGTTGGCCAAGGTTTCGCCCTGGTCACCGGAGATGTACACCTGCACGTAGGCGGCCTTGCCGTCAATGCTCTGTGCGCCGGCTGCGGTCAGGGTGTCACCCCAGAAGTCCTGGACGTGCTGCACATGCGTGGTGTCGGCGCGCAGCTCGCGGACCATCTCGTCGTAGAACGCGTGAGCGTCGGCGCCGAGCGGTTCGTCGCCCTCCAGCACGATCATCACCGAGCTGCTGGTGTCGTATTCGTCGAACACCTTTCCGACCCGCTTGGTCGCGATGAGCGATGGTGCGTCGTTGGGACTCATCGATACCGACCGCAATTTGCCGACGACTTCGAGCTGAGGAACCGTGACGTTGAGAATGCCGATGATGGCGATCCACATCAGCACGATCGGGATCGCGAAGGTGCGGATAAACCGCGGCAGCGCAGAGCGTTTGACGTGCCGGGCCGGCGGAATCGCGTCGGTGGGGGCGTCGTCGAGTGCGGTGCTCATGCGGCCTTCACCAAGCAGTACGTCGCGGCATTCACGCCGTGTGCCGTCCTGGAATCCTTGACCTCGTCATCGACGAGAACGCGGCAGCCGATCGATTGACCGTCCCCCTGGACCAACAGATTCGGCATGACGGACGGCACGGTCGTTTCGAGTCGCAGCGACCACGGCAGGCTGACTTCACCGGTGCGCTGGGGCAGTCCGTCGAGGTCGGTGTAGTTGATGATCGCCGTGGTCCCGGATCCGAACACCTCGTACACGACGACCTTGGGATTGAAATTGTCAGCCGTGTCTGTGCCCACCTCGGTCACGACGGCCCCATGAGAGCCGAAGACAGACCGCAAGTAGGACACGCTGAACCCGCCGACGACCACGGCGAACACGATGAGGGTGGGCAACCAGATGCGTTTGAGCACCACGAAGACTGTGGTCAAGGTCGGCCCTTTCTCGGAGGAGGCAGCGCCGCAGTCGAAGAAACCGGCAACGGATCTAGCTAGGCAACCTAAGTGCAAAAACGGATAGAGTCAATCCGTTTATGGCCGTACCGTTACGCACATCACTAAGGTGAGGCGAATGATTGACAAACCATGTCGAGGGCTGCGCAAAGACGCGGAACGCAATCGGCAGCGCGTGCTCGAAGCTGCGCGCGAGTTGTTCGCCGTGCGAGGTCTAGAGGCGACCCTCAACGATGTGGCGCATCACGCCAATGTCGGCGTCGGCACGGTGTACCGACGGTTCGCCACGAAGCAGGAGTTGCTCGACGCGATCTTCGAAGACGGCATCGATCAGGTCGCCTGTCTCGCGGAGACTGCTCTGCAACAACAGCATTCGTGGGATGGCTTCGTGTGGTTCGTCGAGCATCTATGCGAATTGATGGCAACCGACCGTGGCTTGCGCGAGATGGTCTACAGCACGGCCTACGGCGGATACGGCGTGGAGTGCGCACGATTGCGACTCACCCCATTGACCTCGAGCCTGGTCGAGCGCGCGCGCGACGACGGCTACCTACGACCCGACGTCGAGCCCAGCGACATGCCGATCGTCAGCATGCTGGCCGGTACCGTGAGCGAATGGGCCGGCCACGTGGAGCCCGAACTGTGGCGCCGGTACGTGGCACTGCTTCTCGATGGCATGCGCGACCGTAAGGGACAGAAGCGAATCGCCGTCGATGCGCTTCAGGGCGAGCAGATGGACGAGGCGATGAGGGGATGGCGCCCGGCAGGCTGATCAGGTCTGGCCACCGGTTAGAGTCCGCTCATGCCGGTCGACCGATTGTTGCCAAGCGACGATGCCGAAGACCTCATCGCTTTGACCCGCGATATCGCCGACAAAGTTCTCGACCCGGCCGTCGATGAGCACGAGAAGGCCGAAACGTACCCGAATGGAGTGTTCCCAGCGCTCGGAGCGGCGGGGCTGTTGAGCCTTCCCCAGCCCGAGGAGTGGGGCGGTGGCGGTCAGCTTTTCGAGGTGTACCTGCAGGTGCTCGAGGAACTCGCGGCGCGGTGGGCGGCGGTCGCGGTCGCCGTCAGCGTGCACAGCCTGTCGTCGCATCCGCTGCTGGCGTTCGGTACCGACGAACAGCGGAGCCGCTGGCTTCCCGACATGCTCTCCGGCGAGCAGATCGGCGCCTACAGCCTCTCGGAGCCGCAGGCCGGTTCCGATGCTGCGGCGCTGCGCTGCGCCGCCAAGCCCGACGGCGACGACTACGTGCTCAACGGGTCGAAGTCGTGGATCACCCACGGCGGAATCGCCGACTTCTACACGCTGTTCGCCCGTACTGGAGAGGGCTCGCGAGGGATCTCGTGCTTCCTGGTGCCCAGCGATCTGCCCGGGCTCAGCTTCGGCAAGCCCGAGGAGAAGATGGGTCTGCACGCCGTCCCGACCACCTCGGCGTTCTACGACAACGCGCGCATCACGGCCGAGCGCCGCATCGGGACGGAGGGGCAAGGACTGCAGATCGCCTTCTCCGCACTGGATTCCGGACGACTCGGCATCGCCGCGGTGGCGACCGGACTCGCGCAGGCCGCGCTGGACGAAGCCGTCCGATACGCCAACGAACGAACGACGTTCGGCCGCAAGATCATCGATCACCAGGGGCTCGGGTTCCTGTTGGCGGATATGAGTGCCGCGGTGGTCAGCGCGCGGGCGACCTATCTCGACGCCGCGCGCAGACGCGACGCGGGCCGTCCGTACTCGGCGCAAGCCAGCGTCGCCAAACTGATCGCCACGGACGCGGCAATGAAGGTGACCACCGATGCGGTGCAGGTGTTCGGCGGCGCCGGGTACACCCGCGACTACCGCGTCGAGCGGTACATGCGTGAGGCGAAGATCATGCAGATCTTCGAGGGCACCAACCAGATTCAGCGTCTCGTCATCGCGCGGGGCCTCACGTCGTAATTTCCTACCGTAGGCGGTAGACGCCGGTGCTGGGCGGGCGTAGAAACAGCCTCATGGCGATCGAGACGACAAGCACCAGGATCTCGTCCTGGCAGCACACTGCGACCGCGTCCAGGGTCACATCGGGTGAAGGGCTGCCACCGGGCCCAAGACTTCCCCGAGCGCTGCAGTCGGTACTGATCTGGACGCAGCGGCATCGGTTCGTCCCCGCTATGCACCGCCGTTACGGAGACACGTTCACCGTCAACGCCGAACCGACGGGATACGGCGTCGTGCTGCGCAACCCCGACGACCTCCGCACGATCTTCCGGGGCGACCCGGAGATCTTTCACGCAGGCGAAGCCAACTCCGTGCTGGCCCCGGTGGTGGGCAGGCGCTCGGTGCTCACGATGGACGCGCCCGAGCATGTCGTCGAACGCCGGCGCATGCTGCCGCCGTTCCACGGCGAACGCATCGCCCGGGTGGCCGCTCTCATGGAATCCGAGACCGAGCGTGAGGTCGCTCGCTGGCCGATCGGCGAGGATTTCGCGCTCCTGCCACGAATGCAGGAACTGACGTTGAGCATCATCGTGCGGGTGGTGCTCGGCGTCGACGAGGACGACCGGGCCAAGGCCGTCGGCGCGGCGCTGCGTCGAGTGCTGGCGTTCCATTTGCGCGACATGCTGGTGTGGGTGTGGCCCGCGCTGGTGCGGGTGCCGCCGTGGAAGAGTGTCGTGAGCGACCTGGACCACGCGGACGAGCTGATCTACGCCGAAATCGAGCGCCGCCGCGCCGATCCCGCACGAGCCGAGCGGCCCGACGTGTTGTCGATGCTGCTCGAAGATGACCCCGATCCGGCGTTGGTGCGCGATGAGCTGGTGACTCTGCTGGTCGCCGGGCACGAGACCACCGCGGTCGCGCTGTCGTGGACGTTCGAACGGCTGCTGCGCCATTCTGGTGCGCTGGCCAAGGTTCGGACCGGACTCGACGATCCCCGCGATCCGTACCGGGCCGCCGTCGCCAAGGAAGTGCTCCGGCTGCGCCCGGTGATCATGAATGTGGCGCGCCGCATCACTGCGCCGGTTGAACTCGCCGGCCACACGATGCCGGCAGGCACCCTGCTGCTGCCGTCGATCATCGGCATCCAAACCGACCCGAAGATCTGGGGTCCGGACGCCGGCTATTTCCGTCCCGAACGATGGCTGTCCGGCGACCAACCGACCTACGCATGGATTCCGTTCGGCGGCGGCGCCCGCCGCTGCCTGGGCGCGACGTTCGCGCTGACCGAAATGGATGCCGTGCTGCGGACTGTGCTGCGGCGCATGGATTTACGCGCCGACCGACCGCAAGATGAGTCGGCCCGCATGCACCACATCACGTTGGTGCCGTCGCGCGGAGCCCGCGTTCAGGTGACGTCGCGGGGCCTCACCACATAGCGCTTCGGCGTTTGGCCTTGCCCCGCCTTCGGTGCACGAGCACCGCGCCGATGACCGCACCCACCATGACGGCCAGTGCGAAGACCGCCGCTACGGCATAGACAACGCCCATGACAGCGTCAGAATCGCTACCTGCCTCGGTGGCGTACGACGGATCGTCGGGATCGTAGGTGATGTCGATTTGGTCGCCGACAGCCGGGACGTCGCTGGTGAACCATACGAACTCGGCGGTGGCGGGGCTGCCATCCTCGGTGGTGAACTCGACGGTGACATTGTCGGTGAAGAGTTGCACGTCGGTGACGGTCGCATTGGTGGTCACGCCGTACTCGTCGAGGTAGCTGTTGGACCAGAAACCGGCTGTAGCTATCACCCCGAAGACCAGGGCTCCGATGAGACTGGCGACGGCGAGGCCCCACGCCAACACAGCCCACACCACGTGAGGCCCCGCCGGCTGCGCCCACTGCCCCTGCGGTGGCGGCGACCACCCGTAGCCGGATGGCCCGTATGCGGCCGGTCCGTAGGCCGACCACCCATAGCTCGGCGATCCGTAGCCTGGCGCGCCGGGCGGTGGGGGCGGGTACGGCGGCGGGGTGTCTTGCGGGGGCTGCCACTGCTGCTCCATAGCGTTCATCGTCCCGCAGATCTACGGCTCCGGAGGCGAGGTGGCGGTCACCTGTGTGCCGTGACCGACCACGGAGTGGATCTCCATCGAACCGCCCATCGCGTCGAACCGTGCCAGCAGCGACCCAAGGCCGATGTGGCCGTCGGCGACGTAGCTCTCGACGATTGCAGGGTTGAAACCCTTTCCGTCGTCTGCGATGGTCAAGACGACGCGGTCACCGCGCCGCGACAGGCCCACCCGCACTGTGGTTGCGCGCGCGTGCTTTCCGATGTTGGCCAGCAGTTCTCTGGCCGCCCGGTACAGCAGCTGCTCGGAGTCCGGCTTCCCGACGTCGTCGAGTTCGGCTTGCACCGTGTAATCACCGCGAGACTCGAACTGCCGCAGCAGTTCTCGTACCGCGGGTGTAAGGCCGAGCTGGGCCAGCACCTGGGGATGCAATTCGGTCACCGTTGATCGCAGCGCGGCGGCGGTTTGTTGCAGCGCGGTATGCACGGCTTCGAGCGCGGGATCGTCGCTGCGTTCGCGGACCTCGTCGAGGTCAAGGCGCGCCGCCAACAACGTCTGCAACGGACCGTCGTGGAGATGTTCGGCGACTTCCCGGTTGTGCCGCTCATCGGCAGCCATCGCCTCGGACACCAGCTGCCGTCGAACATTCTGCAGCTTCGTGACACGCGCCCGGCGCCGCACCAGCACCACGCACAGCGCGGTCGTGGCCGCCGCCGCCCACAGCAGGAAGCCGAAGTGCGTGTAGACGATGTCGGGCATACCGACGGTGTCATCGCGCTTGGAGTACGCGATCCACACCGCCAGATAGCAGAGCGCGGTGCCGGTCGCCAGGATCAATGTGAGCATCGGCCGGTCCTGGAAGGCCACCGCGATAGGCAGCAGGAAGAACACCGGCAGCAGCGCCGCGGTCGCTCCGCCGGACACCAGGCACAGCACCACGACCACGAGTACATCGACGGCGGTCGAGGTCCAGTCCGCCCAGCGCGGCACGGGACCGCGCAGCACCACGGCCAGCCACACCACGGCAGCGGCGCCGTAGAGTCCCAGCACCACCTGGTACATGCCGGGCAACCAGTGGTCGACATCCCACGTCCACACCAGCAGGCCGATCAGTGCGATGAGCGGCAGCCGCAGAAATGCGGTGACGCGCACGGGTTCCGCCGCGAGATAGCCGGCGATGCGGTCCAGCACCGCTAGTCCAGCAGCTTGCGGCGCATCGCCTCGGCCACCGCGGCGGCCCGGTCGTTCACCCCGAGTTTCTCGTAGAGGCGCTGCACGTGGGTCTTGACGGTCGACGGCGCCAGGAACAGCTCCTTGGCCATCGCGGGAATGCTGCCTCCGGCCGCAATGAGCTTGAGCACCTCCCGTTCGCGCGGGCTCAGCGTCGGGCCCGCTGGTTCGGCGCGCTTACGGATCTCGCCGGCCAGGCCCGCAGCGAGGCTGGGCGCCACGACGTCGCGGCCCTTGGCGCAGTCCAACACGGCGTTCACGAGTTCAGAGCGGCTCGACTCCTTGGGCAGAAATCCTGCCGCGCCCTCCTGCAGTGCGCGAAAGACGATCGCCGACTCATCATGTGCGGAGATCAACAGCACACGCGTGGGCAGTTCGTCGCGCTGCACCGCCGCGGCGACCTGTGCGCCGTCCATCCCCGGCATGCGGTAGTCCAGCAGGGCTACCTGCGGCAGATGCGTGCGGATCGCCTCGAGTGCCGAAACGCCGTCGTCGGCCTCGGCGACCACCTCGATCGACCCGCTGGACACCAGTGCACGTACCACGCCGTCGCGAAACATCGGATGGTCGTCACCCACCACCACCCGCACTTTTTCGCTGGTCAGACCTGTCGACACAGCTGCCAGCTTCGCACAGCCACGTACCTATTACTTCGCGTTCCCCCGATCGGGGGACGGCGAATTCCCCCGGTTCACGGGTCGATCAGCCGACAGACGCCGCGGCCGCAGCGGGCGATAGTTGATCCAACGCCGGAGCAGCCGGCAGGGAATACCCGAAACCCGAACAGACAGGACGACCCGCATGACCACCACCCGCAACTTCGCCCGCTACATCGTCCTTCCCGTCGTCTCCGCCGGCATCCTCGGCGGTGCCGCCCTCGGCCTCGCGGGGATGGCGAACGCGGGCACCTACTCGTACCAGCCGGAGCCGCGTCCAGGCATCGTCGCGACACCGAACACCGTTGCCCGTCCCCCGGTCGTGGTGCTGCCCCGCCACCGCCACCAGGGCGGCGGAGGCTTCGTCATCGACATGGGACCAACCGAGTAATACAAAGACCAACCCGACAGAGGCCCTCCCCGGCGGCGTACTCCAGGGAGGGCCTCGCCCATGGGGCATCACCCAAATTCGGACACCGTTTAGTGTGACTGGCATGGACTTCGCGATGTCGGCCAAGGGCCAGGACTACCACAAGCGGCTCACCGATTTCATGACCGAATTCGTGTTCCCGGCGGAGCAGGATTACGAGGCGTACCGACGCGAGAAGGGCCCTGAGGACCACACCGTTCCGCCGATCATCGAGGACCTCAAGAAGCTGGCCCGCGACCGCGGGCTGTGGAACCTTTTTCTTCCCTCGGAGTCGGGCCTGACCAACCTCGAGTACGCACCGCTGGCCGAGCTCACCGGCTGGAGCATGGAAATCGCGCCCGAGGTGACCAACTGCGCGGCGCCCGACACGGGCAACATGGAGACGCTGCACCTGTTCGCGAACGAAGAGCAGAGCAAGCAGTGGCTCGAGCCCCTGCTGAACGGTGAGATCCGCAGCGCCTTCGCGATGACGGAGCCCGCGGTGGCATCCAGCGACGCGCGCAACATCCAGACGACCATGCTGCGTGACGGCGACGACTACGTCATCAACGGACGCAAGTGGTGGATCACCGGTGCCTCCGACCCACGCTGCAAGATCCTGATCGTGATGGGCCGGACCAATCCCGACGCGGCCAGCCATCAGCAGCAGTCGATGGTCCTGGTCCCGATCGACACCCCGGGAGTGACGGTCCTTCGGTCCCTTCCGGTGTTCGGCTGGCAGGACCAGCACGGGCACTGTGAGATCACCTTCGACAACGTGCGGGTGCCCGTCGCGAACCTGATCGGCGAAGAAGGCAGCGGCTTCGCGATCGCGCAGGCACGCCTGGGGCCGGGGCGCATCCATCACTGCATGCGCGCCATCGGCGTCGCCGAGCGTGCGATGGCGTTGATGATCGATCGGGTCAACACCCGCATCGCGTTCGGCAAGCCGCTCGCCGATCAGGGCGTGGTGCAGCAGCAGGTTGCTCAGTCCCGCAACGAGATCGAGCAGAGCCGGATGCTGTGTCACAAGGCCGCGTGGGTGATCGACGAGCACGGCAACAAGAGCAAGGATGCCCAGCTGTTGGTCGCGATGATCAAGTCGGTGGCGCCGCAGATGGCCTGCAACGTCATCGACCGGGCGATCCAGGTGCACGGCGCGGCCGGTGTCAGTGACGACACCGTGCTGGCCCGTCTCTACGGCTGGCACCGGGCGATGCGCCTGTTCGACGGCCCCGACGAGGTCCACATGCGGACCATCGCGCGTGCCGAACTCGGTCGGGAGAAGTCGGCTTTCGCAGCCGCGGTGACACAGTCGGTGACGCATTAATGGTTTCCAACCCTGACGCCCTGTCAGGGGCGTGGAATTTCCGTGACATCGCCGAGGAGACTGGCATCAGGCCGGGCAGGTTCTTCCGATCGAGCGAGTTGAGCGGGCTCGACGAATCGGGGCAGGCTGCGCTGCTCGGATTCGGCATCACCGACGTTGCAGACCTTCGCTCCGAGCGCGAGGTCGAACGTCGAGGGCAGGGCCGAGTACCCGGCGGCGTCGTGATTCACCGGCTGCCGTTCCACGAACTGTCCAAACCGGGTGCAGAGGCGCCGCACGAGCAGAGCTTTCAGCGGATGATGACCGAGAAGTTGGACGGCGAGTCCGCAGAAGACACAGCTGTCGCCGCCGGCCGGTTCATGGCCGAGGAATACCAGAACTTTCCGGCGTTGGCCGGCGCGCAACTGGCGGTGCGCCAGGTCATTTCGATGCTGACCGAGGAGCGGCCGGTCATCACGCATTGCTTCGCGGGCAAGGACCGGACCGGCTTCACCGTGGCGACCGTGCTCGAGGCCGTCGGCGTCGATCGCGACGCGATCATGTCGGACTTCCTGCGCAGCAATGCCGCGGTGCCCCAGCTTCGCGAGAGCATCCTCGCCTCGATTCGCGATCGGTCCGAGGACAGCACCGACGAGATCGTGACCTTCGCGGAGGCCCGGCTCACCGAGGAGGTGCTCGGCGTGCGCGAGCTGTACCTGGACACGGCCCGCAAAGCAATCGACGAACAGTACGGTTCACTGACCAAATACCTTGAGGCCGTGGGCGTTACGCCCGTGCAATTGGATCTGTTACGCCGCTCACTACTGGGTTAGGTACACCCCGAACACCCACGCGACGGTGGCGAGCAGTGCCCCAGCCAGCTCGACACCCATCGACAGTGCGACACCTTTCACGGCGTGCTTGGTCGACGTCCACGCCTGCCGCTGGTCATTTCGGGTGGCCAGTTCCGCCAAGTAGACGCCCAGCACGAACCCGATCACCAGTCCGATCACCGGTATCACGAAGAAGCCGACGATGCCCAGCACCGCACCCGCGGCCAGACTCAGCGTGCGCACGTCGGCGGCGCGCATCCGCTTCACGGGCCAGGTGTACTTGATCAATGTGGCCACGCCCAGCAGCGCGGTCACCACTGCAAGCGTCACCCACCCGGTGATGTTGTTCTCGACGACAGCCCACACCGCGATTGCGGCGAACACCAGCAGCGTGCCGGGCAACAGCGGCACCACGATGCCGATGATTCCGACAGCGATGGCGAGCGCTACTCCGATGATGCCGGCGGTACCCACGAGACGAATCTAGTGTCACGGCCGTCTGGCGCGCACCCACTGAATGTTTCCGAGGGTTTTGGTTCGCACGCTGACTAGTCCGAGCTCCTCGAAGGAGTCGCCGAGCTCGTCCTCGGTGAAGAAGTGCACTCCGCCGTTGGGTAGCCGGCGAAGCAGTTCGCCGCCGCGGCCGGCCGTCGGCACCATGATCGCCACCCGGCCGCCGTGCTTGAGCAGGCGCACGATCTCGGCCAGCGTCGTGATCGGATTCGGAATCAGCTGCAGGACTGCCAGCGAGACGATGGCGTCGAAGGTCTCGTTGCGGAAGGGCAGCTGTTGGGCGTCCGCGCGAAGGAACCCGATGTTGTCCGCTGCCTCGGCGCTCACCGCGCGGGCCAGCATCGGTTCGGAGATGTCGACACCGAGCGCGAGTCCCTCCTCCCCCGCTGCGCTGGCCAGCGCGGCCGTCACGTTCCCCGGTCCGCTGCCGACGTCGAGGGCGACGCCGCCTGCCGGGATGCTCAGCCATTCGATAGGCAGCTGCCAGGCGCTGACCACCTTGCGCGCCAACGCCTGCGCGTTGTCGTACAGCAACGACCCGAGCCCGGAAGCCCACGCCGCCTGGATCGCGCCGGTGTTCTTCGGTGGCGCGACATCGGTCTCGGGGAGATGTCCGAGCAGGTCGAGGTAGCCCTTGCTGACGTCGGGATGGGTGGGCGGATAGGCGAGCAGGTCCAGCGCCCGACTCAGGGCGGGCGGCAGATCTGTGGTCACTCGATCGGTCACACTTCCACGCTACGCCGCGGTGATCAGGCGCCGAGTTGGTCGGCGAGATCCAGAAAATCGGTTGCCGTGAAGTCGAATTCGCCGTCGGTAACCCCGTGAGCTCGCTGATTGGGTCCGTACTCCAGCGGTCGCGCGACGTACGCCGACTTCAGGCCCGCCTGTTGCGCTGCGCGCAGGTCACCCGGATGGGCGGCGACGAGCATCAGCTCGTCCGGCCGCACATCGAGCAGGTCGGCGCATCCCAGATACGCCTCGCGGTCGGGCTTGTAATGGCCGAACAACTCGGCGGAGATCACGCAGTCCCACGGCAGACCCGCGCGCTTGGCCATGTTGGTCAGCAGCGACACGTTCCCATTCGACAGCGTCGTGATGACGAAGCGTTCCTTCAGCCGTGTGAGGCCCGCGACGCTGTCGGGCCACGGATCGAGGCGGTGCCAGGCGCGGTTGAGATGGTCGACGTCCGCGTCGCTGACCGAGGTCATGTCCGCTTCGCGCAGTAGTTCGTCAAGGATCATCCGGTGCAGGTCGTCGATCTTGGTCCACGGGAGTTCGCCGCGGCGGACCCGATCCATTGCAGGCAGATAGCCCTTGCGCCACCTGTCGGCCATGGCGGGCCAATCATGTTGTAGGTCATGGCTTTCGCCGAATGACTCGAGCTCGGCAATGATGCTCGAGCGCCAATCGACGACGGTACCGAACACGTCGAATGCCAACGCTCGCGGATTCATCTAAGGCTCCAGCACCACCTTGCCGAGCACCCCGCCGTCGGCGAGGGTCTGCAGCGCCTCGGCGCCGTTGGCCAAACCGAACCGCACTGGCGGCGGCGGTCGCAAACCAGCCCGGACCAGTTCTGTCACACCGAATTCGAAGAGCGACTGTGCGCCCGGGGTGCGGTTGACGAACTCGCCGTAGCCCACCCCGATGACCGACACATTGCGCAGCAGAAGTCTGTTCACCTTCACCGAAGGGATGCCACCGCCGGACGCGAAGCCGATGACGAGCAGCCGCCCCTCGGTGGCCAGGACGCGGATTGCGTCGTCGAACGCCTCACCCCCGACAGGGTCGACGACGAGGTCGGCGCCGCGGCCATCGGTGTGCTCCCTGACCGCCTGTAGCCAACCGTCCGTCAGCGGAAGGACGACATCGGCGCCCAGCGACTTCACGAACTCGGCGCCATGCGGCCGGTGCACCATGGCGATCACCTTGGCGCCCAGCGCCTTTGCGACCTGAACGGCGGCCGTGCCAACTCCTCCCGCCGCCCCGAGCACCAGCACCGTCTCGCCGTGGCGCAGTGCGCCGCGACGGGTCAGCGCAAAGTACATCGTCTGGTAATTGCCCAATAACGCGACGGCTTCGGCGTCGTCGAGATCGTCCGGCGTCGGCCGCAGGCTGGCGGGCGGCACCGCCACCTGCTCCGCCCAGCCGCCGAGCATGGTCAGCGCGGTCACCCGTTGGCCCGGCTTGAACTCCGACTCGTAGGGCGCCGAACGCACCACCCCCGCCGCCTCCATGCCGGGGATGAACGGTGGCTCCAATCGCAGCTGATACTCCCCACGCAGAAGCAGCAGGTCGGGAAAGCTGACGCCGGCGGCACCGACGTCGACGATCACTACATCGTCATTGCCGATGAGATCTTCTACGTCGGTGTACGCCAACCCCGACGGTCCGGAAAGCTCCTGTGCGACAAGCGCTTTCACTCGGCGTCAGCCAAGCGAGAACGTGGCGCGCTGCGCTGCGGACAGATCGGTGATCTCGCCCCACTTCGCGGCGACGTCGTCGAATGAGGGCACACCGTCGGAGAACGTCACGCCTTCGTTCTGGAACAGCGCGGCGCGCTGCACTTTGCCACCGCCGACGATGAACACCGACGCGGTGTCGGGCACTTCCTCACTCATGAGGTAGCCAACGACGGGCGCCACGTATTCGGGCGTCAGCTTCTCGAAGACCTCCGGCGGCAGGATGTCCTGCGTCATGCGGGTCGCGGCGATCGGCGCGACGGCGTTGGCCTTGATGTTGTACTTCGCACCCTCTTGGGCCAGCGTGTTGATCAGGCCGACCAGGCCGAGTTTGGCGGCGCCGTAGTTGGCCTGACCGAAGTTGCCGAACAGGCCGCTGGTCGAGGTTGCGACGACGACGCGCCCGAAGTTGTTCTCGCGGAGGTGCGGCCAGGCCGCGCGGATGACGTTGTAGCCGCCGTAAAGGTGCACTTTGATCACGGCGTCCCAGTTGGCGAATTCCATCTTGTGAAACGTGCCGTCGCGCAGAATGCCCGCGTTGCTCACCACGCCGTCGAGGGTGCCGAACTCGTCGACGGCGGTCTTGATGATGTTCTCGGCACCCTCGGTCTCGGCCACGCTGTCGTAGTTGGCTACCGCCCGACCGCCCGCGTCCTTGATTTCCTTGACGACCTCGTCGGCCATGTTATGGCCGGCGCCGGTGCCGTCGCGCGATCCGCCGAGGTCGTTGACGACGACGCTGGCGCCTTCGCTGGCGAGGGTCAACGCATACTCGCGGCCCAGTCCGCCTCCGGCGCCGGTGACGACGATGACGCGATCCTGCACTCCTGGCATGAAATTCCTTTCTAGAACAACCGTCGGGCGAGCTTGAAAGCCTTCTCTGTATACGGGGGATAGATGAAGGCGCCGACATCGGGTCGGGTCGGCTTCGTCATCACTGATTTCTTGTGGCTGAACTGCTCGAACCCGAACCTGCCGTGGTAGGCGCCCATGCCCGACGGTCCGACACCGCCGAAAGGCAGTTTGTTGGTGGAGAACTGGAATAGCAGGTGGTTGATCACCATGCCGCCTGCCGACACCTCCTTGATGACCCGCTCGCGAATGCTCTTGGTCTTGGTGAACAGGTAGGCCGCCAGCGGCTTTGGTCGTGAGTTCACGAAACCGATCGCGTCGTCCAGCGATTGGACTGTCATGATCGGCAGGATCGGGCCGAAGATCTCGTCGGTCATCAGCGGTTCGGCGGGATCGGGGTCGACCACGACTGTCGGTTGGATGCTGATGTTCGACGGATCGGACCCGCCACCGATGACGACATCACCCTTGGTCGCGGCAAGCGACGCCGTGAGCCGGTCGAAGTGGCGCTCGTTCACGATGCGTTTGCCGCCGCTCGGGTTCTTCGCCTCGAAGGTCGTCACCGCATCCTTGATCTTGTCGACGAGCTCGTCGCGGATCTTTGCGTCGGCCAGTACGTAGTCCGGCGCGATGCAGATCTGGCCGGAGTTGATCAACTTGGTCCAGGCGATGCGCTTGGCCGCGACGTCGATGTCGGCGTCCGCGGACACGATCACGGGGCTCTTACCGCCGAGTTCGAGGGTGACCGGCGTCAGATGCGGCGCGGCGCCCTCGTAGACCTTGCGGCCGATCTCGGTGCCACCCGTGAAGCAGATGTGGTCGAAGCCCTGCGCGATGAGCTCCTGGCTGACTGCGCCGTCGCCCTCGATCACGACGATCGCGTCGTTGTCGAGATAGCGCGGCACCAGGTCGGCCATCAGCGCAGACGAGGCCGGGCACACCTCGGATGGCTTGAGGACGACGGTGTTGCCCGCCGAGATCGCCGCAACGGCGGGCCCCAGCGTCAACACGAAGGGGAAGTTCCACGCGCCGATGACCAGCACCGTGCCGTAGGGCTCGTACTCGACCCACCCGCGGCCGGGCAGCTGCGCCATCTCCAGCAGCCGGTAGCGGCGGCGCATCCACTTCTTGACGTTCTTCGCGGCGTCCTTCGCCTCACCCGCGGTACTGGCGATGTCCGCCATCCAGGCCTCGAACGGACTGCGGCCGAGGTCCTTCTCGAGGGCCTCCATGACGGCGCCCTCGTTGTCGACCATCATCTTCTCGAGGGCCTGCAGCTGCTGCTTACGCCATTCGACGCTGCGGGTCCGGCCGGAGGCGAAGGTTTCGCGCAGCCTGCGAACGGTGCTTGGGATGTCTGGGGTGGTTGTCGCGGCGGTTGCGGGGGCGACGGATTCTGTGGTCACGGTGGGTGTCCTTCCTGACCCGAGGAATACCCGATCCTAACCAACCGGTTGGCCCGTTCGGAGAAGGGGCTGGCCCAACCCCGGAATGGCCTACGCGCTCGGAACTAGGACTTCTCGGCGGTGACGAACGACGAGAACGCATCCTGGTCGGACTCCTCGGGCGGCAGTACCCACCGGTCGAGCCGACGAGCGCACGGGGCTGGCGACCCTAGTCGTTTAGTTGCCAGAGCTTGTTGGCCAGCAGCAGGTGGAACTTCTCCGCGACCGCGGAGAGCTCCCGGTGATCGCCGACGAAACCGGCGTAGAAACCAATCCCCCACATCATCGCGACCAGCATCTCCACGAGGTCGTTGACGTCGGTATCGGTGGTCAGCTCGCCTCCTTCGATCGCCTCGTTGACCGCCCAGGCGATGAACTCGCGCGAATTCCGCAGCGAATCGTGCTCGTCGCCGCTGAGTTCGGGATGGCGCTGAGACTCCAGCACTGAGGTCACGAGAAAGGCTGCCGCCGAACGGTCTTCGGAATCGGCCTGAATCGTCGCGGTGAAGAACGCAGACAACCGATTCAGCAGATTCGTCTCGCCGTTTGCGCGCGCCCGGCCAGCGCTAACTACCACCGCATCGGTTTGTGCGACAACCTGAGCCCACAACACCCGCTTACTTGCAAAGTAGTGGTTGATCGCGGGACGCGTCAGACCTGCACGGATCGCAATCGCCTGAAACGTGGCGGCGTCGTATCCAAGTTCGCTGAAGACCTCGCGGGCGGCTCGTATGATGCGCTCCCGCGTCTCGGCGGCCTTCGCTGCAGGAGGGCGACCTGGTCCCCTACTCGCGGTATGTTGCGGCACAGTCAAATTGTGCCACAGCCCACTGCAAGGCCTATGCGGTATTACAGCCCGGATACCTCGAATTATCGATTCAGCAAATAATTGGGCCGCGGCGCGCAGCGTCGACGTAGAGATTCGATGGGGTGCGCACTAGGGTGCCGTCCCATGGCCAGCGTCGTTTCTCGGGAGGCCTACTTCGAGACCGGCCTCGAGGTGCTGTCCGATCTCGGCTATGGGGGACTCAAACTTGCCGAGGTCTGTCACCGCCTCGGCGTCACGACCGGTTCCTTCTATCACTACTTCACCAATTGGCCGGCCTACACCAAGGAACTGGTCGCGTACTGGGTGCACGAGCGGACCGTGCTGGTGATCGAGGCGGCGCGCGGCGAGACGAATCCGCGCCGTCGCATAGACATCCTGATCCAGGCCGGGCTCGGGCTTCCGCACGGGGCGGAGGCAGCGATCCGGGTGTGGAGCTCCCTGGATTCGCATGTGCACGCCGTGCAGGCCGAGGTGGACCGGCAGCGATTCGACATCATGTGCGAGTCTGCGTACGAGATCTTGCAGAGCGAGCGGCAGGCGGAGGTCTTCGCCGCATGGGCGGTGTACCTGCTCGTCGGTTACGAGCAGTCCGCCCTGCCGCCCGACCCCGCAGCGTTGGAGTGGATCGCCGGACAACTGCGCGTCGCACTCGACTCCGACGTGTTGGCTTCGGTGTCCCACGGTGACTGACGCAGCGCGCGAACTCCTGCGTCGCCCGATTGATCTGCTTCGGCAGCGCGACCCCGAGTTCGACGCGCTGCGGCGCGCTGCGCGGGCCGCGATAGTGGTCCCCGTTGCGGCCGCGATCGGGTTCACCGTCGGAACTGGTTCGCAGACAGCGATGTTCAGCATCTTCGGCTCGGTGGCACTGGTGATCATGGTCGACTTTCCCGGCAATCGCCCCGCCCGCGCACTCGCCTATGGCGGTCTGGCCGTCAACGGAGTGGTTCTGATCACCCTCGGCACGCTGGTGGCGAACCATCCATGGGTCAGCGTCGCGGTGATGTTCGTTCTTGGTGTGGTGGTGACGTTTTCCGGTGTGCTCAGCGAGATCGTCGCCGCCGGCCAGCGCGCGACCCTGCTGACGTTCGTGCTGCCCGCGTGCACCCCGGTCGGTCCCATCGCCGATCGTCTGCTCGGCTGGTTCATCGCGCTGGCGGTGTGCGTACCCGCGGCATTGTTCGTCTTCCCGCCGCGCCATCACGACGAGTTGCGTCGTCACTCAGCGCTGGTGTGCACCCGACTGGCCGACGCATTGGACGGCACCGGGACGGCCAAGGACGCGACCCGCGCCATGAATGCACTGTGGGAAAGCTTCCTCGGCGCCGACTTTCGCCCGGTCGCGCTCACCGCGGGCAGCCGGGCACTGGTGCGGGTCGTGGACGATCTCGGGTTCCTGTCGGACCGGATCACCGATGACACCGCTAGCCTGCTCGGCGACCTGAAGCCGCCCCTGGTGCGGGTGCTGCGGGATTGCGCTGCGGTGCTCAGCGTTCCCGACCCCGCCGCGCGCGCGGCCCGGGGGGCGGACCTCAACTCCGCACTGGCCGAACTGCGATCCATCGCATACGGGCGCTACCGCGAGGACATCATCGAGATACTCGGTGAACCCGATGACGCTGCGGCGGTCGCCGTCGGCCGCAAGCTGTTGGGGCGCCGCACGTTCTCGGCCACCGTCGGGGTGACCGGCCGCATCATTCGCAATGCCGCCCAGGCCGACGCCCGTCCGGTGTGGGCGCGCGTTCTGGGCCGCCGCCTGCCGCCGACGGGAACCGCCGATTGGGTGATGCCGGAGACGACCGCGGTCGCGGCGATCACCAAGGGATTGGTCGCCACGAGGGCGGTGGTGCTCCGCAACAGTCTGCGGACCGGTCTCGGCCTGGCCCTGGCCGTCGCCGTCACTCACCTGTTCCCGCTGCAGAACGGCTTCTGGGTGGTGCTTGGTGCGATGTCCGTGCTGCGCAGCAGCGCGCTGTCGACCGGCACCCGGGTGGTGCGGGCGGTCGCCGGCACGGCGCTCGGCTTCCTGTTGGGGGTCGTCGTGATCGAGCTGGTCGGCGTCGATCCCATCGTCATGTGGGTCCTGCTGCCGCTGGTGGCGTTCGGTTCGGCGTTCGTGCCGGAGGTCGCGTCTTTCATCGCCGGTCAGGCGGCGTTCACGATGATGGTCTTGATCATCTTCAATCTGATCGCACCGACAGGGTGGAGCGTTGGATTGATCCGCATCCAGGACGTCATCATCGGCGCGCTGGTCGGAATCGTTGTCTCGGTCCTCCTGTGGCCGCGCGGAGTGCGCACCAGGGTGTCGAAGGTCATCGACGAGTCCTTCGCCGTCGGCGCGGCGTTTCTCACGGCGGCTGTTCTGCGTGTCACCCGCGGTGCATCCGAGGAGGCCACCGACCGGGTCATCGCCCTTAGTCACGACGCGCTGGAGGCCTCGCGCACAGTTGATGACGCGGTGCGACAGTATCTTTCGGAGAGCAGCGGTGCCGCCGACGTTCGGGCGCCGGTGGTGCGGCGCGCCAACCGCGCAGTCCGGCTGCGGGCGGCGGCCGAATTGATCGCCGATGTCGTGCCACCGCCACACGGTGTGTACGCACTGACCCGCACGGTTCTGGAGACACACACAGAGGCGGTGTGTCATCAAGTCACCGGCAGCTCACCCGGGCCTGCGTTGCAACCGATCAGCGACGACTTCGTGATCGCCCTACGCGCCGACGCCTCCGACGACGAGCTGGCTGTCGCGGCGGCCCTACCGCTGGTGACCGCCGCGGCACATCTCGGGGAATTGGAACTGCTATATCCGAGAAGCGATTCCGTCTCGGCGTGAGCCCCAATTTGCGCCTAGGGCTGTTGTCCATGGCTTGACCACAGCCCTGGACGCAATCTTCACGCGCCGAACAGCGCCTAAACGCGGTGCGGCATGAGCGCATCCGGCGGGATGGCGCCGAACTTGCCCTTCTGGTAATCCTCCAGCGCCTGAACAAGTTCCATCTTGGTGTTCATCACGAAGGGGCCGTACTGGAACACGGGCTCGCGGATGGGCTTGCCACCGAGGATGAGGACTTCGAGCGCGGGCCGGTGCGAATCTTGAGCGGCGTCGGCGCTCACGCTGATCCGGTCGCCAGGCCCGAGCACGGCCAGCTGTCCCTGGTGAATCGGATGACCGACTCCTCCGACCGCACCGCGGCCCGACAGCACGTACACGAGCGCGTTGAAGTCGCGATTCCACGGAATGTTCAGCTTGGCGCCGGGCTCTATCGTACTGTGCGCCATGGTGATTGGAGTGTGGGTGGCACCGGGACCGGCATGCCCTGCGATGTCGCCGGCAATCAGACGGATCAGCGCCCCACCGTCCTGCGAGGACAGCAACTTGGCTTCGTCTCCCTCGATGGCCTGATACCGCGGTGCGGCGAACTTGTCCTTGCGCGGCAGGTTCACCCACAACTGGATGCCGTGAAACAAACCGCCAATCTCGACCAGTTCGGCGGGCGGAGTCTCGATGTGCAGGATCCCTGAGCCTGCCGTCATCCATTGCGTGGCGCCGTCGGTGATCAGCCCACCGCCGCCGTGGGAGTCCTGGTGGGCGAAGCGCCCGTCGAGCATGTACGTGACGGTCTCGAACCCGCGGTGCGGATGCCAGTCGGTGCCTCTGGGCTCGCCGGGTTCGTATTCGACCTCGCCCATCTGATCCATATGCACGAACGGATCCAGGTCCGCGCTGCTCACGCCGGCGAACGCGCGCACGACGGGAAAGCCCTCGCCTTCATAGCCCCGCGGGCCGGTGGTGATGGAGCGGACGGGTCGTTCGGTGTCCGACGGGCCGGCCGAGGCGATCCGCGGGAGAGTCAGGGTGTCTGCGGTGATAGCGGGCATGCCATCGTTAACCGGACTGCAGTCCGAATTATTTCCTGCACAGGCACGGCGAGCACGGCCACCGCGCGCAGTACGACTTCGCCCATCTCGTCGAGGATCTACGCGGCCGCGGCGTGAGAGCCTAATCCTCCAGCGCCTGAACAAGTTCCATCTTGGTGTTCATCACGAAGGGGCCGTACTGGAACATGGGTTCGCGGATGGGCTTGCCACCCAGGATGAGACTGGCCCGGCTAGATTCGGTGCGTCGGCGTGAACGTGACCGTCGAGGGCCGGGCGCGAAGGCATCTACAAGAGCTTTATCACCCCAGTTACCGCTCCCAGTACGAGGAGCACGGCCCCGACAATGATCAGCGGGGTCCAGGAGGACGTTGTCGGACGGTCTTGCCCAGTGAGTGTCGGCGTGCGCGCGGCGGAACGTCGCCTCAGGCCGAGCATCAGTAAGCCGACACCGGCGAGGATGAACACCGCGACGAGGATCCAACCAGCGATCGCGCCGACGGCATAGCCCGTGTCATAAGCGTCCGCGACTACGTAGATGGGCTCCATGGCCATTCCTCGCCTTCGATCGACGTCTCAACCCGACTGGACTGAGTGTTAACCCTCAACGGCTGTAGCTCATGGAACACCGTCGGCAGAGCCGAAGGAGCCAAATGACAGCCAAATGAAAAGGAAACTGTTCCCAGAGCGAACCCTGCGCGGCTCGTAGCCCGAGCATCGCTGCGCTGAAGCCGTCGGCATTTAACTGGTGGCCGTGCGCGACTCCGCTACCCCAGCACGGCCAGCGCGGCCGCCCGTGCTTGTGCCGCGGTGCCGGCGGCGAGTACGGCTTCGGCCGCCTCGCGGCACTGCTGCAGCGACGCCTGCGCGAGTTTTGCGCCGACGCCCTGGACCGCGGCGGCAGCCGCCGACAACGACGTCACGCCAAGACCCGCGAGCACGCATGCCAGCGTGGGGTCCGCGGCGGCCTCGCCACAGACGCCGACGGGCTTGCCCGCCGCAGCACCCGCCCGCACCGCCATCGCCACCAGCATCAGCACCGCGGGTTGCCAAGGGTCGGTGAGCGCGGCAAGTCCGGCTGACATTCGGTCGGCGGCCATCGTGTACTGGGCCAGATCGTTGGTGCCGATCGACAGGAAGTCCACGTGCTCGAGAATTCGGTCGGCCAGCAGCGCTGCGGCCGGAACCTCGATCATCACGCCGGGTGTCAGTCCGCGCGAACGGACCTGCGCTGCAAAGTGTTCGGCTTCGTCTGCTGTCGCGATCATCGGAGCCATCACCCAGGGTGCGTTGCCGGTGCGCCGGCCCGCGGCGGCAATGGCGTCGAGCTGCCGGTCCAACAGACCTGGATTGCCGCCGGCGATGCGAATGCCGCGCACGCCGAGCGCGGGGTTGGCCTCCTCGGGATGTGCGGCGAACTTCAGGGGTTTATCGGAACCCGCATCGAGTGTCCTGATGATCACTTTGTGTCCGGCGAACGCGTCGAGCACCTCGGCGTAGATGTCGGACTGCTCATCGACGCTCGGTTCGGTGTCGCGGTTCAGGAAGCACAGTTCGGTGCGGAACAGGCCGACGCCCTCGGCCGCAGTGTCGCGGGCGGCACGCGCCGCGGCGCCGTCCTGCACGTTGGCCAGCACCGCGATCGCGTGTCCGTCGGAGGTGGCGCCGGGCCCGGTCCAGCGGGCGGTCCGCTCGGCATCGCGTCGGGCCTGCGAGACCGCCTCATCGGCGACCGCGCCGTCTGGCGTGACGGTGACCGTACCAAGGGTGCCGTCGACGAGCACCATCGTTCCGGCGTCGACGGCGTCCAGCCCGGCGACGGCAACGACACATGGGATCCCGAGCTGTCGCGCAATGATCGCCGTGTGGCTGGTAGGCCCGCCCAGCGTCGTTGCCAGCGCGACGACCAATGTCGGGTCCAGGCCTGCGGTGTCGGCGGGCGCGAGGTCGTCCGCGCACAGGATCGACGGCACAGCCGGCACCGGGACGCCGGGTTCGGGCAGACCTTTCAGCTCTGCGATCACCCGGTCGCGGATATCCCGCAGATCGGTCACCCGCTCGGCCATCAGCCCGCCGAGCTGGGTGAACATGTCGACGAACTGTTCGACTGCCCCGATCACCGCGCGGACCGCGGGCTCGCCGCCGTTGATGCGTTTCTCGGCGGCGCCCAACCATGCCCGGTCCTGCGCCAAGGTTGCGGTCGCGGCCAGCACCTCCGAGGCGGCGCCTGTGGCGAGCGCCGCGCGGTCGCGCAGTCGTGTTGCGACCGCGGATGCGGCAGTCGTGAAACGGGCAGCCTCGGCGGACCGGTCGGATTCGGCCACGTCGCCTGTCCACTCGTCGTCAAGGGAAGGTAGTCGGCCGGGCCTGATCACCGGCGCGTACGCAACGCCGGGTACCACCGGAACGCCAAGTAGCGCGGTGCCCGCGGGCACGTCCGGGAAGGGGCTGGCCGACGGCAGTGACGTGGACGGAGAAGACGCGGTCATGTGAACCAGATTACAAGAAAAAGTTGACAAGTCAACACAAACGGGAGTAAAACCAATTAAAGCAACACTTGTTCGGGCCGTTACCCACACAAACGGAGTCATATGTACGCCGAAGAGCGTCAGCAAGCGATCGCCTCGATGGTGATTGCCAACGGCCGCGCCTCAGTCGCCGAATTGGCGCACGCCTACGACGTAACCACCGAGACGGTCAGGCGCGACCTCGCCGCCCTCGACAAGGCCGGGGTGTTACGGCGAGTGCACGGCGGCGCGGTTCCGGTGCGCGCGCTGCACCTCGTCGAGGCCGGTGTGGGCGAACGCGAAGCCACCAGGGCCGAGTACAAGGACGCCATCGCCGCAGCGGCCGCCGAACTCCTTCCCCACGGCGGCGCGACCGTGCTGCTGGACGCCGGCACGACGACTGCACGCATCGCCGCCCATCTACCCGCCGATCGGGAGCTGGTGGTGGTCACCAACTCGGTGCCGGTCGCCGCCCGTCTGGCCGCGATGCCGTCGGTCTCGCTTCAGCTACTCGGCGGCAGGGTTCGCGGGGTCACCCAGGCCGCAGTCGGCGAACAGACGCTGCGAGTGCTGGACACGCTGCGTGTCGACATGGCGTTCGTCGGAACCAACGGAATCAGTGTCCGCCACGGCCTGTCAACGCCGGACAGTGACGAAGCAGCGGTGAAGCGCGCCATGGTGAGATCGGCGAATTATGTTGTGGCGGTCGCCGACTCCTCGAAGGTTGGGCGGGAAGATTTCGTCAGCTTCGCTCCGCTGTCCAGTGTCGACACCCTGATCACCGACTCCGAGATCACCGACGCCGATCGATCGCGGTTCACCGAGCACGGCATGGAAGTAGTGGTCGCATGATCGTCACCGTCACGCCAAATCCGAGCATCGACCGGACCGTCACGCTCACCGCACCGCTGACGCGCGGCGCTGTGCACCGGGCGACCTCGGTCACCACCGAAGCCGGCGGAAAGGGCGTCAACGTCGCGCGGGCACTGACGTCGGCCGGCCTCGAGGCCGTCGCACTGCTGCCAGCACCCGCCGCGGATCCGCTGATCCCCGCCCTGCATGCCGTTGCGGTGCCGTTTCGTTGTGTGCCCACCGACGAACCGGTACGGACCAACCTCACGATCACCGAACACGACGGAACCACAACCAAACTCAATGAGCCTGGGGCCGCGCTCGACGCGGCAGCCGTCGACGCGCTCACCCAGTCCGTGGTCGCCACGGCGGAGTCCGCGTCCTGGGTGGTGCTGTCTGGTTCGCTACCGCCCGGAATGCCCGACGGCTGGTACGCGGACGTCGTGGCACTGCTCGCCGGATTCGGATGCCGGGTCGCCGTCGACACGTCCGACGGCCCGTTGAGGTCCCTCGTCAAGTCGTTCGACCGAGCCGCTCCCGACCTCATCAAACCCAACGCCGAGGAACTTGCCGGTGTGTTGGGGTTCGCCCCTCATGCCCTGGAAGCCGCTGTCGCACAGGGCGACCCGGAACCCGTGATCTCCGCTGCCAGTCGATTGATTGATCAGGGGGTCGGAGCGGTTCTCGCCACACTCGGCTCCGCCGGCGCTGTGCTGGTCGACGAGGACGGCAGCTGGTTCGCCACCCCGCCGCCCATCACCCCGCGCAGCACCGTCGGCGCCGGTGATGCAGCCCTGGCGGGGTATATCCGAGCCGAGGTCGGCGGCGCAGCCCCACCGCAGCGTCTGCAGATGGCGGTCGCCTACGGCAGCGCCGCTGCCGCCCTGCCCGGGTCGGCCTTGCCATGCCCCGCAGATCTCGACCTCGACGCAGTGCACGTACTTCCCGTCGCCCCGACAGTCCCTACCGCCAACCCGAAAGTAGCGCCATGACCACCTCTGCCACCTCGATCATCAACACCGATCTGGTCCTGCTCGACGCCAAGGCGGGTGACGACAAGCAGGCGGTGATCCGCACGCTCGTGCAACGACTCGCCGATTCCGGGCGCTCCAGCGACGCCGACGGCTTGTTCACCGCCGCCATGGCACGCGAGGAGCAGTCGGCCACCGGGCTGCCGGGCGGTATCGCGATCCCCCACTGCCGCTCGCCGCACGTCGACACCGCCTCGATAGGTTTCGCGCGCCTGAATCCGCCCGTCGATTTCGGTGCACCCGACGGACCGGCCGACCTGGCCTTCCTGATCGCCGCCCCGGAGGCCGGCGGTGCGGAGCACATGAAGCTGCTGTCCAGCCTGGCGCGTGCCTTGGTGCGCAAAGACTTCGTGGAGTCGCTGCGGCAAGCATCCACGCCCGCCGAAGTCGTGGCGCTCGTCGACGGTGTGCTGAACCCCGACAAGCCGGCGCCCGCAAAGGAACCCACGCCGGAGCGGGCCAGGACGCTACTGGCAGTCACCGCATGCCCGACCGGTATCGCACACACCTACATGGCCGCCGACTCGCTGGCCGCCGCGGCCAAGAAGGTGGGCGCCACGCTGCACGTCGAGACGCAGGGGTCATCCGGCAGCACGCCGCTCGATGCGTCGGCGATCGCGGCGGCCGATGCCGTCATCTTCGCCACCGATGTCGGCGTCAAGGACAAGCACCGCTTCGCGGGCAAGCCCGTCGTCGCGTCCGGTGTGAAACGGGCGATCAACGAGCCCGACAAGATGATCGCCGAAGCCCTTGCCGCCGCTGACAATCCGAACGCGGCCCGCGTTGACGGCAGCGCCGTGGTGTCTGCACCCGGCGCGGCCCCGGCAGGTCGCGTCGGGTGGGGCACCCGCACGCGTCAGATTCTGCTCACCGGCGTGAGCTACATGATTCCGTTCGTCGCCGCCGGCGGCTTGCTGATCGCGCTCGGATTCCTGTTCGGTGGCTACGAAATCGCCGACACGGGGAACGACATCGCGTTGAACAACTCGCTGACAAACCTGCCGCCGGGCGGTTTCGTCGAGTACCTGGGCGCGGTGCTGTTCTCCCTTGGCGGCCTGGCCTTTTCGTTCTTAGTACCGGCGCTCGCCGGCTACATCGCCTTCGCGATCGCCGACCGCCCCGGCATAGCACCGGGCTTCACCGCCGGCGCGGTCGCGGTGTTCGTCAGCGCGGGGTTCATCGGTGGCATCGTCGGCGGTCTGATCGCCGGGTTCGCGGCGCTGTGGATCAGCAGGGTCAAAGTGCCGCAATGGTTCCGGGGTCTGATGCCTGTCGTCATCATCCCGCTGTTCGCCTCGCTGGCCGTCGGTCTGCTGATGTACATGTTGCTCGGTCGGCCGCTGGCGTGGGTCACCACAAGCCTCACGGACTGGCTCAGCGGCATGTCGGGAACCTCGGCGGTCGTGCTGGGCATCATCCTCGGCCTGATGATGTGCTTCGACCTGGGTGGCCCGGTCAACAAGGCGGCCTACGCCTTCGCCACTGCGGGCCTCACCGCCGCCACCACGGCGTCGTTCGAAATCATGGCCGCGGTGATGGCCGCCGGCATGGTCCCACCGCTGGCGATGGCTCTCGCGTCCACGATCCGGCCCGGGCTGTTCACCGAGCCCGAGCGGGAAAATGGTAGGGCCGCCTGGCTTCTGGGCGCGTGCTTCATCTCCGAAGGCGCCATCCCGTTCGCGGCGGCCGACCCGTTCCGCGTCATCCCGTCGATGATGTTCGGCGGCGCGATCACTGGTGCCCTCGTCATGGCGACGGGTGTGACACTGCGCGCCCCGCACGGCGGCATCTTCGTATTCTTCGCGATCGGCAACCTGGTGTGGTTCCTCGTCGCCCTCGCGGTCGGCACTGTAGCCGGTGCGCTGGCAGTCGTCGCCGCCAAGCAATTCGCGAAGCCCGGCGCCGAAGCCGAAGAAGCGCCCGCGCTCGCGGCCGCCTGACCCCGACAACCCGCCACCACTGAAGGAGATCACTCATGCCCGCCAAGACCGTCATCGTCGGCTCGGCCATCGGTCTGCACGCCCGCCCCGCGGCCATCATCGCCGAGGAGGTGGTGAAAGCCGGAGTGCCCGTCACCCTCTCGCTGGACGGCGGTGAGCCCGTCGACGCGGGTTCGGCGCTGATGATCATGACGCTCGGCGCCGGCAACGGCGCACAGGTGACCGTCGCCTGCGACGACGCAGATGTCCTCGCCACCGTCGCCGGATTGGTCCAGCAAGATCTCGACGCTTAGCCCGAGCGGACCTGCTGCCGAAACTGCGGCAAGGTGTCGAGCGCCTGGGCGAGCAGATCCGCGACGATCGCTTCGTCGACATCATCGGCGCGAGTGAAGGTGATCCTGCGCACGTACTTGGCGTCCGACGGCGCAAACACCCCCGCGACATCGTCGAGCAATGCGCCGAAGTGAAACGTCAGGCGCGCCTGGCGGGACGTGCCGGCCACGGCGCATATCCAGTGGTCGAAGTCGCCGTCGAGCGCAAACGTCAGTTGACGCCATTTGATGGCCGGATCGAGCCTCGAGTGTCCCTTCACGATCACGGCCAGGTGCTCGGCGACCTTCCGCACCGCCGGCGTGAGGCCGCTGAGGTACTCGGCGACGGGATCCTCGACCACGCCCACAAGATAGTCACCACCTGCGACAAGTCGCGTCGAGAAGGCCTGAGACCCCGGCCCCGGCCGGACAAGTTGCGGACTTGACCCCCTGCGAGGCCCCCTAAGATTGGCTGCGTGCAATCAGGCAGTTGGCTTGACGTGAGAATTTGTCGTGCCCGCGGGCCCGTCGAGGGTTTGCTATGGGCAGACCGGCATACTGCCGGCGGGTCAAGCGTCAGGGGAGGTGCGTAACGAGTGCACCGCATTGGTGTGCTGCTCGCAGTGCTGTTGCTGGCGTTGTTCAGCGCTCCGCCCGCAGCGGCTATCGAACCACCCACGATCGATCCGGCGGCTGTGCCGCCCGACCAGACCGGGCCCGATCAGCCAACCGAACAGCGCCGAGTCTGCTCGGCCCCCACGGCATTTCCCAACGCGAACTTCGCCGACAGGCCGTGGGCGAATGACTACCTGCGTCTCGCCGAGGCGCAGAAGTTCGCAACTGGGGCGGGAATAACGGTCGCCGTCATCGACACCGGGGTCAACGGCTCGCCGCGAGTGCCCGCGGAACCCGGCGGCGACTTCGTCGACCAGGCCGGCAATGGCATGTCCGACTGCGATTCCCACGGAACGCTCACCGCGTCGATCATCGCGGGCCGGCCCGCGCCGACGGACGGATTCATCGGGGTCGCACCCGAAGCCCGCATTCTGTCGTTGCGGCAGACGTCCGAAGCCTTTCAACCCGTCGGCGCGCGCACCGATCCCAATGACCCGAACTCGACGCAGACGGCGGGTTCGCTGCGCAGCCTTTCGCGCGCGGTCGTGCACGCGGCCAACCTCGGCGCGCAGGTCATCAATATCAGTGAGGCGGCCTGCTACAAGGTGACCAGGCCGATCGACGAAACGGGTCTCGGCGCCGCGATCAACTACGCAGTCAACGTCAAGGGAGCGGTCATCATCGTCGCGGCCGGAAACACGGGCCAGGACTGCAGCCAGAACCCACCGCCCGATCCGGCCATACCCGCCGACCCGCGCGGCTGGAAACAGGTGCAGACGATCGTCAGCCCAGCCTGGTACTCGCCACTGGTGCTCACCGTCGGGGGCGTCGCCCAGAACGGTCAGCCGAGCAGCTTTTCGATGTCCGGACCGTGGGTCGGCGCCGCGGCACCGGCAGAGAACATGGTGGCGCTCGGCTACGACGGAAGGCCGGTGAATGCGCTGACGGGCCAGGACGGTCCGATTCCGATCAGCGGCACCTCATTTGCGGCCGCCTACGTGTCCGGGCTCGCCGCACTGCTCAAACAACGCTTCCCCGTTCTGACGCCCGCTCAGATCATGAACAGGATCACTGCCACCGCGCGGCATCCGGGCGGAGGCGTCGACAACTACGTCGGCGCGGGTGTCATCGATCCGGTGGCCGCGCTGACATGGGACGTACCTGCGGGGCCGGAGCGAGTTCCCTACCAGGTCAAGGAGATTCCGCCGCCGGTATACATTCCGCCGCCGGACCGAGGACCGATCACCGCGGTCGTCATCACCGGGGCCGCCCTGGCGCTGGTCCTGGGTCTGGGCGCCCTGACTCGACGCGCGCTGAGGCGGCGATGAGCACCTTCACATCCTGGTTCGGGCTGCGCTTCACGACCGGCCACACCATCTGGGCGGCGGCGCTGATTCCCGCGAGCATCCTGCTGTCCATCCAGCTCGACCTGCTCTGGCTGGGGATCACCCTGGCGGTGATCATCGCTCTCGCAGCGATATTGACGATTCGCGGTCGACGGGTCACCGGCTGGGTCGCGGCGGTGTTCGCCTGGCGACGGCGCCACCGCAACGTTCCCGACCGACCGTCCGAACCCGCCGTCGGAGCCACCGTCATGCCCGGCGATCACGTCGCCGTCCGCTGGCAGGACGGTTACCTGGTCTCTGCCATCGAGCTCGTCCCGCGGCCGTTCACGCCGACAGTGATCGTCAACGGTGCGGCCTACACCGACGACGTCGTCGACACCCGACTCGTCGAACGACTGGTGGCCGCGCACTGCCCGGACCTCGAGGCCGACGTGGTGTCGGCGGGCTATCGAGTGGGCAAGACCGCGCCCTCGAGTCTGGTGGCGCTCTACGAGCAGGTGGTCGGGCCGTATCCCGCGCCGGCCAATCGGCGCACGTGGATCGTGTTGAGAGCCGATCCGGAACAGACGCGTAAATCCTCGCAGCGGCGTGAGTCCGGGGTCGCGGGACTCGCGCGATATCTGGTTGCGTCGGTGACGCGAATAGCAGATCAGTTGGCCAGCAATGGCATTGATGCCCAGCCGATCCGCAGCTTCGACGACTTCGACCGAGCGACCGAGATCAGCTTCGAGCGCGAGACATGGTCGTCGATCAAGGGCCGCAGCACCTTCACCGCTGCCTACACCGCCCCCGGCGGCCCCGACGTGTGGTGGTCGGCGCGCGCTGATCACACGATCACCCGCGTGCGCATTCGGCCCGGCGCGGCTCCCACTGCAACCGTGCTGCTGACGACGCTCGCGAATCCGGCAACGCCTCGCGGGTTTTCCTGCCTGTTCGGCGGGCAGCGCGCCGCGTTGCACGGGATCAGCCCCGTCAACGACCGGCACTACGAACTGCCTGTCGGATCTGCCGGAGTCCTGGTCGGCGAGACCGCGGACCGCTATCCGGTGTACATGCCGTTCGATGACATCGACGTGAGCATCAACCTCGGCGACGCGCGGTTGTTCACCCAGTTCGTCGTGCGATCGGCGGCCGCAGGCGCGGTGGTCACCCTGCTACCGCAGTTCGCCGAGTTCGCCGGTTCTATCAACGGCCATATCGGGCCGGAGGCCAAGGTGGCGTGGCCGAACGCGACGACGTACCTGGGGCCGCATCCAGGGGTTGGGCGAGTTGTGTTGCGTGACAATTTCATCGACACACCGCGGCATCGACAGCTGCCGATCCGGTTGATCAACCCCCGCGAGGAAAGCCGCTATCAGATGGCGCTGGAGGGCTGAGGCGATGACGCGATCGGCGGGGTGGACGGAGGTATAGCCATGGCGGGCGATGTACAACGCGTAGAACCTGGTGCGCTGACCGGCCAGGCCACCGAGATGAAAGGGCAGAACTGGCATAACCCCGCCGAAGACGCGGTGACGCCGCCGGATGCGCTTCCCTCCACGAGCGACGCCATCGCCAACCTCAACGACAACGCGCGATCACTGAAGGAGTTCGAGCGCTGGGCCGAAGTCGAGAACCAGCGAATTGCGGAAATGCTGGAGATCGCGGCGCGGGCCTACCAGAAGGTCGACGACGACTACGGCAAGGCGATCGAGAATCCCGAACGCGCCGCCGCGGTCGAAGCCATCACCATTCCCGAACCGCCGACGCAGCCGCCCGAGATTCCCAGTCCTGCAGGCACTCCGCGCCTACTCGATGCGAGTGGATACAGCAACGTCAACCAGACCCAGGCAGAGCTGACTGCGCCAGACGCCGGCACGTCGTTGAAAACCGCGATGTTGCAGTGGGCAGTGGCGTCCAATCGCGTCGAGAACAACAAACCCAAACCCCCGCCCGGCAATTGGGAAGGCGAGGCCGCCGACGCCGCCTACGCGCGGATGAACACGTTCGGCAACTGGCTGACACAGCTCTCCGAGGCCTGGAATGACCTCGCCGAAGCGGCATCGAAAATTGTTGCCGCACATGACAAGGCGAAGAGTGCGCACGAACCGATCTACCAGGAGTACACCGCGCTGGAAGCGCGGATGATGCAGCTCGCCAGCCTCACCGGGCCCCACGGCGGCGTCCGGGTTCAAAGGGAGATGGAGAACATCCGCAAGCGGATGGAGGAGCTTCAGACACAGTCCGACGAGGTGCGCCAGGACTACGCGAGCAGCGCGACCTTCTCACCGGTGCGCCCGGCCGATCCCCCGTTCAAACCGGCCGGCGGCCCGACGACCACGAGTGGCGGCGGGGGAGGCGGCGGCGGTGCCGGCGACCAACCCACCGGTGATCCGGACCCGACGGCCCAGAAGATGGCCCAGTCCCTGGGTGGCCCGCAGTCGCAGCCAGGGTCACAGCAGGGCGGCGGGTCCGGGGGCGGGTCGCCATCGGGCGGTGGATCGCCCTCGGGCGGCGGCGCCTCCGGCGGCAGCCCCGGCGGGACGCCCGGTCCAGCGCCGTCGACGGGTACGCCCAAGCCACCCACCGATCCGAGCCTGCGACCGGCAGCAGCATCCGGTGGCGGCGGATCGGGTGGCGGGGCCGGGGGCGGCGGTGCGGGGTCGGCGCCGCTGTCGCCCGCTGTGACGGCCGAAACGGTCGCACCGGGCCCACCCACTCCGGTCGCCGCGGGGCCCGCGCCGGCAACCGCCGCGGCGGGTGGCATGGCGGGCGGGATGGGCGGAATGGCGCCCATGCACGGCGGGCAGGGCGGAGCGCAGGGCAAGGAGAAGCGGCGCGATCCGGGCCTGGCGCCCGATGAGGATCTGTACACCGAGGACCGGCCGTGGACCGAGGCGATCATCGGTAATCGCCGTCGCCGCGAAGTTCAGGACGGCCAGGGCGGCAAGGACGACGAGTGACCGACGACATGCATCCGGAGGTGGCCGCTGTCCTGCAGCAGGCACAGCGGCTGCAGTCTCTGATGGATGAGCAATTGCACAAGATGAACCACCAGACGTTCACAGCCACTGACGACGCCGAGACTGTCGAGGTGACCCTCAACGGCCACCACCACCTGACGGGCACGTTCATCGCAGACGGTCTGCTGCGACTGGGCGCGCCGACGGTCGAGAAGCGACTCAACGAGGCGTTGCAGAAGGCCACCGACGCCGCGACCGAGTCGATTGAACTCGACAGGGACCGTATCGACGCCGCGGTCGCGGACATCACCGCCGACCTGCAGAAGGATTGAGCCCTAGTATCGTTCGACCGTGCCGTCCCGCGATCACGGGGACCCGGGCGATGCCCCCTCGGTCCCTCCCCCACTCACTGAAGTGGCGAATTCCACCCGACCGTCAGCTGCCGAGGAAGCCCGCACGATCGCGGAATCGACGAACACCGGCACACTTGCCACACTCACCGACGGAGGTGATCCATGGGCGTCGTACGTGACGTACGGGTTGCTCGACGGCGCACCGGTGCTGTGCGTCTCCAATCTCGCTGAGCACGGCCGCAATCTCGCCGGCGACCCGAGAGCCAGCATCGCGATCGTCGCGCCGAGCTCGGAGTCCGATCCACTCGCCAGCGGCCGAGTAACCCTCGCCGGGGTGGTGGAGGCACCCGTCGGCGACGAACTGGCCGCTGCCCGCGATGCGCATCTGTCCGCCGTCGCGGCGGCCAAGTACTACATCGACTACACCGACTTCACGCTGTGGGTGCTGCGGGTGCAACGGGTGCGCTGGGTCGGCGGCTACGGACGCATGGAGTCCACCACCGGTGAGGAGTACTGCGCAGCCACGCCTGATCCGGTGCAGCCGCTGGCGGCAGGGGCGATCGCCCATTTGAACGCCGACCACGCGGACGCGCTGGCCGCGATGGCCAAGGTGCTCGGCGGCTACCCGGACACCACGGCGGCGACCTGCACCGGCGCGGACCGCTACGGCCTCGATCTGAGGCTCACGACCGAGCGCGGCATCGCCTACACGCGGGTCGGCTATGCCACGCCGATCGACTCGATCGACCAATTGCGTTCGGCGACCGTCGAGCTGGCGCGTCGAGCACGGGGCTCCTGAAATACCATCCCGGTATGGCAGATGCGGGCGATCGCCCAGAGACCTGGCGAGCAGCGTTCGAGCTCATCCGCGGCCGCGGCTACGAGCATCGCGCCGAACCGTTCAAGTTGGCCAGCGGCCAGCTCAGCCACGACTACATCGACGGCAAGTACGCGATCGACACCGGGGAACGGTTGACGATCGTCAGCCGTGCCATCGCCGATCTGGCAGCGAAGAACGGAATCGAGTTCGACGCGGTCGGTGGGCTCACCATGGGCGCGGACTCGATCGCCATCGGTGTCGCGATGGTCACCGGCAAGGCGTGGTTCTCCGTGCGCAAGGAGCAGAAGTCACGCGGTCGTGAGCAGTGGATCGAGGGGACTCGGATCCAACCCGGTACCCGGGTGCTGCTCGTTGACGACGTGATCAGCACCGGCGGTTCAACCGAGATCGCCTTGGAACGTGTCGTTGCCGCAGGCGCCGTCGTCACCGGCGTGATCCCGATGGTGGACCGCGGCGACGTTGCGGCCAAGCGCTTCGCGAAGCGCAACGTCGCGTTCGCCGCCCTGGTCACGTACCGCGACCTCGGCATCGAACCCGTCAAGGACGTGTGAACTCAGTCGGCCACCACCAGGACGCCGCCCTGCTCCACGCCGACGGTGACCGGATCACCCGGTGCCAAGTCCCTGGCAGCAGAGCCGGGTACCTGAGCGTTGATCACCAAGCCGTCCGGCATCTCGATGTAGACCCGCGAGATCGGCCCGAGGAACGCAACGGAACTGACCGTCGCCGTGCCCACAGCTTCGGCGGTGATGGTGAGGGCCTCCGGGCGCACCATCGCCAGCCCCGGACCCGACGTGATCGAACCAGGCAAGGTCGACACCGCAGTGCCGAGCAGTTGCACCCGGCCACCCGAAACCTGCACGGGCACTTTGTTGTTCAGCCCCACGAACTCAGCCACGAACGGTGTCGCCGGGTTGGCATACAGCTCGGCGGGCGCTGCCAGTTGTTCGAGCCTGCCCTCGCACATCACGCCCACCCGGTCGGCGACGGCGAGCGCCTCCTCCTGATCGTGGGTGACGAACAACGTGGTGATGCCGACCTCGAGTTGCACGCGACGGATCTCGTCGCGCAGCTGCGCGCGAACCTTGGCGTCCAGTGCCGAAAGCGGCTCGTCGAGCAGCAGCACCCGCGGCTGGATCGCCAGCGCGCGAGCCAGTGCGACCCGCTGCTGCTGCCCACCCGACAACTCGTGCGCGTATTTTTCCTTGTGCGCCGCCAGCCCGACCAGGTCCAGCATCTCTGCGGCGCGAGAAGTCCTCTCGCGCTTGTCTTTACCGCGCATCTTTAGCCCGAATGCCACATTGTCGACAACGGTCAGGTGCGGAAAAAGGCTGTACGCCTGAAACACCATGCCCATATCGCGCTTGTTCGCGGGTACGCGGCTGACGTCACGACCGCCGACGGCCACGGTGCCCGACGTGGCATCGTCCAGTCCCGCCAGGATGCGCAGCGCGGTGGTCTTTCCGCAACCCGACGGGCCAAGCAGCGCAACGAGTTCGCCCGCTTCGATGTGCAGCGTGAGGCCGTCGAGAGCCTTGACGTCTCCATAGGCCCGCGTCAGATCGGTCAAGTCGACGGCCGTGTTCGCGTTCATGCGGTCACTCCTTGGACGCGCCTGCGCCCCCGCGTCATCAGCGAGAGCACGAGCAGCAGGACGAAGCCGAACAACAACACCGCCAGCGAGGCGGCCACCGACGTCGGGCCGTCGGACTTGCCTATCGCCACGATCTGCACCTGCAGGGTCTCGAATCCGGACAGCGACGCGATGGTGTATTCGCCGAGCACGACGGCGATCGAGATGAACGCCGCGGACACGATTCCCGACCAGATGTTGGGCACCACGATCCGCACGATCGTCGTCGCCCACCCGGCACCCAGCGACCGCGCCGCTTCGGTAAGGGTCTGCAGGTCGATCGACGAGAGCGCGGCGTCGAGTGCCCGATAGGCGAACGGCAGCACCAGCACCACATAGACGAACGTCAGCGACAACGCGGATTCGCCGAGAAAGTATGTCACCCACAGGTACACATTGCGCAGACCGACCACGATCACCAACGCGGGGATCGTCAGCGGCAGCAGACACAGGAACTCCACGGCAGCCTTGGCCCATGGCGCGCGCAGTCGCACCCAGATCATTGTCGGCACCAGGATCACCAGCATCGCGACGACCGTGAACACCGCCAGCAGCAGCGAGATCACAATCGCCCGATACAGCGCGTCGTCGGTGACGAGGTTGGCCCAGGCCTGCCAGGTTCGACCACTGCCGCTGAGGTTGCGGGTCGAGAAATCGGCCATCGCGTACAAGGGGAATCCGAAGAACAGCCCGAAGATCACCCAGAGGGCCGCTCGCAGCAGACGTTTCACCGCAACCACCGGGCAGTGCGACGGACCAGAACGTTGTAGGCCGTCATCACCACCGCGACGACGACGATCATCTCGAGCGCGAGCGCGTACGCGAAGCCGGACTGGCCGAGGACGACCTCACTGGTCAGCGCGGACCGGATCAACAGGGGGACGATCGGGCTGCCCTGGCTCACCAGTGCCGCCGCCGTCGCGTAGGCGGCGAATGCGTTGGCGAACAACAACAATGCCGATCCGAGAAACGCCGGTGTCAGCAGCGGCACGGCCACTTCGCGGAAGTACTGCCACCGGGACGCGCCGAGGCTGACCGCGGCCTCCCGCCACTGCGCGCGCAGCCCTTCCAGGGCGGGGACGAACACGATCACCATCAGAGGAATCTGGAAGTACGTGTACACCAGGATCAACCCGGTCAGACTGTAGAGCCACCCCGAACCCGCCAGGCTCCAACCGAAGGCCTGCTGAGCCCACAGCGTCAGCACACCGTTGATGCCGATGGTCGCCAGGAACGCGAATGCCAGTGCCACGCCACCGAACTGGGCCAGCACGCTGCACAGCGAGATCACCGCCCGGCGCACCATCGAGGTACGCGGACTGCTCACGATCAGCCACGCCAGAACCGCACCGAGTACAGCGCCGATGATCGCCGTGCTCGCCGACAGCAGCACGCTGGATCCCAGCGCACTCAATGCGGTGGACGAGAACAGTGCGCCGATGCGGCTCAGCGAGAACGCCCCGTCGACGAAGAACGCGTTGACGATCACCGTCACCGTCGGAATGACAAGAAACACCGTGACGACAGCGAGGAACGGCAGCAGCGGCAGAGCTTCTGTGAGTCTCTTCAGTGGAGGGGTTCCGCCCGGCACGTCAGCCGATCGCTTCAGCCCAGTTGTCCGCGAGATAGGCGGTGGCCCTGTCGGTCTGCTCCGGACTCGGCACCGTGACCGGACCGTCGATGACCGGAATCGCGGCCGCGACTGCCTGGTCGAGGGTGCCTGCGGCCAGCATGTTGTCGGCGCGCACCGGACGCACACCGCCGCCCGCGTACAGATTCTGTCCCTGGTCGCTGAACAGGAACTCTTGCCACAGTCGCGCGGCGGCGGGGTGCGGCGCATCTTTGTTGATCGCCTGGTAGTAGTAGCCCGCGACCGCATGATCCGGCGGAACCACCACCTGCCACGACGGCAGCTTCTTGGTCTCGGTCGCGTTGAGATAGTTCCAGTCGATGACCACCGGTGTCTGACCGGACTCGATGGTGGCCGGCGTCGGGTCGACCGGCAGGAAGTTGCCCGCCTCCTTGAGCTTGCGGAAGAACTCCACGCCCGGCGCGATGTCGTCAGCCGACCCACCCTGGGACAGCGCGACCATCAACACACCGGAGAACGCCGCGCCGGCCTGGGTCGGATCGCCGTTGAGCGCCACCTTGCCATTGAACTCGGGCTTGAGGAGGTCGTTGACGGAGGCGACGGGCGGCACCTTGGCGGAGTCGAAGCCGATCGACATGTATCCGCCGTAGTCGTTGACCCAGGCGCCGTCGGCGTTCTTGTACGCCGAGGGGATGTCGTCCCACACGGACACCTTGTACGGCGCGAACATCGAGGTGTTGGCCAGCGCCACCGATTGACCGAGGTCGAATACGTCGGGCGCGGTGCTCCTACCCCGCTGCTGATTGGCGGCGTTGATCTCGTCCTGGCTCGCGGCGTCGGGTTGCGCCGAGTTCACCTTGATGCCGTACTTGTCCTCGAAGGCCTTGATGATGGCGCCGTAGTTGGCCCAATCGGGCGGCAGCGCAATGACGTTCAGCTCGCCCTCCTTCTTGGCAGCCTCGATGAGGCCTTCCATACCACCGAAGTCCTCGGCTGACGTGGCTTCACGAGCGTTCACACCGGATTCTGTCTGTTCTTCTGCGTTGTCCTTCTCCGGTGGTGCGCAGCCGATAAGACCGGTGAACAGAATGACCGATGCGGCCGCGGCCGCCACAAGGCGTGAGGACTTCATTGCCGAACCTTCCGATGGGCAAGAAGCGGCGCAGTGGCGCGGTGGTGACGGCACTGCGACGCGGCGTGAAACGATTGATACGCGGCGCTGCGAACCCTACCGTGACGTCGCCGCCCGGGGTACAAGTTCGCCCGACTTTGGTTGTCGCACATACGCGCAGGTAACAGGGATAGCATCGGTGTGTGGTTGAACGCGAAGCCTCGGGGGACTTCGACTATTTGATCGGCGACGTTCCCGAAGCACCCTCGGAAATCGAGGTACCTGACGGCGACGACGACGCGGTGCCAGAACCGGTACCGCCCGACGAGTTCGAGCCCGGACTTCATGGCGAGGACCACGCGGCGTTCAACGCCTTCGACGCCGACACCTGGTACTTCGAACCTGATCCGCCACCCTGGTATCGCCGCAAGCAGGCGCTGACCGTGATGATCGCCGCCGGGGCCGCCGCGGCGGCCCTTGTGATCTCCGCAGTTCTGTTGATCGTCCGCAGTCCCGGTAGCCCAGAGGATGCCACCACGCCGGTCGAGCCGACCGCGACCACAGCGGTGTCGACCGAACGCGCGACCAGCACCCGGCCGCCGCCGCCGCCACCGCAGACATCGGCGGCCCCGGTCGACCCGCGCCCGGCGGGGACGGTACGGCCGCCCAACCCCTCGACGCGGACCACGAAAGCTCCCGAAATCGGCGTCACACGCACGCCCGTGACGCGGTCACCCATCAGCGTCGCGCCGCAGCCGCGGACAGGAGCACGGTGACTGGGCAGTGCCATGGATAGTGTGAATCCCGTGGCCGAAATCGACCCGGCGGCCCTGTTCGCGCAATCGCCCGTCGCGATGCTCGCCACGGTCGGGCCGGATGGTGCGCCACACCTGGTGCCCGTGGTGTTCGCGGTGAACAACGACCGCGAACCGCCCGTCGTGTACACCGCTGTCGACGCCAAACGTAAGTCCACCAGACGGCTGCAACGGCTGGCCAATATAGAGGCCAACCCGCGGGTGAGCATGCTCGTCGACCACTATGACGAAGACTGGGCCAAACTGTGGTGGGTGCGAGCCGACGGCGTTGCCGAGATCCATTACAAAGGCGAGGAGATGGCCACCGGCTATGCCCTGCTGCGCAGCAAATACGTTCAGTACCAACGCCTTGCACTGGACGGGCCCGTCGTGACCGTCGCCGTGACGCGGTGGGCGTCGTGGCAGGCGTGACTGCGGATGCTCTGGCCGCAGGCTTCGCGAGTTGTGCGAATCCCTTGTGCTCGGTGACGGTTGTGGAGAATTGTGGATTGACAGATCCGATGGGAAGCACCGTCGCTTCCCAGGAGGGAACGTCATGGCAGACAAGACCACAACTTCGGCGGCCGGAGCCCCCACCGCGGACAGTCCGGCCGCCATCCGCAATGTGGTGCTGGTGGGCCCATCGGGTGGCGGCAAGACCACACTTGTCGAGGCGCTGCTGGTCGCCGCCGGAGTACTCAACAGACCGGGATCGATCGTCGACGGAACCACCGTCTGCGATTTTGATGATGCGGAGATCTCGCAGCAGCGCTCCGTCGGCCTCGCGCTGGCGTCGCTGCAACATGACGGAGTGAAGGTCAATCTGATCGATACGCCGGGTTACGCCGACTTCGTCGGGGAACTGCGGGCCGGGCTGAGAGCCGCCGACTGCGCGCTGTTCGTCATCGCGGCCAACGAGGAGATCGACGAGCCGACCAAGTCGCTGTGGCTGGAATGCAGTCAGGTCGGCATGCCCCGTGCCGTCCTCGTGACGAAGCTCGACCACGCCCGAGCGAACTATGACAACGCGCTGGCGGCGGCGCAGCACGCATTCGGCGACAAGGTGCTGCCGCTGTACCTGCCCGCCGACACCCCCTGCACCGGCCTCATCGGACTGCTCTCGCAGACCCACTTCGAATACGCCGACGGCAAGCGCACCGCGGCCCATGAACCCGACGACGCCTCCTATGGAGAGGCGATCGAGGTGATGCGCGGCAGCCTCATCGAAGGAATCATCGAGGAGTCCGAGGACGAGACGCTGATGGAGCGGTACCTCGGCGGCGAGGAGATCGACCAGTCGGTGCTGATCGACGATCTCGAGAAGGCCGTCGCGCGCGCGTCGTTCTTCCCGGTGATCCCCGTGTGCAGCAGCACCGGCGTCGGCACCCTCGAACTGCTGGAGATCATCACCGCCGGATTCCCGCCCCCTCCCGAGCACCAGCTCCCCGAGGTGTTCACCCAGCAGGGCAAGGCGCGCAACAGCCTGCCGTGCGACCCGTCCGGGCCGCTGCTCGCCGAGGTCGTCAAGACCACCTCCGACCCGTACGTGGGCCGCGTCAGCCTGGTGCGGGTGTTCTCCGGAACCATCTCCCCCGACGCGACGGTGCATGTGTCCGGCCACTTCTCCTCATTCTTCGGGTCCCCCGGATCCAACGGTGCCGCAGGCCACGCCGACGCGGGTTCGATGGCCGGCCACGCCGACCACGACGAGGACGAGCGCATCGGCGCCCTGTCGTTCCCGCTCGGCAAGCAACAGCGGCCGGCGCCGTCGGTGGTGGCTGGCGACATCTGTGCCATCGGCCGGCTCAGTCGCGCCGAAACCGGTGACACCCTTTCGGACAAGTCCGATCCTCTGGTACTCAAGCCGTGGACCATGCCCGAGCCGCTCCTGCCGATGGCCGTGGAGCCGCACGCCAAGACCGACGAGGACAAACTCGCGGTCGGGCTGCAGCGGCTCGCGGCCGAGGATCCGACGCTACGCATCGAGCAGAATCCCGAGACGCATCAGATCGTGCTGTGGACCATGGGCGAGGCCCACTCGGGAGTGGTGCTCGATGCGCTGTCCCGCCGATACGGCGTCGCTGTCGACGCCGTCGAACTGCGGGTGCCGCTGCGAGAGACCTTCGGCGGCAAGGCCAAAGGCCATGGCCGACATGTCAAGCAGTCCGGTGGTCATGGTCAGTTCGCGGTGTGCGACATCGAGGTCGAACCGTTGCCGGAAGGCTCCGGTTTCGAGTTCGTCGACAAGGTGGTCGGTGGCGCAGTCCCACGAAACTTCATCCCCAGCGTCGAGAAGGGTGTGCGTGCGCAGATGGAAAAAGGGGTCGGCGCCGGCTATCCGGTCGTCGACATCCGGGTGACGCTGTTCGACGGCAAGGCACACAGTGTCGATTCATCCGACTTCGCGTTCCAGATGGCGGGTGCGTTGGCACTGCGCGAGGCCGCATCGGCGACGAAAGTGAACCTGCTCGAACCGGTCGACGTGGTCTCGGTCGTGGTGCCAGACGATTTCGTCGGTGCGGTGATGAGCGACCTGGCCGGGCGGCGCGGCCGCGTGGTGGGCACCGACAAGGTCGGCGAGGACCGCACCGTCGTGAAGGCCGAGATTCCCGAGGTGGAGTTGACCCGGTATGCGATCGACCTACGTTCCCTCGCGCACGGCGCCGGGTCGTTCACACGGTCCTTCGCGCGGTATGAGCCGATGCCCGAGCACGCCGCGGCAAAGGTGAGGGCTTCCGCTTAGCGAGGCGGGTCGCCCTGCCAGCTGAAGCTGTTGACGTACTTGCCCATGTCCAAGGCGATCTGGGTGTTGGCGCCGGACGGCTTGCCGAATCCGAAGTCGGGTCCGAACTCGTGGTATGGACCGGCCGCCGCGGCGACGAGGGCGAGGTCGTTTTTGATGGCGACCATGACGAGCACCCGCATCCTCATGTAGCTGCTGTTGGCGCCCTGTGGCCAGCAGTCGGCGACCTCCCCGTAGCCCGAGTGGTAGCCGACCATCGCATTGGGAATCTCGTATGCGGTACGGGTGTCGGGGAAGGTCTTGTTCACCAGTTCCTTGGCGATTTCTTCGGCCGAACGGTTGGCCGCCGGCTCACTGAAGAACTGCATGGTGCCGCGGTCGCCGGCCAGGAACTCGGCGGTCACGCCGTTGGGCTTGGTGGTGACGCGGTAGGCCGAACTCGGCGCGGGATGTGACACCGAGAAGGCGCCGTCCGCCGAGGTGAAGCGCGGATTGATCTCCACCGGTGTGCCCGTGGGTGGGCTGCCGCAATCCGGGGGGCACATATAGCGCACGGGCGGCTTGCTGATCATCGCCGACAATCCGACCAACGCCCCCGCCACCACGGCAATCGCGGCGAGCCACGTCAGCAACAACCGGGTGCGAGAGGTGCGGTGAACCGGCGCGGCCAGATAGGTATCGGCTCCGACCGCGTAGCCGGGAAAGAAAGTCGGCGACGTTGTCATGCATCACGCACCGGGCGGGCGTCTCGCCGTGACCTGCGTGACGAGCGTGATGATGCCCTGGTCGCCACACCGCATGCAGGGCAGAAGGCCATGTCTGGCACCACGTGTCCGCAATGGGTACACAGCAGCGGCTCATCCGACTGGATCTCGTCGTGCGCCTCGTGCAGCAGGGCCAGGTGCAGACCGACCCGCAGCACCAGCAGCGCCACCACCGCCAGCGCCAGATAAAACACCAGCATCAGCACCTGTGGAAAGCGGGCGACGTCGATCAGCCCCAGGGTCAGATAGACGGCCAGCACCGCCGCTGCGAGCATGACGAGAACCAGCCGCACCATGCCGGGGTGCTGGTCCTTCTTGCTCGCCGGCCGAGTGAACCACAGTGCCGCACCGATCAATCCGCCCGAGGCCGCCGCGATCACCGGCACGGCGACCCCCCTGATGCCCGCCTCGACGAGAAGGCTCTCGATGGGGCGCCCGCTGACCACACCGGTGCCGAACTGCGGCGCCAACCGCGTCAGTGTCGCCGCGGCGGTGAACGCGAGCGCACCGAGCACGCCGATCATGAAGCCGTCCAACGCTTCTCGCGACGTCGGCCGCAAAACCCGCACGATCACGGCGGGCATCAGCATCAGGATCACCCCGCCCAGCGGGATGCCGATACCCATGCGCAGCATCCGCGTGCCGACAACCGCCGAGCCGAGACCGACCTCGTAGGAGCGAGCGACCATCGCACCCGTTAGGAACACCCACCCCACACCGAGCGCGATACCGAGCCCAGCGGTGAGCACCAGGGTGCGAACTTCGAAGTCGCGGAAAGCATCCGACTCACGGAGATAGATGACATACAGCACGGGCAGGCCCAGTGCGCCGACAGTGATCAGCGCGGCGGGCAGGCGCAACAGGGTGAACGCGACCAGGCACACCAGCATCACGGCCAGGCCGAGCCGGAACGCGGTCCGGGATCGCTGCGCCAAATGGGGGAACAGTGAGCTGGCCAACGACAACTGCAGCAGGTGCTCATTCGGTGCGGCCCCGTAGTCGCGCATGCGCAGCCAGTCCGGGCCTTCCCGTCGCCGCGGCTGAAGATGGCATCCGCACAGTCCGCAGTACTCGCCGGCGGGGACGTCGGTCTTGCAGATGCGGCATTCCGTCTGCGGTACGGGAGTGGGGACGGAATCGTCTGGTTTCGTCATTGGGCCGCCTCTTGGAGGATCAGCAGATTGCGCACGAGGTTGTCGATATCGGGTGTGCCGAGGCCCGTGACGAGGTCATATCCCGGCCCGGCGTCGGCAACGGCGTTGCCGCCGAGCGTCACGTCGCGGAAAGCAGGCAGTGGTGCGCCCGCCGCGATCCGGTAGAGCAGCGGGTTGAAGTCACCGATCAGCCGGCCGCCGTTGGCGAGCAGGTACTGGTTCATCACCGCGGTCAGCCCGGCCCAGATGGGCGCGGACTGCGATGTCCCGCCGCCGACCAGTTCGGTCCCCTTGAACACGATCCGGACGCCGGTGAAAGGGTCGGCGACCGCCGCGACGTCGGGGGTCAGCCTGCGTTCGGGATCGGTATCGGGCATCACCGCCCGCTGCCATTCCGGGCGTTCGAAAAGGTTCGACACCCCGCCGCCGCTGCCAACCGAGAGTGGAACGTCGAACCAGGCCTGCTCGGCAAGCCACCTGCCGTCGCTCTCGGTGGACAGCGTCGTCCCGCCGACGTCGGTCATCTCCGGCAGTGACGCCAACGAGTCCAGCCCGATATCCGCGTCGCCCGGTGGTGACGACCAGTCGTCGCCCCCTTTGCATTCCAGCCCCGCGAGATCTCCGCTGGCGTTGAACGACGATGTGCCGTTGGACTGCGCCGTCGCCAGTGCGGACCGCGCCGGCGCGAGATCGGCTGCGGTGATCAGCTTGTCGCAACCCCAGCCGATCGAGAAACTCCAGACGGCGCCCGGATACCGTCGGTCGGCCTCGGCGAACATCTCGCCGATCTTCTCGAACGTACCGTCGCCGACAACTGTTGATTTGGCGCTGAACACGACCTTGCGCGCATCCGGTGCGACGGCGTGGGCCACCTCGAGGTCCATCGTCGTCTCGCCGCGCGGGGAGTCCAACTCGCCGCCGACCACCTCCGGGGTGAACTGCGGCAGAGCATATTTGGCCGAGAACGTGTCCAGGTCGGACTGGTCGAAGCCGTCGAACGCGAAGAACACGATCGTGGTGCCTTTGCCCGTATAGCCGTCCGCGGCCAGCCGCGACGCGTTGTAGGTGTTCAGCAGCGCGCCGGGCATCAGCCCCTTGTCCGGCACATCGAGCGGCACCATCGGAGTCGACGACGTGTGGTGCGGCAGATAGCCCAGGATCCGGCCCACCTCGGCGACCTCGGGACTCAGCGCGTCGGGAACCGCGGGCTGTTCGGGCGACGCGTAGAACACCTGCCCACGCTGACCGCGGTAATCGTGCACCTCGACGTCGAACGCGTCGGCCACCTTGTCCGCAGCCCCCTCCACGACGGCCCAGGCCTGACCCGTCTTCCACCTGACGGACAGGCCCAGGCTGCGCGCCCATGCGAACACACCGGCGGGACGCGTCGGCTCGTGCAACGCGATGGTCAGCTGGGCGTTGTCGTTGTGCGACGGCCCCAGATCGGTTGAGCTGGCCAACAGGTACGAGTACGGCCCGGCGATAGCGTCGCCGCCATCGGAGACAGGGTCCGAAGACGACGGGCGCAAATCAGACACGAGCACCATGACGCTCGCTGCGACCAACGCCAGCACGCCGATCTGCCGCGCCCTCACAGAGCAAGAGTACGTGCCAGGGGGTACCTCCCACGCGAAGCGTAGGGGGACCGGCCCGAGGGCCCTAGCTGCCGGTGCGGGGGTGCGTGGCCGACGGCGCCGGCGGCGCGATCACCGAGGGCGAGAACGGGTTGGGTCCACCGGGCTCGAGGCGCGGCGCCTTCTCCGTCGGCTCGACCGGGGGTGCCGTCGTCGTGGTGGTCGTCGTCGTGGTCGTCTCTGTGGTCTCGGGCGCCTCTTCCTCTTTGGCGCACGACGCAGTGAGAACGACCATCGCGGTGATTGCGGCGCCACCGGCGACAGCCGCGAGACGCCGACCCAAAACTGACCTCATGTTTGCAGTCCTAACTGTCCCGACTAGTGCCAGCGGTTACCAAGAGCAGTCCGGCCATCGAAACTTTAGCCGAACGTCGAGAAAGCCGCCCAGCGAACTCAGCTCGGCGGTCGTGACTGGTCAGTGACTGCAGCCCGCGCTTCGGCGAGCGACGAACTCAGCGACAGGATCTGGGCCAGACCGGTCAACTGGATCGCCCGGCTGGTCGCCGGGCCGTCGGCGACCACCGCGAACCCTGCTTCCCCGTCGATCCTCTCGTGGGCGGCCACCAACGCCTGTAACCCTGCGGATGCCAGAAAGTCCACCGCCGACAGGTTGACGATCAACGCCGTGGGCCGCTGCCTCAACGCGTCGGCGATGGCGGCCTCGAAAGCCGGGATCGTCGCCAGATCTATCTCGCCGCTGACGGCAAGTACAGCGACGCCGTCGTCGTAGCTGACGGAGGTGATGATCGGATCCATCGCTGGCACAGCCGTCCTTAATTAATCGCCGCGACTGGTCACGGCGGTGCGCCGAGCTTAACCTGTTGTCGCCGAACGATAGATCGTTGCTTCCACACCGCAGGCCCGGACTCGCAGGCTAGGGTCGAAACTGCAGTCGAAGCCGGGAGGGTGCATGTCCGATCCGACAGACTTGGCCAGTGCCAGCGTCATCACGCCGGCCGCGGGTATCTCCACCGAGGGATTGTTACCGCAACTCGTCGAGCATCTGAGGCAGAACCGCACCGCGCTGCGCGAGGAGTGGGCACGCAGGATCACCGAAGCCGAGTTGTTGACCGCGATGTCGCCCGAGGAGATCTTCTCCGAGGCGACCACGGTGTACGACAGCTACGTCGAGGTACTGGAGACGGGCAGCGTGGAAGCGCTGCAGGACTACGCACGCGATCTGTCCGAACGCATCATCCCGCGCGGTGTGGAGACCAACGAGGTGGTCGGCATCGTGCTGCTGCTGCGCGACGTGCTGGCCCGCTCCCTGTTCGAGAAGTACCAAACCGACTTCGAACTGCTGAACCGGGTGCTCGACGCCTACGAACCGGCGGCCAACCGCATCGCCAATACGGTGGCCGTCGGCTTCGTGCAGGAGCGCGAACGCATCATCCGCCAGCAGCAGGAAGCGATCCGCGAGCTGTCGACCCCCGTGCTGCAGGTGCGTGAGCAGCTGCTGATTCTGCCGATCATCGGCGTCCTCGACAGTCAACGGGCGCGCCAGGTCACCGAACAGCTGCTGCGCGCCATCCGGGCCAACCGCGCCAAGGTCGTCGTCATCGACATCACCGGTGTGCCCACCATCGACTCCACGGTCGCCAACCATCTCGTGCAGACCGTCGACGCGTCGGGACTGATGGGCGCCAGCGTGATCATCACCGGCCTGTCCTCCGAGATCGCCCTGACGCTGGTGACCATCGGACTGGACCTGTCGAAGATGAACGCCGTCGGCGACCTGCAGGGCGGCATCGAGGAGGCTGAACGGCTGCTGGGATACGAAGTCAGCCGCACCGGCGAGCAGCCCGGATAACGCGCGCGAGCTTAGGCGATTCATGGCAGTACCGATCCTCAAGCAGGGCACGATCCTCATCGCCTCGGTGCAGGCCGCGCTCTCGGATTCCGACACCGAACAACTCCGGCATGACCTGATGGAGCGCGTGAGCCGGTTCCGTGCGCACGGCATCATCGTCGACGTGACCGCGATCGACGTGATGGATTCCTTTGCGGCGCGGTCGCTTCGCACCATCGCGCACATGACCCGGCTGCGCGGCGCGGACACCGTGATCGTGGGGCTGCAGCCCGAAGTCGCGTTCGCCATGGTCCAACTGGGTCTGGCGTTCGACGACATGCACACTGCACTGGACCTGGAAGAAGGCCTGGCGCTGCTGAATCGGAAGCTCGACCGCAAGCCGGCGATCGGACGCGACGGTGCCGACTGACTTCGTGGTCGACATCAGCACCCCCGACGACATCGTCACCGCGCGGCAAGCTGGGCATGAACTCGCCCGGCAGCTCGGCTTCTCGTTGACAGACGTCACGATGATCGCCACTGCGATCTCCGAAATCGCCCGCAACATAACGAGTTACGCCGGGCGGGGCGAGGTCCGTGTCGGGGTACAGCTGCGCGACGGTAGGCAGGCTCTGGTGGTGCGCGCCGAGGACGACGGGCCGGGCATCGCCGACGTGGACCGTGCGCTGGATGACGGTTACTCCACCGGTCGCGGACTCGGGCTGGGCCTGCCCGGCGCACGCCGACTGATGGACCGACTGCAGATCGAGTCGGAGGTGGGCATCGGCACCGTCATCGAGATGTGGAAGTGGATACCCGACAGTGTTTAGTCACGGCAGGTTCGGGCCGATCGAGTGGGCCGCGGTGCGCCGTCCGCGACCGGGGGAAGCGGTGTGCGGCGACCACCCGATCGCGCTCGGCGTGGGCGACGGCGCCGCCCTGTTCGGGGTGATCGACGGTCTCGGCCACGGGGCGGCAGCGGCCACCGCGGCGCAGCGAGCCGCAGACGTCGTGCAAGAGCGCCGCTCGGAGCCGCTGGACGTGCTGATGCAGCGCTGCCATCGTGCGCTGACCGAAACCCGCGGTGTCGCAATGACCTTGGCCCTGGTGGACTTCCAGACCGACGCTCTGACCTGGATCGGGATCGGCAACGTCGCAGCCGATCTGGTCGCCAAGCATCCGGCCGGCCTCGAGGTGCGTTCTTCGGCGCTGCTGGCCGGCGGCATCGTCGGCTACCGGATACCGCAGACCCTGTCGACCAGTCAGGTGTCGATCTCGCCCGGGGACCTTCTGGTCATGTCGAGCGACGGTATCGCCGAACATCATCTCGACAGCATCGACTTCGCCGCGCACGCGACATCGATCGCCGAACAAATCGTGGGCCGTTACGGCAGGGAGACCGACGACGCGTTGGTGCTTGCCGCGCGTCATAGAGGCACCTCATGACCGACCCTGAAGCTTCGGCCGGCGACGGGGAGTTCTACGTCCAGTACGCCGAGGCGCTGACCGCGTACCTGCAGACCAAGGCCGAGGCCAGCCTGGCGGTCGGTCACGAACTCGGCCGCCGCGCGCTGAGCGAGCGGATGAGCATGCTCGACATCATCGAGCATCACGCGCGCCTCGTCGAGGAGATCGGGCCCGACGCGCCAGGCGATTCCGCTTTGCAGTTCCTGTTGCAGACATTGGCGGCGCTCGACGTCGCCACCCGTGGATTCTTGGACGGCACAAGGCGTTACGAGCAGCAGCGCGCTCGTGCCGAGGATCTCGCCGACCGCGACGAGTTTCGCGATGCCCTGGTGAATTCGCTGCAGGAAGGCTTCTTCGTCGCCGATCACACCGGGGCGATCGTCGAGATCAACGACGCGTTCGTTGACATCACCGGTTACGGCCCTGCCGAGTTACCGTACCGACCGCCGTACCCGTGGGTGAGTAACGAAACCGAGTCCGCCGAGCGACTGGCTGCGCTGAGAGAAGGCGGAAGTATCACCATCGAGACGGCGATCCGGCATCGCGACGGGTCCGATCGATGGGTGGCGATCAGCATCAACGCCGTCAGGGCCAAGGTCACCGACCTCCACGCCTACGTGGGAACCATCCGCGATGTGACCGCGACGCGCGCCGTGGCCGAACGCGAACGGGCGGTGGCGCGGCTGGCCACTGCCGTGAGCGTGGCCAGGAATGTCGATGAAGTGTTGTCCGCCGCGCTGGCGCAGTCCCGCTCGCGCCTCGACACGCAGCGCCTGATGGCGGTCGTGTGGCCGCAGGGCGAGGGAGACCCCGTGATCCATACGGCCGGGGCGCCGGCCGTATCGAAATGGCTTGATCTCGACGAGGATTGGCGACGAACGTTCGACGATGCACGCGACTGGTTGCCGCTGACCGTCACCCCGGTCGGAGCCGCCCCCAGTGCCGGTACGACGCGCGGGTTCGTGGCCGTGACGTCAGGCGCTCGCGATGTCGTGGTGTGCCTCGAGCATCGCGTTCCGCGCAAAGTCAGCGACGAGGACCGCCAACTCGTCATGGCGCTGTTCGGACACATCAGCCTGGCGATGCAGCATGTCCGGCAGTTCGAGATCGCGCGCGAGACGTCGCTGACCCTGCAGCGTTCGCTGCTGCCTGCGAGCAGGCTGCCCGCCGGGTGCGCCGTACGGTATGAGCCCGCGGTGGTACCGCTGGAGATCGGTGGCGACTTCTACGACGTGATTCCCGTCGGCGAGAACCGCATCGGCATCGTCGTCGGCGACTGTGTGGGCCGCGGTTTGCCCGCCGCGGCGGTGATGGGCCAGTTACGAGCATCGACCCGCGCACTGCTGCTTACCGGCGCCGAACCGGCCCGGCTTCTCGAACAGCTGGACTCGGTGGCCGAGTTCATTCCAGATGCATTCTGCGCCACGGTATTCGTTGCGATCGCCGACTTGGACGCCCAAACCTTGGACTACAGCAGCGCAGGGCATGTGCCACCGGTGTTCGCAACCGGTTCGACGCGCGCGGAGCTGTTGACCGACGGCCACTCGGTGCCGCTGGCTGTGCACCGGGACGAGCCTCGGCCGCAGGCCGCGCGCCCATTGGCGGCGGGTTCCACGCTGCTGCTGTACACCGACGGCCTTGTCGAGCGGCGCGATCAATCCATCGACGAACAGATCGACCGCGTCGCCGAAGTTGTGGCCGAAACCGCCGCTCTTCCGGTCGAATCCGTGGCGGACGAGATCCTGCGCAGACTCGCCCCGGAAGCGGGATACGACGACGATGTCGCGATCGTGGTGTATCGATGCCCCCCGTCGGCCTTGCTCATCGACGACGACGCGGTGCCCCGTCGGCTGAGCGATGTCCGGCGCCGGTTGGCCGCATGGCTGCGTGCCAACGACATTGGGGAACCGCTCGCGAACGACATCGTCCTGGTGGTCAACGAGGCCTGCTCGAACTGCGTCGAACACGCATACCGGGGGCAGGACCCGGGGCGCATGCGCGTCGAGGCCGAGGTGCGCGACGGCCAGATACGGACCTGCGTCGTCGATTCCGGTTCGTGGAAGACGCCGCCCGCTGACCCCGGTACCCGCGGCCGGGGGCTCTTTCTCATGCGGACTGTCAGTCATGGGGTCGACGTCAGGGGCACCGAGGACGGGACATCGGTGGAGATGTCATTCCGGCTGCCCAAGGCGGAGGGGCCCGTCAGTGCTCCCGCTTTGCGATAGCGGCCTCGAGTTCGGCTTCCAACGCACCCTCTTCGCGCCCGAGAGCCACGGTCGCGGCGGCCATCGCGACGACCGCGACAGTGATGGCCACGGCTTTGATGCCGTTGACCGTCATGTTTTCGCCGAGCACCACCGCACCCAGTACCACGGCGATGACCGGTTCGAGCACCAGCATGGTCGGCACTGAAGTCTGCAGTGAACCCGCATGGAACGCCGACTGCTGCAGCAACACCGCGAGAACCCCAATCGCCACAAGCAGATACACCCCAGGCGCGGTGAGGACGGCACGAGCGCCGTCGTGCGTCAGCGTGTGCATCACGAGCTTGGTGAGCATCGCGACAACGCCGAACAACATACCCACGGCCACCGCGAGAAGCACCGCCCGTCTCCACCCCGGGTTGCGGATTGCGACGATCACGCATGCCGCGACCGCAGCGGTGCACACCAACGCAACGATTGCCGTCATCGGAGCGGACGCCTCGTAGTCGCCGGCGCGGGTCTTGGCCAACAACACGAATACCGCCAGCGCGGATGTGAGCACCACGGCCCACCCCCACTCACCGCGGGTGACGCGGCGGTGGGCCAGACGAGCGCTGAGCGGCAACGCGAACAGCAGCGCCGAGACGAGGATGGGTTGGACCAGGAGCAGCGAACCGTAGGACAGCGCGAGCGCCTGGAAGGCGAATCCGGCAACCGCAGCGCCGGTTCCAGCCCACCACAGCGGTCTGCGTATCAGTGTCAGGAACATCGTGGGGCTCACGCCTTGTTCCTCGGGGACGTCCATGGTCGCCCGCTGCCGGACCACGATGCCGATGGCGAGGAAGAGCGCGGCAAGGAAGGCGAACAGCACCGCCAGTCCATGGCCTACCAAAGGGGATCAGCTCCTCTCGGACCACGAACGGCACACCCGACAAGGACAACATAGGGGTAGCGCCGGCCCTTCGCCGACTGCGCCCCCTTGATCATCACCAAGGTTTGGCCTTCGGTCGAGTGGGAATTAACCGGGCATGAATCTGCGACGGTTGGTTTTGCTGGTAGGGGCGGTCGTGTTGGTTGTCGGCGTCATCGGCCTGCTCATGCCGGTGTCGATAGCCGGTCCCGAGGGCCGGAGCATCGGCTGCGGGAACGCGATCGCCGCCGATGACTCCGCGGCTCGCGAAGTGGATAGCAGCAATCCCGTGAATCTGCCGATCCTCAACGAGGTGATTCCGCACACGGATTACGTCGCGCAGTGCGCGTCGGCGGTGTCGGGAAGGCGTACGTGGTCCATTCCGGTGGCGATCGTAGGGCTGGTGGTGATCGCCGGGTCGTTCTTCGTCGGCGGACGCGCGGGCAGTGCCCGGACGGTCTAGCTGGCTTCGCGACTGGAAACCACATGCAGGCGGCCGGCGGCGGGCCTGGACGCTTCCGTCGGCGCGATCTTGTCGGTGACTCCAGCGACCGCGGAGTCGACCCGGTTGACCGCCCGATCGCATAACCCACGGACCCTGTCGCTCGCCGTGTCGACATCATCGACCGCGCTCAAGAGATAGGCCCTGATGTTGAGGCGCAACCGTTCGCCCTTGTACCGGAGCCGGCGCCGCAGCCGATCGTCAACCTCGACCGTGACGTAGGGCAACACCCGAAGTTTCATGAACTCACACTAACCGGGAGACGGCCGACCGGCAGCTAGCGGCGGCCGGGCACAGTCGATTCCGGTTGGTTTGCGGATCCATGTTGTCGGCGCGCAGGCTTCTGGACTATATGGTCTGAATCACAGCCTTGCGGCGCCGTTTGACGTGCAATGCAATATTGACGACGGCTTGTTTTGGACGATATAGTTCAGTTTCCATACCGATAGGACTTAACCATGAGGTCAGTTTTGGGTCGACGTCTCGCGGCTGTCGCCGGTGGCGCCGCAATCACCGCGATGGTCGTGCTCACCGCGTCGTGCGCCAAGGAAGAGGCGCCCAGCGAAACCACGGAGACCACGACCACGACGACAACCACCACCCCGCCGGCCACCACGGCCCCGGTAGAGCCGACGGAAAAGGCGCCGCGCCTCGAGCCCGGTGGCCCGAACCCGTTCTCACCGTCGGTGATCGCACCGCCGGCGCCGACCGCCATCCCCGGCGACCACTGAGTCTTTCTCTGCGCGTCTAGCTGTTCGACGTTCGCGGTCGCCGTCAGTGCACTGTTTCGGCGGCGGCCGCGAACGACGCCACATGGCCTATCGCCATGTCCAGTGCCGCCTGCATGAGCCGCGGATCACGTCCGGTCTGCGACAGCAGGTAACCACCCTCAACCGCGGCGAGTAATCCTGTTGCGAGAGTGCGGGTATCGGCTTCACTGCGCAACACGCCGTTATCGCGCATCCGCTCGAGTGCCGCGCCCAGTAGAGTCCGCCACTCGGTGAAGTGCTCGGACAGCGAGGCTCTGGCCCTATCGTCGGAATCCGACAATTCGGCTGCGAGAGAACCGAGTTCGCAGCCCCAGAAGCCCCGCCGCAACGCGCACCGCTGCACCATGGCATCGCGCCACTGGTACAGCCCGCGGAACGAGTCGACCTTTTCCAGGCGCAGACGCTGCCACGACAACACCTCGTCGGCGCGCAGCGTAATGACCTCGTAGACCAGCTCACCCTTATCGTCAAAGTGTTGGTAGAACTGGGATTTACTGGTCGAGCTGGCGGCCAGCACGTCGTCGATCGTCGTCGCCGCGACACCCTGTACATGCATCAGTTCGGCTGCCGCCAGAATGATCCGGTTCCGCGTAGCGGCGCCTCGGGAAGTCAGCCGAGGCCGCGCCTGACGGTCGGATTGTGGCGGCACATATTCACTGTATCGCTGTGGCCAGCCGCCGGTCGCTGGTCTGGGGAAGCGGCCGCCCCGCCGTCTCTCTGAATGTCAGGACCGTGCCGAGCGAGATCCGGCCGCAGCGGCGATCAGGTAGATCGTGGGCGCCGTGTTGTTGCCGGTCTGCGCGGTGAGCCAGGTGACGACGTACGGTGTCGTGCCTCCGAAGCCTGCGACGCAGATGTTGTATCCGATGGAGAAGCCGCTGCAGCGCACTGTCGTGGCAAACAGCTCGACGCCGGCCGAAACCGCGGTCGACACATAGATCGACTCGATGGCCGCCAGTACGCAGTGGGCCGTGATGGCCGCAATCAGCGAGCCGGAGTTCAGCAGCAGGAACAATGGATGGGAAAGGACCACAAAGGCCACTGCCCCGGCGATCAACCACGGCTTGCGCCCGACCCGATCCGACAGCGCCGCCAGCGGAAGGATGAGGACCAGCGCCACGAACGTCGCCAGGGTCATGGACGTGAACGCCGCGATGAATCCGCCGCGTCCGGCTGGTCTATCCGTATATGGACCTACCACCGATCGTCTCGCCGCAGGAATGGAACGCGGCCCGTCAGGAACTGCTGGTCAAGGAGAAGGCGTTGACGCGGGCGCGCGACGCGCTGGCGGCCGAGCGGCGCAGGATGCCGCGGATGGCGGTGACCAAGGACTACCTGTTCGACGGCCCGAGCGGTCCGGTCAGCCTGCCTGACATGTTCGATGGCAGGCGCCAGTTGATCGTGTACCGGTTCTTCTACCAACCAGACGTCGACGGCTGGCCCGACAAGGGATGTCCCGGCTGCTCGCTGATGGCAGACCAGGTCGCGCACCTCGCTCACCTGAACGCTCGCGACACCACTCTGGTTTTCGTCTCCCGGGCCGAACAGGAACGGATCACCCGGTTGAAGAAGCGCATGGGCTGGGACATCCCCTGGTACACCATCACCGACAGCTTCGACGCCGACTTCGGTGTCGACGAGTGGCACGGCACCAATGCGTTTTTCCGCGAGGGCGACGAGATCTTCCGTACCTACTTCATCGACAACCGGGGCGACGAGGGGATGGGCACGACGTGGGCCTATCTCGACATCACCGCGCTCGGCCGCCAAGAGGACTGGGAGGACTCCCCGCCGGGATATCCCCAGACGCCCCCGTACCAGTGGTGGCACCGGCACGACGAATACCCGGACTAGCGACTCTCGCTCGTCTCGGGTGGGTCGGGGTCGTTGTGGAGGAGTTCTTCGGGGTGGTGGGCGTGGTTGATCTCCGGGGGCTCGGGTGCCGTTGGTCCAGGCCAGCCGTCCGGTGTCGGTGACGGTGGTCTGCCATCGGCCCTTGGTGAGTGCGGTGTGGTCGGGGCCGCAGGCGAAGTACAGCATGTCGGCGTTGGTGGCCCCGCCGGCGGCCCAGTCCGGGCTGTGGTGCACCTCGCTGTGATAGCCGGGCTGGGTGCAACCCGGGCGGGTGCAGCCGCCGTCGCGCGAGTAGCAGATGATGCGCTGATCGGCAGTCGCGACGCGTTTCTGCCGGCCTAGGTAGATGGGGCGGTCGCTGTGGTCGTCGAAGATCGCCAGGTAGTGGATGGCGTCGGCGGCCATCCGGATCAGATCGCGCATCGGCAGCGCGCTGTCCCCGCCGGTGCGCGCCGGCGAGGGCATCGGCACCTCGGGGTTGGCGACGGCGTGGGCGGCGGCGTTGAGTTCGGCCAGGGTGGTGCGCGCGATCACCGTCACCGGATGCCCGCGATGGTGGCCCAGGGTTCCCGACGCGATGCCGGCCTTGAGGCCGAGTTTGATGCCGTCATGGCAGCGTTGGGCGGCGGAGCGGTCATCAGGTGTTTCTTCGATGGTGCCGTCGGGCAGGTGCCGGCCCGGGCGCACCGCGGCGGTGACGGCTTCCACATAGCTGCGGGTTTCGGGGTCGATCCAGCCCGCCAACCGCGACATGCCGTCGGGGCCCTGGGGGCCCAGCAGCAGACCACGCCGTCGCGCGCGGTCGGCCTCGTCGAAATCGCCGTCGGGGTTGAAGATCTCATCGATGCGCCGCCCGGCGGCCTTGACGATGTCGGCGTCGTTCTTGACCGCTTCGCGCACCAGGCTGGCTTCCACATCGCCGCGGTCTTGGACCGACACGCAGGAGGGCAGCCGGTTCATCGCAGCGGTGATCACCCGCAGATGGTCCTCGCCGATCACACCGGCTTCGATCGCAGCAGCCACCAGCGGCAACTGCGGCGGCAACGGTGGGCCGCACAGTTGACGGCGCGGCCGGATCCGGGCGCCCACCTTCATCCGGCGTTTGATCTCGGTGGGTGGGATCCGCAGCCGCGCCCACAAACTGTCGATGAAGCCGCTGACCAACCCCGACCTCATCGGGCGGGTCGGCGATCTGGGCGAACACCCGATACATCAACCCCCGGTTGGTGCGCTCCTGGGTCTCCAACCGTTCGGCCAGCTGGACCCGAAACTCGTTGCCCACCTCATCAGAGGACAGCTCCCGCATCTGGGTGTAGGCGCCATCGACCGTCATCGAGCAGCACACGAAACCGCTCGCGTGCCGCCTCGCCGGTGACGAATTCGCCCATGCACCAACACTATCGAACGCATGTGCTAAACACCGGCGGCGCCCGCCCGATTCTCGCCGGCCTGTGGATCAATCCGCGACTGGGGACAACCACACCACATGTCGGTACCACGTGCTAGTGCGCTGACCTGTCGGCCCAGAACGGTCGTGTCACGAGTGCGATCAGCGTGAGCACGGCCAGCGGCGCCACCAGCGGCACCCACGGAAGCTCCAGCGGCAGCGACACCGCAGCCAGACCCACCGCCGTAAACCCCACGGCGCCAATGACCGTCGGGGCGGTGATGACCGCGGTATGCCGCAGCACCAGATAGCAGGCCGCACAGAGTCCGGACAGTGCGGCGAGCATGGCCGGCGCCTCGTTGAGCACCAGCGCGGCGGCGGTCAGCAACACCGCCAGCGTTGCGGACGGACGAAAAACGTTGCCCACCAACACTGCAAGCGTCGCCAGTCCCGCCGCAATCAAGGCCGCGTCGTCGGCCGCAACAGCGGCCGCCGCGATCATCACGAGGCCGAAGGCGGTCGACAACGCACGGTTCATCACCGCCTCCGCGCCTTGCGCCGCCGGTGATCCGGTACCAGCTGCAGAGCCACATCGAGCGTGTCGACCTCACGCCATGCGACGATGTCGACACCAACGGTTCCCATGTCGCGGTACATGAATGATCGCTGCAGCGACCACATCCGGGCCACGACGCGGTCGCATTCGCTCTCGAAGGGCGCCCCTTCGAGTACGTCGACGGCGACGACGGTGTGCCCGCGCTTGCGCAGGTCGATCAGAGCCAAGGCGAACTCGGTGTCTAGCAGGGTGGAGAACGCGACAACGATTGACCCGGGAGGAACCGCCGCGCGCGGTGCCAGCGTGCCCGGTGTGGTCTCGAAGCCGCCGTCCACGGCGAGCACCGCGTCGAGCACACGATAGAACTGTCGCCGCCCGATGTCGGCGCCGAGCCACCGTGGGTGGCGATCGCCGAGTGCGACGACCCCCGCCCGGTCACCGCTGCGCAGCGCGCTCTGTACGACCTGGACCGCACCCCGAACGGTTCGGTCGGTGGCCTCGGTAGCAGGACCGGCGGGCTGCGGATAGTTGTCCACCAGCACCACCACATCGGCGGCGCGGTCCGTCAGCCGTTGCGTGACATGCAGGCTCCCCCGGCGCGCGCTCACCGGCCAGTTGACCGTGCGGAGCTGATCCCCTGGCACATATCGGCGGACGTCGGCGTATTCGACGCCGGGCCCGATGTGCCGGGTCAGGTGGGTGCCAAGTCGGTCCAGCAAGTCCGTCCGGGGAATCGCCGTCGACTGCGGCGGCGCCATCGGGAACACGTAGACGTCGGCGGCATCGACCACGCTGACGCCCTGCAGCAACCCCCCGCGCGCTCCCACGGTGACCCGGCCCTGGATCGGGTACCGGCCCCACCGGTCGGCGACAACGACAACGGTGCGACGTCCGCGAGATTCGCTTTCCGACTTCTCGATTCGCATCCCGGATACCACCAAGACACTGAGTTCAAGTGCATCGGCATCGCTCTCGGGTTCGGCAATCGCCCACACCGTCACCTGCGCCGGTTCGGCCTCGAAGCAGCGGTGCGCCCCTGGATCTGCTCGCACGACGACCACCGGAACAGGACGCTGCCAACCGATCGAACACACCACGCCGAGCAGTGGCGCCGCAAACGCGACGAGTTGCCACAGCGATCCGATCACCGCCACCGCCAACAAAACCGCTGCGCATGTGACCATCGCCAGCGTCAGCGACGAAGGGCGCCAACGCAACTGCGCCTCGGTAGTGCGGGTCTCGATCACACCGCGTCACCCATTGGTCCGCGGCACGGGAAGCCGCCGCAACAGCTCCTCGATCACATCACTGCCGTGCACCCGGCGTACCCACATCTCGGGACGCAGGCTGATCCGATGCGCCATCGACGGCACGGCCAGCGATTTGACGTCCTCGGGGATCACGTAGTCGCGGCCGAGCAGCAGTGCACGCGCGCGGGCGAGCTGAACGAGATCGAGCTCGGCCCGGGGGCTCGCGCCGACCGCAACCTGCGGATGCTGCCGGGTCGCCGCGGCCAGTGAGACCACGTAGCGGAGCACATCGTCGTGGACGGTGACGTCTTCCACCGACTCGCGCATCGCGAGCAGCTCGTGGGCGTCGACGACCTGATGCACCGTCGGCTCGGCAGAACCGCGATCGATGCGGCGGCGCAGCATCGACGCCTCCTCCTGCTCGGACAGGTACCGCAGTTCGAGACGGATCGTGAACCGGTCCAGTTGCGCCTCCGGCAACGGATAGGTGCCCTCGTATTCGATCGGATTGTCGGTGGCCAGCACGATGAACGGGGCGGGCAGCTTGTGCGTGATGCCGTCGATACTGACCTGTCCCTCGGCCATCGATTCGAGCAGCGCCGCCTGGGTCTTGGGTGGTGTCCGGTTGATCTCGTCTGCGAGTAGCAGATTCGTGAAGATCGGTCCGGCACGGAACTCGAATCGACCGGACTGCATGTCGTACACCGTCGAACCCAGCAGGTCGGCGGGGAGCAGGTCCGGAGTGAACTGCACGCGCTTGAAATCCAGGCCCAGCGCAGCGGCGAAGGACCGCGCGATGAGCGTCTTGCCGAGACCGGGAAGGTCCTCGATGAGCACGTGGCCGCCGGCCAACACCGTGGTGAGTATCAGGGTGAGCGCGCCGCGCTTGCCGACCACCACCCGCCCTATCTCGTCGAGAACCGACTCGCAGTTCGCGGTGGTGGTCGCGCCCGCGTGCTCAGTCACACCCGCTCCAACCGTTGCAGAATTTCGTCGAGCGCCGTGCGGCCGGGTCCTGGTTCGTCGACGCCGCTTCGCGACACGTTCTCGGGGTCGACCCACGCCCACAGGTCTGCACCGAACAGCATCTGTCCCGTGGCGTCATAGGCGGCGCGGTTCTTGGACCGCTTCTGCCCGGTCGCCATCTCGAACTGACGGGCCAGCGTCGGCCGAAGGTGCCGGTCCCAATCCCTGCGGGTGGCCTCCGACTGGCTGATCAACGTCTCGGTGCGAGACACCCAGCGGCGCAATGACTCTGCTGCGTCGTCGGCCCGCCGCTCGTCGACAGCGATATCGGATTCCCGTACCAAGTACCAGCGCACCCCAAGCACCGCACAGCCGACCGCGACGCCGGACATGATGAGAATCAGCCGTCGGTCGGGCCCCACGAGTGCCAGTACTTCTGCGCCGGCTACGAGTAGGAATCCCGCTGCGACAAGCTTTTTCATGTGATGCTCCTCGCAGCGACGTCCGGGAGTTCGGCAAGCACACGCTCCAGGACGCGTACGGCCGCGTCACGATGCGTCTCGGTCATCACATGTGGAGAAAACCGTGCCTCCTCGAACAACTCGACCAGCTCGGTCGCGCTGTCCGCTCGCAACGCGCGGTTGTCCACCGCGCGGGCCAGCACCTCGGACGGGGTGTCGCAGTCCTGGGGAACCGCGCCGGGTACCCGGGTCAACTCGCGTTCCATCGCCGCGTAGCAGGCGATGATCGCTTCGCGAGGTTCCCTGGAGCGATCGCCGATCTCGGCAAGCCCGACTTCGGCAGCACGGACGAGGGAATCCCCTGCCGTAGAGGCCGTCGCCGCGGGAACGTCGTCATCACCTCGGTACTGCACCGCACCGCTTCGCTGCCTCCGTGACGCGATCGCCGTTCCGACGACCACCAGAACCATCAGCACCAGCATCGGTGGGATCAGGTAGCCGATCACGTTCGTGTCCGGCTCCGGCTCGGAGTCCGCGGGCGCCGGCCGCGGTGCGGTGTCCGGTGCTGGGGCACTGGTCTCCGGGACAGTCGGCGTTTCGGCCATGGTTGGTTCGGACGACCCGCCCAGTCGCATCAAGAGCAGGACGAGCAACAGCCAGCAGATCACCATGGCGAGCACGACCAGGGTGAAGCGCCAGGTCGGCCGCCCCACGGTGCCCGAGCCCCGTGGTAAGCCTCCTGCCGTAGCGGGAGAAGGGGTTCGATCCCGCAGCCGGGCGACGATCGCGAACCCGATGATCACCACCGCTGCGCACACCATCGCGACAACCACGACCAGCGCTGCCGGATTGCTCGGCGACCGCTCACGCTCGGAGATCGGCTCGCCGCCTGGGATGTAACCGCGGAGCGCCAAGGCGGCAACGGTCATGAGCGCGATCACCACGATCACGCGCTGCGTCGACCTGTCGATACCGGCCATGGCCCTGATCTCATCCTGGCACGCGGTTCCTCAGGAACCGCTCAGATCGGCTGGATAGGTTCGAGGGCGTGAACACCACACTTGAAGATCCGAAAGTCGCGGCGGCGCTGGCGCGCATGTTCGCCGAGTCTGCCGAACAGTTCGCCGCGATGCGCTCGGGTAGCACCGACTTCTCACGCTTGGCGTCGGCGACTGCCCAGGAGCGTGCGGACGCGTTCAGTGACTATTACCTGCCGGTGACCCAGGATGCGGGCCGACTGCTGTACGCGCTGGTGCGGGCGGCCCGGCCGGCCACGGTCGTCGAGTTCGGCATGTCCCTCGGAATCTCCGCGATCCACCTCGCGTCGGCGGTGCGCGACAACGGCGGCGGCCGGGTCGTCACCACCGAGCTCAGCACCGCGAAGGTATCCGCGGCGAAGAAGACGTTCGCCGAGGTCGGCCTCGACGACCTCATCACCGTGCTCGAAGGTGACGCGCTGGCCACCCTCGAGAAGCTCGATGGACCTGTCGATTTCGTCCTGCTCGACGGCTGGAAAGAACTCTATGTCCCGGTGCTCGAGCTGCTCGAGCCACGCCTGTCGCCCGGCACGCTCGTCGTCGCCGACAACACATCGATGGCCGAACTGGCGCCCTACCTTGCCTACGTGCGGGACCCGGCGAACGGCTACGTCAGCGTCAGCTTCCCGGCACGGGACGCCGACAGCATGGAGATCAGCTGCCGCGCGTAGCGGTTTCGGCGCGCAAATCCACGCTGGGCGACGGCTAGCGCGCCGAATTCACTTGAGCCCGGCGAGGTACTCCGCGATGCGGGCGAAGGTCTCGTCGGACAGCCAGCCGGCTCGCACGCGCGGGTCGATCTCCGCGGCTGCGATGATTGCCGCGCGTGCGGGTCGGTGCAGTTGCTCCTTCGTCGCCGCATAGGCGAACGACGAGTGCGCACCGAGGGCTCGGGCCGTCGCGATCGCCTCGGACAGCAGCTCTTCGGGCGGCACCACCGCGTCGATCCAGCCGCGCTGCAATGCGGTATGGGCGTCGACGTTGCGGGCTCCGAGCATGGCGGCGGTAGTGGAGGTGCCCATCGCGTAGCGGCAGATCTCCAGCGCGGCCGCCGGAAATGGCACGCCGACCGCGACCTCGGTCAGGCCGATAGAGCCACCGGACATGAGTCGCACATCCGCGGCCATCGCCACGACGCAGCCGCCCGCGATGGCGTGTCCGTTGATCGCCGCCACCACTGGCCCGGCATAGTCGAAGACAGCGAGGAACGCGGATGGCATCGCGTCGAGGAACCGCGCGGTGTATTCACGCCCACCGGCGACGACGGCGCGAAGGTCGACACCGGCCGAGAAGCAGTTGCCGGAACCGGTGAGCACGACGGGCCCCTCGAGGCTGCCGAACGTCGCCACCGCGTCCTCCACAAGGTCGAGGTCCAGCGCGTTCACCGGCGGTCGGTCGAGCCGCACGACCGACACTCCGTCGTTCACCTCGACGTCCATCAGAAGGCCTCCTCGGTCGATTCGCTTTTCACTTCAGGCGCGCCTTTGCTTCCTTCACGACGGCCGCAGCGTCACGGCTGGCCTGCTTCGCCTGCTCATAGGCCTCTTCGGCTGCGGTGAGAGCACTTTCGGCGTCCTGCAGCCGCCTGCGCGCGTCGTCGCGTCGCAACCGTGCGGTAGCGAGATCGGACTGCAGTTCCTTGAGCGCGTCATCGGCGTCGGCCTTGGCGCGCTCGGCGGCAGCCAGTGCCGCGCGCGTCTGTTGCCGCTCGCGGCGTTCCTCGGCGCCTCGGTCGTCGCCAGACTCCTTGGCGGGTGGCGTCGGCTCGGCTGCCTCCTCGGGTTTGGTCTTGCGGCCGCGGGTGGGCTTGAAAACGATTGCAGTGTCGCCGAACTCACCGAAACCCGTCCATTGCTCGGCTTTGGTGAGGCGGCCCAGCCTGGCAGCGACCTCGGGGTCGGCGATCGCCGCCTGCAACGTGGCGGTGACGTCGTCCCGCAGCGTGGCCGTCGGCTCGGTGAGCGCAGCTTTGGTGAATGCGGTTCGAGCCAGTTCGTCGATGAGACGGCGCTGCTCGGCGGTCAATTCGCGAATGAGCCCACCGTCCATGTCCGCATGTGCGGCGCGCAGTCGCTCACCCAGATCGGTGAGGCGTGGCCGCACCGCCGGGTCGTTGAGCACCAGCACGTTGACGACGTGGGCTGCGGTGGTCGGCTTGCGCGCGGCAGTGATCTGTTTCGCGGTTGCGCTGTCGCCACGTTTCTTGGCCTCCGCGGCGAGCTTTGTGCGCAACGGGGTGAAGTCCGCAAGCTTCGCGGCATACAGCGCGTCCAGGTCTGCGTCGGCCATCACGCCATCATCGCCTCGAGCGCACGGTTGTTGCACGCATCCGTCGAGATGACCCGCGAACAACCGTGCGCTCGGCAATGATCTTGGAGTGCAGACACCGACGGGATCCCGCACCCAGGCGTTGCGGTTGGGCGTGATCATCGCGGCGCTTGGCGTGGTTTTCGGCGACATCGGAACCAGCCCGATCTACACGCTCCAGACGGTGTTCAACCCCCAGGACCCGCACCCCGTTCCGGTGGCCCACCACAACGTCTACGGCGTTGTCTCGCTGATCTTCTGGTCGGTGATGATCATCGTCACGCTCACCTACGTCACATTGGTGATGCGCGCCGACAACCACGGCGAGGGCGGGATCATGGCGCTGATCACGCTGCTGCGGCGCTGGACCGGCACCAGAGGACGACGTACGTCGGCGGTCCTTGCCGCGGCGGGTCTGTTCGGTGCTGCCCTGTTCTTCGGCGACAGCATGATCACCCCGGCGATCTCGGTGCTGTCGGCCGTCGAGGGCATAGAGGTGATCGACCCGGGCTTCAAGGATTTCGTCGTGCCGGTCACCGCGGTGATCATCGTCGGGTTGTTCTCGGTGCAAAGTCGCGGCACCGCCATCGTCGGTCGGTTTTTCGGCCCGGTGATGATCGTGTGGTTCACAGCGATCGGGGCATGCGGGATCCACGGCATCGTCGACAACCCCGAGATCCTCAAAGCGCTGTCGCCGATGTACGCAATCGACTTCATGGCCGGTCACTTTCACATCGCCTTCTTCGCGCTTGCCGCGATCGTTCTCGCGGTCACCGGCGCCGAGGCGTTGTACGCCGACATGGGACATTTCGGCAGGCGTGCGATCACGTACGGCTGGCTCGGCCTTGTCCTTCCCGCCTGCACGCTGAACTACTTCGGCCAGGGCGCGCTGGTGCTGGGCGACGAGTCCACGGTCGCCGCCCCGTTTTTTCTGCTCACCCCGGAGTGGGCGCGAATCCCTATGGTGCTCTTGGCAACAGCGGCGACTGTGATCGCGTCGCAGGCGGTGATCACCGGCGCCTTTTCCGTGGCGTCGCAGGCCGCGCGGCTCGGCTACCTGCCGCGGCTGCGTATCGAGCACACCTCGGCGTCGACCATCGGCCAGATATACGTGCCGTGGATCAACGCCGCCCTGATGGTCGCGGTGCTGATCCTGGTTTTCGCGTTCCGCAGCTCGGCGGCGCTCGGGTACGCGTACGGCATGGCGGTCACCGGAACCATCACGATCACGACACTGCTGTTCTTCTACTACGCCCGGACGCGGTGGGGTTGGCCGATGTGGGGTGTGCTGCTCGGCGGCGGCATGTTGCTAGTGGTTGACCTGATGTTCTTTGCCGCCAACCTCACCAAGCTGGTCCACGGCGCATGGCTACCGCTGACCATCGCAGTCGTCACCTTCACCGTGATGACGACCTGGCAGAAGGGCCGCCGAACCGTCACGCGCGCAAGGGAAGAGGCCGAAGGGCCGCTGCGCGAGTTCGTCGACGAGCTCGTGCACCGACACCCGCCGCTGATCCGTATTCCGGGCACGGCAATCTTCCTCAACCGCGGTAGAGACACCGCCCCGCTGGCAATGCGTGCCAACGTGCAGCACAACCATGTCCTGGCCGAGCACGTCATCATCATGTCGGTTGAGACCGAGACCGTGCCACGGGTGCCGGAATCCGAGCGCCTCACCCACGACGACCTCGGCTATGCCAACGACGGAATCATCCACGTGGCAGCACGTTTCGGATATATGGACCGGCCGAACATCCCCCACGCTCTCACGCTGCTCAGCCCCGAGGAGACCGAGGGCCCTCTCGACCTGGACAGCGCGTCCTATTTCCTGTCAAAGCTCGACCTGTGCCTGGGCGACGCGCCGACGATGGCGCCGTGGCGCAAGCGACTGTTCATCGCCACGTCACACATCACCGCCGACGCCGCGGGGCATTTCGGCCTCCCGTTGGACCGGACGGTCATCGTCGGCTCCCGCATCGAGGTCTGAGTTATTTCCCAGCGGCTCAGCCGCGGAAAACCACCCAGCGCATCATGCTGTACATATAGACCGCTTCACATGCACCTGCAGCGAGTCGGGCGATGCGGTAGTCGATGCCGAGATACGTGAGCAGGCTGACCAACCCGAGGATGAACGCCAGGTAGTTCACCACGACCACGACGACGTAGATGCTCAACTGTGGTCCGACCGGAGCGTGTGACTGAAAGTTGAAGATGCGGTTGAGGACGTAGCTCAGCGCGAACGCACACGCGTAGGCCACGGTCACGGCAATCGGCACCGGCAGGTTCAGCCAACCGTGCATCACGTAGAGCAGCACCAGATCGACGCCGAACGTGAAGCTGTTGATCAGACAGAACCCGAGAAAGGTCGGGGCGACAACCGAACTCAACCCGAACGGCAGGCGGGCAACCACCTTGACGCAGAATCGGTGGAACCGCTCGACCGCTCCCCTCCTGGTGGGAGTCGACGACTCGACCGTCACATGTCCACGCTGACATGCACGGATGACCAGCGGTTGAGCAGCGGGCAAATTCTCCGGAGGCGTGTCGTGCCAGTCAGGCCAGGCCGAACATGGAGAGCAGATCGGCTGTGCGCCACCAGATCAGCAGCAGGAACAACAGCAGAACCCCGACGGTGGCGGCGACCTGGACGCCGGTGCGCGATTTCCGCGGTGCGTAGGCGTACGCCGCGGCGATCGCTGCACCCGTGACGAGCCCGCCGATATGGCCCTGCCAACTGATGTTCTGGGAACTCACCAGCGGTATCACGAACGTGAACGCCAGGTTCAGCGCGATGAGGCCGATCACCCAGCGGACATCCAGGTTGAGCCGCTTGCCGACCACGAACGTTGCTCCGAAAAGACCGAAGATCGCACCGGAAGCGCCCGCGGTCTGGGCGCCGAGCGACGACAAAAGATAGACCAGAACAGATCCGCCGAGCGCGCTCGTGAAATACAACGCGATGAACCGCAGCCGCCCCAGCGCCGCCTCCAGCGGTGGACCCACGACATACAGCGCCCACATGTTGAACACGATGTGCGTCACGCCGTAATGCAGGAAGGCCGACGTCAACAGCCGGTACCACTCCCCGTCGGCAACCGCGGGCGAGAACAGCACAAGCTCGCGCTGCAGGTCCGCCGACATGGTCTGTAGGGCGAACATCACGACGTTGGTGGCGATCAGCACATACGTGACGAGCGGGGTGGACGACGGTACGCCGCCGAACTGCGTGCGCGGCTGCCGGACTGTCTTGGCGCCGGTGTTCACGCACTCCGCACACTGATGCCCGACGGCGGCGTCGCGCATGCACTCACCGCAGATGAACCTGTTGCAGCGGGTGCAGCGTACGTAGGTCGCACGGTCGGGGTGCCGATAGCAGGTCGGCGTCTGCGGCGGGGTCGTCATGTCTACAGCGTGCCGAACAGTTCGATCCAGTTGCCATCGGGATCGGCGACGAACATCCAGCCCATCCCCGGCACCGGCTCGAACTCGGTCAGCGGCTCCACCACGTCGTAGGGCGATGCGGCGAAGGTTTCGGACAAGGCGGTCAGTTCCTTCACCCCGATCGTGAAGTACCGGACACCGGCCGCGGCGCGCCCACCGCCGGGAGTGGCTGGCAGCGGCGGCGGTGCTGTGAAGGTCACGAGCTTGAGCACGCTGCCGCCCAGCGAGTAGCGGCGCTGCGATCCGCCGGGAAACTCGATCTCGCCCTGGAACTCGAGCTCGAGGAAGCCCTCGTAGAAGGCGACCATCGCCTCGAGGTTCGTCGTCACCAGACCGACCTCGATGCCCGGTGAGAGCAGATCCAGTTTCACGTTCGCCTCGCTTCTCGAGAGTTTTTCCACCAGCACGTGTCCGGCGATCATCCGGCACCCGCCAGCATCGCGCAGCAGGCCCTCCCTTTCGCCGACACCGGTCCGCGCCCGAACCTACTGCCTACGCCCGTAACGATTCGGTCACTATCGACATCACGATCAATTAAGGGCGTCCGCAGAATTATGAGGGTTTTCAAGATTTCCGCGCCGATCTGGTCGGCGGCTTATCGAATTTCACCGCAATTGCGGCAAAAATCACGTCCGCAGCGTGTAACGCCGTCAGTGCAGGCAGAGCCGCTCCCGTGCGACCGGTTTGCATCTGTTTTGTTTCGCTACCGTGGAATCAGGAACGGGGGAAACACCGACACATTCGCAATTCGAAGGAAGAAAGGCATATGAAGATTTCCAATATCCAAGCTCGGATCATCGGCGCATGCGCTGCGGGCTCGGTCCTCGGGGGTTTGGCAGTGGCGACCATCGCCGCACCGTCGGCCATGGCTGTTCCGGCAGGGTGCAGCGCCGACGAGCTGTCCGGCACCGTCAGCTCGGCGACCGGTGCGGCTCGTGCGTACCTCGCCAGCCACCCGGGCGCGAACGCGGCCGTGACGACGGCGTTCAGCCAGCCCCGCGACCAGGCGGCGGCGACACTGCGCGGGTACTTCAACGCCAACCCGGGTGAGTACTACGACCTGCGCGGCATTCTGGCGCCCATCGGTGACAAGCAGAGCCAGTGCAACGTCTCGGTGCTGTCACCGGACCTCGCGTCGGCCTACAGCGAGTTCATGGCCGGCTGAATCGATCGAATCGAGCAGCAAAACCCGCCGTCGCAGCGATGCTGCGGCGGCGGGTTTCTCGCACCCCCGAGTAACACTTTCGGGCCGCGCTTAGACTGACTTGATATGAGGCCGACGAGAACCGCCGCGCTCGGTGCAGCGCTGCTTGTCGCGGCTGGCGTTTCTGCTGGTCACGTTCAAGCGCAGCCTTCCTCGGAGCCGGCGCCCCCACCTGACCCGTCTGCCCATGCGACGCCCGCGGAGGCGGCTCCCCCACCTGGTCCCAAGACGACCATCGACGCCGACGGCACGTATGCGGTCGGAACGGACCTCCTGCCGGGTACCTATTCGACTGCGGGCCCCATTCCCGACGGCGCGTGCTACTGGAAGCGGGTCAGTGGTGACGAGCTCGTCGACAATGCGCTCACCAAGAAGCCCCAGGTGATACAGATCGCGGCGGGCGACACGTCGTTCACGACGAGCGATTGCCAACCGTGGCAGTTGACCAACGCTCCGATCCCGCCACAAGGCAGCCCGACCGACATATTGGGTCAGCTCGGCAAGCTCATCTTGACCGGGCCTAAGGGCCCGCCGGCCTCGGGGGGCCAATCAGAAGAGCCGGCCCCGGCGGAGGAACCGGCTCCCACGGAGCACTTGGCACCATCGGGCGCAGCGCCCGGGCCCTGACGGTCGTGGCCGACCTGCACCCGGACATCGCTGTGCTCGCCGCCTTGCTGGGCACGTGGGCAGGTGAGGGTGCTGGCCAATACCCGACCATTGAGCCGTTCGGCTACACCGAGGAGATCGTCTTCGACCACGTCGGCAAGCCGTTCCTCACCTACCGCCAGCGCACCACAGCTACCGCCGATGGCCGCCCGTTGCACGCTGAGATCGGGTTTGTTCGCGCGCCGTCGCCCGGCCGCGCCGAATGGGTGCTGGCCCATCCCAACGGCATTACCGAGATCCAGGAGGGCACTCTGCGCTCGGACGGCGTCATCGAGATGGAACTGACCGCGACCACTATCGGCCTGACCGCCTCGGCCAAAGAGGTCACCGCGCTGCGCCGCTCGGTGCGCGTCGATGGGGACGAACTGACCTATCGCTTGAGCATGGGCGCCGTCGGTCAGCCGCTCCAGCACCATCTTGCGGCCACCCTGCACAGGCGGCGGCCATAACCGCCGACGGCAGAATCCGCGTGCCCGCCGACCTCGACGCCGTGACCGCGGTCGGCGAGGAGGACCACTCGGAAGTCGACCCGGCGTCGATCGAGCGGATCTGGCAGGCGGCACGGCACTGGTATCGGGCGGGCATGCATCCCGCGATCCAACTGTGCCTGAGGCACAACGGCAAAGTGGTCCTGAACCGCGCGATCGGCCATGGTTGGGGCAATGCGCCGACTGATCCGCCGGACGCCGACAAGATTCCTGTCACCACAGACACGCCGTTCTGCGCGTACTCCGCGGCGAAGGCGATCACCTCGACCGTCGTACACATGCTGGTCGAACGGGGACACTTCTCACTCGACGACCGCGTCTGCGACTACCTGCCGACCTATACCAGCCACGGCAAGGACCGCACCACCATCCGGCATGTGATGACGCACAGCGCGGGTATCCCGATCTACACCGGGCCGCGCCCCGACCTGAAGCGCATGGACGACAGCGAATACACGCGGGACAAACTCGGCGAGATGAAGCCGCTGTACCGGCCCGGACTCGTGCACATCTACCACGGGCTGACGTGGGGCCCGCTGATGCGTGAGATCGTCTCGGCTGCCACCGGTAAGAGTATCCGTGAAATTCTCGCCACCGAGATTCTGGACCCGCTGGGCTTCCGCTGGACGAATTACGGCGTTGCGGCCCAAGATGTTCCGCTGGTCGCTCCCAGTCACGCCACCGGTAAGCCGTTGCCCGCACCGATGGAGAAGGTCTTCAGCCTGGCCGTCGGCGGATCGATGCAGAAGATCATCCCGTTCTCGAATTCCCCGCAGTACCTCACCAGCGTGCTGCCGTCGTCCAACACCGTATCGACGGCGGACGAGCTGTCGCGGTTCGCCGAGATCCTGCGTCGCGGCGGTGAACTCGACGGCGTGCGGGTACTCGAGCCGCAAACTCTGTGTGCTGCGGTGAAGGAGTGCAGGCGGTTGCGTCCGGACGTCGCCACCGGTCTGGTGCCGCTGCGCTGGGGTACCGGATACATGCTGGGCTCTAACAGGTTCGGCCCGTTCGGCCGCGGCGCGCCTGCCGCATTCGGTCATACCGGCCTGAGCAACATCGCCGTATGGGCCGACCCCGAACGTGGGTTGGCGGCCGGCCTCATCAGCAGCGGCAAGCCGGGGGCGCATCGCGAAGCCAAGCGCTATCCCGCGCTACTGGACAGGATTGCCGCGGAGTTTTCGCCGCGAAACTGAACTTGTGCAGGAGATTCGGCCGAAAACTCCTGCATAACTTCAGTTTCGGCGGCTCGAGTCAGCGGATCTTCTCGCCGTAGACGCGCTCGACGGTCATCGTCATCAGCACGCGGCGGTCGGACACCATGACCGACCGATACTCGTCCCAGTCCGGGTGCTCGCCTGCGGCACTGCGGTAATACTCCACGAGTGCCTCGACCTCGGGCCCGTGTGGGTCCGTTCCCGGTCCGGTGAGTGTCACCGCGCCCTCCGCTGTGGCCCATGCCCAGCCGTCGGAGCTGGTGACCTCCAGGGCGGCCCGCGGGTCTCGACGCAGGTTGGCGGTCTTGGCGCGTCCTTCTGTCATCGAGACGTAGATGACGTCGGCGTCCCGGTCGTAGTGGTGTGTAACCGGGGAGAGTTGCGGCAGTCCGTTCGACTTGATCGTCGCGAGGACTCCGAGGCGGGCTTGCGCGAGAAGCGTGCGTACATCAAAAGTTGTGGCGGTCACACCTGTGCGAACCCGAACCGTTGCCCGCGGTATTCCGGGCTGTTACGACAGCGGATGGTTCTCCCGCACACCTCGGTAGATTCCGCGACGCACCACCCATGACATCAGCACGCGTTCGAACGACCAGGCGGGGAACCGGAACGCCTTCCCATTCGGTCCAAAGACCTCGAGCCCGTCGGGCTGGATCCCCAGCACCGAACCCCACCGCCGGCGCGCGGGGTGGAAGGAGCGCAGCGGACGGCCCGCGAACTCGGCGAGAATGTTTCCCACGAGCAGCCCATCCGCCCGGTTGCGCGCAGATGTGCGCAGCGGATCGGTCGCGGCGACGTCTCCGATCGCGAAGACGCCGGGGTGCTCCGGAACGCGAAGCTCCGGCGTCACCTTGACGAAGCCGTGTTCGTCGAGCAGTTCTGCAGGCAACCATTCCGTGTTGGGTCGCACGCGGCCGGTCGCCCACAGCACGGCCTCCGCGGATGCCGTTGGCTGCCCCGTGCTGAATTGGACCGGCGCGTCGGTGATCCCGTCGCAGGCGAACGCGTCGGGAATCACCGCGCGGTGGCCGGAATGCAACTCGACACCGAACTCGATCAGCTGGCGGCGCACCCGCTCCCAGACCCGCGCATGGTGGTGGGTGAGCCCGCGCTCGCCAGGGAAAGTACAGCCCGACACGCTTGTCCGGCCACGTCCTGGCCACATTGGCGGCGCTGCTCACCGCGGCCGCACCGCCGCCGATCACGATCACAGACCGTGCGGCTTCCAAACGCTCGTGTGTCGCGCGCAGATCCGCGGCGACGTCGGCGGGCGCCTGCAGGTTGGGTTGACGCCAGAAGCCGTTGGTGACACCGGTCGAGATGACCAGCGCGTCATACGGTTCGGACTGAGTCACGCCGTCCGCACGCTCGACGAACACCTTGCGCGCAGCCAGGTCGACGCCGGTCAAAGTTCCGTGGACCGTACGCACTCGATCGAGGCCGCGGAAGCTCTCGAAGGGAATCCAGTTGTGACGGGCCCAGTCCCGTGGGCGGGACAGCCGCCAGCCCAACTCCTGGCCGCTGACAAGACCCGGCTTGACCGAGATACCGACGACGTCGGCGTGCCGGGCAAGCTTGATCGCGGTAAGCACCCCGCTGTCGCCCAGGCCGGCGATGACCACGCGTCGCATTGGGTCACCCTAGTCGCCGCGAACAGGCGTCAGAACTTGACCAGCGCGCTGCCGGTGGCGATCTCGTAGACGAAGTTCACGAAGAAGAATCCGAAGAACAGGAAGTTCAGCACCAGGACCACGTAGTGCCACCACCGCGGCCGCGCGGGCCGGGGCAGCTTCGAATTCAGATACATCAGCATGAACGGGAACATCAGCGCACCGAGGTTCGACATGTTCGCCGAGATCTGTACCAGCCGCACCGGTGTGGCCAGGTGGATCATGATGGCGATCACCACGAGAACGAGCAGCATGTACGGGTAGTAGAACTTGCGTGGATCGCCCTCGAGTAGCCGGCGCAGCCGGGGGCTCGTCGCGTGTGCGGCATCGGTGAAGTTGCGCACGAGCAGCTCGAAGATGCCCAGCTGCGTGGAGAACAGGATGAGCACGCCGGCGACGAGGATGAGGTAGAACATTCCCTGCCCGTACTGCTCGCCGAGCTTCTCGGCGGCGAACGTCGGCACATTCGCCACCGTGGGCTCCTCGCCGCTGGTGGCGACGATGTGCGCCATCAGGATCGTCGGCAGCAGCATCCCGATCATCGCGCCGCCGAAGAACACGATCCACTGATCGACGAGCAGTAGCCGGAACCAGCGCTTCCACCTCGAAGCGTTCTCGGGCGTGTCCCGGAAGGTGACCCCGACGGCGAGCAATTCCTGCCGTTGACCGCGCATCCCGGAGATGAAGCCCACCCGGTGGCCCATCCCGTAACCGTGGTCGCGGTAGTGCGACATTGCATACCAGTTGAGGCCGGAGGCGAGCGCCGTGAACCCGGCGAGTCCACCCAATGTGGTTGCGGTGATGCCCTCGGGCGGGGCCGCCGGGGTGACGAGGCCGCGGATTCCTTCCCACCACACCGATGGCGGCACGATCGCGATGTCGACCACGATGAGGATCGCCAGTAGCGACCCGACGATGACCCAGTTGCTCAGTTCGAGCGCACGGGAGATTTTGCGGGCCAGCACGCAGATCAGGAATACGACGAACAGCAGGCCGATCGCCAGCAGCCTGGTGTACTCGAGCTCGTCTTTCTCGTGAACCCGCCCCACGATCAGCGCGAACAGGCCCTGGCCTGCGCTGGCCGCCCACCCGCCGAAGATGAAAGCAAAGTAGAAAACGATGAGCGAGAACGGGATCCAGAACTTCCAGCCGGGCGGGACCCGGCCCCACCCGACAATGGGCACCTCCCCCGTCGCCACGACATAGCGCGACACCTCCACGTTGTAGAAGGTCTGCAAAATCGCGGACACCGTGATGACCCAGCCGATGCCGACGAAACCGAACGTCCCGATGGCCTGCGGGCCCAGCAGCCACTCGCCGCTGCCGATCGAGATGCCCAACGCGATGAGGCTCGGTCCGATGACGAATTGCACGATCTGCCATGGCCCGAGCCGGGAGACCTTGAACACCTCCTCCGGCTCGGGTAGATCGTCGACGCCGAGTGGTGGACGGCTAGTGCCCAGTGGGTAGCTCTCGGAATCGATGACAGGTTCGGTCTCGGTATTCCCGGCCATGGCGACCTCCACGTTGAGATGGCCCTGAAGGGGTTACCCAATTCATGCAATCCCTCACCGTGCGGTCAGGACGGCGCGTCGATGCGCACCCGGAACATCGTCGGCCAGTACTTGCCGGTGATCAGGAACTCGTCGCCGTCGATGTGCGCGATGCCGTTCAGCACTTTCTGGCTGTCGCGGCCCGCGCTGCCGGCCAGTTCGCCGGCATCCACAACGGTGTTCACCTCGCCGGTCGCCGGGTCTATCCGCACGATCTCGTCGGAGGTCCAGATGTTGGCCCACACCTGCCCGTCCACACATTCCAACTCGTTGAGCTTTCCGACCGGCTCGCCGTCTCGCGTGACGGCGACCGAACCCGTCTCGGCGAAGGTCGCCGGGTCGTGGAACCTCAGCCGGTCGGAGCCGTCGCTGCGGACGAGCCGACCCCCGTCGTTGCACAGCCCCCAACCCTCGCCGTTGACCGGCACTTCACGCAGCGGGGCCAGGGTCGACTTGTCCCATTCGACGGCGACGCCGTTGCGCCAGGTGAGTTCCCAGATCCGGTCGCCGACGACGGTGATTCCTTCGCCGTAGTAGTTGTTGGGCGCTGCGACGACGCGGCGGACAGCACCCGTTTCCGGGTCGAGTTCACGCAGTTGCGATCGGCCTGCGACGCCGGTGCCCTCGTATAGGGCGGGACCGTCGAACTCCAGGCCCTGGGTCCAGGCCGACGTGTCGTGCGGGATCTCCGCGAGCACTACGGGCTTCACCACCGGGACGGGTCGAATCGACACGCTCGTCTGGGCTGACGGTTGGCCGCCGCCGCAGCCCGCGACCAGAGCGATGACCGCGCCGGCGCAGATGACCGAACGCCGGTCCCGCCTCCGGTCACCGTTTCTCATAGGACCCATAGATACCTGTTCTCACGGCCGGATGGCGTCGATCGCACGGTAGATCCGTTTCTCGCTCACCGGTCGGGCGGTGCCGAGTTGCTGTGCCCACAGGCTGACCCGCAGTTCCTCGATCTGGCGAGCGATGTCACGAACGTCGTCGGCGGCCGCGCGGGCGGGTGGGAGTGCGCCGACGAGATCGTCGAGCGCGTTCTGGACGTCGTGCACCCGCTGCATCCGCTCGCGGTCCGCGCCGACGGAATGCGGCAGTCGGTCCAGCCGCCGGTTGATGGCGGTCAGATACCTGGCGAGATCGGTGAGCCGGGCGGCTCCGGTGAGGGTGACGAAGCCCTTCGGCATGAGCCTGTCGAGCTGGTCGCGGATGTCGGCGATCGCGTCGGCCTGCGTGGGCGGCGGCGCGGTGGGCAACGCGAGATCGACTTCGTGAGCCGCGGCGAGCACCTTCTCGACCTGGCCGAGGATCGTCCGTGTCGTGGGCACCAATTGTTGGGCAACCCGATCTCGTAGCGCGGTGAACTCCACGCGGGTCCACACCGGCGCCGGTGCGAGCCTGTCGGTCGCCGCGTCGGCGCAGTCGTCGAGCAAGGCCTGCAGCGACCCGTCCGGATTAGCACCCAACAGGAGCCGGGCGCGTGGATCCAGTGCTCGCTCAAGACTCTTCGCAGGCGACGGCACGGCCAGGCGCAACAATCGGCGGACTCCCGGCGCCATCGCGGCGGCCTGTTCGGCCGCTGTCGGGAACACGCGCAGATCGACCGTCGTGTCCGTGTCCACCAGTGCCGGGAAACCGCGCACGGCATGCCCGCCGCTGGCGCGTTCGACGGTGCGGGGCAACTCGTCGAGGTCGTCGGGCCACGCGCGCAGGCCCGTCCGTTCCAGTTCGCCGGCGACCGCCTCGGCGACGGCGCGGCGGATCGGCGCCGCGAGCGCTGACTGCAGGGCCTCGAGATCCTTTCCGCGCGCGACCTCCTTGCCCTCGGACTCGACCGCGAACGTGACCCGTAGGTGCGGCGGCAGCTTGTCGAGGTCGAAGGCGTCGATCGGCACCAGTATGCGGGTCAGGCGGTGCAGTTCACGCTGGAGCGCCTGCAGTATCGGTTCGCCGTCCGGCGCGATCGAGGCGAGCACGGCCCGCGCGGTGTCCGGCGCGGGAACGAAGTTGCGGCGCAGATCCTTTGGCAGCGATTTGATCAGAGCCGTGACGAGCTCCTCGCGCAAAGCCGGTACCTGCCAGCTGAATTCGTCACCACCGAGGCGGGCCAACACCTCGACGGGCACGTGCACCGTCACACCGTCGTCCTCGGCGCCCGGTTCGAACCGATATGTCAGCGGCAGCGACAGCTCGTCGGCCTGCCAGGTGTTCGGCTGATCTGTTGCTGGTTCGTCCGTGCGCAGTAGGTCGTCGCGGGTCAGCGTGAGCAGGTCGGGCGTCTTGTGTCGCTGTTTCTTCCACCAAACGTCGAAGTGCCGCGCCGAGACGACGTCGGCGGGGATGCGCGCGTCGTAGAAGGCGTAGATCTCTTCGTCCCCGACGAGTAGATCACGTCGGCGCCCACGCTCCTCCATCTCCGCGAGTTCCTCACGCAGCCGGGCGTTATCGCGCAAGAAGTGGTGGCGGGTCTGCCAGTCGCCTTCGACAAGCGCGTGCCTGATGAACAGCTCGCGTGCCAGCTGTGGTTCGAACTGCGCGTACCCGACTCGACGGCCGACCACGAGCGGCAGGCCGTAGAGCGTGACCCGTTCGAAGGCCATGACCTCGCCGCGGCGGGCACCCCAGTGCGGTTCGCTGTAGCTTCGCTGGACGAGGTGGCCCGCGACCCTTTCGACGGCCTCGGGCTGGATTCGCGCCGCGATGCGACCGTACAGCCTGCTGGTCTCGACGAGGTCGGCGACGACGATCCAGCGGGGCGGACGTTTGGTAAGCACAGACCCCGGCGCCAGAACGAATTTCACATTGCGTGCGCCCTGGAAATCCCGGGACTCACCCTCGCGCAGCCCGATATGCGACAGCAGCCCGGCAAGCAGCGCCGCGTGCACACGCGCAGGGTCGGCGGGTTCGGGATCGTCGGACTCCCTGATGCCGAGGTCGCGCGCGATGCTGCGCAGCTGACCGGTGAGGTCCTGCCATTCACGGATGCGCAGGTAGTGCAGGAACTCTTCGCGGCACATCCGCCGAAAGGCGTTGCCGGACCGTTCTTTTCGTTGCTCACGCAGGTAGCGCCACAGGTTGAGGTAGGAAACGAAATCCGAGTGCTCGTCGGCGAAGCGGGCGTGCTTCTGGCGCGCCGCCTCCTCGCGGTCGGTCGGCCGTTCGCGTGGGTCGGGGATGGACAGTGCGGCGGCCAGCACCAGGATCTCCCGCACGCACCCCTCTTCGTCGGCCTGCAGGATCATCCGGCCAAGGCGCGGGTCGAGGGGCAGTTGCGCGAGGCGGCGGCCGATATCCGTGATGGCGCCATCGGCATCGAAGGCGCCGAGTTCCTGCAACAGCACGATGCCGTCGCGGATGCTGCGCCGCTCAGGTGGATCCAGAAACGGAAACGTCTCGATATCGCCGAGGTTCAGCGCCGCCATCTGAAGGATGACCGCGGCCAGGTTGGTCCGCAGGATCTCCGGATCCGTGTAGCGCGGCCTCGACGTGAAGTCGTCTTCGGAGTAGAGGCGAATGCACACACCGGGGGCGGTGCGGCCCGACCGACCTGCCCGCTGCGCGGCGGACGCCTGGGAGATCGGCTCGATCGGCAACCGCTGCACCTTGGTCCTGCGGCTGTAGCGTGAGATTCGGGCGGTGCCCGGGTCGACGACGTAGCGGATGCCCGGCACCGTCAGCGACGTTTCGGCGACGTTGGTGGCCAACACGATTCGGCGGGCGCTGCTGCTGGGCTGGAAGACGCGCTGCTGTTCGGCGGTCGGCAGGCGGGCGTAGAGCGGCAGCACCTCGGTGTTGTTGAGATGGCGTAGAGCTTCTGCGGTGTCGCGGATCTCGCGCTCGCCCGACAGGAACACCAGGACGTCGCCGGGCGGTTCGGCGGACAGTTCCTCGACGGCGTCGACGATCGCCTCGGTCTGGTCCCGCATCTCGGTGCGGACGATCTCGTGGTCGGGATCGTCGGGGTCGTCGGAATCGTCGGCCGCCACCGGAACCTCCAGCGGCCGGTAGCGAATCTCGACCGGGTACGTCCGGCCGGACACTTCGACGATGGGCGCGCCCCCGCTGAGCCCGAATTTTTCGGCTCCGCCGAAGTGGGCCGCAAAACGCTCGGGCTCGATCGTCGCGGAGGTGACGATCACCTTGAGGTCGGGCCGACGCGGCAACAGCTCGCGAAGGTAGCCGAGGAGGAAATCGACGTTGAGGCTGCGTTCGTGCGCCTCGTCGAGGATCAAGGTGTCGTAGCGCAGCAGCCGGCGGTCGCGCTGGATCTCGGCGAGCAGGATGCCGTCGGTCATCAGCTTGACGAGGGTGCGGTCGCTCGCCTGGTCGGTGAACCGCACGGTGTAGCCGACGGCCTCACCCAGCGGCGTGCCCAACTCGTCGGCGATGCGCTGACTCACCGTGCGTGCGACGAGCCGGCGCGGCTGGGTGTGACCGATCGTCCCGCGGATGCCGCGGCCGAGTTCCAGGCAGATCTTCGGCAGCTGCGTCGTCTTGCCCGAGCCCGTCTCGCCGGCGACGATCACGACCTGATGATCGGTGATCGCCTTGGCGATCTCGTCGCGTCGCTCGCTGACCGGGAGATCCGGATAGGTGATCGTCGGCACCGCGGCCAGCCGGGTGGCGATCAGCCCTTCGGCCGTGGCGATCTGCTCGGCAACCTGTCGAAGCTTGTCGGGACCGGCGCCGCGGAGGTTCTTGATGCGACGGCCGAGGCGCGCCGCGTCGCGGATCGTCAGGCCGTCGAGGCGCTTGCGAAGGTCTGCAACTGACGGCTCGGACATCCCGGATCGAGGCGGGTCAGGGCTTGTCGGGCGACCAGTAGGCGAGCATCTCGGCGAAGGTCAAGAACGCCGGCGTGGAGACCCCGTAGGTCGCCTCGAAGTGAACGCTGAGCGGGAAGCCGAGCTCACCGACTCCGTCGATCACGCGCTTGTACAGGTCGACCATCAGCTTGCGCTTCTCCGTCGGCTCGGTGGCGGCGAGCTGTTTGACGAACTCCTGCTCGCGGGCGACGGCGGCGTTGCCCCGATCCTGGATCAGCCAGTTGATGAGGCCGACGTTGGTCTCCACCTTCGGCACGAACCCGAACGACAGCAGGATCTCGGGCCGGTGGTCGGTTTCGGAGGCGAAATTGCGCAGGAACCCGACGATCGCGTCGGAGTACAGCAGCTGGGTCATGCCGTATGTCGCGCCCTGGTCGCATTTGAAGTTGAAGCGGCCGTGCTCGCCCTCGCGGGTCGGGATCAGGATCACGCCGCGGTTGGGCACCAGGTCGTCGTAGATCGACAGGGCATCGGTGGGCGCGACGCCGGAGCCTTCGCCGTCGTTCATGGTGCGCGGCACACCGACGAACGCAATGCCGTCGAATCCCGCGGAACTCAGGGCGGTCAACCGCTGCCGTAGTGCCGGCTTGTCCAGGAAAGCCGTCACCTGGGTGCACAGGCCGTTCACACCGGCCAACTCGGGCCTTATTTCGGTCCAGAAGTCCAGGACGTCCATCTTCGGCTTCATCTCGATCGGCCGGTCGTCGTCCTCTTCGATCATCCCGGGGATCATCACGTGCCGGATCCGGCCCTCGAGACCGGCCTCGGCGGCGCAGCTGAGCACCTTGTGCGCATCCTCCAGCGCCCGCTCGTGACCGTTCTCGACGTTCGGCGGAACGAGCTCGAGCGCGATGGTGTTGAGCGTCACCGGACTGCTCCTAATCGGATCTGTTACTCCCCTCGACGAGCGGCGGGTCGACGATGACCGCACAGGCATTTGCCGGGAGCCTCACCTTACAGACCCGACCTGTGGCACTCCGTAGTCTGGGTGGCGTGAGCGTTGCACGCGATACGGGCCCCAATACGGGCGTCGCCCTGGACGACCGCTTCGCACGCGAGCTGCCCGAACTGGCCGTCCGCTGGCAGGCCGAAGCCGCCCCCGAACCGCGCCTGCTCGTTCTCAACGAGCCCCTGGCCACCCAACTCGGCATCGACCCCGGCTGGCTGCGCGGACCGGACGGTCTGCGGTTTCTCATCGGGAACCTGGTCCCCGACGGCGCCCTGCCGGTGGCCCAGGCCTACTCCGGACACCAGTTCGGCGGGTACGTTCCCCGCCTGGGTGACGGCCGGGCACTGTTGCTGGGCGAGCTCACGACGGCCGACGGCGGACTTCGCGACCTCCACCTCAAGGGTTCAGGAGCCACACCGTTCGCACGGGGCGGAGATGGTCTCGCGGCGGTCGGGCCGATGCTTCGCGAATACATCATCAGTGAAGCCATGCACGCGCTTGCCATCCCGACCACCCGGTCGCTGGCCGTGGTCGCCACGGGGCGCTCCGTGCACCGCGAGACGCCGCTACCCGGCGCCGTCCTCGCCCGCATCGCGAGCAGCCACCTACGCGTCGGCACCTTCCAATACGTGGCCGCCGGCGGTGACGCTGACCTGCTGCGACGGCTGGCCGATCACGCCATCGCCCGCCACTACCCTGACGCGGCACACGCCGACAATCCCTACCTCGCGCTGTTCGATGCCGTCGGTTCCGCGCAAGCGGCACTTATCGCGCAGTGGATGCTCGTCGGTTTCGTGCACGGCGTGATGAACACGGACAACATGACGATCTCCGGCGAGACCATCGATTACGGCCCGTGCGCCTTCATGGACGCATACGACCCGGAGACGGTGTTCAGCTCGATCGACTCGTGGGGACGCTATGCCTACGCCAACCAGCCGTCGATCGCCGGGTGGAATCTCGCTCGCTTCGCCGAGACGCTGCTGCCGCTGATCGACGACGATCAGGACCGCGCGGTGGCCCTCGCCCAGGAGAGCCTGGCCGGATTCGGCGCGCAGATCCAGTCCGCGCTGGCGTCGGGCATGCGCGCCAAGCTCGGGCTATCCGACGATATTGCCGAGGACGTGGCCACACCGTTGATCAACGACGGGCTCGCACTGCTTGCGGCCAGTCACGTCGACTTCACATCGTTCTTCCGTCACCTCGGCCGAGCAGCCCGCGGCGACACCGAGCCTGCGCGCGGGATGTTCATCGACCTCGCGGGGTTCGACGACTGGCTCGCGCGGTGGCGGGCCCTGTGCCCGGATGCGCAGGCCATGGACCGGGTCAACCCCGTCTACATTCCGCGAAACCATCTCGTCGAGGAGGCGCTGCAAGCGGCTACGGGCGGCGACCTGAAGCCGCTGGACCAGCTCCTGGAAGCCATCGGCACACCGTATGACGAGCGGCGTGGCCTCGAGCGATACGCCGAGCCCGCACCAGAGGACTTCGGCAGATACAGAACCTTCTGCGGAACGTGACCTACGGCCGGTTTCGCCCCCGGCCTATTTCGCCCCCGGCCTGTCCTACGCGATGTCCGGTTCGAGCGCCGCGGCATCGCCACTGCCGCCGGCCAGGTGAGCAAGCGCGAACCGTAGTCGTTTCCTGCCGCGGGACACCCTGGACATGACGGTGCCGATCGGCACGTCCATCAACACCGCGGTTTCGGCGTAGGTGTATTCCAGGACATCGGCGTAGTACATCGCAGTCCGCGATCCCTCGGGCAGCGTCGCGAAGGCCGACTTGATCTCGTTGTCCGGCAACGCATCCAGGAACTCCGCCTCGGCCGAGCGTGGTGCCTCGGACAGTCGCCGAACTCCGTCCCACACCTCGCCCTCGGTGACCTCGTCGATGGAGACCTCGGCCGGTCGGCGCTGCTTCGACCGGTAGCCACTGACCCACCGGTTGTACAGGATCCGGAAGAGCCACGCCTTGAAGTTGGTGCCGGCGGCGAAGGTGTGGAATCCCGCGTATGCGTGCATCAACGCTTCCTGCAACAGATCCTCGGCATCCGCGTCGGAACGGGTCAGCCGACGCGCGCCCCGAGACAGTACGTCGAGGAGGGGCTCTGCTTCACAGGTGAAGCGGGCGGCGAGATTTGCGTCGGACTCGGGCGTACTGGTGACTACCTTCATGATGGACCTCCGGGTGCTCGGCGTGGGCTCTGGTATTGAGCCTTGCGCCCGGCGCTCCGAAGCGAACCCTTGCAAATCCGTAGTCCAGAATCCGTAGTCCGTAGTCGGGTAATCCGTGGTGCACTAGCCGTCGATGAAGGTCACCGTTTCATCGAGCGACGCCCGCGCGTTGCGGACATAACTGACCGTCGGGTCCTCGTAACCGATTGACATGCCGCAGAACAGCATCAGTTCCGGCGGCGGCGAAGTCACCGCGTCGACCGATTGCCGAACCTGCGACCACGCCATCTGCGGGCAACTGTGCAGCCCTTCGGCGCGTAGCAGCAGCATCACGGTCTGCAGATACATGCCGACGTCGGACCACTGGGGCTTGCCCAGGTCGCGGTCGATGTAACAGAACAGGGCGACAGGTGCGCCGAAGCAATCCCAGTTGGCGATGGCGGCCCGCGTACGCGCCTCCCAGTCCTCACGTGCGACGCCGAGTGCGGTGTAGCGGTCCCTGCCGAACGCCTCTCGGCGTTCGCCGTACGGGGACTTCAGCTGGGGCGGATACATCACGTACTCGCGCTCATCCCACGGGTCGCCCGCGGCCACGCGCTCGGTGGCGACCTTCTTGAGCTGCGCCAGCGGTTCGCCGGTCACCACGTAGATGTTCCACGGCTGGATGTTCGATCCGGACGGCGACCATGCCGCCGCGGACAGCACGCGCTCGATCACCTCTCGGGATACGGGTTCGTCGGTGAACCCGCGCACCGCCCGTCTCGTCGCGACGGCCTCGTAGACGTCCATGGTCATGCTGGGACGGCCTCCTGTTGGTCGATCCTGTCACCAGGTATGACCGTGCAGCCGCCGATTCTGTGACAGCCGGGCGACTAGGACTCCAGCGTCACCACCGTGACGTCAGGCGGCGCGCCGATCCGGACCGGCGGACCCCAGAACCCCGCACCCCGGGTGACGTACAACTGGGTGCCGTCCATCCTCGACAGGCCGGCAAGCGATGGCTGAACCATCCGAACGACGTAGTGAAACGGCCACATCTGTCCGCCGTGGGTGTGGCCGGACAGCTGCAGATCCAGCCCCCGTGCGGCGGCCTCGGACACCAGCACAGGTTGGTGTGCGAGCAGGATCGTCGGACGCGAGGCATCAACCCCCGTCAGGGCGCGGTCGAAGTCGGGCGGCTGGGCGCGTTGCTCGCCGGCGATGTCGTTGACGCCGACGAGGTCGAACGCGGCGGCGCCGCGGCGGATCACCGTGTTCTCGTTTCGCAGCGGCTGGACCCCGAGTCGCTCCAACTCGGTCAGCCAGGAGGCGGTGTCATCGACGAAGTACTCGTGGTTGCCGGTGACGAAGAACGTCCCCTGCGGGGCGGACAGATCCCGCAACGGTTCGGCTGCGGCACCGAGCTCCCCGACGGTGCCGTCCACCAGGTCGCCGACGATCGCCACCAGGTCCGGCTCGGCCGCGTTGATGGTGTCGACGATGCGCGCAGTGTGCGCCCGCCCCGCCAGTGGCCCGAGATGGATGTCAGACACCACGGCGATGCGGAACCCCCGCAGGGCCGGGTCCAGCCGACGAAGGCGCACCGGAACCTGCAGCAGGTCGGGCGGTCCCAATGCGGTGGCGGCGCCGATACCGACCAGGCTGACCGATGCGGCCCCGGCGGCCACGGCACTGCTGCGCGCGATGAACATCCGACGGTTCAGCGCCGGCCGCTCGTTTTTGGCGGGGGCGGTCGCCTCGTTGGGCCGCCCCTTGACCAAGCGGCGCAGCGTGAGCCGTACCGGCTCCAGGACGAGCAACGTCAGGAACAGGTAGACGGTCAGGCCGAACCACAGGTAGCCCGGCCACGCGTACCAGCCGGACTTGGCCACGCCGGCGAACCGCGGTACGACCAGCGTCGCGACCAGCAACAACGCGAACGAGATGAGCACGCCAGTCAGGATCCGTCTCGTGCTCCCCGGCCGCGTGGTGTCCTTGACCAGGCGCTTCCACAGGTAAACGTTCATCAGCGCCAGCACCGCGCTGAGCACAACGATGAACATTGACGCCAGCTTATGCAGGCCAATGAATCTATGGATGGTGCAAGGAATCGGTGCGCACTAAGCGTGCCCTGCGGAACGAAAAATGGAAGGGTTCTCGGATCCCTTCCACCTACAACCTATATCGCACATGGGGGCTTGCGGCAAGGCCAGGGTGATGCCGCACAATCGTCCCCTGACCTGCGGCCGTGGGCCGAGGCCTACGTCCGAACCGCGATTTTGGGGGCTTGTGTCAACTCAGGACTATGACGACGAACTGCGATCCGAGCAGAGCTACGTCGACGGGCTGTATGCACGTCTCGACGCAGAACGCGCGCGTGTGAAGGCCCGGCACAGTGCTGCGCTCGGGGCCGACGTCGACCGCATGGACGGCGGCACACTCGTGGCACGGGACGTCGAGGTGCGCGCGCTGGCCAGACAGGCCGCACGGCTGGACGTCGCCGACGGCGGACTCTGTTTCGGCCGGCTGGACAGCGTGACCGGCCAACGTTCGTACATCGGGCGGATCGGCATTCTCGACAAGGACGACGAATACGAACCGCTGCTGCTCGATTGGCGGGCACCCGCGGCTCGCGCGTTCTACGTCGCGACCGCCGCGACCCCGGAGAACATGCGTCGACGCCGCCAGTTCCATACCCGCGGACGACGGATCGTCGACTTCACCGACGAGGTTCTCGGCCGTCCCACCGGTGATGAACGCGGGGATGCCGCGCTCCTGGCCGCGGTCAACGCCCCACGGGGGGAGGGGATGCGCGACATCGTCGCGACGATTCAGGCCGAGCAGGACGAGATCATCCGGCTCGACCATCCCGGCGTGCTGGTGATTGAAGGCGGGCCCGGCACCGGCAAGACCGTGGTGGCGCTGCACCGCGTTGCGTACCTGCTCTACACCCAACGAAAGCGAATCGAACGCCACGGCGTCCTCGTGATCGGTCCCAACCCGGCGTTCCTGAACCACATCGGCCGCGTGCTCCCCTCGCTCGGCGAGTCAGACGTCGTGTTCATGACCGTCGGAGATCTCGTGCCCGGCCTGCGCGTCACCGCCGAGGACACCGACGAAGTTGCGCGCATCAAGGGCTCAAAGCAGATACTCGACGTGCTCGCGGCCGCGATCGCCGATCGGCAACGGCTGCCGAAGGATTCGCTACCCATCGAACTGTCGGACGTCACGATGCGCATCGACGCCGAGACCGCGCAGTGGGCCCGCGAAGAGGCACGCGCGAGCGGCAAGCCACACAACGAGGCTCGCGCAGTTTTCACCGAGATCGTCACCTACGTCCTCACCGAGCGTGCGATAACACGAATCGGCAAGGGCTGGCTGACCCGCGACGACCGCAGCGCATGGGAGCAGCTGCGGACGAACCTGATCGACGAGCTCGCGGACAACGCCGCATTCACCGCCGCACTCGACGAGCTCTGGCCGATCCTGACGCCGCAACACATGCTGGCCCAGCTGTACACCTCGCCCGAACGGCTGCGCGCCGCGCACGCCAACCCGGTGCTGTATCGGGTCGAAGGCGATGCCTGGACCGTCTCGGATGTGCCGTTGCTCGACGAGCTCGTCGACCTGCTTGGCCGTGACAAAGTGGCCGACGACGCCGCCGAGCGGGAACGGAAGGCGGAGACTGCGTTCGCGGCCGGGGTACTGGACAACATGATCAGCCGCGAGGATCTGATGGACGACGAGGACCATCTGCTCGCACAGGACATGCTGTACGCCGAGGATCTCGCAGAGCGGTTCACCGAGCGCGACACCCGCGAACTCATCGAACGCGCTGCCGCAGACCGGGATTGGACCTACCGGCACGTGGTGGTCGACGAGGCTCAGGAACTGTCCGAGATGGACTGGCGGGTGCTGATGCGTCGCTGTCCGAGCCGGTCCTTCACCGTGGTCGGTGATCTGGCCCAGCGCCGGTCGGCAGCAGGGGCGACGTCCTGGGACGGAATGCTCGAGCCGTATGTGCCCGGCCGATGGGTCTACCGGTCACTGTCGGTGAACTACCGCACACCGGCGGAGATCATGACCGTCGCCGCCGCGCTGCTCGCGGAGTTCGCGCCCGACATCCGACCACCGGAGTCGGTGCGCGCGTGCGGAGTGCTGCCGTGGTCGCGGCAGGTCACCGATGACGAATTACCAATAGCCATCAGCGAATTCGTTGATGCAGAGGCGCAGCGGGAGGGCACCAGCGTGGTGATCGGGCCCCCGGGCATACCCGGCTCGGTGCCGCCGTCGGAGACGAAGGGTTTGGAGTTCGACTCCGTTCTGGTGGTCGATCCGGACCGGATCCTCGCCTCCGGACCGCGGGGTGCCGCAGAGTTGTACGTCGCGTTGACCCGCGCCACCCAACGTCTGGGTATTCTCCATCGCGCTCAGTTGCCGTCGGCGCTGAGTGGCCTCGGTTGAACGCCTACTGCCAGGCGAAGACGGGCTGTTCGAGCTCGTCGACCCGGTCGTGGCGACCCTCGAGGCACAGCCATCGCAGCTGCAGCAGTACCGCACCCGTTGGGGCGTGGATCAAGTCGTTGCCCAGCGGGATCTGAACCACCGGGCGCGGGCTCTCGGGGATGGTGATGAATCGCGGCGAATCGTCGCGCTGCAGTTGATGCAGTCCGACCCGGTAGACCGCCACCACCTCGCCGGGTGCGGGGTGCAGCTCGAGCCGGCCGCCGCCCCAGATGACCACCGGGGTGATCACGTAGCCGGACCGGGTCGGGTAATCGTCGAGGAGGCCCAGCACGGCCGAGTGGGGCAACGTGACGCCCACCTCCTCGTCGAGTTCGCGAAGCGCAGCGTCGACGGCATCTTCGCCCGGGTCCAGCCGACCGCCGGGCAGGGCCCACTGGGCGGGGTGTGAGGTGAGCCGTGATGTCCTGCGGCACAGGAGAAAGGCGGCACCTCCCGACACGTCGACCATGCGGCCGTCGAGGCCGGCCTGGAGCATCAGACGACCATCCATCCAGTCGTCGATGGGCGCGGGATCCACCCGGTCCTCCCCGAGTGCCGAGTCGACCAGGACCACCGCGACGGCCGCGTGCTTCTTCGTGGGGTCGGTCACGGCACGGCGATGGTGCCCGGCGAGATGAGCGCGGACCCGTTCATGTAGCGCGTCGTCGTAGGTGACCGTCACCGCTTGACCATATGCAGACGTACCTGCGGGCCGCGACCCCCTCGGCTGTCGCCGGAAAATATGTATGTGCTATGCATATATGCGTGCCGCACTCGCGCTATGACCATCTCGACGAACTGTTGACGCGCCTTCACGTCGCGCGTCAGCGGCCGAGTTGGCGGCGCAGGCTGCTCGATGGAAACCCGGTCGCGAACGTTTCGACGCTGCGCGTGCTGCGGGCGGTCGAGCAATCTGGTGGCGGCGCTTCCATCAGCGACGTTGCGGAGTACATGGCCGTCGAGCATTCGACGGCCAGCCGTACCGTAGGGGCCGTCGTCGCCGCGGGTCTGCTGACGAAGGCATTCGCCACCGACGACCAACGCCGATGCGTGCTGGTGCTGACCGATGTCGGCAGGCAAGCGCTCGCGACGGTGACGGAACGGCGGCGCGAGGTCGTCGCCGAGACCATCGCCGACTGGCCCGACGCCGATGTCGACACACTTGTTGCCCTGCTGGAACGCCTGACCGAGCGATTCGAATACTCGGCGGGCCGATGACTGCAGAGGTCACCGCCGCCCCACCGCGGCCCCGCAGCGCACTCGGGCTGATGTTCGACCCGGTCTTCGGGGCGCTGTTCTGGGGCAAGATGTTCGCCGTCGTGGCCGTGTGGACACACGGAATCGTCGCGGCGATAGTGATGTACGACGCGACACATTCAGCGCTGATGGTCGGCATGGTCGGCGTCGTTCAGTTCGGACCGCAGCTCATCCTGAGTCCGACCAGTGGCAAATGGGCCGACACCGGCAACCCGGCGCGTCAGATCCTGCTCGGCAGGGTGTTGTGTGTCGCGGGTTCGGGTTTCGCGGCGGTGTGGCTGTTCGCCGACCCCGGCCTGCAGGGCATGGCAATTGCGATCCCGGTGCTCGTCGGATCCTTGCTCGTCGGTTTCGGCTTCGTCGTGGGCGGCCCGGCGATGCAGTCGATCGTGCCGAATCTCATTCGCGGCGGCGAACTCTCGACCGCGATGGCACTCAACAGCATGCCGATGACCGTCGGCCGCATCGCCGGGCCTGCGACGGGCGCCTACCTGGCCGCGCACCTCGGTCCGGCCGCGGGATTCGCCGTCAGCGCGGCCCTGCATCTCGTGTTCGCGGTCTTCCTGCTCGTGGTGACCTTCCCCGCCCCGCCGGAACGTCGCTCCGGCACCGACTTCCGCGTCCGCACCGCGGTCAGGCATGTGTGGCAGGACCGTCCACTGTTGCTCGCGCTGGTCGCGGTGACGACGGTCGGTATCGCATCGGACCCGTCGATCACGTTGACCCCGTCGGTGGCCGACGCACTCGGCGGCGGCGCCCATCTGGTCGGCATGTTGTCGGCGAGCTTCGGCATCGGCGCTGCGGTGGGGATGGTGGTGCTGGCGGTCATGGGAGGCCGGATGGCCTCTGCGCGGGTGTCGTCGATCGGGATGGCGGGTCTGGCCGCCGGGTGCGGACTGCTGACGATCGGAACAACGCCTGCCGTGGCGATAGCCGGATTCGCGTTGTCGGGTCTGGGTTTCGGCTGGGCCATGACGGGGCTGTCCACAGTGGTGCAGGAGCGCGCGCCAGAAGAGTTGCGGGGCCGGATCATGGCGCTGTGGCTGGTCGGGTTCCTCGGCTCGCGACCGATCGCTGCCGCGCTGCTCGGCGGGACCGCAGATCTGGTCAGCGTGCCGGCGGCGTTCGCGGTGGCCGCGGTGCTGACCGCGGTCGTGACGCTGTGGTGCCGTCCGTCGAATCTGATCGGCCCGCTGCCGCTGCGAGTGTGATCGGGCACGCTGGTCCACACGATGACCCACCCGACGACCGCTCTGCTTGAGGACCCAGGCGACCTTTCCGCGCTCCGCGCGAAGGGGAACGACCCCGACGAGCTGTTCGCCTCCTTCGCAGCGTGGGCCGAGGCGCAGGGCACCGTGCTCTACCCAGCCCAGGAGGAAGCGCTGATCGAGTTGGTCAGCGGCGCGAATGTCGTGCTGGCGACGCCGACCGGCTCGGGCAAGTCACTGGTGGCCACCGGCGCGCTGTACGCGGCGCTGGCGGCCGGACGGCGCACCTACTACACAGCCCCGATCAAGGCATTGGTGAGCGAGAAGTTCTTCGCTCTGTGCGACGTGTTCGGCGCGGCCAATGTCGGCATGCTGACCGGCGACGCCGCGGTCAACGCATCCGCGCCCATCATCACCTGCACCGCGGAGGTGCTGGCCAACATCTCTTTGCGAGAAGGGGGTTCTTCGGGCGGCCTGGGCCTCATCATTGTTATGGACGAATTCCACTTCTATGGCGACCCCGACCGAGGCTGGGCGTGGCAGGTTCCGCTGCTGGAATTGCCGAGGGCCCAATTCCTGCTGATGTCAGCCACACTCGGCGACGTCACGTTCCTGCGCGAGGACCTCACGCGGCGCACCGGCAGACCGACGGCGCTGGTTGCCAACGCCGTACGCCCGGTTCCGCTGCACCACTACTACGCGACCACACCGATGCACGAGACGATCGCCGAGCTGCTGGAGACGAAGCAGGCGCCGATCTACGTCGTCCACTTCACCCAGGCCTCGGCACTGGAGCGCGCTCAGGCGCTGATGAGTGTCAACGTGTGCACGAAAGAGGAGAAGAAGGCGATCGCCGAGCTGATCGGCGGGTTCCGGTTTTCGTCAGCCTTCGGGACGACGCTGTCGCGGCTCGTCCGGCATGGGATCGGTGTTCACCACGCCGGGATGCTGCCGAAGTACCGGCGGCTGGTGGAACAGCTTGCCCAGGCAGGCCTGCTCAAGATCATCTGCGGCACTGACACTCTTGGCGTCGGCATCAACGTGCCGATCCGGACCGTCGTCTTCTCCGCGTTGTCGAAGTATGACGGCACCCGCACCCGGCTGCTCAGCGCTCGCGAATTCCACCAGATCGCGGGGCGGGCGGGACGGGCAGGCTACGACACTGCGGGCACCGTCGTCGTCCAGGCACCCGACCATGAGGTGGAGAACCTCAAACAATTCGCGAAGGTCGCCGACGACCCTAAGAAGCGTCGAAAGCTGGTGCGCCGCAAAGTACCCGAGGGCATGGTGCCGTGGAGCGAAACGACCATGACGCGGCTGGTCGAGGCCGCCCCAGAGCCGCTGACCAGCAACATGCGGGTGTCGACCTCGATGCTCCTCGACATCGTCGACCGGCCCGGTGACCCGTTCGCCGCGATGCGCCGTCTGCTGACCGAGAACCACGAGCCACGCAAGCGTCAGCTGCGACACATCCGCGAGGCGGTCGGGATCGCCCGCTCACTTCTGCAAGCGGGCGTGGTGGAGCGGCTCGATGTACCGGAAGCTGACGGGCGCCGCTACCGGCTGACCGTGGATCTGCCGCCGGACTTCGCTTTGAACCAACCGCTGTCGACGTTCGCCCTGGCCGCCGTCGAGGTGCTCGACGCCGAGTCGGAAACCTATGCGCTGGACGTCGTTTCGGTCATCGAAGCGACACTCGAGGACCCCCGCCAGATCCTGGCCGCACAGCTGAAGAAGGCCAGGGGCGAAGCCATCGCGGCGATGAAGGCAGAGGGTATCGAGTACGACGAGCGGATGGAACTGCTGGACGACGTCACGTATCCCCGGCCGCTGGAGGAACTGCTCGGGCACACCTTCGAGGTGTATCTGCAGAGCAACCCCTGGGCCGCCGATGGACAGCTGTCGCCGAAGTCCGTGGTGCGCGAGATGTGGGAGCGGGCGTTCACGTTCCGTGAATACGTCAGCGTTTACGGACTGACCCGTTCTGAAGGCGCAGTGTTGCGATACCTGTCCGATGCCTTCAAGGCGCTGCGCTCGGGCGTTCCCGCCGCGGCGCGGACGGAAGAGGTCACCGACATCGTCGAATGGCTCGGTGAGCTTGTGCGCCAAGTCGATTCGAGCCTGCTCGACGAGTGGGAGGAGCTCACCAGTTCCGACCGACCGCTGGATGCTCCGGTGGCGGTGCCTGCCCGCCCGCGCCCGCTGACCGGGAACGAGCGGGCTTTCACCGCGATGGTACGCAACGCGCTGTTCCGACGCGTCGAGTTGTTCGCCCGGCGGCGCTGGTACGACCTCGGCGAATTGGACGCTGCCTCCGGGTGGACGTCCGAACGCTGGGAGGAAGTCGGCGACGACTACTTCGCCGAGCACGATGACGTGGGTGTCGGAGCCGACGCCCGTGGACCGGCGCTGCTGATCATCGACCGATCCCCCGGCGTGTGGCGGGTACGGCAGATCCTCGATGACCCTGCGGGCGACCACGATTGGGGCTTCGAGGTCGAGGTGGACCTGGAGGCTTCCGACGAGGAGGGCGCGGCCGTGCTCCGCGTCGTCGACGCGGGACGGATGGGCTAGTTTCGATCCCTCAGGAAGGTCGGCTGAGCGTTACCCGGCCCGCTTCATCCAGCCCGTCTGGGCCGCGCGGCTGCTCGAAAAGCACCTCGGCACTGCGGCCGTCGACCCGCAGGGTGGCGATGGTGTTCCCGAACAACGGACCGCAGGTGTTCGTCCAGTCCAGTGGAAGCTGCGGGGTGCCATGGCGGCGGGCCCACCATCTGCCGAATGCAGCTGCCGGACGCGTCCAACCGAGCGTGAACACCGGTTTGATGAACAGCGGCACATAGTTGTGCACCGGCGAACACACCAATTGATGCACCGCCGCGCCAAGCGGTTGGGCACCACCCTTCCACTCGGCGCGCGCAGCATAGCTGTGGTGCACGTCTCCAGACAGCACGCTGACCGTTGCCGGCCCATCGGGATGCCCTGCGATACGGGCGATCAGCTCAGCGAGCCGCAGGAATGACTTGGAGAAGGCTGGCCAGTGTTCGAAATCGCCTGCTATACGGGCCTTCTCGGCGATCCTTCCACGTACACCCGGCCGGTCGGCGTTTCGCTCGTTGACCGTCTCCAGGTCTCCGATGGCGGGTGGCATCAGCCAGGGCACCGACGAGGCCAGCATCAGATGGTCCAACTGGTCGAGTTTGTCGGTGGCCTGGGTCTGGAGCCAACCGAACTCGTGCTCCCCGATCATCATGCGTTCACCGGACTCGAGGATTCGGCCGTTACGTGAGTCGATCATGATGAGTCGACTGCGGCCGAGGTCCCATCGGTAGCTGAACCTGATGCCCTTATTGCAGTCCACCTCCTTGTCGGCCCGGTCGGCAAGATCGACGAGATGCGCCCAGGTGTCGCCGTCTGCTGCGATCAGTCGTTGATAGTCCTCGTCGTCTGCCAATTCCGCCGGGCTCATGTTGCCGAGGTGTTGATAGATCCAGTAGGAGGCCAATCCCGCTCGGATCCGGTCCTGCCACCACGGCTTCTCCTTGACGTCGGCGCGCCAGGACGCTGACGTGTTCCAGTCGTCCCTGATGTCGTGGTCGTCGAAGATCATCGCGGTGGGAACCGTCGACATGAGCCATCTGATCTCTGGGTCCCCCCACGAATGTCGGTACAGCCGTTCGTATTCGGCGAAGCTCACCACCTCGTCCGGCGGCCGCTGGCCGTGCCGGTTCAGACGGGTGCGACGCCCAGTCATGCGCCTTCTGGTCTCCGGCGTGAGCTCATCGGCGTACAACTGATCGCCGAGCAGTATGAGCGCCTCCGGCCACTCGTCGACCGGCTGCGTAGCCATTCTTTCGGCGTACACGTCCAGCGCATCGAGTCCGAGCTTGGAATCAACCTTCGGATCGTCGGTCTTGGGGTACCGACACGAACCGAAGATCGCCTGCAGCCGGTGAGCGGACGCGGGCCCGCGGGTGCGGATGATGCTCGGCGGAAAGGACGAGTCCGCAAGCGGCCAGACCAGTTCTCCGTCGACCTTGACGTCATATTCGGTGACGCTGTCCGGCGTCAGCCCAGTCACCGTGACGAGGGCGTAGTGATGATCCTGCACGGCGAACGTCCGCGCTGAGCAGCCGAGGACCTCCACCGTTGCCGGGCTTTCGGTCTGCACCCACACCAGCGCCGTGGTGTCAGATACGTGCCGAAGGGCGGGGCCCAGTACGAGTGCCACTGAACCACTCTACGGATAGGCGGAGGCGGGAGAATACTAGCGGTCGATCCCCTTGTGACCGGAGCGGACCAACGCGTTGCGGGGACGCAGGAAGCCGGGCTGCTGGAACTTGCGGATGGCACGCCGTGCCCCCGAGGGAACTACACGCTTGAAGAACACGTCCGCGTCGAAGGCCGCGCGAACGTCATCGACATAGGAGCTCGGAAGACCGAAGCGGATCCGGCCCTGGCTGACCTCGATGAGGTCGGCGCGGCGAACCGCCTCCACCAGCGCTGCGTGGGGGCGGGTTGGACCGTATCGGAATAGCCGATGATGCTCGGCGACGATGAGCGCCAACTCATCTGACCAACTTTGACGGTCGGTCCGCTGCAGCCAAGCGTCCTGCGCCTGGATCGACGGAACGAGGTAGTCGATCGTGTCGAACGCAGCCAGGTCGTGGAACGCCGACGCGATGGCGAGCTTGTCGTCGCGGTCGGCTTCGTCGGGTGTGAGCGCGCGTGCGAAGTTGATCACGCGGTACACATGCGCCTTGTAACCGTCATAGCCGGCGTCATCACCGCGAGCGCGGTGGCGATGGGATTCGAGGATCTCCTCGGCCAACGGAGCGCTTCGGAGGACCTCGGGCGTGGTCATTCTCGAATCAGTTGCTGCCGCAGTTGGTGTTCGAGGGCTTGGTGGGCCACGCGCACGAGTTGACATCGGTCGTGCTGCCGTAGCCACCTCCGACGAATACGCCGTAGGCGTCCCCGTTTGTGCCGGTGTAGGTCGCGCCTCCGCCGCCCCCGCCGCCTCCTGCGTTCTCGACGACAACGGTCCAGCCAGCGCCTTCGAGTGCGGTCTTGTACGCGTCCATGACCTCGGTCGGTGATCCGTTGACGAGGAAGTGCTTGTGAGTACCGCTCTCTTGAATCGATCCGGGACCGTCAGTGCGCTGGCTGTTGGCCGGTGTGGGGATCAGCGATTGCAGATCGGCGCCGGCGGGTGTCGGCGCAGCAGTCGCTGACGTGGTGGTCGCCGCGGCGGCCGTCGTGGAAGTCGTGGTTTCCGAGACGGTCTGGGTAACGGTTGTGGTGTTCGAATCACCGGATCCGCCGCAGGCTGCGACTGCTAATCCCACGGACACCAGCACGGGTACCAAGATATATCCATTGCGCGCCATATCTACTCCTCATCGTTGACGGGACTATCGGGCAGATGGAACAGGCACCGCCCATGCGCTGCCCTGCTCGCGGTCGAGCACCGTCTCCCCCTTGTTCTTCAGCCCGAAGATGTAGACCAGCAAGCTCACGCCGATTATCACCGTGACATAGACGATGAACATGGTGACGTGATCGGGCTTGGCGGCTTGGTAGAGCATCGGGGCCGTACCCCCGAACGCGGAGTTCGCGAGTGCGTAGCCCAAACCCACTCCCAGGGCACGGATCTCAGCAGGGAACAGCTCCGCTTTCACGATGGCGTTCACCGACGTGTACCCGGTGATGATGATGTAGCCGACGGCCAGGATGAGAAAAGCCATGACTGCTGACGTCGTCTTCGGCAGGAATGTGAGAAGGACATACGTGTAGAGGACGCCGGAAATACCGAAGAAAACCAGTAGGGGCTTGCGTCCGACCCGGTCGCTGATGAGGCCGCCCACCGGCTGCAGCAGCATCAGGAATATCAGCCCCAACAGGTTCACCCACGTTGCCGTCATCGCCCGGTCAGATCCGAAGGTGGACTTGACGATTGCGGGCGCGTTCACGCTGTAGGTGTAGAAGGCGACGGTGCCGCCCGCGGTGATGAGGAAGACGAGCAGCAGCGGCCGCCAGTGCGTGGTGAACAACGTCTTCAAGGAGCCGGCTTCGGGATCCTTGCCCTCGCGGATGTCCTCGAGGTGCGACTCGCTGAGCGACTCGTCCATCGAGCGGCGGATCCACAGCACCACAAGGGCGGCGATTCCACCGATGAAAAAGCCGATCCGCCAGCCCCACTCGTGCATCGCGTCATCGTCGAGGAACTGCAGCGCGATGAGCAGCGTGAACTGTGCCAGAACATGGCCGCCGACGAGGGTGACGTACTGGAACGACGAAAGGAAGCCGCGTCGGTTCGCCGTCGCCGCCTCCGACATGTACGTCGCCGACGTGCCATACTCGCCGCCGGTGGCGAACCCCTGCACCAGCCGGGCGAGGACCAGGACCACCGCCGCCCAGTAGCCGATGGTCTCGCGTGTGGGCATGATCGCCACGACGAAGGAGCATGCCGACATGACGGTGATGCTCAGCATCAGGGCCGACTTGCGACCGCGCCGGTCGGCGAAACGGCCGAAGAACCAGGACCCCACCGGCCGCATGATGAACGTGACCGCGAAGATCGCGTAGATGTACACCGTCGAGTTGGTGTCGGCTTTGTCGAAGAACTGCGCCTCGAAGTAGGACGCGAAGACCGTGTAGACGTAGACGTCGTACCACTCGACGAGGTTGCCTGCCGAGCCTTTCACGGTGTTGAGAACCGCCCGCCGGGTGCTCGTCGGGGCGCGCGTCGGACCGGACTGGGTAGATGTCGGCGTCGCATCGCTCATTCAGGCGACGGTAGCGGGCACGGCCCAAAGAGCGAAGAGGTTTGCACTTCGCGACCAGAACGGCTTTCCTGTTGGGGTGGTCTATGAACTGAATCGTCGCCGCGCCCTGCAAATCGCCGGTATCGGCGCGCTGGCGGCCACCGTGTCGGTGCCCGCCGCCTACGCTGACCCGCCAGCCGCCAAGTACCTATTCGAAGACAACTTCGATGGCCCGGCCGGTTCTGCCCCGGACTTCTCCGTATGGGAACCGGCGTACGAGCGCGAGACCATGGAGGACCCCACTTTCTGGGAGTTGCCCGAGAATGTCGGCCAGTACCGCGACGACCGGCGCAATCTCTTCCTCGACGGCAAGTCCAATCTGGTGCTCCGTGCCGCAAAGGACGGCGACACGTACTACAGCGGCAAGCTCTTCGGCAAGTACCGGGGCCCCATCAACACCACCTGGGAAGCCAGGGTCAAATTCAACTGCCTGACCCCCGGCTGCTGGCCGGCCTGGTATCTGGCCAACAACAGTCCGAACAACGGCGGCGAAGTCGACATCATCGAGTGGTACGGCAACGGCAGCTGGGCCCCGGGCACCACCGTCCACGCCAACCTCAACGGCGGTGAACACGTCAGCCACACCATCGCACCAGACAGTGCGTGGCACCGGTGGCGCGCACAGTGGACTGATGCAGGTATCAGCTTCTGGCTGGACCACACCGAGGGTGCGGCACCGTACTTCACCGTCACGCCCGACAGCCTGCCCAACTACCAGTTCAACACCCCCGGCTACACGCTGTTCCCGATCTTGGGTCTCGCCGTCGCCGGCTCGGGCGGCGGAGATCCCAGCGGCGGCACCTACCCGGCGGAGATGCTCGTCGACTGGGTTCGCGTCTGGTAAGGCATTCCGCAAAGACGCTGGGCGCCTGCGTGATTCCCCGGTTTGCCATCGGCGAGGGTTACGCGGTGTATCGCGGCCCGACGACGGCCGGGACCCTGCATCGTCACGCGGCCTTCCAAATCGTGATCGGCATGCCCGACGCGGTCGGTGTGGTGGATGCAGCAGGCATCACCCACCGGGCCACCGCAATTGTCGTGCCGCCCATGCAGCGGCACTGCCTGCTGGCCACGGCCGACGTGCTGACCTACTTCGTCGAGCCGCATTGTGCATTTGCCGACCGATTGCGCGAGCACTACGGCAACGGCATCACGGCTGCTCCCGAGTTGCGAGCGCTGAGCGAGGACGACGTTCGCCCGGCGGGCAGTCGTGGGTCCGATGAGCTTGATCCGCGCCTGGTGTTTGCGCTGAATGCCCTGGCAGACGGTGATATCTCATTGCCGAGCGTGGCGGCGGAGGTCGGACTCTCGCCGCAGCGTCTGCGTGCGCTGGCGCGGCAACAATTGGGGATGCCACTGGCACGCTGGCGAGTCTGGACGCGACTGCGGCGCGCCGCGCAGGCTCTTCAACGTGGTCAGTCGTTGGCGGACTCGGCCACCGCGGCGGGCTTCGCCGACCAGGCCCACCTCACCCGGCAGATGCGCGAGATGATGGGCCTTACGCCCGCGGCACTGCTGCCGATCGTGCGAGCTCAGTCCTTGCGCGCGACATAGACAGAGATCGAACCACTCACCGTCGGCACTACCTCGGTCTCACGCACTTCGTGGAATCCGCACTCGGACAATAAATCTGGCAGCACACCGTCAGCGTTGGGTTGGGTATCGTCCTTGCCGTCCGCGAGCTGGACGATGCGGAACGCCAGGCGCATCAACGGCGTGCGCTGGCGCCCGAAGTCGGCGATCACCACCTTTCCGCCGGGCCTCAGAACTCCATACATCGACGCGAGAATCGCTCGCTTCATCGGCAGCGGGCATTGGTGGAGCACCAGGCTGGACACGACGGTGTCCACTGAGCTCGCGCCCAACGAGTCGACCAGCGCGTCGCCCATGCTCGCGCGCCATTGCACCGCCGCCTCGGCGGCGTCGGCCTTATCCCGTGCCAAGGCAAGCACTTCGGGATCCGGATCCAACCCGATGATCTGTGCGCGGGGTTCCACGCGACTCAGGAGGACCGCCAACGATCCAGTGCCGCAACCTACGTCGGCGATCACGTCGCCGGGCCTGGGTGCGACGTACATGACGGCCAGCGACCGCCATAGTCGTTCGCGCGTCAGCGCGACCACGGGATCGTAGAGCCGCGTCGGCGCGAAGCGCCCGGCCGCCGGGGTAAAGGCGTGCTCAGTCATGTTCACAGTGTTGCCCCGCCCTGCCCGCCCGGTCTTGAACAAAACGCTCGCCGGCGGCCGGCAGGGAATACTTCTCGTGGAGACGGACTTGACCACTACGTATCCGACGAATGGAGTTGTGGATGAAGTTCGGGATCTCCACGTTCGTGACCGACGACGGCATTGACCCCGTATCGCTCGCGCAGGCGATCGAGGAGCGAGGTTTCGACTCGCTCGTGATCGCCGAGCACACGCACATTCCGGCAAGTCGGGAGTCGGCGTACCCGATGGGCGGCGAGCTGCCGTCGATCTACTACCGGACACTGGACCCCTTCGTCACCCTGGCCGCCGCCGCGGCCGTGACCTCCAGAATCGAACTGTTCACCGGCATCGCACTGCTCATCCAGCGCGACCCGATCATCACCGCGAAGGAAGCCGCGAGCATCGATCTGATCTCCGGCGGCCGGTTCGTGTTCGGCGTCGGCGCCGGCTGGAACATCGAGGAGTTGCGCCACCACGGCACGAACCCGAAGACGCGTGGTGCGCTGCTCGACGAGCGCATCGAGGCCATCCGGGAGCTGTGGACGAATGAACCCGCGGAGTTCCACGGCCGCTACGTCGACTTCGATTCGTCGTATCTACGTCCCAAGCCGGTCCAGAAACCGCATCCGCCCATCTATATCGGCGGCGACTCGGATGCCACCGTCAAGCGGGTGATTCGGCACGAAGCGGGGTGGATCTCCAACCCGCTTCCCGTCGACCATCTCGCCAAACGGATCGAGCAGATCCGCGACGGTGCAGGCCACGACGTCGGACTTGCCCAGTTCGGTACACCCGACGATCCCGAGTACTGGCGCGCCATGGAGAATCTCGGGTTCGGCCAGGTGGCGCTGCTGCTGCCCACCAAGCCGCTCGACGAGTCGTTGCGGTTGCTCGACCAGTACGCCGAACACGTCGCTCAGTATCGCGGCTAGAACCGTTGCGGCTCAAGCACTCTGGGCGGCTGCCCTGGCTCGTTCCTTCATCGAGGCGACCACTCCGCCGTCGTTGAGGATGTCGGTACCGGTCAGGTAGCCCGCCTTGTCGCTGGCGCAGAACGCAAGCAGTTCGCCCATCTCTTCCGGCTTACCCCACCGCGGGACCGCGGCGTCGGAGACCATCGCACCGGCGCCGGCCTGCTCCTCGAGCCTGCCCATCTCGGTGTCGATGGACCCCGGGGAGACCGACACGATGCGCAGTCCCTTTCCGTTGAACCGCTCGCACTGCGAGGTGGAGTACCACCTGACGAAGCTCTTGCTCACGGCGTAGGCGATGCCGGATCGCGCTTGGGCACCGGCGATGTCGCACGCCGACAGCATCGCCGTCATGAAGGCGCCCTCATCGGTCAGCGCCGTCGGGAAATGCGCTGCCGGAATCAGCTCGTCGGGCAGGATGTGGGCGGCCATCGAAGCCACGTTGACGACCGCTGCGCCCTCGGCGGCGGTCGCGTAGAAGGCCTCGTTGACATTGAGCGTGCCGAGCGCGTTGGTCCTCATGACGTAGTCGGCGTCGCCCATGCTGGGGCTGACGCCCGCGGTGTGGATCACCGAGGCGACCGTCCCGAGGCCGGAGGCGGTTTCGAACAGCCCGGTGACCGCTTCGCGATCGGTGACGTCACAGTTCACCGTCGTGTGCGCGACTCCGAGGTTCTTCAGTGCCGCGGCGGCGGCCTCGAGGCGCTCCTGCCTGACATCGCAGAGCACCACCGTGTGGTCCTGGCCGACGATCTTGGCCGTTGCCAGCCCCATGCCGCCCGCGCCCCCGGTGACTATCGATACTCGAGTCATTCCCGAACCGTATACGGCGTCCGGTGGCGTTACATTCCCCTGGTCGGGTGTCACAGAGTCGCCCGGGACGTTTAGCCATCACGTAGGGTGGTTACGTCTACTAATTAGCCGGATGAGTCGCGATGCTGGAGTGATGCATATGCCTTCGATCAAGACCACTTTCGCGGCGATTGCGCTCGCAGGCGGGCTCGCTGCGGCGACCCTCGGCCTAGGTGCCGGGCTCGCGATCGCCCAGCCGCCACCGTGTTCCATTCCCCAGGGCGAGATACCGCCACCCCACGCCCCGCCGAAACCGGCGGCGGTCTGGCTTGGAGAGCCCGTGGTGTGGACGTCCGGCTGGGGCGGCCGCTGGGGCGTGTGTAAGAACGGCCAGATCCTCCTGCTGTCGTCGAACATCGTCACCGGCGGAGGCTAGACCCCTTCGGGCGTCAGCTGCCGTCTCGCGCCGCGGCGTCACGAAGTATCTGCTGCAGGCGCTCCAACGGGGTGCCGGGTTCGAGGCGCAGTAGCGGGCCCGTATCAGTGAACGTCCCCCCGGCCTGCGGCGGTGGTGGCGGTGGAGCCGTCGGCCCCGACGGCGGGGGAGGCGGCGGCGGTGCGACGTGCGCGGCGTCGATCTTCTGGTTGAGGCGGGTCAGCGCGTCGGAGCGGAGCATCCGCCGCTGCGGATCCGAGTCCGCGTTACCGGCGAAGCACCCCTGCGGGGCTTCTTCGACGATGGCTCGCGCATTGAGATACTGGGCGACCGCCGTTCGAAAATCGAGCACTGCGGCCGCGCGGTCGCCCAACGTCTCCCGGACGAGTTCGAGGTTGACCCTCACCGCGCAGGACGCGGCGGGTTCCGTGCGCGCCAGGCTTTCGCTGAACTGGCGATCGGCCTCCGCGAGACGGTTGTCCAGCACCGCGAGGCTCCCGGCCGCGAAGTACGCCTTGGCAGGCTCCACGACGTTGAGCACGGTGAGCGAGTCCACCGCCCGGCGTAATCCGCCGCTGTCCCGTTCGGTAAACGCCGAAGCAGCGAAACCCCCGGCGATCACGACGGAGAACGACTTGACGGTCACCACGATGAGGAGCAATGCGACCGGTGCGGAGAACACCAGTAAGCGACGGCGCAGCCGCAACCGCGTGGGACCGCTTCGCCACCACTGCAGGACGCTCACGGCACCACGTCCATACCGACAAACCTGCTGCGACGGAAGTCGCGCAGCACAAAGTAGAGCTCGATCAGGATGAGGACCGCGGCGCCCAGCGCCGGCAGCCAGTACGTTTCGGTCCCGCCGGCCGCCGCTGCCACAGCCGTCGTTGCCTCGTTCTCCACGCCGGCGTCGGGCAGCTCCGCGGTCAGCGGCGCGCTGTCAGAGCGCGCTACGTAGGGCACGCCCAGCTGGCCGGCGACAGCCTTCAGCGCGGTGTCGTCGATGGGGGAACGTGCGATGTCGGAGCCGGGAATGGGGCCTCCTGCCGTGGTGCCGTAGCCGAGGACCGCGCCGCCGTCGACCGACCCCGCCGGCGGGACGAATTCCCTTGCCGGCAGCAGTGACTCACGGGATCCGGCGCCGAGGTAGAAGACCAGTGTCGTGGCCCGCGGATACTGCTGAACCGCACTGATCAACTGATACCGCAGCACAGTGTTCGCGGCACCGGCATTGGTCTGCGTGACGGCATCCGGGCTGTAGGCGTATGGGGCGATGGCGTCCAGGACCGGTCGCAGGCTCCACGTATCCGCCGAGAGCGGCCAGTCCAGCGACGGGTCCCTGGCGAACCCGATGACGGCGAACCGCGCACCGGGATAGCGGTCGATCAGCGTCTCGAGGTCGTCACGCGCCACCTCCATCCGCGTGCGACCGTCGAGGTCCCGCACCGCCATGTCCGGTGAGCGGTCGACGATGAGGAACACGTTCGGTTCGGCGTCTCCTGCGCTCCGGGCGGCGGATTCATCCTCGACCATGAACACAGCGCGAGTTGCTGCCAGAACAAGCAGCAGAGCCGCGAAGGTGACGCCGAACCAGCGCCACAGCATCACCCGGTTGCGTCCGGACATCCGCCACCGGCGCAACGCAAGGACTTGCGCCGCGACGAGCACAGCCGCCGTGACAGCCAAGAGCAGCGGCGGCAGCACCGGATGCAGAATCATCGCCGCACCATCAACGGCCACAGCACCAGTCCGGCCAGCGCCACCAAGGCCAATACCAATGGTACGTCGGGTGTTTCGATGGATCTCACAGCGGCGCCCTCAGTCACGGTCGGCGGTGGCGGGTGGTCCCTGACCTCGGCGAGGTCGGCCACCGTATTGGAGTTCGGGGAGAACGAGCGGCCGCCGCTCTCGCGAGCCACTGCGTCCAGCGCGCCGTTGCCCGAATCGGTAAACAGCACATTGACCTGAACAGCGGCGTCCTCCGCCAGACCGTGGACCGCATCGGGGGTGAACAGGGTGGGACGGGTGTCACCGGGTGCGCGTCGCGATCCTGGCCCGACGTATATGAGCGAGCGTCGCTGTGCCGCTTCCTGATCGAAGGCTGGAAAGCCCGTCAGGCACAACGCCAAGACGTCTTCGACGCCGCCGGCGTAGTTGACGTACGCCACCGCGGGCGCCCATGCGGCGGCATCGCCTGACTGCTCTGGTGCGGCCGCGAAATCATTCAATTGTGCTGCGGCGTATTGATAGTCGCGCGTCATCGGCACTATCCGCCGATCGACAGAGGTCAGCCCGATGCGCTGTGTACTGAAGGTCTTCACCTGGTCGGCGAAGTACCGCAGCGTCGCACGGACGGCCGGGTCGGTGGGCGGGCCACCCATGCACAGCATGATGTCCTCGGGCTGCGCGACCCCGGATTGTCGTGCGGTCGAGGGTAAGCCGATCGGGCGGGCAGCGGCGAGTACAGACGCCCCGAAGATCACCGTCAACAGGATGATCGCGACCACGGCCGACAACGTGCGCAGCCGGGCTGCACGGCGGTACTCCGGCAGCCGGGTCAGTCGCCCGACGTTCGCCAACAGACGCACGCGTCGATGCCCGGTCCCCATCGGCAGCAGCACCGCTGCGATACAGATCGCCAAACCGACACAGCCTGCGATCGCCACCACCCACCAGGTCAGCTCCACGTCTGGATCAACTCCTCGGCGGAGTCGCTCACGACCCCGACGTCGACGGTCGAGTCGGCGTTGAACTGGGCGTCGACCAGCTTCGTCAACACCGGTGCGGCCGAAGCCAACTCGCCGGCGGCGATGGCGCCCAGTTGCATGTATTCGGCACGAACACCGGTGGCCTCGCGCAGGAATGCCCGCAGCTCCCGGCTGAGGGCCGCCGCGGCGGGGGCCGCGGCCAGTGCACCGGCGCGGTGTCGCTCAGCGATGGCGCGCACCCTTCGGACGGACCGTCGTTTGACCAACTCGTCACGGGCGGCTCCGATGACGGGCAGCGCGCGGATCCGTCGCCCCGGCAAGGTGAAAACGAACACCGCCGCATACCAGGCAATCAGGACGAGCAGTAGGAGAACCGCGAGCCACAGCCACCGCGACGAGTACGGCGTGGGGCCGATGACGAACTGAATCAGCTCATCTGACACGGGCGAAGGCTCCGGTCATCGCTGTCAGCCCGGCCCTGATGCGTGTGCTGCCGGTGAACCTCGCGTGCGGCACGCCGTGTGTGGTCATGAAGGTCGAAAGCGATTCCCGCCGTTCGAATTCAGCCCGGCGATACGCCTCGACCACCTGCCGGCCGAGCGCAGCACCGGCCATCACGACGCGACCGCCGACGACGTCGTAGCCATCGTCCTCGTCGTCGACCGACCCGACCGCGGCCATATCGGCGACCATGGCCCACAGCACGTCGTGCCGCGCGGCCAGCCGGGTAAGGACCTCACCGAGCGCGTCGTCGATCTCCGGCTCGTCGGATACCACAAAAATCAACAGTGGTCGCCGATAGTGCTTTGCCACCCAATTCAGTTGTGTCACAACGTTACTGGCTGCCGGCGCGGTCGTGGTGTGGTGATGGAACCGGTGCAACATGCTCTCGATGTGCGTCTCGCCTCGCCGCAAGTGGATGTCGACGCATCCGCGGACGTCGCCGAACACCATGCCGATCTCGTCGGACCGGCGCAGCGTGATCAGGCCGATCGCACCGACGATGTGCAGCGCGATGTCACGCTTGCGCTCACCCGATGGAGCATGGGCAATGGTGTTCCTGCCGGCGTCGGCGATCACGAGGATCTTGTGGTGCTTCTCGGAGACGAAGCGTTTGATCAGGACGTGCCCCGACCGCGCCGTGGCCTTCCAGTCGATATCGCGGACGTCATCGCCCGGCACGTACGGTCGCAGATCGTCGAACTCGAGACTGCGCGTGTGCACCAGTGCGTACCGGCCGCCGTCGAGCAGTCCGGTCGTGTCGCGACCGAAGTAGAGCTTGGCGTTGTCGAGATGGGAGCCCATGACTTCACGGCACCCGCACCGCGCCGAGCACCGCGTCGACCACCACGTCTGGTGTGATCTGCAGACTGGCCGCCTCGAAGCCGAGGATCAGGCGGTGCCGCAGCACGCGGTGCGCGAGGTGGGCGACATCGTCGGGCACGACGTGGGCGCGGCCGCGGACAACAGCAAGAGCGCGCGCTGTCCGGCAGAACGCGATCGTCGCCCGCGGGCTCGCGCCGTATTCGATCAACCGGGCAATGTTCGCCGGCAGATGCCGCTCCGGTTCCCGTGTCACGTTCGCCAATCGGCTGGCGTACTCGATCAGTTGCCGATCCATGTGCACGGTCTGGACAAGGCTCTGCACGCGCAGGATGTCATCGACCCCAACCACGGGCGGCGTTCGGTTGTTCTTCTCGTAGAGGCCGGCATCCATTCGCATTACGACTTCGACCTCGTCGTCGACCGAAGGGTATCGGACGAGTTCCTTCAGCATGAATCGGTCTGTTTGCGCCTCCGACAGCGGGTATGTGCCTTCCTGTTCGACCGGGTTCTGGGTGGCGATGACCAGGAAAGGTTCTGGGATCGGGTATTCCACACCGGCGATGGTGGTCTGACGTTCCTCCATCGCCTCGAGCATGGCGCTCTGGGTCTTGGCACTGGAACGGTTGATCTCGTCGAGCAGCACGATATTGGTGTGGACGGGCCCGAGTTGGGTGACGAATGAGTTGGTGGCCGCCTCGTATATCTGGGTGCCGATGATGTCGCTGGGCAACAGGTCGGGCGTGCACTGAATGCGCCGGAACCCGCCGTGGATGGATTCGGCGATGACGCGCGCGGCGGTGGTCTTGGCCAGGCCGGGAACGCTCTCGATCAACAGATGCCCGCCGGCGAGCAGCGTGACGAGCAGCGACTCCCGAAGGTGATCCTGTCCGACGACTTTGGCCGAGAAGGCCGAGGCCACCGCTGCCACGATGCGTTCGGCTTCGGCCAGATCCCGCTGGTCAAGCCGCGGTGCTGGCGCGGTCATAGGTGCCTTCCGTATGCAGACAAGTCGCGCTTGGTGTACCCGGACACGGTGATCTCATGCCGTAGGAGCTCGAACGATCACGGGCAGACGCAGCGTCAGCAGGGTGATCTCACTGGGTGCGAACACCCGAAAAGGTGGGCCCCAGAAGCCGGTACCGCGACTCGTGTAGAGCTGTGTCGTCTCACCGTGTCGACTCAGACCGGCCACCACCGGTTGATCGAGACGGACAAGGAAACTGAAGGGCCAGATCTGGCCACCGTGGGTGTGACCGGAAATCTGCAGATCGACGCCGGCGCGCACCGCATGCGCGACCTGTTTGGGTTGATGTGCGAGCAGTAGTACCGGCAGTGTGCGGTCGGCGTCGGCGAGGGCGGCGTCGAGATTCGCTCCGTGGCCGTCGACACCTGACGCCTCCGCGGTGGCGTCGTCGACGCCGGCGACGACGAGCCGGTCACCGCCGCGTGCGACGACGACGTGCCGATTGTGCAGGGCGTCCCAGCCAATGCGTTGCATGTAATCCAGCCAACCCTGCGCCTCACTGAAGTACTCGTGGTTGCCTGTGACGTACACACGCGCCGAGCCGGCCCGCACCGAAGCCAGCGGACTCGCCTGCCCTTCGCGCATGTCGACCGTCCCGTCGGCGATATCCCCGACGTGGCACACGACATCGGCCCCGAGCTCGTTGACCCGCGCCACCACGGCCGCCGACCACCGAGCCCGATCGATCGGACCGTAATGCGTGTCGGTGATGACCGCGACGCGCAGGCCATCCAGACCGACACCGAGTCGAGCGATCGCCACATCGACTCTCTTGACGCGCGGAACTCGCATGGCTTCGAAATGGCCCCACACGAGCAGCGCCGCCACCACCGCCAGGACGGCTCCGGTGACCACCCGCGACCGCATGGGATCCTCGACTCCCCCGATGAGAAGCAGCACACCGAGCACTTGGCCCAGCACCGACCAGACGAAAAGTACCCACGCCGCGCCCAGAAGTGTGTCGCCGGTGGTGGCTGCCCGATCGAGGTGTCTGCGCCCATGGCCCAGCATCATCAGCAGCGGCATTGCTGCGCCCGCCGCGGTGAAGAGCAAGGTGCCGGTCACGAAAACGGCAGGTGGCCATGCCGCACCCGCGGCCAGCAGCGTCCACCATGGCACGCCGAACAACACCAGAAGGACTGCGAACACGACGGCCATGCGGCGCCAATGCCGCCGCGACCGCCGAGGAGGGTCGACGGATCTCGACTACTTCTGCCGGGTTCTCCGTCATCGCACCTCGATCGTCTGAACACTGTTAGGAGGACTATCGACGACGTTACCTATGCGCGCCACCGAGCCCTCAGACTCAGTTGCTCTGGACGGTCGGGGCCTACGCCAACGGTTGCCCATCTTTGGTCAGCACGTGCCACTCACCACCGAACAGGTCCAAGCCCTGCCCACCGACGTCCTTGTCGCTCTTGTCGCCCGCGTAGTGGTATAGCGGGTGGCCCTTGTAGGTCACCTGTTCGCCGCCGTCACGACGCGGAGCGGTTCGGACCGCTGACGCGTCAATACCGATGCTGCCCGCGGGATCTCCCTTGGCCAGTAGCGGCAGCCACGTGTCGGCGCAGATGTCGTAGCAGGTGGCGTCGTTCAATGGGTCCGCGGTGAACGCGTACACGGTGCGGCCCGAGCTGTCGACGATGATCCTTCCCAGATCGCCGCGGTCGTCGGTTTTCAACGAGACGTCTCCGGTGGGCGGAATCTGGTCGGTCGACGGGATCGGGTTGGGCGTACCGGTTGCGTCGGTTCTCGGGGAGGCCACCGTGCTCGCCGTCTCGTCAGCCGTCGAGGAACTGCTCGCGGCCTGATTGGCGAATGCGGAACACGCGGTCAACGCTGCGATGATGACCGTCAGGATCGGGATGCCTGCGCCGAAGCGGCGCGCAAATATCCGAGTTCTTGGCGGGTGCATGCTGATTCCATTTCCACCTGCGCCGTCGATCAAACTCCTATGAGATCCTCGCCACTAGGCCGGGGCAACGCGATCCGCCCACGGAAGCGCCTGCTCGAGTTGAGCCGCCAGCCGGATGAGGAGCGACTCGCCTGCCAGTGGAGCGACGAACTGGACACCGAGTGGCAGCCCCGCCGCGGTCCAATGCAACGGCAGTGAAATCGCCGGCCGCCCAGTGATATTCGCCAGTTGCGTGTACGGCACCCAGCCGAGGTTCTTGTCCACCATGTCGTCGACGACCTTCGTGTAGCGCAGCATGCGGGCAGTGCCTGTCTTGATCATCACGTCTGCGCCGCGTTGTAGCGCGATCGGCATATCGAACTCGCCGATCTTCGGTGGTGGTGTCGCCAGCGTGGGAGTCATCAGCAAGTCGTACGACTCGAAGAAGGTGGTCAGCCGGCGGGTGTGCTCGTGGCGCTTCTGGACGGCGTCCACATAGTCGACGGCGCTAGTCGCGCGACCGAGTGCGGCCATGATCCGGGTGTCTCGTTCGAACAGTTCGTCAGCCGCGCCCGTCAGCCGTTTGGCTTCGGCGAGTTCCCACGCGGCGTGGACGAACCACCCGAGCAGGAACTCCCGGGCGAGCGCGGCATCGTCGAAGGGTGCCTGCGGCAGTTCGTCGACGTGGTGGCCCAGCTCGGTCAGCGCCTGTGCGGCCGCCTCGACGGCGGCGTATGCCTCGGGATGCGGCGCCGGGGTGATCGCCGACGGCACCCGCACGCCGATCCGCAGCTTCGGCGGCTCTGCTCCCACACACGACGAGAACGGCGAATCCGGCAGACCGGGCACGAACGGCCCGCACGGTTCGCCGCCGCTGATGACGTCGAGCATCGCGGCGGTATCGCGCACCGTGCGTGAGACGACGCCCTGCACTGCCGCCCCGTGCATGGACTCGCCCGTCGCCGGACCCGAGGGCGTCAGCCCGCGGCCGGGTTTCAGGCCGACCAGCCCACAGCTCGCGGCCGGGATGCGGATCGATCCACCGCCGTCGCTCGCGCCGGCACACGGCACGATCCCCGCGGCGACCGCGGACGCCGACCCGCCCGACGAACCACCCGGTGTGCGCGCAAGATCCCATGGATTACGTGTGGGCCCCCACGCGACCGGCTCGGTGATCCCCTTCGCACCGAACTCCGGCGTGTTCGTCTTGCCGAAGATGACCAGACCGGCGTCGATCCAGCGCGCGACGACTGTGGCATGCGCGGCGGCGGGCAACGACATCAGCGCGCGTGACCCGGCCGACGTCGGCAGACCGGCATAGTCCTGCGACAAGTCCTTGATCAGGAACGGCACGCCGGCGAAGGGACCGCTGAGTTCGGCCGGCGGCGCCGCGGGGACGTCGCGCACGATCGCGTTGATCCGCGGGTTCACCGCGGCCGCCCGCTCCTGCGCCAGCGTCAGCAGTTCGGCCGCGGACACCTCCTTGTCGGCCACCAGTTTCGCCAGCCCGGTGGCGTCGTACGTCCGGTACTCCTCGAAGTTCATCGGGTGACCGTATGTGTCGCCGGGCCGCTTCGGCCACCCTCCCAAGCGACGGTGCCGGCGCTTCGACGTCGCTATCGTGCAGCCATGAGCCTCGTCACCTACGAGTTGGACGATCACGTCGCCACGATCACGCTCAATCGCCCGCAGGCGCGCAACGCCATCAACGGCGCCCTCCGCCAGGATCTGAACGCCGCCTGGGAGCGGTTTCGCGATGACGAGGACGCGTGGGTGGGAATTCTGACCGCCAACGGCAGCGTGTTCTGCGCCGGAGGCGATCTCAAGGACGGCGAGGGCTCGGTGGGCACGTTCGGCGGCACGTTCTGGGAGAAGCCGACGATCAATTCGTTCGAGAGCGGAATGGAACTGTTCAAGCCGACGATCGCCGCCGTCCACGGCCCGTGCGTCGGCTACGGGGTGACGGGAGTTCTGTTCTGCGACTTCGTTATTGCCTCGACCGCAGCCACGTTCTCGTTCCCGGAGGTGACGCTCGGAATGCCCACCATCGTCGGGGCTATCCGCCTGCCCGAGCGGCTGCGTTGGGCCGACGCGATGGAACTGCTGCTGACCGGTGCACCCATGACGGCCGAGCGCGCCAAGGAGGTTGGCTTGGTGTGGAAGCTGGTCGAGCCCGACGAGTTGCAGGCGCAAGCGCGATCGTGGGCGCAGACACTCACGAAGGCAGCTCCACTTGCGCAACGTGCCACCAAGGAGGTGGCGTGGCGCACCGCGAACATGGGGTGGATCGAGTCCGTCCGCTTCGGCGAGACGATGCGCAAGGTGGCCGCCGCAACCGACGATGTCGCCGAGGGAATCCAGGCGTGGCAGCAGAAGCGCAAACCGCAGTGGCGGGGCCGCTAATGACTCGCGGCGATAGGAGCTGCGATGGGCCGGCCGAATATGAACGCATCCGCACCGCTCACCTCAATGCCGTGCAGGCGGCGCTCGACGATCATGTGGGCCGCCTCGGCTGGTCGGCAGAGCAGATTCAACGCCACCGCGATCGGCGATTGCGCTCACTGCTTGTCTACGCTCAACAGCGCTCGCCGTTCTACGCCGACCGGCTGCGATGGTCTCGACGCCGAGGAAGTGACGGTGGCTGATCTGGCGTCGATTCCGATGCTGACGAAGGCCGAGGCGCAGGGCCGGTGGGATGCGATCGTGACGACGCCTGACCTCAATCGTCAAGAGGCAGAACGGATCTTGACCGAACAATCCTGGTTCTCCTACACGCGCCACGACGAGCAGGTGTTCAGTTCCGGCGGCTCCAGCGGGGTGCGCGGGGTGTATGTCTGGGATTGGCAGTTCTTTGTCACCATCGCGTGCCTTGCGTGGCGCATGCAGGCCCGCGATGAACGGCGCAGCGAACCGGTGCCGAATGCGCGGCTGGCGGTACTGACCGCCGGTGTGCCACCGCACGCCAGTACACCGCTCTTCGACGTGCCCACCACCGCGGGAATGGTGACAGAGGTCATCGAGGCCGGCGCTCCGTTCGACGAGGTCCTCGCCGCGGTCCAGAAGTTCGCTCCGACCCACCTCGTGGGCTACGCCAGTGTCATCGGCCGACTGGCCCGCGCGTCATTGGCAGGCGACCTCCGAATCCGAGCCGTCGCGGGTGAGCACCAACTCAGAACCGCTCTTGCCCGAAGACCGGGATGCGATCGTCAATGCCTGGCACGCCACCTTGCATAACCTCTGGGGTTCAACTGAACTCGGCGTGCAAGCTGTCGGCTGCGGGCATGGGCCGGGGCTGCACATCTGTGAAGACGAGGTGATCCTCGAACGCGTCGACGGCAGTGGCGCACCCGTGGCGCCCGACGAGCCGGCGGTCCGCACGCTGGCCACCGGTCTGTCGAACCGTACGTTTCCGTTCATCCGCTACGACCTGGGCGACGAGATCACGCTGATGTCCGAACCGTGTCCATGCGGTAGCGCGTTCGCCAGGGTCGCCGACATCAGTGGCCGCCACGACGACGACTTCGTCTACGGACCACACTCGTTGCCCGCCAGTGCCTTTCGGCACGTCCTCGGCACAGATCCACGCATCGTCGAATACCAGGTTGTGCAGACCGAGCGCGGCGCGGACGTGCTGGTGGTCGCGACGGCCGATGTGCAATCTCTGGTCGGAGCCTTGGTTTCGGCGATGCAACGCCACGGCCTGGCCCACCCTTCGATACGGATACGCTCAGTCGAGACCCTGGAACGCAACCAGGCAAGCGGCAAGCTCAAGCGCTTCGTGCCACTGCCGTCGCGCTGATCCGCCGCGTATCGCTAGTCTTTCGGGCGTGGTCGATGCCCTGTGGACCGCCGCGACCCGGCATCCGTTCCTCGACGCGGTCCGTGACGGGACCCTCGCCGACGTGGCCTTCAACCGGTGGTTGGGTCAAGACGCGCTGTTCGTCGCCGATCTGCTGACCTTCCAGGCGCGGCTCCTCGCACGAGCGCCACGCCCGGCGCAGGGGGTGATCGCGGGAGGATGTGTCGCGCTGGTCGACGAGCTGGACTGGTTCGAGGTCCAGGCCGCCCGGCGGGGCGTCGGGCTGGGGCAGCCGGCGCTACCGGCAACGATCGCCTACCGCGAGTTGCTGGTGCGGCTGGACGACGTGCCCGTCGACATGGCGCTGACGGGACTCTGGGTCATCGAGCGGGTGTATTTCCTCGCGTGGTCGTCGGCGGTCTCGAGCACGTCACCGTTCCGTGAGTTCGTGGAGCACTGGACCGAGCCGGGCTTCGCCGCATACGTCGACGCGCTCGGCGAACTGGCCAACCCCGAAGCGCACGACGCACTGGTCGCCGAGGTGCTCAGACATGAGGTGGCGTTCTGGGATATGGCGCTGGCATGAGCCTCTCCGACCGACTGTGGTCCGCCAACAGCGACTTGGCAGCCGACGCGCTGGCGCATCCGTTCATTCGTGGGCTCGGCGACGGTTCACTGGACCGTGAGGTCTTCGCGGGCTACGTCGCGCAGGACGCGTTCTTCCTCGAATCCTTCGCGCGCGCCTACGCGCTGGCCCTGGCACGCAGTTCCGATACACCGACGTTGATCGCGTTGGCCGGCCTGATCGCCGGAGTCGCCGACGAATTGGGACTCCATAGTTCCTATGCCGCGCGTTGGGGTATCGACATGGCCGGCGTCGAACCGTCGCCTGCAACGCTGGCCTACACCGAGTTCCTGCTCGCCACCGCCGCGACGTCCGGACTTGGCGATGACACTTGCGGCGATGACTCCGTGCATGCGCCTGTACGCGTGGCTCGGGACGTCGTTGGACGCGGACGCGGCGGGACCGTACGCGGAGTGGGTGCAGACCTACGCCGACCCCGGCTTCGGCAACTTGGCATCCCAACTCGAGGACCTACTCGACCAACACGGCGAACGACAGCCCGGCCATCATGAGCGCCTACCGGCGGGCGATGCGCCTCGAGGTGGAGTTCTTCGATTCAGCTTGGTCGCGCTGAAAGTCGCTGCTATTGGCTGGTGTTCAGTGGTGCCGCGTCAGCCATCCTTCGCAGGTCCTCGATCCCTGCGAGCTCGCCGTCGACCCTGATACGCCTGTCGACAGTCATCTCTGCAGTCAGCGTAAGCGCCGCCTCGGCGCGATCCCAGGATTCCGGGATACCGGCGCCCGCGCGTTAGTGTGCTGTGGTCGGCTCAGAACCAGCCGAGAAGAAGAGTTGAGCGAATTCATGACTGCACCTGCAGAAACGTCGCCGATGGAAGCGCGGGTCGGCGCCTACTACCAGATGGACGGCACGTACCTCGTCGGCCGCGAGAAGGTCCGCGAATACGCCCGTGCAGTGCAGGACTATCACCCCGCACATTGGGATGTCGCTGCCGCGGCTGAACTGGGCTATTCGGACGTCGTGGCGCCGCTGACGTTCACGTCGACCCCCGGTATGAAGTGCAATCGCCGCATGTTCGAGGCGATTGTCGTCGGATACGACACCTACCTACAGACCGAAGAGGTCTTCGAGCAGCACCGCCCGATCGTGGCCGGCGACGAACTGACCATCGACGTGGAGTTGACGTCGGTGCGCAGGACTGCCGGCCGAGATTTCATCACCGTCACCAACACGTTCACCGATGCCGTCGGCGAGCGGGTGCACACCTTGCACACCACCGTCGTCGGCGTCACCGCCGAGGACATCGACGCGGGTGTCAAGACGGCCGTGCAGAACGCGATGATGCACGACATGAACATCCTCGACATCCCTGGAGCGGATGGCGAGTACGAGAAGGAGGTCCGCCCCGAGGGCGAGATCCGCATCGCCGACGACGGCGCCCGGACGCCGGGCACGCCGTCGTTCGACGACGTGAAGGTCGGCGATCAGCTGCCGGTGCACCACACCCGACTGTCCCGCGGCGACTTGGTGAACTACGCCGGCGTGGCCGGTGATGCCAACCCGATTCACTGGGACGAGGGCATTGCCAAGCTGGCGGGCCTGCCCGATGTGATCGCCCACGGAATGCTCACCATGGGGTTGGGTGCCGGATACCACTCCGCGTGGTCGGGCGACCCGGGAGCGGTTACCCGTTACACGGTGCGGCTGTCGGCGCCCGCGATCGTGTCGGCCACCGGAGGCGCCGATATCGAGTTCAGTGGCCGGGTCAAGTCGCTGGACCCGCAGACCCGCACCGGTGTCGTCATCGTCGGCGCGAAGTCCGCGGGCAAGAAGATCTTCGGCATGGCGACGTTGGACGTCCGCTTCCGCTGACCGAACTGCTTCGGCGAGATGAATATCACCCTGCTGAACGGGTACGGGTTGGAGATGAGCAGCGGGCGTCCCAGGGTACTCATCATCGGCGGCGGATTCGGCGGCCTGTTCTGCGCGCGCCGCCTCGGACGGGTCGACGTGGACGTCACGCTGCTCGACCGTGCAGCCTGCCACGTGTTTCAGCCGCTTCTCTACCAGTGCGCGACGGGAACGTTGAGCATCGGCCAGATCAGCCGGTCGCTGCGCGAGGAGCTGGCGCGCCACGACAATGTCCAGACGCTGCTCGGTGAGGCCATCCGGCTCGACCCCGACGCACGCCGCGTCACTGCGCGTCGTCCCGACGAAACGAAGTTCGACCTCGAGTACGACTACCTGGTGATCGCCGCAGGCATGCGTCAGTCGTATTTCGGGAACGAGGAATTCGCCACCTGGGCGCCCGGCATGAAGACGCTCGACGACGCACTCAGTATTCGACGTCGAGTCTTCGCAGCGTTCGAGATCGCCGAGACCTTGCCGCCCGGCCCGAAGCGGGACCAATGGCTCACGTTCGCCGTCACCGGTGCCGGCCCCACCGGTGTCGAATTGGCCGGGCAGATCCGGGAACTCGCGACCCGTTCGCTTGCCAACGAGTTCCACAGCATCGAGCCCGAGGATGCGAGGGTGCTGTTGTTCGACGGTGGGGATCGAGTGCTCAAGACCTTCGCACCGGCACTCTCCGAACGAGCGTCGCGGACACTCGAGGAGTTGGGCGTCGAACTGCACTTCGGCGTGCACGTATCCGATGTCAGGCGCGACGGCGTCACCGTCAGCCCGAAAGACGGTGGCCCCAGCCAGGATTACGCCACTCGCACGGTTCTGTGGACGGCCGGGGTCGAGGCCGTGCCCTTCGCGCGGCACGCCGCGGAGGTATTGGGCGCCGACACCGATCGGTCGGGCCGCATCTCCGTCAACGCCGACCTGTCGGTGCCTGGACATCCCGGGGTGTTCGTCATCGGCGACCTGGCCGGTCGCGACGGGTTACCCGGCGTGGCGGAGAACGCCATGCAGGGCGGTCTGCACGTCGCCGCCTGCATCCGGCGCGACCTCGGTAGAAACGGGCGCAAGGACTTCCGCTACCGCGACCTCGGATCGGCGGCGTACATCAGCCGGGGCCACGCTTTGTTGCAGGCGGGGCCGGTCAAGCTCGCGGGCGTCGTGGGATGGCTCGGCTGGGGCTTCATCCACATCGCGTTCCTCACCGGCGTGCGCAACCGCTTCAGCACCGTCGGAACGTGGATGGCGACCATTGCGCGGGCCAACCGCAGCGACCGATCGTTCATCCTCGGCGGCTCCGGCCATCCCGAGGAGCCGTACACCTGGGAGTCGCCGGTACATCAGGGAAACCGCTGGGCGGACGACGACTCCGATAGCGCTCAAGAGTCGTAGCGGCTCGCGGCCTATATGGTCCCGGGCGTACCGGGCGGGCTCATGGAGCCATCGATATTGGGCATCATCGAGGGGGCCGGTATCCCGCCTTCCGCGGCATTGTCGCCCGGTATCCCGTCGTCTGCCACCGGTCCGAGGCTCCACGCGCCTCCGCCGCAGAGCGGATGACGCCATCCAAACGCGTCGCATCCCGGATCAGCCTGGACCGTGGGCGCGGGGACGCCGGGAAGGCCTGCCCCGGCGGGTGTCGGGTTCGCCGCTACGGTCGCACCGGCCGCGGCTGCTCCGATAATTGCTGCTGCGACTGCCGTTCTGGTCAAGCTGCCGCGCACGTCCGATGCCGTCACCCAACTCATCTGTCGCTCCTTCACGCGGGACTCATCAAGCCTTACCTGACGATTGTCTCGGCATCAGGGCGAATAAGTGCAGAAACGGTGCCTATTGGCAGATACGCTCCAGCGCTTGGGTTTTCGTCGTCTGCGTCAATATGGTGCGGCGGCTGCGCCAAATAGCGAGACGCCGGCTCCACCGTCTAGCCGTAATGCGCAAAGCTACACGTCGGGCGGGGTTCGGTCTTGAACGCCGCCAATTGGCCGTCCATGATGATGCTGCAGGTGAGTTCGGCATCGCCGGCATCGGCGCTGACCGAGGATTGCACCTCGCTGTACACGGGGTACTCCAGCTCCCATGGCAGCGCGACGTTGGATTCGGTTTGCTCTGCGGCGCCGTTGATTTGATAGCGAATGGTTGCTTGTCCCGAACCACCCACCCTCATGGTCGCGGTGCCGATGGGTTGCCCAGTGGGGGTTGGGGAAGCCGCTTCCGACGTCGTCGTGGCGGCAGGACTTGGCGACGGTGTGGTGGTCGCGACTTCGGAAGGGGAGCCAGCAGACTCAGTCGACGTGGATGTGCCGTCGTTACCGGTACAACCGGTCGCCGCGGCCGCGATGACCGCTGCGACCAGGACGACACCCAACGCGTAGCGATTAGTCATCTTCGGAGCCTATGCCCGTTGGGCGTGGGGTGATTGCGGCAAACTCGCCGTCTGTCTGCTGCTGAACAGCGTCAGGTGGGGCGGCGCGCAGCGACATTGCGCCTCTTGGCGACCGGAAGAATGCCTTCCACGGTGCTGCGGCTCGCTTCGACACCCTGGCTGCTCGGCTTTTCTCACTTTCGGGCCCAATGGCCCATAGTTGTGCTGTCTTTTCCGCATGATTGGATTCTGCGAAACCATGCGGTCGTATCCATCGACTCGATCAGTACGCTGCGGCGCTGGTCGATGCTTGTCATCGCCCTCACGGCGACGTTGTGTGCCAACGTATTCATCAACGGCGCCGCGTTCCTGATCCCCACGCTGCACATCGACCGCGATCTCCATCTTGCGCAGGCCGGTCTCCTATCCGCGATGCCCAGCTTCGGCGTGGCGGCGACGATGTTCGGCTGGGGCTACGTGGTGGACCGCGTCGGCGAGCGAATTGTGCTCACAGTGGGCATGACGCTCACCGCTGCGGCAACGTTCGCAGCAGCGTCGGTCGATTCGCTTGTGGCGACTGGTGCCTTTCTGCTTCTGGGCGGGATGGCGGCTGCGAGTAACAGTGCAGCCAGCGGCAGGCTGGTGGTCGGTTGGTTTCCCCCGGGGCGACGCGGCCTGGCGATGGGGATTCGCCACACTGCATCCCCGCTGGGAGTTGCGCTGGGGGCCTTGGTCATTCCCCAGCTCGCCCAGCACCACGGTGTAGCGGCGGCGCTGTTGTTCCCCGCGATGTTGTGCGCGTTGTCGGCGCTGATCAGTGCCATCGGCGTGCTCGACCCGCCACGGCCACCGCGCGCCGAGGCTCCCACTGAGCATCTGGCGAATCCCTACCGTGGTTCCAAGGTGCTGTTGCGTATCCACGCCGTCTCGATGCTGTTGGTGGTGCCGCAGAGTGTGGTGTGGACGTTCACCTTGGTCTGGTTGATGGTCGACCGCGGATGGTCGGCCGCATCGGCCGGTGTCGTGGTGACCGTCGCGCAACTGCTCGGTGCGCTCGGCCGTGTCGCAGCCGGACATTGGTCGGACCGTGTCGGTGCGCGGCTGCGACCGATCCGGATCATCAGTGTGGCGGCCGCACTCGCGATGCTGGTGCTGGCGGTGACCGATCAACTGAACTCACCGCTGAGCGTCGCGGTCATAGTGGCCGCATCGGTGATCACCGTGACAGACAACGGGTTGGCGTACACCGCGATCGCCGAGCTCGCCGGTCCATTCTGGAGCGGCCGCGCGCTCGGCATCCAGTACACCGGCCAGATGCTGACGATGGGTGGTACGCCGCCACTGTTCGGCGCATTGATCGCCATCGTCGGCTATCCGCTGGCTTTCGCGGCGTCCGCACTCTTCCCGCTGGCCGCGCCCCTCCTGGTTCCTGTCGATGCCGACCGGTTGATCGTGGACCGGGTCTGACCGCTACAGGTAGGACGCGATCAGGAGCTTGATGTTTGGGCGACTGTCGAAGTTGTTGCGCAACTGAGGATCTGGCTAGACACCTGAACAGCCTCAGGCGGGGCGGCGCGCAGCGAGCTTCTGAATGAAGCGGATTTCGTTGTCGTCATGGGCCCGTCCGTCCGGATGGATGAGATCGCTGAACCACGTCTCCGGAAGCGAAGTGTAGGGCTGGTTCCAGGAATCCCACGGCAGATACGTCTGCGTCCTCCCGGCGACGAACCCCCAGTTGTAAGCGCCGACATTGCGCCTCTTGGCGACCGGAAGAATTCCTTCCACCGTGCTGCCCAAATTTCGGGCCAGATACTCGGTGCAGAGAATCGGCCGCCCCAGCGGAGTGAGTTCATCGATGCGGGCCTCGAACTCGGCGGGATCGCCGTAGCTGTGGAAGCTGATGACGTCCGAGTGCTCGAGCTGCAGGCTGGCTATCGTGCTGCGGCTTCCTGGATCCTTCCAGTGACCCTGCCACACGCCGCTGGTCAAAGGCTGAACCGGATTGACGGCGCGCACCCATTGAAAGACATGTGGGAGGAAGGCGGCGACGAGTTCCAGCTTTTCCGCGTGTTCGACCTTCCGGTAGTCCTTCGACGGGTTGTCCGGCTCATTCCACACGTCCCAGCCGAGCACACGTGGATCGTTCGCGAACAGCCCCACCACTCCGGTCACGTAGCTCTGCAGGACGCGGGTGTATGCCGGGTCCTGCAGACGATGGGCGCCCGGGCTCTGCACCCAACCGGAGTTGTGCACTCCCTTTATGGGCGCGCGTTGACGGCCCGCCCTCGGCAACGGATCCCAGCACGAGTCGAACAGGACGAAGAGCGGCTTGATGTTGTGGCTCGCCGCGATGGCGACGAATTCAGAAAGGCGGCTGCTGAATCCCGCCCGGTCGGTAGCCCACAACTGATCGTGTAGGAACACCCGCATGGTGTTCATTCCGATTCGCTTGGCCACGCTGAGCTCGCCGGCGATGCGGTGGGGGTCGTAGGTACCCGCCTGGAACATCTCGAGCTGGTTCACGGCGGTCGAGGTCACATAGTTCGCGCCCAGCAGCCAGCCCTGCTTCGCGTACCAGGCGTTGGCGCGGTCGGCCGACCATCGACCCGCCGCACCGGACGCGAGGGGGATTTTGGTCAGTGCCGCGGCTGCTGCCAGGTACAACGGGAGCTTGAGGGCAGTTCGCCGGTGCACGATGTGACCATAGTGTTAGCGATCGAAACTGACAGCGCTGATGTGTCATGCTGCAACACAACAGGTTTCGAATCGTTATCTTCCGCCTGTGCTGTTAACGCTGAAGTGGCCGCTGCACGCCCAGCGCATGCAGCACGGTGTCGACCACCAGGTCGCCGGAGGAACCGTGGACTGCGACAGCTGGATTGAAACCGTCTGAAACCTCGTGATCAGGGTTTGTCAGTCCTCGACGGCGGCGATGGTCAGCGTGTCGTTGTCGCGTGCACCGGTGACGATTTCGAGTCCGGAGTCGATCTGGCCGATCATCACGATTCCGGGGCTCGGAATGCGGAACCCGTCTTCGCGGTAGTAGACGGCCAAGTCGTGGCTCGGCGGCCAATAGCCGATCTGACCAGCCCGGTAATCGTTCTGGCCATGCCCGCCGCTGAGTTCGCGGGGCAGCGCCCCTGCTTTCTCCCTCCCGCCCAAATCGTGCACGGTGATCGACACCGGTAGCAGCGATGCGAAATCGCGGGCGGTGGCGTTGTCGTAAAGATGAGCGGTCGCGCTGGCCCCTTCAACAGTGAGACGTATACGCACGATCGAAGCCTCCTGCCCAGATCGCGATGTGGTGGTTTGCAAACTCGCCGTCGCCGGATCGCTCGCCTGGCGGGTCGAGGACGATCCGCACGCCGCCACCACAGCAACTGCCGCGACCAACAGACCCTGCGTAACCACAGGATGCCGATGCTTGCGCATACTCTCCCTCACTGGTTTCCGACGTACTTAGGTCCAGTGGATATCCAGACAGCCAAGGCAGCCGCTCACAGACTCAGCAGAACCTTGATGGCGCGGCGCTCATCCATTGCGGTGTAACCCTGCGCGGCCTGATCGAGCGGCAGGGTGAGGTCGAACACCTTGCCCGGGTTGATCTTCCGGTCCCAAATCAGCTGGATCAGTTCGGGCAGGAAACGACGCACCGGGGCGGGACCGCCGTGCAGGTGCACCTCAGCGAAGAACAGCTCATCTGCCGGGATCGAGACGCCTTGGTGGGCGACGCCGACGAAGCCGATGTGCCCGCCTGGCCGGGTGGCGCCGATGGCCTGCAGGAACGATTCCTGTGTCCCGACCGCCTCCATCACCGAGTGCGCACCGAGGCCGCCGGTGAGCTCCTTGATCTTGGCCACGCCCTTCTCGCCGCGTTCTGCGACGATGTCGGTCGCACCGAACTCCCGGGCAAGGGCCTGCCGGTCGGCATGGCGCGACATCGCGATGATCCGCTCGGCACCCAGCTGCTTGGCGGCCAGCACGCCCATCAGCCCGACCGCGCCGTCACCGACCACGGCCACGGTCTTGCCCGGGCCCGTCTCGGCGGCGACAGCGGCGAACCAGCCCGTTCCGAGGACGTCGGAGGCCGCCAGCAAGGAGGGAATCAGATCTTCGTCCGGCTGGCCGGGTGTGGCGACGAGGGTGCCGTCGGCGTATGGGATGCGGGCCTTCTCCGCCTGAGTACCGATTGTCGCGGCGACGAACTCCGCATGCACGCAACGGCTTTGATAGCCCGCCTGACAGATCTCACAGGTGTTGTCGGAAATCACGAACGAGCCGACGACGAAGTCGCCGACCTCGAGGGTCTTCACCTCGTCGCCAATCTCCTCGACGACGCCGACATACTCGTGCCCCATCGGGGTATGGTCGACGTCCTCGACGCCCCGGTAGGGCCACAGGTCCGACCCACAGATGCACGTCGCGGTAAGACGGACGATCGCATCGGTCGGCTCGACGATCTTCGGGTCGGCACGCTCCCCGACACTCACATCGCCGGGCGCATTCATGAACACTTGACGCATTGCTTCTCCTTACTGCACCGGTTCGAGCTCGCCTACGGCGACGTTTGCAGGTTGTCCTGGAAGAATGTGGTCAGCTTGGCGAAGGGAATGAGGTTGACCCGGTCGTAAAGATCGACGTGACCGGCGCCGGGAACGATGTAGAGCTCCTTCGGCTCGGCCGCTTGTTGGTACGCATCTTCACTGAATTCGCGGGAGTGCGCGACGTCGCCGGTGATGAACAGCATCGGACGCGGCGAGATCGTCTCGATGTCCTCGAACGGGTAGAAGTTCATGAACTTGAGATTGCTGGTCAGCGTCGGGTGTGTGGTGGTTTCGTCCGACGCGCCTACGGAGGTGTAAGCCCCTCGCGAAGTTCGGTAGAAATCGTAGAACTCGCGCTCGACAGGGGTCGAGTCGGCGGTCAGTTCATGCACCGTGCCGCTGGTGTATTCGGTTGGGCTGCCGGTGAACTCGACGTCGCGTTGCTCGGCCGCGGCTGCGATCGCTTGCTTTCTCTGATCGACCGATTGCGAGTTCCGAAGACCGTCACGGTTGGCGGCGCCCATGTCGTACATGCTCACTGTGGCAACAGCTTTGATACGCGGGTCGATCTTTGCAGCGCTGACGACGAAGCTACCGCTGCCGCAGATTCCGAGTGCGCCGATTCGCGCATCGTCGACGAAGTCTTGGGTGCGAAGGTAATCGATTGCAGCGCTGAAGTCTTCGGCGAAGATCTCCGGCGCGGCCATGTTGCGTGGCTGACCGTCACTTTCGCCCCACCCTGACAGATCAAAGGACAGGGTGACGAATCCCTGCTCGGCCAATTTCGTGGCGTACAGATTTGCGCTCTGCTCTTTGACTGCCCCCATGGGATGTCCGACGACGATCGCCGCGTTCTGTGCGCTGCGATTCAAGTCGTTGGGGACGAACAGGTTCCCCACCACGTTCATGTCGTATTGGTTCTTGAAGGAGACCTTCTCGACGGTAACCGCGTCGCTGGTATAGAAGTTGTCCGCACCGTTGGACATGTCGCCCGGCGGCAGATTTGACGGCCGCTGACCAACCGATACCGAAGATTGCGTTGCCTGTTCGGATTCGGTGGTCTGGTCGGGCCTGGTGCAACCCGCTGCGGCGAGCAGGCCGACCAACGCGAGACACCCGGTCAGCTTCGTCAGGCCACGGCGTGTGACATGCATGGCGAACTCCTAACAATCCTTGAGCAGAAGGGTGGACTGCCTTCCGTCCTTGGAACCACCAAACCTCTTTGCGTGACTGTGAGGGAGTTCCTGATGAAAGGTGTACTGCCAGGGCATCCCCTGGGCGGCGGAGCCCTCGTACCGTGGGTGACATGGACAACCGCGCCGAGGTTCGCGAGTTTCTGGTCTCGCGCCGAGCCAAAGTGACTCCGCAGCAGGCCGGAGTACCCGTGACGGGCGCCCGCCGAGTGCCTGGACTGCGCCGTGGGGAAGTCGCCGACCTCGCCGGGATCAGCATCGAGTACTACAGCAAGCTCGAACGCGGCACGCTGGCAGGCGTATCGGCCTCCGTTCTCGATGCGATCGCGCGCGCCCTTCAACTCGAGGACGCCGAACGGGCGCACCTGTTCCACCTCGCTCACGCCGCCGACGGCACCAGCGCCGGCATGCGACCGCGACGGCGTCCCGCGAAACGCTGGACGGCCCGGCCCAGCCTGCAGTGGGTACTCGACAAGTTCACCGCCCCCGCGATCGTCCGCAACGGCCGCATGGACCTGCTGGCCGTCAACCACCTCGGCCGCGGCATGCATTCGTCGCTCTACGACAGCGACCCGAGCAGTCACCCGAACTTCGCCCGCTATACCTTTCTGGATGACGACTCCCACCGCTTCTATACGGACTGGGACCAAGCCGCCGACACCTGCGTGGCCATCCTTCGCACCGAAGCCGGCCGAGACCCGTTCGACAACTTGCTGCACGACCTCGTCGGGGAATTGTCTACCCGCAGTGAGGATTTCCGCCGCCGATGGAGTGCCCACAACGTCCGATACCACGGTGCCGGGGTCAAGCATTTCCACCACCAAGTCGTCGGCGGTCTCGAGCTCGCCTATGAAAGCGTCGACATGATCTCTGAGCCCGGACTCACGCTCACTCTCTACGCCGCAGAGCCCGCCTCCCCGACCGCACACGCGCTCGACCTTCTTGCGTCGTGGACAGCCAGCCAGATAGAGGATCGAACTCCCACCGCCTGACCCGGCTGCAACCTCGTCCGATTCGGTCAACCGGCGTCGGCGTGCGAGGGGTCAGCGCTGCGTCGTTGGGCTAGACAGGTCGGCCAGGCGCCGCGTTTCCGCGGCCGATAGATGCACTTTGAGCGCGCCGGCGGAGTCTTCGGCGTGGTGGGGCTTGGAGGCCCCGGCGATGGGAACGACGGTGCCGTCGTAGAAGTCGACCAGCCATGCCAACGCGACCTGGCCCACGGTGGCCCGATGCTCGGCGGCGATCTCACCCATGGCGTCGATCAAAGGTTGTGAGCGGTCGAGTCCTTCGGGGGTCAGGCCCATGACCTTGCGGCGCAACGGGTGCACACCTGCGATGAGGCTGCGGTCGGCGTGGTATTTGCCGGTCAAGATTCCCTGGCGCTGCGACGAATAGGCCAATAGTGAGATGCCGAGCCCGCGGGCGGCCTCGAGCATTCCATTGGTCTCGATGTCGCGCCGCAGCAAGTTGATCTGAACCTCGTTGCTGGCCAGCGGGATTCCGTGCTTGGCGAGCTCGTCGTGCGCGGTCTCCATTTGACGGGTCGTGAAGTTGCTCACCCCGACAGCCCGAATCTTGCCGGCCTCGACTAGCCGGGCCATAGCCCGCATCTGGGCGCGCACTGAGGAGAAACTTCCCCGGTTGAGGTGAATTTGATGCAAGTCGATGGAGAACGGGTGAAGCGCGTCGAGCCGCGCGCCGATGGTGCGCTCGATATTGCGTGCCGTTCGCCCTACCGGCAGCCACTTGGTCGCCACTGTGACCTCACCGGGAATGACGCCCGCATCCTTCAGGCCGGCGGCCAGTGCTCGTTCGGACGTGCCGCCGCCGTACATCTCGGAGGTGTCGAACCAGGTGATGCCGCCGTCGAGGGCCGCCCTGACGATCGTGCCCACCCGATCCTGCGGAATCGGCGGCGTCAACGCCGAGATCCAGCCCTTACCCGCGAACTGCGCGGTGCCCAGACCGATCGGTGAGACGTGAATGTCGGTGCGTCCGAGTCGTTGAGTGCTCATGGGATCACTGTACATCATAGTGAGACAGTAGTGTCTCGCTAAGAGACGTTGGCCTCTCCTACACGCGTGAGACAACGATGTCTCGCGACGAGACCTAGGATCGTGAGATGGCACGCGAAGACATGAGCGAACGCACGCGGCAGGCGATCCTCGACGCCGCGGCGCGCGTGCTCGGCAGGAAACCCGACGCGGCGATGAGCGATATCGCGGCAGGAGGCGCGCGTCGGGCGGGCAACCCTGTACCGGCACTTCCCCACTCGAGAATTGCTCGTGCGCGGGGTCCAGGACGTCGGAGTCACCGAGCTACTTGAAGCACTCGACTGCAGCTGATCTCGACGAGTTGCCCGCCGACCGGGCGATCATGCGCATTACCGGTGTCTTTCTGCGCACCGGCGCCAAGTACGCCGCGGTGGTCAGCCAAGACGACGAGCGCATGGAGCGTACGTCGCACGACCGCGCGATCGCGCCCGTGCGCGAGGCGATCGCCCGCGGAATCCGCAATGGGGAACTGAGGGCCGACCTGCCCGGCGACGCCTTGTTCGCGATGTACGAGGCACTCATCGGACGTGCCCTGATGCTGGCCGTCACCGGAGCGCTGACACCAGAGCAGGCCGCAGATTCCGTTGTCGCGGTCTTTCTCGACGGCGCCACCGCACCTGAAGGTGATTAGTCGTAGATGACGTCGAGTCCGCGACGTTTGAGGTCCGCCAAGCCGTCGCGCATCGCTTGGAGTTGTTCGTCAGAGTGTCCAGTCCAGTCAGTGACCTCGCCGATCACCCGCACGGGTTCCCGGGTGCGGTAGGAGCGGGTCGGATTGCCCGGCATCTTCTTGTCCGTCACATTCGGGTCGTCTTCCAGCGTGCCCAGCGGTTCGACGATGTAAATGCGGCCCCTCCCCTCGCCTCTGGCCATCTCGGCTCCCCACACTGCCGCATCCAACGTCTGTGTCACATAGACATGGTTCATGACGCGTCCTTCTTCATAGTTCGAGAAGCGACCCGGCACCAGCAGATCTCCAACGGAGAGATCGGCTTTCGTGCCGTGCAGGTACGCGCCCGACTTGTGCACTTCGAAGGGCCTCGGCGGACTCGACACAATGACCTCCATCCCGTCGTACGTTTGGCCGCAAGATTGTGCCGCGTGTCCGGGGTCTTGCCGCAAGCCCCCCTCTCCGCCATATAGTGAGCAGGGGAATCGGAATCTCAAGCTGTGACGCGTAACTCGGCACCCGGGTGCGAACTGAGTTTGACTACCACAGTGCCGCTACCCGTTTCGAACGTGGTGTTGGCGTAGCCGATGAAACCGTAATGTCCATCAATCGTCGACACCGCCGTGATGTCACGGCTTCCAGAGGCGCCGGTGTCGAGATTCGTCCACGCGGCGGTCACGGTAAGCGCACAAGAGCCGTCGTAGATGCCGGCGTCGTAGTGGATCGCCACGCGGACACCGTTCTCGACACGGTCATCGACCTGCACCGGTGCCACCTGGGCCTCGGCGCTGACGCTACCGGCACACGTCGGCGACGCCACCACCGGAACTTGACCGAGTTGCGCGAAGCCTTCGGCGTGGGCTGTTGCGACCGACAACCAAGGCGCAGCCAACGCGACGGCGAGCGCGCCTGCGACACGGAACTTGGTCATGCCTCGGTTATCGACAGCCAGCCCGGCAGCGTTAGTTGGCGCATGATTCAGAGCTGGCCTCAGGCCGGCGTCAACGCCGTAGCAGTCGGGGCACTGCCGCCAGCCCAAACCCAACAACGGCGTAGAGGAACGTCACAACGATGGCCGAAAACTTCAGGCCCGCGGCAACCGCGGACACCAGCAAGATCGGATCCGTCGGCCGGAACCATAACGCGATATCCAATCCGATGTTCTCGACGTAGTCGAAGGCCGCAGCAACGAACGCCAACCACGCCATCGCCCGGCTCGCGTTGGCGAAGCGAGTCCTGCCGACCCTGCGCAGCGCGTGACCGGCCGCGAGGCAACACCCCGCGAGGGCAGAGCCGTACAACAGGGGGTACACGATGTCGAGTAGTTGAATGACCTTGGCCATCGGCAACACACCGGCCATCTGCCATGCCGCCAGGATCTCCTCGGCCCGCACGGCGGTACCGGCGAACTCGAAGTCGACGATGTCGAAGCCGTGCGTGTCCTCGCGCAGGAGCTTGAGCATCGGCACAAGAGCGATCGCGATCGCCGAGAGCACACTCACGGCCCACAGCAGCAGGCGTCGGTGGCGGCGCGGCCAGCGTTCGAATGGATGCACCGGCAAGCGCGGAGGCATCTAGGCACGGTACCTGGCGCCTGCGCGCGAGCGACCGGTGATGTGAGACGATGGCCTTCGTTCCCGCCGGCGTGATTTTCCGCTGCGTCTCAACATGACCCGATGCTCATGGAGTTCCGATGTCTGACAGCCGTTTCAGTTCCGTTGTGTCGTGGCCGCGTGGACTCGCGTATGCGATAGCCGCGGTCGTGGCGGGTGTCGTCGTCGGCGAGCTCGCAGCCATGCTGATCTTCGCGGGCTCCAGTGACCGCCGACTCGACGAGGAGGCCATGCGCAGCGCCAATTCAACGTCGTCCGTCATGGCGGCGTCGAACGATCTGGAGCAAGCACGGCAGGCACGTGCGGATCTGGACCACGCCATCGCAGAGGCGAGTCGTGAACGCGACGAGGCGTTGGTCGTCAGCCGCTGTGAGTTCAGCGCGGCGCCGCAGTGCCCTCAGACGCTCATCACTGGGGTGCCCGGCCCAGGACCCGAGCATCGCACGGCGGATGAGTTCCTTGCGGACACGCAGCGGGCGCTCGACAAGGCGAAGTTCGAGCGTGACCGACTCGCGCCGGCGCGCGACGCCAGCGTTGCCGATGGTGAGCGGGCGCTGAGGGCGGCGCGCGACGCCGCGATCGCGGGCGCAGACCGCGGGTTCGGCGCGCGGTGGATGGCGATGAACGCTCACACGCTCGCGAGTTCGGGGGCGACGGTATTGCGCGCCCTGATGGCCGGCCTTTTCGTAATGTTGTTCCTCTTTCCCTTGATCCTGCGGCTCTCGCGGGCAAAGACCTCCGAGGATCGCCGCGCGGCCGCATCCGCCGAGCGCGAACGTGCGGATCTGGAGGCCGACACCGCGATCGCGGTCAAGCGGGCCGAGGTGCGAGCCACAGTCGAATCGATGTGGGCCGAGCACGAACTCGCCAGCGCGCGCTCTGGCGGTCGCTGCGCAGACGGAGATCGATCGGGAAGAGCAGCGCCGTCGTGTCGCCGCTGCGTTGGAGGCGCCCACGCCGGTGTCCGCCGAGCGGGTCCCCGTCGTGTCAGCAGAGTCGCCGGCTGAGTTGGAGACCGTCCCGTCGATTGAAGCGCCGTCGGACCAACTGCCCGCTGTGAGCGAGTCACGACCCGAGAAGCGGACGGTGCTGCCCACGGTGCCCGACGTGGCCGGAGCAGCGATGCGCTGGATGCGTCCGTTCGTGCCGCCGATCATCGCCACCGCGATCGATACGACGACCAAGCCGCTGCGCGCCGCGCGTGAGGTGTTCGAGGAGACCGAGGAGATCCACTTCAGCCTGAGGCGCAGCCACAGAGTCACCGTGACGTCCGAGGAGACCGCGGAGCCGGAGGAGCAGTGGGTCGAAGCAACGCGCGTTGAGGCTTCGCGCGCGACGCCCGTCGTGGAATCCACCGCGGCGATCGAGGGACCGAAACGTCTGACGCGCAACACCACCCGCAACGATCGACGTCAGCTGCCGTCGTCGGACGGGTAATCACGCGCGCCCCGAACCGGCGTAGCAATTCGTCGGTTAGCGGCGTGGTGTCGTGGTGATGTGCACGTGGTCGTAGTGCCCGTAACCCGATGCCTGCGGACCGGCCGGCGTGTAGTACGTGCCGCGCCAGATCACATCCTGTAGCCCGAATCGGGCCGCATTGGCCATCGCGAACGCGAGGATCTCGTCTCCGAGCGCGATGCCCTCGGGGCTTTCGGGATTGGGAATCATGATGTCGATGGCCAGGCCGCTCGGATGCCACGGCTTCGAGTCCGGCCGGACACCGTCGATCTCGGCAATCTGGGGGAACCTTTGGCTGACGGCGCGGGCGGCCACGATGGTGTTGGGCTGCATTCCGGCTTCAAACGCGACGCCGACGGGCAATGCCTCCGGGATATCCACGGCAGCCCCGGGGGGAGGGACAACGGCAGCGGGAGGTGGACCGGGCATCGCGTTGAGCAGCGGGTCTGCCGGAGCGGGCACACTCTGCGCCGGCGGCGGCGCGGTTGCGTTATCGACGACCGCCTGCTGAGCGGGTGTCAACGCTGCGTACTGGGCCTCCGCGGCGGCGATCTGACGCAGCAGCTCACTCAGTTTCGCCTGCAGTTCTGCGCGCACCGCAGCAGACCGCTCCGCGGCGGCGCGGGCGTCAGCGGCCGATGTCTCTGACGCCCTCGCGGCGACGGCCGCACGCTCACGCGCTGCTTGGAAGGCGTTTATCCGACCGGCCGTCTCAGCGACGACGATCCGCTGCAGGGACAGCTGGTCGATCAGCTGCTGCGGGGAGCCTGCAGTCAGCACCGCCGCAAACTGACCGGTGCGTCCACTGACGTACGTCATCGCCGCCACGTGGTCGGCTGCGGCTTGACGGGAGGCGAGCTGGGAATTCGCGGCGTCGACGGCTGCCAGGTCGGCGCGATGGCGATCCTCGGCCGCGGTCTGGGCAGCCAGTTTGCCATCGACGTCCCGTTGGGCGAGGGTCACGGCTTCACGGGTCTTCAGCGCCTGACGGGACAACGTATCGAGCTTGGCAAGCGCGTCAGCGGCCGGGTCCGCCTTGACGTCGCCCGCTATCGACATGGCCAGCACCAGGACCGCGGCCACAAGAACGCCGGCCGTTCGCCGAAGAGAGTGGCGCACCCGGCTCATTCGGATTGTCACGATCCTTCGTTGCAGGCCCCCCCGGCAACATATGTCTCGGACAGGTTATGAACTGGCATCGACAATGTCTACTCAGCCATCAACGTGATCGCGACCCGCCACGCCCCGCGACCATCGAGAAAGCTCAGGCGGAGCACGCTGGTCCCGCGAGCGAAACCTGCGATTATGCGACGACTTCGGCCGCGGACCAGGCGCGGCCGAGTCTGTGATCGGTGGTCAGCAACACCAGACCTGCCGTATCGGCGAGTTCGACGTAGAGGGCGTCGGTCAGGCGCAAGGTGTCGCGCCGCGCCCACGCCCCACCAATAAGCGATGGCAGCCCGTGACGAGTCACCGGCGCCTGCCGCAGCTCGTCCACTGCCGCATCAGCGTGCGCAATAGTCAGCACGCCGCTGCGTTGCATGCGCCCGAGCGCCGACAACACCTCCGCATCGAAATGCGCCGGAGCATGCATCACCGTCCCGGCCAGTCGCTCGCGCACCGCCACGAACCGATCACCGGTGCGCGCAACCAGATCCACCATCACACTGGCGTCGATGACCACCGGCGCCGTCGAGGACGCGGCTGGGCTCACGCTCCAAGCTCATCGCGTGCGGCATCAATTGCAGCCAACACGTCTTCGTGCCGAGCATCCGTGGTTCTGGCCGTCAACCCCTCCAGCCACAAATCAGTCGCGGTGTTCTCCAACTCCGCGGTGATCGCCGCCTGCGTCAGCGCCGAGACGTTCAAGCCCCGCGCCCGGGCGCGCTCCGCCAGTTCATCGGGCACATACACGTTCAACCGCGCCATACACACGACCATACACACAAGTACGTGTCTGGCCGACAGCCATGACGGCGCCCATCGAGTCGACCCCGCTGCTCGAACGACGTCGCTGGCCGAGCGCACTCACCTGGCCAAGCTGGTCGGGCCCTAAGGACTAGTCGCACTAGTCTCTATGGTGTAATCTGACGTCATGAAGACGGTCACTAGCACCGAAGCCAAGGCGAAGCTGAACGCGCTGTTGGCCGACGTCGAGCAGTCCGGAACCTCTGTCACGATCACCAACCACGGTCGTCCAGTGGCAGTCCTGTCTCCGGTTCACCGTCGCCCGCGAACGTTCGGGCAGCTTCCCACGGTTAAGGTCGCGGATAACTTCGATAGTCCCCTGCCCGAATCGGAACTGGTGGCGTGGGAAGGCAATTCGTGACTGCGATCCTTCTGGACACCAATGCCCTGCTGTGGTTGGTTTCTTCGCCTGACCGCGTTGATCGGTCCGTACGTACGACACTCGCGGATCCCGCGAACGAGCTCGTCGTCTCCGCGGTCTCGGCATGGGAGGTAGCGATCAAGACCCGACTCGGGCGCGTAGACGGGGAGCCCTTGCTGTCTGCGTGGCATGACGTCCTCGACAACATGAACGCCTCGGACCTCTCGATCGACGCACCAGATGCCGTAATGGCAGGTCGGCTTGCCTGGGAGCACAAAGATCCTTTCGACCGCATGATCGTCGCCCAAGCGGCGCGACGGGGTTTCACGATCGCCACCAGCGACAAGAAGATCATGGAGGGGGCGCTTACCCCGATCATCAACACCCGCAAATCCAGTTGACGATCCGCAGGCACATCGAGATTTGCCCAGTGAAGGAAGCATGCAACGCACGATCAGGTGCGCTCGAATCGGTAGCGCCAGGGACGAAATCGCCCGTGCCGCAACGCGGTACGCATCAGTTGGGGACCGCTGATGTACTGATGCATCTGCTCCCCGGGAATGGGCTGGGCGTCGACGAGTTGCCAGCCCACGAAGCGTTTGATCAGTTCGTCGCGGCCCATCCCGAAGGCAAGATGGCGGGTGAAGCCGACCATGATCAGCGTTGCCCCTGTCGCGGCGACGGCGGATACGCTGCGCGCGTAGGCATCCCGTTTCGATGCCGGGATCATGTGATAGCAGCCGCCGTCCATTAACAGCGCGAAGTTATCGCCGATGCCTAGCGTCGGCAACTCCGTCACGTCGCCCTGGATGAACCGCACGTTCAGCCCGCGGGCGTCAGCGGTGCTACGCGCGTCGGCGACCGCGCTGCCGAGTATCTCGACCCCAGTGCAGTCCCATCCGCTGGCGGCCAAGAACAACGCGTTCCGGCCCGCGCCGCAACCGATGTCCAAGGCGCGACCGGGGTCGTGTGTGGCGACGAAATCGCGCAGCCCGTGGTCGGGCACATCGGAGGGCCTTGCCAAGGCCCCGACCCGGTAAGCAAGTTCACCGACTGTTCGCAACATGACTGGTCCTCCTTAATAGGGAACGCTCCGTTCTCTATTGCACGATACGCTAAGCCGGTGAATGCCGCACCGGGTTCCGACCATCGCCGGCTGCCCCGCCGACGCGGGCAGGTACTTATCGATGCCGTGCACGCCGCGACGCTCGCCGAGCTCGCGGAGTTCGGCTACGCGGGCTTGTCGGTTGAACGTGTCGCCAAGCGGGCCCGGACCAGCAAGGCGGCGATCTACCGTCGTTGGCCCGCACGCGCCGATCTCGTCGCCGCCGCCATCCGCGACGTCCTCTCCCACGACAAGGACATGACGCCCGACACCGGTGATGTCCGGGCGGATCTGTTCAGCGTGTTACGGGCCGCCGCCGATCGTCTTGCCGGCCCGTTTGGCGAGGCGGCGCGCGGCCTGGTCACCGAGACGCTCGCCGACCCCGATGCGACGCGAACAGCCCGCGAGCACCTACTGAACGGGGGCAACCGCCTGATTGAAGCGGTGCTGCAGCGCGCCGCCGAACGCAAACAGGTAGCCCCGCAGGCCCTGACGCCAACGGTCATCGCGCTCGCTCCGACCCTGCTCAGACACCACTATCTGGTGCACGGCGCTCCAGTCGATGACCAGACAATCAACGCCATCCTCGACGAGGTCGTCATGCCATTACTTCGCGTCCGCCGCGGGCTGACCGCCGACGGTGGAGACTCCGGCGAGATCGACTTGTAGGACCTGTGCGCCCGAGATGTCGTAGAACAGCCCGATGACGTTCAACAACAGCCCTTCGCGATGGGCGTCGACAATTGAGCGGGTGCGTCGTGAGTGTTCCACTTGGATAGCGACGTTGACCATGCTCAATTGGTCGACGGCTCCGAATTCGGCCCCTGCGGCTGACTGCGCGATTGGATGAAGGCCGCCGCGGAACGCGGTCAGTGCTGATTGTCCGTGGGTAAGCCATGGACGCAAGTGCGTGTCGGCACCGGTGCGGTGACTGCCGTTGTCGGTCCGCCCAATAAGGCGTGCATGGCGCCGCAACTCGAGTGCCCACACACCACGATGGAGGAGACTCCGAGCTTCTCCACTGCGAACGCTATCGCCGCTTCGACGGAATCATCTTGTCCGCCAATGGGGATCGGGTCGCGCACGGTGAACAGATCGCCAGCTCCGCTGCTGGTGACGACGTTCGGCACGACACGCGATTCGGTGCACGTGAAGAAGAGGTCGTCGTTGACTGACTAGGCCTCATTTGGGTTCGCTATGAACCACAAGACATGTGCTGCGCCGGTACCTAGCGTGGAAATCGTCAAGCAATCACACAGCCGCACAACCTATTCGGCGTGAGGCTCAATCCAAGGAGAAGTAATGACACTCAAATTGCGTTTCATCGCACCGGTTCTCGCAGGCGGTGCTATCGCTGCGGCGATCGCCGCGGCGCCGGCTGCAATCGCCGCCGACAGTCCCACGTGCACCAGTGGCGGCAGTGCGACGATCTGTCAAAAGCCCGGCCACGCCGCGATCGACGCGACGCCGCCTCAGGTTTCGCCTCCGCAAAGCTATGGCCCGTTCTCGTCACCACTGCCGTTCCTATTCGACTAGCGGTACACAGCGATCCGCGGAGGCGACGAGCGATAGCGTCGTCGTCTCCGCGGAATTTCGTCCGACGGCCCAGTTCATCGTGTGGCCACCCGGGCCGCCGTTAGTGTGCAGTCATGGACGCGCTAGAGCCGGCCCACGGCGCGGACGTGGGTAAGGGTGTCGCTGCGTCTCTGCTGGCGAATGTGTCCAGCCTGGCTGACGACATGCACAGGTACGTCATCGAGCGGATACCAGAGGTCGGCGGGGATGCTGAGCTTCGCGGCCTGACCCTGGGATCGTGCTCGTCGAATCTCGAAGCGGTACTTTCGATGTTCCGTCATGGGATTGACGTAGCGGCTGCGGAGGCGCCGGTAACTGCGCTCGAACACGCGCGAGCGATGGCATCACGAGGGCACAGCGTCGATGTGATGTTGCGGTTCTATCGGTTGGGTCATGAGTACTTCACCGAGAAGCTCTCCGACTGGCTTACTGAGAGGATCGACGACCCCGCTGACGCGCTGAGAACGTTTGTCGATCTCGAGCGGTACGGGTTTCGATACATCGACCGCATCTCCAGTCTGGTGGCTGCCGAGTACGTCGCCGAGCTCGACCGACGCCAGAACCAGGCAAGAGCCGAGCGCGACGATGTCGTGCGGGCACTGCTCGCCGGCGAACGTGTCGACACCGCACGGGCCGAACGTGTGCTCAGCCACCGGCTCACCGGTCGGCAGATCGGTTTCGTGTGCTGGGCCGACGACCGCGGCGTCGACCTCGAGGGATTGGCAAGGCAGGTTGGCAGGTATCTCGGGGCGGGTCACTCGCTCGTCATGGCCGACGGCCCACTCGCGGTATGGGGATGGGCATCGATCACGGGAGACGTGAGGACATCGCTCACGGGGATGGCGACAGAGCTTGGCGGCGAACGCGAAAACGTTCACATCGCCGTCGGCTCGCCCCATTCGGGGGCTGCGGGCTTTCGCACCTCCCACCTCGAGGCGCTACGCACTCGCCGGGTCATCGAACTGTCTGGGCGCGCGGCACCATCGATCACCGAGTTCAGTGATGTTGCGTTGGTCGACGCCATCTCGCGCGACCTGGATGCGGCTAGGGCCTTCGTTGCCGCTCAGCTCGGCGATCTCGCACGGGACGACGCGAAAGAGCGCGACGAGCGCGCCACACTCCTGGCCGTTCTCGACGCGCAAGGGAGTCTGACCACCGCAGCACGCACCTTGGGAATCCACAAGAACACGGTCCTGCAAAGGGTGCGTCGTGCCGAAGAGCGTAGGGGCCGGCCCGCAACGATCAAAGTCGCCGAACTGCACGCCGCCCTCCTCGTTTGCGACGTGCTGGGGGCCTCGGTGTTGCCCGAGTCATAGCCTCCCCGGCAGGAGGCCGAGCGCGTTGGATGTGCTCGCAGCACATCGCAGAGGGCTGGGAGGGCCTTGTTGACCGACACCGGCAGCTCGTACGTTGGCATCTCATCCCCAGCGCGAAGGACTCCGATGTCGACGACGACTCAACACTCCCAACCCCTGGCAGCGGCCTCGCCGCACGCCTTGCCTGACCCGGGCGAGCAGGTTCCGACGTTGTCCTGGCCGATAGTCGGCATCTTCATACTCGCGCTTGCGATCTTCGGCGCCTCCACGTGGGCGGCCGTCACCGACGCTTTGCCTGCGATCGCCACCATTGCCGCGAGCGCCGCGGCAATCTTCATTCTGTTCACCGTGTTGCACGACGCGTCGCATTACTCGATCAGCTCGCATCGCTGGGTCAACGTCGCCTTCGGTCGCGTGGCGATGTTCTTCGTCTCGCCGCTGATCTCGTTCAAGTCGTTCTCGTTCATTCATATTGAGCACCACCGCAATACGAATGACGGCGGGTCCGATCCCGATCACTTCGTCAGCGCCGCGCCCTGGTGGCAGCTCCCAGTGCGCTTCCCGGCAATGGACCTGCCGTACATCAGTTTCTTGGTACGTAACGTGCGCCGGCGCCCACGCGCCGAGGTTCTCGAAACGGTCGCCTTGATGACCTTCGCGGTGACGGCGATCGTGTTGGCGGCCTTCACCGGTCATCTGTGGACGCTTGCGCTGATCTACCTGATTCCCGAGCGGGTGGCGATGTTCGTGCTGGCGTGGTGGTTCGACTGGCTGCCCCACCACGACCTGGAAGACACCCAACGGGAGAACCGCTATCGCGCGACTCGCAACCGCGTCGGCTCAGAGTGGATTCTGACGCCCCTGCTCTTGTCACAGAACTATCACCTGGTCCACCACTTACACCCTTCTGTCCCCTTCTACCGCTACGTCGCGACTTGGCGACGCAATGAGGCCGCCTACCTCGAGCGCGACTCGGCCATCGGCACGGTTTTCGGTCAGCAGCTCGACGCCACGCAGTACCGCGAGTGGAAACGCCTCAACGGCAAACTCGCTGCGCTGCTGCCAGTCCGAATGCCACGTTCCTCCGCGGCGCGCCATGCCATCACCTACCCGATTCCCGTCAAGAGCGTCGAGCCCCTGACTCCAGGCAGCGTCAAAGTCACTTTCGACGTTCCCGATCACCTCAGCGACCAGTTCGGGTTCCAGGCGGGCCAACACCTGACCGTCAAACACCGCATCGGCGGCAAGGAGGTGCGACGAAACTACTCGATTTGCACCTCGGCCACATCGGGAGAACTGGCGATCGGCGTACGGCATATCGACGGCGGGATGTTCTCGACCTTCGCGGTCGAAACACTTCGAGCCGGTGACGTCCTGGAGCTGATGACGCCAACGGGTAGCTTCGGCGCACCCCTTGACCCACTCGCTCGGCGCGACTATGTCGCGGTAGCGGCCGGCAGCGGCATCACGCCCATCCTGTCGATCATGCGCACCACCATGGAGATTGAGACCGAGAGCCGTTTCACCCTGTTCTACGGCAACCGCACCGCAGAGTCGACCATGTTCGCCACCGAACTCGATGAGCTCGAAGCTCGATATGCAGACCGGTTACGGATCTTCCACATCCGCTCAGCCGAGGCGCACCACCCGACCTCTCTTCGCGGCCGCATCGACCTGGCGATGGTTCAGCGGCTGCTCGCCGGTGACGTCACCTCGATCGACCGGTGGTACCTTTGCGGGCCAAGCGATCTCGTCACGACGGTGCGCGGTGACCTCGCGTCTGGTGGCGTGCCGACCGAGCGGATACACCTCGAACTGTTCCGCGGCACAAAGCGACAAACCCAAGTCGATGACTTTCCCGAGTCCGACGTGACCATCACGCTGGCCGGCGCGGATCACACCGTGAAGCTCGCCGCGGGTGAGACCGTCCTGGAATCCGCGCTGAAGAACAACATCGATGCGCCGTATGCCTGCCTTGGCGGCGCGTGTGGCACGTGCAAAGCCAGAATCACGACCGGAGCAGTCTCGATGGAGCAAAACTTTGCACTCAACGCAGCCGAGGTCGAGGCAGGCTTCATACTGACGTGTCAATCCCATCCCAAGACCTCAACCGTCGCAGTCGATTACGACGGCTGAGCCGACCGGGCCTTGGGCGGACGTCAGCTGGAGGCCAGGCCGTAATCGATGGCTTTCAGCCAGGCTTGCAGGTTCCAGAGATCGGGGTCGATCTGGCGAACGGCCGCGATGTCGGCTTGGTATGCGGGCGTATCGGCGAACCAGCGAAACATCTTCTGAAGGTCGTCCTGACCGTCGAGGACTTCGACCGGCAGGGCTTCGTACCGTGCGGACAGTCCGAGGTGCGCGCCGAAGACTGCAGCGATCTCGCTGCCTGTGAGCTCATCGCCGGCGATCTCGATCGTCGCCGGGACCGCCGCAGGGTCGAGTAGCGCCGCAGCCGCAACGACACCGATGTCACGGGCAGCGATCGTCTGAAGTTTGATGCCGTCCGGGACAGGGAGCCGCAGGACGAGTTCGTTGTTTTCGACCGTGGGAGCCATCGATCCGAAGTTGTCCATGAAGAACACCGGACGAACGATGGTGACGCGCAGGTCACTGCCCAGAAGGTGCTCTTCGATCCGGCGCTTGGACTCGAAGTGCGGAACACCCGAGTTGCGGTCAGCGCCTCCGACGGAACTGAAGACCACATGTGGGACCTGTGCAGCACTCGCGGCGTCGGCGAAAATGATGCCTTGCTGGATTTCGCCGTCTGTATCGGGATTCTGCGAAGCACCGTAAGGGGTCGTCATGAAGAAGAATGCGTCCACCCCTCGGAGCGCATTGCTCAGCGACGCTGCATCTTTCATGTCGATCTGCACCAGTTCCACCCCGCGGCCTGCCAGGTTGCGGGCTGGCTCGGACCCAGTGCTGCGGACCAGTGCGCGCACCGATGCGCCTTGCTCGAGCAGAGCGTCGACAACTGCTCCACCCTGGGCGCCCGTCGCCCCAGCGACCGCGATGGTTGATGTGGTCATGGTCAAACTCCTTCGTATGTAGGCTTAGCCTTAGCCGGCTAACTATCACTCGCCACAACTATTAGCCGGCTAAAGATATTCCGGAGGGAGCCATGGGCGCAGACGACACCGGTCCGGTCGCGCACGCCCGCGAGCGGTCAGCAACCATCAGCCTGTGGATCTCAGCCGTTGCGCGAGTGCATCGGCAGCGCGCCGGCGCCCTGCTACACGGGATCGGCCTTTCTGCGGGCCAGGAGCTGTTGCTGATGCTCCTCTGGGACAAAGAGCCGCGTTCGCAGGCAGAACTGACTCGCGAGCTCGCGATAGAGGCGCCAACGACGTCCAAGATGCTCTCCCGCATGGAAAAGGCGGGGGTGATCGCACGTAACCGATCCGAATCGGATCGTCGAACTGTTCTCGTGACTCTCACCGACGCTGGGCGAGCGCTGGAAGGTCCCGTGAACACGGCGTGGCGAACACTCGAGGAGGAGACCGTCGGAGCACTTACTCCGGCGGAACAGGACACCCTCCTGGTCCTGCTCGGTCGAGTTCTCGAATCTCTGGCAGCCAAACGTCGAGCTTGAATCGCCGCCCCAGCAGCCGTCAGAGGTCCGCCGGCAGTGTCTTGGCAGATTCGTGACTGCTCCGGTTGGTCTGCATCGAACGCCGCGAACCATGCTGATGTGTCGGCGACGATGATCATCGGCGCGCCGAGCGCTCCTTGATGTGGGTGTAGATCTCGTCATCCATCTGTTCGGCGTCGCGCACTCGGCCGCTGCGGAACACGGGCAATGGATACCGCTCCGGCGGTTGAGATGCATTCAGCACCATCGCGATGCCTCGTCGGATCAACTCCGCCTTGCTCGTTCCGCTCGCTGCCGCGGCCGCGTCCAACCGCATTTCGAGCTCTTCGGGCAGGTAGACGGTGGTCTTGTTCACGAATGTATGGTGCCACCCGTTAACAGGCCGTGCCATACACCAGCCACGAACGCCTGCTTCACGCAGTCTCGACGTGGAAGGTATGGACGGCAGACTTCGCTACTCCGCGCTACCGATCCGTCCAGTGATCAGTTGCTGTTCGACTACCCGCGTGCCCAGATCGCGCACCGATGAGTTTCCCGCGCAACGCCGGTCTATACGCCGGAGACCGACTCACGGGAGGCTGGCACCATGCGGAAACTGATCTACGGCATGAACGTGACCCTGGACGGCTACATCGCCGCGCCCGGCGACGACATCGGCTGGGGCGGGCCGCCGAGCGACGAGCTGTTCCAGTGGTGGCTGGACCACGACGGGCGAGCGGCCTGGCGCTGTACGGGCGCAAGCTGTGGGAGACGATGAGCTCCTACTGGCCGACCGGCGACCAGCAGCCCGACGCCACCCCGGCGGAGATCGAGTTCGCGCGGAACTGGCGGGATACGCCGAAGGTGGTGTTCTCCTCGACGATCGACAAGGTCGACTGGAACACCCGCCTGGTCACCGGCGACGCGGTCGCCGAGATCACCCGGCTCAAGGCCGAGGACGGCGGGCCCGATGAGCATCGGCGGCGCAACGCTCGCCGCGGCTGCCATGCGGGCCGGGCTGATCGACGAGTACGCGCTGGCCACCTACCCGGTCATGGTGGGCGGCGGCACGCCGTTCTTCACCGCGCTGGACAGCTGGGTGAACCTGGACCTGGTGGAGACGCGGACCTTCCCCGGCGGCGTGGTCCTGACCAGGTACGAGACGAGGCGCTGAGCGCTCGTCCGGGGAGCCGCGACCAAATGCTCGGGAGCCGGCGACCAGTGGCGGGTGTAACCACCGTCGTGGTGGTAGGTGGTGGCTGCTGTTGCGATTCCTCACACTCCGTGTCCAATCGCGGATCGTTGTAGACCAATCCACGCAGTGCCCGCAGCTCCTGACCGGCGGCCTCCGCCTAGCGTATTGGCACCTTGACATGGTACCGATACGTACCGTAACTTGTTAGTCAACACATAAGTACTAGTGAGGCGATCGTGAACGAAGGAGTCACCCCGTGACCGGAAGCATGCACGCCCCCCGCACCCAGGAGGTCCGGCGAGCTGAATCCGAACGCCGCCTCATCGCCGCCGCTGCCGAGATGGTCGCCGAGATCGGTCCATCGAAAGTCACCTTGGCCAACGTCGGGGAACGCGCCGGCTACAGCCGCGGCCTGGCCACCCACCACTTCGGCTCCAAGGGTGCGCTCATGCAGCGACTCGTCGACGCCGTCACCCATCAGTTCCGCGAGGCGATGTTCGAGAAAGGCGAAGGTGACGACCCGATTACCGAACTACGCACACTCATCGGCATCTACTTCGACGTCATCACCGACCTGCAACCCGTCAACCGGGCACGATTAGCGCTCTGGGCCGACACCGTCGCGAACCCCGATGACGACACCCGCGCCCGGATGGTCGCCGCCGACCGTGAGTTTCGCGAAGAAATCGAGAAGCGCATCACAGTCGCGGCGACCGCTGGCCAAACGCCGAGCACGGTTCACCCGCACGGCCTGGCCACCGTGATCATCGCCATGCTGCGCGGGGTCGCGCTGCAATCCCTCATCGACGACGACGTCGACCTCGATGCCGCCCGACGCGAAGTCGAAGCCCTACTCACCCACCGACTCACCGCCACACGGAAAGAAGGACCGTCATGAGCCGCAGGTTCGGCAAGATCGCCCAGATTGGCTACGTCGTCCGCGACATCGACGCCGCCATGGACAGCTGGGTCAAACACGGCGTCGGACCCTGGTTTTACGTCGACCGCGTCCAAACCGACTACTTCCGTTATCACGACGTCGACTCCGACATGCAGATGAGCGTCGCGCTGGCCAACTCCGGAGACGTCCAAATCGAACTGATCCAGCAACGCAACGAAGCCCCCTCGATGTACAAGGACTTTCTCGACTCGGGTCGCGAAGGCATGCAGCACATCGCCTACTGGTCCGAGGACTTCCAGAACGTTCTAGATCAGGCGCTCGCCGACGGCTACACCATCGGGCAGGAAGGCAGCATCGGCGGCGAACAGGGCCGCTTCGCCTACCTCGACACCGAAACCGAACAGGGCACCGTCATCGAACTCTCCGACATCAGCGGCCCCAAAGGCCAGTTCTTCCAATACATCCGCGACGTCGCCACGGAGTGGGAGGGCAGCGACCCCGTCCGTGGCCGGGAGTGAGCGCCATGGACTATCCCGACCTCGACGCGCTACCACAGAACCTCAAGCACACCCTCGCCCAGCACGCGCCGGTCAACGTCTACAAGATGGTCACGCACTCACCAGGGTTGGCACCCGGCTTCTTCGTCATGGCCGACGCCGTGTTCCAAGCGAACTCACTGCCGGCACATCTGCGTGAGCTGGCGATACTTCGGGTGGGATACCGCTACGCCGCAACATATGAAACCCAACAGCACGAATGGATTGCCGGCTATACCGGTTTGTCCGCGGCTGCCATCGCAGCGGCGGCCAGCGGCGTCACTGACGGGCTGCCCCACGACGAGGTGAACATCCTCGCCTGGACCGACCGGTTACTCGACGACCACACACTGGACGGCTCGGACCGAGAGAGCGCCCGGGCGACGCTCACGGTCACGCAACTAGCCGACCTGGTGCTGACCGTCGGCTTCTACCAACTGGTCTGCAACTTCCTCAACGCCTTCGAGGTGACCACCGAAGGCGAACCCACCCATGCCTGAACGACTTTCACCATGAAGGTGCATCATCTCAACTGCGGCACCATGAACATGCCGACCGCACCCCTGGTGACCACGCTGGAAGGGGTTTCGGTTCCACGCCGTACACAAAGAGTCGCGATCGAACCGCAGGGTAGCGGTTCCGCGGCGGCTACGTTAGGCAGTTGCCTAGATGAAGCGTGTTTTTGGTGTGCGTCAGCCGTCGGTGTCCGCACGACGAGCTTGGTTTGGTTGCATGTCGTAGTCGCGCAGATATTGGTGGACCAGTTGGAGGGTTTTCTGGTGTCCGGTGGTGATGCCCATCGCCGATTCCAAGACGATGAGTCGCCCAATGGCGGCGATCAGCACCGACACCACCTCCGGCGGTAGCGTCGACTCGCCTGGGTGGTCGCGCAGGACGAAGGTCAGTGCCGCGACTTGAGCTTCGCGGAACTTTTCGGCGCCGGCGGCCAGTTCGGCGCGGATGTCCTTGCGGTGATTGCCCAGCGCCATGAATTCCATCAGCAGTCCGGCGCCTCGGGGGTCGACGGTCAAGTCCCACAACGCCTGTAGCGGTGCATCCGATGTCAGTGCCTGACGTTGAGCCGTCAGGGTGGCGTCGGTGCCGCGGCGTAACAACGCCAAAAACAGGTCGTCCATCGTCGGGAAGTAGTAGTAGACGGCCGCGCGCTGCACGCCCACCTTCTCGGCGACCCGCCGGGATGTGGCTGCGGCGTATCCCTCCTTGAGCATGATCTCGGCGGTAGCGTCGAGGATCTTGTCGCGCACCCCGCTGTCACGTCGGCCGCTGCGTTGCGGTGTCGCCATGTGGCTCCTTCTCTCGCTGACTGCTGCAAGTGCATGACCCAGCCTTGACTAATGCGCCCCGCCGGTGTTAGGCATATGCGTATCCTACTGTTAGGCGATCGCCTAACAAAGTGTGTAGCCCAGGCCGACGGAGGAATTGGCTGGATGTCAGACCATGCCTGAAACGATCACGCGGCCGGGGATCTGTCGCATCTGCTCCGCGCACTGCGGAGTGCTCGCCACCGTGGTCGATGGCCGCCTCACCAAGGTGACCGGCGACTCGGACAATCCCATGTTCAAGGGGTACACCTGTGCCAAGGGCCGCGCGCTGCCGGAGATTCACAACAACCCCCATCGCCTTCTACACAGCCAGAAACGTCAGCCCGATGGCACGTACGCGCCCATCGACGCCGAGCAGGCCACCGACGAGATCGCCGACCGGCTGCGCGCCCTAATCGAGACTTACGGCCCGCGTTCAGTGGCGCTCTATCTTGGCACGAACGGGCTGCCCTATCCGGCGAGCCCGCTGACCGCCAACGCGTTCATACGCGCCATCGAATCGCCGATGTTCTTCACCGCCAACACCATCGATCAACCCGGCAAGCAGGTCGCACTCGCGATGCACGGACACTGGCTGGGCGGAGACGTTCCTTTCGACGAGGCTGACAGCTGGCTGCTCGTCGGAACCAACCCGCTGATCTCCAAGGCGATTGGGATTCCCGGGCAGAACCCTGGGCGGGGCCTAAGGACCGCGATCAGCCGCGGCATGAAGCTGATCGTCATAGACCCACGTCGCTCGCAGACCGCGGCACGCGCGGCGATCCACATTCAGCCCCGTCCCGGTGAGGACGTCGCCATCCTTGCCGGCATGATCAACTGGATCGTGCGCGAGAACCTTTGTGACACAGAGTTCCTCGCCGAGAATGTCACGGGTTTCGATGAGCTGGCCGCCGCTGTCGCTGCCTTCACACCCGAATACGTCGCTGAGCGCGCCGACGTCCCCGCCGAGGAGTTGATCGAGGCGGCACGACTTTTCGCCACATTCGGCACCCGCGGGGGCATGGTGAACGCTGGCACCGGAGCCAACTTCAGCGCGCACGGCACCTTGTTGGAGTACCTGTGCCTGTGCCTGACCACGATCTGCGGGCGCTGGCAACGCGCCGGTGGCCGCGTCACCCGCCCCAACACGTTGATGCCGGCCTACACCGCCAAGGCCCAGGCGCACCCACCCTACGAGGGATGGGGCTTCGGGGAGCATCTGCGGGTACGTGGCCTCACTGACACCGCGGCGGGCTTGCCGACCGCTGCCCTGGCTGACGAGATCCTGCTCGAGGGCGACGGACAGGTCAAGGCCCTGATCTGCGTGGGTGGCAATCCGATGACGGCTTGGCCCGATCAGCGAAAGACCCACCATGCGTTGAAGTCTCTGGATCTGCTCGTCACGCTGGACACCGAGATGTCACTGACCTCGCGGCTCGCCCACTACGTCATCGCACCCATGATGCAGATGGAAACCCCGGCCATGACCCAGGGCGCCGAACTGATCAAGTACTACGCGGCCGGCGTCGGGATTCCGGCGGCCTACGCGCAGTACGCGCCGCGCCTGGTCGACCCACCCGAAGGCTCAGACCTGGTGGAGGAATGGCAGTTCTTCCTCGGCCTGGCCAAACGCATGGACCTACAGATGTTCTTCGTCAACTTCTTCGGCGGGGGTGGCGGCAGATTCATGGAGGCACCGCCGGTGGTGGTCACCATGGACGGTGACACGAACCTCACGACCGAGCAACTGTTCGCTGAGATGTGCGCCAACTCCCGTATTCCTCTCGAGGAGGTGGCCAGCCACCCCCATGGCAACATTTTCGAAATTGAAGACGTCGTAGCCGAGCGCGACCCTGACTGCACCGCCCGCCTGGATGTTGGTAACGCCCGCATGCTCGCCGAACTCGCCGAGATGTTAACCGAGGATTTCCGGGCCGCCCGCGCCGATACCGACTATCCCCTTCGACTGATATCCCGCCGTCACGGCAGTTTCATGAACTCCTCGGGCACCTACCTCGCGAAGCTCAACGGCGGCAAGCCCTATAACCCGGCCTACATGCACCCCGATGTGCTCGAGGGGCTGGGTTTGCAAACGGGCGATCTGGTGACGGTCACCTCGCCACACGACTACATCCCCAGCGTCGCCGAAGCCGATGACACGCTGCGCCGCGACGTCGTCGCCATGCACCACGCCTTCGGTGGCCTACCGTCTGAAGACGATGAGGTGCGCGAACGGGGAAGCAACGTCGGAAGACTGGTCCCCACCGCCATCGAGTACGACCCGATAACCGGACTACCCCGGCAGAGCAACATCCCGGTCAAAGTCACCCCGCGCAGCGATTGAAAGTACGTATTCAAACGCGAAACATGTTGCGCGACAGCCAAATCACGCACGCCTGGATGACAGCACGATCCCACACCGCGTTGACCGGCTCTCGTAGTCCCTTCAGCGCGTTCAGATGTACATGCCGCCGTTGACGCCGATGACTTGACCGGTGATGAAGCCGGCGTCGTCGGTGCACAGGAAGGCGGTGGCGGCGGCGATGTCGTCGGGTGTTCCGCTGCGGCGCACGGGAACCATGGTCGCCAGAACGTCGAGCGGCGGGACGGTTCCGGCTTGGACCCCGGCTTGGGCCATGGGGGTGTCGACGATGGACGGCGGGATGGTGTTGACGGTGATGCCTTGCGGGGACAGTTCGTAGGCCAGGGCTTTGGTCAGCGCGATCACTCCGCCCTTGGATGCGACGTAGTGGGCGCGCTCGGGTGCACCGGATTGGGCGCTGGACGAGGAGATAGTGACGATGCGGCCCCAACCCGCGGTTTGCATGTCGGGGATGGCGGCCTGGATGCAGATGAAGGTTCCGGTGAGGTTGATGGCGATGAGCCGGTCCCACTGCTCGGCGGTGATCTCGGTGGCGGGCACCGGTGTGCCGACGTCGACGCCGGCGCTGGTGACCATGATGCTGATCGGTCCGAGGTCGGTGCGCACGCGGTCCAGGGCTTGGTCAATGGCGCTTCGGTCGGTGACGTCGACCTCGGCGGCCATCACGCGTGCACCGTCGGTTCGAAGGCGTTGGGCTTGGGTGTGGGCCAGTTCGCCTTGGCGGTCCAGGAGGGCAACGGGGTGCCCGGCGCGGGCGAGGCGGTGGCCGATGGCCGGCCCGATCCCGGAGGCTCCACCGGTGATCACGGCAACTCGGCTTGTCGCGAGGTCGGAATGTTGTGGCATCGTCTCGACTTCCTGACAGGTACTCGAAGTCGGCATGCGGTCGCGCGCCGAGCGTGTACGCGTGGATCCTTTTCGTTGAGCACAGCGTAGCGGTTCGACGCCGATTCTGTTAGGCGGATGCCTAGATATCCTACCGCTGCGTTGCGGTGTCGCGGTGTGGGTGCCTCCCTTGATTACCGCGGCAGGGGGGTGATTCGCGCTTGACTAATGCGCCCCGCCGGTGTTAGGCATATGCCTATCTTCTGTTAGGCGATCGCCTAACAAAGGGTGCAGCCCAGAATCGACGGAGGAGTTGGTTGTGACCGATCAGAAAACGGACGTCGACATCTTCACCGATGCCGCAGTGATCAACGACCCCTATCCGTATTTCGACGCTCTGCGATCCCGCTGTCCGGTACACGCGATTTCGCAGCCCGGGGTGCTGGCGGTAACTGGGTATGACGAGGCGTTGGAGGTATACCGCAACAACACGGTGTTCTCCTCGTGCAATGCAATGGGTGGACCGTTCCCGCCGTTTCCAGTGGAGCCGGGGGCAGACGACATCACCGAGCAGGTGCAGAACAACCGTGACCATTGGGTGTTCAACGAGTTCATGGTGACCAAGGACGGCCCTGAGCACGAGGCCGAGCGAAGTCTGTTGCGGCGGTTGATGACTCCCAAGCGGCTCAAGGAAAATGAAGCCGAAATGGCCGGCATGGCGGACGCCTGCCTCGATGTGTTCGTCGGACGCGGGCATTGTGAGTTGGTCGTCGACTACGGCAAGCCGTTCACGACGATGGTGATCGCCGACCTGCTCGGGGTACCTGAGGAGGACCGCGACCACTTTCGCAAGATCTTCACCGGTCAACACGTTGCTGCGGTGGGGACCGACACGGTGCTGCCCGACAATCCGCTGGAGTACATGTACGAAACGTTCAGCGGCTACATCGAGGACCGCCGCTGCGCGCCGCGCAACGACGTGTTGACTGCACTGGCGACGTCGACCTATCCCGACGGGTCGCTGCCTGCCGTCGAGGCGCTGGTGCGGTTGGCGACGTTCCTGTTCGGTGCCGGCCAGGACACCTCTACTCGGTTGATGGCGTCGGCGATGCGCATCCTGGCCGACGAGCAGGAATTACAGGCGGCACTACGTGCCGATGTGAGCCGTGTGCCGGACTTCATCGAAGAAGTGTTGCGCATGGAAAGCCCGACGATGAGCGACTTCCGGATGACGCAGAAAACGACGCGCGTCGGTGGTGTCGACGTACCGGCGGGCACGACGATCATGCTGCATCCTGGAGCGTCCAACCGTGATTCGCGCCGCTTCCCCGAACCGGACACGTTCCGGCTGGACCGTGAAAACGTCCGCGAACACATCGCCTTCGGCCGCGGTGTGCACTCCTGCCCCGGCGGCCCGTTGGCCCGTGCCGAAGGGCGCGTCACGATCGAGCGATTTCTGGCCCGCACCAGCGCGCTGACCATCTCCGAGGAACATCACGGTCCTGCCGGCAACCGCACCTATCGCCACGACCCGACCTACATCATCCGCGGGCTGTCGGATCTACACCTCGAGTTCACTGCGGTCTGACGGCGAACCCTGCGAAACGAGAAGTCCGCTTATGACGACACCTGACGCGTTACGCGTGCACGTCGATCCTCACCTGTGCGAAGGTCACGGTTTGTGCCTGCAGATCGCGCCTGAGGTCTTCGACTTGAGCGACGACGAGATCGCCTCCTGCGCTGAGTATCCCGACCCTGCCCATCTCCGCGACATCACCGCTGCTGCTGCCGCATGCCCGCGGCAGGCCATCACTGTCGAGCCACACCGATCAGCCCTGAAGGACGCGCCATGACCACTTCCATTACCCCGATCTCCCCGTCCATCGGTGTCGAAGTGCACGGATTTCGTAGCAACAACTTCGTCAAGCAGTACGCCGCTACCCAGTGCCAAGAGTTACTCACCGCGCACGGTGTCGTCGTCTACCGCGAAGTCCACATCAGCGACGCCGATCTGGTCACTTTCAGCCGCCTTCTCGGTGAGGTGGTGGTTGCCTCAGCCGGCGGTCACCCTGATTACCCCGAGATTTCACCGGTCACCATGGACCCATCCAAGAGTGCCCTGGCCGGTCTGCGGCGCAGCACGATCTTCTGGCACACCGACGGGCTGACCGACAACGTCCCCCAAAAGGCGACCCTGCTGACCGCCCGCGAGATCGCCGACGAGGGTGGTGACACCGAGTTCGCCAACACCTACGCCGCCTACGACGCCCTTTCCGCTGAGAAGAAAGCCGAGATCGACGGGTATCGGGTGGTGCACAGTGTGGCGGCGTCGCAGTTGCTGCTGGAGCCCAACCCGACGGCCGAGCAGCGCGCCAAGTGGGATCGCGCGCCCTCGCGGGAACATCCGCTGGTGTGGACGCACCGCGACGGCCGAAAGTCGCTGCTGATCGGGGCCACCGCAGGCGAGATCGTGGGCATGGACGCCCAATCCAGTCGCACGGTCCTCGACGGCATCCTGGCCTGGGCGACCCAGCCCGAGTTCGTGCTGCACCACCGATGGACGGTCGGCGACCTCGTGGTCTGGGACAACCCGGGCATGCTGCACCGCGCCATGCCCTATAAGCCGACTTCGCGTCGGCTCATGCACCGCACCACACTGGTCGGTGACGAGGCCATCGCGTGATCCCACCGCCGGCATGGGCCAAGCCGCCGACCGCGATCGTCACCGGCGCCGCGTCGGGCATCGGATTCGCCATCGCGCAACGATTGGCCGCTGAAGGCGTGGCCGTCGCCATATTCGACCTCAATGCGGGCGCGGCCACCACTGCGGCCGAGAAGATCGCCTCCTGCGGGAGCCGCGCGGTCGGTTGGGCTGTCGACGTCGCCGACCGAGCCCGCATCGACGACGCGCTCGCTGAAGTCGCCGATACCTTGGGCGTACCAACGGTATTGGTCACCAATGCGGGCCAGGACGACTTCCAGAAGTTCCTCGACATCACCGCCGAGAGCTGGCAACGGATCCTAGCGGTCAATCTCACCGGTCAAGTCGTCGGCGTCAACGGCGGAAGGACAATCTGACATGGCACGCATCGAACCGCTGCCCCTGCGCGAATTCCCTAAGGAATTCCGCGCCGCGCTGGCCGCGCTGCGACCACCAAATCCCCGACATCCGCGGCCGCCCACCGAAGACCGGCCTAAGGCAATGCACGTGCTGGGGACCATGGCGCATCATCCCGAACTGGCGCAGGCCTACTTCACACTGAACGGCCATGTCCTAATGGCCACCACCCTCACCGAACGAGACCGCGAAGTCCTGATCATGAGAGTGGCCGCGGTCCGAAAATGCGGCTACGAATGGGCCCAACACCTGTTCATGGCCCGCGACGCCGGCATCACCGACGAGGAAATCGGACGCATCGCCTACGGCCCGGACGCACCGTTCTGGTCAATTGTCGATGCCGCACTGATCCGCACCGTCGACGAACTCATCGGCGACGGCACCATCCAAGAGGCGACCTGGCAGACACTGTCGGACCACTACGACAATCAACAGCTCCTCGACATCATCTTCACCGTCGGCAGCTACGACCTGCTCGCCCTCCTGTTCAACGCGCTACATATGGCCATCGACGATGACATTCCTGCCTTGATGCAGGGATACTACGAACTCTTTTGACCGCCTACCGCTCGGTGCACCCGCCAATGTCGCAAAAGCCTTGCCGCAGCTCGGCTATCGGCCAGGTGCTGTATCCGTAGCAAGATCCTTTCTGGAGGGTGACCATGACCGGTAAGCAGTCCGTCGCCGTCGTGACCGGAGCCAGCCGCGGAGCCGGTGCCGGCATCGCGGCGGCCCTCGGCAGCCACGGCTGCACTGTGTACGTCACCGGCCGCACCATCAATGATCTCGCACCGCTGTCGGGCACCATCCACGACACCGCAGAACGCGTCACCGCCAACGGCGGCCGCGGAATCGCGGTACAGGTCGATCACGCCGACGACCTCCAAGTCAAAGCACTGTTCGAACAAATCGAACGCGAGCATGGCGCCCCCGACATACTGGTCAACAACGCCGCGGTCATCCGTGACGAGATGATGGGGCGCACCAAGTTCTGGGAAGAACCCCTCACCGTCCTCGACACCCTTAACGTCGGAGTACGCAGCAGCTACGTCGCCACCGTGTACGCCGCGCCCCTCTTGGTCGGGCGTCGTCGGGGTCTTGTGGTGTTCACCTCGTCATCAGGGTCAGTCCACTACGCCTTCGGCCCCGCCTATGGAGTGCCAAAGGCCGCCGTTGACAAGATGGCCGCCGACATGGCTTACGAATTCAGAGAATTCGGCATCACCGCGGTGTCGATCTGGATGGGATCGTTACTGACCGAAAGAGTCCGCGCGATCATCGCGTCCAACCCCGCCAAGTACGGCCACATCCTCGACAGCGCCGAAACCCCGGAACTGACCGGCCACGTCATCTGGGCGCTATACAACGACCCCGACCTAACGAACCTCAACGGGCACACCCTCATCGGCGCCGAACTCGCTGCGACATACGGCATCACCGACGACGGCGGCCGCCAGCCACCGTCCTACCGCGACCTCTTCGACGTCCACCCGCACACCCAATACCCGCACACCATGCGGTGATCGCTGCCGTTCCTGAGCGGGCGATGCCTGGCGCCGGGCGCGGCGAACTAGGCGGCGCCGCGAAAGTCACAGTGAGCGAGCAATTTTGAGGAAGGCGCGCAAAGCCTTGCTGCGATCGCGTCGCCGCCACACCATCACGGATTGCGACGGGGGTAGATCCCGGATCGGAATGAACGAGACATCGCGATGGGCGTAACTGTCCGCAAACTGGCGTGTGACCGGCTGGACGACGCGGCCCTGAGCGACCGCCATGATCAGTGCGCTCGGTTCGGTGGCGTCGACCGCGACGCGCGGAATGATCTTGCCCGAGGGCGTCGTACGGGGCGCCATATGTTCCGTCAGTTCGGCCGGCGCCGCGATGCTCAGGTCGCCGATTGCGTGGTCGGCGAGATCCTCGATCGACACGGTTTCCCGGCCCGCGAGGGGATGCATGCGGCCAACGGCAAGCATTCTGGGCTCCCGGCTGAGCACAGGGCCGGTCACCAGATCGGCTTGCTTCAGCGGAAGGCTGGACATGATGAGCTCGACCTCACCCCGTCTCAAGGGGCCGAAGCGGTCAGCGAACGGCAGCCCGACGTACTGGACGAGGCTTCGCGGATGCGCGCGCTCGTACGCGGCCACGATCTGACGAAGGCGGTCACCAACGGCCGCAGCGCTCACCACGCCGATTCGCAGCGGGTCGGTGACGTCGACGGCGGATTCCTCGGTCGCTCGCAGTACCGCCTCCAGCCCGGCCAATGCCGCTGAAGCCTCGGCGCGGAACTGTTCGCCGGCGGCGGTGAGCGCTACCCGTCGGCTGGTGCGATCGGCCAGCCGCACACCGAGTTTGCGTTCCAGGTCCCGCATGCTCTGGCTCACCCGGGACTGTGTCAGCCCGGTGCGCACGGCGGTGCGACCGAAGTGCAACTCCTCGGCCAACACTAGGAAGATCCGGATCTCGCGGAGCTCAACCAACCGCCACATCGATAAGCGAGACTACTCGCTGCCAGAGGCAAACTGGTATTGATCAGTGCTGACGCAGCGATCGACACTTTCGGTGAAACACTTCGACACCGAAAGGGCCATCGCCGTGCAATCAACTGCTTCACACCAGACAGCTTCCGCCAGCCCCGCCGACCACCGGGCGCTCAGACTGCACAACGCGCTGGCCGGCCTCGCCGCCGGGCCGGTATTGGCGTCCGCGTGGGTAATTCAGGGATTAGCCCGCGACGGCTATGACTTCAACCGCCACCCGATGAGCCTGCTCGCAGTCGGAGAGTACGGCTGGATTCAGATCGCGAACTTCGTAGTCACCGGCGTGCTGATGCTGTTGTGTGCTTTGGGGTTTCGACACAGCCTCATCAGTGGTGTCGGCAGGACCTGGGTGCCGCGACTCGTCGCAGGAATGGGCGTCGGCCTTATAGCGGCGGGGGTCTTCACGGCAGATCCGGGCAGCGGATTCCCCGCCGGGGCGCCGGCCGGAGTGCCGACGATCAGTTGGCACGGGGCGCTGCACGGGGTGGGTTTCGTTCTCGTCGTGGGCTGTTGGACGGCCGCGTGCCTCGTCCTGCGTTGCCGCTTCGCGCGAAGCGCGCAGCCAGGATGGGCGGTGGCCAGCGTGGCGCTCGTGGCGATCGCGCTCTTGATCATCGGCGTGCCGCACACACCGTCCCTCCCAATCCGACTGGTCGTGGCTTCCGCGCTACAACTCGGCTTCATCGGCACCGTCGCCCTGCACTATCACCGCGGCTAGAAGTCAACTCGGGCGCCGTCGCTGAGCATCGAAGATTTGAAGTCCGTTGGCAGCCGTCCTTTCGGTTCTGAATTTCGGCATGAAAATGTACGGAACCCGGCCATCGTCGAGCGCCTGACACGAGCAGCAGCTTCCACCTGACGTCGGAAAGAATGGCGGTCGGCCGCGCCGTTCGGCGCGTCGCAAGTCTCGTAGGGGGCAAGCGAAACCGGCGCGATCGCCAAGCTCCTAGCAGACGCCGTCGAACACGATCTTCATAGCCGCATCGATGTGTCGGTCTTCGATCGGCATCGCGTGCAGCAAGCGGTACTCGATGACCCCGTACAGGAGATCGCGAAGGGTTTGCACGTCGACATCGGCACGAATCTCGTTGCGCTGCTGGGCGAGAGCGATCCGCGCGCCGTACGCCTCGATGTTGGGGTTGATAATCTGGTCGAACACTGCTCGCAAGAGATCCGGATCGGACTGACCGGCGGCGATCAGGCCTCGATATGCCATACCGAACCCGGTGGTGGTAACGATTTCCAGAGTCTCTCGTAGCTGGACACGCACGTCCTCAACGATGTCGCCGGTATCGGGGAAGGTGACCACCGGATCGAGGCTGCGGGTGGTTGCCTCCAGGACGACGGCACCCTTGGAAGGCCACCAGCGGTAGATCGTCGCCTTACTCACGCAGGCCCGCTTGGCAATGGCCTCGATCGAGACGTTGTCGTAGCCCAATTCGCTGATCAGCGATATTGACGCGTTGAGGATCGCGCGACGTGACTGCTCGTTGCGCCGGCTGGGATCTGCCGCGTTCACGGGCATGCACGGACCCTAGCGAACGCCACCAGCACGCGACAAAACGACACGTACCGTCTTGACACGAAACGAGACGTTTCGTATCGTGGCGCTTTGCGACTGACGGCTGCTCGCTCGACCCCGCCTTCTCCCCCGGATTCGAAGGAGCCCCCATGCTGTTGACACCCAAGTCACCACTGCCTGAGCACCGGTCCGCATCACATACGCAAAGTCGGACCGGGTCGGCAGCGGGCGAGGCCGGGCGGGCGCGACATGCCCGCCGCCAAGGGGCGAGCGACTTTGTTCGCCCAAACACGCATATGAATAAGCAGGAGTAATGAGGTCACCAGCTCGAGTTCCGCCGCGCCGCTTACGATCCCGACCCATCTGCATTGTCCGCACGAATTTACGCAGCTATCTCACGATGAATGCCGTCATGTACGGCCTATTCCTAACCGGCTTCGCCGCCGGGCTCATATTTCCGCATCTCGTGCAAGCGCAGGAGACTCGCCTGGTTGAAGACGGTACAGCGGATTTGGTCCGGTCCCTCATCAACCACCCGTGGCTCTTCGCGCTCGCGATACTCGGGGTGAACACCATCAAGATGGGTGCACTCACGATCGTCGCGCCATCGATGATTGTGCCCTTCGCCGGTATCCCGCTATTCGCGTACTGGGCCTTCACCACAGGAATCACCCTCGTCCCTTCGAGTGACATCGGCTGGGTGGCTCTGATCCCTCACTCCGCGACTGTGATCATTGAATTTCAGGCCTACATCCTGCTTTTGCTAGGCGCGTACCTGCTCGGCAAAAACTGGATCTGGCCACAAACTGCCGATTCCGTTACTCGACGTGGCGGCTACATCCGCGGACTGAATCAACTGGGATGGCTGGCTCTCGCCGCTGCCCTCCTGCTCATCGTCGGCGCAATCTACGAGGCCTTCTCATTGAGATACCTTGTACACCCGCTGGCGCAGTGGATGTTGTGACGGCATCGCCGCTCTTGAAACCTGTTCCGAAAATTGACTCATCGAGCGGGGAGGTGCTCGCGGTAGAAGTCGGCCAGCCGGCTGACGGCACAACTACGAGGAGGTTCGTATGACCGATGTCCGAGCGGGTGAGGGCTGGCCGGCGCTACGCGTCGACGATTGGGAGCCGACGCGAAGATCGCTGCACATGTGGAGCCAGATTGTTGGCAAGGTGCGACTGGCCCACGCGCCGCTACTCAACCACTGGTGGCAGGTGCCGCTCTACGTGTCACCGCGAGGGTTGACGACGTCAGCGATCCCCGTGGGCACGGACTCATTCGACATCGAGTTCGACTTCGTCGACCATGCACTCACGGTGCGGGTGAGTGACGGCGGCGCCGCCACCATCGATCTGCGGGACACCTCCGTAGCGCGGTTCCACGAAGCAGTGCTGGACACGCTCAGCAGTCTCGGCATTGACGTGCGAATCTCGGACGGGCCCAACGAAGTAGACCCCGCTATCCCGTTCGCCGAAGACACGCACGCCGGCTACGACCCCACCGCGGCCAACGCATTCTGGCGACAGCTGGTGCAAGCCGACCGGGTGCTCGGCCAGTTCCGTGCCCGGTTCATCGGCAAGGTCAGTCCTGTGCACTTCTTCTGGGGTTCGTTCGACCTGGCATGCAGCCGATTCTCCGGTCGCCTCGCACCCCGGCATCCCGGAGGTGCACCGAACTGCGGCGACTGGGTGATGGAGGAGGGGTACTCGCACGAACTGAGTAGTTGCGGATTCTGGCCTGGCGGCGGGGAAGAAGGGGCGTTCTATTCCTACGCCTATCCCGAACCGGCCGGGTATCGCCGAGGCCGCGGGCCGTCCCGCCGGCGTCTTCTACGACGCCGGGTTGCGGCAGTACCTGTTGCCCTACGAGGTTGCACGCCAGGCGAAGGATTCAGACGGGGCGGTGATGGACTTCCTCGAGTTCGCCTACGGCGCGGCCGCCGATTTGATGCGATGGGACCGGCGCGCCCTCGAGACCGACCCCAACCGCTGGACGCACAAGGCTCGGCCTTCGTGACCGCCCGAGGGGCGTGGTACTAGACGGCGTCAGCCGACGCCGAGTGCGTGGAGCTTTCCGCTACGAGATGCGAGGGGGAAGCGCAACGGTTTCGCCCGCCACATCGATCGCGACCTTGCCGCGGAGTGCATACGACCGCCTGTTCTCCAGGAGCTCATGAGCCTCGCCCATTCGAGCGAGCGGAAGAGTCGCGCCGATGACCGGCTTCACGAGACCGCGCTCGACCAGCGTGGTGAGCGCGTCCAGCTTTCCTCGGTTCTGTCGTGTGAAGACGAAGTGATAGGCGGCGTTCTTGCCCCACGCCTCGATGAGGTTCTGCGGCTGCGCGATGTCGACGATGCTGACGACGCGTCCGGAGTCGGCGAGCGTCAGCGGGCTTCGTGTGAGCGTGTCGCCACCGATCGTGTCGAAGACGACATCGACCCCCTTGCCTCGCGTCATCTCGGCCACGGCATCGACGTAGTCCGTCGACGTGAAGTCGATCGCCGCATCCGCTCCGAGAGAGCGCACGAACTCATGGTCGCCGGCTTTCGCGGTGGTGATCACTCGTGCGCCGATCGCCTTCGCGATCTGGATCGCGATCGTGCCGACACCGCCCGCGCCGCCATGGATGAGGATCGTCTCCCCCACGGTGAGCTGAGCTCGCGTCACCAGGGCCTCCCAGACCGTTCCGCCGACGAGAGTCAGGCTCGCCGCCTCCAGGTGACTGAGGTTCTCCGGCTTCCGGCCGACGAGGTCGACGTCGGCGACGTGCTGCTCGGCGTAGGAGCCGGGGCCGCCGAAGATCCTGGGCGTGTAGTACACCGCATCGCCGACGCGGAACTCGGTCACGTGGGATCCGACTTCCTCGATCACGCCGGAGATGTCGTGCCCGATGATCGCCGGGAGCGGCACATGATCCGCGTAGTCTCCGCGACGGATCTGATAGTCGAGCGGGTTGACGGCGGTCGCATGGACGCGCACCCGTACCTGGCGGGGTCCGACTTGCGGTACGGAGACGTCGCGCAGCTCGAAAGCGTCGGCCCCTCCGAAACGGGCGAGCACAACGGCCTTCATCAGATCAGTCATATCGGTGTTCCTCATCGTGGTTCGTGGGTGCGCGACGCGCCGGAATGGGCGGTTCTCTCTCAGTGTCGCGCGCACGATCCACACTCTCCAGTGGCGGCAATGCCAATATCCGCGAGGATAGTGACACTACTGTCGCGCCAATTCCGACGTCTATCGGCTCACGGAGTTGGCCAATCCGCCGATGTCTCGCCTGCTGCCGCCATCGTGCAGTGATGGTCCACGACAGCCTCGAGCCGTCGGTCGTCGACGCTCTCTCACTTGTAGGCCCGAATTGCGCGGGTCCGGTGGTATAGCACGGCAGCGGCGGCGATGACTTCGACTGCCGCGAGTGTGGTAGCCAGGGTCATGACCGTCGAATGGTGCACTGGCGCATCCGCGTTGACACCGCCCCCGTGGTGATGCGTCGCTGATGCAGGGGCATGGCTGGCGATCATGGCAAGGTTCATTAGCGCAACCAGGACCCAGGCCCGCAGCGTGCCGCGAGCCCATAGGTCACGCGCGCAGAACAGACACGCGGTGAGCATCACCACAGTCAGCGCGGTCGCCGCGATGCTCGTCGTGTGTGTAAGCGAAAAGCCGTGCAGCACAGCCGAACACGCTGCCAGTGCTGCACAGGCCCTCCGCCCGAAGACGGCGGCGCGGTCGATCACGTGGCAACGGCCTTCGGATCCGTGCGCAGCAGGGCCTGGGCTGCAGCTGACCGTCGCTTCCATTCCTCGGACGACGACGCGGGGTCACCGTATTCGTCGTGCCAGTTCCACCACTCATAGGGCGGGGTCTGCGGGTAGCCGTCGGGTGAGTCTTCCCAATGCTCTTGGCGCCCGAGGGCGGTCATGTCGAGATAGCTCCACGTGCTGCCTAAGGACTCGTCGCCGCGGTTGTTGATGAAGTAGGTGCGGAACACGCTGTCACCGTCGCGGATGAACGCGTTGGTTCCGTGCCATTGGTCCACACCGAAGTCGACGTCGAAGTCGTCGGTGAGCGTGTACCACGGCATCCGCCAGCCCATCCTCGCCTTCACCCGCTCGATGTCGGCCTGCGGTGCGCGCGAAACCAGCACGAGCGTGGTGTCGCGGGCGTTCAGGTGGGCGACGTGGCCGATGTTGTCGGCAACCATGGAGCAGCCGCGGCAGGCATGGTCGGGCCATCCGTGCACGCCGGGTTCGAAGAACGCGCGGTAGACGATCAGTTGACGGCGTCCGTCGAACAGGTCGTGCAGGGTGGCCCGGCCGTTGGTCCCGTCGAACTCGTAGTGCTTGTCCACGGGCAGCCATGGCATCCGTCGACGCGAGGCGGCCAGCGCGTCACGGGCGCGCATGACCTCCTTCTCTTTGACGAGCAGCTGCTGGTGTGCAGCCTCCCACTCCTGCGCCGACACGATCGGTGGTGTGTTCATTGCGGTTTCTGCCTTTCGGTTCTTGTGATTTCGCCTGTCTGTATTGACGGCGGCCGATCCACGAACTGGGCGCTGGACGTAGGGCCGACTTTCTCCGTGTGGCCTCTGATCACGGCGCGACTGGCTGTGCGTCAAGGAGTGCCGCGAACTGACGCTCGAGCGCTTTGGCCGCACTGCCGCGCCAGCTCTCGGCCATTGACTGCGCCATCGGATCGGGGAAGATGTCTTCCTCCCCGTTCTGCACTCCGTCCAAGATGGCGCGTGCAACGGACTCCGGGGAGGCCTTCGGTATGTCGAGGTCTCGGGACATGTCCGTGTCCACCGGGCCAGCTAGAACGGCGTGGACGCTCACACCCTGTCCGGCTAAGAGAGCACGCAGCGATTGCGTCAGGTTGAAGACGGCTGCTTTTGAGATCGAGTAGGCCGGTACGACCGGCAGGGCGGCAAGGGCCGTCACCGATCCCACGTTGACGAGCGCTCCGCGCGAACGAGTCAGCAACGGCAGGAAAGCCCGGGTCACGCCGTACGTGCCAAAGAGATTGACGGCGAGTTGCTGTTCGAGCGCGGTGGGATCGCTCAAGTCGTCGTAAAGCGCCAGGCCGGCGTTGTTGATGAGGATGTCGAGAGATTCGACGTCGTCGACGGCCCTCCGGATCTGCGCGGCGTTGGTCACGTCCAGGGTCAGGGGTGTGACTCGCCCATCCGGGTGCGTCATCGGCTGACGCGCGGCGGCGTACACCCGTTTCGCGTCTCTCGCCAGGGCTTCCTCGATGAGTGCCCGTCCGATTCCGCGGTTGGCCCCGGTCACCAGAACCGCCTTGTCTGAGATGTGTCATGCGTCCTCCTACTGATGGATTTCGAACTGTCGAAGATGTAGGCGCGGCGACACTGAGAAACTGGGCGCGGATTGTGCGCCCAGTTGGCGGCCCGGCCGGCGTCGATACTTGTGTAGGTGCACAAGCAGAGGGAGTGCCGTGACGCGAGGGCGAAGTGGTGACGCGTGGTGACAACCGAGCTGATCACGAGGGCGCGGGCCGGAGACGGCGACGCGTTTCAGACGCTGACCGAGCCGTACCGCCGAGAGTTGCTGGTGCACTGCTACCGCATGCTCGGGTCTTTCCAGGACGCCGAGGACGCCCTGCAGGACACGCTGCTGTCCGCCTGGCAGGGGCTCGAACGGTTCGAGGGACGCGCCTCGATCCGCACCTGGCTCTACCGAATCGCAACTAACCGGTGTCTTGACGCGCTTCGCTCGGCCAAACGCCGCCCGGCCAAGGAGTGGAACATCTCCGAGATTGAACTGCCAGAGCCGAGTCGGCTCGGCGAAATCGTTTGGCTAGAGCCCTTTCCCGACGCTCTCCTCGAGGGTGCGGCCGACACGCCGCTGGGTCCGGAAGCTCGCTACGAGCAGACCGAAGCCATTTCCCTTGCCTACGTGACCGCGCTGCAAGTCCTGCCGGCCCGCCAGCGGGCGGTGCTCGTCTTGCGTGAGGTACTCGGATACCACGCCGACGAGGTAGCCGACATGCTGGGCGCGACCGTCGACTCGGTCAACAGCGCGCTCAAACGGGCCCGTACCACGCTGCAGCGGCGCCTACCGCCGAGAAGCGAGGACGCACCGCCTCCCGCTCCCGACTCCCCCGCCGAGCGGGCGCTGGTGGCAAAGTTTGTGCGCGCGTACGAGTCTGGTGATGTCGATGAGCTGGTCGCCTTGCTCACCGCCGACGTATCCGTGTCCATGCCACCAATTCCGCTCGAATACCACGGCCGCGACGTCGTGGCACGTTTCTACACCAGCATCTTCGGCCGAGGGCCGAGATATGACCTCGTGCCGACGCGGGCCAATGGCCAGCTGGCGTTCGGGGCCTACCTCCGCACCCCCACCGGCGACATCCGCCACGGGGCAGGCCTGCTCGTGCTCACTGTCTCGGGCGACCGGATTTGCGCGTTGACCCGCTTCGACAACGACGTGCTGCCATCGTTCGGGCTACCACGATCGCTCCCCGGCTGAGGTAGGGCCCTATCTCAATCAGCCGTGGTTCAACCGCGAGATCATCAACAGGTTCGCGATGGCGATCGGCGTCGTCCACAGCCAGACATTGACCGTCATCAAGCGCTCCGTGCGGAAGCTTCCGGTTACCCCCTCGGTGGCATCCCAGCGCAGGAACCGCGGTCGCACAGCCCCCAGATATCCCACCCGCCAGGGTGGTCACCGTTGACAACGGCGCCACACAAGCTGTGTGTCGGGCGTGACTCAGCCGGGATCTGCGGATACCGACAATTGCGGTCGAAGATCTACCAGGCCGGTTGCAACTTGAGATGGCACCACGCCTGCCGACGTAATCCCGGGTATCGATAGTCTCCACTGCGGGTTACATTGTGACACAGTGCTATTCGATGCCAATGTCGTGTCTGGCCGGTCAAGCGTCGAATTCGATGGGAAGTGTTTTCGGGCCTGACAATTGGGTGACCGGTTTCCACGGCACCGGTCCAGTGATACGGGGATTCGCCATCCGGCTCGTGATCACACGCAGCGCTTCGGTCAGTTCGATGCGGGCGAGATGCGCGCCGAGGCAGTGGTGCACACCGCTGCCGAACGCCACCATGGCGGGATGGGCTTGGCGTGTGATATCGAGACGGCCGGGGTCGTCGTAGACGGCCGGGTCGCGGTTGGCTGCAGCCATATTGGCGATGACGAATGAACCGGCCGGACACGCCACCCCACCGAGTTCAAGGTCTTCAGTGGCGATACGCACCGACCTGAAGTTGACCGGCGAGTGGCGCATTAGTTCCTCGACAGCCTGCGGCGCCAACCCGGGTTGGCGCGCTAACTGCTCCCATTGGTCCGGGTGGTCGGCCAGCACCTGCACCGCTGCGGCCAACTGGTTGCGGGTGGTATCAGTGCCGGCGTGGAGCAGGATCGCCGCCAGGCTGACCATCTCGTCGTGGGTGAGTCGGTCGCAGTCGTCCTCTGCCCGGATGAGCTCTGAGATCAGATCGCCGCTGGGTGACGTGCGCCGGATCACGATCATTTGGTCGATATAGGCCTCGAGTCGCTCCCAACCTCGGACGATGGCTTGTGTCTGTGCGGCGACGTCCATACCGAACCCCTTGGTGATGTCATCGGTCCACTGCGAGAAGAGCTTCCAGTCCACACGCGGTGCGCCGAGCAGCGCACAGATGATCGGAACCGGATACGGCCTGGCGATATCGGCGACGATGTCGCAGTGCCCCGTCGCCACGTGCTTGTCCACCAGCTCGGTTATGACGTCGACGCATGCGCTGCGCATCCGTTCGGCGGCGCGTGGGGTGAACGCCTTCGCGACCAGCCGGCGAAGCCGTTGATGCTCGGCGCCGTCGAGGTTGAGCAGGTGTTTGGTGACCCGGTCCCAGACCGGTCCGGACGTGATGCCCTGCATTGAAAGGGCGATGCCCTTCGGTGTGACGAACCGGGAGTCCCTGAACACCGTGCGCACCAAGTCGTAGCTGAGCAACTCGGGTCCATAGGGGCCGAGTGCAATCGGACCTTGGCGCAAGGCCTCAGCGAATTCTGCATGGAGCTCGTCAGGGTTTCGATCGTTCTTGTAGTGGAGGGTAGGTAGTCCGATGTTTGTGATGTCACTGGTCATGGCGCCGACGATCCGGCAACACCGACGAGTGGCCATCGGCCAATACGCCTAAATCCACGACGCCCAGGACGCGTACGTACGCATGCCTACGTCGCAACTATTGGCGATTTCGCTGATGTTCTGTGCTGCAGGTCACCGCATGCTGACTAGCATGAGCGAAACTAGCTGGGGCGGCGTAGACATGAGCGAGCTTCCGACCGGCACGGTCACGTTGCTGCTGGCCGACGTCGAGGGCTCGACTCGGTTGTGGGAGACCCAGCCCGAGCAGATGAAGTCCGCCGTCGCACGCCTCGACCAGACACTGTCCGACGCCGTCGCCACGCACCACGGGGTGCGTCCGGTTGAGCAGGGCGAGGGCGACAGCTTCGTGATCGCGTTCGCGCGCGCTGCCGACGCTGTGGCCTGTGCCCTTGAATTGCAGCGAGCGCCATTGGCACCGATCAAGTTGCGCGTCGGCGTGCACACCGGCGACGTACACCTACGCGACGAAGGAAACTACATCGGCCCGACGATCAACCGCACCGCCCGGCTACGAGACCTTGCGCATGGCGGCCAGACGGTGCTCTCGGGTGCGACGGAGCCGCTTGTCGTCGACCAACTCCCAGCCGACGTCACGCTCACCGACCTCGGCACCCATCCGCTGCGTGATCTGCCTCGCCCCGAACGGGTGGTGCAACTCTGCCACCCCGATCTCCACAATGTGTTCCCGCCGCTGCGCACCGCGAATATCGTTGCGACCGAGAATCTTCCGGTACAGTTGTCGAGCTTCATCGGACGCAAGGCGGAAATCCGCGACATCCGCGAGGCACTCGCCAACAACCGGCTCGTCACTCTGACCGGCGCGGGCGGCGCAGGCAAGACGCGCCTGGCAGTTCAGGTTGCCGCAGAGACGGCTAGCGAGTTCGCCGACGGGGTTTGGTATGTCGACCTCGCGCCGATCACCGATCCCGACGTGGTGCCCTTGACGGCGGCGCGCGCGCTGGGCCTGCCCGACCAGCCTGGTCAACCGACGATGGACGTACTGCTGCGGTTCATCCGCGATCGCCGCATGCTGATACTGCTCGACAACTGCGAACACCTGCTGGATTCCAGCGCGGCACTGGTCATCGCCCTGTTGGGCGCCTGCCCGGCGTTGACTCTGCTGGCCACAAGTCGCGAGCCGATCGGCGTGACGGGTGAGGTGAGCTGGCGGGTGCCGTCGTTGTCGCTGGCCGACGAGGCGATCGAGTTGTTCGGCGACCGCGCGCGCAGAACCAAGCCTGAATTTCGGGTCACTGCAGAAAACGGCGAAGCCGTAACCGAGATCTGTCGCAGGCTCGACGGCCTTCCGCTGGCCATCGAACTGGCCGCCGCCCGAGTCCGTGCGCTGTCACCGGACGAGATCGTGGGCAGTTTGCACGACCAGTTCCGTCTGCTGACGGGTGGAGCGCGTACCGCTGTGCGCCGTCAGCAGACGTTGCGCGCATCGGTGGACTGGTCGCACGCGTTGTTGAGCGAGCCGGAACAAGTGTTGTTCCGAAGGCTGGCGGTGTTTTTCGGCGGGTGCGATGTCGACGCCGCGCAGGCTGTCGCGGGCGATGCCGGTATGGAGCGCTACCAGGTGCTCGATCAGCTCACGCTGCTTGTCGACAAGTCGCTGGTGGTCGCGGAGGACACCCCACTTGGCACCCGGTATCGGCTCTTGGAAACCGTTCGTCAATACGCACAGGAGAAACTGCACGAGGCCCGCGAAGGTGACGACGTACGGATTCGTCACCGCGACCACTACACCGCATTGGCCGCGTTGCTGGACGCGCCTGATGACGCCGACCATGAGCGACGCATCGAGTGCGCGGAAACCGAAATCGACAATTTGCGAGCCGCTTTCGCGTGGAGTCGGGAACGCTCGGATACTGAGTTGGCGCTGACTTTGGCGTCGGCCCTACACCCGCTCTGGCTGTCACGGGGGCGAATCCAGGAAGGGCTGAACTGGCTTGATACCGCGCTTGCCGACGCGCGACACGACGGGACCGACGCAACGGCGGCGCGCGTGCGGGCGTACGCGGACAAGGCCCTGCTGATGTCATTTACCGGCACGACAGTCGAACTCGACGACGCCGAGCGAACTCTGGCAACGGCACGAGAACTTGACGACCCTGCCCTCGTTGCGCGGTCGCTGACCGCCTGCGGTGGCCTCGCCCTCTACGACCGCGAGGTGGCCGGGCCGTACTTCGCCGAGGCGGCAGGCATCGCGCGGGAAAATGGTGATTCATGGCTGTTGGGGCAGATCCTTGCCATGGATGCCCTGTCGGCGAACGTCGTGGGCGAACCGGTCGCTGCTCAGACTGCAGCCGAGGAAGGACTTCAGATCGCCGACAGTATCGGTGACGCCTTCGTTGCGCGTCAGTGCAGTTTCGCGCTGTGCTGGGTGCGAATCTTCGGCAACGACTTGCCCGGGGCTGTCGTTCGGTTGGGCGAACTGGTCGAGGAGTCCGCCGCGGCCCACGACGCAATGTTCTCGATGTATGCATCGGTGATGCAGGCGTTCACCCTGGCTTACATGGGCCAAGTGGACGGTGCGCGAGTGGCGGCAGAAGCATGCCTCGAAAGCGCATCCGAGCTCTTTGAGTATTACGAAGGCCCCGCCTACACCGCGTTCGCATGCGTGCACCTGGCGGCAGGAGATGCTTCGGCAGCGTGGGAAGCATGGGAAGCAGCGCGCCAGCGCACCGGCATGGATCCCCAGACGGCCTCCACCTACAACTGGGCAGCGCTGGCACCTTTGGCATGCGGCGATCTCGCCGCCGCCCGTTGCTGGGCAGACGACGTCGTAGCCGCGACGACGGGCTGCTTTCTATCCGTGTCGTTGGCGTCGCGTGCGCGCGTGGAGATCGCACAAGGCGAATTCGACGCCGCCGAACGCGACGCCTACAAGGCGCTCGACTTGGCGGCCCGACTAAAGGGCGACCTCGTCGTTCCTTACGCTCTCGACTGCCTGGCCATTGCGGCGAGCGACACAGGCAACCACCTGTCAGCGGCGCGACTGTTCGGCGCCGCAGACGCAGCCCGCCAGCACATCGGCATAGTGCGCTTCAAGGTACTCCAAGCCGACGATAACACCCGGATCGCCGCAGCCCGAGATGCCCTGGGCGAGAATGATTTCGATGCCGCGTGGTCCGAGGGCGCGGCGCTGTCGATCCAGGAAGCGATCGCCTACGCACAACGCGGTCGAGGCGAGCGCAAGCGCGCCAGCAGCGGATGGGCGTCGCTGACACGCGCCGAGCTCGACGTCGTCCGCCTGGTCAGCGAAGGCCTGGGAAACAAGGATGTGGCCGCCCGACTATTCGTCTCACCCCGCACCGTGCAGGCGCACCTCACCCACATCTACACCAAACTCGGGCTGACCTCACGCGTGCAGCTCGCCCAAGAGGCGGTGCGACGCAGCACACACACCGTTACCAGTTAACTGGTGCGAGTTGCATTTTGTTGCAACATATTTGGTTCCTAATCTTCGGGCGAAAGCGGCCCTTCGCTTGCACTTCACGATGCAGTGTCGGTTGGATTGGTCTCGCTGCGGGGCTAGGGCTTGCTTTCCCGAACTGCGAGATGCGCCCTGATATCAGGACTGGATCGGGCCGAGATCCAAACTGTCTTGCGGCGTCATTTCCGATCGACATCTCGTCCCGATCGCCGCGCTCCGGTGAACCGTTCAGCCAGCAGTCGCACGCGTTCGGCGACGTGGTCGTCACGCAGTCGTCCGGTGGCGCCGAGGGTGACCGTGCCGTGCAGGCACGCCCAGAAGACCTCGGTGAGGGTGTCGACGTCCTGGCCGTCGGCGACGCGACCGACCGCCCGACGCAGCGTCGCGAACGCCGCCGTCAGTTGCGGTGGCGTGTCATCGGCGCCAAAGCGCAGGGCGGTCACGCGAGTGAACATCGCCTGGTAGACCGCCGGGTTGTCGCGAGCGAAACCCAGGTAGGCGTACGCGATCCGGGTCAGGACCGCCTCGGCGGCGACACCAACGTCCGCGGCGGCGGTGAGGACCTCGGCGAGTTCGGCGTAACCGTCGAGGGCCACAGCGTCGGCAATCTGCTCCATGCCGGCGAAGTGCTTGTAAAGCACGGGCTGGCTGTACTCGATTTCGGCAGCCAGCCGGCGGGTGGTCACCGCATCCCAGCCCTCGGCCTCGGCCAGGGTGCGCGCAGTACTGACGATGAGTCGGCGCCGGGCGGACTGCTCGCGCTCACGGCGGTCCTTGATGGCCATGCGAGATGTTATCACCGCTAGCAGGAATAGCAGTGCTATTGATACCGTTGAGCCAGGGGTTAGCGCTGCTAGCACTTCATCCGAGAAGGAGCGAGAAATGAATGTGGACCTGCTTATTCGTGCCGCTGCGCTGGTCACAGTGCTCGGCACGGGCGTGGTGTATGGCACCGACGTGTTCTGCGCGATGGTGCTGCGCCCGGCGCTGGCTCGGGTCGACGACGGCGCGTTGGTCGCGGTGATGGGCTATGTGCACCACTACGGGGACCGGCGGATGCCGGTGCCCGGCATGCTCGGCGTCGTTGCCGCTGCAGTCAGCACGGTCGCTGCGGCGGCGAGCGCTCACTGGGTCCAGGCCGCCGCTGCGGGCACAGCTGTGGCGGCGCTGCTGATGTGGCTGCTGCTCTACACCCGGCTCAGCGCACCCATCAACCGGCAGCTGACGGCGGCCGCCGAAAACGGCCAAATGTTGCCGAACGCGCGTGCGCTGCAGGCGAAATGGGACTCGATCATCAACGCGCGCGCAGCCCTGCAAAGTCTGGCCGTGGCCGCCTCGTGCGTGGTCCTGCTCGCCTGATCGCCACCCCGTCGCAATCAACCAGCCATCCCCTCATCCCCACGAAGGAGCGCTTCACCATGTTTCAGCTCAGGACCTACAGCCTGCGATCACCAGAGGCTCTTCGGCGCTACGCCGACGTGCACTGGGTCCGGCACGTGGCCACCTTCGCCGCGTTCGGCGTCACCACCCACGGGGTGTGGACCGAACACGCCGAGGACGCGAACCGCCTGGTCGCCTTGATCGGCTACCCGCCGACCGCGGATCCCGACGAGGTCACCCGGCGCGTCATGGCCAGCCCGGAATTCGCCGCCGACATGTCCGGCTTCGACGTCGCCGACATCCTCGATGTCCAGATCACACTGCTCGACCCCACAGCCTTCTCCCTCATCCACTAACCGCACCCGAGGAGCACGAACATGTCCATCACCACCACCGCCGGATACATCCTGGCCGGCGTCCTCGCCGCCGCCATCATCGTCATCGGCGCACGCTTTCTCATCGCGCCAAGCACCGCCGCCGTCGGCTACGGCGTGCTGCCCGATCTCGATCAACCCGGAGTCCGTGCCTTCCTAAGCGTCAAAGGCATCCGCGACATCACCACCGGACTGTTCGTCATCATCCTGATGCTCGCCCACGCAACCCATCTCGTCGGCTGGGTCATGCTGGCCGCGACCCTCATCCCGATCGTCGACGCCGCCATAGTGCTGCGCCACGGTGGAGCCAAGTCGATCGCGTACGGGGTGCATGGCGGCACCGCGGCGGTCATGCTCATCACCACCGCCCTACTGCTCGTCTCTTGAGCACAACGCCACGACCTTCGCCGCCGATGGGAACGACCGATGACCGAGATGAGAACCGATCTGTTCTCCCCGCCAGGCAGCGACGCCTACCGCGCCGCGACCACCCCGCACGACGCCACGGGGACCCAACGCCCCGCCATCGTCGCCCACCCCCGGCCACACTGATGAGGTCGTCGAGGCCGTGACGTGGGCCGCCCGCCACGACCTCGGGATCGTGGTGCAGGCCAGCGGGCACGGCGCCGGGGCGCCGGTCGGATCCGATCGGCTGCTGCTGGACACCTCCCGACTGAACACCGTGCACGTCGACGCCCCGGCATACGTCGCTCAGGTCGGTGCCGGCGCAACCTGGTCGGCGGTCAACGCGATCGCCGAAGGCGAGTGACTCCCCTTCGAACGTCCACCCCAACAAACCAGAGATCCTGACCGACTCCGCAAGAGCCTTAACCCGTTCCACCACTGACAGATTCCCCGCTACAGCGGACAGCTGGGCTCATCTGCCAGCCCCACGGCCAACAACCGCGGCACCATCAGCGTGCGCCGGCTGGGCGACCCGCGCTCACGATGGGGCGATGTAGGACCCCGATTTCAAATTCCCATTCAAAATGTCCAATTGGACATCGAGTGGACATTCAGAATGAGAATTGGACATCAAACTCGAGAAGCCACAAGAAAGTAACATCTTGCTAAGACTTCGCCATGTTGGTGAAGCGCGACAGGTGTAGTTGGTGCGCGACGGTGATCGTCTTGGTCGGGCCGTTGCGGTGCTTGCCGAGAATCAGATCCGCTTCGCCGCCGCGCGGGTCGTCGCGCTCGAACGCATCCGGGCGGTGCAGAAGGATGACCATATCCGCATCCTGCTCGAGGCTATTGTGAATACTTACTACAGTTCGCACGAAAGTTATGCGTCCCGCCTACCGTTCCGTCGTAGACGTCGTGCATCACCGATGCTCGTGATCTCCACGATCTGGTCCCAGAACACATCATTGGTCGTCAGGTCGTGGATCTCAGCGTCGTCGAGCAGTGCCGCCGCCCGGTGCAATCGTCGACCGGCTCGGTGCATGCTTCCACATCGTTGAACCACAGAACTTCGTACCCATCGCCGCGGCGAACTGGCGATGCGTCATCCGCTTATCTGCCAACGAGGTACGAATCTGTCCCCACACTTCTTTCGGAACAGTATCCAAGTTGGTGTTGCGGACAATGCCTTCCAGCTTTGTGAGCACCTCGCGTGCCGCGAACCACTTTTCGCCGTTCACATCCGCATAGCGGAGGAAGCGCGTCTGGTTATCGGCGCCATAGACGTAGAGATGCCACGAGTCGCGATAGCCCGCCTTTTGCGCCCGCTTGATTCGCGAGAACACACCCAGTCGAAGCAACAGTGCCGCCACGTCATCGACTAACTGCCGGCTTGTGGACGCGTAATACACGCGTGCTTGACCGACCTTGGCGTCCCAACTTACCGACCCGTCTGTCGCCCAAAGGTGTCCGAGAAACAGGGCGATCTGATCGTTCGGCAGCGCGAAAACGTCCTGTGGCACGAACTTTTCGTAGCTCCGCTTGCCGAACAGGCCAAGCTTGTCCAGCCATGCCGCGATCGGATTCCGCCTACCGTGCGTCAAGCGGTACGGCGCCGGCAGCCGCAGCGTCGACACTCGCGCCGCCGGGTAGTCGTCGCGGATGGCGGTGACCCCGAAGTGCTTCGCCGCCGTCGCTACCGCCAAAAGGTTCTGCTCATCGATGCTGGCGTACCGGATCGGCTGATTCTTCACACACGAGCCGTCACCGATCATGTGCGCCAACAGAATGACTTCAGAGTCATCCATCCGCTGCGTATTTACAGGCTCCGGCACCCGACGCGGCACGGCCAGACGGTCGCCAACCTTCAACTCTCCCAACGGCGTCCAGCCGTCGAACGTCATGAACGGGTGGTTGGCCGTGGCCTCGACCTCGCGACCGGAGGCCAGCCGCAACTTGAAGACTTCCTTGTGCCCGCTGTAGAACACGTTCGTCATCGGCCGGGCGACCATCCGCTTGCGTTCATCCAGCGACCACACCAGCGGCCGCTCACCTGTGCGCATCAGCTCGCCGAACGTCACCTCCGCACCGTTGTCCGCACGCAGAATCCGGGTGTTCGCGGTCAGGCAGCCCGACTCGCGCAGATCGGAGATCATCGGCCTCTTGTCGGTACGCTGCTCCGGCCCTCGGTTCAGCTGGCTGATCGCCACCACGGGAACATCGAGTTCCTTGGCCATCAGCTTCAGGCTGCGCGAGAAGTCAGACACTTCCTGCTGACGCGACTCGTACTTCTTGCCCGACGTCATCAGCTGCATGTAGTCGACGACGATCAGCCTGAGCCCGGCCTTCTGACTCAGCCGCCGCGCCTTCGCGCGGATCTCCATCATCGTCAGGTTCGGCGAATCGTCGATATACAAAGGCGCTTCACTGATCTCACTCATGCGGCGCGCAAGCCGGGTCCAGTCGTCGTCGCTCATCCGGCCCGACCGCATGTCCGCCAGCTTGATCTTCGCCTCAGCCGACAACAGCCGCATCACGATCTCGGACTTGCTCATTTCCAGCGAGAAGATGACGCTGGCCATCTGGTGCCTGATCGAGCACGACCGCAGGAAGTCCAGCCCCAACGTCGAATTGTGCGTCGGCACCATCGCGCGACCAGCCAGGTACAGATGGTCCGCATTGGCCACCTCGACACACCTGACCGCGACGCTGTCGACCCGGCGCACCGCGTCGATCCCCCACGCCGACTGACGCCTGCCACCGACCGTCGCCAACAGCGGCGCACGCGTCGCACTGATCACGTCTGCGCCGGGCCGCAGCGCGGTGGTGATCTGCACTCCTCGCCCCGTCGGCCACTGATGCATCGCGTCCGCGACAAGCGTTGTGCCGTCGGCGAATTCGACCTCATAACAGGGCCGGCCGAGCATGACCTCCGTCGCGGCCACCACCCGCGTCGGCTCACCGTCGGCGCCGAGCAGGCAATCGCCGACCGCGACATCACCCATCGTCGTCCACCCGTACGGCGTCGGCAACGGGGTATCCAGCGCCAGCGCCTTCCCCACACCCGGCCGTGCCGCGATGATGATCATCTGACCCGGATGCAGGCCGTTGGTCACCTCATCGAGATCGGTGAAGCCCGTCGGCACACCGCGGGCGATGCCGCCCTGCGAGGCGATCGCATCGATCTCGTCCATCGTCGGCTGCAACAGGTCTTCCAGCGCCACGAAGTCTTCCGACGTGCGTCCCTCGGTCACGTCGTAGATCTCGGCCTGCGCGCGGTCGACGATATCGGTGACATCGGCGCCGTCCGCGCCGGCGTAGCCGTACTGCACGACGCGCGTGCCCGCTTCCACCAACCGGCGCAGCAAAGCCTTCTCCGCGACGATGCCCGCGTAGAACCCCGCATTGGCGGCGGTCGGCACCGTCGAAATGAGCGTGTGCAGATACGGCGCGCCGCCGATACGTCGCAACAGCCCCCGCCGGTCCAGCTCGGCCGCCACCGTCACCGCATCGGCCGGCTCACCGCGGCCGTACAGGTCCAGGATGGCGTCGTACACGTTCTGGTGTGCGGGCCGGTAGAAGTCGCCCGGGCGCAGCCTCTCCAACACGTCGGCGATGGCGTCCTTGCTCAGCAGCATGCCGCCCAGGACGGACATCTCCGCGGCGTTGTCCTGCGGAGGTTGGCGGCCGTAATCCTCACTGGGTGGTGGGACGTCCATGCCTGAATGGCCGAGGTCGTCCACAACAGCCACGGAGCTACACCTCCCCTGAGTCAGGTCGAACGTGAGTTCGATGCGCGTCTACCGTGACTGTAAGCCCAGCCTCCGACAGCCGGCCCCAATGCGACCGCCTAACTGTCTTGCGACGGCCAACGCTAGACGTTGCTGAAGGCGATGCAAGGGCACCCTGTTCATGGACCTGTGGATGGCCTGTGCATAGGTCTGGACAGGCATGTTGAGTCGTTGGGGAGAACCTGTGTATAACCGGCTTTGTTCAGTGCATCCGCGCAGATAGCCGCACCATAAGCCCCATGGAATTCTGTGGATGGGAATTCCCTCGGCGTGTCGGCGCCGGTTGCCATCTCGGGCGTGTTGTGTTTCGGCCTGGGACCGCGCAGGTTAACAGTCGGTTAGCTTCGCTGTTGTCTAGCCACCATACGAAGTTCGCCAGCACGCACAGCAACGGCCGGGTGAGGATCGAACACGTTCTCACCCGGCCGTATTTGCGCTGAGGTTATTGTCCGGCGACGACGCTCAGAGACACCGAAGCGTTGACTTCGGGATGCAGCCGCACCGTGACCGGATGGGTGCCGACCGACTTGATGTGCGCCTTGGGCAACTGCACCGTGCGCTTGTCCAGATTCGGGCCGCCGGCCTTCTTGATGGCCGTAACCACGTCGGCGCCCGTGACCGAGCCGAACAGCTTTCCGCTGTCCCCGGCCGCCTTCACCGACAGCTCCACTGCGCCGAGAGCTTCGAGCGCCGTCTTCAGCTCCCGAGCATGCTCGAGCCCCTGCACGGCCTTGGCCTCACGGGCCCGGCGGATTTCCTCGGCCTGGCGCTCGGCGCCACGCGACGCCACGACGGCCATGCCGCGGGGCAGTAGGAAGTTGCGTCCGTAGCCGTCCTTGACGTCCACGATGTCGCCCGATGAACCCAGGTGGTCCACCTCGGTAGTCAGAATGAGTTTCATATCTTTGGTCTTCCTCGTGCCTATCGCGTCGACGAGCTGAAGGGCAGCAGCGCCACCTCGCGGGCGTTCTTCACCGCGATCGCGATGTCGCGCTGGTGCTGCACGCAGTTGCCGGTCACGCGGCGGGCACGGATCTTGCCGCGCTCGCTGATGTAAGTGCGCAGCAGTGCGGTGTCCTTGTAGTCGATGATCTGGTTCTTGCCCTTCTTGGAGCAGAACACGCACTTGCGGGTCTTGACCGGCTTCTCGGGTGCCGGGCGCCTCTTGGTCGAGGACTTGGCCATTGGTTCTATCTCTTTCTGGTAATTGAAGTTGTCAGAAGGGTGGCTCGTCGTCGCTGCCGCTGAACGAACCGGACGCAGGAGCGCTGCCCCACGGGTCGTCCTGCTTGGCGTCTGAGCCGCCGGCTGGGGCGGCGGCGCGGGAACCCCCGCCGCCGCTGCCGAACCCACCGCCACCGCCGCCGCTGCGGCTGGCTTTGTTCACCTTGGCTGTCGCGTACCGCAGCGACGGGCCGATCTCGTCGACCTCGAGTTCCACCACGGTGCGCTTCTCGCCCTCGCGGGTTTCGAAGGAGCGCTGCTTGAGCCGCCCCTGCACGATCACGCGCGATCCGCGGGTGAGGCTCTCAGCCACGTTCTCGGCCGCCTCACGCCAGATGTTGCAGCGCAGGAACAGGGCCTCGCCGTCCTTCCACTCGTTGGTCTGACGGTCGAAGATCCGCGGCGTCGAAGCCACTGTGAAGTTGGCGACGGCTGCGCCTGACGGTGTGAACCGAAGCTCAGGGTCGGCAGTCAGGTTTCCGATGACCGTGATGATGGTGTCACCAGCCACGAGTTCCTCCTGGGGGCAGTTTGGCGGTGTGCGCGAAGTCAGTCGCAGGCGAGCCTACGGAAGCAGTACGACGAGCACATGCCGTTCGGCTAGTGCTTGTCGGTCCGCATAACCTTGGTCCGCAGTACGGACTCGTTCAGGTTGAGCTGACGGTCCAGCTCGGAAACCGTCGCGGGCTCGGCCTTCACATCGACGATGGCGTAGATGCCCTCGGCGTGCTTGGCGATCTCGTATGCCAGCCGGCGCTTGCCCCAGATGTCGACCTTGTCGACACTGCCGCCGTCCTTGCGGATGACATTGAGGAACGTCTCCAGCGACGGAGCAACGGTGCGCTCGTCGAGAGTCGGGTCGAGGATGACCATGATTTCGTATGGACGCATAAAAACCCATCACCTCCTACGGTCTAGTGCGGCCACGGTCGTTCCGTGGCAGGAGGGTTACCTGCGTCGGCAACCGGCCCAGGCTACAGGAACCCCCGCTGATCTGCGAAATCGCCGCTGCTCTGCGCGCTCGTCCAGCGTGCCTTGAATCGGACATGCAGTGGGCACGACTAGTCGCGAGATTGCACTCAGGGTCGTGATGTCGGCAGAACCACAGCCCTGTCTTCAATCTGGCGCATAGGAGCCAACAAGCTCACTTGCAGGGGGCGGGCACCTGGACGGCGAGTTCGTCGGCCCAGGCCTGGTAGGCCTCCGGTGTGGGATGGATGCCGTCTTCCACCCACAGGTTCTCATCGGCCTGCTGCTTGTAAAGCGCTCGCATGTCAACGAATTCGGCGCCGCGCGACTGCGCTTCCTCGATCAACACTTCGTCGAAGGCATCCCGCTGCTCGGGCGTCGTATAGCCCTCGCCTCCCGGAGCGCGGAACCATTCGTTCTGCGCCAACACGATCACGCGTGCGCCGCTGCCCGTCGCCGCATCCAGCACCCCTTGCACGCTCTTGCGGTAGTCCTCGACCGTCACGCCGTTGACGATGTCATTGGCGCCGGCCTGGAACGTGATCAGCGTCGGCTGGAATCCTTCGATCTGAGGGACCTCATCGGTCAGCACCTGCTCGGCGGTGTAGCCGCTGATGCCGGCGTTCTGCAGTTCGACCTCACAGCTTGCGCCGCGCCACTTCTCGGCCAGCAGCGCCGGAAAGGCGCCGGTCTGTTCGTCGGGCGCGCCGACGCCCTGGCTCAGCGAATCGCCCAGTGCGAGATAGCGAACCGAGCCGACCTGTGGGGCAGCAGCCGTGGCGCTGCTTACCCTGTTGCGCTGTCGGTGATGACGGTGCCAGGGTCTCGGACTTGCCGCAGCTGACCAATGCGACGACCGTCGCAACAAGGACAAGCAGGCGTCGCGTCGGCACCGTCATGCGTCGAGCGTAACCTTCGGCTCATTCTCAGCAGGCACACTCAGCCGCATCCTGTCCTTATCCGGGCGCAGCCAATCGGGCAGCCATCGAGGCGGGGCATCGGGCGCCTTGTCGAAGACTCCTCCGGCCGGGTCGTCGACCTCGCTTCCGAAACCCCCCGACCGGACCAGATCCTCGTCGGGCCGGTAGATCTGGCGAATCACCAACGCGCACAGGCCGATCACCGCGATGTCCCGCAGCAGCACCATGACGGTGAACGGCTGCTCGGGCAGGCCCATTTTCTGTTCGCCGTAGAGGTACAACATCCGCGGTATCCATACCAGCGCGTCGATCGTCATCCACGCGAGCAAGATCCGACGGTGCGGCAGGGCCAGCACCGCCAGCGGTACCAGCCACAACGAGAACTGCGGACTCCACACCTTGCTCGTCAGCAGGAACGCCGCGACGACCAGGAAGGCCACCTGTGCCACCCGCGGCCGCTGCTTGGCCGTCAGCGCGATGTAAGTGATTGCGATGCAACACGATACGAACAACAACGCGGACACCGTGTTGGTCACCGTCGGCGGCTCCCAGAATCCCAGCTCGGGATCGAAGCCCCGCCAGCCGGTGAACGACTTCACCACGTTGTAGATCGAATCCATATCGTCGCCCCGACGATTGTTGAGCCGGAAGAACTCCGACCATCCCCTCGGGAACAGGACCATGATCGGCAGGTTCACCACCACCCATGTCACCACCGCGGCGATCGCCGTCTTGCCGACCTCGCGCAGCTTGCCGGCGCGCACCGCCAACACCGCCAACGGGACGAGCAGCAGCAGTGGATACAACTTGGCCGCCACGCCGAGGCCGATGAGCGTGCCGGCCAGCACCGGTTTTCGCCGGGCCCACGCGAGCAACGCCCCCATCGCGAAAGCCGTTGCGAGCGCGTCGAAATTGGTGAAGATCTGGAAGATCACGATCGGTGACGCCGCCACCAGCGCCGCATCCCACACCCGTCGCGGACCGGCCAGTCGGGAGGTCGCCCATACTGTCGCCAGCCACGCCAGCGCCAGCCCGAAGGCAGCGATGTTGAAGAACATCACGACCTCGGCCAGTACGGGCAACGCCACCAGCTTCGCCAGCGCGGTGTACGACTTGGCCAGCGCCATCGACGCGTACTGATAGAGCCCCGTCAGCACCGGATACTCCATATACCGCACCGCGGTCGTGCCGTCGTACTGGATCCGCGGCTCGCCCGTGGCGTCCTTCTCGATCCAACTGGACTTGTAAGGGAACTTGCCGAGGTTCAGCAGTTCGGCGGTATAGAGCGGGACGGTGTCGGAGTAGCAGAGCTCGTAGTACGCCCGCTGGTTGTCCCAATTGGCGACGCGTTGGTCAGGCGGCCCCGTGCCGGTGGTCTGCAGGCACGCCGCCTTGGTCGAGTAGCCCAGCGCAAGGAACACCAGCGCGATGAGCAGCATCGCGCGCAGTGGTGTGAGGAACCGTTGTCGGCCGATCAGCGCGTGCTTGCCGACCGGCCCACCAATCACGCCTGACAGCGCAGCGCCGATCGTGTCGGTGCGGCTTGGCAGGTCTCGGTCGTCGAGGCTCCGCCGGTCTTCTGCCGGCCGAGCCGGCGATTCGGCGTAAGCCAGGCTTACCGGCGCATCAATTCGAGCCGGCTCGCCGTCGTCGTCCCTATCTAGAACCTCGGTCACGGAGGCGGAGGCGGGGCTCCCGGCACCCCCGGAGGCGGGGGCGCAGCTGGACCAGGTGCGGCGGGCACGGGCGGGCCGGCGGGCACGGGCGGGCCGGCGGGCACAGTCGTCGGCGGACCCCACGGGATCGTGACACCGGGCGCCAACTCGATCGTCGGCTGGATCACCGTTGTCGGCGGCAGGGATGGCGCGCCCGGTGGCGGGGTCGACTCGGATCGCGGCGCCGGCGCCTGCGGCACACCGGCGTAGCCACCGATCTCCTCAGGCTTGGGGAATGTCTCGATTTCCGTATCTTCCAGCGCGCCGTCCATCGTCGTCTTCCAGATGTCCGACGGCAGGCCCGACCCGTATACCGGTGAGCCGTAACTGTTCTCCAGTGGTTTGGTGCCTTCGGTGGTGCCGACCCAGACCGCCGTCGACAACGACGGCGTGAAGCCGACCATCCACGCGTCACGGTTGGCGCCGGTGTCGCCGAGCTGGTTCGTTCCGGTCTTGGCCCCCGATGGACGGCCGCCCGCCAGCGCATGCCCGTTGGAGTACGCGGCGATCGGCTGCATCGCGGAGATGACGTTGTCGGCGACCTTTTTGTCGATACGCTGCTCGCCCTGGTTGTCCTGTTGCGCCGCGTCGAACAACACCTCGCCCCGAGAGTTGACGACCTTCTGTACGAAGTGCGGCTTGTGGTAGACCCCGGACGCGGCGATCGTCGCGTACGCCGACGCCATGTCGATGACGCGACTCTGGTACTGGCCCAACACAACTCCGTTGTTGGGCGGTCCGCCCTGGCCGTCCTCGGACAGCGTGTGTTCCACGCCGGGGAAGCTCTCGGCGATGCCCGCCTCGTGCGCGGCCTTCGCGACGTCGGCAGGGCCGTTCTCCAGCTTGAGCATCAGCCGGTAGTAGCTGGTGTTGAGCGAGCGCTTCAGCGCTTCGGCGATGTTGCAGGTGCCGCAGCCACCGCCCTCGACGTTGTTGATCGTGATGCCGTTCATCGACACCGGGGAACTGTCCACCTGTGTACCCAGACCCATGCCCTGCTGTAGCGCAGCCACCAAAGCGAACACCTTGAACGACGAGCCAGTCGGCAAGCCGGCCTGGGCGAAGTCGAAGCCGTTGGCGTCGGTTCCGCCGTAATACGCCTCGACGCCGCCATTCTTCGGGTTGATCGACACGATCGCGGTGCGCATGTCGGCGTCCTCGCCCTCGAGGTACTCGGCCGCGGCCTCCTCGGCGGCCTGCTGCGCCTTGGGGTTGATCGTCGTGGTGATCTGCAGGCCCTCGGTGTTCAGGGTCTGCTCGTTGATGTCGAAGAGCTCGAGCAGTTCCTTCTGCACCTGGTGTTCGATGAGCCCATTGGGGCCGGTGGTCTGGTTGGCCGCGCGGGCCTGGTCGGGCGGCACCGTCGGCGGAAACACCTGCGCCGCACGGTCGGTCGGTGACAGCGCCCCGATCGTCACCATGCCGTCGAGCACCCAGTTCCAGCGCTCCACCGCCCCCTCGGGGTTGACCGCGGGATCCAGGCCCGACGGCTGCTGGATGAGTGCGGCCAGCAGGGCTCCCTCGGCGACGTTGAGCTGTTCGACGGGTTTGTCGAAGTACGCCTTCGACGCTGCCGCGATGCCATAGGAGCCGCGACCGAAGTAGATGATGTTCAAATACGACTGCAGGACCTGATCTTTGGACCACTCGCTGGACATCTTCGTTGAGATGACCACCTCCTTGGCCTTGCGGATCAGTCCGCCGACACCCGAGCGCTCGGAGCCCACCAGAGCGTTCTTCACGTACTGCTGGGTGATCGTGGAACCGCCCTGCAGGTCGCCGCCGAACAGATTGTTCTTCATGGCCCTGATGAAGCCGGTGAACGAAAATCCGGGGTTGCTGTAGAAGTCGCGGTCCTCTGCGGCCATCACCGCATTGCGCACTTGCACCGGTATCTGGTCGATGTTGACGTCGACGCGGTTGCCTTCCGGCGGAACGATTTTCGCCAACTCACTGCCGTCGCTGGCCAGGATCGTCGACACCTGGTTCGTGCGGATGTCGCCCGGATTGGGCACGTCGACGATCATGTACGCCATCGCGAAGGTGATGATCGGCAGCACGATCATCGCGGCCACCGCGGCTACGAGCCCGCGCCGCACCCACTTCCAGTTGATCTGCGGACCCTGCGCCGGCGGCCTGCCCGACGGGCCCCCCGGTGGTCCTCCACCGCCGGGTGGACGGCGCGGTGGCGCGGGAGGCGGTGGCGACTGCTTGGGCGCAGGGGTGCCGTCGAGTGCGGCCTTCACCACATCGATGGGATCGCGCCACTGAGGCGGCGCGCCGTCACGCATGGGCGGCAGGATGGCCGTGCGCCTGTCGTCGGGGGGATGGCTTCGCGTACGGGGCACAGCGGGGGTACCCGCGCGCTGGCGGTGCCGTCCGGCGTCGTCGGAGGGCTTTGGTCCAGGGCCGCTCACACCGTCAGCCGTCTGCCCTGGACGGGCGTCGTTGGCTGACCGGTCGTGGCGCCCTTCGCTATTCACTGGCCGTGCGCACACGACTGCGCGCCGTCTGGGTCCGCCTCGGTGTGCGCGATCCCTTCGGGGGCGGGATGGCGCCGAGCACGTACGACTTGACCAAATGATTCCAGCTGCAGGTGCGGCATACCTCCACCACATGTACGGAGAACTCGTCAAAGCGGGTTGCCAGCAGGACCAACTCCTCGGCGGTGCGCGCCGATCCGGAAACGGCGCCCAAATGGTCGCCGAACACCCACGACACCAGAGTGAGTTGCTCCTTGCGGCAGATCGGACACGTCACCGAACTGGGCTTCCCGTGGAACTTCGCGGCTCGCAGCAGATAGGGGTTGGCGTCGCAGACCTCCGAGACGCCGGTGCGTCCCGAGTAGACCTCCGCCAGCAGGGACCGCCGCCGAAGCGCGTAGTCCACCACCTGTCGCTGCAATCGCACGCAGACCAGAGTACGTCGGCCGCGCGACAGCGGAGGCGCGACGGCGCCGAGGCATCTTCGGCGGTGCGGTGGATCCACTGTTGACCTGCATGGCTGGCATCCCAGCTCCTACGATCATCGACATGGGGCGGCGCCGGGCATCGGGAACGCGGGCGAAGGACTCCGACCGCGTCAGCACCTGCCTGATCCTCGACACCGCTCTCGCCGACGGCCAGCTGCCGATGGACGAACATCACCGCCGAGTGTCCGTCGCGATGCAGGCGCCGACCCTCGGGGACTTGGAGGGTTTGGTCACCGATCTCCAGCTGCCGGAGGCTCCGCGGCGCAGCTACGCGCGTTGGGCAATCGCGGCTGCCGTCACCGCCGGGACGGTGGGGCTCGGCATCCTCGGCTGGGTCGTGCTCACCCGCGACGCACCGGTAGACAATGCTCAGACGGCGACTTCGGCGCCGACCGAGTCGGACCGCCCGCAGACTGCAGACGCCGCACCGACTGCAGACACCGCGCCGACTGCAGACGCCGTGCCGACTGCAGACGCGCCGACCGCACCTCGCATGCTGCATTCGCTCGGCGGGGTGAACGGCCTGTTCGAGCAGATACGCGACAAGTTCGGCGACACCAGGGGATACGAACTCGCTATCTACACCGACTACGCGCTCTTCACCCGCATGGACGCCGACGACGATCGATTCGAGGCTCTGTATAGATACGAGGCCGGCACCTGGCAGGGTCCCTCCAGATCGCCCAACTCTGACGGCTCGACCGTCGACCTGAGCGCTTTCGACGTCGCGGCGGTGATCGGAGTCGTCCGTGGCGTCCCGGAGACGATGGGCGTCGAGCCCATCAACGTGATCAGGACCCAATTCACGGTAGGACCCGCCGACGACCCGACTGCGCCGGACGCAGTGACCGTGCGGGTCACCGTCTCCACGAGCTTCGGTTTCGGACTGATCGAGCTCGACGGCGCCGGCAACGTCAAGCGAGTCGATAAACCCTTCTGAGCCTTAGGATCATCGACGTGGCCGGACGGCGTAAACCACATATGCGAGCGCGTGACACGGACCGCAACAACACTTGCCAGATACTCGACGGCGCGCTGGCCGAAGGACAGCTCTCGTTCGAGGAGCATCGGACGCGGGTAGCCGTCGCCACCAAGGCGGCGACTCTCGGCGAACTTCAGGGTCTCGTCACCGACCTTCAGCCGACGGATTCGTCGACTCACCTCGCGCCGCGCGCACCACGGTTGAGCGGCAGGGGCCGGCTGCTCGTGGCTGCGGGGATCACCGGCCTACTCGCCGTGATCATCGCCGTCGTCGTGGCCGTCGTCGGTGGACCCGATTCAGCTCCTTCCACACCTGACGTCGCCGCCCTGGACCCCGAGTCCGCGCCCGACGTGGCCGCGCCGGGTCCCGCCTCCGAGTCCGCCGCCGCGCCGGCGAGACCGACCGATCCCGGCGCCGCACCCGACGGAGTGCCGCCGTCCGTCGTGACTGTGCCGAAGCAACTGCACACGTTGGGCGGGATGACCGCCGTGCTCGATTCGATCCGACAGCGGTTCGGCGACACCATCGGCATCGAACTTGCGATCTTCGCCGACGAGGCCATGCTGTACCGCCTCGATCCCAACGACGATCAGTCAAAGCTGCTCTATCACTTCCGCGGCGGCTGGGGCGATCCCACCCCCACGCCAAGGGACGACAAGGACCTGCCCGCGGACCTCGGCGCCTTCGACGTGAAGGCGGTAGTCGGGGTGCTGCGGGGCGCGGCCGAGATAGTGGGCATCAAACCCGCCGACGTTTCGGAGGTCGTCGTCGACATCGACCACACCCAGGATCCGACGGGGCCCGGCGCGCTGGAGTTGTTGGTCAAGGTCTCTGACAGCTCCGGCGGTGACGGATACATCTACCTGGACAGCGCCGGCAATACCAAGCGCGTCGAATACCCCGGCTGACCTTTACCATCATCGACGTGGTGACCAGGCAGAGCGCGGGAACGCGCGCGAAAGACAGCGACCGCGACAACACGTGCAAGGTTCTCGACAGCGCGCTCAGCGAGGGTCAGCTGTCGATGACCGAGCACGGGGAGCGGGTCAAAGCGGCTACAACGGCCACCACCCTCGGCGATCTGCAATCGCTCGTCGATGACCTGCAGACCGCGAATGCCCCGGTGCAGATGCCCAACCTCAAGGAACCTCGCAAGTTCTCCGGCGGCGGTGGCGGCGGCCTCGGCCTGCGCCTGGCAGTGGCCGGCGTGCTCGTCGTGCTCGGCATCGGGATCGGCTGGGGTTTGTACGGCAACACCACATCGCCGCTGAGCTTCACCACCGATCCAGGCGCCAAGTCCGACAACATTCCCGCGAGGGTGCTGACCGCGCCTCGGGAGCTGCTATCCCTCGGCGGCTTCAACGGCCTCTTCGAGCAGATGCGCAAGAAGTTCGGCGACACCGTCGGCTACGAGTTGGAGATCCGCGAGGACTGGGCCACGCTGCACCGCGCCGATCCGAATGACAATCGGCGAAAAATCCAGTACGACTACCGCGGCGGGTGGGGCGACCCCGACTCGTCTCCCGACTCGTTGACCGAGGGCGACCGGCTGGTCGACCTCGCCAAGTTCGATTTCGACGCCATCATCGGGGTGCTGCGAGGTGCGCCCGAAACGCTTAACGTGCCGCGGGCCGACGTCAAGTACACCTGGCTGGAAGTCACGCCGTCCGAGGATCCGGCAACGCCCGACGCGGTCAACATCACCATGCATGTCAGCGGTGATTTCGGCGGCGGCTGGATGGTCGTCGCGCCTGATGGCACCCCGAAAGAAGTTCATCCCAACACCCAGTAAGGGTGCGACGGCGTTTGCGTCGGGGTAACCCTTTGTTGGCGCCGAATATATCGGCGCGATACTATTGCCAGAGGTGTTGAACCGTCGCAACGGCAAGCAAATTCTTTCGGGGAGGTGATTCGATTGTTGGAGCTCGCCATCCTGGGCCTTCTGCTCGAATCACCGATGCATGGCTACGAGCTGCGCAAACGTCTGACGGGTCTGCTTGGCGCCTTCCGCGCGTTCTCCTACGGCTCGCTGTACCCGGCGCTGCGGCGCATGCAGGCCGACGGGCTGATCGTCGAGGACGCCGCGCCGGAGGGCATCCCGAAGATGCGTCGTGCGCGGCGCGTCTACCGGCTGAGCGAAGCGGGTATCAAGCGCTTCAGCGAACTGGTCGCCGACACCGGACCACAGAATTTTTCCGACGACGGATTCGGCGTTCACCTCGCCTTCTTCAACCGCACTCCCGCTGAAGCGAGGATGCGGATTCTTGAGGGGCGCCGTCGTCAGGTGGAGGAACGCCGCGAGGGTTTGCGTGAAGCCGTTGCGCGGGCCAGCAGCTCGATCGACCGCTACACCCGACAGCTGCATCAGCTCGGGTTGGAGTCCAGCGAGCGCGAAGTGAAATGGCTCAACGAACTGATTGCGGCGGAACGAACCGCGCAGCAACGGGCTGAGCAGCCGTAAGTACTACCGGGTTAGTAGGAGAGGGAGAGTCGTCATGACTGGAAACAGGGACGTGCGCGTCGCAATCGTCGGCGTGGGGAACTGCGCGTCATCGCTGGTGCAGGGTGTGCAGTACTACAAAGACGCCGACGAGAACGTCACCGTCCCCGGCCTGATGCATGTGCGGCTCGGCCCGTATCACGTGCGTGACGTGAACTTCGTCGCCGCGTTCGACGTCGACGCCAAGAAGGTCGGCTTCGACCTCTCCGAAGCCATCTTCGCGTCGGAGAACAACACCATCAAGATCGCCGATGTGCCGCCGACCAACGTCACCGTGCAGCGGGGCCCGACGCTCGACGGCATCGGCAAGTACTACGCCGACACCATCGAGCTGTCCGACACTGAGCCGGCCGACGTCGTCAAGGTGCTCAAGGACAATGCGGTCGACGTGCTGGTGTCCTACCTTCCGGTGGGCTCGGAAGAGGCTGACAAGTTCTACGCCCAGTGCTGCATCGACGCCGGTGTGGCGTTCGTCAACGCGCTGCCCGTCTTCATCGCCTCCGACCCGGTGTGGGCGAAGAAGTTCTCCGACGCCGGTGTGCCGATCGTCGGCGACGACATCAAGAGCCAGGTCGGCGCGACGATCACCCACCGCGTGATGGCCAAGCTGTTCGAGGACCGCGGCGTGCAACTCGACCGCACCATGCAGCTCAACGTTGGCGGCAACATGGACTTCCTCAACATGCTGGAGCGCTCGCGGCTGGAGTCCAAGAAGATCTCCAAGACCCAGGCAGTCACCTCAAACCTGCAGCGTGAGTTCAACACCAAGGACGTGCACATCGGGCCCTCGGATCACGTCGGCTGGCTCGACGACCGCAAGTGGGCCTACGTGCGCCTGGAGGGCCGTGCCTTCGGTGACGTGCCGCTGAATCTGGAATACAAGCTCGAGGTATGGGACTCGCCGAACTCGGCCGGCGTCATCATCGACGCCGTGCGTGCCGCGAAGATCGCCAAGGATCGCGGCATCGGCGGCCCCGTTGAGGCGGCGTCGGCGTACCTGATGAAGAGCCCCCCGAAGCAGCTGCCCGACGATATCGCGCGCGCGCAGCTCGAGGATTTCATCGACGGCTGATCCTGGCAGTTCGCGACGATACGGGGACCCCGCGAGGGGTCCCCGTCTTCGTTTCAGCGGATTGCGTCCTTTCCAGGGACGGCGAGGTTTACGCAGTTCGCGGCCGGGTATGACGCCTGTGTCAATAAATGCTCGAGCCTCGATCGAAGGAGCACGCCATGCGAGAACAACTTGACGAGATGTGGGGGAGGGTGCTCGCCATCGCGCCGAAGCTGGTCCTCTTCCTCATCATCCTGATTGTCGGCTGGATCATCGCGAAGCTGATCGCCAAGGCAGTCGACAAGATTCTCGAACGCGTCGGTTTCGACCGCGCGGTGGAACGCGGTGGCGTCCGGCAGGCATTGGAACGAAGCAACTACGACGCCTCCACGATCGTCAGCAAGATCGTGTACTTCGCCTTGCTGCTAGTCGTTCTTCAATTCGCCTTCGGCGTCTTTGGTCCCAATCCAGTCAGTGCACTGATCTCCGGCGTCGTCGCGTTCCTGCCTCGGCTGTTCGTCGCGCTGGTCATCGTCGTGGTGGCCGCCGCGATCGCCGCCGCGGTACGCGACATCGTGTCGAACGCACTCAGCGGGTTCTCGTACGGCCGGCTGCTCGGCACGATCGCCAGTGTCTTCATCCTCGGACTGGGCATCATCGCCGCGCTCAATCAGGTGGGCATCGCGTTGACCGTAACCCTGCCGGTGCTGATCGCGGTGTTGGGCACCATCGCCGGCATCCTGGTGGTCGGCGTCGGCGGTGGCTTGATCAAGCCGATGCAGAACCGCTGGGAGGACTACCTGACGAGGGCCGAGCGCGAAGGTCGCAACATCAGGGAGCAGCGCTCCAACAGGGAAGGCGCACCAGCCGAACAGGTGACTGCCGACCAGACGCGGGCGACTGACTACAAGTGGGCTGCCGACGAGCCTGGCCGCCAGCCGCGGCAGGTGCCGCCGCCGGTGACGTCGGCTCGGCACTACAGCGATCACGGGCCGAAGGCGTAATACCGCCGGCCCTGGTGTGCGGTCAGGTCGCGGATTTCTCCACTTCGGCGGGGAAGTCCCGATCTGACCGCACACTCTGCGTTTTGTAGGGTCACCTAATGACCGACATCAGCGCTGATGACGAGCTGGCCTCGCTCTCCGAGTTCACCTTCCTACAGGAGAACGCCAAACAGGCCGGTGCGACGGGCCCGCTACCGACCGTCGAGCGCATCAACTCCGCCGCAGTCAGCGCGCTGAAGTTCGGCGATGCCGCGCCGCGGGTGGTGTTCCTGCACGGCGGCGGGCAGAACGCGCACACCTGGGACACCGTGATCGTCGGCCTCGGTGAGCCCGCCCTGTCAATCGACCTGCCCGGGCACGGCCGCTCAGCATGGCGCGAGGATGGCGACTACGGCCCCAAGCTCAACGCCACCGCGGTCGAGCCTGTCGTGCGCGCGTTCGCGCCAGACGCCGACCTGGTCGTCGGGATGTCACTGGGCGGGCTGACGGCCCTGCGGTTGGCGGTGACGGCACCCGAACTCGTCCGCAAGCTGGTCCTCGTCGACGTGACGCCGTCGGCACCCGAACGGCACACCGAGATGACCGACGAGCAAAAGGGCACCGTCGCGCTGGTTCAGGGCGAACGTACGTTCCCGACGTTCGACGCCATGCTCGAGGTCACCGTCGCCGCCGCACCGCATCGTGACCGGGAGTCGTTGCGGCGTGGCGTTTTCCACAATGCCAAGCGGCTCGACGACGGTACCTGGACGTGGCGCTACGACTCGATACGCAAGGGCGAGGGCTTCGACAACCTGTGGGACGACGTTCCCAACCTCACCGTGCCAACGACATTGGTGCGTGGCGCGAACTCGTTTTTCGTCAATGACGACGACGCCGCCGAATTCGCCCGCATCGCACCCGGTTTCCAGACTGTGCATATCGTCGAGAACTCCGGACACTCCGTGCAGAGCGACCAGCCGCGCAGGCTCGTCGAGATCTTGCGCGGAGTGCTGGCGGACTAGCCTGCGGCGGGGCACGCTAACGGGTCGATCACGCTCAGCGATGCGTGCGATCAACCGGTTAGCGCCAAGGCACGCATTCGCGGCGTTGGTTTTCCGTTCACTTTCTGCTTGCCGAGTGCTACACCTGCTGTCGTAGGTTTTCGCGCGTCTGGCCGCCAGCCCCGGCCGGCAGCCCGACAGAAGGAACCGCCCATGGCGCTCGTGCCTCTCAATCTCCTCGTCACCCACAACGGAAAATCCAAGCGGCAACACGTGACCTGCGTCTACAAGTGCGGTGACGCGTGCTCCAAGCCTGTCCGCAACACCAGCGACAACGAGTACTTCGGCGACGTCGTCAAGGCGATGTCCCGGCGCTCGATGCTGCAGGCAGGCGGGATCGCGGTGCTGGCCGTCGGCGCCGGCTCGGCGTTGGCCGCGTGCGGAACCGACGAGAAGCCCCAGAAGGGCAGGCCACTCCGACGTCGTCGGCGGCGCCCGCCGAGACACCGCCCGGCATGAAGTTCAGCTCGGTCGCGCCCAACAGCGAGGACGTCGTCGTCGTCGCCGACGGTTACGAGCAAGCGGTCGTGATCAGCTGGGGCGACCCGGTACTGCCCGACGCGCCGAAGTTCGACGTCGCCAAGCAGAGCGGCGCCGCTCAGCGCGGTCAGTTCGGCTTCAACAACGACTTCGCCGGGCTGCTTGCCCGTCGCTGGACAGCAGAACCGCTTCCTGCTGGTGACCAACTTCGAGTACGTCACCCGCAGTTCATGTTCCCCGGCTACAACGCCGACGCCCCGACCCGCGAGCAGTTCGACGTCGAGATCGCCGCGATCGGCATGGGCGTCGTCGAGGTCGAGCGCACACCGCAGGGCCTCAAGCCCGTGATGGGTCGCTACAACCGCCGCATCACCGCCGACACCCCGATGACGCTGACCGGCCCCGCCGCCGGTACCGACTTCGTCAAGACCGCCGCCGATCCCGACCGGCCGCACCGTCGCGGGCACCATTCGCCAACTGCGCCGGCGGCGTGACCCCGTGGGGCACAGTGCTTTCCGGTGAGGAGAACTTCCACAGCTACTTCGGCGCCGCCGAGGGTGCGCCGCCGCCAAACCCGGTGGACGCCGACCGCCTCGACCGCTACGGCGTCGCGCTGGAACCGTCCGAACTTGCTTTGGGAGACTTTCGATCCGCGCTTCGACTTGCCGAAGTCTCCCAACGAGGCCGAACCGGTTCGGCTACGTCGTCGAGCTCAACCCGTGGGATCCGAACTCGACGCCGGTCAAGCACACCGCGATGGGCCGGCTCAAGCACGAGGGCGCCAACATCTACATCACCGACGACGGCACCGTGGTCGCCTACACCGGCGACGACGAGCGGTTCGACTACATGTACAAGTTCATCTCCAGCAAGAAGATGCAGCCGGGCCAGGACCCCGCCGGCCATCGCTCACAACATGACCCTGCTCGACGAGGGCACGCTGTATGTCGCCAAGCTGTCCAGCGACATCCCCGCCAACCAGATCGACGGCTCCGGCAAGCTGCCGTCGAAGGGCTCGTTCGCCGGCACCGGAACGTGGATCCCGCTGCTGCGATCCGGCCCGAATGGGCAGGCCGAGTCGCTGGTCGACGGGGTCACCGCACAGGAGGCCGCGGTGTTCACCCGGCTAGCGGCAGACAAGGCCGGCGCCACCAAGATGGACCGGCCCGAGGACTTCGAGGCCAACCCCAAGACCGGCAAGGTCTACGTCGCGCTGACCAACAACGACGAGCGCGGCGCACCGGGGGAAGCAGCGCCCGATGCGGCCAACCCGCGCAACGACAACAAGAGCGGGCAGGTCCTCGAGATCACCGACAACCACGCCGGGACCGATTTCACCTGGGACCTCCTGCTCGTGTGCGGTGACCCCGCCGCGGCCGACACCTACTTCGGCGGATTCGACAAGACCAAGGTCAGCCCGATCTCCTGCCCGGACAACCTCGCGTTCGACAGTCACGGCAACCTGTGGATCTCGACCGACGGCAACGCCCTGGATTCCAACGACGGCCTGTTCGCCGTCGCGTTGGAGGGCCCCAACCGCGGCGAGACCAAGCAGTTCCTCACCGTGCCGCTCGGCGCGGAGACGTGTGGACCAATCGTCACCGACGATCTGGTGACGGTATGCGTGCAGCATCCGGGCGAACACGACGACAACAGCATCGACAACCCGCTGTCGCGCTGGCCCGAGGGCGGCAACGGCACGGCGCGGCCGTCGGTGGTCGCGGTGTGGAGAGCCGACGGGAATATCGGCGTCTGAGCGAACGTACGGTTGAAGGGTGAGCTTCCCAATTCGCATCGGCGTACAACTGCAACCCCAACACTCACCGCAATACAGCCACATCCGCGACGCGGTGCGGCGAGCCGAAGACATCGGTGTCGACGTCGCGTTCAACTGGGATCACTTCTTCCCGCTTTACGGTGACCCCGACGGTGCGCACTACGAATGCTGGACGATGCTCGGCGCCTGGGCCGAGCAGACCACGCGCCTGCAGATCGGTGCGTTGGTCACGTGCAACTCGTACCGAAACCCCGAACTGCTGGCGGATATGGCCCGCACCGTCGACAACATCAGCGACGGCCGGCTGATCCTGGGTATCGGGTCGGGCTGGAAGCAGAAGGACTATGACGAATACGGCTACGAGTTCGGCACGGTGGGCAGCCGCCTCGACGACCTCGCCGACTCGCTGCCGCGGATCACATCACGACTGGCCAAGCTCAATCCGGCGCCGACGCGGGATATCCCGGTCCTGATCGGCGGCGGCGGTGAGCGCAAGACGCTGCGCCTGGTCGCCCAATACGGCGACATCTGGCACAGCTTCGCCGACAGCACCGAATATCCGCGGAAGGCCGAAGTCCTCGACAGCCATTGCGCCGAGGTCGGCCGCGACCCCGCTGATATCGAGAGGTCAGCGGGTGCCTCCGGGGGCGACGAGGAGGCGCTGCTCAAGGAGGCCGACGCGTTGGCCGGGCTCGGGGTCACCCTGTTGACCGTCGGCGTCAACGGACCCGACTACGACCTGACGCAGGCCGAGGCGTTGTGCCGCTGGCGCGACCGTCGCGCCGGCTGATCACTGAAGCTGCGTAACGGCTCCGAGGCGGGCGCTTGCCGTGAGACGCTGTTTCTGCCATGCCCAAAAAGTATGGGGTCAAAGAGAAGGACCTCGTCGTCGCCCACGTCGTCAGCCTGATCCTGACCGGGAAGCTGCGGTCGGGAGATCGGTTGGACCGCAACGAGATCGCGCATGAGCTCGGGGTCTCGCGGGTGCCGATTCAAGAGGCTGTCGTGCAACTCGAGCACGACGGCATTCTGTCGACCCAGTACCACCGGGGCGCATACGTGGAACGGTTCGACGAATCGGTCGTCCGCGAACACCACGAGATCTACGGGATCCTCAGCGGTATCGCCTCGGCGCGCGCTGCCGCAGATCCGGAGGCAAAGGCCCTCGACCGCCTCGAGTCGCTGATCGTCATCATGCGCAGCAACCGAGAAGCGCGCCCATTTCAAGATGCCGGCTGGCAATTCCGCGCCGCGATCAACGAGGAGTACTGCGGCCCGCGACTGCTGGCATTGATCCGCGCCTCACACGCGTTCGTTCCGCGTGACTTCTGGGCCAACTACCTCCACAGCTACGAAGAGATGCTGTACCACTACGAGGCTGAGCTGGCTGCCATCCGCCGCGGCGACCCCGACGCCGCCCGCGCCGTGTGCGTCGAGCGGGCCGCGATGATGTCCCGCATCCTGCTCGCCGAGTTGATGCGTCGTGGCGTGCTCAGACCTCCCGGCGCCCCGACCGATGGGTTCTGATTGAGCGCAACGCGATGTGTCCGCGGGCGGGGTGGATACCTTGCAGGCGCTGTTCCCGGACTACAACAGTTAGCGATTTCATGGAAGTTCATTGCATCGCTTCGCAATCCGCTTAAGCGGGTTGCCCCAGGGCACCTGCAATGCCTGGGACCGCTCCTGCTGCCGGCAATCTCCACCGTTTCCGGTGTTGGCTGTCGAGTAGTTGGAGGGTGTTCTTCCGCGAGTGTGGGCCGGTGTGATCCGGGGTTCGCCGAGAACGTCTCGACAAGACCACACGGGCCGCGTTCACGTCCGCGTGAAGCTTTCGTCCGCAAAAGCCGCAGCGGAAGCGTGGGCCTTTGCGGTTGGTCTTCGCCGTGTAGCCGCAGCCGCAGCATTCGCAGCTTGTCCACGGGCTGGGCACCTCGGTGATGGCAATGCCGTGTTTGGCGGTAAGTGCTTTAAGGCGGGTTTGAAGAACGTTGCGGCCGGTGCGGGTGGCGATCCGGTTCATGCGTCGAGACAGGCCACCTCCTCGGAAGTCGAGCTTCTCGACAACGAGACCCATGACCGCGTGGTCGCCGTCGCGTACCGCGATCCGGTTGAGCAGTCGTCCGATCTCGTTGGTGACGTAGCCGGTGATGCGGTTCTGCACGGCCCGGTAGTAGGGATCGCTCTTCAACCCGATGCCGCGCTTCTGAAGATCGGCGGTGTGAGTGGTGAGCACAGCGTCGAGGTCGCGCAGCCGCCCCAGCATGGCCCGCCCGAGTAGTTGTCCTTCGTTCGTGGCGAACAGGGCTGCGCCGAAGCCGAAGTCGATGCCGAGCCACTGGCCCTCGGTGCGCAGCTTCGCGTCGGGGGTGTCGAGCAGCAGTGAGAGTTCGACCGCGCTGGGTTGACCGTGGCCGTCTCGGGTGAGGTGCAGTTGGACGGCTCCGCAGACCCCGCCGCCGGCCGCGACAGCAGCGCGCATGTTCTGGTCGAAGTAGGGATTACGGGTCAGGGGCACCTGGATCGGCTTGCCTTTGGTGAGGGTCGCGATCTTCACCCACCAACCGAGGGTGCCGTGGTGGGTCGCTGTGTGCGCCTTCTCGGGTTTGGCGACGATGGAGTCCAGCACCAGGGTGTTCACCCGGCGCAGGTCGGGGTAGCGATGCCGCTTTTGGCCTTGTTTCGCAAGACGTCTGGCCATCGCGAGGTCGCCGGCATCAACCGGTAGCCACACGGCGGCGGGATCGGCTTCGGCGTGTTTGTCCGAACAGGGGATCAGCTCGCCGGTGGCAGCGTCGACGGTCCACGGCAAGCCGAGTTCTTTCGACCACCAGCCCTTACGGGCGTTGATCCGATACAGCACGGTCTTGCGGTGCTCGGGCAGAGTCGAGCCGGTGATCAACTCCCGTACACGACCCACCAAGGATTCCTGCCAGCCACGCACCGCGGCGTGCGTCATGTTCTGGACCGACTTCATCTGCCGCGCCGAGAGGCGATGGGGGAACGGCAGCGTGTCTTTCGGCATGACCCGCCACTCCGACACAGGCTCGCCGTTGAGCACCTCGCGCCGCGTCAACGACCCCAACCCGCCCAACGCCTCACGAAACGCGGGGAACAATGCGGCCAACGCCTGCGCCTTGGCCGCAGTTGGCCAACGTGGCGTGACGGTGCGCGGTGATCATCGCCGCCTCAACCCGTTCCCCACCGTGCCCCGCCAGCACGGTCCAACCCGAGAGCGACGATCACGTCATCGGTCCTGCGCCGCGCCGACCGCAGCCCGTACAGGCCAGCAGCCAAGCTGTAGACGATCGACACGAAGTCCTCGAGCAGATCGGCGTTCTCCTCGGTCGCGGCGTCGGCAACCACGATCCGCCGGCCCCGCAACCCGAGCAGAACATCGAACCAGCCGAACCCAACCCGCGACAGTCGATCCTTGTGCTCGACCACCAACGTGCCCCACGAGTCCTCCTTCAACAACGCCGTCCGCTTCGGACGGGTGTCGTTCACCCCGGAAGCGACTTCCTTGATAACAGCCACCACCGACAACCCAGCCACATTCGCGAATCGGGTCATCCGCTGCGCCTGACGATCCAGATCGCCCCGCTGCTTGTGGGTACGCTGGCGATGGCACCGGAGGTGATGTTCTTCGACGAAGCCACCTCGGCACTCGATCCCGAACTGGTGAAAGGCATCCTGGCGCTCATCGCCGATCTCGGCGCCGACGGCATGACGATGGTTGTCGTCACTCACGAAATGGGCTTCGCCCGGTCGGCAGCGGACGCCGTGGTGTTCATGGACCACGGCAAGGTCGTCGAGTCGGGTTCTCCCGAGCAGATCTTCGAAGCCGCCGAGACGGACCGCCTGAAGCGTTTCCTTTCGCAAGTACTCTGAAGTTACGCAGCCGTCACACAACTTGGCAGGCTCAGACAGGTTAGACTGCCGAAATTATGGTGGAGACCGAACCACAGGTCGCTGAGCTGGCCGGAGAGCTGCAGCGGGTCCTCTCCCGGGTGTTCTCCGTGCTCCGCCGCAGCGACCCGAACCGGGACGCCGCCACTGCTGATCTGACGCTCGCTCAGTTGTCGATTCTGCTGACACTGCTCGAGCAGGGTCCGATCCGGATGACCGAGCTGGCCGCGCATGAACGCGTGCGCACGCCGACGACCACCGTGGCGATCCGCCGGCTGGAGAAACTCGGGCTGGTCAAGCGGTCCCGCGATCCCTCGGACCTGCGGGCGGTGCTGGTCGACATCACCCCCGACGGCCTGGCCCAGCACCAAGAAGCGTTGGCCAATCGGCGGGCGTTCTTGGCCAAGCTGCTCGAAAAGCTCAGCCCCGAGGACCTAGAGACGCTGAGCAGGGCGATTGTCCCGCTCGAGCGGATCGCCGAATAACCGCTCAGCCCAACCAGTCCAGCACCGCCGCCGCGGTCCATGACTGCTGCATGCTGCCCAGCGGCTCGCCGGTGAACGGCTCGTAGTACTCGGCGAAGGTGCCGTCGCTGACCTGACGCAGACCTTCGCGCCGAAGCATCAGCGACCGCTCCGCCCAGCCGCGGCGCGCGAAGCACCACGAGAACAGCCAGGTCGTCACCGGCCACACCGGGCCCCGCCAATACTCCCGCGAGCGGAAGTCACGCGACACCGGGGACGTCGTCGGTATCAGCGCGAACTTCAGATCCGGATGTCCACAGAATCGCGGGCCCTCCAGCAGTCGCAGCAGGGCGCGCTCCTTGTCGTGTGGCAGCCCGCCGCACAGCAGCGGTGCGAACTGCGCGACCGTCTCGGTGGCCACCCACTTCTCGGTCCGCAAGTCGTAATCCCTTGCCGCACCGTAGCGTTCGTCGGTAGTCTCGACGACGCCCCTGCGGAACCGCTCGGCCCACGAGTACAGGTCGCGCACGTCGGCGTGCGGACGCTTGTAGTCCTCGCCGATCTCGGCGAGCACGTCACACGCCACGGCGAGAATCGCCGACACGAACACGTCCTCGACAGCGAAGCTCATCACCTTGGGCAGCAGCTCGTCGTCGTAGCGTGCCGACTTCATCTCTTCGAGCAGCCACAGGTAGCGGTCGTACTCGATGTCCGACGGTCGCTGGCTGGCGTCGGTGACGATCGCGTTGTCCTCGCGCTGGTATTCCGGTACGCGGCCGGGCACCACGTTGGCGTACGCGCTGTCCCACCGCGGCGAGTTGTCCATGCCGGACTCCCAACCGTGGTACAGCGTGACCCGGCCGCGTGTCCTCGGGTCGCGGGCTTCGGCGAGCCAACGGTGCCACCGGACCAGGTCGTCCCACCGGCGGTCGAGGAACGCCTCGGCGACGGCTCGGGTGGACCGTCCGCGGCTGCGCGCATGGTCGAGGATGCGCTGCACGGCGATCGCATGCACCGGCGGCTGGGTGATGCCCGAGGTGTGTCTGGTGCGCGGCGCGTTGACGGCGAGCGCTGAGGTCGCCCACCGCGCCGGTCCGGGGAAGTAGCCGTCGACGCCGTTTGCGAAGACGATGTGCGGAATCATGCCGTTGGTCCATTGCGCCGACAGCAGGGTGTCGAGTTCCACGACGGCGCGTTCGACGCTCAGCGGCGCCAGCCCGATCGCCACGAAAGCGGCGTCCCAACTCCACATATGCGGGTACAGCAGCGGCGCGGCGGTGGTCATTGTGCCCAGGTCGTTGCCGCGCAACAGATAAGCGGCGCGCGCCGCAAGCTGCGTCGGAGCGAAGCTGGAATCGTGGGCCATCGCCTCAATCATGCGACGGCTTGGCACGAGTTGCAGGTCGGTAGGGTTGCGACATGCCGACGGCGATGATCACCGGGGCCTCGCGGGGGCTTGGTGCGGCCATCGCCCGCGCGCTCGCGCCGACCCACACCCTGTTCCTCGCGGGGCGGCCGTCGGCAGAGCTCGATGCTGTCGCCGAGGAGTTCGGTGCGACCACCTGGCCGGTTGATTTCGACGATCTCGACGCGATAGCGGTGGCCGTCGAACCGATCGTCGAACTGGATGTCCTGGTCCACAACGCCGGCGTCGCCTACCCGGCCAACGTCGCCGAGTCGACCGTCGACGAGTGGCGAGACACGATGCGCGTGAATGTGGTTGGCCCGGTGGCACTTACGTTGCCGCTGCTGCCCGCGCTGCGCGCTGCGGGTGGCCATGTCGTCTTCGTCAACTCTGGATCGGGGATCAACGTGTCGCCGGGCCTGGCGTCCTACGCCGCGAGCAAGTTCGCACTACGCGGTCTTGCGGACTCACTGCGCAACGACGAGCCCGCGCTGCGGGTGACTTCGGTGCACCCGGGCCGGATCGCCACCGAGATGCAGGAGGGCCTGGTCGCCTACGAGGGCCGCGAGTACGACCCGTCGCGGTTCCTTTCGCCGGAGACGGTGGCGAAGGTCATAGCCGACGCGGTCAATGCGCCCCGCGACGCCCACATCCACGAGGTAATCGTCCGCCCCCGATAGTGATTTGTGGAGCGGCACCGGCGGTGAGCGCCGGTGCGGCTCCACAAACCGCAGTTACGCGACGATGTTGACCAGCCGGCCCGCCACCACGATCACCTTCTTGGGCGTGGCCCCGCCGAGGAACTCCTGCACCTTCGCATCGGCCAGCGCGGCCGCTTCCAGGGTGTCCGCGTTGGCGTCGGCGGCCACGGTGATACGCCCGCGGACCTTGCCGTTGACCTGCACCGGCAGTTCGACCGTGTCCTCGACGAGGTACTGCGGGTCGGCCACCGGGAACGGGCCGTGTGCCAGCGAGGTGTCGTGGCCCAGCCGCTGCCACAGTTCCTCGGCCAGGTGGGGCGCCAACGGCGCGACCATCAGCACCAGCGGCTCCAACGCCGCCCGCGACGTCACGCCCTGCTTGGTCAGGTGGTTGGTGTATTCGATCAGCTTGGCCGCGGCGGTGTTGTTGCGCAGGTTCGTGTAATCGTCAGACACCCCGGCGATCGTTCGGTGCAGCAGGCGCAGGGTGTCGTCGTCCAACGCCTCATGCGCGCCCGACCGTTCGGCGCCCGTCTGTTCGTCGACCACCAACCGCCACACCCGCTGCAGGAAGCGATACGCGCCGACCACATCCTTGGTCGCCCACGGCCGCGACGCTTCGAGCGGCCCCATGGACATCTCGTAGACCCTCAGCGTGTCCGCGCCATATTCGTCGCAGATCTCGTCGGGCGACACCGAGTTCTTCAGGCTCTTGCCGATCTTGCCGAACTCCTGGAACACCTCGATCTCACCGTCGGGCCCGACCCAGAAGAACTTGCCTTGCCGCTCAACGACTTCGGCGGCCGGCACGTAGGAGCCTCGGGAGTCCGTGTACGCGAATGCCTGGATGTAGCCCTGGTTCACCAGCCGGCGGTAGGGCTCCCGAGAACTGACGTGGCCGAGGTCGAAGAGCACCTTGTGCCAGAACCGGCAGTACAGCAGGTGCAGCACCGCGTGCTCGACGCCGCCGACGTACAGGTCGACGCCACCGGGGTCGTTCGGACCGTGCTCGGCCGGCCGCGGCCCCATCCAGTAGGCCTCGTTCTCCTTGTCGCACAACTCTTCTTTGTTGTACGGGTCGGTGTAGCGCAACTCGTACCAGGAGCTGGCCGCCCATTGCGGCATCACGTTGGTGTCGCGGGTATACGGCTTGAACCCGTCGCCGAGGTCCAGTTCGACGTTGACCCAGTCGGTCGCCTTGCCGAGTGGCGGCGACGGCTCACTGTCGGCGTCGTCCGGATCGAATTGCACCGGTGCGTAATCCGGAATGTCGGGCAGCTCGACCGGTAGCGCCGATTCGGGCAAGGCATGCGCGCGGCCGTCGGCGTCATACACGATCGGGAACGGCTCACCCCAATACCGCTGCCGCGCGAACAACCAGTCACGCAGCTTGTACTCGACGCGAACCTGGCCACGACCGTCGGCGACCAGGCGATTGGTAATCGCCTCCTTCGCCGATGCAACGCTCAAGCCGTTCAGATAGTCCGAGTTGACCAGCTCGCCATCGCCGGAGTAGGCCCCCAGCGAAATATCGCCGCCGGCAATAACTTCGGTGATCGGCAGCCCAAACTCGCTCGCGAACTCCCAGTCGCGCTGATCGTGACCGGGCACCGCCATGATCGCCCCCGTGCCGTAACCCAGCAGCACATAGTCGGCGATGAACACCGGAATCTGTCGACCGTTAGCGGGATTCGTCGCATAAGCGCCGAGGAACACGCCGGTCTTGACCTTGTTCTCCTGGCGTTCGAGATCGGACTTCACCGCGACGGTGGCGCGGTAGAAAGCGACCGCCGCCGCGGGCGTAGGCGAACCTAAGGTCCAGCGCGCGTCGACGTCGCTGGGCCACTGCCCGGCGACGAGCGTGTCGACCAGCTCATGCTCGGGCGCCAGCACCATGTACGTCGCGCCGAACAACGTGTCGGGTCTGGTGGTGAACACCTCGATGTCACCGGCATCAGTGGCGAAGTGCACCGCCGCTCCGGTGGAGCGGCCGATCCAGTTGCGCTGCATGGTCTTGACCTTCTCCGGCCAATCCAGCAGGTCGAGGTCGTCGAGCAGCCGATCGGAGTACGCGGTGATGCGCATCATCCACTGCCGCAACCGTTTCCGGAACACGGGGAAGTTGCCCCGATCACTGCGCCCGTCGGAGGTGACCTCCTCGTTGGCCAGCACGGTGCCCAGGCCCGGGCACCAGTTGACCATCGAGTCGGCCCGGTACACCAGTCGATAGGAGTCGACGACATCAGCACGTTCGTCGGCGCTCAATTCCGACCAAGCCCGGCCGTCGTCGAGTGCCCTGCCACCCGAGTCGAATTCGGCGATCAGCTCGGCGATCGGCCTGGCTTTATCGCTCGACGGATCGAACCAGGCGTTGTAGATCTGCAGGAAGATCCACTGTGTCCACTTGTAGAAGTCGACATCGGTGGTCGAGAAGCTGCGTCTGGCGTCGTGCCCCAGCCCCAGTCTGCCCAGCTGGCGGCGGAAGTTGACGATGTTGGCCTCGGTGCGGGCGCGGGGATGCGTTCCGGTCTGGATCGCGTACTGCTCGGCAGGCAGCCCAAAGGCGTCGAAGCCCAACGCGTGCAAGACATTACGCCCGACCATCCGGTAGTAGCGCGCGTAGACGTCCGTGGCGATGTAGCCGAGCGGATGCCCGACGTGCAGGCCCTCTCCCGATGGATACGGGAACATGTCCTGCACGAACATCTTGTCGGCGGGTACCGCCGCGCCGTCGGGCGGCGCCAGCGAGCCCACCGGGTTGGGCACGTTGAACGTCCCGCTGTCCGCCCACCGCTGCTGCCAGGCACGCTCGATCTGCCCGGCCAGCTCCGCGGTGTAGCGGTGCTGGGGGGCATCGGTGCCGGCGTCGGGCGAGTCAGTCACGTGAACAGGGTATAAGCCCGCCGATCATCATCCGACCGGCCACAGGTTGGTCTCGGTTGCGTCACCGGTCGGTCAGAGCTTGATTCCAGGTCGATTCCAGACCTGGTGACCGTCACTTCGCCCTGGATACAGTCGGCGCCTGACCAAATGGCTGACGAGCCCGACAGTGGAAGGACCGACGTCGATGAACGAAATCGCCCGACGCTGGAGGACTCCGGCTATCAGTGTGGCTGCGGCTACCGTCGGCGTCTTCGTCTTCGCCGGCGCCACTGCCTCGGCCCAGCCCGCGGCGCCGCTACCTCCACAACCCGGTCCGTCCGTCGTGTCGCAGACCGCGGCCACACCCAACGCCGCCCTGACGCCGGCATTACCCAACGCCGCGCTGACCGTCCCGACGGCACCCAATGCGGCCCTGGCCACACCGGCGGCACCCAATGTGGCCCTGGCCACACCGCAGCTCGCCGGACAACCTGCCGCCGCGGCGCCGGGTGGCATCTCCACACCGCAGGTCGGCGTACCGGCCCCGGTTGCGATCACCCCCGCCACGGCGGGCACGCTCGCCGACTTCTTCAGGGAGAAGGGCGTGGCGATGGAGCCTCAGGTCAGCCGCGATTTCAAGGCGCTCAACATCGTGTTGCCGATGCCGAGGGGCTGGGCGCATGTGCCCGACCCCAATGTCCCCGACGCATTCGCCGTGATCGCCGACCGCGTGGGCGGCAACGGTCTCTACTCGTCGAACGCACAAGTCGTGGTCTACAAACTGGTCGGCGAATTCGATCCGAAAGAGGCCATCAGTCACGGGTTCGTCGACAGCCAGCAATTGCCTGCCTGGCGGTCGACCGACGGGTCGATGGGTGTGATCGGCGGCATGCCGACGGCGACCATCGAGGGCACGTACCGAGAGAACACGATGACACTGAACACCTCGCGGCGCCACGTCATCGCGACCACCGGTCCGGACAAATACCTGGTTTCCCTCGCGGTGACCACCAGCGTCGACCAGGTCGTGGCCGCGGCCGACGCCACCGATGCGATCGTCAGGGGCTTCAAAGTCAGCGTGCCGACGCCCGGCGCCGCCACGCCACCGGCCGCACCGGCAGCACCGCCTGGTCAGCCGGCGGCGCCCGCCCAACCGGTGGCGCCAACTCCTAGCGCGGTGGGGGCCCAGCCCGCGCCGGTGGCCCAGATGCAGCCGAATCTCGGACTATCTGGATAAGGGCTTGTTCCCCCGGGCGAAGCCTGGCGCCCGGGGGGACGCCCATCACCTCACTCGCGGCGGCCTCGTATTGTGTGGCCCATGTTCCTCGTCGCGGTGCTGTGTTTGTGTACCGCAGTGGCGATCGCGGCACTCGGCGTATGGCTATTGACCCGTCCCCGGCCTGCTGATACCGCCCAGTCAGTGCTTCGCGGGGTCGCGCCCACCCAGCTTGCCGCTGCGGCAATGCTCGCGGCGGGCGGCACCGTGGCGCTTTCGAGCCGCCCGGACACCGCGCTCGTCGTGGTCGTGGTGTGTGTGATCGGCGCCGTGAGCACCGTGGCTGCCGGCTGCTGGCAGGCGGCGAAAGTCATCGCAAGCACGGAATCGGCCGGCTGGGCTTCGAGTACGGCGGCAGGCGATTGCGGTGGCGCCTGCGCGACGTGCACGCTGTCCTGCAGCTGAACGTGCTGGCGCTGCGCGGCTTTCAGTTCCGGCTGATGTCGATCGGGTGAGTGGCCAGCAGCGAAAGCGGCAGCGGTTGACGGCGAAGGACCCGTGCCCACAGATCGACGCGGGCCTCGGCGAGAACGTCAGATGGCATCGCGGACAGCACAATCCAGTCGTCGCGTTCGATCTCGCCTTCCAACTGGCCGATCGTCCACCCCGAGTAACCCGCGAAGATTCGGACCCCTTCGACCACCGGCGCCACCGTGTCGGGATCGGCGTCCAGATCCACCATCGCCATGCGGCCCTGTACATGCCTCAGTCCGGGCAGACCGCTTGGATCCACTCCCACCCTCAGCGTCGCCAGACACAGTGCGGCGTCGCGTTTGACCGGTCCGCCGATGAACATGGTCTTCGGTTTGGTGGCCAGCTTCGCCCATTGCGGAAGCACGTTGTACACCGCGGTCTCGCTGGGCCGGTTCAGCACCACACCGAGCGTGCCGCCGTCGTTGTGCTCGACGATGTAGATGACACTGCGCCGAAACGTCGGCTCGAGAAGATCGGTGTTGGCGAGTAACAGCGTGCCTGCCCGAACCCGGTGTTTCGCAGGCGCGATGAAGTCCTCGGGGTCCTCTGAATGCGCCATCACACCATCATCGCATCAGCAACCAGCCAACGTGGCGAACAAACCTCGACCGGCGGGATATTTGTACTGTGGGTCGGGGGCAGCCGATCACCGATCACCGAAGATCGCCCCAGCCAACCAACAGGACGGGATTTCCGTGGTCGACGTACGTGCGCCGCTCGCCGTGTGGCGTTCGGTGCGCGACCTGCCCGAGTTCCGACGCCTGCTGGAACTTCGGGTGGTCAGTCAGTTCGGTGATGGCCTGTTTGCCGCCGGGCTCGCGGGGGCGATCCTGTTCAACCCGGAGCGCCAAGCGACGCCGCTGGCGATCGCCGGCGCGTTCGCCGTGCTGTTCCTGCCCTACTCCCTCCTGGGCCCGTTCGCCGGTGCGCTACTGGACCGTTGGGATCGGCGGCTGGTGCTCGTCGGCGCAAATGTCGGCCGCCTGTTGGTGGTGTTCGCGGTTGCCGCCCTGCTTCAAGCGGGTTTGTCCGATCTGCCGATTCTGGTAGCTGCGCTCGTCGTCACCGGGTTCACGCGCTTCGTCTCATCCGGCCTGTCGGCCGCCCTTCCGCATGTGGTGCCGCGGGACCAGGTGGTGGCGATGAACTCCGTTGCGACGGCGACGGGGTCCGTGGCGGCATTCCTCGGCGCGGCCTTCATGGTTCTGCCCCGGTGGCAGTTCGGCGCCGACGATACCGGCGCTGCAGCAATCATCTTGATCGTCACGGTCCCGGTACTGATCGCCCTCTGGCTGTCGTGGCGTTTTCCACCGCACATGCTCGGTCCGGACGACAGCGCGCGGGCCATTCACGGGTCGGTGGCGTACGCGGTGGCCACCGGTTGGATTCACGGCGCCCGCACCGTCGCTGCGGTGCCGACGGTGGCCGCGGCGCTGGCCGGACTTGCCGCGCACCGGATGGCGTTCGGCATCAACAGCCTGTTGATGCTGGTGATCGTTCGGCACAGCGACACACAGGAGGTCGCTGGGTTCGGCACGGCATTCCTTTTCGGTGCTGCCACCGGCACCGGGGCGTTACTGGCAGCGGCCGTCATGCCAATCGCCGTCGCCCGGTGGGGCCGCTACGCCACCGCCAACGGGTCCCTCGCGCTGGCGGTCCTCATCCAGCTCGCCGGGGTCGGCCTGCAGGTGCCGATGATGATGGCGTGCGGCTTCCTGCTCGGCATCGCCGGCCAGGTGGTCAAGCTCTGCGCCGACAGCGCGATGCAACTCGATGTCGACGACGCGCTGCGCGGCCATGTGTTCGCGGTGCAGGACTCGCTGTTCTGGATCTCGTTCATCCTTGCGATCACACTGTCGGCGATGGTGATGCCCGCCGGCGGACACCAACCGGGTCTTGTTTTGGCCGGGTCGGGGGTCTACCTGCTCGGACTGGCCGCGCACGCCGCACTCGGCCGTCGGGCTCGGCGCTCGGGCTAAGGTGACCCCCGTGGCTGGTGCCGAGCCTATGGTCGCCGATCTGCGCGCCGAAAGCGCCGAACTCGACGCGCTCGTGGCCGACCTGCCCGCCACGCGCTGGGCCGAGCCCACACCGTCACCGGGATGGACGATCGCCCATCAGATCGCCCACCTGTTGTGGACCGACCGCGTCGCACTCACATCCGTCACCGACGAAGCCGGATTCGCCGCCGTACTGGAGGAGGCGGCGAAGGACCCCACCGGATTCGTCGATGCGGGCGCCGAAGAGCTTGCCGCCACGCCTCCGGCTGAACTGCTGGCCGACTGGCGCCGCACCCGCGGGCGTTTGCACGACGAGCTGCTGACTGTTGCCGACGGCCGCAAACTGCCGTGGTTCGGCCCACCGATGAGCGCACCGTCGATGGCCACCGCACGACTGATGGAGACGTGGGCGCACGGCCTCGACGTGGCCGACGCGCTCGGTGTCGACCGGCCCGCCACCGCACGGCTGCGCTCGATCGCACACATCGGTGTGCGCACCCGCGACTTCGCGTTCGCCGTCAACGGCCTTGCGCCACCGGCAGATCCGTTCCTCGTGCAGCTACGCGCGCCCGACGGCTCGACGTGGTCGTGGGGGCCGGAGGACGCCGCGCAACGGGTCACCGGCTCTGCGCTGGATTTCTGCATGCTGGTCACGCAGCGCCGGCCGCGGTCGGCGCTCGACGTGAAGGCCACCGGCGAGGACGCCGAGCGGTGGCTGGGCATCGCGCAGGCGTTCGCCGGGCCACCTGGGCCTGGTCGCTAGGAGAGCTCGTCGGCGCCGTCGGCTTTCCCGTCCGCGTTGGTGTCGCTCAGCTTGACGTCCCACCGGCCGTCGCCGTCGGTATCGACGTAGGCCTGCTCGGCGCTCACTGCACGATCGGCGAGACCGTTGCCGTCGGAGTCGAGGAGCGTGTCGTCGGCCTGACCGTCCGCATCGACATCGACCACTGACCCGCCGCTGTGTTCCATGACCGTCGCCGTCCGCAGCCCGAACCACCTCAGCACGCCGCCCCGGTCCAGACTCACCGCCCACGTGCCGGTGCCGTCATCGGTGAAGTACGCGGCCTCGGCGCCGTGGTCGCGCACCAAATGGTCGGCGACACCATCGGTATCCAGGTCGGCCATCGCGTCGTCGAACAGACCGTCACCGTCGAAATCCAGGCCGACGGCGTCAACGGTGCCGTCGCCGTCCACATCGATATCGGGCGCCGCGGTCCACATCGTCGCCGAGCCGTCCCCGTCAGAAAGGCAGTACTCCATAACCGATCAGACGGTGCGGTCGCCTCGCGAGTTCCACCACTTGGTCAATTCCTCGACGGCCTCCTCATGCGACAGCGGACCGCGGTCGAGGCGCAGTTCTTTCAGGTACCTCCACGCCTCACCGACCTGTGGTCCGGCCGGGATGTCGAGCAGCCGCATGATCTCGTTGCCGTCCAGGTCGGGCCGTACGCGCTCGAGGTCCTCTTTTTCCGCCAGCTCCGCGATCCGTTTCTCGAGATCGTCGTAGGCCGCTTGCAGTCGCGCCGCACGCCGCTTGTTGCGGGTGGTGCAGTCGGCGCGAACCAGTTTGTGCAGTCTTGGCAGCAGCGGGCCCGCGTCGGTGACGTAACGGCGCACCGCCGAATCGCTCCACCGGCCGGTCCCGTTGGCATCCGCATAACCGTGGAACCGCAGGTGCAGGTACACCAGTTGGGAAACGTCGTCGACCATCTGCTTCGAGTACTTCAGCGCCCGCATCCGCTTGCGTGCCATCTTCGCGCCGACCACCTCGTGATGGTGGAAGCTCACGCCGCCGTCGGGTTCGTGCTTGCGGGTGGACGGCTTGCCGATGTCGTGCAGCAGCGCCGCCCAGCGCAGCACCAAATCCGGGCCGTCTGATTCCAGATCGATCGCCTGGCGCAACACCGTGAGCGAATGCCAGTAGACGTCCTTGTGCTGATGGTGTTCGTCGATGGCCATCCGCATGGCGCCCACCTCTGGCAGCGCGGCCTCGCCCAGACCGGTCTGCACCATCAGGTCGATTCCCGCGACCGGATCCGCGCCGAGAAGCAGCTTGTCCAACTCGGCGGCCACCCGCTCCGCAGAGATCCGGTCCAGCTGCGGGGCCATCTCGACAAGGGCCGCCACCACCCTCGGCGCGACGGTGAAGCCCAGTTGCGAGACGAACCGTGCCGCCCGCAGCATTCGCAATGGGTCGTCGCCGAATGACCTCTCCGGTGCCGCCGGGGTGTCCAGGATCTTGGCGCGGACCGCCGCCAACCCGCCCAGCGGATCGTGGAACTCACCGGGCCCGTCTCCGGTGATGCGCACCGCCATCGCGTTCGCGGTGAAATCGCGGCGCACGAGGTCGTCGGAGAGGCGGTCGCCGAACCGCACCTCCGGGTTGCGCGACACCTGGTCGTACGTGTCGGCGCGGAACGTCGTGATCTCCATGCGGTCGCCGGCCTTGCCGACGCCGATCGTCCCGAACTCGATGCCCGTGTCCCATAGCGATTCGGCCCAACCGCGCAACATCTCCTGCATCTGCTCGGGGCGCGCATCGGTGGTGAAATCGAGGTCATTGCCCAGCCTGCCCAGCAGCGCATCGCGCACACTGCCGCCGACGAGGAAGAGTTGGTGGCCCGCATCAGCGAACACGCGGCCCAGGTCGCGCAGGACGTCGCCATGCCGGTTCAGCGCCACCTGCGCCGCGGCTAGCAGTTCTGCATCAGTAGCTGATCCGGCCACGTTCGGACACCCTAATCGCAACGGCTCCGTCACGACCGGTGAGTGCGGCGGGAGCGATACTTCATGGCAGCTAATATCGCTTGGGTGTCGGACGGCGAACAGGCAAGACCACGACGGCGTCGCGGGCGTCGTCGCGGCCGCCGCGCGGCAGGTCCCCCCGAGGCCGTCCCCTCCCAGGCATCCGACCCGTCCGATCACCACAACAACTCGGCCGTCAACGGCACGACCGACCGGGCGAATGCGCAGCCCAAGCCCCAGAAGTCACGGCCGCGTCGCCCACCCGACCGCTTGCGCACTGTGCACGAGACGTCGGCGGGTGGCCTGGTCATCGACGGCATCGACGGGCCCAAGGACGGCCAGGTAGCGGCACTGATCGGGCGCACGGACCGGCGCGGCCGGATGCTCTGGTCGCTGCCGAAGGGCCACATAGAACTCGGCGAGACAGCCGAACAGACCGCCATTCGTGAGGTCGCCGAGGAGACCGGAATCCAGGGCAGCGTGCTGGCCGCGCTCGGCAGCATCGACTACTGGTTTGTCACCGAAGGTCGCCGCGTGCACAAAACCGTGCACCATTACTTGATGCGATTCCTCGATGGGGAGCTGTCCGACGAAGACCTCGAAGTCAGCGAGGTCGCCTGGGTGCCGCTGAAGGAGCTGCCGTCCCGGCTCGCCTACGCCGACGAACGCCGGCTCGCCGAGGTCGCCGGTGAACTGATCGACAAACTGCACGCGGACGGGCCCGCCGCGTTGCCGCCGTTGCCACGGAGCTCGCCGCGGCGCCGGGCCCAGACGCACTCGCACACCCGCAACCGTCGTCCCGACGAAAAGACAACTCGGCGGACGAACGGCTGCGGCCAAGGGCCGTGAGCACCACCGCGGCGGGGCCGCGCATGTTCCCCGCAGCGCGAATATGCCTCGCAGCGGCGCCGCGCATATGCCTCGCGGCGCGCCTGCTCGTCGCGATCGGGCTGCTGGCGCTGTTCGTCGTCGTACCGATGGCGCTCCCCCGCGCCGCCGCTGCAGAGCCGGGCTCGACACCCTTCCTGTCGGTGCGCATCGATCGCGTCACCCCCGAGGTCGTCACCGACGACCAGTGAACCGGTCGTCACCGTCACCGGCACCGTGGAGAACGTCGGTGACCGCCCCGTGAGCGACGTGATGGTGCGCCTCGAGGACGCTGCCGCCGTGACGTCGTCGGCCGGGCTGCGAACCAACCTCGCAGGCAATGTCGACCAGTTTGAGCCTGTCGCCGAATTCATCACTCTCGCGCCGGAATTGGCTCGCGGGCGCGCTGTTGGATTCACCCTCTCCTACCCGCTGCGGTCCGCGGAGGAACCGTCGCTGGACATCGAGGAGCCCGGCATCTATCCGGTGATGGTGAACGTCAACGGCACTCCCGAATACGGTGCGCCGGCACGCCTGGACGACGCCCGGTTCCTGCTGCCGGTGCTCGGCGTACCGCCCGACCCAGCCGCCGACACCGCCGACGCGCTGACCGCGGTAGTGCCGCCAGACACCTCCAAACCCATCGGCCTGACCCTGCTGTGGCCGATTGCCGACCGGCCTCGGCTGGCCGCGGGCGCACCCGGTGGCACCACGCCGGTCCGGTTCATCGACGACGACCTCGCCACCTCCCTGGCCTCCGACGGACGGCTGGACACCCTGTTGTCGGCCGTGGAGTTCGCGACCGGCCCCCAGGTCGATCCCGAGGGCCATATCCGCCTCACGACGTGTCTGGCCGTCGACCCCGACCTGCTCGTCTCAGTCAACGCGATGACGGGCGGCTACGTCGTCAATGACGGTCCCGACGCCGGGCCGGGCACGCCGACACACCCCGGCGCCGGTCAGGACGCCGCGGTCGCCTGGCTCAATCGCCTGCGGGCGCTCGCGAAGCGCATGTGCGTCGCGTCGACGACCTATGCGCAGGCCGACCTCGACGCGCTTCACCGGGTCGGGGACCCCGGTCTGTCCGGCATCGCCGTGAAGGCCGCAGGCGACATCGTGGACCAGATTCTCGGGATCGCGTCGGTGCGCGGCGCCACCCTGTTCGGTGACGGACCGCTCACCGGGCCGGCGGTGCGATTGCTGTCCGCCCAGGAGCGGACCGTGGCAATCGGCGCGGCCGAGGTCGCGGCCGGATCGGATTCCGATGGTTCACCTACCGCGGCGCCGGCTGCCGCCGACCTGTCGCCGGTGCGCTACACGCCGGATCTGGTCTCGGCGCCGTTCGACCCCGCGGTCGGTGCCGCGCTGGCCGCAGCGGGCTCCGAGCCGGTGTCGCCGTCGTACCTCGACCCCTCCCTGGACATCGGATTGCAGCACGGTTCCGAGGTGGCGCGCAGGCAGGACGCAGTCGGCGCAATGATGTGGCGGGCGTTGCAGCCCGACATCGACTCGCGTTCGGAAATCCTCATGCCGCCGATGGCGTGGAGTCCGCGGCCGGCGGATGCGCAGGCGATTCTCACCGCGGCGGCGACCATGATCAATGCCGGCATGGCGTGGCCGCGGCCGCTGACCCAGGTGATCGCCGACGGCAACGCCGTGCCGCCGCAGAGCGTCGCGCCGTTACCGGACAGCGACCTCGGGGATCCGCGCGGGCGATTCGACGACGCCGTCGTGTCGGGTATCGCGGCGGTGACGGGCCGCCTGTGGAGGCTGACCGCGGCGTTGACAACCGACGAGCGCACCGGCCTCACCGGCTACGGCTACACCGCACCGCTGCGCGAGGACTCGCTGCGCGCCCTGAGCCAGTCGGTGCCACCGGATGCTCGCAACGGCCTTGCGCAGCAACGGCTTACGACAGTGGGTCGCACGGTCGACGACCTGTTCAAGGCGGTCACCATCGTCAATCCGGGCGGTTCCTACACTCTGGCGACCGAACACAGCCCGCTGCCGCTGGCCCTGCGCAACGACCTCCCGGTTCCGATCCGGGTGCGGCTGGACGTCGACGCTCCGCCTGGCATGACCGTCACCGATATGGGCGTGATCGAGCTGCCGCCGGGATTCCTGCCGCTGCGGGTGCCCATCGAAGTGCACTTCACCCAGCGCGTCGCCGTCGACGTGGCGTTGCGCACCGACGACGGGCTGCCGCTCGGCGAACCCGTGCGGTTGTCGGTGCACTCCAACGCCTACGGCCAAGTGCTGTTCTTCATCACCCTGTCGGCGGGGGCGGTGCTGGTGCTGTTGGCCGGCCGCCGGCTGTGGCATCGCTTCCGCGGTCAGCCCGACCGCGCCGACCTCGACCGACCCGATCCCCTCGAAGTCGCTTTGCGCTTCGACGACGAGTCCGACGAAGCGCCGGTCACCCGGGCCGGTGCGACCGGCAGAACTGGTATCGCCGATACCACCGGCAGTGACAAATGAGTACCGCCGGGCGGCCCGGTCGACCTGGATCGCCCCCGCCTCGGGTCGACCTCGGCGGCCCCCTGACGCCACCGGGTACGGGCCGGTCCGGTCCAGGTGGCCTGCGCAATCCGGCGGCCGGTCCCCCACCGCCGCGACGGCGCCCCGCCGCGGGGCCGCCGCGGCTTCCCCGCGGACCTGCGCCGAGGCGCCGGGCCGGACGACCTGAACTGTCGGACGCCGCCGTGGTGTCCCGCTCGTGGGGCATGGCGTTCGCAACCCTGATCAGCCGGCTCACCGGGTTCGCCCGCATCGTGCTGATCGCCACCATCCTCGGCGCCGCGCTGTCCAGCGCCTTCTCGGTGGCCTATCAGCTCCCCAACCTGATCGCGGCGCTGGTGCTGGAGGCGACGTTCACCGCGATCTTCGTGCCCGTACTCGCCCGCGCCGAACGCGACGATCCAGACGGCGGCACCGCGTTCGTGCGCCGCCTGTTCACACTGGCGAGCGCGCTGCTGGTGTTCACCACCGTGCTTGCCGTCGTCTCGGCGCCGCTGCTGGTCGAGCTGATGCTCGGCGACGACCCCCAGGTGAACCGCGAGCTCACCACGGCGTTCGCCTATCTACTGTTGCCGCAGGTGTTGTTCTACGGGTTGTCGTCGGTGTTCATGGCGATCCTCAACACCCGTAACGTGTTCGGGCCGCCCGCCTGGGCGCCGGTGTGCAACAACCTCGTCGCCATCGCCACCCTCGGTCTCTATCTCGTTGTCCCCGGCGAACTTTCGGTGGATCCGGTGCAGATGGGCAACGCGAAGCTACTCGTCCTCGGTATCGGCATGACGTTGGGCACGGTGACACAGGTCGTGGTACTGCTCGTCGCCCTGCGGCGCGAACGGGTCAGCCTGCGCCCACTGTGGGGCGTCGATGACCGTCTGAAGCAGTTCGGTGCAATGGCGTCGGCGATGGTCCTCTACGTGCTGATCAGTCAGATCGGGTTGATTGTCGGCAACCGAATCGCAAGTGGCGCTGCGGCTTCCGGTCCGGCGATCTACAACTACACCTGGCTCGTCCTGATGCTGCCGTTCGGCATGATCGGGGTCACGGTCTTGACCGTGGTGATGCCGCGGCTCAGCCGTAATGCCGCCGCAGGAGACACTCCGGCGGTGCTGGCCGACTTGTCGCTGGCCACCCGCCTGACGATGGTGACGCTCATTCCGATCGTCGCGATGATGACCGTGGGCGGGCCCGCCATCGGCAGCGCGCTGTTCTCGTACGGAAACTTCGGCGATGTCGACGCGGGCTACCTCGGCATGGCGATCACCTTGTCGGCCTTCACGTTGATCCCATACGCCCTTGTGCTGCTTCAACTTCGAGTGTTCTACGCCCGGGAGCAGCCCTGGACCCCGATCGCGCTGATCGTGGTGATCACCGTCGTGAAGATCGCGGCTTCGGTGGCGGCGCCGCATCTCACCGACGATCCGGACCTGGTGGCCGGCTACCTCGGCACGGCCAACGGGCTGGGCTTCCTCGCCGGGGCGACGGTCGGCTACTACCTACTGCGCGCAAACCTCAACCCGCCGGGCGGACGACTGCTCGGTCTGCAGGTGGTGCGCACCATTCTCGTCACGATCTGCGCCTCGCTGATCGCCGGACTCATCGCCCACGTCGTCGACCAACTGCTCGGCCTGGAATCGTTGACGCGCACGTGGGGCGGCGGCGGGTCGCTACTTCGCCTTCTGGTGCTCGGGTTGATCATGACGCCGACCATCGCAGGTGTTCTCCTCGCCGCCAGGGTGCCCGAGGCACAGGCCGCGCTGGCTGCCGTCCGGGGCCGCCTTGGGAGCCGCTCGAGACCCACGTCCGAAGGGCAGGGCCCCGGGCCCACGCCCGCAGGGCGAGGGATGGTCCCACCACCGAAAATGCTTCCCGACCAGCCTCCGTCGGGCAGGCCCCTCACGTACGCTCAGCAGTGGAGGCATTCGTCCGCACCAGGGCGTCGGCCGGGCCCCCCGGTCGTGCGGCGCGGACCCCCGGGAGCGGTCGCCGGGGACGGGACGGGGAAAGGACCAGCGGTGAGCAACGAACCCGCAGGCGGCTCCGCGCCGGGTCCCGACAACACCGCCACCGCGAAGATCCCGCTGGCGCCGTCGTCGGACGACCGGGAACCGCCGGTGTCTGCTGACGATTTCCAGCCCGACATGCCCGCCCACGAATTCGGACGCGACGCGCAGTCGCCCGCTGACATAAACGCGACCGCGCAGATTTCCACGGAGGCAGCCAACGGCACGGCCCCGATACCGGCATCCGGGCGGCCCCCATCGGACTACGGCGGCGATCCCACCCGCGAGTCGCTGCCCTTCGACGTGCCGCGCGAGCCACCGATCGAGGCCGCGACATCCGACGAAGATGTCCATCTCATACCTGGCGCCGTCATCGGCGGCGGCCGGTATCGGCTGCTCGTCTTCCACGGCGGTCCGCCGACGCTGCAGTTCTGGCAGGCGCTCGACACCGCGCTCGACCGCCAGGTGGCGCTGACTTTCGTCGACCCGGACGCGACGCTCTCCGACGACCAGTTGCAGAAGATCCTGGCAGGCACCCTCAAGCTGAGCCGACTCGACATGCCCGGTGTCGCCCGGGTTCTCGACGTCGCCAACACCGGATCGGGCGGTCTGGTGGTTGCCGAGTGGATTCGCGGCGGATCTCTGGCCGAGGTTGCCGAGACGTCGCCATCGCCGATCGGAGGCGCGCGGGCGATTCAATCGTTGGCGGCCGCCGCCGAGGCAGCGCACCGTGCGGGTGTCGCGCTATCGATTGATCACCCCAGCCGCGTTCGGGTGAGCATCGAGGGTGACGTCGCATTGGCGTTCCCGGCTACCCTGCCGGAGGCCACACCGGAGGACGACATCCGCGGCATCGGCGCCGCGCTCTACGCACTGCTCATCAACAAGTGGCCGTTGCCGGAGTCGGGTGTGCGCAGCGGGTTGCAGCCTGCCGAGCGCGACTCCGCGGGCCAACCCGTCGAACCGCGCGCTGTCGACCGTCAGATCCCGTTCCAGATCTCCGCTGCCGCCGCCCGTGCGGTTCAGGAGGGCGGCGGCATCCGCAGTGCGCCGACGCTGTTGAACCTGCTGCAGCAGGCCACCGCGATCGCCGACCGCACCGAGCTCATCTCCCCCGTCGACGAACCCGAGGCCGCGCCACCTCCCCAGCGGCTCCGCGAACGCTCCGCCGAGGATCCCGATTGGCAGGCACGCCGTCGCAAAGCACTCTTGGTCGGGCTCGGGGTCGGTGGCGCGATCATCATCCTCGCGTTGATCGTGCTGGGCACCGTGCTGAGCAGCATCTTCGGCGATGTCGGCGATGGTCTTGGCGGCGACGAACTGGGCCTCAATGCCCCGACCACGTCGGCGGAGTCGAGCGGCGGTGGCGCGGGCGAGACCGTGAAACCCGTTTCGGCAACGGTCTTTTCGCCCGAGGGCGAGGCCGATGCGCCCGGTGACGCCCCGCTCGCCATCGACGGCAACCCGACCACCGTGTGGCCGATCGACAAATACACCGATCCGGAGCCGTTTCCGACCTTCAAGAACGGTGTCGGGCTGATCCTGGCGCTGCCGGAACCCACCAAGATCGGCGAAGTCACCGTCGACGTCAACAGCACAGGCACCGCGGTGGAGATCCGGTCGGCACAGTCGTCGTCACCCGCCTCGCTGGAGGACACCACCGTGCTGAAGTCGGCAACCACACTGCAGCCGGGCGAGAACACCATCGCGGTCGAGGACGCCGAGCCGACCTCCAACCTGCTGGTCTGGGTGTCGACCCTGGGCACCGTCGACGGCGAGAACCGGTCGGACGTCGCGGAGATCACCGTCAAGGCGGCCGAGTAGAGCGGGCTATCCCCAGCCCCACAAAGATGTGTCGGAGTGCCCCCTGCGCGCCGTTTAGTGTTCGGCTGTGGGGACCTTCGGGGGGACTTCTGAAAGTGACGACGACGCACACCGCACCGATGCGGAGTTGCTCGCCGCGCACGTCGCAGGCGAGCAGTACGCGTTCGAGGAACTGTTCCGGCGTCACCACCGCCAGCTCTACCGGCTCGCCCAGCTCACCAGCCGCAACCCCGACGACGCCGCCGACGCGCTGCAGGACGCGATGCTGTCGGCACACCGCACCGCTGGAGCCTTCCGACACGATGCCGCCGTCAGCAGCTGGCTGTATCGCATCGTCGTCAACGCCTGCCTGGATCGGCTGCGGCGCAACAAGTCCCGCCCGATTACCGCGCTGCTGGACGACAGCTGCCACGCCCGTGACCCGATGCCGCGGGTGGACACCGCAATCGTGGTCGAGCGTGCGCTGATGCGCCTTCCCGTCGAGCAGCGTGCAGCCGTGGTCGCTGTCGACATGCAGGGCTACTCGATCATCGAGACCGCCCGCATGCTCGGTGTCGCCGAGGGCACCGTGAAGAGCCGCTGCTCGCGCGCCCGGCGCAAGCTCGCCGAGACGCTGGACTACTTCGCGACAGCCGGTGGAACCGCAGCGGCCTCGCAGGCGTCTAATCCGCCGTAATGGAGACTGGCTGACGTCAGGGCAACCGGCGGGAGCAGCGATGGACAACGGCACGGGCGACGGCCTCGATCCTGCCGTGGTCGAGCGTGTCCGTCGTGATCTTGCCGAACTGGGGTCCGATGGGGCCTCGGCGCCCGACGTGCCGCCGGAGGTGACGTCGCGAGTGGTCGCCGCGCTGCGGGCCGAGTCATCGACACCCTCCCATTCGCGACGGCGGCCGCCGCTGCGCCGGCTGCAGGTGATCGGGCTGGTCGTCGGCGTTGGCGCCGCCCTGGCTGGCGCCATCGTCGGCGTGTCGATGCTGGGGCGCGACGCCACGCCCACATTCGGAGCCGGGCCGACAGCCGAGCAGCTCACCGTGTCCCGCCCCGCTCCGACCATCCCGCTGCCGGACCCGCAGATCATCGCACTGCTGACGCAAACCCCGGACTACGGCCCCCTCACCGACCCGCAGCGCCGCGATTCCTGCCTCACCGGCCTGGGCTACGCCGCGAGGACGCCGGTGCTCGGTGCCCGCCCCATCGACATGAACGATAGGCCCGCGGTGCTGATGCTGCTTCCCGGTGACACACCCGACGATGTGGTGGCCGTGGCTGTGGAACCGGAGTGCAGCCGGGCTCGCACTCACCTGTTGGCCAAGACCGTCGTCACACGCACGTAATCTGTCACCCAGGCCTGACGGGAACACCCCGGCCTAGGCTGGTGTTACACCCGTGCCGACGTAAAGCGGCAGAAAGGCGAAAGGCGCTCATGACCTCTACCCCCACGGTTCATGACCTGATCGTCATCGGATCCGGACCTGCGGGCTACACCGCTGCCATCTATGCGGCGCGTGCCCAACTGTCGCCGCTGGTGTTCGAAGGCACCCAGTTCGGCGGCGCGCTGATGACCACCACCGAGGTGGAGAACTACCCGGGCTTCCGCGACGGCATCACCGGTCCGGAACTGATGGACGAGATGCGTGAGCAGGCTCTGCGCTTCGGTGCCGACCTGCGGATGGAGGACGTCGACGCCGTTTCGTTGGAGGGGCCCGTCAAAACCGTCACCGTCGGCGACCAGACGTACCGGGCGCGGGCCGTCATCCTGGCGATGGGCGCGGCCGCCCGCCACCTCGGTGTGCCCGGTGAGGAGGCCCTGATCGGCATGGGCGTCAGCACGTGTGCCACCTGCGACGGCTTCTTCTTCCGCGACGAGGACATCGTCGTGGTCGGCGGCGGGGATTCCGCCATGGAGGAAGCGACGTTTCTCACCCGCTTCGCCCGCAGCGTGACCATCGTCCACCGCCGCGAGGAGTTCCGGGCCTCACGCATCATGCTGGAGCGCGCCCGCGCCAACGAGAAGATCACCTTCCTCACCAACACTGCGGTGACGGCGATCGAGGGCGATCCCAAGGTCAGCGGTGTGCGGTTGCGCAACACCGTCACGGGGGAGGAATCCAAGCTCGACGTGACCGGCGTGTTCGTCGCCGTAGGCCACGACCCTCGTTCGGAGCTGGTGCGCGGACAGGTCGAACTGGATGCCGACGGCTACGTGCAGGTCAAGGACCGCAGCACCGCCACCTCCGTGGAAGGCGTATTCGCCGCCGGCGATCTCGTCGACCACATCTACCGACAGGCGATCACCGCGGCGGGCACCGGCTGCTCGGCGTCGATCGATGCAGAACGCTGGCTTGCCGAAATCGGCTCTGCCCCAAGCGATGAAGAAACCTCCATCCCCGTCCGTTAGGAGTTACACCCATGACTGAGACCTCAGCTGGAAAAGCAACAGTCACCGTCACAGATGACTCGTTCTCCAACGATGTGCTGTCGAGCAGCACCCCTGTGCTGGTTGACTTCTGGGCCACCTGGTGCGGCCCGTGCAAGATGGTCGCGCCCGTACTCGAAGAGATCGCCGGGGAGAAAGCCGGGCAGTTGACCGTCGCCAAGATCGACGTCGACGCGAATCCTGCGACCGCGCGGGACTTCCAGGTGGTGTCCATCCCGACGCTGATCCTGTTCAAGGACGGTGCCCCGGTGAAGCGCATCGTCGGTGCAAAAGGCAAGGCCGCGCTCCTGCGCGAACTCGCTGACGTGGTGTAACGCCGCAATTCGCCGGGCCGGACACCCGCCTGGCGTTTTCTCGATTCCCAGAGGCGTCTGAGACAATGCTGTCTAGCGTTATTGTCCTGTCGGCGCTTTGCGACCGCCGGCATCCGTGACCGAAAGGCCGCCCATGTCGAGTCTGCGTCGCGGTGACCGCGGAAGTGCGGTCACCGAGATCCGGGCTGCTTTGACCTCCTTGGGCATGGTCGACAACCCCGACGACGACATCACGACCGGCAGGCACATCGCACTCGACGTGTTCGACGCCGATCTTGATCACGCAGTGCGCGCTTTTCAACAGCACCGCGGGTTGCTGGTCGACGGAATCGTCGGCGAGGCGACTTACCGTGCACTGAAGGAGGCTTCCTACCGCCTCGGCGCCCGCACTCTCAATCATCAGTTCGGCGCACCGATGTTCGGCGACGACGTAGCGACACTGCAGGCCAGGTTGCAGGACCTCGGGTTCTACACCGACATGGTCGACGGGCACTTCGGTCTGCACACCCACAACGCGCTGATGTCTTATCAGCGTGAGTACGGACTGTACCCGGACGGCATTTGCGGCCCGGAAACGTTGCGCTCCTTGTACTTTCTGGGTTCGCGTGTCACCGGCGGCTCGCCGCACGCGATCCGTGAGGAGGAGCAGGTCCGACTCTCCGGTCCGCGGCTGTCCGGTAAGCGGATCATCATCGACCCGGGCCGCGGCGGCGACGACCACGGCCTGATCATGCAGAGTCCCGACGGCCCGATCAGCGAAGCGGACATCCTGTGGGATCTGGCCAGTCGGCTCGAGGGCCGGATGACCGCAATCGGCATGGAGACGTTCCTGTCTCGGCCGGCCAACCGCTCGCCGTTCGACGCTGCGCGTGCCATGACCGCCAACACGGTGGGCGCTGACCTGATGATCAGCCTGCGCTGCGCCACCCAGCCGAGTCCGGCCGCCAATGGTGTCGCATCGTTTCACTTCGGCAATTCGCACGGGTCGGTGTCCACCATCGGACGCAATCTCGCCGACTTCATTCAGCGAGAAGTGGTGGCGCGCACCGGATTACGTGACTGCCGCACACACGGGCGCACGTGGGATCTACTGCGGCTCACCCGCATGCCCACGGTCCAAGTTGACGTCGGCTACGTGACCAATCCGCGTGACCGCGGGCTGTTGGTGTCCAGTCAGACCCGGGACTCGATTGCCGAAGGCATCCTTGCCGCGGTCAAACGGCTGTACCTGCTCGGCAAGAACGACCGCCCAACGGGCACATTCACTTTCGCCGAACTCCTGGCACACGAACTTTCCGTCGATCAAGCCGGACGCGTCAGCCCGAGCTGAGTCCTGCGGCCCGCGCCTGACTAATAGGTACTGGCGCCTGCTCCCACCGGCTGTTGCAGCTGCGCGGTCTCCAGCAGCCGCTCCAAGGCCGCCTCGACATCGGCCTTCCAGCCCAATCCCTGCTCCAACTCCAGCCGCAGCCGAGGGAAATACTGGTGCTGCGAAACCACGACGAATCCGGCATCCTGCAGCAGATCGACATCGAGGACGCACTGATCGACCGAGCAGTCTCCCAGCACCTCCACGATCGGGCGGAGAGCGGGCGACACCGCCTGTGGGTCGGCCAGCTCAGATACGTCGGCCGTGCGGCCGAAGGCTTCGAGCGCCCGGACACCACGGCGCACGAGGTCACCAACAACGGCGGCAATCAGGCTGCGCGGTAATGTTTCTGAGCCGTCCGACGGCTCCACTCCCAGTGTGGTGAGCAAGACGGCGTCAGCACTCACTGGACCGGACGGGAAGTGCTGGGCTCGCGGGACGGCGCGCGGCGGCGCATAGAACGCGTAGCCCAGGCACGGCTCGTCTCCGGTCGGCAGTGCGTCGTCAGCCATCGACTCGGGGCACAGCACCGCCATCTGCCCGCACGCACCCCACTCCAGCATGACCATCGAGAGCCAGGCTTCCTTCTCGAACTCGGGGTCCCAGAACTGGTTTCCGCCCGGTTGCGGAGACTGCAGACTCGACGGATCCACCTCCCAGAACACGCACCGGCGAGCATGCTTGGGCAGCTGCTCGAACGCTTCGAGCCGCATGGGCGTGATACGTGGCGGCACTAGCCTCTCCGGGTTTCGCACGGTGTCGATGTGCACGGCTGCCACTCCAGGATAGAAGGCCGCGCCGCAGATTGTCCCCATTCTCCGATGTGAACGGTGCCGCGCAGCGGCACCGCCGAAAGCTGTTGATACACATGCTGTTTCCGCGCTGAGCCGACGTCCACGGGCGCCCTCCCAAGGGTATGTGTCACAGTGACGTAATTACCGCGGGTAGGCGGTCAGCGGTCGGACGCACTCATAAGGTCGACTATCCGTTGTAGGTCCTCTACCGACCCGAACTCGACAACGATCTTGCCTTTGCGTTTGCCGAGAGCGACCGTGACGCGCGTGTCGAACGCCGTCGACAGTCTCTCAGCAACATCCTGAAGCCCCGGCATGTGGATCGGCTTGCGCCGGGGCGCCGTGGGAGTCGAGGGGCCGGCACTATTTGCCAGCGTGACGGCCTCTTCGGTGGCGCGTACCGAAAGTCCCTCGGCGACGATGCGTGCGGCGAGCTCCTCCTGCTGTTCGGGGCCGCCCTCGAGCGACAGCAGTGCGCGGGCGTGGCCGGCGGACAGCACGCCGGCCGCCACCCGCCGCTGCACCGCGATCGGCAGCCGAAGCAACCGGATCATGTTGGTGATGAGCGGACGCGACCGCCCGATGCGCACGGCCAGTTCGTCGTGGGTGACGCCGAACTCATCCAGCAGCTGCTGATAGGCGGCGGCCTCTTCCAACGGATTCAGCTGTACGCGATGGATGTTCTCCAGCAGGGCATCCCGCAGCATGTTGTCGTCGCCGGTCTCGCGAACGATCGCGGGGATGGTGGCCAGCCCCGCCTCCTGCGCGGCCCGCCACCGCCGCTCCCCCATCACGAGCTGATACCTCGGCGTGGACGCGCCGGGCATCGCGCGTACCACGATCGGTTGCATGAGCCCGAACTCGCGGATGGAGTGCACGAGTTCGGCCAGTGCCTCTTCGTCGAAGACTTGGCGCGGCTGCTTCGGATTGGGGTCGATCGCGGACGGGTCGATCTCGCGGTAGACGGCGCCCGAGACGTTTACCGGGCCGCCGATCACCACGTCGGCAGCGGCGTCCCCCATCCGACCGAGCGACGATTGTTCGCCGTCGGACGGACCGGTGGGAATGAGCGACGCCAGCCCGCGGCCGAGACCGCTGCGCTTGCCTTTGGGTTGAGTCATCTGGATCTCCTCATCGGCGTTCCGCGATTTCGCGGCTGGCATCTAGGTAGCTCATCGCACCCCGCGAGCCCGGGTCGTAGTCAAGAATCGTCATGCCGTACCCGGGCGCCTCGGACACCTTGACGCTGCGCGGGATGACGGTTCGCAACACCTTGTTGCCGAAATGGGCACGGACGTCGTCGGCCACCTGATCGGCCAGCTTCGTCCGTCCGTCGTACATCGTCAGGATCACCGTAGTGACGTTGAGCTCCGGATTGAGGTGCGCCTTGACCATTTCGATATTGCGCAACAGCTGCCCCACACCCTCGAGGGCGTAGTACTCGCATTGGATTGGGATCAGGACCTCCGGCGCGGCCACGAGTGCGTTGATCGTGAGCAGGCCCAGCGACGGCGGGCAGTCGATGAAGACGTAATCGAAGTCATGGTTCCTGAGCCCGGCGAGCGCGGTGCGCAGTCGCCCTTCGCGCGCCACCATGCTGACCAACTCGATCTCGGCGCCGGCAAGGTCGATGGTCGCCGGCACACAGTACAGCCGCTCGCTATGCGGGCTGCGCTGAAGGGCGGACTCCAACGGGATCTCACCGATCAGCACCTCGTAGGACGAGGGTGTGCCCTCCCGGTGCTCGACCCCGAGCGCGGTGCTGGCGTTGCCCTGGGGGTCGAGATCGATCACGAGGACCTGCAGTCCCTGAAGTGCCAGCGCTGCGGCGACGTTCACCGCAGTGGTCGTCTTGCCGACGCCGCCCTTCTGATTGGCGATCGTGAAGAGACGTTGACGCTCCGGGCGCGGCAGTCCACTCTTCGCGGCGGCGTGCAACAGGCGAACCGCCCGTTCGGCTTCGGCACCGATCGGTGTATCCACCGCGGGCGGGTCTGGCCACACCTCCGCCGGCACGGGTGCGCCGCCCTCCCATGTTTCACGTGAAACATGAGGCTGGTTCGTTTCACGTGAAACATCGCGCTGTCGCGATGGGTCGGCGGGGCCCGGCCGGGCGCCCCCCGGAACGGAGCTCATCCCCGTCTCCCGGCCGTCGACCAGTGGTCGGCCGGGCTCCGCCGGCGCGCCACGACGACGGTCGCGGGAGGATCCAAGACGTCCGCGCAGCATTTCCTCACCCTCACATCGATAGCCCCGAGAGACGCCAGCACACGCCGGTGCTCGCGGGCCTCTTCTTCGGCACGCTCCCCCTTGATGGCCAACATCTCGCCTCCTGGACGCAGGAGCGGCATGCTCCACTTCGCCACCTTGTCCAGTGACGCCACCGCCCTGGAGACCGCCGCGTCCATCTCCCCCACCTCATCTCGCACAGCCCGCTCTTCCGCCCTGCCGCGCACAACCGTCACGTCGATCTCGAGCTCCTCGATGACCTCGCGAAGGAAATCGCTGCGCCGCAGCAGGGGTTCGATGAGCGTCACCCGAAGGTCTGGGCGAGCCAACGCCAACGGTATCCCGGGCAGCCCGGCTCCACTACCGATGTCGGCGACTCGAGCGTTGTGGGACAGCAATTCGGCGATTGCCGCACTGTTGAGGAGATGGCGGTCCCATAGGCGGTCGACCTCTCTGGGGCCGATCAGTCCGCGCTCGACCCCGGCGCCGGCCAGGATTTCCGCGTAGCGTCGCGCCCCCGCCAGTCCGGCCCCGAACAAGATGTCGGCGGCTCGCGGTGCGGCCGACACCTCGTCATGTTTCACGTGAAACATCCTCCCGGATCTTCGAGGGGCCGACGCGTCCCGGCGAGACGAACTACATAGATGTAACTCAGTCGACGAGGACGACGACCCGGCGCGACGGCTCCACGCCCTCGCTCTCGCTGTGCACGCCGTCCACCGCAGCGACCGCGTCGTGCACGATCTTGCGCTCGAACGGCGTCATCGGCGACAGCTCCTCGCGCTCCCCCGACTCGAGCACCCGCCGTGCAACCTTGTCGCCCAGTGCCGCCAACTCCTCGCGGCGACCTCGACGCCAGCGCGCGATGTCGAGCATCAGTCGGCTGCGCTCACCGGTCTTCTGGTGCACCGCGAGCCGCGTCAACTCCTGAAGCGCGTCGAGCACCTCGCCCTTCCTACCGACCAACTTGTTGAGATCGCCACCGCCGTCGATGCTGACGATGGCGCGGTCTCCTTCGACATCGAGATCGATATCGCCGTCGAAGTCCAGCAGGTCCAACAACTCCTCCAGGTAGTCGCCGGCGATCTCACCCTCGGCGACCAACCGCTCCTCCAGGTCCCCCGAGCCGCGCTCGGGAGTCTCCTCGCCGGTCTCTTCGCCGAGCAGTTCCTCGCTGCGCTCGGTCGTATCAGCGTCGGTCATATGTGTGTATCTCCCTCATCTCCGGTCTGCACCGGTCGTCTTCGGGTTGATCCGCAGCCCTGCGGCCGCGGGCCCCCCAGCGCTCCTTGCCAGGGGCCGGTCAGCGCTTACGTTTCTTGGGCCGCGCACCCGGCCGTGGTGCCGCACCCGGTCGTGGGCTACGGCTGCCGGTGCCCGACGCGGTCTTGCCCGGGCTCGTCCCGGTCGCCTTGCCGTCGACCGAACCGTTGTCCGTCGCCGTCTCATCGATCTCCACGCCGTCAGTCGTTGTGATCTCAACCGGCTCGGCAGCGGCCTTCGGCCGCTTCTTGGGCTTCGCGCCGGGTGGCGGAGCGTTCTGTGCACGCCGCTCTCTCGCCTCGAGCTTCTTGGCCTCTTCCTCTTTCTCGATCATCCCGAACACGTAGTGCTGCTGTCCGAACGTCCAGATGTTGTTGGCGAGCCAGTACATGATGATGGCCAGCGGCAGGAACGGACCGCCGGCGACGACGCCGAGCGGGAAGACGTACAGCGCCAACTTGTTCATCATGGCGGTCTGTGGGTTCGCCGCCGCCTCAGGGCTCTGGCGGGCCACCGATGCGCGGCTGTTGAAGTAGGTGGCGATGCCGGCCAGGATCATCATCGGCACGCCGACGCCGATAACCGCCCACCGGTCGAACTCCGTGAACGCCTCCAGGCCGTGCTGCTGGATCATCGTCGCGCCCAGCGGCGCCCCGAAGAGGTTCGCGTCCAGGAAGTGTCCGACGTCGGTTGCGCTGAACACGTAGTTGCCCAGCGACCGGTTCTCCTCTACCGACAGCCCCAGTCGCCCGATGCCGGTCTGGGTCCGGTTGAACGACATCAGCACGTGATAGAGCCCGAGGAAGACGGGCAGCTGCGCCAGCATCGGCAGACAGCCGAGGATCGGGTTGAACCCGTGCTCCTTCTGGAGCTTCTGCATTTCCAGCGCCATCCGCTGACGGTCCTTGCCGTACTTCTTCTGCAGCGCCTTGATCTGAGGCTGCAACTCTTGCATCTGCCGCGTGGTGCGGATCTGCTTCACGAACGGCTTGTAGAGGATCGCGCGCAGCGTGAACACCAGGAACATGACCGACAGCGCCCAGGCGAAGAAGTTCGACGGCCCGAGAATGAAGGCGAACGCTTTGTACCAGACCCACATGATCGCCGACACCGGGTAATAAATGATGTCCAGGCTGAACCAACTAAACACGCGTCTCGCTCTCTGCTCGCGATGCCTGGGTGCCCCACACATCGTCAGCTGCATCCGGATCAATCCGGTGCTCGTTTGCGCCTGCACACACTCCATGCGCGCTGCCGCCACGCTCCGGTATTGGGTCCCATCCTCCCCTATGCCACGGACCGCATTTCAGCAGCCGCACAACCGCCAGCCATCCGCCCTTCAGCGCGCCGTACTCCGTCAGTGCATCGACCGCGTACTGACTGCACGTCGGCACGAAGCGACAGGTCGCCGGCCGCAACGGAGAAACCATGTGCCGGTACAGCTGGATGGCATAGATCAGTGCACGCGCAATCGATCGCTTCACCGCGGTGCCCCGCTCTTCGGAAGTGCCCGGCGCAACGCCGTCCGCAGTTCTTGTTCTAGTCGTGCCGAGATCGCATACCGGCTGCCAGGCAACGCCCGGATCACGACGCGGTCCGTCGGCTGGAGTTCGTCGATGACCGTGCGGGCTACGTGTCGCAGCCGGCGGGCGACGCGATGTCGTTGTACCGCGCTACCAACGGATTTCGAGACGACGAGACCGATGCGGGGACCTTCGTCAGACACCGCATCGCGCATTGTGTGCACGACGAGATCGGGCTGCACCGCCCGCACCCCTTGACTGACCGTGGCACCGAACTCAGACGACCGCGTCATCCGGTACCGCGCCGGAAGCACCGCTAGACCCTGTGTCGGATCACGCAGTCAGCTTGCGGCGACCCTTGGTACGCCGACTCGACACGATCGCCCGGCCTGCCCGGGTCCGCATCCGCAGCCGGAATCCGTGCACGCGCGCGCGGCGCCGGTTGTTCGGCTGAAAAGTCCGCTTGCCCTTGGCCACGGCTGTGTCTCCTCGTTTCCGTCTGGCGCCCACGGCCCACACCGGTTCGATCTCAAGCCGGTGGGACGCGGTTGCCCGTTGGTAAGCTCGTCCGTCTCGCTTAGCCGGCGCGGTCTCCACAAAAACCTGGGTCGCAGCCGTGCCGCCACGTGCGGGCGACTGTTCGAGGGTACTGACGAGATTTCCCTAGGTCAAACCACACTCGCAGCCGTCACCGCCGCCATGAAAATCTTTACATCCGTCACAGCCGTCACGGTCTCCCAGCACCGCCCAAGTAACCCCCAGGCAATGTTGCAGAACGGTTGGCACCCGCGGAGAAAACTGTTAGCTTCTGCGAATGTCGTTTCGATAACGAAACGGCGACAGACAACGAAGCGGGGATGCCCACCAAGTCGCGAGCCCACAGACCGCACCACTGCTGTGGCGAGCCCCGGGCAGCGGCGTTCCAGCCCGTAGACAACAGAACGAGGACGGCTGTTCCTGTCTCCACAACCTGTGGATAACTATGTGGACAGTTCGTCATCGTTCCTTTGGCCTTCCCTGAACTGGCCGCAAGGGGGTACGCGTCATTGACAGCTGACCCCGATCCTCCATTCGTGGCCGTATGGAACACGGTCGTAGCCGAACTCAACGGCGCCATCGAAGCGGTCGGAGTGGCGAACGGTGACGCCGGCCCGGTCCTCACGCCCCAGCAAAGGGCATGGCTCAAGCTCGTCAAACCTCTCGTCATCACCGAAGGCTTTGCCCTGTTGTCGGTGCCGACGCCGTTCGTCCAAAACGAGATCGAACGTCATCTCCGCGAGCCGATCATCAGCGCCCTGAGCCGTCAGCTCGGTCAGCGGGTGGAACTCGGCGTCCGCATCGCTGCCCCCGACACCGAAGAACCCGATGAATCCGGCACCGGGTTGGCGGGCGCGGCCGGCGTCATCGACCCCGACGACATCGACGAAGACATCGACGAAGATCAAGCGGCGCTGGCGAGCGCGGAGGAAAGCTGGCCCACCTACTTCTCCAGCCGCGCGCAGAACGCCGCGGTCGATGACGCGACCGCGGTCAACTTGAACCGCCGGTACACCTTCGACACCTTCGTCATCGGCGCGTCCAACAGGTTTGCTCACGCGGCGTCGCTCGCCATCGCCGAAGCCCCCGCCCGGGCCTACAACCCGCTCTTCATCTGGGGTGAGTCCGGCCTCGGCAAAACTCATCTCTTGCACGCGGCCGGAAATTACGCCCAGCGCCTCTTTCCCGGGATGCGGGTCAAGTACGTCTCGACCGAGGAATTCACCAACGACTTCATCAACTCGCTGCGCGACGACCGCAGGGCCTCGTTCAAGCGGAGCTACCGCGACATCGACGTGCTCCTTGTCGACGACATCCAGTTCATCGAGGGCAAGGAAGGTATCCAGGAGGAGTTCTTCCATACCTTCAACACCCTGCACAACGCGAACAAGCAGATCGTCATCTCCTCGGACCGGCCGCCCAAACAATTGGCGACCCTCGAGGACCGACTCCGTACCCGATTCGAGTGGGGGCTGATCACCGATGTTCAGCCTCCCGAGCTGGAGACCCGCATCGCGATTCTGCGCAAGAAGGCGCAAATGGATCGCCTCGACGTCCCGGGCGACGTCCTCGAGTTGATCGCCAGCAGCATCGAACGCAACATTCGCGAACTCGAAGGCGCCCTCATTCGCGTCACCGCATTCGCGTCGCTGAACAAGACATCGATCGACAAGTCGCTCGCCGAGATCGTGCTGCGCGACCTCATTTCCGATGCGACCACCATGCAGATCAGTACGGCCGCGATCATGGCCGCGACTGCCGAGTACTTCGAGACCACCATCGAAGAATTGCGCGGCCCCGGTAAGACCCGAGCGCTTGCACAATCGCGGCAGATTGCGATGTACCTGTGCCGCGAGCTCACCGATCTGTCGCTGCCCAAGATCGGCCAGGCCTTCGGACGCGACCACACCACGGTGATGTACGCCGAGAAGAAGATCCGCGGCGAGATGGCCGAACGCCGCGAGGTGTTCGATCACGTCAAGGAACTCACGACGCGGATCCGGCAACGCGCCAAGCGTTGAGCCACGCTTCGACTCGACTGCGCGGTCCAGCCGACAAAACCGCTCGCTTTTCGTCGAAACACCCCTGCGCGCCCGAAAATTCTCGAAAAAACTTCCGCACCGGCGGCATCACTTGTCACACGCCGACGATGTGCACACCGATGTGGACAACCTGGGATGAACTACTGAATGACCCGGCCCTTGTTGCGCAACCGCGACCGCGTCCACAGCGGCTGCACATCCGCACCCCGCTGATCCACAGGTATCCCACAGCACCGCACCGGCGGCACCCAGCACAGACACCGCTTCATCCCCAATGTCCACAGGCCCTAATACTGTTGCTTATATATCTCCCTAGAAAGTTCTTCGAAGAAGCCTGCTGGGGACCGCGCCAAATCCTGCCCGCCGAACCGCTTCGACGAACCGAATGTCAGCGCGATCGATTAGCTTTCAAGTTGGGGCCGAAAGCTCTACGGTGGTTCAGCGGCAGCCGTTACGGTCGTCGGAACGCATCGTTTCCAGGCGTGTTGAGACACCAGGAAACCGCTGCTTAGCGCTTGTTGTGATTTTGATCGAAGGGACTGTATGGACGTGGCGACAACAACTGTTGGTGTCACCGATTTGAAGTTCCGTCTGGTGCGTGAAGACTTCGCCGACGCCGTGGCCTGGGTGGCTCGCAATCTGCCCAGCCGACCGACGGTTCCTGTCCTGGCGGGCGTGCTGCTGACCGGCTCCGAAGACGGCCTCACGATCTCGGGATTCGACTACGAAGTGTCGGCAGAGGTGCAGGTTGCAGCCGAAATCGCCTCGCCCGGAAGCGTTTTGGTATCCGGAAGGCTGCTGTCGGATATCACGCGGGCGCTGCCGGCCAAGCCCGTCGATGTCAGCGTCGAAGGCACTCGGGTGTCGTTGACCTGCGGTAGCGCCAGGTTTTCGTTGCCGACGATGGCAGTCGAGGATTACCCGACGTTGCCTGCCCTGCCCGACGAGACCGGCGTGGTTTCAGCTGACCTGTTCGCCGAAGCGATCGGTCAGGTGGCGGTTGCCGCCGGCCGCGACGACACGTTGCCGATGCTCACCGGCATCCGCGTCGAGATTTCGGGTGAGAACGTCATTTTGGCGGCGACCGACCGCTTCCGCCTCGCGGTTCGTGAGCTGACGTGGTCTACGGCGTCGGCCGAAACGGAAGCCGCGGTGTTGGTCCCGGCAAAGACCTTGGCCGAGGCCGCCAAGGCCGGATCCGACGGCTCCGATGTGCACCTGTCCTTGGGAGCGGGCGCAGAGGTCGGCAAGGAAGGGTTGTTGGGCATTCGCAGCAACGGCAAGCGCAGCACCACGCGCCTGCTCGACGCCGAGTTCCCGAAGTTCCGTCAGTTGCTGCCGACCGAGCACACGGCCATCGCGACCATCGATGTCGCCGAGCTCACCGAAGCCATCAAGCGCGTCGCCCTGGTCGCCGACCGCGGTGCGCAGGTGCGCATGGAATTTGCCGATGATGTGCTGAGGTTGTCCGCCGGTGCGGATGACGTCGGCCGGGCGGAAGAAGACCTGCCCGTCACCTTTTCGGGCGAACCGCTGACCATCGCGTTCAACCCCACGTATCTCACCGACGGGCTCGGGTCATTGCACTCCGAACGCGTGACATTTGGTTTCACGACACCCAGCCGTCCCGCAGTGTTGCGTCCGGCGGGTGAGGATGATGGGGGTGTCGGCCAGGCGGGGCCATTCCCGGCCGCGCAAACCGATTACGTCTACCTTTTGATGCCGGTGCGGCTTCCTGGCTGACCGGCCCGACGCCACGACGGGGGCGCACATGCAATTGGGTCTGGTCGGCCTGGGCAAAATGGGCTTCAACATGCGCGAACGCCTCCGTGACGGTGGGCACGAGGTCATCGGCTTCGACCCCAGACCCGAAGTCACGGACGTACCGACGTTGACGGCGCTTGCCGAAGCACTCGATGCGCCGCGCGTGGTGTGGGTGATGGTGCCGTCCGGGCACATCACAAATGAGACCATCACATCGCTCGCCGACGTGTTGAGCCCGGGCGATCTGGTGATCGACGGTGGTAACTCTCGATACACCGAAGATGGTCCGCACGCGAAACTGTTGGGCGACAAAGGCATTGCGTTCATCGACGCCGGTGTGTCCGGCGGAATCTGGGGGCTGGCCGAGGGCTACGGCCTCATGGTGGGCGGCAGCAAGGAGGACGTCGCCAGGGCGATGCCGATTTTCGAGGCCTTGCGGCCACCGGGTGAGCTTGCCGACGGGTTCGTCCATGCCGGGCCTGTAGGTGCCGGGCACTACGCCAAGATGGTGCACAACGGCATCGAATACGGCTTGATGATGGCGTACGCCGAAGGCTACGAACTGCTGGCGGCCGAGGATCTGATCGAGGACACCCAGGCCGTGATCCAGGCGTGGACCAACGGCACTGTGGTGCGGTCCTGGTTGCAACAGCTGCTGGCGAAGGCACTCAAGGAAGATCCGAAATTCAAGGACATCACCGGTTACACCGAAGACTCCGGCGAAGGCCGGTGGACCGTGGAGGAAGCCATCAGTCACCGAGTCCCGATGCCGGTGATCGCGGCGTCGCTATTCGCCCGATTCGCGTCTCGCCAAGAGGACTCCCCCACCATGAAGGCGGTGTCGGCGTTGCGTAACCAGTTCGGCGGCCACGCCGTGACGAGGATCAGCGAGTCCGGATAGTTGTACATCAGGAGCCTTGCGCTGACCGACTACCGGTCGTGGGCACGGATCGAGATCGACCTCGAGCCGGGCCGCACGGTTTTCGTCGGACCGAACGGCTTCGGCAAGACCAATCTCATTGAAGCTCTTTGGTATTCGTCGACGTTGGGTTCGCATCGCGTCGGCACCGACGCGCCGCTCATCCGGACGGGTGCTCAACGTGCCGTCGTCTCGACGATCGTCGTGAACGAGGGCCGCGAACTCGCAGTCGACCTGGAAATCAACGCGGGCCGCGCCAACAAGGCCCGGCTGAACCGCTCCCCCGTCCGCAGCGCGCGCGAAATCCTGGGCGTCCTGCGGGCGGTGCTCTTCGCGCCGGAGGACCTCGCCCTGGTGCGTGGTGATCCCAGCGAACGACGGCGCTACCTCGACGAGCTGGCTACGACCCAGCGCCCACGAGTGGCGGCGATCCGGGCGGACTACGACAAGGTGCTCAAGCAACGGACGGCGTTGTTGAAGTCTGCAGCGGCTGCGAAATACCGCGGTGACCGCGGCGTGCTCGACACGCTCGATGTGTGGGACGGTCATCTGGCCGCGCATGGGTCGCAACTCATCGCCGCACGGGTCGACCTGGTCAACCAGTTGGCTCCGGAGGTGGAAAAGGCGTATCAACTGCTGGCGCCCGGGTCGCGACCCGCGGCGATCCGTTACCGCAGCGGTGTGGAGGTCGTCGAACGCGAGGCCGAGGCCGGAACCGGTAGCGCCGAGTTGTTCGAGGCCGCACTTCTCGACGCACTGGCACGTCGCCGCGACGCCGAGCTGGAACGCGGCGTCTGCCTGGTGGGTCCGCATCGGGATGACCTGGAGTTGCGGCTCGGCGACCAAGTTACGAAAGGCTTTGCAAGCCACGGTGAATCGTGGTCGATGGCTCTGGCGCTGCGGCTGGCGGCCTATGAGCTGTTGCGGGCCGAGGGCGGCGATCCGGTGCTCCTGCTCGACGACGTATTCGCCGAACTCGACAGTGCCCGCAGGCAGGCGCTGGCCAACGTCGCGGCCTCGGCCGAACAGGTGTTGGTCACCGCCGCCGTGCACGCGGACGTCCCGCAGGACTGGGATGCGAGCCGGATCGAGATCGTCATGACCGACGACGACAGCGGCCGGATCTCAGAAGTGCGGGCCAGAACCGGAGGGGAGTCAGAATGAGTGACCACGCGGAACCGCCGGCGCACCTGTCGCATCTAAAGGGCATGGATCTCGTGCGACGCACCCTAGAGGAGGCCCGCGGCGCGGCCCGCAGCCAAGGCAAGGATGTGGGCCGCGGCGGCCGGGGTTCGCGGCCACGCAAGATCGCAGGCAACAGTCGGCGGCGCTGGTCGGGCCCGGGCCCGGACTCCCGCGACCCGCAACTGCTGGCTTCGGTCACGCGCGACGTCGCTCGCAACCGCGGTTGGTCGGAGCAGGTGGCCCAAGGCGCGGTGTTCGGTCGCTGGCAGGCAGTGGTCGGCGAACAGATCGCCGCGCACGCGACGCCGACCGCGCTGCACGACGGTGTGCTGACGGTTTCGGCGGAGTCGACGGCGTGGGCCACCCAGCTGAGAATGGTGCAGGCACAACTGCTCGCCAAGATCGCGGCCGCCGTCGGCGATGGCGTGGTGAAATCATTGAAGATCATCGGTCCGGTCACGCCCTCATGGCGCAAAGGCCGGTATCACATCGCCGGCCGCGGGCCCCGCGACACGTACGGATGAGGCCAGAATTCCCATTGGCTGAGAGCCACCAGAACGGCACCGGGGCCGTTCTCAAGCGTCTTGACGCACCTCGGATCGAGAAATTCCATAGGCGGCGCGAATAGGTGTGCAGAAACGCCGCCTCAGAATCGGTCCTGACGGTGCTTGACGGTAGACTGACTTCATGACTTGCCGGCGGTAACAGATCACCGCCAGACCCCCATCCCCAAAGAGAGTAGGGAAGCGTCCGCCTGTGGCTGCGAAGAAGAAGGAATACGGCGCCTCTGCCATCACCGTCCTCGAAGGACTGGAGGCTGTTCGCAAACGCCCGGGCATGTATATCGGCTCGACCGGCGAGCGCGGCCTGCACCACCTCGTATGGGAGGTCGTGGACAACGCGGTCGACGAAGCGATGGGTGGCCACGCGACGAAAGTCGACGTGCGAATCCTCGAGGACGGCGGGGTCGAGGTCACCGACGACGGCCGCGGCATCCCTGTCGAAATGCATGCCAGCGGCGCGCCGACCGTCGACGTGGTGATGACCCAGCTGCACGCTGGCGGGAAGTTCGGCGGTGAGGACAGCGGCTATACCGTCAGCGGCGGGTTGCACGGCGTGGGTGTCTCTGTGGTGAACGCGCTGTCGACCCGACTGGAGGTCGATATTGCCCGCGACGGATACGAGTGGTTTCAGTCCTACGACCAGGCCCAGCCGGGCACCCTGAAGCAGGGCGACAAGACCAAGAAGACCGGTACCACCGTCAGATTCTGGGCGGATCCCGACATCTTCGAGACCACCAACTACGACTTCGAGACCGTCGCGCGGCGACTGCAGGAGATGGCGTTCCTCAACAAGGGGCTCACCATCACGCTCGCTGACGAACGGGTCGCCGCCGCGGCCGTCACGGAAGAGGTTGTCAGCGATACCGCCGAGGCACCGAAGTCGGCGGAGGAGAAGGCTGCCGAGGAGGCGGGCCCGCACAAGGTCAAGAACCGCACGTTCCACTACCCCGGCGGGCTGGTCGATTTCGTCAAGCACATCAACCGCACCAAATCGCCCATCCACCAAAGCGTCGTCGACTTCTCCGGCAAGGGCGAAGGTCACGAGGTCGAGATCGCGATGCAATGGAACGGCGGCTACTCGGAATCGGTACACACCTTCGCCAACACCATCAACACCCATGAGGGCGGCACCCACGAAGAGGGATTCCGTGCCGCGCTGACGTCCGTGGTGAACAAGTACGCCAAGGACAAGAAGCTCCTCAAGGACAAGGACCCGAACCTCACCGGTGACGACATCCGCGAGGGCTTGGCCGCGGTGCTGTCGGTCAAGGTGGCCGAGCCGCAGTTCGAGGGCCAGACCAAAACCAAACTCGGCAACACCGAGGTGAAGTCGTTCGTCCAGAAGATCTGCAACGAGCAGATGAGCCACTGGTTCGAGGCCAACCCAGCTGAAGCGAAAACCGTTATCAACAAGGCGGTTTCGTCGGCCCAGGCGCGGATTGCCGCACGCAAGGCACGCGAGCTGGTGCGCCGCAAGAGCGCCACCGACATCGGCGGGCTGCCAGGCAAGCTGGCCGACTGCCGGTCCACCGATCCCCGCAAGTCCGAGCTGTACGTGGTGGAGGGCGACTCCGCAGGCGGCTCGGCAAAGAGCGGTCGCGACTCGATGTTCCAGGCGATCCTTCCGCTGCGCGGCAAGATCATCAACGTCGAGAAGGCGCGCATCGACCGCGTCCTGAAGAACACCGAAGTCCAGGCGATCATCACCGCGCTGGGCACCGGCATTCACGACGAGTTCGACCTCGCCAAGCTGCGATATCACAAGATCGTGTTGATGGCCGACGCCGACGTCGACGGTCAGCACATCTCGACGCTGCTGTTGACGCTGTTGTTCCGGTTCATGAAGCCGCTGGTCGAAAACGGCCATATCTTTCTGGCGCAGCCGCCGCTGTACAAGCTGAAATGGCAACGCAGCGAGCCGGAGTTCGCCTACTCCGACCGTGAGCGCGACGGGTTGCTCGAGACCGGCAAGAAGGCGGGCAAGAAGATCAACGTCGACGACGGCATCCAGCGCTACAAGGGTCTTGGCGAGATGGATGCCAAGGAGCTGTGGGAGACCACGATGGATCCGTCGGTGCGGGTGCTGCGTCAGGTCACCCTGGATGACGCGGCGGCCGCCGACGAACTGTTCTCCATTCTGATGGGCGAGGACGTCGAGGCTCGCCGCAGCTTCATCACGCGGAACGCGAAAGACGTTCGTTTCCTTGATGTTTAACACCAAATAGGACTGAAACTAGATGACTGATACCACGTTGCCCCCGGGCGGCGGCGACTCCGATCGCATCGAGCCGGTCGACATCCAGCAGGAGATGCAGCGCAGCTACATCGACTACGCGATGAGCGTGATCGTCGGCCGCGCACTGCCGGAGGTCCGCGACGGCCTCAAGCCCGTGCACCGCCGCGTGCTGTACGCCATGTTCGACTCCGGCTTCAGGCCGGATCGCGGCCACGCGAAGTCGGCGCGCTCGGTCGCCGAGACGATGGGCAACTATCATCCGCACGGCGATTCGTCGATTTACGACACCCTGGTCCGCATGGCCCAGCCATGGTCGCTGCGCTACCCGTTGGTCGACGGTCAGGGCAACTTCGGTTCGCCGGGCAACGACCCGCCAGCCGCGATGCGCTACTGCGTCACAGGAGATGCGCTGGTCGGTCTGCCCGAAGGCAGGACGATCCGCATCGACGAGGTTGTTCCGGGTGCGAAGCCCAACAGCGACAACGTCATTGAGTTGAAGGTGCTTAATCGACACGGCGACCCCGTTGTCGCGGATCGACTCTTTCACTCCGGTGCACATCACACCTATGCCGTTCGCACCTCGGAGGGCCACGAGGTGACCGGTACCGCTAACCATCCGCTGCTGTGCCTTGTCGACGTCGGCGGTGTGCCGACGCTGCTGTGGAAGCTGATCGAAGAGATCCGCCCCGGCGACATCGCGGTAATGAGCGCCGAGAGTCGGGAATATGACGAAATCTGGTCGAATTCCGTCATATATCCGACTCTGGGGGAGTTCCTCGAGCTCCACGGCGACGATCGGGATGCGCAGACCATCGCTTCGGAATTGACCGACGGCCGGTTCTACTACGCACGGGTCGCGTCGGTGACCGAAGCAGGCGTGCAGCCCGTGTACAGCCTGCGAGTGGACACCGCCGACCACGCATTCATCACCAACGGCTTCGTCAGCCACAACACAGAGGCGCGACTCACGCCGCTGGCGATGGAGATGCTGCGCGAAATCGACGAGGAGACAGTCGATTTCGTCCCAAACTATGACGGGCGCGTTCAGGAGCCGACGGTCCTGCCCAGCAGGTTCCCGAACCTGCTCGCCAACGGCTCGGGTGGCATCGCGGTTGGCATGGCCACCAACATGCCGCCGCACAACCTGCGCGAGCTCGGCGAGGCGGTGTTCTGGTGCCTGGAGAACTTCGAGGCCGACGAAGAGGCCACGCTGGAGGCGGTCTGCGAACGCGTCAAGGGCCCGGACTTCCCCACCTACGGGCTCATCGTCGGATCGCAGGGCATCTCCGACACGTACCGGACCGGCCGGGGGTCGGTTCGGATGCGCGGTGTCTGCGAGATCGAAGAGGACAGCCGCGGGCGCACCGGGATCGTCATCACCGAACTGCCGTACCAGGTCAACCACGACAACTTCATCACCTCGATCGCGGAGCAGGTGCGCGACGGCAAGCTGGCCGGCATCTCGAACATCGAGGATCAGTCCAGTGACCGCGTCGGGCTGCGCATCGTCGTCGAACTCAAGCGCGACGCCGTGGCCAAGGTGGTGCTGAACAACCTCTACAAGCACACCCAGCTGCAGACCAGCTTCGGTGCCAACATGCTGTCCATCGTCGACGGTGTGCCGCGCACGCTGCGGCTCGACCAGTTGATCCGCCATTACGTCAACCATCAACTCGACGTCATCGTGCGGCGCACGACCTACCGGCTGCGCAAGGCCAACGAACGGGCCCACATCCTGCGCGGTCTGGTCAAGGCGCTTGACGCGCTCGACGAGGTCATCGCGTTGATCCGGGCGTCGGAGACCGTCGACATCGCCCGAGCGGGCCTGATCGAGTTGCTCGACATCGACGAGATCCAGTCGCAGGCCATCCTCGATATGCAGCTGCGCCGGCTGGCCGCCCTCGAGCGGCAGCGCATCGTCGACGACCTGGCCAAGATCGAGGCCGAGATCGCCGACCTCGAGGACATCCTGGCCAAGCCCGAACGGCAGCGCGCGATTGTGCGCGACGAACTCTCCGAGCTCGTCGACAAGTACGGCGACGACCGGCGCACACGGATCATCGCCGCCGACGGCGACGTCGCCGACGAGGACCTGATCGCGCGCGAAGAAGTCGTCGTGACGATCACCGAGACCGGCTACGCCAAGCGGACCAAGTCCGACCTCTACCGCAGCCAGAAGCGCGGTGGCAAGGGTGTGCAGGGTGCGGGTCTGAAGCAGGACGACATCGTCAACCACTTCTTCGTGTGCTCAACCCACGATTGGATCCTGTTCTTCACCACACAGGGCCGGGTCTATCGCGCCAAGGCATACGACCTGCCCGAAGCATCCCGAACAGCGCGCGGCCAGCACGTCGCCAACCTGCTGGCATTCCAGCCCGAGGAGCGCATTGCGCAGGTAATCCAGATCAAGACCTACGAGGATGCGCCGTACCTGGTGCTGGCCACCCGCAACGGCCTGGTGAAGAAGTCCAAACTCACCGACTTCGACTCGAACCGCACCGGCGGCATCGTCGCGGTCAACCTGCGTGACGGTGACGAGTTGGTCGGTGCGGTGCTCTGCTCGTCTGAGGCGGACCTGCTGCTGGTGTCCGCCAAGGGTCAGTCGATCCGCTTCTCAGCAACCGACGAGGCGCTGCGGCCGATGGGCCGCGCCACCTCCGGTGTGCAGGGCATGCGGTTCAACGAGGAAGACAGGCTGCTCTCGCTGAACGTCGTACGCGAGGGCACATATCTGCTGGTCGCAACCGCCGGCGGGTACGCGAAGCGCACTGCGATCGACGAGTACCCGGTTCAGGGCCGCGGCGGCAAAGGGGTGCTGACGGTCCAGTTCGACAAGAGGCGTGGCAGTCTGGTCGGAGCGTTGATCGTCGATGACGACACAGAGTTGTACGCCATTACCTCGGGCGGCGGTGTCATCCGGACGGCGGCTCGCCAGGTGCGCAAGGCCGGGCGGCAGACCAAGGGCGTTCGGTTGATGAACCTGGGAGAGGGCACCACACTGATAGCCATCGCGCGCAACGCGGAGGAAGGCGACAGCACCGACGAGGTCAACACCGACGTCGGCGACTAGCCCAGAGTCGTGACCAGTAAGGAGCCGTAGGTGACTTCACCGAACGAGCCCGGGTATCCCCGCGCGACGGAGGGGGGCGGCAACGGCTCGGGCACCGGCCCCGAGGGCGGCTCGGTGGCCGGTTCCGCGTCACGTGGTCCGCTACCGAGCGGACCGAGCCCGGAGCGAATCGCCGACCCGACCGACATCCCGCCGTGGCAGCGGGGGCGGGCGGCCAAGCCCGCGACGCCGGATGCGCCCGGCCGCCCAGACATGCCCGCGCGCCCTGAAGCACCGCGGCGTGGCAACAGCGGAGCGAAGACCCACTCCGCCGGGGTGGATGCTCGGCTGAACCGGTTCCTATCTGGGGGCTCGGCGTCGGCGCCTCAGCAGGAGCAGGACCCTGGCGGGTGGGCAGATGCACCGGAACCGCCCGCACGTCCCGAACCGGCACGACCGGAACCGTCGGCGCGGCCGGAACCGCCCGTGCGGCCCGAATCGTCGGCGCGGCCGGAACCGCCGGCACGACCGGAGCCGTCGGCGCGGCCGGAACCGCCCGCGCGGCCCGAACCGCCCGTGCGGCCCGAACCGTCGGCGCGGCCGGAACCGCCGGCACGACCGGAGCCGTCGGCGCGGCCCGATCAGTACGCCAGTGAGATCCCCGACCTCTCCGGCCCGGCGCCGCGGCCGACGCAGCGCAAGCCGGCTTCGGAGCGCCCCGGGCAGGAGTCGGCGAAGCGCCCCGCTGCCCCCGCAGGCCGGGTACAGGTGGCCAGCCGCCACCAGGGCCCGGTTCGCGCCAGCATGCAGATCCGCCGGGTGGATCCATGGAGCGTTCTGAAGGTCTCGGCGGTGTTGTCGGTCGCACTGTTCTTCGTCTGGATGATCGCCATCGCGTTCCTGTACCTGGTCCTCGGCGGCATGGGTGTGTGGAGCAAGCTGAACAGCAACGTCGGTGACCTGCTGACCAGCGCCAGCGGCAGTTCCGGCGGTGAGCTGGTGTCCAGCGGAACGATATTCGGCGGTGCGGCACTGATCGGTCTGGTCAACATCGTCCTCTTGACCGCGATGGCGACCATCGGTGCGTTCATCTACAACCTCACCACCGACATCGTCGGGGGTGTCGAGGTCACCCTGGCTGATCGCGACTGAGCCTCCGTTGCTCTGCGCGTTGGCGGTTTGGGCGGGAGCTTACGATTGCGGTAGTCTCGTCGCTCGGCCGTACCGGCATGACGGGGCTATAGCTCAGGCGGTTAGAGCGCTTCGCTGATAACGAAGAGGTCGGAGGTTCGAGTCCTCCTAGCCCCACGGAAAGGTTCACACCATGAGGGTTGTGGTGCTGCTCGCCACAGCGGTCGTCGCGGTTGTCGCTGCGACGATCTGGCGGTCCCGGCACGGAGTCGAGGTGTGGCACGCGGCGGCCGACGTGCCGGCCTGAACTATCCCGACAAGGGGCCTTAGCTCAGTTGGTAGAGCGCTGCCTTTGCAAGGCAGAAGTCAGGGGTTCGAATCCCCTAGGCTCCACTCATGTGATCCTGTGTCCCGTCATCGGTTACGGGTGACCTAGACGGTCTCGATCGTGTATGTGGCGGGCAGGCGTCGTGACAGCGGCCGACCGGTCACCCGGCACAGGTAATACGTCCTCGCCAAGCTTCGAGTATGCCTATGGTTGCGCTCAACATAGCTTGCTGGAGGCCTGATGGAAGGGACGCCCTTCGGGCGGTACCGGTTGATCGAGTTACTGGGCCGCGGGGGCATGGGCGAGGTCTGGCGGGCCCACGATGCGGACACCGATCGTATTGTCGCGCTGAAGTTGCTGCCGCCGAATTTGGCGCACGATGCCGACTTTTCGCAGCGGTTTCGCCGCGAGGCGCACGCCGCTGCGCGACTGAATAACCCACACATCATCCCTATCCACCACTACGGAGAAATTGACGGGCGTCTTTACGTCGACATGCGCCTCATCGAAGGGCGCGACCTGCAGGCGCTGCTCGCGGATGGACCGATCGACCCCGGTCGGTCGGTGCGCATCATCGAGCAGGTCGCGAAGGCGCTTCATGCCGCGCACAAAATCGGGTTGATTCATCGCGATGTCAAACCGTCCAATGTCCTCCTTGACGAAGACGACTTTGCCTATTTGATCGACTTCGGTATCGCCCGGGCCCTCGATGAAACTCGGCTAACCAACACAGGCAATGCGATCGGCACCTTTCTCTACATGGCGCCCGAACGACTGGGCGCCGCCGGCGAGGATGACACACGCGCCGACATCTATGCGTTGGCCTGCGTGCTATACGAATGTCTCACTGGGCGGCCCCCGTTTGCAGGCGCAAACATGGCGCTGTTAGTCGCCGCGCACCTCAATACGCCACCGCCGCAACCATCGACCACCCAGCCGGGTGTGCCACAGCGACTCGACGGTGTGATCGAGAAGGGCCTCGCCAAAGACCCCGACAACAGGTACACCACCACGGTGGCGTTTGCCCGCGCTGCGCGCGAAGCCATCACAACTCCAAGCTCACCAGAACCACCTTCTCTATCGCCCAATCAACGACGCACCGGTTCGATATCCATTTCGCCGCGGGACGCGCAATCCTCAGCGATGCAGGCCTCCCAGGCAGCCGCATCCAGCATCTTCGTTCGCGCCCACCCGGCGTCGCCCACAAGCCGATCCGACGCCCGCCACGCCCCACAGATCGCCGGAACCCGCCCGAGAGGTGCCAGCCCTGGCCAAACCAGCTGTAGCACACGGCGATTCGCGCGCCACCAGCTGGCCGGTGCCACCGAGCGGTCGCACTTCGGGGCCCCCGGTGCGGGAACCTGCGAGGGACGGACGGCCTTGGTGGCGGCGCTGGCAGTTCGCGGTCCTCATCGGTGGCGCCGCGGTTCTAGTGGTTGCCGGTCTGGTGATCGGCCGCGAGGTCGTGCGAAGTAACTATTACGTCGCCGAGTACGACGGCACCATCTCGATCATGCGTGGTGTGCCGGGGTCGATCCTCGGCCTGCCGTTACAGGCGCCCTACCGGAACGGCTGCCTGAACGCCCAGAACGAACTCAAACTCATCGAGCCGCGCCAGCCGCCGGCCGACTGCCAACTTTTTCGTGCCGGCGATCTGAAGCAAAGCGAAAGGCAGCAAGTCGAAGCGGGCCTGCCGACAGGCTCAGAGGACGACGCCATCCGCCAGATCACCAAGCTCGCTCTAGAGTCGGTGCTACCGGTCTGCGCACCACCACCGCCACCGCCGGCACCCCATATCAGCACGGGGCCGCGGATAGTTACGGCCCTGCCTCCCCCGCCGCCGGAACCGGGCACCAATTGCCGGGAGGTCTCATGATTGATGTCGCGAGCAAAATCGAGCGCTCGTGAAGATCCGGCTGCACGGAATGGGCGGCGATACCTCACTTGGTAGTGATCAGGGCTTCAGCGTTATCGCGCCAGATAACACGCGGGAGCATATCGCCGATACGCGGACCTGCCGCGGAACGTGGAAGGCCTGCGATCCTCAGTGAAACGCGCACCCGCGGCCGTCTGCATCAAGATTTCGAATTCCCCTGGCGCTCTGCGAGAAATCAGCGCTCTGACCCAATTACCCGTGCAGGCGTCCGTCGCCGCCATCGTCTCAGTCAGTTGGCCCGATGTCCCACGCGCCCACCAAGTTTCGACGTGATTACGGCCGTGGTGCCACCGGCACGCTGGGCTGTAGCGTCGGGGGCTCCTCGTGCGGCGGAGGCCGACGGATGATCGAGAACGCCACCGCTCCCCCGGCCAGCACCGCGACACCGAGCGCGGCCAGCAGCAGAGGACGCCTGCGCCGCCGGGAACGCGCCTTCTGCAACGCTTGCGGCAGGTTCGACACCACCTCCTGGGCAGCGGCGAGTTCGGACGCGATGGTGTCTTGCGCGGCCGCCAGCTCTTGACTCAATTGATCCTTCAGCCGGCTGCGGCGGTAGCGGTCGCCGACCCAGGCGGCCGATGACTGCGCCCCGTCCATGCCGAGACCCAATGCTCCCCAGGTGACGTCGACCGGACCGACCGCCGAATATTTGAGGCCGCGGGACAACCGCTGCCCAGGGGTCAGGCGGATCTCGGTCTTCGAGCGCATATCGCACCTCTCTCGCGGCATGAAGGGAATCGCTACCAGACTGCCACCAACCGCAACACAGCGGTGGCCCGTTGGGCATCGAAGCGGGCGTGGCACACTGGGATCCCGTGACGAGCCCCATACAGACAGCGACCGCGACGCTGCACACCAATCGTGGTGACATCAAAATCGCGCTGTTCGGAAATCACGCACCCAAGACCGTCGCCAACTTCGTGGGACTGTCGCAGGGCACCAAGGACTACAGCACGCAGAACGCGTCGGGCGGATCTTCGGGTCCGTTCTACGACGGCGTGATCTTCCACCGGGTCATCGATGGGTTCATGATCCAGGGCGGCGATCCCACCGGGACGGGCCGCGGCGACGCAGGCTACAAGTTCGCCGACGAGTTCCACCCCGAACTGCAGTTCGACAAGCCCTATCTGCTGGCGATGGCGAACGCGGGACCGGGCACCAACGGATCTCAGTTCTTCATCACGGTCGGTAAGACGCCGCACCTGAATCGCAAGCACACGATCTTCGGCGAGGTCGTCGATCCCGAGTCGCAGAAGGTCGTCGACGCGATCGCGAGCACCGCGGTCGACCGCAACGACAGGCCGACCGATCCGGTGGTCGTCGAATCGATCACCATCGCCTGATCTTCAAAAAGCCTTCAGGAGCCGGCGAAACCGGCAGCCGTTAGGGCATCGAGTACGTGTAGCGGATCGGTGCCCAGATCCCACCGGGTGAACACAAGTAGCCGGTCGTCGACCGTGTCGATCTCGAGCAGACGCGTCTTGCGGCCGATCCGGCGGAATTCCGTGATGCGGATGAGCTTGATATCGGCGCGCCGCAACTCGGTTTCGCCCACCAGACCGCGGCTGACGAGGACGTCGTTTCTGATTGCCAGCTTCGGCCGGGCCCGCCACGACAAGCTTGCAAACACAATTAACCCAAGCGCGGCAATGCCCACCAGAACCCGCCCCGGAAGGTCTGTGATCAGCGTCACAGCGCCCGCAGCCAAGATAAGACCGCCTATGCCTAGCGCCGCAATGCCAGCCGCAGGCGGGCTCCACTCAGTTTGCTGCACGGCGCCTTAACACCCTTTTACCGTGGCTAATGAAGTTATCCACAAGTGCTATCCCCAATGGGGATGAATCACATCGGTGTGATCTAGTGACCAGAAGGTTGCTAAACGGGTAACGCGCGGAAGCGAGGTTGAATTCATACCGCTCGTTGTGCCGCTCAGCGCCACCGCATTGTGAGCAACAACCCACTGATCATGAAAGCAAACGCGATCGCGTAGTTCCACGGGCCCAGGTCCGCCAAGAAGGGAATGGCGGAGGCCGCCAGCTGGAAAACCAACAACCAGGCCAGCCCGATCAGCATCAGGCCGACGAAAAAGACCACGAACCAGGTGCTCGACGGTCCGGCCTTGACCTTGACCGGGGTCCGGCTCACCGGGCTGATGGTGAAGTCGTTCTTCTTGCGAACCTTGGACTTGGGCATGCGTACCTTCGGGACAGACGGCGTCACACGGTGCGACGATGTACCTAGCCTATCGCAGGCACCACCCGCAGGAGACCAGCCAATGGCGTCCACGTCCCGCTCCGCTTGGCGCTTCGGCGTGCCGGTGGTGTGCCTGTTGGCCGGGCTTCTGCTGGCTGCGACGCATGACGTTTCCGACGGCGGCGAAATCAGGCGCAGTGACGCCCCCCGGCTGGTGGACCTCGTCCGAGAAGCGCAGCAGTCGGTAGATCGGCTGACCACCGAACGCGACTCGTTGGTGAACTCACTCGACAGCCATCACGGCGGGTCGCCAGGGGCGGACGCGGCGCTCGCCGCCATCACCAAGCGGTCCGCAGGGCTCGCCGTGGAGGCCGGCCTGGAGCCGATGCGCGGACCCGGCCTGGTGGTCACGCTCAATGACGCCCAGCGCGACGCAGAGGGCCGTTTCCCCCGCGACGCCTCCCCTGACGACCTCGTCGTGCACCAGCAGGACATCGACGCCGTGCTGAACGCGCTTTGGAGCACGGGCGCGGAGGGCATACAGATGCAGGACCAACGGATCGTCGGGACCTCGGCGCCGCGTTGCGTCGGCAATACGCTGTTGCTGAACGGACGCACCTACAGCCCGCCGTACGTCATCACCGCGATCGGCAACGCGCCGGCCATGCAGGCCGCGCTGGCCGCGGCGCCTTTGGTCACCCTCTACCGGCAGTACGTGGTGCGGTTCGGGCTGGGCTACAGCGAGGAACCCCGGGCGCAGGTGGATCTGGTGGGGTACTCCGGGCCGGTGCGGATGAAGTTCGCCAAGCCGGCGGGACCCGTCGGGTACTGAGCGATTTCGGCGCGCAAACCGTCGCTGAGCGTGGATTACCGCGCCGAAATCGCTGCAGGTAGCCTGGCCTGATGCGTGTCCTCGTCGTCGATAACTACGACAGCTTCGTGTTCAACCTCGTCCAGTACCTGGGCCAGCTCGGGGTGGACGCGGAGGTCTGGCGCAATGACGACGGTCGCCTGGCCACCGAGGACGACATCGCCAGTGCCGCGCAGACATTCGACGGTGTGCTGCTCTCCCCCGGCCCCGGCACGCCCGAGCGCGCAGGTGCTTCGATCCCGCTCGTCAAAGCCTGCGCGGCCGCCAACACGCCACTGCTCGGTGTGTGCCTGGGCCACCAGGCCATCGGGGTGGCGTTCGGCGGCACCGTCGACCGGGCACCCGAGCTGCTACACGGCAAGACCAGTACCGTGCACCACGCTAATAGCGGTGTGCTGCAGGGACTTCCGGATCCCTTCACGGCCACGCGCTATCACTCGCTGACGATCCTCCCCGAGACGATGCCGGCCGAACTCGAAGTGATCGCGCGCACCGAGGGCGGCGTCGTCATGGGAGTCCGCCACGTCGAATTGCCCATCCACGGTGTCCAGTTCCACCCCGAGTCGATCCTGACCCAGGGCGGACACCGGATGCTGGCGAACTGGCTGGGCTACTGCGGTGTCGCACCGGCGGAGACACTGGTCCGTCGGCTGGAGGACGAAGTCGCCACCGCCGTGGCCGCGGCTACGACGCGAAACTCAGCGTGATCCGGCTGTCGTAGTTCACCCCGGTGCCCGCGGGCGGGCTCTGGGTCACGACGGCGTTGGTGCGCTGGCCGCTGTTCTGGACGTCGCCGCCACGGTCGAGCACGCCCGTCCAGCCCAGCGCGCGCAGCCGCGGCTCGGCGTCGGTCCAGAACTGGCCCCGCAGGTCGGGCATGAGGAACTGGTTGCCTCGCGACACTTGCATCTGAATCACTGTGTCAACCGGAACAGTTTGTCCCGCAGCAGGATTGGTGCCGATCAGCTGCCCGGCCGGCACGGTGCTGTCGACCTCGACCGGCACCGCCTTGGTGAAGCCCGACGCGGTAAGTATCTGCAGGGCGCTGTCCTGGGCCTGCCCCTTCACGTCGGGGATCGGACGAGTCTCGGGGCCTGCGCCCAGCACGATGGTGATTTCGTTGGTGATCGCCGACGTCTGGTTCACCGGCGGATTGGTTCCGAGAACTTTGTCCTTCATCTGCGGCGTCGACGGCGATGAGGAAGGCCTGAAATTCTCGAACCCCGCGTCGGTGAGCTTCTCGACGGCGTCGTCGTAGCTCAGGTTCCTGACGTCGGGTATCTCCCGTTGCTCAGGGCCGGTGGACACATTGATGGTGATCTCATCGCCGGCGCCGACCGACGAGTTGGCGGCCGGGTCGGTACCGATGACATGGTCGGGCGGGACATTGGAATCCGGTTTCTGCTGGGTGCGGGTCCTGAAGCCGCGGTTTTGCAGCTCGGCGATCGCGTCGGCCGAAACCTTGCCGCTCACGTTGGGCACCTGGACGTCGCGCGTGCCGCCGCCGAACATATTGATCGCGAGCGTCACCACCACGGTCAGCACCGCCAGCACCGCAACCGCGATGAGCCAACGGCCGATAGAGCCGCGCCGCTCCCGCTCGATGTACTGAGGCTGCGCACGCCCGACGGCGCCGATGGGCTCGGTCCGGTGATCGCCCGGCGGAGCCGACATCAGCGAGCTGCGCTCGGCGTCGGTGAACACCTTCGGCGCGTCGGGCTGCTCACCGCTGTGGACCTTCACCAGGTCGGCGCGCATCTCCGCGGCCGTCTGATACCGGTTGTCGGGGTTCTTGGCCAGCGCCTTGAGTACGACGGCGTCCAGCTCGGGGGAGATGCCCTCGTGGCGCTGCGACGGGGGTATCGGATCTTCGCGGACGTGTTGATAGGCCACTGCGACGGGCGAATCGCCGACGAAAGGTGGCTCGCCGGTGAGCATTTCGTACAACACGCAGCCCAGCGAATACACGTCGGAGCGGGCGTCGACCTTCTCGCCGCGCGCCTGCTCGGGGGACAGATACTGAGCGGTGCCGATCACGGCCGCGGTCTGGGTGACGTTGCTGGCGTCGGCGAGTGCGCGTGCGATGCCGAAGTCCATCACCTTCACAGCGCCGGTGTTGCTGATCATGATGTTCGCGGGTTTGACGTCGCGGTGGATGATCCCGTGCTGGTGGCTGAAGTTCAGCGCCTGGCACGCGTCGGCGATGACCTCGATGGCCCGGCGCGGCTCCATCGGCCCGTCGGTGTGCACGATGTCGCGCAGCGTGACGCCTTCGACGTACTCCATCACGATGTAGGGCAACGGGCCGTTGGGGGTCTCCGCCTCACCGGTGTCGTAGACCGCGACGATGGCGGGATGGTTCAGGGCGGCGGCGTTCTGCGCTTCGCGGCGGAACCGTAGGTAGAAGCTCGGATCGCGGGCCAGATCCGCGCGCAACACCTTGACGGCCACGTCGCGGTGCAACCGCTGATCGCGCGCCAAATGGACTTCGGACATGCCGCCGAAGCCCAGGATGTCGCCGAGTTCGTACCGGTCGGACAGATGTTGCGGGGTTGTCATTGCAATGTCTGTTCTGGAATTGGCCGCGGGCCCGCAGGCTCCGCGGACTGGGGGGTCACCTGCACCGTTGCCGGGGACGCGATCGCATTGTGTCGGGTTACCCCGAATTCTGCCCCACCATGACGGACGGCCCCCCGTTCGGTCCCATCCGGCATCGCTGTCGGCGAGTACGGGGTCGTCTGGGTGATCGTGTCGGTGATCGTCGGCGGCGGCGTCTGCTCCTGGTCCTTACGGTCCTGGGCGTTCAGCACGATGAGGATCGCGATGACGATGGCCAGGGCGCCGAGCACGCCAGCTGCCCACAGCAGCGCGCGCTGACCCGAGGAGAACGTGCCGCGGGACGGGGCCGGGGGAGGGCGATGGCTTCCGGTGGCCGGGCGGGGCCGGGCAGCGGTGGCCGGGGGGCGGCCGGCCAGATCCGCAGCCGCGCGCGCCTGGGCGGCCGACGGCACCGCAGCGGGCGTCGCCCGCCCGAGCGTCGGCGCCTGGTTCGGCCTTGGCGGGCGTCGGCCCGACCGTACGGCGGCAACGGCGTCGGCGAACAGGCCGCCCGAGCGGTACCGCATACCCGGATTCTTGACCAGGGTGATCTCGATCAGCTCGCGCACATTGGGCGGCAGATCGGCGGGCAGCGGCGGCGGAGTCTCCTTGATGTGCTTCATCGCGACGGTCAGCGCGCCGTCGCCGGTGAAGGGCCGTTTGCCCGAAACGGATTCGTAGCCAACGACGCCCAGTGAGTACACATCGCTGGCGGCCGTGGCGTCGTGGCCGAGCGCCTGCTCGGGCGCGATGTACTGGGCGGTGCCCATGACCATGCCGGTCTGGGTCACCGGTGCGGCGTCGACCGCTTTCGCGATGCCGAAGTCGGTGAGTTTCACCTGCCCGGTCGGCGTGATGAGGATGTTGCCCGGCTTGACGTCCCGGTGCACAAGGCCTGCGGTGTGCGCGACCTGCAGGGCGCGGCCGGTCTGCTCCAGCATGTCCAATGCGTGGCGCAGCGACAGCCGGCCGGTGCGCTTGAGCACCGAGTTCAGCGGCTCGCCGTTGACGAGTTCCATCACCAGGTATGCAGTGCGGCCCTCGCCGTCCATGTCGGTTTCGCCGTAGTCGTACACACCGGCGATGCCCGGGTGGTTGAGCATCGCGACGGTGCGGGCCTCAGCCCGGAACCGCTCGACGAACTCGGCGTCCTCGGAATACTCGGCCTTGAGCACCTTGACGGCGACACGACGCCCCAGGCGGGAGTCGATACCTTCCCAGACCTGGCCCATGCCGCCGGTGGCAATCAACCGCTGCAGCCGGTAGCGGCCGGACAGCGTCACTCCTACGCGGGGGCTCATGGCTCGACTCCCACTCGGTGCGGTGCTCGCGGGGTCATGATTCCTCCCGCAATGCGGCGGCGATGGTGGCGCGCCCGATCGGCGCGGCCAGCACCCCTCCGGTGGCTGACAAGCGGTCACCACCGTCCTCGACCAGCACGGCGACGGCGACCTTGGGTGCCTGCGCCGGGGCGAATGCGATGTACCAGGCATGCGGCGGAGTGTTGCGCGGATCGGTGCCGTGCTCCGCCGTGCCGGTCTTCGAAGCGATCTGCACGCCGGCGATGGCTCCCTTCTGCTGCGTTGCCTGCTCAGCGGCGACCATCAGATCCGTCAGTGTATCGGCGACCTCCTGCGACACCGCTCGCCGCTCTTCCTGTGGCGCCGCTGTACCGATATTGGCGAGGTCGGGTCCCTTAAGGCTATCGACCAAGTACGGGCGCATCGTCACCCCGTCGTTGGCGATGGACGCGGCGACCAATGCGTTCTGCAGCGGTGTCACCGCGACATCCTTCTGGCCGATGCTCGACATGCCCAGGGCGGCGTCGTCGGCGATGGGTCCGACGGTCGACTCGACGACCTGGAGCGGGATCATCGGGGGAGGAGTGTCCAATCCGAATGAATGAGCCGCGGACCGCACGGCATCCTTTCCAGCGTCGAGGCCGAGCTCGACGAAGGCGGTGTTGCAGGATTTCGCGAACGCCTGACGCAGCGTGGTCGTCGGAGCCGGGCCACAAGTGGAACCACCGAAGTTCTCCAGTGTTGCGGTGCTGTCCGGCAATGGGATTCGAGCCGCGGATGTGAGCTGGGTGTCCTCGGTCGCGCCGTGCGCAAGCGCCGCCGCGGTGGTGATGACCTTGAAAGTGGAGCCCGGCGGGTACGTTTCGGAGATCGCGCGGTTCAACAGCGGTGAATCGGGGTTGTCGCGCAGCTGTTCCCAGGCGGCCGACTGCTCTTCCATATTGTGCGTGGCCAGCAGGTTGGGGTCGTACGACGGCGACGAGACCATCGCGAGAATCTTGCCGGTGGACGGCTCGAGTGCCACCACCGAGCCCTTGCACGGGCCGCCGCAGCCGTCCTTCATCGCGTCCCAGGCCGCCTGTTGCACTTGGGGTTTGATGGTGGTGTCGACGTTCCCGCCGCGTGGATCGCGGCCGGTGAAGAAGTCTGCGAGTCGCCGCGCGAACAGGCGCTGGTCCGAACCGTTGAGGACGGTGTCCTCGGCGCGCTCCAGGCCGGTGCTCGAGTACTGCAACGAGTAGAAGCCGGTGACGGGCGCGTATGCGTACGGGTTCGGATACACGCGAAGGAAGCGGAACCGTCCGTTGGTCGACACGGAATAAGCCAGCAGCTGACCGCCGGCAGAAATCTGGCCACGCTGACGCGAGTACTCGTCGAGCAGCACGCGCTGGTTGCGTGGATCGGATCGCAGGCCGTCCGCCGTGAACACCTGGGTGAGCGTCGCGTTGGCCAGCAACAAGACAACCAGGACCATGACCGAGACGGCTATGCGGCGTAGCGAGGTGTTCATACCTTCTCGATCACCTCGGTATTGACCGCCGCGATCGACGTCGACCCCTGCGGGGCGGTGACGATCGGGCTCCGCGCTGAATGGGATATCCGGACCAGGATCGCCAGCAGCAGATAGTTCGCCAGCAGTGACGACCCGCCGTATGACATCCACGGCGTGGTGAGTCCGGTCAACGGGATCAGCTTGGTCACGCCGCCCACCACGATGAACAGTTGGATCGCCAAGGTCGAGGCCAGCCCGGCGGCCAGCAGCTTGCCGAAGCTGTCGCGCACCGCGATCGCCGTGCGAAGTCCGCGGATGATCACGATCGTGTACAGCATGAGCACGGCGGCCAGTCCCACCAGGCCGAGTTCCTCACCGATGGCCGCGATGATGAAGTCGGTCGACGCGGCGGGCACGGTGCCAGGCTGCCCATTGCCCAGACCGGTGCCGAAGATCCCGCCGGTGGCGAAGCTGAACATCGACTGCACCATCTGATACCCGGCGCCTTCAGGGTCGGCGAATGGGTCCAGCCAGTTCTGGACGCGAACTTGGACGTGGCCGAAAAGGTGATACGCCGCAACACTTCCCGCGGCGAACAGTCCCAGGCCGATGACCACCCAACTCAGCCGGTCGGTCGCGATGTAGACCATGACCAGGAAGGACGCGTAGAGCAGCAGCGATGTGCCGAGGTCCTTCTCGAAGATCATCACGCCGACCGACGCGATCCACGCCGCCAGCAGGGGCGCGAGGTCACGGGGCCGGGGCAGGTCCATGCCGAGGAAGTGCTTGCCTGCACTGGTGAACACGCTTCGCTTGGACACCAGCACCGAGGCGAAGAAGACGAGCAGAAGGATCTTCGAGAACTCGGCAGGCTGAATGGAAAAGCCCGGCAGCCGAATCCAGATCTTCGCGCCGTTCTGCTCGGACATCGAGCTGGGCAGTAGTGCCGGAATGATCAACAGGATCAGGCCGGTGAGCCCGCACACGTAGCCGTATCGCGCAAGCATGCGGTGGTCCCGCAAGAAGATCACGACGAGCGAAAAGCCGATGACGCCGACGAGAGTCCACAACATCTGTTGATCAGCGGTGCCGCCGAGACCCCGCTCGATGAGCACTCCTTCGGCGAGGTCGAGTCGGTGAATCATCACCAGTCCCAGTCCATTCAGCAGCGCGACAACCGGGAGCAGCAGCGGGTCGGCGTACGGCGCGAACCGCCGCACCGTGAGATGCGCGCCGGTGAACAGCGCCAGGTACGCGACGGCGTACTGCGCCAGATCCCAACGCAGGCCTTGTTCCTGATTGGCCTCCACGAGCAGCAGGGCCAACGTGGTGATGACCGCGGCGAAGCCGAGCAGGAACAGTTCGGCGTTGCGCCTGTTTGGCAGTGGGGGAGTGACGGCCACGGGTGATTGCGGCTGGGTGGTCATGACAATTCCCGGCAGTTCGTCCCGGGTTCCTGCGGTGGCGGGGGCAGTGCGGTGACGGTCTGGGACGGCGTGGGCGGGGGTGGCGCGGGTGACGACGCATCGGGGGGCGCAGGCGAGGTCGGCCCCGGAGCGGGGGAGGCCGGTGGCTTCGTGACCGTCCGGGGTGTTTCCGGCGCAGGCGTATCCGCGCCCTCCGTCGGCTGGCCCGCCGTGGTATCTGGTGGATTGTTCGGCACCCCAGGCGAATTCGACGGATCCGGCGAATGCGGAAGCGTGCTGGTGCGGGGCGCCGGGGACGGCGGCGGTGGCGGCGGTGCGCAAACCGGCAGCACCGACTCTTGAGCGAGCTTGTTGATCTGGCCGATGGCTTCGTCCTCTGAGCCTGTCGGCAGGCCCGCTTCGACTTGCTGCCTTTCGGTCTGCTTCAGATCACTGACACGAAAAAGTTGGCAGCCGGCCGGCGGCTGGCCCGGCTCGATGAGCTTGAGTTCGTTGCGGGCGGTCAGGCAGCCATGTCGGTAGGTCTCCTGCAACGGCAAGCCGAGGATCGACCCCGGGACACCGCGCATGATCGACACGGTGCCGTCGTGCGCGGTGACGTAATAGTTGCTCCATACGATCTCGCGGCCGATGGCCAGACCGACGAGCACCACTAAAATCAAAAGCGCGGCGGCGATGAATATTCGCCGCCGCGATCTCGGTGCACGAACCGGCTCCTCTGGAGGCGGATCAATACGTTTGGCGACATTGCGACGCGGGTTGAACGCTGATGCGCGGCCCGCCGCGGTGTTGGGGGGCGCGGTCTGATCGTCGTCACCGGATACCGCGCCCGCGAGGATCGGCTGAGTCTGGCCGTAGTCGTAGTCGACGACGTCGGCCACCACCACCGTCACGTTGTCGGGGCCACCACCGCGCAATGCCAATTCGATTAGGCGGTCGGCACTTTCGGCTGTGTCCGGAATCTGCAGCGCCTCGAGGATCGTCTCGTGGCTGACTGGATCGGACAGCCCGTCCGAGCACAGCAGGTAACGGTCCCCGGCGCGGGCCTCGCGCATGATCAGGGTGGGCTCCACCTCGTGACCGGTGAGCGCCCGCATGATCAGCGACCGCTGCGGATGGCTGTGTGCCTCCTCGAGCGTGATGCGGCCCTCGTCGACCAGGGTCTGGACGAACGTATCGTCCTTGGTGATCTGGGTGAGTTCGCCGTCGCGCAGTAGATAGCCGCGGGAGTCACCGATGTGGACGAGCCCAAGACGATTGCCCGCGAACAGGATCGCGGTCAACGTGGTACCCATGCCTTCGAGTTCAGGGTCGGCCTCCACCTGCGCGGCGATTGCGGAGTTGCCTTCTCGAACGGCGGTGTCGAGCTTGCTCAGCAGGTCGCCGCCGGGCTCGTCGTCGTCGAGGTGAGCCAGCGCGGCGATCACCAGCTGGGAGGCGACCTCACCGGCTGCATGCCCGCCCATGCCGTCGGCGAGCGCGAGCAACCGCGCACCGGCGTAGACGGAGTCCTCGTTGTTCGCGCGGACCAGGCCGCGGTCGCTGCGCGCGGCGTATCGGAGCACCAGTGTCACGGGCGCAGCTCAATTACCGTCTTGCCGATTCGAACCGGCGTCCCCATCGAAACGCGTACCGCAGTCGTCACCTTGGCCCTGTCGAGGTATGTGCCGTTGGTCGATCCTAGGTCTTCTACGTACCATTCCGAACCTCGTGGTGACAGCCTGGCGTGCCGTGTCGAGGCGTAATCGTCGGTGAGAACCAGAGTCGAGTCGTCGGCGCGGCCGATGAGCACCGGCTGGCTGCCCAACGTGATACGGGTGCCCGCGAGTGCGCCCTCGGTGACGACCAGCTGACGCGCCACATTTCTGCGGCCGCGATTGGGCAGCAGCGACCCCCGCAACGGCAGTCCCCGACGCACCATGACCGCTCCGGTCGGCGCATAGATGTCGGTCCTCAGGATCCGCAGCACCGACCAGATGAACAACCACAGAAGCAACAGGAAGCCGACGCGTGTCAGTTGCAGTACCAACCCCTGCATCTGACGTCCTCTCCGTCTCCATCCGTTTCCGTCGCATCGACAACAAAACCTAGTTGTCACCTTCGGCAACGTCACGATACTTGGACGGCCAGCGGTGTGGGGTGAAGCCGACAGCTTCCCCCGCCGACGGCCGGCCAGAGATCGGCCCAGCCTCAGTGCACGCGGACGACGATCTCGGAGTGGCCCAACCGGATCACATCGCCATCGGCGAGCTGCCACTCCTGCACCGGCGCGTTGTTGACCGTCGTGCCGTTCGTCGAATTGAGGTCGGAGAGCAGCGCCACCTGACCGTCCCAGCGGATTTCCAGGTGCCGACGTGAAACGCCGGTGTCGGGCAGGCGGAACTGAGCGTCCTGCCCGCGGCCGATCACGTTCGCGCCCTCACGCAGCTGATAGGTGCGGCCGCTGCCGTCATCGAGCTGCAGCGTGACGGTGGCGGCGGCCGCGGGGTAGTCGCCCTGGCCGTAGCCGTAGCCTCCGGCCGCGGGCTGACCGTAGTCGTATCCGCCCGCGGGTTCGCCGTACCCGGGCTCGGCGTATCCGGCACCGGCATCGCCGCCTAGCGCCCGTAGTCGGGCTGAGCCGCATAACCCTGGTCCTGGCGGCCGTAAGCCTGTCCGCCGTAGCCGCCCTGATCGGGATAGCCGCCCTGGTCTGGGTATGACGGCCGGGCTTCGGGCCTGCCGTAGCCACCTTCGTCGGGCCGGGGAGGTCCGGGCGGACGGCCGTAGTCGTAGTCACCCGCAGGTGGGCCATAGCCGGGCTGGCCCGGCGGGGGGCCGTATCCACCCGGCGCCTGCCGATAACCCGGGTCCTGGTATCCGCCACCGCCTGCGGGCGGGCCATACCCGGCGGGCGGGCGCTGCTCATACGGCTGCTGCGGGTAGCCGCCCTGGTCGGGGTAGCCGCCCTGCCCGCCCTGTTCCGGATAGCCGCCCTGGTCCGGATAGCCGCCTTGTTCGGGGTAGCCGCCCTGGCGCGGCGGGTAGCCCGCGTCACGCTGCGGCGGGTAGCCACCCTGTTCCTGCGGCGGATAGGGCGCGCGGGGGTCGGGCCCCCGGTCCTCTGGCCGGCCGTATCGCTCGTCGTAGTATTCGTCGGCGGGCCGCCCCTGTGCCTGGCCGCCGTATTGGGTCGGGTTGTCGCTCATCGGTACTCCTGATTCTGCGTTGGACGAGAGTTCTCGGGGTGGTGAGGCGGGATCGCCAGAGGTGGAGTCAGGATTGACCGCCCCACGCGCGCGAAACTGTCCGGTGTGCAGGCTGGATGATTGTTCGAACCTGACGACCACATCACCATACGTTTGCCATCCCTGGTCATGGATGTATCCCTCCAAGTGCTTGGCGAAAGTCGCTGATGTGAGGTCCGGGTCGGCGCTCACCTTCTGATAGTCAGGCACACTGAGGGTAATGACGTAGTCGTTTGGCGCCAAAACTCCGCCCGGCGGCCACGTCGCGCGCTCCGGTCTCCGCTTCTCGGCGAAGCATCGCCTCGACCTCTTGCGGAACGATCGATCCGCCGAACACCCGGGCGAATGCATCGCCGACGGTCGACTCGAGCTTGCGCTCAAAGCGGTCGACCAGACCCATATCACCGCCCGCCCTCGCTCGTCGTTGGTCGCCATCATGCGCACGCTGCTGCTCATCCGCGTGTCGCCTGGCCACAGCCCTTGATTGCATGGTATCGGCCCAGCAGGGCGCAGCGTGACCAATGGAATTCTGAGAATTGAATCCTGGCAGGTCAGCAGCGTTTGTGCTGGCCGCGTTTCGGCGCCCGGCGCTGGGTCGGCGCGGTTGGGGAGCGAGCCGTCGTGCGTGATAGGCTCCCCCGGTTGTTGGGGCGAGTGGCGGAATGGCAGACGCGCTGGCTTCAGGTGCCAGTGTCCTTCGGGACGTGGGGGTTCAAGTCCCCCTTCGCCCACAATTCTTGAACCGACTCAAGCCAGCACTCCGCGCAGAACCAGGTCGCTGAGTGCCGCGGCGGCGGTGTCGATGTCTTTGACGCGACGCACGCAGACCGCGTACCAGGCGCCGCCGGCGATCACGTCCATGACGGTGTCGGCGTCGACCCCAGGGCGTGCGGTGCCGTCGGCGACCGCCGAGTCCACCCTTTCGGCGAGTTGACTGCGCGCGGCGGCCTCCAAGCGGTCACTGAGCACGCGACGCATTCGGCGGTCCGAACGTAAGTCGTTGAGAAGACCGGGAATTGCCTCGCGCACCGCCGCGTCGCCGTACATGGCCATTGCTCCGCGGCACAGCCGGGTGATCTCGGCGACGAAGTCGTCGGCGGGGGGTTCGGGACCGAGGTCGGGGAAAAGCGCCTCGTGCACCAGCTGGGCCTTGGAACTCCATCGGCGGTACACGGCGGGACGGCTCACCTGCGCGGTGGTGGCGATCAGATCGATGGTCGTCGCCGCGTAGCCGCGATCGACCAGCAGACGTCGGGTCGCGGCGAGCACCGCGGCGTCGATGGACGGGTCACGGCGCGAACCCTGCCGCCGGTGACGGCGTTCGACGGTCTCCACGATTCGCACCCTCCCCTCGCGAATTTGTCGTTACAGTGTGTCACAACAATCGGGTGGCGTTCGGCGATCGAATCGGAGGCGAACATGACCACCGGACAGACGAACCTGTTGGCAGGTGTCGGTGAGGACGGCCGCCACCTGTACACCTGCCCGCTGTGCGAAGCCATGTGCGGCTTGGAGATTCAGGTCTCCGACGGTCGGGTGGCCGGTATCCGCGGCAACCGCGACGACACCTGGAGTCGCGGCCATATCTGCCCGAAGGGCGCGAGCCTGGGCGTCGTGCACGAGGACCCCGACCGGATCCGACACCCGATGATCAAGGTCGACGGCCAGTGGCAGGAGGTCAGTTGGGATGCGGCGTTCCGGCGTTGCACCGAACTGCTGGCACCGGTGATCGAGAAGCACGGCATTCGGCGCGGTGACCTGCTACACCGGAAACCCGCTCGCGCACTCCTTCTCACTCGGCCGCTACACCGGAGTGCTGCTGGGCATGTCGGGCATTCCGCTGTCCTACTCGCCAGGAACCGTCGATCAGTGGCCGAAGAACCTCTCGTCGCACCTCATGTATGGCGGCTGGTGGACGTTCCCGGTGCCCGACATCGAGCGCACCGACCTGCTGGTGGTGATGGGCGCGAACCCGGCCGCGTCGCAGGGCTCACTGCTCGCCGCGCCCGACGTGATGGGCATCATCGACGGAATTCGCAAGCGCGGCAAGGTGATTGTGATCGACCCGGTCCGCACCCTGACCGCGTCCCGCGCCAACGAGTGGCTGCCGATCACGCCCGGCACCGACGCCGCGCTGCTGCTGGCCGTGGCCCACACACTGTTCGACGAGGACCTCGTCGCCCTCGGTGAGCTGGCACCCCACGTCGACGGGCTCGACCGTCTGCGGGAGGTGGCCGCGGAGCTGGTCCCCGGAGCGCGTCGCCGACGTCACCGGGATCGGCGCGAAGCGCATCAGGGCGTTGGCCCGCGAGCTCGTGAGCACCGAGCGCGCCGTGGTGTACGGCCGGATCGGTACGTGCAATCAGGAATTCGGCAGCCTGGCCAGCTGGCTCGTCGACGTCGTCAACATCCTCACCGGGCACTTCGACAACGTAGGCGGGTCGATGTTCCCGCGGGCCACCGCATGGTCGGTGACCGTGCAGCCGATCCCAGGCCTTGAAGACGGCGCACCGGAGTTCGGCCGCTTCCGCACGCGGGTGCGCGGCGCCAAGGAGGTGCTCGGTCAGGTACCGGTGTCGTGCCTCGCCGAGGAGATCGCGACGCCGGGGGATGGGCAGATCAAGGCGCTCATCACCGTCGCGGGTAACCCGGTGCTGTCGACCCCGGCGGGTCACACGCTCGACGAGGTGCTGCCGACGCTGGACGCGATGATCGCCGTCGACCTGTGGCTCAACGAGACGACCCGGCACGCCGACGTGATCCTGCCCGGTTTATCGCCGCTGGAACAGCCGCACCACGACGATCTGATCCTCAACTTCGCGGTCAACAGCATCGCCAACTACTCGGCGCCGGTGTTCGAGCCTGACGATCCGGATCGGCCGCATGAGTGGGAGATCCTGGTCAGGCTGACGGGACTTGTGCACCGGCGTGCCCGCCGAGGACGTCGACGTCGCGGCGATCGACGACGGATTCTTCGACTACATGGCGTTCACCCAGGGACTCGACGGCGCAGAGATCCGCAAGAACTACGAGCACGGTGGCCCCGAGCGCATTCTGGATCTCACGCTGCGCACCGGCCCCTTCGGCGATCGGTACGGCGAGAATCCGGACGGGCTGACGCTGGAGAAGCTGAAGGCAGAACCCAACGGCATCAACTTCGGGCCGATGGTGCCTCAGGTGCCCGAGGTGCTGGGGACCGCCGACAAGAAGATCCGGCTGGCGCCGCAGTATCTGCTCGACGATCTGCCCCGGCTGGCACGAGCGTCTCGAGCGCGCACCCGACGAGTTGGTGCTGGTGAGCCGGCGGCATCTGCGGTCGAACAATTCCTGGCTGCACAACGTCGGCCCGCTGATGAAGGGCAAGGACCGCTGCACCCTGCTGATGCACACCGACGATGCGATCAAGCATGGAGTGGTGACCGGCGACGTCGTGACGGTGACGTCGGCGGGAGGTCGCATCGAGGTGCCCGTCGAGGTGACCGAGGCGATCAAAGAAGGCGTGGTGTCGATGCCGCACGGCTGGGGTCACGGCAAGCCGGGCACCCGCATGTCGGTCGCCAACGATTCCCCCGGCGTGAACACCAACGTCCTGTCCCCGCCGACGTTCATCGACGAGCCGTCGGGCAACGGAGCGCTCAACGGTATCCCGGTGACGGTCACCGCCGTCGCGAACTGATAGGCATTAGGCGTGGGCACAAACCAACGCGCCAAGATCGTCATGACCGACGACGAAATCGCCGAATTCATCGAGCGCAGCCGCACCGCGACGATGGCCACCGTGCTACCCGACGGGCGGCCGCACCTGGTGGCGATGTGGTACGCGGTGGTCGACGGCGAGATCTGGTTCGAGACCAAGGCCAAGTCGCAGAAGGCGGTCAACCTGCGTCGCGACCCGACGATCACCGTCATGATCGAGGACGGGCAGAGCTACACCACGCTGCGGGGAGTGTCGATCGATGGGCACGCCGAGATCGTCGACGACCCGGAAACCAATCTGCGCGTTGGCATCAGCGTGTGGGAGCGCTACACCGGTCCGTACACCGACGAGATGCGGCCGTTCGTCGATCAGATGATGAACAACCGGATCTGTGTGCGGGTGGTGCCTGGCCGGATGCGGAGCTGGGATCATCGCAAGCTCGGCATGCCCGAAATGCCAGTGGGTGGCAGCACCGCGGAGTACCTCTGATGCCGCAGGAACGCCCCAAGCAGTTGGATTCGCCGCTGCTGCCGAAGATCTTCAAATACGCAGGCAAGGCGCACGTCTGGGTCTATCGCCGGACGGGCGGGCGGGTCGGCGGAAAGTGGCGCATCGGTGCGGGCTTCCGCAAGCCGGTGCCGACGCTACTGCTCGAGCATCGGGGCCGTAAGTCGGGCAAGGTGTTCGTCACGCCGCTGCTGTACATGTTCGACGGCGCTGACGTCGTGATCGTCGCGTCGCAGGGCGGACGGCCCGAACACCCGCAGTGGTATCGCAACTTGGTGGCGAATCCCGACACGTTCGTCGAGATCGGCGCCGATCGTCGCGCGGTGCACGCGGTCACGGCCGATCCGGATGAGCGTGCACGGCTGTGGCCGAAGCTCGTGGAGGTCTACGCCGACTTCGACAACTACCAGAGCTGGACCGACCGCGAGATCCCCGTGGTGGTGCTGAAACCGCGCTGAATTCGCGGTGCGACTTATCTCACAATCTCAGATGTTGGCTGGCCTGGTGTGTCGGGTAGTCAACTGCCAGGTGCACCCAAGCGCCGACCAATTCTGTCAACGCAAAGGGGCGAATTACCTATGGCTACCACAACTTTGATCAACCAACTGCGCACCGTTCTCGACTTGACCCACACCGAGATTCAGGTTGCCGAGACCCGAATTGCGCAGGCGCGCACCGAGGCAGTGCGCACCGAGCTGACCCAGAATGCGAACAATGGCCGCATCCGCGCCGAGGCGATCGAGAAAGCAATCCGTGACCTCGGCGGCTTCCCGGACACCATCGGACCCGTTCCTCGGGCGTGCCGCCGCTGCGGTGAAGGCGCTGACCGAGCAGGCGCAGCCGTTCGACGAAGCGCTGCTCGGCGACCTCGCGCTGGAGGATCAGCTGCTCGACCGTTCGCGCTACATCAAGGCGCTCGCGGTCGCGGCCAAGAACACCGACGTACAGGAGCTTGCCGATCGCTTGATCACCGCGCACTCCGCAACGGTCAACTGGCTGACCACGGTGCTCGCCGAGGACGCCCTCGGGGGGCCGGCGGCGCTGCGCCGCACACCGCTGCAGGCGGCGGCGGGCACCGCGGTGAAGATCGTGAACCTTCCCGGACAGTGGTCGGCGCAATCCGTCGAGCGCGTCGCCGAACTGCTTCGTTCGACCGGCCCGGCCGTCGACGACTTGGTGCGTCGCGCTCAGCACGCCGGTGAGGTGGCGCTCAAGGCGCTCGGCGCATCGCGCGATGGGGCGCTGCAGAGCGCCGAGGCCGTCGTCCGCGACGAGGGAGCCGAGCAGGCCGCGGACGCCCTGCACAGGGCGCGCGCCGCGGGTGGCGTCCTCGACGCCGAGGAGCTACCAATTCCCGACTACGACGAGCTGAACCTCAACGATGCCGTCACTGCAGTCAAGGAACTCGAGGCTCCGTCCGACATCCGGACGATCATCGCCTACGAGGAAGCGAACAAGAACCGGCAGCGCCTGGTGTCCGCCGCGCAGACGCGCGTTGCGGAGATCGCCCAGGAGGTCGTCGGCCTCAGCTGATAACCGCAGTCCGACCGAACGCCCCGCGACCAGCGAGTCGCGGGGTGTTCGCATCTACGGATGCGGCGGATTGAAACCGGGGTTGGACAGCGCTGTGGCGGCCGCGCTGCCGATCGGACCGAACTCATCGACGATCGTGGCGACGCCGGTCGCGACCCCGGCGTGGCTGTAGTGGGTCAGCGCCGCCAGACCGAGGTAGGGCCCCTGCGGCAGCCGGCTGAGGGTCAGCGTGTAGTCGGCGTTGATGAACTGCAAACCGCTTGGGCCGTAATGGGTTAGCGAGCTGGCCATGTCGCCCGCCATTGCGGCGCGGGTGAATGCGGTCAGGGGTGCACCGTCGACGAGTGGGCGAATGTCGCGCACCCAGATGTATTTCGGGCCGGCGTGTTCCCACGCGCTGAGACCGAAGCCGGGCCCGGGGGTGTGCTCCTCCTTGCCGTAGGTCCACACCAGCGTGGTCAACCCGCGGGGGATGGGATCCGGTGTTGGCGGAATCGGCGGCATGGTCACCGGCGATGTCCAGATCTCGTCGGCCGGTTGTTCGCCTCGGCGCAGAAACAATCCGCTGGCGCGGGCGACGACGGTGTCCTCCTGGGTGAGAACCGCGTCCACCAACTTCAAGCGTCGCCCCTGCCGGGTGACGCTGGTGTCGACCCGAACCGGCGCCAGCGCCGCGGGACGGAACAGGTCGACCGTCAGGCGTGCCGGTTGAAGATCGGGTTCGCCGGCGTCGCGCTCGAGAACGTGGCCGAGCAGCCCGCCAAGATAGTTCCCGCTGATCGTCTGACCCCACGGGCCGCGTGCGATCGGAGCCGGTACGAACTGGTCTCCGTCTGACGTGAAGAAGGCCGAAGGGGTGCCGCCGCGCTGCGCTGTGTCGACAGCACTGTCCCGAATTGTCATCGGAAATGACGATATCGGGCAGTATTTGCTACGCGTCGGCGGCGTCGACCACGTCGTCGAACTCGGGGTGTTTCTCGACGTATGCCTGCACCATCGAGCACACCGGCACGATCCGCAGACCGGCATCCTTCGTCTGCTGCAGCGCCTCGCCGATCAGGATCGATGCGAGGCCGCGCCCCTGGAATGCGTCGTCCACCTCGGTGTGCGGAAACGTCCGCCTGCCGTTGCGGTCTTCGGTCTCGGTGAAACCGGCGGTGGTTCCGTCGACCGAAATGGTGAAACGGTCGGACTCCTTGGTGACGGTGGTGGTCGCGCCGGTCTTGTCGGTTGCCATGCCTCCCCTATACCCCTGGATTGGGCCGCGGACGCAACGTCGCATTCGGTAGGGCAGGAGCGGGTAGCCGGGTGGTTGCGCCGCGGTAGCCCTCGACCGATCCGAAGCGATCGTCGTGGTCCTGCCACTGTTGGCGGTATGTCGCGATGTCGTCGTGACTGCGGCCGACGAAGTTCCACCACATGACCAGCCGCTCGGGAAACGGTGTGCCACCGAGCAGCAGGACGCGCGCGGGACTGCTGCCGCGGTTGACGATGCTCAGGTGGTCGCAGCCCGCGGCTTGGAACGCGAGGTCGGCGACATCGAGCGCGGTTCCTGCGACCTCGACGTTCCCTTGGTCGAGAAGCACGCCGTGCTCGAAGGTGCGGTCGACATCCAACGTCAGGTCGGCACCCGGATCGAGATCGAGCTGCGCTCCGAGCAGCGGTGTGAATGTGTGCACCGGTGAGCGGGCATCGGCGAGCTCACCCAGGAAGACCCGCAGCGTGGCGCCGCTCAGCGATTGTGGCGACGGGGCGAAGTGCGCGAAGTCGCGGTCGGTGCCGCGGGCGGCGTCGGGGAGCGCTACCCAAAGCTGCGCGCCATGGAGGACGGTCGATAGCGGCGTGGACACCTCGGAGTGGCAGATCCCCGCACCTGCGGTCATCAGGTTCAGCTCCCCTGGCCGCACCATCGCATGCACGCCGGCGCTGTCGCGGTGCTCGACCTCGCCGCTGAACAGCCAGCTGACGGTCTGCAGCCCGGTGTGCGGATGCGGAGGAACATCCATGCCCGGACCGGTGCGGAGGTCGTGCGGTCCGTAGTGATCGGCAAAGCACCATGCCCCGATCAGCGACCGCTCCCGCTGCGGCAGCGTGCGGCGGACCCGAATTGCCCGCGGCCCGCCCAGCGGTACTTCGCGCGGATGCAGCACGCCCGTGAACGACGATGGCGCACAGGCGACTTCAGCGGGCGATGTGTCGGTGTTGCTCACCAGACCACAGTAGGTCTCGATGCTCACAGCCGGCCAGACGCGGCGCGCTCGCCGGGCAAAGTCCAAGGTACGTCCTGCACGTTTGGCGTCGCCCCCAGCAGGGCAGCCAGATTCTTTGGCTCTGGTTGCGTTCGCCGTGCGCCTTGCAGCGGCCTCCTGGACACAGGCCGGCCGGCCCACCTGGGCAGGTCAAGAAAGGCCCTTCCTGAGGCCGTTCCTGAACCCGGTCTATGGTGTCGCTATCCGGTCACTGGGACGACCGGGGACTATGGATTCCTTCCCACTAATTCGGCGCACGTCATGGTCCCGCCCGTACCGCGTAATCGTGCCGGCACGGACCGGATGTCAAAGCTATCGCCACCGACGATCGTAGAGACCATGGCGGGGAAGGGTTAGGCGGCTGGATTGGCTTGCGCAACAAGAGGAACGGCGCGCTGTAAGGCCCGGTAGGCGTGCATAGCCTGAGCCATTTGGCTGCAGGTCGCGCACAAGTTAATGCTTGGATATCCGCACGCCGGACAAATCGTAGTGCGTCTATTGTCTGCGTCAGCAAGGTTGCCCATCGCATGCTCCTTCGGCTGGTGCTGGAGTGCCCGCTGCGTGGGCCGCTCAAGCAATTAAGTTCAGCTAATGGTGTGAGTTCGGCCCGCCACCGAGAAATGGTGGCGGGCCGAACCAGAGCCATGCGGGCTAGGCGCGCGGTGCGTTGCCGTAGCCGGCTGTTCCGGGCGCAGCGCTCGTGGCGACGTGGTCGTTGCGCCGTTTCAGCCCGAGCAATCCGAGAAGACCGAGGAGGCCAGCGAGGCCCCACAGGCCGGTGTTGTCACCGTCATCTTCATGTTCTGCTTGGGCTTGGGCCACCGTAGTTGTCGTCGCGGGCGCGGGGCTGGCGTATGTGGTGGCATGCGCGAGGCCTGCTCCACTGAACGTTAGCGCGCCGGTCATACCGAGAATTGCGAGTGCTTTCCGCATTGGGTACTTCTCCCTCGTTGAGGTCGGTTTGCAAACCGAATTCAGACGAGGACCACTGGGCTGTAGTCCCCCTATCGCGCGATAAATGGAATCGTCCCCCGACGCCGGCCCCTATCGCTAGCAGTCTGTACCCGAAGCCGATGTCATCAAACCGACACATTTGTTTGAACGTAGTTCGACGCCCGCAGAACAGCAGTAGAGAGGGCCGAACCAACAGGTCAGGTGTCGACGGCACCTCGAAAAGGTGATCGCGATCTTGAATCCCGAAGCGGACCTGTAGCCCGGGTCGTGCGCGACGCAGTCGAGTTGGTGATCAGCCGGCTGATCGGTCTCTCCCGAGGCAGCTGATGAACCGGCTCCCTGGGGTGTCATGGCTCTGGAAATGGGTATCCGGGCGCCTTACCAAGGGAGCGGCGATGTCCCTCTCCCGACGCACGGCGCAAAGAAACGGCGGCACACCTCAAGCAGGAGAAGGCGCAACTATGGGATTTCCGAAGCAGCAACAAGAAGTTCCCGGAGTGCAGTCGGCGATGAATCCTGTCCCGGACTGTGGCGAGACCAGCTACCGCGGGTCAGGTCGGCTGGCAGGTAAACGCGCTGTGATCACCGGAGGCGACAGCGGTATCGGTCGCGCCGTGGCCATTGCTTACGCCCGCGAGGGCGCCGACGTGCTGATTGCCTACCTGAATGAAGACGAAGATGCCGCAGACGTGAGCCGGCTCGTGGAGCAAGCCGGCCGCAAATGCGTGCTGGTCCGTGGTGACTTGGCCGAGCCCGCACATTGCCGAGCGGTGATCGACCGCGCTGCAGAGGAGTTCGGCGGAATCGATGTGCTGGTGAGCAACGCCGCGTTCCAAATGAGTCACGACAGTCTCGAGGAGATCAGCGACGAGGAGTGGGACCATACGTTCCGGCTCAATGTGGGGGCCTACTTCTACTTGATCAAGGCGGCTTTGCCGCATATGGGCCCCGGAGCATCTGTTATTGGCAGTAGTTCGGTGAACTCCGATATGCCTTCGCCGACACTGGCGCCGTATGCGGCGACCAAGGCAGCGATCGCCAATCTTTCGGCCAGCTTGGCTCAACTGTTGGGGGAGAAAGGTATCCGCGTGAACAGCGTGGCGCCCGGACCCATCTGGACACCGCTGATTCCGGCCACCATGCCGGAGGAGAAGGTCGCGAACTTCGGCGACGACACGCCATTGGGCCGAGCTGGACAGCCTGCCGAGCTTGCGTCGGTGTATGTGCTGCTGGCCTCGGATGAAGGCAGCTACATATCCGGTGCGCGGGTGGCAGTCACCGGTGGCCGACCGATCCTGTGAGTGCGACGCGCTAACGCCGACGGATGTTCAGCCCAGAGCTGGCGCGGATCAGTCCTCGGGAAGTGTGTGGTACCGGCACTGCGCGAGGTGATCCAATCGCGTCAGGCCGACGGCCAGGTCGTCCACGATCGGCAGCTCGCCGGCGGGGTCACAAATCGATACCAGACGCCGTACGTGGTGACTACCGATGATGGTCCAATCCACGTCTCCACGAGCGCAGTGCACGCTTATGTAGTACAGCGCTGTGAAGGCCGGGCAGCCGGCGAAGTCAACGGCTCGCAGGTCAAGCACGAGCTGCTTGGAGACCCGGATATGGCGCTCGACGTAGTGGCCCAGATCCCGGGCGTTCAGGGCGTCAATATCGCCCATGACGGCGACGACGACCCGGGTTGGAGCCGAGTGGCGCACAACGAACGTTGCTCTTCCGCAGCGTTGGAAGTCGTCGGCCCGCGCGTTGTTGGCTTTGTGAAGTTGGACGGTGCCCGAGGCAGCCATCGCATGTCCCCCAAGATTGTTGCGCTGTGCGCAGTGGTGTTTGGTGTGCCGGACGACTTCGTTGCGAAGGCGCTTGACCGGGGCTTGCGGCGAGGTGCATCCAGCGGGCTGGGATCTCAACCCCGCTTGAGGATAGTGCGGATTTCGTTGTTAGTGGCCAAACTGCAAAAAATTCTCAGTTAACTGCGCGGCGCTGGCCTTTGATGATCTTGAAAAGAGCTTGAGGAGCCTCAGTGCAGTCGATCACCGCCGATCCGCAACGAATTCCGTCGTGCGTTGCGAGTACCGCCGTCAGCCCCAAGGGTCGGCGATTCGGTCAGTCATCGGAGGTCCACCCACGTTTAACGCTGCGGTTCTCCTGCTGGTTTGGCGAACCCCTGGCCGGGTAGTCGCAGTTTGCCGCTCGGACGCGGCGAGGGTTCGCCGGCAAAGCTCCTGCCGGCGACCTTCAACCAGTTGATCCTGGACTTCGACGTCGAGGCGGTGACCGTGCCCCAAACCTAGGACAACGAAATTGTTTGGACCGAATTGCAGGACAGATGGCGCATTCGACAGTAGATCCCCTATTCGCCGGCGTCGGCGCGATATGCGACGCCGCGATGCAGCAGACGGAAGCGGACGGAGTGGCGCTGGCGGTACTGTCCAGGTCGCGGCGGGCCCGAGAGTTGATCTACGCGAGCAACCCACTGGCCCAGCAACTCGATGAACTGCAATACATTCTCGGGGAAGGACCGTGCTTCGACGCCTACCTTTACGATGCGCCCCAGTGCTATCCGGAACTGGCAAGTGTTGTCGAGACAGCGCGGTGGCCCGTATTCGCCTCCGGCGCAACGGAATTAGGCGTGCATGCATTGTTTGCGATCCCTATACCTGACAGTGCGCGGCCGAGGGGAGTCCTCGAGTTGTATTGCCGGGACGCGGGATGCCTCGACGATTCGGAGTTCGCGTCGGCGAGCGCATGTGCAGCGGCGATCGCGGACCGACTGAAATCGAATTGGCAGGAACATTGCGCTCGCTTCGGCAGCGTAGAACAAGCGATCGACGCGGCAGCGAGCCCCGATGCCCGTGCAGAACCCATCGATCCCTTCACTCGCACCCAAGTGCACGTGGCAGCCGGGATGGTTGCCATCCAATTAGGTGTCAGCGCCGACGAGGGGGTGGATCGACTGCGGGCACATGCCTATGGGTGCGCCCGGCCGCTGTCGTCAGTGGCCGCCGACATCATCGCCCGGAGGTTGTCGCTGTCTGATCAAGACGACGTGTCAAGCGGATGAGACATTGGGTTGACGAGCGGCGTTATGCTTGAGGCAGCGACGGATACACGGGGCCGGTTGCGTTCATCATCCGTTGTCAGATGGCCGTTGGTGCAACTGTGGTGTTAAGCAGTCAGCATCAGACTGGCCGCCGTCGACTTAGCTGTGTGCACCAACGCAGCAACCGTGGACGCCGATGCTTGCGAATTCAAGCGGGCGAAGAGAACGAGGCTAGCGGACGTGCACCTGGCCGCGGCCGTTCTTTTCTGACGTCGTCAATGAGTCGACCAATTGCTGAGCGAGCACCCGGACAGGGATGTTGCCGTCTTGGGAGAGTTTTGTCATCAAGGCGAAGGCACGGCTGGCGTCTATTTTGAAGCGTTCCATGATGATGCCCTTGGCCTGCCCGATCACGTCTCGGCTTGCCAGTGCTGATTCGAACTGGACCTCTTTCCTTGCCGCGAGCAGGGTGATCGCTGCATGGGTCGCCAGCATTGCGAGGGTGGCCTCGGATTGGACATCCAATTCGTGAGGTTGCTTGCCGAGAAGGTTCAACGCACCAGTGCCGGTGCGGTGTGTGTAGAGCTGAAAGGACAGGACGCTGTGAACGCCCTTTTCGAGGGCGGCCGCGGCAAAGCCGGGCCAGCGTTGGTCTCGGCGCAGGTCTGCGGCTCGGACGATCGCGTCGGAGGTCGCGGCTTCCAGGCACGGCCCCTGTTGTAGGCGCATTTGCGTCTCGTCCAGGTCGACGACTACCTGAGCGGTGGGAGCGACTGAGCGGTATGACCCGCTTTCGATCAGCATGACGTCTGCATAGTCAATGCCGTCGACGAGATCGACCGCGGCGGTGGTGATGTGCTCGAGCGCGGTGTCGGGGTCGAGGTGCGCCGAGAACGCGCTAGTCAACTCGATCATCGTGGTTTCAAGCAGATTGCTGAATTGATCGCCGTGTGTCATCGCGCGTCGGCTTTCCCGGATGGATGTAATCACCCAGCGCCCCTACTGTCAGAAGCGTCGAGCAAGGTGGAGAAGGTGGATCCCTACCAACGGGGAGCTCGACCGTTGACAGCACAACTGCGGTGAAATCCGGGCATGCGCTGTCTTTTCAACGCGGGGGGGCGGGATCACCTAGCGACGACGTTTCGAAGCAAACTGCCGCTATCCGTACAGTACTCCCGAGGAACCTCTAATCAGCAGCGTCTCATCGAACGCAATGTGCGGCCGCGCCAGGCTCGCTTGGTCGATCCGCAGACGTCAAGCCGGCGCCCAGTGCCACTACGGGCCTAGAACGGGCTGCTGTTGGACTGCCAGCGGGCCTCTTCTGGGCGCGGCCCGTACTTGCGGACGTAGGCCTCGTGGATGTGGGCGTCCCGCTTCCGGCGTATCTCGTCGACAAGATTCGGATCCCACCCGTGCTGTGCGAGCCGATGCCGGCGCCACACCTTGTTCAGCGCCAGCGCCATCAAAATCGCCCAGATGTAGATCGGGGCCGTCATCTCCAGATGCACATACAGCGATGCCGGCAGCAGCCAGAACGGCGCGAGGACCAGCAGTGGCGGTATCGCCATCCGGATCATGTGCCGGCGGACTGCACCGTGGTCGGCGAGGTCGTGGGCAACCCATTCGCGCATCGAGTCGGGTAGCCGTTTTCCGTACGCGTAGGCGATGAATTGCAGAGGGCCGGGCTTGTTCATCGAGCTTCCCCTTCATCGAGGGCTCCCGCAGCCAGCGCAGCAGCGTTGACGCGGGTGAGTACGTCGTGCAGCCTTTCGAGCTCGTCGAGACCAACGCCGAGCCGTTCCACCACGGCCGGCGGAATCTTGAGGGCCCGCCGGCGTAACTGGATACCCGACTTGGTCAGACCGATGTCGGTCGCACGTTCATCGGTTGCGCTGCGCGTGCGGGTGATCAACCCGAGCGCTTCCAGCCTCTTGAGCATTGGGGACAACGTCGCCGAATCCAATTGCAGCGCAGCGGCGATCGCCTTGACCGACAGCGGCCGATCGGCATTGGACTTGTGGTGGTCCCACAGCGCGAGCATCACGAGGTACTGCGGGTGGGTGAGACCGAGCGGTTCGAGCAGCGGGCGGTACACCGCCAACACCGCGCGGTTGGTGACCGCGAGCGCGAAGCACACCTGCCGTTCGAGGGCGAGGGGATCGATGGCCGCCTCGACGATGGTCATGCCACCACCATACGCCTATTAGGTAGCGCCCTAACTAATAGGGTGCTAGGTATCACACATTGTTAGCATCACCAGGCCATGTCTGATGAGCCGATCCGCGCCGACCATGCGGAGCTGTTGCGGCGCCGCGCGCTGACCGAGGACGCGGCGCGACCCGACGCTGTAGAGCGCAGACGTGCGAGCAACGGTCGCACCGCCAGGGAGAACATCGCCGACCTCGTCGACGCGGACTCGTTCGTCGAGTACGGACGCTTCGCGATCGCGGCCCAGCGCCACCGCCGCGACCTCGCGGAGCTGATCGCCCGCACCCCGGGCGACGGGTTGGTGGCAGGCACTGCACGCGTCAACGGCGACCTCTTCGGCGACAAACATGCCGCCTGCGCCGTCCTGTCGTACGACTACACGGTGCTAGCAGGTACGCAGGGCGCGCTCGGCCACCGCAAGAAGGACCGCCTCTTCGAGCTGATCGAGCGCCTGCGCCTGCCGACGGTGTTCTTCGCCGAGGGCGGCGGGGGACGACCTGGCGACACCGACTACCCCGTCGTCTCCGCACTCGACGCCCGCGCGTTCAAGCTCTGGGCCGCTTTGTCGGGTCTGGTGCCGCGCATCGCGGTCGTCAAGGGCCGCTGCTTCGCGGGCAACGCCGTGATCGCAGGCACGTCGGATCTGATCGTCGCCACCGAGGACACCTCGCTCGGAATGGGTGGGCCGGCGATGATCGCCGGCGGCGGACTCGGCGATGTGCACCCCGACGAGGTCGGCCCGATCCGCATGCAGGAACCCAACGGCGTGGTCGACGTCGTCGTCGCCGACGAGGCCGAAGCGGTCGCCGTGACCAAACGCCTGCTCTCCTACTTCCAGGGCACGACCGCACCGGGTGTCGCAGGCGACCAAACAGCCTTGCGCACAATGGTTCCCGAGCGTGCCCGGCGCGCATACCCGGCGGCCCCGATCATCGAAACGCTCGCCGACGACGGGTCGGTGACCTTCCTGCGACCACGATTCGCAGCCGAGATGGTGACCGCGCTGGCCAGAATCGACGGCCGCGCCGTAGGCATCGTCGCGAACAACAGCATGGTGATGGCCGGAGCCATCACGGCAGCAGCATCCGACAAGGCGGCACGGTTTCTGCAACTGTGCGATGCCTTCGGGCTGCCCGTTGTTTCGTTGATCGACTGCCCGGGTTACATGGTGGGCCCGGCCGCGGAGGCCGAGGCGCTGGTGCGCCGTGCATCGCGGATGCTCGTCGCCGGGGCCGCACTGAGCGTTCCACTTGTGGCGGTAGTCCTTCGTCGCGGTTATGGACTCGGTGCCCAGGCGATGCTGGGCGGCAGCCTGCACGAACCGGTGCTCACGTTGGCATGGCCAGGAGCCCATCTCGGACCGATGGGGCTCGAGGGTGCTGTCCGATTGGGGCTGCGCAAGGAACTCGAGGCGATCGCCGACGAAGGGGAACGAGAAGAGCGGGTGCGCCAGGCCACCGCGGCGGCACAGGAAAATGCCAAGGCGCTCAACGCCGCTCAACTCTTCGAGATCGATGATGTGATCGACCCGGCCGATACCCGCCGGCTCATCATCGACACCTTGACCGCGGCCACCATGCATGAACAGCGCCACACCGATCGGCGCTTCGTCGACACCTGGTAGCCGCCCGCCGCCGACCCCTCAGTACGGCGGCGGGCGGCGCAGTGGTCAGGCCGATTCCGCGTAGTAGCGACGAGCCCGCACCGCCTGGCCGTTGCGCTCTGCGAGCGATCGCAGTTGTCGCAGGGCAAACGTCCGGCCGCGGCCGCTTTCCGGGATCACGATGCCGGCCCACAGTCCTTCCGCGCGCGGTAGCTCACACGCTTCGCGGGCGCAGAGCCAGCGTCGGGGGCATGCCCTGCAGATCGCCTTGGCGTCTTCGTCGGCCGACGTCGTCCACCGCTCCGGGTCACGTGTGCAGGCTCCTACCGGCGTCTCGTCCCAGTGTGTTGTGTTCATCCCAAACGCTCCCTCGTCCGCTCTGCGGCTGCTGCGCCGCGATGACGCCAAGCTAGCCCACAAACCGTAGCGATGCAACAGTTAGCGCTACGCAAATTCGACAGCGGGCTATACGCCGGTACCGGAGCTGGGGACCGCGATCTAAGCTAAATAAGTCTGACCTGCGGATAAGCGCCGGACGATGGCGGAGTCCAACTTCTGACAAACCGTAGCGTTCGGCCGACGAGCCGATTGGCAAGACATAGCTATGCCACAGATCAGCCGGCAACCACGCGAGCCCAAGTCGTAGCGGTGGCCACCGCGACCGTTAGGATTACTTCGCCGCTGCGCCCCGCGAGTTCTCGAGGAATGCCCGTTGATGACCGATCCGGAGTCGACCGAGGTGCTCGACGCTGGGATGCTGCGCGCCGGCGCGGCCGCCGCGGCCCGCCGTCGCGAACTCGACATCAGCCAGCGCAGCCTGGCGATGGACGGGGTCATCAACGCCGGCGCACTGATCGCCTTCGAGAAGGGCCGCAGCTGGCCGCGCGAACGCACTCGAGCAAAGCTCGAAGAGGTGTTGCGATGGCCACCGGGAACCATCGCGCGGCTACGGCAAGGGGAGCCGGCCGCCGTCGAGCAGCGTGTCGAGTCACCGGGACAGGCCGGTGAGGACATTCCGCTGATCGCCCAGGCGGTACTGACTGCGGTGAACACCTTCGGCACTGCGGTCGAGGCCCTGCCGCCCGTCGAGGATCCGGACTTCACACCACGTGCGACGAAGATCCTGGCGGACCTGCGTCAACTCGAGGCGGTCGCCGCAAGGGCAGCTCGGATCAGCAAGGTTTCACCGCCGTTGATCAAAGCGCTGAGTGCGGTGCGCACCCGCTATGACGAACTGATGCTGCGCGCCGCCCGTGCACCGCGGGCCACCGTCGGGCAGCGGCTGTATGCCGCTCGGCGCGGCGCAAACCTGACCATCGTCGAAACTGCCCAAGCCGCAGGGGTTTCCGAAGAGGACGTGATCGGCGCCGAGGCGGAGCAACCCGTGCCCGCAGCAGCCGTCCGGGAAATCGAAGCACTGATCGACCAGCTGAACTGAGTCCAGCTCGGCTCAGTTGCGCTGCCGGCTGCGGTCATCGTGCGTCGGGTAGTACTCGGCGAGCGCCGCAGCGATCTCGATGAAGCGACGCCTCGTCGCCGCCGACATCTCGCCCGTACGGTCGATGACGCCCCCCGGCCGCAGATGCCCGTCGAAGGGCACCTCGACAACCACCTGGCCCTGGCTCGAGAACTGTTGCGCCAGAATCGAACGCGTTCGCTTATCGGCATGCCCGTCCGAGTCGTTCAGAACGATCACCGTACGTCGCAGCAGAGAGGTGAGTCCGCGGGCGGCCAGCCAGTCCAACGTCTGGCCGGCAGCCGCCGCGCCATCTACCCACGGCGAAGAGACCACGACCAGGGCGTCAAGGTCCCGCAGTACCTCCTGGGTGACCGGGGTGTCCATGGTCGAGCTGCAGTCGACGATCGAGATCGTGAAATACCGGTCGAGCCGCGAGGTTGCTTCCCGGTAGATCGCCGGATCCAACACGCGCCGCCGAGCGGGGGTGCCCTCACCGGCGAGAACGAACAAGCCGGCCGCGTTGTTGCCTACCCGGCTGCGGACGTCGGCGAAGGTCTCGAGGTGTTGGTCGCCGGCCAGCTCCCAGTAGGAGCCCTGCGCCCTCGGGTCGACGCGGCTGCCCAGCTTGCCGAACGCGGTGTCGGCGTCGATGGCCACCACGCGGTCGTCTTGGCGCAGTTCGGCGAACACCGACCCGATACTCGCCGATACCGTCGTCTTTCCGACTCCGCCCTTGCCCATCACGCCGACCTTGAAGTGTCCGCGAAGCCCCGAGCGGATCTTGGCCTCCAGCTGGGCCTGCCGTATCTCGTCGGGACCCGGGCCGAGATTCACCATTCCGAAAGTGGCCTTGTACAACGCAAGGCGCCACCCGCGACCCGGGGGGACGCGACGCGACGGAACCAATTCGTCGGCCCGGATCCGGTCCGCGTAGGAGCCGCCGTGCGGTTGCGCCATCTGGTTGTCCGGACCGAATCCACCCGGGGCCCACGGCTGGGCAGGTGGTTGGAAAGCATGACCCCCAGGCACCGGTGGGCGCTGCGGGCGGTGCGGCTGACGGTCGGGCTGCTGGCTCCAGGGCGCGGTGTCGGTGGGCGAGGGAAGCGGTCCGGTGTCGCGCGGCGACCCCGGCGGCGGGCCGTAGCGGGGAGGTGGCTGACGAAAGCTGCCGCCGGCCCTGTCGGGCTCCCTGAACTGCTGCGGGGGCGGGCCCGACTCCGCCGCCGCCACATTCGGCGGCCGATTGGCCTCCACAGTCGCCGCGGGATCCTCGTCCCGGCTGTCGGCGGGCGCGGAGGGCGGGGGAGCCGCGGCGGGCGCGGAGGGTGGGGGAGGTACGGCGGGCGCGGAGGGTGGGGGAGGTACATAGTCAACGGGAGGACGGGTGGGCACTCCCCACGCAAGCGGGGGGCCCTGCCGAGTGGGTAGTGGAGCCGGTTCCGGCTCGGCCGACGGCTCGTAGTCAGTTTCCTCAGGGCCGGTCCATCCGAGCCTTCTCCGCAACTCGTCATCGCGGTCGGTCACTGCGCGTCTCCTCCGGAGGTCGTGTCATGCAGGTGTTGGGCCCGCTCCCAGTATCAACCAATCCGCAGTGAGTGCCGCGGACGCGCCAGCCTTCGTGCGCGCCACAGTAGCTAGCAAACGATGCTGTCCGCTGAGCGAACCGCACGCAGGAGCGCCGGGTGTGGGCAGGCGGGGTCGTATCGCGGCTGTTTCGAGAAGGCACGGGGGTCCGTTGCGTTAGCTGCCGGACCCGAGCGCCACCGTACCGTACGGCTTCGACTTCGGTTTCGCTGAGAGAGCTGAGCAGGACCTGGACATGGCCATAACGATCTTCCGCCAATTGCTGGGCCAACGTAGAATCGAGCGTTTCGAAACCGTGCTGAGGCCCAAAATTGGTGGCATGAGCGGGGTCGGGCCGCTGGTACGCTTTCACGCAGCGTAGGGGTTTCGTGAAGGGGTCGAATGGCATGCGTGTGGCTCTTGGCAAAGCATTGGTGGTCGGCAAGCAGTGAACCTTCTGGACTCGGGTCAGCTGATCATCGCGGGAATGAAGGCGACGACAGGCGAGGGCACACCCGTTAGCGGTGCGCAGTTCGGGCACGGGCATGACGAATTCACCAAGGCGAACGAGACGTTGCGGTCGGCGGTCCCCGATGACAGGTGGGATGGCGCCGGATCACGGGCTTATGCCGATCAGAACACCCGGCAACAGATGAGAACCGAGGCGATGGCAGGTGCCGACCAGGCGGTCTTCTCGGTTCTTGTTCGCGAGGCGCTTCAAATCAAGCTGCGCCGGGACACCCTTGATGACCAGTCAGACATTCTCGCCAAAACCAGCTACGCGACCTTCCCCCTGCAGTTCATTCCGCGCTACGGCGAGGCAGCCAAGCTGGCCATCGAGACCGCGGCGGTGCAGGGCGCTCTCTTCGCGAGCACCGAAGCGCTGCACCAGCTGCATTCCGAAGTGTCCGCCAACGCCGCAGAGCTGGTTCAGGCGGTTGGCCGCTACACCGGAGTCGACGAGGGCGCCGACGCACACGGGGATGGGGCCGATTTCAATCCGCCGGAATCGCCCGGCGGCGCCGAGGCCGGGCCGGAGCCGACTCGGCGGAACTCACCGTTGGCGGATAGCGTGAATCCGGACACCTCACCCGTGCCGTCGGCAGGGATGCCACCGCGGGATAAGAAGTTGGGAGAAGGAGCCCATGTCGGGGGATGACTTGCGCGTGACGACGGCGCACCTTGTCGAACTGACAGCCCAGCAGGTACGGGCCGCCGCAGAGACCAGATCCGCGACCTTCGCGGCCGAGGGTGTCGACGCCGCGGTCCGAAGTACTCACGGCGCCATTGCTTCGGCGACCGCAGGTGCCATCCGCGACGTCCTCGAAGCGCGCCGCGGCGCCGGCGTGAAGGTGGCGGCGATCTCCGATGACCTGGGCGGCAAGCTGGCTGAGGCCGCGAGGCGCTACGACGAGATGGATGACGCGATGGGTCGTGCGCTGGACGGGCAGGTGCAACTCCGATGAGCATGGGCAGTGCGCAATCCGAGCGCCGCGACGCCACGCCAATCGATGAGGTTGTCGGAGTCGAGGTCACGATCGACGGGATGCTCGTCATCGCCGATCGCCTGGGCCTCTCGGAGTTCCCGACGGCGTTGGGCATCCGGCTCAACATCCCCCAGCCCGAACTGCGCGACATCGTCTGGGAACAGGTGTCGCGCGACCTAACGGCGCAAGGGGTGCTGGATGTGTTCGGCCAACCCCACCCCGAGGTCGCCGCGATGGTCGACACGCTCAGCCGGTCCGATCGCACCCTGGAAGGCCGCTGGTGGCGGCGCGACGTCGGCGGCAAGATGATCCGTTTCGTCGTGTGCCGCAAGGGAAATCGACATGTCGTCGCCGCGCGTGACGGTGACATGCTGGTCCTGCAGCGCGTCGCCCCCCAAGTCGGTTTGGCAGGCATGGTGAACACGGTGCTGGGAACCGCCCCCGCTGCCGACGTCGAACCGCTGACGGGCGTCGCGAGCCAGCTGGGGGAATGCCGCGACGCCAATCAGCTCCTGAAATACGGCGTCGCGCCCACGTCGGCACGTGCCTACGCCGACATCATCAACGACCCGGCAAGTTGGGTGGAGATCACCGCGGTCGAACGCCATCCCGGCGGCACGTTCACGCAAGCCGATGTCGCGGCCGGGGTGCTCGACTCGCGGCAAGGCCGCATCGTGTCGATACCTCGTCGCGTGAATGGCGAGCTTTACGGCAGCTTCTTGCCGGGTAGCCGGGAGAACCTGCAGCGCGCACTCGATGGGTTGGTCGAATTCCTGCCGTCCAGCACGTGGTTCGAGCAGAAAGACACCGACACCAACGGAGCTGAGCTGCAGTGAGGAACGCACTACATGGCGGCTGAGAATCAGCCATATGATCCCGACGAGCGCGACGACCTGGCCGCGCTCGACTTCTCGCATCCTTCCGACTACCAGGACGACAAACCGCCGGTGCCGGTGTTCACCGTGGCCAATCCACCGGGCACCGTGACCGTCACCACCTTCATGGACGGCCGGGTCAAGCAGATCGAGTTGACATCGAGGACCACCGACATGACGGAACACGAGCTCGCGGACGAGATCGTCGTGATCGCGGGCCTCGCCACGCAGGAAGCGAAGTCAGCACAGTACGCATTGGTCCTCGAGGGCATGCGCGAGCAGGGACACGACGATGCCGCCACCCGCGACTTTCTCGCCCGTGACCTGGATCTGCCGACGCCCGAAGAGGCCAGAGCGGCGCGGGCGCACATCTTCGCGACGAGGTACTCGGGTGACCATGACTGACCATCTCACCAATCTCTTCGGCAGTGCAGTCGGGATGCTGCCCAGCTCTCCCGCGCGGTCGTTCGAAATCTTCTCCGAAATCACGACGATGGACGAAACCGCTTGCGACGCATGGGTGGGACGGATCCGTTGCGGCGACACCGACCGGGTCACCTTGTTCCGCGCATGGTACTCACGTGCGAACTTCGGACAACTGGCCGGATCCGCCGAGATCTCGATGAACAGCATCAACGCCCGGGTGCCGATCGGCGGTCAGTTCGGCGACATCACCTATCCGATCAATTCGCCGCTGGCCATCACGATGGGCTTCGCGGTTCATGAGGCCGCGGTCGGCAACTTCGCCGACGCCATGGAAGCGTTGGAAGACGTTCCATCAACGGGTGCAGAGCATTTGGTGTCATGGGTGAAGGCGGTGATCTACGGCGCGGCCGAGCGCTGGACCGACGTCATCGACGAGGTCAAGGGTGCCGGGGGTTGGCCGGACAAGTTTCTCGCCGCCGCCGCCGGTGTCGCCCATGGTGTGGCGGCGGCCAACCTGGGCCTGTTCACCGAGGCCGAACGCCGGTTGACCGAGTCGAACTCGTCGCCGGCCGGTGAGGCATGCGCGCCTGCCATTGCGTGGTACCTCGCGATGACACGCCGCGGCCAGGGCAACGAGGAATCAGCCGTGGGGCTCCTGGAGTGGCTCCAGGCGACCCATCCTGAGCCCAAAGTGGCTGCGGCGTTGAAGGATCCGAGCTATCGGATAGTGACAACCACCGCCGAGAAGATCGCCTTGCGCAAGGACCCGTGGGATGCGGCCAGCGTCGAGGCCGATAATTCGGGCCGCGAAAAGCTGCTAGCCGATGCGCAAGCCGAACTGGACCGGCAGATCGGGCTGACCCGCGTCAAGGAGCAGATCGAGGCGTACCGCGCGGCCACCCAGATGGCCAGGATCCGTGCGGCGCGCGGGATGAAGGTCGCGCAGGCGTCCAAGCACATGATCTTCGCCGGCCCGCCCGGTACCGGTAAGACGACGATCGCGCGTGTGGTGGCCAACATCCTGGCCGGGCTCGGTGTCATCAGCGAGCCCAAGCTGGTCGAATCGTCGCGCAAGGATTTCGTCGCCGAATACGAAGGTCAGTCCGCGGTGAAGACCAGCCGCACGATCGACCGTGCTGTCGGCGGGGTGCTGTTCATCGACGAGGCCTACACGCTGGTGCAGGAGCGCGACGGGCGCGCGGACCCGTTCGGCACCGAGGCACTGGACACGCTGCTTGCCCGCATGGAAAACGACCGCGACCGGCTGGTGGTGATCATCGCGGGGTACAGCTCCGACATCGACCGGTTGCTCGAATCCAACGACGGTCTGCGCTCTCGCTTCGCGACCCGCATCGAGTTCGACTCCTACCTGCCGAGCGAAATCGTCGACATCGCCAAAGTAATTGCCCAGGCCAATGATTCAGCGCTCGACGACGAAGCCGCCAAGCGCGTGCTCGAAGCGGCGACATCGCTGAGTCAGCAAGCGCTGGGTGGCAAGCCGGCGCTGGACATTGCAGGCAACGGCCGGTACGCCCGTCAGCTGGTGGAGGCCGGCGAGCAGAACCGCGACATGCGACTGGCTCGGTCGGCGGACTTCGAGAGCCTCGGCGTCGAGGAACTGAGCCAGATCAACGGCGACGACATGGCAGCGGCGATCACCGCCGTGCACACGCGACTGAGTATCGGCGAGTAGGCATGGCGAGTTTTCGGCTTACCACCAAGGTGCAGGTCAGCGGTTGGCGCTTCCTGCTGCGCAGGGTCGAGCACGCGATCGTCCGACGCGACACCCGCATGTTCGACGACCCGCTGCAGTTCTACAGCCGCGCTGTGTCGGCCGGCATCGTCATCGCTGTGCTGATCTGCCTGGGCGCGGCGCTGCTGGCGTACTTCAAACCGCTCGGAAAGCGCGGCAGTGACACACTTCTCGTCGACCGCACCACCAACCAGCTCTACGTGGTGATCCCCGGCACCGATCAGCTGCGGCCCGTCTACAACCTGACGTCCGCGCGCCTCGTGCTGGGTAACGCGGGCACTCCGGTCGCGGTGAAATCAGACGAGTTGAACCGGATGTCCAAGGGCCAGCCTATCGGCATTCCCGGCGCTCCCTATGCCACGCCGGTCGGCGGCGCCAACTCGATGTGGACGTTGTGCGACACCGTGACCAAGCCCGAGAGCGTCGCCCCCGAGATGCAGACATCGGTGATCGTGCAACCGCTGCTGCCCGACGCATCGGTCGGCCCGATCCGCCCCGACGAGGGCGTGCTGGTGAGCTACGAGAACGACACCTGGTTGGTGACCGAGAGCGGACGACACGACATCGACCTCTCCGATCGCGCATTGACCTCCGCGGTGGGCATTCCCGTCACCTCCAAGGCGACGCCGATTTCGGAGGGCCTTTTCAACGCCCTGCCCAACGCCGGGCCCTGGCGGCTGCCGGCGATCCCCCGCTTCGGCGAACCGAATACCGTTGGTCTGCCGCCGAATCTGGTGATCGGCGCGGTGTTCAAGGCGCTCACCGAAGACGGCGAACAGAATTTCGTCGTACTGCCCGACGGGGTGGCGCGGATCAACGGCACCACGGCAGCGGCCCTGCGCGCCACCAACTCCTTCGGACTGGTCACGCCGCCTTCTGTCGAGGCCAGCACGGTTGCCAGGATCGCCGAGCAGGTGTTCGTCTCTCCGCTACCGGATGAACCGTTGGAGATCCTGCTGCGTGAGGACGCGCCGACGCTGTGCTGGGCGTGGCAGCGTGAGCCGGGCGACCAAGCGCCGAGAACCACGGTGATCACCGGCCGCCACCTGCCGATCGCACCTTCGGCGATCAACACCGGGATCGACCAGATCGGTGGCGACGCAACTGTTTACATCGATGGCGGCAAGTACATTCGATTGCAATCGCCCGATCCGCGTTACGGCGAGAGCCTCTACTACATCGATCCGCAGGGCGTGCGCTATGGGCTGCCCGACGAGGCAGACGGGCGGCACCATCGGCCTGAACGCGCCGGTGACCGCACCGTGGCAGGTGGTCAGCCTCCTGGTCGACGGCCCGGTGCTGTCCAAGCAGGCGGCGCTGGTCGAGCACGACACCCTGCCGCCAAATCCCAACCCGCGCAAAGTCGACGACGGCTCGAACACCGGGGCTCAACCCGTGACGGCGAACACCGGAGCCGGCGGATGACCACCAAGAAGTTCACCCCGATCATCAAGCGGGGGCCGCGGTTGACGCCCGGTGAGATCAATGTGACCCCACCCGACGACCTCGGTGTCGAGATCCCGCCGTCGGGTATTCAGAAGGCGCTGCCGTGGGTCATGGGCGGCGGCATGCTCGGCATGATCGCGATCATGATGTTCACCGGCATCCGGCAGCTGTCGCCGTACATGCTGATGATGCCGCTGATGATGGTGATGGCCACCGTCGGCTTCATGGCGGGCGGTGGTCCTGGCGGCAAGCGGGTGCCCGAGATCAACGCCGACCGCAAGGAGTACCTGCGCTATCTCGCGGGACTTCGAACGCGTGTGACGTCGTCGGCGGCAGCCCAGGTGACGTTCTTCAACTATCACGCACCGCATCCCGACGATCTGCTCTCGATCATCGGGACCAACCGGCAATGGTCACGTCCATCCAACGCCGACTTCTTCTCGGCCGTTCGCATCGGTCTTGGCGCCGAGCCCGCCGTCGACCGGCTGCTGAAGCCCGCCGTCGGCGGCGAGTTGGCCGGACCGCAGGGAGCTCCGCAGCCTCATCTCGAACCCGTCAGCCACATGTGGGTCACCAAGTTCCTGCGCACCCACGGGTTGATCCACGACTGCCCGAAACTGGTGCAACTGCGCACCTTTCCGAACCATCGCGGTCGGCGGAGACCCCGACGGCGCCGCGGGCCTGCTCACGGCGATGATCTGCCACCTCGCCGTTTTCCATCCACCGGATCTGCTGCAGATCCGGGTGCTCACCGACAACCCGGAAGATCCGAACTGGGCCTGGCTCAAGTGGCTGCCCCACGTGCAACATCAGACCGATACCGACGCCGCGGGCGCGACGCGTCTGGTGTTCACGCGCCCCGACGGGTTGAGCGACCTGACCGCCCGCGGTCCACACACCCCCGACGCGACCCCGAGTGGGCCGTACGTCGTCGTCATCGACCTTTCGGGAGGCAGGGCGGGTTTCCCGGTCGACGGTCGGGCCGGGGTCACCGTCATCACGCTGGGCAACCACCGCGGCTCGGCGTATCGCATCCGCGTCGACGCCGACGGCACCGCCGACGACCGGCTGCCCAATCAGACCTTCCGGCTGGTGACCTCGGTTTCTGACCGGATGACACCGGAGCAGGCGACCCGCATCGCCAGAAAGCTCGCCGGATGGTCCATCACCGGCACCATCATCGACAAGAGCGTGCGGGTGCAGAAGAAGGTCGCCACCGAGTGGCACCAACTCGTCGGCGCGCAGACGATCGAAGAGGTCACGCCCAACAGGTGGCGGATGTTCAGCGACACCGACCGCGACCGGCTGCGTATCCCATTCGGACACGAGTTGAAGACCGGCGACATCATGTATCTCGACATCAAGGAGGGCGCGGAGTTCGGCGCCGGCCCGCACGGGATGCTCATCGGGACAACGGGTTCCGGTAAGTCGGAGTTTCTGCGCACGCTGATTCTGTCGCTGGCCGCCACCCACCATCCCGACCAGATCAACCTGCTGCTCACCGACTTCAAGGGCGGCTCGACATTCCTGGGCATGGAGAAGTTGCCGCACACCGCCGCTGTCGTCACCAACATGGAGGAAGAAGCCGAACTCGTCAGCCGCATGGGCGAGGTGCTCACCGGTGAGCTGGACCGCCGTCAGTCCATTCTGCGGCAGGCCGGCATACAGGTCGGCGCCGCCGGCGCGCTGTCCGGTGTCGCCGAGTATGAGAAGCACCGCGAACGAGGCGCCGAACTCCCGCCGCTGCCCACACTTTTCGTCGTCGTGGACGAGTTCGCCGAACTACTGCAGAACCACCCGGACTTCATCGGCCTGTTCGACCGGATCTGTCGCGTGGGCCGGTCGCTGCGGGTGCACCTGCTGCTCGCCACACAGTCGCTGAACACCGGCGGCGTGCGCATCGACAAGCTGGAGCCCAACCTCACCTACCGGATCGCGTTGCGGACCACGAGCTCCGCAGAATCCAAGGCGGTGATCGGAACGCCTGAGGCGCAATACATCACGAACAAGGAAAGCGGTGTCGGCTTCCTCCGCGTCGGCATGGAAGACCCCGTCAAGTTCCACAGCGTGTACACCGGCGTCAACTATGTGCCGACAGCGCCGGTGCAGGAAAACGGTGAAGTCAAGCCGAAGCATCAGGGGCTGGACCGGATCCGTATCCGGCCGTTCACGGCAGCGCCGATCTTCGACACGGCGGTGACATCATGACAGTCGAATCCGAGCAGCGCGTTCTGCGCGAGGTCGTCCTCGACCAGTTGGCCACCGGTGAGATCCGTGCGTATCGGATGTGGTTGCCGCCGTTGGCCGATCCCACTCCGGTGAACGAACTCGTCGAACGGGACCATCAGTGGCAGCCCCTGCGGTTCGGGCTCGGAATCATGGACGAGCCGCGGCGGCACCGCCAGGAGGTGTGGGGCGTTGACGTCGCGTCGGCCGGCGGCAACATCGCCGTCGGTGGCGCGCCGCAGACCGGTAAATCCACGTTCCTGCAGACGCTGGTGCTGTCTGCCGCCGCGACCCATACGCCGCGACAGGTGCAGTTCTACTGCATCGACCTCGGTGGTGGCGGTCTGATGTACCTCGAGGACCTTCCGCACGTCGGCGGCGTGGCGACGCGATCGGAACCAGACAAGGTGAACCGCGTCGTCGCCGAGATGAAAGCCGTTCTGCGCCAACGGGAAGCCCTCTTCAAGCAGCTACGCGTGGGTTCGATGGCGGCCTACCGGCAGATGCGTGAGGATCCGAACCATCCCGCGGCCGCCGACCCGTTCGGCGACGTGTTCATGGTGATCGATGGCTGGCCCGCATTCGTCGCGGAGTTCCCTGACCTGGAGCCCATAGTCCAGGATCTCGCCGGTCAGGGGCTGCAGTTCGGCGTGCACACGGTGATTTCCACACCCCGGTGGACCGAGCTGAAGTCGCGTATTCGCGATTACCTCGGAACCAAGATCGAGTTCCGTCTTGGCGACGTGAACGAAACTCAGATCGACCGCATCACCCGGGAGATCCCGCAGAACCGGCCCGGCCGCGCGGTCTCGTTGGAGAAACACCATTTGATGGTGGGGGTCCCCCGGCTCGATGGTGTGCACAGCGCTGACGACCTCGTCTCGGCGATGTCGGCGGCGGTTCAGACCATCAGTGCGCAGACAACCGAGCAGGCGCCGAAGGTGCGGGTGCTGCCGGAGCGCATCTACCTTCACGAGCTGGACCCGAACCCGCCCGGGCCCGAGAGTGACTACCGCACGCGCTGGACGGTGCCGCTCGGTGTGCGCGAGTCGGATCTTTCGGTGGCCTACAACCCCATGCACGTGACGCCTCACCTGTTGATCTTCGGAGCGCCGAAGTCGGGCAAGACACGTATCGCGCACGCGGTGGCGCAGGCCATTTGTGCGCGCAACAGCCCATCGCAGGTGCGGTTCATGCTGGCCGATTTCCGGTCGGGCCTTCTCGACGCGGTGCCGGAAAGCCACCTGCTGGATGCCGCTGCGGTCAACCGCAACCAGTCAGCGCTGGAAGTGTCGATCCAGGCACTCGCCGGCAACCTGCAGAAACGGATGCCCCCGCCGGACCTGACCACCTCGCAGCTGCGGTCGCGGTCGTGGTGGCAGGGTCCCGACGTGGTACTGCTGGTCGACGACTGGCACATGATCGTCGCCGCCAGCGGCATGGTGTCGCCGATGGCGCCGCTGTTCCCGTTGCTGCCCGCTGCGGCGGACATCGGCCTCCACATCATCGTGACGTGCCAGATGAGTCAGGCGCACCGGGCCACGATGGACAAATTCGTGGGCGCCGCCTACGGCGCCGGTACGCCTACGTTGTTCCTGTCCGGGGAGAAGCAGGACTTCCCGTCACGGGAGATCAAGGTGCAGCGCCGGCCCCCTGGCCAGGCGTTTCTCGTCTCACCCGACGCGAAGGAGGTCATCCAGGCGACCTATGTGGATCCACCGGCAGAAGAAGTGTTCTGAGCACCCCGCGGACGCGGTTAATATGTAACGAGACGTCCTAGCAAACATGGTTTCTAGTGCCGGCGACGGGGTCGGGGGAAGATTCCAGACGCACTGGCTATGGCTGCTGGACCCTGCATAAATGAATACCCAGGCAATTCACAAGCATGTGAGGAGATAGCGCAAATGCAACCCATGGAGCACAATCCCGGAGCCGTCGGAATCGGCGCCCAGGTCGTCGCAAACGGCGTGCGGGGTCTTGCTGCTGGCACCACGGCCACTGCCGCGGTAACCGCGCTGGTGCCTGCGGGTGCTGACGAGGTGTCCGCGGCGGCGGCGGCGGGCTTCGCCAAGGAAGGCCTCGAGGCCCTGGCGTTGAACACATTTGCCCAAGAAGAGCTCTCCCGCGCGGGGGCGGCCTACATGGAGATCGCGGGCACCTATGCTGCGGTCGACGGCGCCATCGCGTCCACCCTCTGACATCTCGCTGGCTACTCGACAGGCGAGGAATCTATAACCGATGTTGTGGCATGGGATGCCGCCGGAGCTGAACACTGCGCGGCTGATGATGGGTGCCGGCGCGGCGCCCATGCTGCAGGCTGCCGCGGGGTGGCAAGCGCTGGCCATTTCCCTTGAGGCTCAGGCCGATGAATTGGCCGCGAGTCTGGCTTCCCTGACATCGGTATGGAGTGGTTCGGCGAGCGAACGTGCCGTTTCTTCAACCACGCCCATGGTGGTCTGGTTGCGGACGGTCGCTGCTCAGGCGATGAAGAGGGCGCTGCAGGCGACGGCGCAGGCGAACGCCTACACCGCCGCGATGGCGACCACGCCCCCGCTGGCGGAGATCGAGCAGAACCACATCACCCATGCGGTGCTCGAGGCCACCAACTTCTTTTGGGTCAACACAATCCCGATCGCGTTGAACGAGGCTGACTACTTCATCCGGATGTGGAATCAGGCCGCCGGGGCGATGGACGTCTACCAAGCCGAAACCATGTTGAACCTGATGTTCGAGATGATCGCACCGCCCAAGCCGATCGTCATCCCCGGTGTCGGCGAGGGCGCCGCCAGCGCGGGAATCGGAGCGGCGGCGGCCATGGCGCCCGCGGCCGCAGTGCGCAACGCGGCAATAGCAATGGTCAGCGCCCAGGGCAAGGTGGAGTCGGTCGCCCTACATGCCGGCCAGGTGGCCGCACAGGCCAGCATGGCCGGGCAGCGCGCGCAAGGCCAGGTCCAGCGCGCGGACAATCACGCCCAGCAGGCCGGCCAACAGAGCCAGCTCATGCAGCAGGGCATGCAGATGGGTACGCAGATGGCCGGCCAGTTGGGCTCGACCCTCGGTCAGCTCCCGCAGCAGGGCATGCAGATGGTCAGTCAGCCCATGCAGCAGCTGACGCAGCCGTTGCAGCAAGTGACGTCAATGTTCGGCCAGCTGGGCAGCGCGGGCAGCGACAAGGCCCAAATGGGCCTGATCGGCGCAAGCCCGCTATCCAACCACCCGTTGGCCGGCGGATCCGGCGCGAGCACCGGTGCCGGCCTGGTGCGCGCGGCCTCTCTGCCGGGTGCCGGTGGGACCGGACCGCGGACTCCGTTGATGGCGAACCTGATCGGCGAGACGAAGCCGGTGGCGGTCGCACCGGGCGCTGCGGCGGGCGGCGGTGCGGCGGGTCTGGCACCTGTCGGCGCTGGCGGGGGCATGGGCCCGATGGGAGCGATGGGCCAACGTGGCAAGAGCGGCGGCTCCAAGCAGGGTTTGACGGCACCATCGGTGCTGCCCCAGGACCTGGGCGAAGACGATGCAGACGACTGGTAATCGGAAACAGACTTCCCGGTCTCTTGACCGGAAAGACTCGCCATCCCGTGGTGAGGACACAGGAAGAAGAGAAGGAACTACATCATGTCAAATCCAGCAGGAATGGAAACCGATGCTGCTGTCCTCGCCAAAGAGGCCAGCAACTTCGAACGAATCTCGGGCGAGCTCCAGGCCATCATGGGTCAGGTCGACGCCACCGCGGGCGGCCTCAAGGCGGCGTGGCAGGGCGAGGCAGGTGGTGCCGGCCAAACCGCGCTGCTCCGCTACCAAGAGGCGGCCCAGACCCAACGCACGTTGTTGGACGAAATCAGCATGAATATCCACGGCTCGGGCACGGACTACACGGCCACGGACACCGATCAAGCTTCGGTGGTGCAGACCGCAATGAAAGACATGGGCATCTGACCCAGATCAATCCGTAAGAAAGGACAGAACATGAGTGGTGTACCGCAAGTATGGAATTTTGGCGCAATTGAGGGCGGGGCCGGCGAGATCGGAGGCGCAGTCGCTCGAGTAGAGACGCTACTCAATGAGGGCAACGCGTCCCTCGCGGCGCTTCAGTCGGTCTGGGGCGGCGGCGGCTCCGAGGCTTACCTCGCCGTGCAGACGCGCTGGGACAACGCTTCTCTCGAGTTGAACACGGCGCTGAAACAGCTGGGCCACGCCATCAGTGAGGCCGGCATTACCATGGCCAGCACCGAAGCGGCCGTTACCGCAAGATTCGTTTAGCACGACGGTGCACGCCGGTGGGCGAGTGGACCGGCCAACGGAGCCGCGTCCACCTCGCCCATCGCGTGCGCCGACGCGCATACAAGTATTGAGAGGTACTCATGTCGGCAGACTATGACCGGCTTTTCCACTCCTCAGGAGACGCTGTGCAGACAGCCGACGACGACGCGGAACGCACCGTCGCGACCACGGGGCCGGCACCGATGCCCACCAGTGGACCGGGCCGCAGCGAAGTGACGCCGCCCCCAATGCCCGTCGCTCCGAGCAACACTGCGGCCGCAGCTGCACCGCCGCCGCGTCAGTCTGAGGTAACAACCCAGATGCCGCCCACACGTTCGGCACCTCCGCAGCACCAACAGCCCAACGGGATGATGCGGACGCCGAAGTCCACCGGACCGGCGGGTGCCCGTTTCGAGCAGCAGCGGTCGGCACCGACGCCGCCGCCGCGGCCCGCTCCGGCCCCTTCGCCCTCGCAGCATTTCGCCGAGACCCAAGCCGAGAAGGATTCGGTTCGACGGGTGGGCCAGCCCGCGCCGACGTCGGCGGCGACGATCGGCAACCACCGCGCCATCGACGCGCTGTCGCACGTCGGCGTGAAGTCCGCGGTCAAGATGCCTTCGGCGCGCGGCTGGCGGCATCTGCTGTACGTCCTGACGCGCATCAACCTAGGCCTGTCGCCCGACGAGCTCTACGAAATGGATCTGCATAACCGGATCCGCCGAAATGCGCGGGACTCCTACCAGATTGGGGTTTTCGGCCTGAAGGGCGGCGTCGGCAAGACTGCCATCACGGTCTCCCTCGGCTCCGCGTTGAGCAAGGTTCGCGGCGACCGCATCTTGGCTATCGACGCGGACCCGGACGGCGGCAACCTCGCCGACCGTGCGGGACGGCAGTCGGCGGCGACGGTCGCAGACCTGCTCTCGGACAAGGAACTGGCGCGGTACAACGACATTCGTGCGTACACGAGCATGAACGGCTCGAACCTCGAAGTCCTGTCCTCCGAGGACTACAGCGGCGCGCGTCGCGAGTTCAACGACGAGGACTGGAAGGGTGCGACGGGCATCGTGTCGCGCTACTACAACCTGGTGCTGGCCGACTGCGGAGCGGGTCTGTTCCAGCCCGCGGCTCGCGGTGTGCTTTCCACAGTCTCCGGCCTGGTGATCGTGGCGAGCGCGTCGATCGACGGGGCGCGTCAGGCCGCGGTGACCATGGATTGGTTGCGGCAGAACGGATATCAGGATCTGTTGGGTCGCTCGTGCGTGGTGATCAATCACGTGGTGCCTGGCAAGCCGAACATCGACATCGATGATCTGGTGCAGCAGTTCGAGCGCCATGTCCCGCCGGGCCGCGTCATTGTGCTGCCCTACGACAAGCACATCGCCGCCGGCACCGAGATCCAGCTCGATCTGCTCGGTAAGGACTTCCGCCGGCGGATCATCGAGTTGGCCGCCGGGTTGTCCGACGACTTCGACAGGCTCGAACGGCGTTGACCTCCACCGCCGCTGCAGCACCAGCGTCGTCGGGCGTAACGCCCGGTAGGCCGTCGACCACGCGGGTGACGATCCTGACCGGGCGGCGGATGACCGATCTGGTGCTGCCGGCGTCGGCCCCGATCGAGACATACATCGATGAGACGGTGTCGGTGTTGGCCGAGCTGCACGAGGACGCCCCCAAGGACGTGCTGGCCGGGTTCGACTTCTCGGCGCAGGGGGTGTGGGCGTTCGCGCGACCGGGCGCGCCGCCGCTGAGGTTCAGTGAATCGTTGGATGACGCCGGTGTGGTCGACGGGTCCTTGCTGACGCTGGTCTCGGTCAGCCGAACCGAGCGCTATCGGCCGCTGGTCGAGGATGTGATCGACGCGATCGCGGTCCTCGACGAGTCGCCGGAGTTCAACCGCGCCGCATTGAATCGTTTTGTCGGCCTGGCGATTCCGTTCGCCGCGCTGGCGGTGACCGTGATGTCGTTGGTGGCGTGGACGCAGAGCGGCCGCGGCTGGTGGTGGGCCGTGGCGCTCGGCGTGCTCGGCCTGGGACTGCTGGGCGGCAGCATCATGGCGACCAACCGCTACCGGAACATCGACCTGGCGGAGAGCCTGTTGGTCGCGGCGTTTCCAACGCTGGCCGGTGCGGCGGCGCTCGCCGTTCCGCTGCCTCAGGGCTACGACTCGTTGGGTGCACCGCAGGCTGCGGGTGCGGCTGCAGTGGTGCTGTTGTTGACGCTGGCCACGCGCGGTGGACCGCGCAAAAGAGCTGAGCTGGCTTCGTTTCTCGCCGTTGTAACGATTGCGGCGACTGCGGCAGCCGTGGCATTCGGCTATGGGTGGCAGTACTGGGTACCCGCCGGTGCGATCGCGTTCGGTTTGATCATCGTGACCAATGCGGCGAAGCTGACGGTGGCAGTGGCACGGATCGCGCTGCCACCGATCCCGGCGCCCGGCGAGACTGTGGGCAGCGAGGAACTCCTCGACCCGGTTGCCACACCCGTCGGCGATGAATCGCCGACCTGGCAGGCGATTATCGAGTCGGTGCCGGACTCCGCCGCGCGGCTACACGAACGCAGCCAGTTGGCAAGGCGATTGCTGATCGGCTTCGTCACCGCGGGTGCGCTGGTGTTGTCCATCGGAGCGATCACCGTTGTGGTACAAGGACATTTCTTCGTTCACAGCATGATCGTCGCCGGTCTTGTGACGTCGATCTGCGGCTTCCGGTCCAGGCTGTATGCCGAGCGGTGGTGCGCCTGGGCGTTGTTGGCGGCGGTCGTCATCATTCCGACGGGTTTGATGGTGAGGCTGTCGCTGTGGTCTCCTGATCGTGCGTGGCTGGTGCTCAGCATCTACCTAGCCCTCGGGATCGTGGCGTTGATCGTCGTCGGAGCGGCGAGCGGCGTGCAGCGGCTGTCGCCAGTGACCAAGCGGATTCTCGAATTGGTTGACGGAGCGGCCATTGCGGCGGTCATTCCCTTGCTGTTGTGGATCGCCAGCGTTTACGACCTACTGCGAAACCTGCGGTTCTGATCGTGACGGGAGCGTCGGATGAGCGGTGAGATTCTGAAGGTGAATCCTGAGGTTCTGCGAACCGCAACAACGGCTTTCGGCGAGATGGTCGACGCTCTGGGCAGTATTCAGGCGGACGCGCCGATCGGTGATGCTGCTACAGCGGCGGGGCAGTTGCTCACGGCCGACGCATGCCGGAAGGCACAGCAGGGCGTGGCAGCGGCGGTCACCGCGGCGGTCGAGAGTGTGCGCAAGTACGGTGAAAACTTGGATGCCGCAGTGCGCGCGTATGTCGGGGAGGATGAGTCGGGCGCCGGCGCTATAGGGAACGTCAACATTCCGACCTGACGTCACGCCAGGGGCACGCCCGAACTGTCCTTGTACGCTGCGAAAAACGCATTGTGGCCATCATCGAATCCCTTTGTCTCGATGTAGTTCTGGAGATCGAGATAGTACGTACGCATCGCGTTCTTCGAGAATTTGTTCTCGACCTCGGCGGGTGTCATCAGCCTGCCGTCCTGCACGTACTTGCTGACGATCGCCGGGTTGGGATCCGTCGGCACCAGGATTGCCGCAACCCGCACCGCCATCTCGCTGGTCGCCAGTCCGCTCGATGGTGTCGGGATGTCGCTGCCTGCCAACTTGACTGCGCCGTACGCGGCGCCCAGTAGCGAACCCGCTGCCTTGAGGGCGGCAACCGACTCGTCGCTGTCCGGTGGAGCTGCTGCGGCGGCATCCTCGTACTTCTCGGCCGCGACGTGAGTGCCTTCCACAGCAATGCGACCTGCCTCGGGGTCGGCAACCAAGACCGACAGTAGATTCCGCAATTCCAACGGATCTTCTGCGACCTGCGTCCGAAGAGAGTCGAAGGCACCCTGTTGTCCGCCGACCAGTTCACCGACGTGAGGAGCCAGCGCGGAGGCATAGCTCTTGATCAGCAGGGGATTGAGTTGTGCCGCTGGGACTTTCGACAGGCCGAGGAAGCCGGAGTCCAGCGCCATGAGAGACTGATGATTGGTCATGAGGTACTCGGCGAGCACCGCTGCGGCTTGCGCCGCCTGCGCTGCTGTCGTCGCCGCCCTCGCCGATCCAGGTGAACCGAGACCCGGCAGCTGCGCCGTCGTCGTCCCATTCGTACGTCGTCACGTTCTTGAGGAAGCCTGTGCCGCCGTCGCCGGTGAGTACGCTTGCCACCTCCGGCGGAGAGTCCGGCGGAAGCTCGGGAGCTGAAGTGCCGCAGGCAGACACAGCAATGAGCATCGCCGTCAGGATGCTGAGAGTTCTCGTCGAGCGTGTCATCCGGGTGGGACGAATCCTTTCGGGACGTTGATGCCGCCAGCGTTTTGATATTGCGTATAGAACGTGCCCATCGCATTGGCGAAGCCGCGGTTCTCCACATACTCCTGCATGTCGAGGTAGTAGTCACGCAGTTGGCTCGCCGGAATGTCCTCGGGTTTCTTCAGCGTCCCGTCGGTGTTGACGTACTGGGCCATCTCGCCGAGGTTGGGATCCCTGCGCACCAGGTCTTCGGCTATGTAGAAGTTCGTCTGGTTCATCGCGTCGGCAACGGTGGTGGTGGGCGCGTTCGACTGCACGGATTCGAGTGTGGGCTCTGAGCCGATCATCCCTTTGATCGTCAAGTCCGCGAGCGTGCCGCCGAGACCGACGGGCATCTGGCCTGCCGGCCAGCCGAGGGCGGCCCCCAGCGCGGCCTTCTTCATGTCGTAGATGGCCTTCTGGTTGTCGAGATTGTTGGCCCCGCGCGACTCCATCTCCTGCACCGCCGCAGAATCGACGACACCGAGCAGGGCGCCGGCGTTGGCGAGATTGTTGTAGTCGGGATTGCGTTGGTACTCGAGGATGTGGTCGTACGCCGTTTCGTTCCACGCCGAGGCCGCTGTCGGATCCGAATCCATCACCGCGAAGATGTTTCTCATCTCGCTGAATTCCGAATTGGCAGTGCCATCAACAGGATCGAAGCCTGGAAGCTGACCGTCACCGAGCATCGCCTTCTGGTAGGGGTCAAGTGCGTGACCCCAGCCCTGCACGAGATCGGGATTCATCTGGCCGACGGTGATGTCTTCGGAGTTGCCCAAGCCACCGGGGTGCTTCAGATTTAGAAGGTCATCACCCTTGTCGCCCAGATAGTCCGACAAAGCATTCGCTGTCTCGCCCGCACGCTTGGCGACGTCGGGGTCGGCAGAGGTTGCGCCATCGTGTACCCAATCGGTGAGGGTACGCACCGAGGCGCCGTTGTCCGTCCACTCATGACGCGCGACGTCGTCCAGAAAGGTGGAGTTCGGTTCGGTGATCATGTCGTGGCTGACGATCTGGTCGCGACCGGCAGAGTTGAAGATGTCCTGAACGATCGAGTCGCCCTCGGGATTCGAGGTCTTGAAGTAGTCCTGGTTCTCCTGCTCAGCGCCATGCAGCACGTCCACCGCGCGGTCCATCATCGAGCGGTCGAGTTCGGATCCTTGCTGGAACTGCGTGTCGCCAGCCTTGATCAGTTCGGATACCTTCTTCAGGTCGTCGCCGGAGGGGTAGGTGGTGACGGGAACGGTCTGGTTGGGATCGGTGATGTCGCGGCTGACGGCAGGCGCGTCCAGCGCGTCTTGCACGCTTTGTGGCAGCATGCCCTTGCCGCCGGCCATCGCGTCGGTGTCGATGCCTGGCGGAACCTGGCCTTCGAACTGCTCATCGACCGCCAGCGGGAACTTCACTTCGGGGTCGCTCATGACCTGCATGGAGTCGCCGATGATGTCGCCGTGCTCGCCGAGGTCGTTCTTGAGTTTGACCAGCTCATCGAGTGACTTGCCGTTCATCTGCGCCTGCATCTGGCTGATCACTTCGGCCTGGTCGGGCTCCAGTGGCACCGGTGGAAGTGTGGCGCCGGGATTGTTCGGATCGGTGTGTGGCTGGAGTTGATTCGGATCGATGCCGTCGAGAATGTCGTCGACCTGCCGGGCGGCGTCTTTGTCGCCTTCCAGCGAGCGGCGGACAAGGTCCTCGATCTCCTCATCCCGCTTCTTCCGCTCATCCCCGACAGCGAACGACACATCGGGCTCGCCGTCGCCCTTCTCGTCGAATGTTGGGAACTTGCCGGCGGTCTCGCTGTCGATGCCGTCGTAGGTCTTGAGTAAGCGCTGGATCAGCTGTGTGTAGGCCTGCGGGTAGCTGCGGAAGGCCTCGGAAAGGTTCGGCGGGGGCGTCGCGACTCCGTCGTCGGAGATCTGCCAACCCTGGCCCCGCAACTGACCGACCATGTCCAACAGCGCAGTACGCGCCGATGTCAGCTGCCCGCCGCCGGAGGACAACACCCCTTGCAGGGTCTGCAACTTGTCGCGCAGCGCCTCCTGGCTGGCGAGATTCTGTTCGCCGCGGGCTATGGCCGCGTTGGCCGCTGTCCCTGACCACCCTTCGCGAAGCTTGTTGACCGACTCGCGCTGCGTGGTTATCAGGTTGTCGAGTTGCGCCGTCCGGGTACCGACTTCGGCGGCCGCTGACACCAGTCGCTCGGGCTGTGACGCCTCGACGGCTGAGATGGAAGTGGCCACGAATTCATTATCCTGGGTGTAGTCCGCCCACTTGGGCACTTTCTTAGACGGTCGCTCCAGTGGCGATAGCGTCGGACATCAACACACTCAGGTGTTGCCAGTAGATCCAATCGGCGATCGCTGCACGCTGATCGGCGGGGTCGACGGCCGTGTGCGCGCGGTGCAGAGCCAGCTCTTGCGCGTGGTCGGCGTAACTCACAAACGCCGCGAGCTGTACGGCGGCGCGGTCGGGCACATTGCTCAGAAGCGGACGGAACACCTCGAACCACAGCTTTGAGCGCTGATCCTCAGGGGCATTCGCGTCGGCTGGAGGCGGAGGCAAGAGGTCGGACAGACCGGAGCTGCCCACTGCGGCCAGCTTGATCGCGGCCTCGGGGGCGATCACCTGCAGGCGGTGCCGGCCCTCCATGGTGCCGTTCTCGGGGATGTCGTCCGGCCGCAGGACGATCTTGGGTGCGCCGGGGTCGAAGCCTTTGTACTGGTCCTCGGTGGCGATGACTGCGCGCAGATCGGTGTCGTGGTGTTGGGCCCAACCGTGAAGGGCGAGTATCGGATACGTCGCCCAGGTGCCGCGGACGGTGGCGGGGATGCTCTCGTCGGCGGTGGCCATTCTGACGTTCTCGGGCAGGTTCACACCATCGGGGATGTAGCCGAGGCCGTAGTTGTTGGCGACGACGATAGTGCCGTCCTTCGCGAGGCCGGTGATCCAGAAGAATCCGACGTCGGTGATACCGGTGTTGAGGGCGGCTCCGATGCGCTGGGCCAGCATCGCGGGATCATTGCCGGTCGAGCGACGACGCAGGGCACCCGCTGTCGCCGCTGCAGCGGCTGCCTCACGGTGGGCGCGGGCGGTCGAAACCGGCACCGGCGCAGGGGCTCCCACAGTGCTGGAGCCGGGCGCTGCCGTGGCAGGTGGGAGGCCCGAGCCGACGGGGCCGGCAGGCGCGACGGGCGCCGCGGGTGGTGGTGTCGCTGGGGGGCCGAGTGGTACCGGCGGCGCCGCCGGAGCCCCGGGGGTTGGTGCGGGCGCTACCGGTGCTGCGGTGCCGCCTGTCGGACCCGAGGCAGCGGGGGTTTGGGATGGCGCCGCTGCGGCCGGAGCGTCCGGGATCGCAGGCGGAGCAAGTGGCTGTGCGATCGGAGCGGAGCCCATCGGTACGGCCGGTTGTGTTGGCTGGATTGGCGTTTGGGCCGCGGCCCTTGCTGCCGACTCGGCCATAGAGCGCTGAAACTCGGTCAGCTGTTGCGCCGGCGTCGAAGGTGCGGCGTTGGCGGTACTTGGCGCGCTCGGCGCGGACGCCGCAGGTGCTGACGGCGTCGAGGGGCTCGACAGCGGGCTTGAGGGCGTACCCACGCTCGGAGCCGATGGGGCACTGGGAGCGCTTGGGGCGCCGGGCATTCCAGGAAGACCAGGCATGCCGGGTCCGGGTCCTGCTGCTGGCGGAGGCGCTTCCGCGGGTGGCGCGACAGGCGCGCGGCGGCGGGGAATCCACCCCGGCGGTGGAGTCCGCTGGCAGCTCCGGGTTGGATCCGGAGCTGCGCTGGAGGATCAGCTCTGGCGCCGGCGGCGAGTCCTCGGAAGCGATCGGATCGCTGGTTGGACGGGGATTTGTCTGGGGCAAGCGGAGGAGGGGCGCCGCCGTGAACAGCGACGGCCGGTGAATCGAGCGGGCCGGTCGAATCCGCGTGGTATGTCACTTGCTCGCAGGAACGACGGTTGGACCTTGCTTCGGTTCACTCCGCGTGAAACAGGAGCACGTCATTCGGCGGCTCCAGGCGTTTCCGCGGGCTTGCCAGAGATTTGCGATCCAGCAGAAGCCACGACCTCGATGTTCTCGGCACGTATCGCGTCCACGACCCGCCCGAATGGCCGACTCCTTTTCATCACCTGGTATGTCCGGGTGATCTCGGACCCAGTCGAGGATCTTGTTGGCCAATCTCCACGTTGTTGATGATCTGATTCTTCGCGTCCACGACCGCTGTCACAGAGTCTCGAAGAGCTTGGCGGAAGCGTCGAGCTGCGTTCTTTGACCGATTCCAAGTCCGCGATTCGTCTTGTCGAGCGAGCTGCTTGCGGCATTCGCTCCTCCGCCTGACCAAATGCCGACACCGCCGAACATCTGGATGCGCTCCTGCTTGGCCGAATCCAGTTGCGCGCCTACAGTCTTCGAGACCTGGTCGAAGGCGTCAGCGCATCTCTGCAGAGCGTCCTCGTCGACCTCGGGCCACGCGGGGGGATCCGTCATGCCGTAGGGATCTAGCGGTCGGCTAATGCCCATCGGTTATTCCTCGACCGCTTTGCACGCCTCATAGATAAGCGACGTGGTTCGAAGCGCGGTATCGGCTAAGTAAAAGTCTGTTGGGACGTATGTCGGCAGCGACGCCGCATAAGCCCTCCGATACTGCGCTGCGTAGACCGCAAAGTCTCGCAGAATCGGGTTGGAGCTGCGGTTCCCGAGTTCCTCGAATGCGGTCCGCGGACGCGATTCATTGTGGGAATCACAGCATCGGCAGTCGCTCGTTGCTCAGGCGTCCATGCACTTGCAGGCTCGTTCGGATTGAGGTCCCCCCATGCCTGGGCTTCCTGTGCGAACTGGTCGATTACGCCTTTCCAACCGGGGCAGGTCGAATCGGAAGCCTCAAGGAATTTGCTTGCTTCGTTGGGGTTGGTTAATGGCGCAACATCTACCTGGAGCAGGAGAAGATGTCACCAGCGGACCGCGAGCTTGGGCGGATCCGTAAACAATTGCGGAGCAAGTGACGTTCGAGGACGGTCGAAGCCGTGATAGCCACAGCCGCCAAGGAGTTGTCCCCCGCAGTGTATCGCCGGAATCGCGTCGCTGTAGGCGCGGGCGTAGGCAATGAACTGCTCGTAGAGCTCGCGCATCACTCGATGCGGCGTGAGCTTCGCCAGCGGCACCGTTTGGTCGGCCGCCGCGACGCGCCGCCGCGGCAACCTCCTCGTACTGTGAGCGCTGTTCAGGTGTCCATTTCGTGGCGGGTATAGACGGGTCGCGCTCGTCCCAGCCCTTCTGCTGTATGTCTACAAATGTCTCGATTGATCGGGGTCCACGCGGCGCAACTCGGATCTTCAGTGATGATGTTGACCGGACCTTTGTCGTCGGCGCTTGCTAGACCGAAGGTCTCACCCGTCGGCGACGGATCACCACCATCGCCGCCGTCCTTGGTCACCGAAATCGTCACTGCCGCAGTCACTCCGATGACGACAAGTACCGCGAGCGCCGCGAGTCCCCACTTCCAACCGTTGCCGCGTTTCTTCGGCGGGGGGCCGCCCGTCCACGGCTGCTGTTGCTGCCACGGCTGCTGCGGCCCCGGATAGCCTTGCGGCGGATAGGGATTCCCGGGCGGAGGCGGCGTCGGACCGTTCGGAGGCGGCGGCGGACCTCCAGGCGGTGGCGGACCGCCGGGCGGCTGAAAGCTCACAGTGCGGTCTCCGAGGACGACTCAGCCGGACGTGTCGGTGCGGGCTTCGGCGCAGGCGGCGCCTCCGGCGCGGATTCTTGCGGCCCACCGTCCGGCACTCGCTCGCCACTTGAATTGCCGGGCGCGGCTTCGGGTTGCGGCACCGCCTCGTCGTCAGGGCGCTCCTGGCCCTCCTCGTCCCGCGTCTGCGCGTCCTCACCGGGGAGCTTCTCCTCGACCCTCGCCAGACTGCGCCATCTGGCTCGCCTGCTGCACGGCGGTCTGCACGCCCTGCATCATCGCTTGCGGAATCGCCGCGGCCAAGCCCGCCAATGCCATCGGGATCTGTGCCGCCTGCTGAGCCATCTGCATCGGCATCTGCATCAGCTGGCCCATCTGGTCGGCCCCTCCGCCGCCCGCCGCCGGGGAACCCGCCGATCCAGCCGTCGACGAAGGCGCGCCCGGTGCTCCAGTCGCACCTCCGCCGCTACCGCCTGTCGAGCCGGCACCGCCCGACGAGCCGCCACCGCCACTACCGGCCGCCTCGTCGAGCAGGCCCAGGCGCTTGAGAATCTCCTCTGCGATCTGCCGGTCGGTGGCGTCGTAGCTATCCGCGGCATTCATGACGTTCTGGGCAAACCGCCTCAGATCGCCTTTGGTGACGGGCATCTGAGCAATCACCGGATCGACCACCTCGGCGACTTTGCCCGCTATCGCGGTCGAAAGAGCATCGGTTCCCGCGGGGCTGAACGTGGCGGGCGGCTCTGGGATCAGTCCCGCGATTGTGTCCAACTTGCCGCCGGACTGACGGACGAGTGCGGTATCGACCCGCAAATCCTCAGTCACTGTCACTCCCCACAGCAATAAGCTCCACACTGAACGCTTGGCGAGCCCCCTCGGCCGTCACGACGAAAATGCTACCGGAACTGCGATATCGCCAAATGCACCAATCCGTCGAGCCGACCTCGGCGAATGTGTCCGGTCGCTGCCGGCTACCAGGTACGCCACCGGCAGAGAGTTACGAGATACCACGCTAATTCGTCTGGTTCATCGCGTCGGCAACGGTTGTGGTGGGCGCGTTCGACTGCACAGACTCGAATGTGGGCTCCGTGCCGATCATTCCGTTGATCGTCAGGTACGCGAGCATGCCACCCAGTGGAGTTCAACGGGTTAGTGGCTGCGGGTCGGCAACACGCTATCGGCCCCGATAGTCAGCGGATGCCACGAGCCGTAGCATCCCAGTTTGTCCACGGCAGGGGCGCCGGCGGTGGAATCCTCGCACAGTCTGCGCGCGAGCACGGTGCCAGACTGTGCGCATAGCTGACACGCGCCGGCAACCGTCGGCGGTGAGCTCCCGAACATCGAAGGAGACGAACGTAATGCGGTCAATCCATGCTGGCGCGGCGATGTGTGCTGTGGTGATGCTGGCCGGGTGCGCGTCGGCTGTCGACGGGGGTGCGGGACCCGCCACCGACCTCGGGACGGCGACACCATCTGCGCAGCCGCCAGTCACAACCACCACTGCCGCGCCGTCTACGCCGGCGCTGGTGCCCGCGGCGTCCGGTGCCGACCTGCTGCTCAAACGCAGCGAACTCGGCGAGATCATCGGTGACACCGACCTCGTCGAAACGCAGGCCTACACCGAGCCGCGGCGCGCGAACGTGAAGATCGAGCCGTGGGGGTGCCGATACCGCGCTTGGCCCGGCGAGTCCGGCGTGTGGGCGAAGAAGCCAACCTTGGTGGGCAATGCCAACCGCGGCGCCGCCGGCCAGTCGGTCACGCAGATGGTTGCAATCTTCGAAAACCCCGGCGATGCAGCGGAAGCGCTGAAGACTATCGAGCGCGACTGGGGCACCTGCCCCAACGGAGACATCTTCTTCATCGAGCTCAGCCCGACCAACAACCAGCGTTGGGTGCCCTATCCGATCACCACCGCGCCTAACCGGATCGGCACGACCTTCCAACGCGACGGGCTGCCCCGTAACTGTCACCACGTCGTCGCAAACCAGGCCAACGTGCTGGTGGACAATCTCGTCTGCACCGACGGTGACAGCACCGCACCGGCCAACACCGTTGCCGATCGGATTCTGGCCAAACTGCCCGCATAGCCGCCGACCGGTAGCCCGTCAGCCACGTGCCGCGACGGCCAGCTCACTGCCGATTGCGGCCGTCGGCTACTCCCACGGCAGCCAGTGCGCGAGGGCGCCACCGAGGGTGTCGGTGAGCGGATCGAGTGCGTCGCAGCGCCCGGGTGCCGCTAATGTACCCGGACATGGGGATCTTCCCGCGCGCGATATTGGCCGGCGCGTTTCACGCAGGCCGGACAGCCATCTCGACCAATTGGTCCCGTGCCGCGGCACCTGGCGCGGCCGCGCTAGGGGTGGCGCTGATCGCCACGGCGTGCGCCACGGTTGTGGATGGTTCGGCGCACAGACCGCCGGGCGGGCCGCCACCAGGGGCGGTTGATGTGAGCCTTCTCGACACCGGCAATTACCCCACACGGCCGGCGCCGCCGATGGGAACGGCGGGCACTGCGTTCAAAGGCGGACTGATCGAGGGCGCGCGGATGGCCGAGCACGTCGTCGGACCGTGGGAAATTGACCCGGCGCTCACGCAGGGGGTGATGCCGACCACCATCTTCAAGGACGCCTCAGCGTTGCCGATACTCCTGGTCGAGAGAATCGCCTTTGCCGCCGGCAATCACAACTTTGTCACCGGGTTCTCCTCAGCCCGGCGCACGGCCCCCGATCGCATGAGCCTGGTCAACGCGGTGCTGCGCTTCGCCGATCCCGAATCGGCCGCGGCCGCGGCCACCGAATTCGGCGACCTCGCGGTGCAACCCGGCATCGTGGACTACCTGCCCACAGCGCAGCCCGTCCCCGTGCCCAATCACCCCGACACCCGCGCCTCCACCTACGAGACAACTCCGCCCGGTTCAACCACCCCGGAAACCAGCGTCAACGCCTACACCAGCCACGGCCCGTTCGTGCTCGTCCAGCAGGCACAAACCCCCGACGGGGTGGGACACGGCGCGGACATGATCGCCAAGACCCTCGATCAGCAAATCCCAGCGATCGACAAGTTCGAGCCCACCCCCGCAGGGGAGCTTGCCAACCTGCCCGTCGACGACAGCGGGCTGCTGGCGCGCACCATCCCCGAGACGGGCGACAGCGTCCCGGCGATCAAGAACTTGGTTTACGGACCGCACGCCGCTTTGCATTTCCAGATCGCGCCGGCGGCGTCGGCGGATCTGTTCGCCGATACAGGCATGGATCTGCTGGCCAGAGGCAAACCCACGGTGTATCGAGTTCGCGATGGCCAGGCAGCCGCGAAAATGCTCGAGGAGTTCGTCGCCGAGTCCCAAGACTCCGGAGACAAGCCGGTCGCGTCGGTGCCCAACATGCCCGATTCGCGCTGCATGCAGCATGATGATCAGCTGGGCTCAGGCGTTGTCTGCTTCGCGACCGCCGACCGGTATCTCATCGAAGGGTCGTCGGCCCAGTTGACCGATGCGCACCAGCAGACCGCCGCGCAGTACGCCATGCTGATGGCCTCATGAGCCGCCCAGTCCGCGCCCATGCCGCCGTGGCCGCGACACTATCCGCCCGGGCGGACCCGACCGCCGCGCTGGACAACCACCACAACCACTGCGCCGCAAGGGATCAGCCCGTCCGCACGCACGCTCACCAGAAAGTAACGAGGGAATAGAGCACAGATGGCGCTCGACGTGGGATCGGTGGTGGCCGGCTACCGCATTGAAGCCGAACTCGGCAGGGGCGGCATGGGCACGGTCTACCGTGCAGCCCATCCCAACCTGCCACGCTCGGTCGCCCTCAAGGTGCTGTCGTCAGACTTGACTCGCGACGAGCATTTTCGCCGCAGGTTTCTCCGGGAAGCCGACCTGATCGCAGAACTGGATCACGCGCACATCGTGTCGGTCTACGACCGCGGCGAAACCCAGGATGGGCACCTGTGGATCGCGATGCAGTACGTCGACGGCAGCGACGCCTACCGCGAGCTAAAAATCGGCCGCATGACGCCAGCGCGCGCGGTGCGCATCACCGCCGCAGTCGCCGAAGCCCTCGATTACGCGCATCGGCGCGATCTACTGCACCGCGACGTCAAACCCGCGAACTTCCTGCTCGCAGCCAACGATGAGCGGATCTTCTTGGCGGACTTCGGAATCGCCAAGGCGGTACGCGATCATGCGGAGGGGCTGACACAAACCGGCATGGTCTTGGCCTCGGTTGCCTACGCCGCACCCGAAACACTGGCCGGACAACCCGCGGACTACCGCGCCGACATCTACGCCCTGGGCTGCAGTTTGTACACGATGCTCACCGGTCAAACCCCGTTCGCGCGGCCCGGCGCCGGCGTGGAAGCCTCCATAGCCGGCCATTTGACAGCGCCACCGCCGAAAGTCACCGACCGGGTACCCCAACTGCCGCACGCGATTGACACCGTCATCGACACGGCGCTGGCCAAGGACCCCAACCACCGCTACCAGAGCGCCCGCGACCTCGCCCACGCCGCCGAAGCCGCTCTCGATGACACCACAGTGCAACTGAAGACCACGCCTGCACCACCGCCTCGCGGCGGGTGGGCGCCACCACCGGCCGGTGCCGCCCCGCCTGCGTATCTTCCCGGCGGGCCGCCGACTTCTCCTGGGGCAATCACCTACCCAAGCGGGTGGCAGACCGCCCACAACCAGGCCCGCACACACGGTGCACCACTGGCCTCGCTGGAAACCGCAGCGCCGCCGTCGAAGGCTCGCCGGCGCAGACGCACGGTCATCGCCGCCGCGATCGCCGCCGTCGTCGTCGTCGCAGCAGGCGTTATCGGCACGGTGCTGTGGCCTCGCGGGCCCGACGAAGCTGCCTACCAAGCCCAGACGTTCACCCACCAACACGGCGCCACCGCGCTCGCCGCACGCCCGCAAAGGGTGGCAGCCATCGGTGCCGGCGACGGCGACGCAGTGCTCGCCCTGGGCGTTCAACCTGTCGTTATCGGCGCATCCACCAGCGCGCTGCCCAGCTGGGAACAATCCGCGGTCACCGGCGAACCGACCGTGCTCACGGGATTCACCAACACCGCCGCGGTCGCAGACGCCCATCCTGACCTCATCATCGCCACCGGCACCATCGACAACGCCACCTACGACAAACTGGCTGCGATCGCGCCGACAGTGACCGGGCCAAAGGACCAACCTGCCCAAGGGTGGACGTGGCAGAACCAGCTGACCTGGATCGGCGACATCCTCGGCTACGAAACAAAGGCCAAGGAACTCATCAGCGATGCCCGATCGCGCCAAGACGATCTGAAGAACCAGAATCCGTCCTGGAGCGGGAAATCCGTTGAAGCCCTCATTAATTCAGACGACGGCGTGTCGGAAGTACTCACCCCCTCCACCGCCGCCAACTACCTGGAAGCGCTCGGTTTGCGGTACAGCCAAGACCTCAGCCACGCTGTCACCGATACCGGTGACACCCGACCAATGCCTGACCCCGCCGGTGTCTACCGCATCGAAACCGACGTACTCGTGGTCATCCGCACCGACCGCAACGCCGGAGGAGGCGGATTCGACGGCCTGCCAAGGCCCTTCAGTGGGTACCAAGGAAAGATGGTCGTCGTCGACGATCCGAACACCGTCGCCGCGTTAACCGGGGCCGGGGGTTACCTCGCAAGTCGATACCTCGACGACAACTTCGCGCCGGCACTGGCCCGCGAACTGCGGTAGCCCCTCCTGCTGTAAGGGGAGTGCAGCGGGTTGCGTTCTGACGCAACGCAGTTAGGGCATCCGTCTTTGAGGCAGGCCTATTTGGGTGGGCCGACTTCGTAGGAGCCGTCGTCGTCGACGAAGGTGGCAGTCACCTGGCGGTCGGCTCCGTCAATACGGACGTCGCAGGTGAATGTGGCGCCTTTCTCCACCTTAGGGTTCTCGCCGTTGTTGCACGTCACGCCATCGACGTTGGTGGCGCCGTAGCCGGTGCTCTTGTCGGAGAGGACTTGCTGTACACCGGCTTGGGCTGCAGCGACGTTGAGTTCCTTCGTCTTGAAGAAGCCAGGCGCTACGAAACCCAGGATGAGTACGACTAAGACGATCGCCGCCACGACGCCGCCGGCGGCTGCCAGCAGTCGCGTCGACGGCCGCCGCTGGGCCCGGACCACGGGGTTGACCGCCAACTCGTGTTGCTGGCCGGGATGCTGCGCATGCCAGGTCGGCGGCTGCGGATACGGGCCAGGTTGGTACGGCGGCGGCTGTTGAAAATACGGTGGCTGTTGGTAAGTCGGCGGCTGTTGAGGAGGTGGAGGTTGCTGGCGCGCCTGCCATGCTTCTGCAGCCATGGTCGGATCCGCTGGTGGAGGGACTGGCGGCGGTGACTGACTCGGTGCCCCTCGGCTCGGCTGCGGTGGCTCAGGGCGAGGGCGGGCCGAAGTGACGACGGTCGGATCCTCTGCAGCGGGGTCCGGCTGCGATGGAAGTGGCTGGGGGCGAGGGCGGGCCGAAGTGACGACGGTCGGATCCTCTGCGGCGTCGTCGAACTCTGCTGGCGGTGGTCCTTCGGCGCCACCGGACTGCTGCTGATCTGGCGCCGGGCCGCCGCTTTGCCACGCCTGTGTGCCGTCAGCCCCGGTTTGGCTCATAGTGTCTCCCTGCGTTGCGCTGTGTGTCGTCGAAGTCCCAGCCAACCGTAACGCTGCTGCGATCAGCTCGGGAACCGCGCCAGGATGCGGTCGGCGATCTCGTTGGCCTGCGCGGCGGTGTCGCCCTCACCGCAGGCGATGGTCTCCACCCCGATGTTGGCCTGGACGGCGAAGACATGCTGGCACGTCCGCCCCGGCGGGTCCTGCCGCTCGATGACGCTGCTCGCGCGGGTTTCGACCTCAGCGCTGATCGGCCCGGCCACCCAGTACGGCCCAGCCTCGCCGTCGGAGGTTAAGACGGTGAATTGCTCACCGTCATGGCACAACGCCCAATCCCGCCGAGCCGAATCGAGCACCGCGCGTGGCTGTTTGCGGTCGACCCACACACTGATCACCTGCGCGGCGACCCGACCATTTATGCCCCGGTTCGTATTGCCGACCATCGCTCGGCGGCCCTCACCCATGTACCCCAGGCCAGCGGCCACCAGCGCTCGGTACAGACATTCGCGCGGCTGGAAACCTTGCGTCGTAGTGTCAGGACCGATGTAGGACTCCACCTCGCTCATGTCGATGTCATCCACGATGGCGCCCAGCTCGCTGCGCGTGAGCAGTTTGTCTGCGACACCCGCCGCGGGCACCACCGCCTCAGTGGTTGTCGGGGTTGCCGGTGTCGCGGTGCCCAGATCAGCCGCCGGGTGAGAACTCCCATCGACGACGGGTCCGCACGCCGAGAATCCCAAACTCGCGATCAGACAGCACAATACGAGAAACCGCGCCCGAGGGCCCGATCGGTTGCGGTTGACCTCGCGATCAAACAGCTTGATTGCCAACACAGTCATGCTATGGCATCGCCGAACCACCGCAGCACACCAACTTGGACCACCGCTACAACAGCTGGCAAGCTGTGTGACCGTGTAATTTCCTCTGCGCGTATGAGCAATCACCGCCGAGCATCGAGGACACGCCCACACAATCGTGACCGTTACCGGTCAACGCGAACCCGCGACAGAGCCGAGCAAACCAACCGGGCCGAGTGTGGGGTTACGTCACGCGAAATCGCGCCGAGGCGTACGGGTAAACCCACGTTCGGCAGGAAATGCGAGCAACCCACGTTCGCGCCAACCCGAAAAACCAAAAATTAGCCGCCGAGCGCGGCGATCAGGTCCTTGATCCGCGTGGTCTCTTCCTCGGTCGCGGGCTCCTCCACCTCCACGGCCTCGATGAGGTCCTTGCGCAGACCCACACCGTTCGCCGCTTCCTTGGTGGACAGCTTCGCGCGCCCACGCGCGACATAGAGCCGCTGACCCAGCGTCGCTCCAGGTCCGTTTGCCGCGGTCTCCATCAGTTCGTCGTAACGCCTGCGCACACCGCTGAGCGCGACGATGACCGACGGTGTGACCCGGCTCCGGCCGGCCGCGTCTGTCAGCGAGCCGATGAGCTTGCGCAGCCCCACCAAGATCACGCCGGCGCGGTCCGCGAACTCCGGATCATGCGCATCAGGAAGCGCGTCGATCGCAACGGCGTACATGTGCATCGCCGCGTCGGACATGCCGACAATTACTGGAGCTTCGCCGTCATTCGGTGCTGAATCAGCCACAGCCACTCGCTTCTTCCTCGGATCGAGACGCCGAAACCGTAGCCCGTCCCGCCCGCCGATTCAACCGGTACAAACACAGCAAACTCCGTGCTGCCGAACGTAAGGTTTGGGCGATTCATTTTCGTCGGACATGGGTAGGTTTGGAGTCTGTATGGATGACACCAACCACGACCCCACGGAAGGCAGCCACGTCGAGGACGGCGTGGTCGAACACCCGACCGCGGAAGACTTCGAACACGCGCGTGCACTTCCCGAGGACCGCACCTGGTTCAAGCACGCCGTCTTCTACGAGGTGCTGGTCCGCGCATTCCACGACTCCAACTCCGACGGCAGCGGTGATCTGCGCGGGCTGACCGAACGGCTCGACTATGTGAAATGGCTTGGCGTCGATTGTCTTTGGCTGCCGCCGTTCTACGACTCTCCGTTGCGTGACGGTGGCTACGACATTCGCGATTTCTACAAGGTGCTGCCCGAGTTCGGCACCGTCGATGACTTCGTCGACCTACTCGACGCCGCGCACCGTCGCGGCATTCGCGTCATCACGGACCTGGTCATGAACCACACGTCGGATTCGCACGAGTGGTTTCAGGAGTCGCGGCGTAACCCAGACGGCCCCTACGGCGACTACTTCGTCTGGAGCGACTCGAGTGAGCGCTACCAGGACGCCCGCATCATCTTCGTCGACACCGAGGAGTCCAACTGGACGTATGACCCGGTGCGCCGCCAGTTCTACTGGCACCGGTTCTTCTCACACCAGCCCGACCTGAACTACGACAACCCAGCTGTGCAGGAAGCCATGATCGACGTCCTGCGGTTCTGGCTGGACCTCGGCATCGACGGTTTCCGTCTCGACGCCGTGCCCTACCTGTTCGAGCGTGAGGGCACCAACTGCGAGAACCTGCCAGAAACCCACGCCTTCCTGCGGCACTGCCGCAAGGTCATCGACGACGAGTTCCCCGGACGTGTCCTGCTCGCCGAGGCCAACCAGTGGCCCGCCGACGTCGTCGAGTACTTCGGCGATCCAAAGACCGGCGGCGACGAATGCCACATGGCGTTCCACTTCCCGCTGATGCCAAGGATTTTCATGGCGGTGCGGCGCGAGTCGCGCTTTCCCATCTCCGAGATCATGGCGCAGACGCCGCCGATTCCTGACATGGCGCAATGGGGCATTTTCCTGCGTAACCACGACGAGTTGACGCTTGAGATGGTCACCGACGAAGAGCGGGACTACATGTACGCCGAATACGCCAAAGATCCGAGGATGAAGGCGAACGTCGGCATCCGGCGGCGGCTGGCCCCACTACTCGAGAACGACCGCAACCAGATGCAGTTGTTCACCGCGCTGCTGCTGTCACTGCCCGGTTCGCCGGTGCTCTACTACGGCGACGAGATCGGGATGGGCGACATCATCTGGCTCGGCGACCGCGACGGCGTGCGCACGCCGATGCAGTGGACACCGGACCGCAACGCGGGCTTCTCCACCGCGAATCCCGGCCAGCTGTACCTGCCACCCAACCAGGACCCGATCTACGGCTACCAGTCGGTGAACGTCGAAGCGCAGCGCGACAGTTCGACATCGCTGTTGAACTGGACGCGCACGATGCTGGCCGTGCGGCGACGCCACGACGCGTTCGCCACCGGTACGTTCCGCGAGCTTGGCGGGTCCAACCCGTCGGTGCTGACCTACGTTCGCGAGATGGAAGACGAGCAGCAGGGCGGCACAGTGCTGTGCGTCAACAACCTGTCGCGCTTCCCGCAGCCCATCGAGCTGAACCTGCAGCACTGGAACGGGTATACCCCCATCGAAATGACCGGGCACGTCGAGTTCCCGCGCATCGGTCAGCTGCCATATCTGCTCACCCTGCCCGGCCATGGGTTTTACTGGTTCGCACTGCGGGAACCCGAACCGGAGCCTGGAGTTGAGCCGTGACCCTGCCCTTTCACGAATGGTTACCGCTGCAGCGCTGGTATGCGGGACGCAGCCGCGAACTCGTCTCCGCCGAGCCCGCAGTCTGTGTCCCGCTGCGCGAGGACCTGGACCTCGTGCTGCTCGACGTGTCGTACACCGATGGCAGTTCGGATCGCTACCAGGTCATCGTGGAGTGGCACGCCGGACCCATCGAGGAATACGCCGATGTCGCCACCATCGGTGCGGACGGTGATCGCACCGCCTACGACGCCCTCTACGACCCGGCGGCCGGACAGTATCTGCTGTCGCTGATCGACTCGTCGGCGACAGTCGGCCCCGAGGATGCAACGGTGCGCTTCGTCAAGGAGCCAGATGTCACACTGCCGCTCGACATCGCGCCGCGGTTGATGGGCGCCGAGCAGAGCAACACCAGCGTGGTGTTCGAGCAGGACGCGGTCCTCAAGATCTTCCGCCGCATCACCGGAGGCATCAACCCGGACATCGAGCTCAACCGCGCCCTGGCGCGAGCCGGGAACCCCTACGTCGCACGGCTGCTTGGTTCCTTCGAGACGACGTGCCACGGCGAGCCCTGCGCGCTCGGCATGGTCACTGAGTTCGCGGCGAACTCCGCCGAGGGCTGGGACATGGCGCTGGCCAGTACCCGCGACCTGTTTGCAGAAGGTGACCTGTACGCCGACGAGGTCGGCGGCGACTTTGCCGGCGAGTCCTACCGGCTGGGTGAGGCGGTTGCCGCGGTGCACGCGACGTTGGCCGACAAGCTGGAGAAAGCCACCACACCGTTCCCGACCGACAGCATGCTGGAGCGGCTGTGGGCAGTAGCGAAGGCAGTGCCGGAACTCGAGGAGTTTGTCCCGCTGATCGAGGAGCGCTTCCGCAAGCTGGCCGAGGAGACGATCGTCGTGCAGCGCGTGCACGGTGACCTGCACCTCGGCCAGGTGCTGCGTACCCCCGAGCGTTGGCTGCTGATCGACTTCGAAGGCGAGCCGGGGCAGCCACTCGACGAGCGAAGGCGCCCTGATTCGCCGCTGCGGGACGTGGCCGGAATGCTGCGTTCCTACGAGTACGCGGCTTATCAGCGGCTGATGGACCAGTCCAGCGACTCTCGCGACGGGGGTCTGGACCGCCAACTCGCCGCGCGGGCGCGCGAGTGGGTGGACCGCAACGCCGGCTCGTTCTGCGAGGGCTACGCGGAGGTCTCCGGCGCCGACCCGCGCGACTCCGAGCCCCTGCTGCTTGCGTATGAACTCGACAAGGCGGTGTACGAGGCCGGCTACGAAGCCAGACACCGGCCCAGCTGGCTGCCGATCCCGTTGAAGTCGATCGCCCGGATCGTCAGCTGACCGCGTAACGGTGGCGGCGCAGCGCCGCACTACCGCTACATGACTACTCAACAGATCGAATCCACGCAAAACACCACCGTCGACGACGCCGCTGGCCTGATCGTGCGCTATGGCCTGGTCATCGTGCTCCTCTGGTACGGCGGCCTGAAATTCATGCGGTACGAGGCCGAAGGGATTGTGCCGCTGGTGGCCGAAAGCCCGTTCATGAGCTGGGTGTACGACGTGTTCTCGGTGTCCACGTTCTCGGCGCTGCTGGGTGTTTTCGAGATCGCGGCCGCGGTGTTGCTCGCCGTAAAGCCGTGGTGGCCCAAGGTGTCCATCGGCGGCAGCCTGCTGTCCATCGCACTCTTCGTCTCGACGATAAGTTTCATGTTCACCACCCCCGGGGTATTCGTTGCCGAGCAGGGTGGATTCCCAGCGCTGTCACTGGATGGCGGGTTCCTGATGAAAGACATTGCGCTGCTGGGTATCTCCGTGTGGACCCTGGCTGACACGTTGCGGGCAGTGCGTCGCTAGTTGAAGGAGAGTGCCACCATGGCGAAGTACTCGCTCAACGACGACGCGGTGGCCAGGGCGCGGGAATTGATCGACGCCCGCCAATATGTGCTCGACAGCGACTGGGGCGAGGTCCAGCCGAATGCCGACGCGCAGAACTCCTATCTGGAGTCGCATTCATGGGAGGACTACGCACAGTGGCATCTCGGGCTTACCGAGGGCGCCGCAGACGGCACCAAGGCGCGGTATGCGTTTGTGTACGGCGACCTCCGCAGGCTGCACCGCACGGGGTTGATCGCATGTGTCTACCGGGCGGCCGAGTGGCGGCACAAGGACGTCGAGGTCGCCGCGCATCACCTGTTGCAGTATCTCGACGGTAAGACCGGGCTGAAGCCCAGCCGGACCATCGACAGCGCATGACGAGCAGGCCTGCGGTTTAGCAGGGCGCCGTGTCGGCAACATGGCAGACATGGCACGCGACGTATCCGACGACAATCCCCTCACGCCGGAAGAGGCACTCGACTCCGACGAGGTGCGCAACGACGACGGCGACGAGGTGGTCGACCCGCCGGAGAAATGGATCGACGCCCGAGAAGCCGAGACGCTCGACGAACGCCTCGCCGAAGAGGTGCCGGACGTCGGGCCCGAGGACGTCGATCCACGCGACGCCGATGACACCGCGACCGACACCGTGTCGGTGTCCGACGACCAACTCGACCGCATCGACCCCGAGCAGCACGGCACCGAGCGCGGTCAGATCGACGGCACCCCCGAGGACGGCGACTCGTTCTTCGACGTCGAGCGGTGACTACTTCTCGCTGAAGGTGGCCGACTGCAGCACCAATACCGACCTGGCGTCGACGGAAACCTTGGCGGCGGCGCCGTGGGTCTGCGCGTCCTCGCCGGCGGCCGCTGCAGTGTCGATCACCGTGACCCACGCGGTGCCGAACTGATCTGCGGGCAAGACGAACTCGATCGCCTCGTGGTGGGCGTTGAAGCACAGCACGAATGAATCGTCGGTCACCCGCTGACCGCGGTCGTCAAGATCGGGTATGCCCTGCCCATTGAGGTACACGGCAATCGATTTGGCGAATCCGGAGTCCCAGTCCTCGTCGCTCATCTCCGAGCCGTCGGGGGCGAACCAGGCGATGTCGGGCAGCCCGTCGCCACCACGCCTGCGCACCGGACCACCGGAGAAGAATCGCCGACGCCGGAACACCGGGTGCGCCGCGCGCAGCGCCGACACGGTGCGGGTGAACTCGATCAGGTCGGAATCGGCGTTCGCCCAGTCGATCCACGACACCTCGTTGTCCTGGCAGTAGACGTTGTTGTTGCCCAGTTGGGTGCGGCCCAACTCGTCGCCGTGCGCAATCATCGGCACGCCCTGCGACAGCAACAGTGTGGTCAGGAAGTTGCGCTGCTGGCGCGCGCGCAGCGCATTGACCTCTGCATCGTCGGTCGGACCCTCGACGCCGCAGTTCCATGACCGATTGTGACTTTCGCCGTCTTTGTTGTCCTCGCCGTTGGCCTTGTTGTGTTTCTCGTTGTAGGACACCAGATCCCGCAGCGTGAACCCGTCGTGGGCGACGACGAAGTTGATCGACGCGACCGGCCGGCGGGCGGTGTTCTCGTAGAGATCGGCCGACCCCGTCAACCGGTAGGCGAATTCATCGAGGGTGGCGGGCTCGCCGCGCCAGTAGTCGCGCACGGTATCGCGGTACTTGCCGTTCCACTCCGTCCACTGCGGGGGGAAGTTGCCGACCTGGTACCCGCCGGGCCCGACGTCCCACGGTTCGGCGATCAGCTTGACCTGGCTGACCGTCGGATCCTGTTGCACGAGTTCGAAGAACGCCGACAGGCGGTCCACGTCGTAGAACTCGCGCGCCAGCGTCGAGGCGAGGTCGAACCGGAACCCGTCGACGTGCATCTCGGTCACCCAGTACCGCAGCGAGTCCATGATCAGCTGCAGCGAGTGCGGGTGGCCGACGTTGAGGCTGTTGCCGGTGCCGGTGTAGTCCATGTAGTAGCGCTTGTCGTCGTCGACGAGCCGGTAGTACGCGGCGTTGTCGATGCCGCGCATGGACAGCGTCGGACCGAGGTGGTTGCCCTCCGCGGTGTGGTTGTAGACGACGTCGAGGATCACCTCGATGTCGGCCTCGTGCAGGGCGCGCACCATCGCCTTGAACTCCTGCACCTGCCCGCCGGGATTGGGGCTGGAGCTGTACTTCGGGTCAGGCGCCAGGAATCCGATGGTGTTGTAGCCCCAGTAATTGGACAGCCCCTTGTCGATGAGCGTCGAGTCGTTGACGAAGTGGTGGACCGGCATCAGCTCGATGGCGTTGACGCCCAACGCTTTCAGATGCTCGATGATCACCGGGTGGGCGACGGCGGCGTAAGTGCCGCGGATCTGTTCGGGGATGTCCGGGTGGGTCTGCGTGAGACCCTTGACGTGCGCCTCGTAGATGACCGTGTCGGCGTATTCGTGGCCGGGCGGGCGGTCGACGCCCCAGTCGAAGTACGGGTTGATGACGACGGACTTGGGCATGCTGGCCGCCGAGTCGTCGTCGTTGCGGCTGTCGGGATCGCCGAAGTTGTAGCCGAACAGCGACTGATTCCAGTCGAAGGTGCCGTCGATGGCCTTGGCGTACGGGTCCAGCAGCAGCTTGTTGGGATTGCATCGGTGGCCCGCGGCGGGATCGTAGGGGCCGTGCACCCGGTAGCCGTAGCGCTGGCCGGGCTCGATGTTGGGGATGAAGCCGTGCCAGACGAAGCCGTCGACCTCGGGCAGCGTGAGGCGGGTCTCCCGCACGTTCCCGAGCCGTCGGCGTCGAACAGGCACAGTTCGACCCGGTCGGCGGCCTCGCTGAACACGGCGAAGTTCGTGCCCGTGCCGTCGTAGGTGGCCCCCAGCGGGTAGGCCTTGCCTGGCCAGACCTCAAACTGGGTGGTGACCTGCGGATTGGCGGCTCGAGTCAAGGTTGGGGCTCCAAAAGATCAGACATGGACGACAGGGATGGGGACGAAGGCGACGATAAGGGATGCCCAATGCGACAGCATTGCAATCAATGAGCACCTTGCCCGAATACCGCACGTTGCTGCTGGCCGTCGACGGTGGTGTGGCAACCATCACGCTCAACCGGCCCGAGCAGCGCAACGCCGTCGGCGACGGAATGGCGACGAGCTCGCGGACGCCTACCGGACCTGTGACCGCGACGACGGCATCCGCGCCATCGTGCTGACCGGGACACCGCCGGCGTTCTGCGCGGGCGCCGATCTCGGCGCGGGCGAGGACACGTTCGCCGAGCCGGGCGCGGGGTTCAGCTGCGGCCGGCATCGACGTGCCCGCCTGGACGCTGTCCAAGCCGGTGATCGCCGCGGTCAACGGCCACGCGATCGGGCTGGGTCTGACACTGGCATTGCAGTGCGACATCCGGTTCTTCGCCGCCGACGCGCAATACGGCGTCGTTCAGGTGCGGCGCGGCGTCGTCGGCGACGCCTACTCACACTGGGTGCTGCCGCGGTTGGTCGGGATCGCCAACGCCGCCGAAATCCTGTTGACCGGAGCGACATTCGATGGACGCCGGGCCGTCGAACTCGGCTTGGGCAGCCGGGTGCTCGATGCGGACGACGTCCTTCCGGCCGCCCTGGAAGTGGCACATGACATCGCCGAGAACACCGCGCCGATGTCGGTGGCGGCCAGCAAGCGCCTGCTGTGGGATTCGTTCGACCTCGACCGCGCCGCAGTAGGCCGGCGCGAAACCGAGATCCACCTCGCGGTCATGGGTCACGACGACGCGAAGGAAGGCGTCCGCGCTTTCATGGCGGGCCGACCACCCGAATGGTCAGGCCACCCGCTGGATCCGACGGTCGGGTTGAGCTAGACGATCTCGACGCCGGCGGCGCGCATGCTCTCGACGGCCTTGGCCGTCGACTCCGGCGCGACGCCGGCCGTCAGGTCCAGCAGCACCCGCGTCTCGAAGCCCTCCTTGACGGCATCCGCCGCGGTCGCCCGTACGCAGTAGTCCGTCGCGATGCCGACGATGTCGACCTCGTCGACGCCACGCTGTCGCAGCCAGTCGGCCAGCGGCGTGCCGTCGTCGTCGGCGCCTTCGAACCCGCTGTATGCGGCCGCGTACTGGCCCTTGCGGAAGACGGCCTCGACAGCATCCGTGTCGAGATGCGGATGGAAGTCGGCACCCGAAGTCGATACCACGCAATGCCGCGGCCACGACACCGCGTAGTCCGGATGGTCGGAGAAGTGTTCGCCGGGATCGATGTGAAAGTCCTTGGTGGCCACCACGTGTGCGTAGCCGTGGTCACCTGCCAGCAACTCGCTGATGCCGCCGGCGACCTCGGCGCCGCGACTCACCTCAAGTGAGCCGCCCTCGCAGAAATCGTTCTGCACGTCGGTGATGATCAGCGCCCGCATAACCCGAATTTACCCGCCGATGCGCCTTGGGTGAGTACAGCTCGGGCCGGTCTACGTTCACTGCACCGTGATGGTGGCGATGGTCTTCTTCAGGTGGTGCAGTTCGACGTCGACCTTCCCGGGCACGGCAACGGTGAACTGGAACGACTGGCCAGGCTTGGCCTCGAACTTGAACGTGTGCTCGGGGTTCGAGTGCACGTGCAACTCGTCGGCAACATCGCTGTCGACGCGGAAGATGATCGGCTGATTGACCTCGGCCTCCAACTGCTCGTTGGCCGGTGTCACGTTGCCGCCCTTGATCGTGACGTCCACGACGAGTCGAGCGGGCGGCGCCTGGTTGTCGGCCATCTCCGACGGGTTCACCGTCGACGCCGACGGGCTGGCCTGGGTGTCGCCTTGACCTTGGTCACCGCCACAAGCGGCGGTAAGAAGTGCGGCGGCGACCACAATCGAGATAACCGGTGTCTTGTTCACGGTGCTCCATCTTCGCTTGCCGGGCGCGAGCGTTCAGTGTGAGGCTCATCGCCTTTCCTGCGGTCGCGCATCGCGACGTAGATGACCACGCCTGCGACGACGAACGCCGGAGCGAAGGCGGGTATCGCGAGCAGCACCGAATGGTCAGCCAGGAAAACGACGTCGGGCGGTGCTGTCATGCCTGCGCCGACGGCTGCAGTTCCGTCTTGCTGTCCGTGGGTTCGCTCCGGTTGATCCGGCCCGCTCCCCAGGTGAGACCCGCGATGAGGATCAGCGTGCAGGCCAGCACGACCAGGCCGCCGATCAACCACAACGTCTGCGGTGTGTCCGGTTTGCGTTCACGCTGCAGGATGGTGATCTCCGCGACGAACGGGCGCGTCATCGACGCGTCAGCGGGCACTTCCTCGGCGCCGATTCCCGGGTCGCCCGCCAAATAGATCGGGTACGGCGGTCAGCGTCTTGTGGTCGTGCACGCGCAGCAGCGTCTTCCAGGAACCCGAAACGGGCATGGGCTCCGTCGAGCGGAAGTGCCCCGGCCCGACCTTCTCCAGGTGGTCGAGGAAAATACCTCGCTGGTTGGCAATTCCGCCCTGCCATCCGAGCACCGAGACCCAGTTGGGGTCGTCGCTCAGCAGATTGGCGGGAGTGATTCGCACGTCGGCCGTCGCGAATCGTTGACCGTCGCTTGCCGGAGCCTCGGTGAGAGTGATTGTCGCGTTGGCACTTTCGGGCACGGTATAGCGCAGCCCGTTGGCGGTGGCACCACCGATCGCCAGGACGGTGAGCACCACCACGCCGATGCTGACAGCCCGTCGGGGCAGCTGCTGATCGGTGAGTACCATGCCCACCATCGCCCCGCAGATGCCGGTGAGGATCGTGGCCGGCACGGCCATCAGCAAGGCTTCGGGCCAGATGCTGGTCGGCCACGGGTACGCGTAGACGGCGTTGATCCACAGCGACTCGAGCCACAGACCGACAGTCGCGACACCGAGACCACTGACGAGTCCGAAGAGGAGCGGGCGCTTGAGAAGCGGTGTCAGCGCGAGCAGTTCGATCACGATCGCGGGACCGAGGTACAGCGCGAACCAGTTGATCGGGGCCCCTAACACCGGACCGACCACCAGAGCCACGCCACCGCGCAACGCGATCGCAAGCAACGCGGCGATGACGGCCGCACCGCGGCCCATCATCATTCGGGCGGCGACGAGACCGAACGCTCCGGCCGTCGCGATCAGCATCGGCTCGAAGACCTGACGGAACTGCGGCACCCCGAAGTCGAACTCGATCTGGAACACCGACATGCCGATGACGATGCCGCCGAACGCCAGGTACTGGACGAACTTGATGCCCAGGCCGCCTTGCGGTGCGTCCTCACTGAGGGCTTTGCGCCCCTCGTGATCGAGGAACAGGGCGGACAGCGTCGAGAAGCCGGCACCGCCGATCATCATCAGGTGGGTGGGACCCCAGAGCGTCACGTCCTGTCCGAAGATGCGGTGCCAGATGTCATCGAGGGGGAAGCCCGTCAGCGCGTACAACCCGCAGCCCGCCATCAGCAGGCCGCCGACGGGGACGTACCAATTGCGCGTGATGCGAACGGCGTACGGGCCGGGCTTCTCGTAGGGCAGCACGCACGCGAGGCAACCCGCCACGAACAGCAGGAAGAGACCGAACAGGATGAAGTAGTGCGCCGGGTTGGCCAGCGGTCCGGGATCGCGACCCTTGCCGATGTGCAGGCTGACATCCCAGATGAAGCCGAAGAGGGCGCTGATGATGGTCGTGATGAACAACGCGATCGGCAGCGCCACCCATGCGGGCCGCTTGAATCTGCGCCCTGTCCATTCAGCGAAGTCGTTGAGCCAGGTGATGCGGCGGGTCCGGTGCAGAAAACCGATCCACAAGAGCGCGACCCCAACGATGAGACCAGCGACCGACATGCCGATGACCTCGCCGATTGCGGCGCCGCCGCCTTCGCTGCCCTGAGCAAGAAACTCCATTGTCATCCCACCCGTCGTGTGCTGCCTGAATGAACTTACCCGTCGGTAATGTTGCCAGAATCCCCCGAGCTGAAACCAGAGGTATCACCCAACAGCCACGCGGAAGGTTTCCAGTGAGCTGTCGGCCGCATCGGGAACGTTCATCCCGGCTTTCAGCCCGTCCCGCAGGTAGTCGATCACCGCGTCGTTGAGCCGCTCGCCCGGGACGACAGCCGGTATCCCGGGCGGATACGGGGTGATCTGCTCGGCCGAGACACGACCGCAGGCCTCCGCGGCGGGCACCTCCTCGACACGTCCGAAGAAGGCGTCTCGCGGCGAGTCCACGGTCTCCAGCTCGATCTCCGACGGCGACGGCAGCCGGATCGGCGGTGGCGGCTCGAAGTCATTGGCCGCCTTCCGCCATGCCCACAGGGCGTCGAGGAGCCGCTCCGCGCTCGCCTTGTCGTCGGCGAACGACATGGTGGCGAGCACGCGGCGGTGGTCGCTCATGCCGAGATCGACGTGACAGTTCTCGCGCAGCCAGTCGGCTGTCTGGTAGCCGGACGTCCCCGTGGCCGAGACGTCCATCAGGATCTGCATCCGGTCGAGATCGTGTGAGGCTTCGACACCGAGTAGCTCATCGTCGAGTACCTCGACGCCGGGGATCATCTCGATGTCGCGGCGTAGCCCATCGACGAGTTTCAGTGCAGCCCCGAGCAATTCGCGGCCGCTGTCGACCATCTGCCGCCGCCATCCGTCGATTCCGGCGTAGACCATGGCGTTGGGGCTTGTCGTCATCAGCAGGTCCGCGCAGGCCGACAGGCGGTCCTGGTCGACCAGGTCGCCCTGTAGATGGAAGACCGATCCCTGCTCGAACCCGGCGCCCATCTTGTGCACGCTGACGACACAGACGTCGGCGCCGGCGTCCATCGCCCATGTCGGCAGATCCTCGTGGAACGGAAGGTGGGCGCCCCAGGCCTCGTCGACGATCAGCGGCTTGCCCCGGTCGTGGCACACCTTCGCGATGCTCTCCAGGTCAGTGCAGGTGCCGTACGGGCTCGGACTGACGACCAGAGCTCCTGCGGCGTCCGGGTGGCGATCCCAGGCGTCGTCGAAATCCTCAGCCGACGGCGGATGGGAGAAGTGCCGTTCGGCGTCCCAGCGTGGGGTGACCCAGTACGGTCGGACGCCCGAGAAGATCAGGCCGGCGACGATCGACTTGTGGCTGTCCCGGGGAACGAGCAGGCCACCATCGCCTCCGGCGACGGCCATCATCGCGGCCTTGACCGAAAGTGAACTGCCGCAGGTGGAGAACCACGCGACATCCGCGCCGACGGCCTCTGCCATCAGATCCTCGGCGCGTTTGAGGTACTCGTTGCGCATGCGGCGGTCGTCGAGACCGCCACTGACCAACACGTCGTTGACGAATGGCTCGTGCCCGAGGACGGCCAGCACGCGGTCGTCAACCCCGCGCCCCTGGCGGTGGCCGGGCGGCGCATACCCGTAGCGGTTGTTTCGCCGGTAGTCGACCAGGCCGTCGAGTATCGGCGCCTCCGACTGGTCCATCAGGGCGTCAGCACCACCTTCACCATGCCGTCTTCTTTCTTCTGGAATGTCTCGTACGCGTCGGGCGCGGCAGAAAGCGGCAGCCGGTGGGTGGCGAACTGCTCCACTCCGAGTGGGTCTTCGTCGGTGAGCAATCCCATGATGTCCGGAATCCATTTCTTGACGTTGGCCTGGCCCATCCGTAGCTGAATCTGCTTGTCGAACAGCGTCATCAGGTTGACCGGGCTGGCGGCGCCGCCGTAGACGCCGGACAGTGAGATGGTGCCGCCCCTTCGCACCAGCGCGATCGCCATGTTGAACGCGGCGAGCCGGTCGACACCGGCGTGCTTCATCACGACGCGGCCGACCGGCGACGGCAGAAACCCGCTGGCGGTCTGCGCGGCCTCGGCCACCGGCGACCCGTGCGCCTCCATCCCGACGGCATCGATGACGGCGTCGGCGCCGCGGCCGGCGGTGTAGCCCTTCACCAGATCTTCGGCATTGTCACGTCGAAGATCGACGACCTCCGAGCAGTACGGGCGCGCGCGGTCCACCCGTTCGGTGACCAGGTCCACGCCGATCACGGTCACGCTGTTCCGGTGCGACGCAATGCGGCAGGCCATCGATCCGATGGGTCCGAGACCCAGCACGACGAGCGTGCCGCCGTCGGGCACCTCGGCGTACTCAACCGCCTGCCACGCGGTCGGCAACACATCGGAGAGATAGACGTAGCGTTCGTCGGGCCCGTCGTCCGGCACCTTGATGTGGGTGTACTGAGCGTGTGGCACCCGTAGGTATTCGGCCTGCCCGCCTGCGACCTCGCCGTAGAGCTTCGAGTATCCGAACAGCGCGGCACCGGTGCCCTGGTCGCGGTTCTGTGTCGTCTCGCATTGGCTCTGCAGGCCCTGGTCGCACATGAAGCACTTCCCGCAGCTGATGTTGAACGGGATGACGATCCGGTCGCCGACCTTCAGGGAGCCGACCGCGGTGCCCACTTCTTCGACCACACCCATCGCCTCGTGTCCGAGAATGTCGCCCGGGGTCATGAAAGCACCGAGCACCTCGTACAGGTGCAGATCGGATCCGCAGATGTTCGTGCTCGTCACGCGGATGATCGCGTCGTTGGGCTCCTTGATCGACGGATCGGGCACATTGTCGACCGAACCTTCCGTCGCCCCTGCCACGTCACTGCTCGCATCGGATCCTCCTGAAAGATTGATGAGCTTCCTGTGGCGTGCCCGCTGGGAGTTTGACCAAACCTCGCGCCACGATTGGGAGATGGCCGACAGCGGCACCATCGTCGAACTCCGGGTGCACGGAGTGTCCGGAACGCCGCCCGAGGCGCTGCTGAACTGTCCCGCCGAATTCCTCGAACTGCGGGCCGGCGACAGGTCGGCCGGCTTCTATCGCAGGCAGCAGTGGATCGACGACACCCAGAAAGCCGAGGTTGAACGGCGGCCGACGTGGCGACGCGTGATGGAGGCGTATTCCTGGGGTGGCCTGACGTCCGGACCCGCCAGCAGAGCGGTGTGGCTGCTGTTCCTGCCGTTCATCTTCATCAACCTCGCGCACTGGATGCTGCCGCCAGTCACCGGTCCTCGCCGTGCCGCTGCGATCGCGGTGGGTCTGCTGCGGTTGATCGCGCTGTCCTTCACCCTGACCCTGATGCTGGCGGCTGCGGTGGCGGTGATGGACGTGACGGTGTGGCAGTGCGTGGCCGTGGAACATTGCGCCGCGCAATGGGGCCCGCTTTCGATCCTGGCGTCGATGCCGCGCGGGACGCAGGTGGCGCTCAGCGCGGTGCCGCTGGTCGTGGTGATCGTGGTGTTGTGGCGGCTCGGCCGGGAGAACACCAGAGAGATCGGTCGGCCACCGAATCCCGCGGTGATGGCCGACGAGGTGCCGCTGGAGTCGGACACGTTCTGGTGCACCGATCCGTCCGTGCTGAGGTTGCGGGCCTGCCACGTGATGGCATGGACGGCAGGGCTTGCCGCGCTCACGCTCGCGGCGCCCCTGAGCTACGCGCCGGCCGAGCCGATGGGGTCCTGGGCATCCGCGGTCGGTCCGACTTGCTTGCTGCCAACGGCGTCATCCTGGCGCTGGCCGTGTTGGCCACGGCGTGGAACCGCGCGACCGCGCGGGGCGGCAGCGGCGCGGACGGGTTGACGCGCCCCCTTCTGCTGTTGCGGTGGATCTCGGTGGCGCTGCTGATCGTTTCCCTCGTATGGGTCGCGCTCGCCGACGTCGAGTATCCGCCCGCGCCGACGCATCTGCCGGGGCTGCGCGGGGCGATCTACGTCCTGCTCGGTGTGCAGGTCGTCCTGCTGATCATGCTGTTCGTGTCCACCGGATGGTCGATGCGTGGGCGGCCGAAGTCGGCCGATGCCGCGTGGCGCCCGACACTGCGTGGATACACCGGGCCGTTCGTCGCCTTGATCGCCGGACTGGCCGGCGGCGCGTTCAGCGTAGGCGTCGGATTGTGGACGGCCCAGGTGCTCGGCGACGCCGTGGTGTCCACCGCGGCCGCCAACGCTGAAATCGGCAGGAGGGCAACGACGCTCGGGAACGACGCGGCGAAATTCGCGGACAGGGTTGCTGCGCTGGACGCCGAAGCCCCGCTGATCGTGCCGCCGCCCTACCTCTGGGCGGCCGTAGCCATCGTGGTCGTGATCGTCGTGACGATCATCGCCGTGCTCGCAGTGTGGTTGGGGGTCGTTCCCAGGAGGACAAGGGCCGAACTGCCCTCGGTACTCGCAGACTATTCAGGAGCCGAGACCGGCGCCAGGGCCAAGCGGGTCGCGAAGTCGCGCGCAGTGGCGTCGCTGACCGATATGGGCGTCGCGCTGATCGGGGGTGTGGCGCTGACATCGGTGGCGGTCGTAGCGGCGCTGACCACCTGGTATGTCTCGGAACGAGGCGGGTTCGAGTCGCTGCCTGGTTATTCGCCGACGATCACCAGGGCGAGCGTCTTCATCACGCTGTCATTGGCGATCGGGCTGGTTCTCATTGCGGTGCAGGCATTTCGGGACCGTCAGATGCGTCGTGTGGTGGCCGTGCTGTGGGACGTCATCACGTTCTGGCCGCGTGCGAACCATCCCCTGACGCCACCGTGCTACGCCGAGCGCACCGTGCCCGAACTGCTGGACCGCCTCAGGGCGCTGGTCTCCGAGCCCGATATTCGGGTCGTGATCGCGGCGCACAGTCAAGGCACGGTCATCGCCGCAGCGACATTGTTGCAGCACGACGACGACACCAGGGAACGGGTGACACTGCTGACGTTCGGTTCGCCGCTGCGCAGACTGTACGCGCGAAACTTCCCGGCGTACTTCGGAACCGATGCACTGCCTCGACTGGCGGCGCGGCAACAGTCGCGGTGGATCAACCTGTGGGCGCTGTCCGACCCGATCGGTTCGTGGGTGATCGACAAGGCGGACCGCAGCATGGCGGCGGCGCTGGCCGGTGTCGACTTCCGAGTGCTCGATGTCGAGTCGCTCACGTTGAGGTCCGACGGTATCTACCCGCCGATATGTGGCCACTCAGGATTTTGGGTGCGGCCCGAGTATGACGACGCGGTAGCGGAATTGGAGTCGGAGGTGACACCGGCGGGAATCGAGACGGACACCAGCGCAGCGTCACTGCCGTCGCAGAAAGTGCTGTGAAACTCACTTGCGGGGCGGGCGCAGCACATTCATGGCCAATCGCATGACCGGCTGCGGGAGGCGGTCCTTGGCGTTCAGTGCGGCGTTGGCGGCCTGAGTACGCAGGGGTGTGCCGCGGCCGAACATCTTGTTCAGCGGTCCGCCGGAGGGTTCGAGCTCGATGTGTAGCGGCGGTTTGCCGTCGGCGGCGCCGAGTGCATTTGAGATGACGATGCGCTGGATTTCGCTCGTGCCTTCGAAGATGGTGTACAGCTTGGCATCCCGATACCACTTCTCGACGGGATGGTCCTTGACGTAGCCCCAGCCGCCCATGGTCTGGATGGCACGTTCGGTGGTCTTCACGGCCACTTCGCTGGCCGCGAGCTTGGACATCGATCCCTCGCCGCGCTCGAACGCGACGCCAGTGGCGGCCATCCAGGAGGCGCGCCAGGTCAGCAGTCGGGCGCCGTCGATCTCTGTGGCGAGATCGGCCAGCGGAAACGCGATACCCTGGTTGTCGATGATCGGGGCGCCGAACGCTTCGCGGCGGTTGGCGTACTCGGTGGCGTATTCCATTGCTGCCCTCGCGATCCCGAGGGCCTGCGCGGCCACCATCGGCCGCGTCTGCTCGAACGTGCCAAGCGTCGCGGAACCGGAATGCGCGGCGCCTTCGATGGCTTCGCGGGCCTTGGCAAGTTTGTAGTCGAGTTTGTCCTGGCCGCCGAGCAGGTTTGCAGCAGGCACCCGGACGTCATTGAACTTGAGCTCGGCGGTGTGCGAGGCGCGGCAACCGAGCTTGTCGAGCTTGCGCACCATCTCCAGGCCGGGGGTACCGCCGGGCACGATGAACAGCGCCTGCCCTTTGTGGCCGAGCTCCTCGTCGACGACCGCGTTGACGACGTGGACGTTGGCGATGCCGCCGTTGCCGATCCACATCTTGTGGCCGTTGATGATCCAGTCGGCATCCGGTCCGGCACCGTCGCGGCAGGCCGTGGTGCGCAGGTTGCGCACGTCGCTGCCGCCCTCGGGCTCGGAGATCGCCAGGGCGGCGAGCTTGAGATCGCCTGGCGTTCCGAAGCATTCCGGCGCCCACTCGAGCATCTGTTCCGGAGAGGCCGCCTGGCCGATGGCCGAGAGCGCGAGCGCGGGCATCACGACGGCCAGGCCGATCCCCGCGCACCCCCAGAACAGCTCTTCCATGAACATCGGCAGGGAAAGCCCGGTTGGGTCGCCGATGAGATCGCGGTAGAACAGCGGACTGTAGAAGCCCCGGACGGCCGCCTCTTCGAGGACCGGCCACGGGAACTCCTGGCGCTGGTCATACTCGGACGCGACGGGACGCACCACGTCCTCGGCGAATTCGTGGGTGCGTCGCGCCAGGTCGTGCTGCGCCGCAGTGGGGGTGAGGTCGAAGGCCATCAGGTCTCGATTAGCCGCCCGCTGCCAGTCCGAAACACGTGTTCACACAACTGCAAGGGACAAGCCCCCGGATGCCTGGTGGAGGCATACCGGGGGCTTGTCGGGGTGAGGGCTTACATCGCCATCGATTACTTCACGTCGACGTAGACCGTCTTGTTGAGCAACTTGGTGCTCAGGTCATCACCTGGACCGCTATGGTCCGTGCGGCTGTAGGTCTGCCCTGAACGCACTGCGACGACACTGGCTTGATCGAGCGGCGCGGTACCGATGCGATTGACGATGACCGTGTAGCCCTGTGCCTCCAGTTCGCTGATTGTGTCCTGAGCATTCCCGGGTCCCGACGGTGCGGCCAGAGCCGGCGCGGCCAGTCCGAGGAAAGCTGCGGTTAGTGCACTCGCGGCGACCGTGGCAAATCCAAACTTCTTCATCTTGTGGCGGCCTCTTCTTTCTTGCGTTTTCTATTTCGAGCCGTGGCATGTGTCGCGGTTCGAGCTGCAGCTGATCTTGGAAACCAAGAGGTCAGAGATTTAATTCCGGTGGCAGAAATTGGTTGCCTGATGGCAGGAATTACGCTGCGGGAGAGGGCGAATGGCCCACGATCTCCGAACGCGATTGGACCAATGCGTGCTTCGTCAGCACACTGGGAGCCGATGAAACTCGCCGGTCTGCGGCTGCGCCAACGCGACGGGGTGACGTGTGGCCCGTCGGTCGCGGTGATGGCGGGCGCGCTGCTCGATCCCAGCCGCCGTGCGGCGTTGGCGGAACCGGAATCCGGGGCCGCGCTGTTCGACGCGGAGCAGCTGCGCGTGCACGCCGACGTGAACCGGATCTGGCCGCGACGCCTCGGTACGACGCCATGGGGGATGGCCCGAGCGATCACAGCGATGGGAGCCACGGCGGGGGTCTGCTACCGCTGGCGGCTGTTCCGTGGCCGTCGCGACAAGTTGGCGGATGTGGTTGCGGCGGTCAATGGCGACCGGCCGGTGGCGATGCTCGTCGGACGGCTGATCCCGCGGCACTGGGTGTTGATCGTTGCCGCGGCCGAAGACGCGCTGACCTGCTATGAACCGTCGTCAGGGGAGTTGCGGACGGCCGATGTGGCTGCGGTACGGGAGGCGCGGCTGACCGGGCTGGGCTACCGGCGGCCGTTCGCGTTCGTCGTGCCGCGTTCGACCGTATGACCTCCAGGGTTCACGCGAGGCCTGTCCATGATGTCTACCAGCGGTCGTTCGTGACTGACCACGTGTCGGGCATACCCGCGGTGGGTTAGCGTTGGCGTCATGACGGCCCCGGTCGTGCTCGGCGGCCGCTACGAACTTCGGGGGGTTCTGGGACGCGGCGGCTGGGCTGAGGTCCACGACGGGTGGGACACCCGCCTAGGCCGGGCTGTCGCCATCAAGCTGCTCTACGCGGGGTTCAGCCTCGATCCCTCGAACCGGCGGCGCTTTGAAGCCGAAGCCCGCGCTGCGGCGTCGCTCAACCACCCCAACATCGTCGCCGTGCACGATTACGGCGAGCACAATGGCGCGCCGTTCATCGTGATGGAGCAGCTGCCGGGGAATACGCTCGCCGACGCCATCGCCCGCGGCCCCCTGCCCCAACAACTGCTGCGCGGCGTCCTCGATGATGTGCTCGCCGCGCTTACGGCCGCCCATGATGTCGGCATCCTGCACCGTGACATCAAGCCGGGCAACATACTGTTCACGCCGTCAGGCCGCGCGAAGGTCACCGACTTCGGGATCGCGAAGACCGCGGGCTCAGAGCCCACCGCCACCGGCCAGATCATGGGCACGATGGCCTACCTGAGTCCCGAGCGACTTGAAGGCAGAACCGCGACCATATCCGACGATGTGTACGCCGTCGGCGTGCTCGGCTATGAGGCGCTGACCGGCCGCCCACCCTTCAAGCACGAGAATATGGGTGCACTCGCCCGCGCGATTCTCGCCGAGCAACCACCGCCCATCCCGGCATTGCGACCGGACGCCGACCCGACCTTGGTGGCCGCGATCGACCGTGCGATGGCGCGAGACGCGTTGCGACGATTCCTTAGCGCACGGCAGATGCGCGCGGCATTGTCCGACACCGGCCATTGGCCTTTGGCCGCTGGTCCGCTGGCCGACGCCGCGGTGCGGCCACCCACGATGGTGCTGACCTCACCGCCGCCACCGGCGGCGAGCTTCGCCCCGATGCCGACCGCCGCATGGTCGCGGCCGCGCCGGAAGCGAACGTTGATCGGCGTCGGCACCGCGCTCGCCCTGATGGTCCTCGCGGCCATCTTGATAATGGCGGACTCACCACCGCCGCCGATGCAGCCCGCTACTACGAGCACGTCGGTACCTGCGCCCACCACCTCACAGCCGCCACCGCCAAGCATGCCCGTCGTCGTCGACGAGAAGCCCGATGATCGCAAGGGCGAACCAGACAAGAAGGGTGAAGAGGACAAGAAGGGCAACGAAGGCGGAGGCCAAGATCGTGAGGGCGACGACTAACGCGCCGAACGAACGCTAGTACCGCGCCTGGGCACAAGCTACGGCTCTACAGGCTGCGCGAATGCAGGATAATCGAACGTATGATCGAATCTGTGGGTGAGCTGCAGTCGATCGGCTACAACGGGCAGCCCGTGCAGCAGGCGTTCCGACGGGTCGACCCGCCGGTGGCGGTGCTCGTCGACCTTGCCACCGTGTTCCCGCGCGAACCCCATCGGACCGGCGGCTACAACCCGGCCGGATTGCAGATGCATTCCGTCGTGGAAGGCCGCTTGTCGTGCTGGGCCATCTGCGAGCAGGGCTACTGGTGGGGGCTGGTCACCTACGAGATCGCATACGGCGCCCGTCGCAAAGCGGTGACCCACTGGATCCCCGCCTGGACGCTGAAGCGGAAGGCCAATTAGGATCGCAGCGTCGACTACGGACCCTCGTCATCGACCCTCGGGCACCAGGTACTTCTCCGGGTAGTGGTAGTTGTTGACTCTCGCATGGCCGGTGTCCACGTGGGGTGGCGGAAGCCATTCGGTGCGACCCTCTTTGCGTTTTTGCGTTGTCCAGCCGCCCTGTTCGACAAGCCGGTTGTCCGGCCTGCACGCCAGGCCGAGCTTGGTGATGTCGGTCGGCCCGCCCTCGGCGGCCCAGCCGTCGGCGTGGCGGGCCTGGCACGAATAGCCGGGAGCGGTACAGCCCGGCCGCGTGCAGCCGCGATCGTGTAACCCTCGGGGATTGGATTCCTCGCAGGTGTTGATCGCTTCGGTCCAGCCTTCATGGGATTATGGGTTTCTAGCGGTGGTCTCGCGAATTGGGGCACGTGAGGCGCGTAGGAGGGGCCAATGAAGCCGTTCGCGATAATCGTTGGGATCGGCCTAGCCCTGTTCGGTCTGTTCTTCGGCACCTCGGAGATCCAAGCGAGTGACGGCGGCGACAGTGCGAAATGTGGTAGCGCCTTCTCGCCTGACTTCAGTTACTCCGCTCAGAAGGATCAACTGAACGAACTGGCTCGTGGCGTTCTCGGAGGGACAGACATCGAGGGTGAATGCCGCGACAAGGTCGAAAGCAAGAAAACCATCGCTCAGGTGCTAATCGGCGTCGGGCTGGTGGTAGCGATTGGCGGCATCTTCATCCGTACGCGCCGGCAAGAATAACGATCGATCGTGGCGCGGTCTTCCATGGTCGAGGGAGACCGCTGATCCTGCTCATCCCGTCGATCGCGCTTGTGGATCGTCAGGCAGCGGCGACGCGCACACTCTGCATCGTTTGGCGAATCGCCATCCTGGTTGGCCAGATACGCGAGGGGTCGGCGGCCCGGCGTAATTCCGTCGGACCAAGCCCGCTCGCCAAGTCGGCCAGATGGGACTCCAGCTTTCGATTCGACCTCGCCGGCATGCTCATGGCCTTACGCCGACACCCGGCTTGCCGTGGTGATCAGCCGGCCGTTCAGGCTCCGCTGCAGGGAGACCAGCTTCTGGTCCAGCTTGTCGAGGCGCGCAAGCAGTGCCTGACCGTCGGTACGTGACAACGTCTCCAAAGGGAACACCCCGACGGCCTTGCAGCCGGCTTCGATCGCTTCAAGCGCTTCGACGAGCGCCTCTTTATCCGAACGCATGTTCGAATCATAGCGCCGCCTTCTGACACGTGACGAAAATTATCTACAGGCTCACGCCTCGTGCCCGGGCTCCAGATCCCGAACGTCGGCGAAGGTCACCAGCTGCTCGAACGTCTCGGGCGCATCTCCTTCGACCGGCTGCAGCAGAAACCCGACGTGGTCCCCGACGTCGTAGTGGCTGAGCACCTCGCCCACGAACCACCCCGCCGCATCGTCGAGGATCGGCATCTCGTGCGGGCCGTCACGCCACGCGCATCGCGTGAACTTGTCCACGCGGTCGCCGGTCTCACTGCCGAACAGTCGAGCCAGCTCGCGATGTCGCCGCGGCAGTAGGTGGACGGCCAGATGCGTCGCATGGCGCGCGACCCGGTAGGTGTGGTTCTTGTCAGATAGACCGACAAGGAACCGCGGCGGCCCGATGCTGACCTGGCTGGTGAACCCCACCAGGCAGCCCGCCCGTTCGTCGTCGGCCCGCGTGGTGACGACGTACATCGGATAGTCGAGCATTGAGACCAGCTTCTCGAAGGCTTCCATCGCCATCCCGTCACTAGGGTTGAACTATGTCCAGAAAGTACGCGACCGCCGACGCCGTCGATCTGCCGCAGCTGCTGGAATTCGTCAGGCCGCGACATCGCATGGTGCTCACCACTTTTCGATCAGACGGATCGTTGCAGAGTTCGCCGGTAACCGGCGGCGTGGACGAGCGCGGCCGGATCGTGATCTCGAGTTACCCCCAGCGGGCCAAGTCCGCCAACCTGAAGCGCACGCCACGCGCCAGCGTCACCGTGCTGTCCGACGAGTTCAACGGCGCCTACGTCCAGGTCGACGGCGATGCCGAGGTGATCGACATGCCCGAGGCCGTCGAGCCGCTGGTGGATTACTTCCGCTCCATCTCCGGGGAGCATCCCGATTGGGACGAGTATCGGCAGGCGATGGTCGACCAAGGCAAGTGCCTGATTCGAATCACCCCGACGCGGTGGGGCCCGGTGGCTACTGGCGGGTTTCCTCGGAAAGATCAGAAATAGCGGTGTCGACGCCATCGAGGTCGAGCGTCAGCGAACCGGCCGGATCGGCGCGGAACTTCCCGGTGCCGGCCGCGTTGGCTAATTCGTCGGTGCCCGACGCGATGCGCAGCTGGGCGCTGGCGACACCGTCACGGAAGGCGCCGTCGTGCAACAACACCAGGCTGCCCTGCCTGCCGCCGATGGTCCCGCTGATGTGCTCGACGCCGACGTAGAGCGCCGACTTGTCCGGCGCGTACGCCAGCAGCCATTTCGTCGTCGACGTGCCTTTGATGTCACCGTCATATTTCTTGGTCACGAGGGCCTCGGTGAGCTTCGTCGCTTCGTTGCCGTCCTCGAACGGCGTCTCGTCCCAGCTGGCGATCTCGAATGTGGCCTCGATGTGTCTGCTCATGGCAGGCGGATACCCGCGTCGGGCGGTTGGGAATCGAGAGGTCGGAGAGCGCGCGTCGCGGCGTATGTGGTAGTCAGAGCAGTAGGGCCGCGTTGCGTCCGATAGCTAGTCAAACTATAGTCTGGACACATGTCCAGAAAGGTTCGGAGTCTTTGAGTGACACGATTTGTCCTGCTCACCGGACCTGGATGTGTCCGCCTGCGCGCATCGTCGTGAGCTGAACATGCGCATCGCGTTGTTGTCGTACCGGAGTAAGACCCATTGCGGTGGGCAAGGGGTTTACGTCCGACACCTGTCCCGCGGCCTCGTCGAGCTCGGTCATGACGTCGAGGTGTTCTCAGGCCAGCCGTACCCGGGCGGCCTCGACCCGCGGGTACGCCTGACCAAGGTGCCAAGCCTGGACCTCTACCGTGAGCCGGACCCGTTCCGCATTCCCTGGCCCAACGAGATCAAGACGAGCATCGACCTGCGCGAGTTGCTGACGACCTGGACTGCGGGGTTCCCCGAGCCGAAGACGTTCAGCCTGCGCGCCGCCCGTGCGCTGGCCGAGCGCCGCGACGACTTCGACGTGGTTCACGACAACCAGTGCCTGGGCTCAGGCCTGCTGCAGATCGCCGATCTGGGGCTGCCGGTCGTGGCGACCGTGCACCATCCGATCACCCGGGACCGCGTGCTGGACGTGTCGGCGGCACCGTGGTGGCGCAAGCCGTTGGTGCGACGTTGGTACGGCTTCGCCGAGATGCAGAAGGATGTCGCGCAGCGGATCCCCGAGCTGCTGACCGTCTCGTCGACGTCGGCCGCCGATATCGCCGAAGATTTCGGGGTGTCGCCCGATCAGCTGCACGTCGTGCCGCTCGGTGTGGACACCGAACTGTTCAAGCCCGCGCAGCGACGGGTGCGAAACCGCATCATCGCGATCGCCAGCGCCGACGTCCCGCTGAAGGGCGTCGCTCATCTGCTGAACGCCATCGCGCGGCTGCGCGTCGAGCGCGACCTCGAACTGCAGCTCGTCGCCAGGCTCGAGCCCAACGGGCCGACCGAGAAGCTGATCGCCGAGCTGGGCATCTCCGATATCGTGCACAGCTCAAGCGGACTGACCGACGCCGAACTCGCCGACTTGCTGGCCTCAGCGGAAGTCGCCTGCATCCCTTCGCTTTACGAGGGCTTCTCGCTGCCTGCGGTGGAGGCGATGGCCAGTGGCACACCGATCGTCGCGAGCCGCGCGGGAGCGCTGCCCGAGGTGGTTGGCGCCGACGGCGAATGCGCCCGACTGGTCACCCCGGCCGACGTCGACGAGTTGACCAGAGTCCTCGGCGAACTCCTCGACTCACCTATGGAGTTGCGTCGCCTCGGTGCGAACGGCCGCCAGCGTGCACTCGATGTCTTCAGCTGGGAATCCGTTGCCGCACAAACGGTTGCGGTGTACGAGCAGGCGCGTGCGCGAGTGGCGAAATGCTGACCGTGGACTACGACCGGCTCGGTGTCGGCGCAGGCAAGAAGGTGATCGATGTCGGCTGTGGCGCGGGCCGACACACTTTCGAGGCGTATCGCCGCGGCGCCGACGTCATCGGCTTCGATCAGAACGTCGCGGACCTGAACGACGTCGACGAGATCCTGCTCGCGATGAAGGAGAAGGGCGAGGCACCTGCGTCGGCCAGCGCCCAGGCGGTAAAGGGCGACGCGCTGGAACTGCCTTATGCCGACGGCACTTTCGACTGCGTGATCGCATCGGAGATCCTCGAGCATGTGCCCGAGGACGACCGCGCGATCTCAGAGCTCGTTCGCGTGCTCAAACCTGGTGGCTCGCTGGCGATCACGGTGCCGCGCTGGCTGCCGGAGAAGGTGTGCTGGATGTTGTCCGATGAGTATCACGCCAACGAGGGCGGGCATATCCGCATCTACAAGGCCGATGCGTTGCGTGACAAGGTTGTCGCCCACGGCCTGCGGCTCACCGACACTCACCACGCACATGCGCTCCACGCGCCGTATTGGTGGCTGAAATGTGCTGTCGGAACGGGAAAGTCGGATCACCCAGCTGTGAGGGCGTATCACAGGCTGCTGGTGTGGGACATGATGAGCCGGCCCTGGCTCACGCGGACGGCGGAGTCGGTGCTCAATCCGCTGATCGGTAAGAGTGTCGCGTTGTACTTCGAGAAACCGGTGGTTCCCGTTGCTGTCTCGTGACGTTCCAGCAGTGGCCGGCGTCCTGACGCCGGCGCAGTGCCGTCAGACCGCCCGGTCGATCGCCGCCACGCAGGAATCAACGGGTGCGATTCCATGGTTCGACGGCGGTCACACCGACCCGTGGGACCACGTCGAGAACGCGATGGCGCTGACGGCGGCCGGACTTCTGGAGCCTGCGCGTGCGGCTTTCGAGTGGTGCCGCAGGACGCAGCGGCCCGACGGCTCATGGCCGATCCAGTTCCGCAACGGCGTCATCGAAGACTCCAACAGCGACAGCAACTTCTGTGCTTACATCGCGACCGGTGTATGGCACCACCTGCTGATCACAGGCGATAAACGGTTCGCCGAGACGATGTGGCCGGTCGTCACGAAGGCCGTCGACTTCGTGCTCGACATGCAACTCAGCGGTGGCGAAATCTCTTGGGCCAGAAGTCCGTCCGGACTCGAGCCCGAGGCGCTGCTCACCGGGTGCGCGAGCATCTACCACAGCCTCCGGTGCGCGCTGGCACTCGCGGACTACTTCGGCGATTCGCAGCCGGAATGGGAGCTGGCGGTCGGCCGCCTTGGTCATGTGATCGCCGAGCATCCAAACGCGTTCGTGGCCAAAGACCGATGGTCGATGGAGTGGTACTACCCGGTGCTGGGTGGCGCCGTGCGTGGTGCGGCCGCGCGCTCGCGCATCGACGAACGGTGGGACGACTTCGTTGTGAACGGCCTCGGCATCCGTTGCGTCGACGACCGGCCGTGGGTCACCGGAGCCGAAACCTGTGAACTGGTAATGGCATTGGACGCGATCGGAGATTCAGGCCGCGCGCATGAGCAATTCGCGGCGATGCACCATCTGCGCGAGGAGGACGGTTCCTACTGGACCGGCCTGGTCTACGCCGACGGCAAGCGGTGGCCGGTGGAGCGCACCACGTGGACCGGCGCCGCGATGATTCTCGCGGCCGATGCGCTCTCACGCACGACTGCGGCCAACGGCATCTTCCGGGGCGTGGACCTGCCACGCGGCCTCGAGGGCGAGTACGACTGCGAGTGCGCGACCAGCGATCGCTAGCGCGTTACAGCGCCTCGCCGGGTACCCCGGACACTCGTTCCAGCACCCGCATCGACCCGGTCGCCGACACCTCGCGGAAATCGCCGGTGTCGAGCGCCCGGCGGTAGACGTGGTACGGCGCCTGGCCGCCGTCGTCCGGATTCGGGAACACGTCGTGGATGATCAGCGCGCCGCCGACCTGCACCCACCGGACCCAGCCGTCGAAGTCGCGCTGCGCGGCCTCCTCGGTGTGGCCGCCGTCGATGAACAACAGCCGCAACGGTGTTCGCCAACCACGCGCCACCGTCGTCGACCGCCCGACCACTGCGACGACATGGTCGTCCACCCCGGCTGCGTCGAGGGTGTGGCGCAGCGTCGGCAACGTGTCGAACAGACCGGTCACCGGGTCCACCATCGATTCGTCGTGGTACTCCCAGCCCGGTTGGTGCTCTTCGGAACCGTGGTGGTGATCGACGGTGTAGACCACCCCGCCGCACTGTTGGGCCGCAGCCCCGAGCAACACCGTGGATTTGCCGCAGTACGTACCGATCTCGACGCCGACGCCGTCCTTCAGGTACTCGACGGCGGTGTCGTACAGCGTGCGTCCCTCGTCGGCGGGCATGAAACCGGTCACCTGATCGGCGAGTGCGAAAAGGCGTGCGACGGGCTCGGGTTCGGGATATTTCCCGCCGGAGCGGGATGCGGTATCGGCAGTGCTCATGGCGCCAACCTACCGTTGCTGGTAAATGGCAGTTGTAGTAGCGTCCGGACATGTGTCCGACGCGGCCTTGGAGTCGACTCGGCGCCGTCTGACCGCCAAGCAGGCCGACACCGTGGATCGGCTGGGCAGGGCCGCGGTCGAGCTCCTGTGCCGAGATGGTTTCGCCGGTCTGACCGTGCGCCGAGTGGCTGCCGAGGCAGGAGTCGGAGCCGCCACCGCGTACACCTACTTCTCGTCCAAGGAGCACCTGGTTGCCGAGGTGTTCTGGCGCAGGCTCGTCGCCTCGCCCCCCGCGGCGCATGACTCCGGAGATCCGGCCGCGCGAGTCGTCGAGGTGCTCCGGCACATCGCACTCCTGGTCGCCGACGAACCCGAGTTCGCGGGGGCGGTGACCAACGCCCTGCTGGGCAGGGACCCCGACGTGGAAGTGCTGCGGCTGCGCATCGGGCGCGACATCCGTGACCGGTTGGCCGCGGCGCTCGGACCCGACATAGATCCCGACGTCGTCGACTCGCTGGAAATGCTGTACTCCGGTGCCCTCGTCCGCGCCGGAATGGGCTACGCGTCGTATGCGGAGATCGCCCAGCGGCTGGAGAAGTCCGCGCGGCTGATTCTGCGCTAGCGCGGGCCGAGGATCGCTGTAGATGCAGTGATCGCCGGCTCGACGATGCCCTGCACATCGTGACCGTCCTCGACGAACAATGCGGTCAGCTCGCGCAGACCACCCAGCACGATCAGCGCCAGCGGCCGGGAGATCGGTGCGATCTGCGCGCGCCGGAAGCCGGGGCTGCCGCTGAGATCGACCAGCATGTCGGTCAGATGCTCCATGGCAAGGCGGTGCAGCGGCTGGGCCACCGCGCCCAGTGCAGGAAGCTCGCGGATCCAGCTCAGCGTGACCTCGGGCCGCGCCTCGATGTGATCGACATAAGCGCCAACCGCCTGGCGGATCTGGTCCTGCCAATCCGCTTCCGGGTCCACGGCATTGCGGATGTTGGCGATCAGGATCTCGTTGTTCCGGCGGAGCAACTCGATGAGGCACTCCTCCTTGCTGGCGAACTGCTCGTAGAAGGTGCGCTTGGAGGTGCGGGCATGCCGGACGATGTCCGCGACGGTGGTGTCGCGAAAGCCGCGCTCAATGATCGATGCCGCCATGCCGTCGAGTAGTCGGTCACGGAACGGGTCGGCCGCCTCGCTGGAACCCGAATCACGCTGGTCGAGCGCAGTCGTCATTTCGCCTCCCTCCGGCTCTTGCGTATTGCTGGTACCAACCGGTACCGTACTACATGAACCTGTGGTACATCGCAGTACCAGGGCATTGTTGACGTAAGAGGTGGTGGGAGTGCGCCATGAGTAACGGGCCCACGCGCGCAGCGCAGAGGACGCAGGGGACGGCCGTCCTCGAGATGCCCGCCGTCGCGCCCAGCACGGTGAAGCTGCCACCGGGCCCGCGGCTGCCTAAGCTCGTCCAGGGCATCGGTTACGCCGTCTCACGGACCTGGACGTACCAGCAGATCGCCCGCCGCCACGGCGACGTCTTCACCATGAACCTGCCGATGTTCGGCCGGACGGTCATCGTGGCCGACCCGCAGTTGGCCAAGCAGTTGTTCACGGCCAGCACCGACGACGTCGGCAATGTCCAGCCCAACCTGTCAAGGGTGCTCGGCAACGGTTCGGTGTTCGCACTCGACGGCGCCGACCATCGCCTGCGCCGCAAGCTGCTGACCCCGCCGTTCCACGGTAAGAGCATCAAGAACTACGAGAAGATATTCGAAGAAGAGACGCTGCGCGAAATAGCGAATTGGCCGGAAGGCCAAGCGTTTCCGACACTTGCGCCGATGATGCGCATCACTCTCAACGCCATCCTGCGCGCGGTGTTCGGCGCCGACGGCGAACAGCTTGACGAGCTGCGGCGCATCATCCCGCCGTGGGTCACCCTCGCCTCGCACCTGGTCGTACTGCCGACTCCGACGCGAACCTTCGGCCGGTACAGCCCGTGGGGCCGACTCGCCGAATACCGGCGCCAGTACGACGACGTCATCGGCCGGCTGATCGACCGTGTCAGGGCAGACCCGGACTTCGACAGCCGCGACGACGTCCTCACGCTGCTTCTGCGCAGCACGTATGAGGACGGCTCGGCGATGTCGCGCAGTGACATCGGCGACGAATTGTTGACGCTGCTGGCCGCCGGGCACGAAACGACCGCATCCACCCTCGGCTGGGCGTTCGAACGCATCAGCCGTCATCCGGGGGTGCTGGCCAAGCTGGTCGACGAGGCGGCCACTGACGACAACGAATACCGGCAGGCCACCATCCTCGAGGTGCAGCGCGCACGCACAGTCATCGACTTCGCTGGCAGGCACGTCCATGCGCCGACATTCCAGCTCGGCGACTGGGTGATCCCGCGGGGATACACCATCGTGGTCGCCATCGCGCGGTTGCACCACCGGGCCGAAGACTTTCCCGAACCAAAGCGATTCGACCCTTCGCGCTACATCGGTACGCGGCCTTCGACGTTCGCATTCGTCCCCTTCGGTGGCGGCACCCGGCGGTGCGTCGGGGCGGCATTCGCGAATGTCGAGATGGACGTGGTGCTGCGAACAGTATTGCGGCACTTCGTGATCGATACCACGACCGCGCCCGATGAGAAGGCGCACTCGCGCGGTGTGGCCTTCACCCCCAAGGATGGCGGACGCATCATCGTGCACCGTCGCGAGACCCCGCTGGCATAGGAGTAGCAATGACCGACACAGATACGGTCGACATCAAAGCGCCGGTGACTGAAGGTAAGCAGCCGCCCGCGGTGCGTCTGCCGAAACCGGTCCAGATGGTCCTGATGGCCGGCTTCCGGCGGTGGTTCATCAACAACGCGATGAAGCGCTACGGCCCAGTCTTCGCCATCAATGTGCCCTTCTTCGGTCACAGCGTGGTGGTCTCCGACCCCGCGCTCGCCCGGCAAGTGTTTCTGGCGAGCACCGACGACCTGATCAACGTGCAGCCCAATCTCAGCAGGATCTTCGGACCAGGTTCGGTCTTCGCGCTGAACGGTAAGGAGCACCGGGCGCGCCGCAAGCTGCTGGCCCCGCCGTTCCACGGGCAGAGCATCAAGAACTACGAAAAAATCATCGAAGAGGAGACCCTGCGCGAGACCTCGACATGGCCCGAGGGGCGCGAGTTCGCCACGCTCGAGCCGATGAACCGGATCACGCTGAACGTGATCCTGCGCACCGTATTCGGCGCCGACGGGTCCGAACTGGACTTCCTGCGCGAGATCATTCCGCCATGGGCCAAGCTGGGTTCGCGGATGGCCACGCTGCCGGAGCCGCCGTTCAGCACCGGTCGGTACAGCCCGTGGGGCCGGCTGGCGGAGTTCCGCAGCAAGTTCGACCGCACGGTGTTCGCGTTGATCGAAAAGGCCGAGGCCGATCCACGCCTGGAGGACCGTACCGACATCCTGGCGTTGCTGCTGCGCAGCCGATACGAGGACGGCACCCCGATGTCTCATCAGGACGTCTCCGATGAACTTCTCACCCTGCTAGGCGCCGGTCATGAAACGACGGCGTCGACCCTGGGGTGGGCGTTCGAGCGGTTGCGCCGCCATCCCGGCGTCCTCGCCGAGCTGGTCAAGGAGAACGACGAAGGGGGCAACGAGTTCCGTCAGGCCACAATTGTTGAGCTGCAACGGAACCGGACCGTCATCGATTTCGCTGGACGCCATGTCAAGGCTCCGCACTTTGACCTCGGCGACTGGCGGATTCCGCACGGCTACACGGTGATGATCGCGATCGCCAACGTGCACGAGAATGCCGAAGCCTTCCCGAATCCCGAACGCTTCGATCCGCACCGGTTCGTCGGCACCAGGGCGTCGACGGCGTGGATACCGTTCGGCGGTGGCACCCGCCGTTGCATCGGGGCCGCGTTCGCCAACGTCGAGATGGACGTCGTGCTACGAACGATCCTGCGGCACTTCGTGATCGAGACCGACGACGCTCCGGAGGAGAAGATCCACTTCCGGGGTATCGCCTTCACGCCCAAAGACGGCGGGCTCATCACTGTGCACCGACGCTGACGCTCTGAGCGCTCGGCGGGCTACTGACTAGCCGTTTCGCGCTTCGGGAGCTTCCAGCCGGCCCGCGGGAAATGACAGGTATAACCGCTCGGGTAGCGCTCCAGGTAATCCTGGTGTTCCGGTTCGGCCTCCCAGAAGTCGCTTGCGGGAGTCACTTCCGTGACGACCTTGCCCGGCCACAGCCCCGAGGCGTCGACGTCGGCGATGGTGTCCAGCGCGACGCGCTTCTGCTCGTCGTCGACGTAGAAGATCGCCGACCGGTAACTCGTGCCGACGTCGTTGCCCTGCCGGTTCTTGGTGGACGGGTCATGGATCTGGAAGAAGAACTCGAGCAGCGCGCGGTAGTCGGTCTGCGCCGGGTCGTAGGTGATCTCGATGGCCTCGGCATGTCCCGGGTGGTTGCGGTACGTCGCGTTCGCGTTCTCGCCGCCGGTGTAGCCGACCCGGGTGTCGACGACGCCGGGCTGCTTGCGGATCAAATCCTGCATGCCCCAGAAGCAGCCGCCGGCCAGGATCGCCTTCTTGTACTCAGTCATGCCTGTGCCTCCTCGTTCTTGAAGAGCCTCTTGTAGTCGCCATAGCCCGCGGCGTCAAGATCGTCGAGATGGATGAACCTCAGCGAAGCCGAGTTGATGCAGTAGCGCAAGCCTCCCTCGGATCGCGGACCATCGGAGAACACATGCCCGAGGTGGCTGTCGCCCTGCGCGGAGCGGACCTCGGTGCGGATCATCAGGTGGGACATGTCGCGCTTCTCCACCACATTGGCTGCGTCGACGGGTTTGGTGAAGCTCGGCCAACCGGTGCCGCTGTCGAACTTGTCGACCGATGCGAACAACGGTTCGCCGGATACCACGTCGACGTAGATGCCGGGCTCGTGGTTGTCCCAGTACTCACCGGTGAACGGCCGCTCGGTGCCGTTTTCCTGGGTGACGTGATACTGCTCGGGCGACAATGCGTCGACCGCGGCGGGGTTCTTGTTGTATTGCACGCTCATATAACGACGCGGGTAACGGCGCTGTTCCGTGCGGAGATTACGGAAGTGTGATGCGTTCATGCCTGGCCGCGGCCAGCATCGTCCTGTCGGTTTGCGTCGCGCCCGCGGCATCGGCCGATACGGCGGTGCTGCCGCATCGGCAGGGACCGCCAGGAGTGGTGTTCGTCAACAATCCGGCGATCGTTGACGTCCATCCGATGCTCGCCGAATCGTTCAGTCGCGTGCCCGGCGACCACGCCGTGGCCGTGCACTTCACCACCGGCACACCCGAGTGCTACGGCGTCCACGCCACTGTCGCCGAGGCGGCCCAGACCGTCACCGTCGAGTTGCGTTCGGGCACGCTGCCCGAGGCTGCCGGACGCGCATGCATCATGATCGCGGTGTCCGGCACCCTCGTGGTGCCACTGCAGGGCCCGCTCGGCGACCGACAGGTTCTCAGCGTGTCCTGATGCTCGACAAACGTCAGTAGAACGTGTTCTAGTTCTGGTGTGACTGGCAGCACCTTCAGCCGCGACGAGCTGGTCGCGGCGTTTGACAATTTCGAGGCGACCGTCGATCGCGCCGCGCAGACTCGCGACTGGGATCCCTGGGTTGAGCAGTACACACCCGACATCACCTACGTCGAGCACGCGGCTGGAACGATGCGCGGCCGCGAGGAGGTGCGCCCCTGGATCTGGCGCACGATGGAGAGCTTCCCCGGCAGCTACATGACGTCGTTCCCGTCGCTGTGGTCGGTGTTCGACGAGTCGACTGGCCGGGTCATCTGCGAGCTCGACAACCCGATGCGCGACCCCGGCGACGGCACGATCATCAGCGCCACGAACATCTCGATCATCACCTACGCAGGCGACGGGATGTGGCGCCGGCAGGAGGACGTCTACAACCCGCTGCGATTCGTGAAGGCGACGGTGAAGTGGTGCCGCAAGGCGGAAGAACTGGGCACGCTGCCCGACGAGGCGGTCGAGTGGATGAAGCAGTTCGGGGGCCGGGCGTGACCGCACTTGTCATCGGCGCCAACGGCTACCTCGGCTCGCACGTCACCCGCCAGCTCGTCGAGAGCGGAAAAGACGTGCGCGTCATGGTGCGTGACGGCGCCAACACGATCGGAATCGACGATCTCGATGCCACGCGGTTCGTGGGCGACATCTGGGACAACGACACGTTGCGCGCGGCGATGGCCGGCGTCGACGACGTGTACTACTGCGTCGTCGACGCACGTGGCTGGCTTCGTGATCCTGCGCCGCTGTTCCACACCAACGTCGACGGCACGCGCAATGTGCTCGAGATCGCGAAAGATGCTGGGCTGCATCGGTTCGTGTTCACCAGCAGCTACGTCACCGTCGGCCGCAAGCGCGGGCGCGTCGCCACCGAGGACGACACCATCGTCGACAGACGCGGAATGTCGCCGACCTCTCGGCTCCGTGGCCTGACGCCGTACGTCCGCTCCCGGGTGCAGGCCGAAGAACTCGTGCTGTCCTACGCGCGCGAGCGCGGCCTGCCCGCCGTCGCGATGTGCGTGTCGACGACCTACGGAGCAGGCGACTGGGGCCGGACCCCCCACGGCGCGATAATCGCGGGCGCCGCCTTCGGCAAGCTGCCGTTCGTGATGGACAAGATCGAGCTCGAAGCCGTCGGTGTCGACGACGCTGCGCGTGCTCTGCTCCTGGCGGCCGAAACTGGGAACCCCGGCGAGCGCTATCTGATCTCGGAGAAGATGATCAGCAACGCCGAGGTAGTGCGCATCGCGGCCGAGGCGGCCGGGGTGCCTGCCCCGACCAAGTCGATTCCGCTACCGCTGTCGTATGCGATGGCAACGCTCGGCAGCGCCAAGGCCAAGCTGCGCGGCACCGACGAACAACTCTCGTTGGGATCGCTGCGCCTCATGCGCGCCGAAGCGCCCGTCGACTGCAGCAAGGCCAGGCGCGAGCTGGGCTGGGAGCCGAGACCCGTCGAGGAGTCGATCCGAGAAGCGGCCCGGTTCTGGGTCGGTCTTCGGGAGGCGAGACGAAAAAATCGGTCTTCCACCGAGGGCGCCACGAGCTAATCTAAGACGTCGTTCAAGATCAACTGCGGCGGTGCGAATGGCGGTCAAATCGGCAGAAAGTCTGCGCGGCCGAAGCGATGAGTGCGCGGCGCTCGATCGCCTGATCGAGGCCGCACGCACGGGGCGAAGCCAGGTGGTCGTGCTGCGCGGCGAGGCCGGCGTCGGCAAGACCGCCCTGCTGGACTACACCGCCGAGCGCGCGACCGGGTTCAAGGTGGTGCGAGCGGCGGGTGTCCAAGCCGACGTCGATCTTGCGTTCGCGTGCCTGCACCAACTGTGCGCCCCGATTCTCGAACACCTCGAAAGTCTGCCGGTGCCCCAACGCGAAGCGCTCGCCACGGCGTTCGGTCAAAGCGCGGGACCGCCGCCGGATCGCTTCCTGGTGGGTCTGGCGGTTCTGAGCCTGCTCGCCGAAGCAACCTCAGACCAACCGCTGATGTGGGTCGTCGACGACGCGCAGTGGCTGGACCAAGTATCAGCACAGACGCTCGCCTTCGTCGCGCGCCGACTGCTGGCCGAGCCCGTGGCACTGGTCTTCGCGGTGCGCAACACGGTCGCCGACGAGCTGACGGGGCTGCCGGAGCTGGAAATCCACGGCCTCTCGGACGGCGACTCGCGCGCTCTGCTGGACACGGTCATTCGTGGCCGCCTCGACGAACGGGTGCGCGAACGGATCATCGCCGAGGCCCGCGGTAACCCATTGGCGCTGCTGGAATTGCCGCGCGATCCCGCGGCGGCGGAAGGCGGTTTCGGCCGCCCCGACTCGCGCGCGCCGGCGGGCCATCTCGAGCAAAGTTTCGTTCGCCGGGTGCAGTCGCTACCGATGCCGACGCAAAAACTGTTGCTCACCGCGGCGGCGGAACCCGTCGGCGACAAAGCTTTACTGATCCGCGCGGCACGGCGGATGGGGATCACACCCGACGTCGCGGCGCACGCGGAGGCCGAGGGACTCATCGAGATCGGCGCGCGGGTGCGGTTCCGTCACCCGCTGATGCGCTCGGCGGCCTATCTCGCGGCGGACGTCGACGCCCGCAGGCAGGCTCACCGCGCGCTCGCCGAGGAGATCGATCCGCACTCCGACCCGGATCGTCGTGCATGGCACGGTGCTAACGCCGCCTTCGGCACCGATGATGAGGTGGCGGACGAACTCGAGCGATCGGCAGACCGGGCTGCCGCGCGAGGGGGCGTCGGCGCGGCGGCGGCATTCCTGGAACGGGCGACGGAACTGACGTCGGACCCGGCGCGACGCGGAGCCAGGGCGTTGGCCGCGGCCGAGGCGAAGTTCGCGGCGACGTCGTCCGAGGCGGCGTACGGCCTGCTGGCGATCGCGGAGATGAGTCCGCTGGATGCCCTCCAGCGCGCGCAGGCCGTACGTCTCCGGGCGCGGATCGCGTTCGTCCAGAGTCGTGGCGGAGGGGACGGCGCGCCACCGGTGGCCGACACCGCACTCGGACTCCTGGAAGCAGCTCGCGGTCTGGAAGGGCTCGATGACGCTCTTGCGAGGGAGACGTATCTCGACGCCCTCGGCGCGGCGATGTACGCGGGCCGACTCTGCCCGTACGGCGGGCCGATCGTCGTCGCCGAACCAGCCCGCCATGCGCCGCCGGGACCGCAACCACCGCGCCCGAACGACCTGCTGCTCGATGGGCTCGCAATGCGGTTCACCGACGGCCACGCGGCGAGCCTGCCGACGTTGCGCACCGCGATGACGCAGGTCCTCGAGGCGGGTCGGCACGCCAACGGCGATGTGATGCGTTTGTTCTGGCAGGGTTTTCCCATCGCGCAGGAGTGCGCCGCAGGTGAACTGTGGGACGACGAATTGTGGCACGACGTCGGAACCACGGCGGTCCGGCTCGCGCGGGAAGCGGGTGCGCTCGCCATGCTTCCGCTGGCCCTGGCGACGCGTGCAGGCACCCACGTGTTCGAGGGTGAATTCGATGCGGCGGCGGCACTGATCGAGGAGGCCAACACGATCGCCGCGGCAACGGGATATGCACCGGTGCGGTACCACGCGATCTCGCTCAGCGTCTGGCGCGGGGCGGAGGCCGAATCGCTACGGCTGCTCGAGACCACCATGGAACTCGCGTTGGCCCGCGGCGAAGGCAGAGTCAAGGGCTTGGTCGGCTGCTTCACCGCGATACTCAACAATGGTCTAGGTCGCTACTCCGAGGCGCTGAGCGCAGCGAAGCAGGCGTGCGAGCACGAGGACCTGGGCCCGTACCGGATGTCGCTGGCCGAACTCATCGAAGCAGGAGTCCGGTGCGGGGAGCGAGAGGCTGCCGTCGAGGCGGTGGCGAGCATGGAGTCGCAGGCCGCCGCTGGAACCGATTGGGTGCTGGGCACATTGGCGCGTTGCCGAGCTCTGGTCGCCGACGACGCGACCGCCGAGGGCTACTATCGCGAGGCGATCGATCGGCTCGGGCGCACCAGGATGCGGGTCTATCTCGCGCGCTCGCATCTCGTGTACGGCGAGTGGCTGCGCCGCATGAACCGGCGAGTGGACGCCCGCGAGCAGCTGGGCGCCGCGCACGAGATGTTCGTCCAGATGGGGTCGGAGAGTTTCGCCGAGCGAGCACGTCGTGAGCTCCTCGTGACGGGCGAGAAAACCCAGAAACGCCCGGTCGGATCGGGCGAAGGGCTGACGGCGCAGGAGGCGCAGATCGCCCAGCTGGCAGGCGCCGGGCTGACCAATCAGGAGATCGGCGCGCAGCTGTTCATCAGCGCGCACACCGTCGAATGGCACCTGCGGAAGGTGTTCGCGAAGCTCGGCATCAAATCGCGTCGGCAGCTCCGGGGACGGGCCGTGGTCACGTAGACCACCACGAACCATGGATTGACTACGGACTTTCAAGGGTCCGCTGCGCTGCCGAAATCGACATGCTGAAGTCGTGGAACTTGCCGAACACGTCGCCCTGATCACCGGTGGGACGGCGGGTATTGGCTGGGAATCAGCGCGGCTGATGGCCTGCGAAGGGGCCGAGGTCGTCATTTCCGGACGCCATCGCGACCGTGGTGAGCAGGCCGCGGCGCGGATCGGTGAGAATGCGCGCTTTGTTCAGGCCGACCTGTCCGACCTGGATTCGGTGCGCTCGCTGATCGAGCAGTGCGGAAACGTCGACATCGTCGTCAACAGCGCGGCCAACTTCACCGGCGCCGCCACCGTCGACGCGGACGTCGCGGTATTCGAGACGATCTTCGACACCAACGTCCGTGGGGCGTACTTCCTGACCGCGGGACTCGTCCCGGGAATGCTCGAACGCGGCCGCGGCAGCATCGTCAACGTCACGTCCATGGTCGCGTCCAAGGGCGTTCCCGGGTCGTCCGGATACGGCGCTTCCAAGGCGGCGCTGGAGTCACTCACCCGCACCTGGGCCGCCGAGTTCGGCAAGCACGGTGTGCGGGTCAACAGCGTGGCGCCCGGGCCGACCCGCACCGAAGGTGTGGCCGCGGAATGGGGCGAGACCAATGAAGAGCTCGGCCGGGCGTTGCCGCTGGGCCGGACCGCGCATGCCGCCGAGATTGCCGAGGCGGTGCTGTTTCTCGCCTCACCACGCTCCAGCTTCATCACGGGATCGACCCTGCACGCCGACGGCGGCGGCACGGCAATCTGACCGCCCGGCCCAGCGAAAGGGACTGACCGTGCCATTCGAAACGAGTGAGTCGCACGAAACGCTCGAGGAAGCCGCAGTGACGTTCCTCGCGATGCGGGATCGTCTGTTCGGCATCGCATTTCGGATACTGAACGATTGCGCTGCCGCGGAGGACATCGTGCAGGACGCATGGCTGCGGTGGCAGACCTGCGATCGCAGCGCTGTCCTCGACCCGCTGGCGTTCTTGACCACCACCACCAAGAGGCTGTGCATCAACGCGCTGCAGTCGGCGCGCGCGCGCCACGAAACCCACATCGGCGCGTGGCTGCCCGACCCCGTGGACCACAACGCCGACCCAGAGCGCCGCATCGAGCAGTGCGAGGCGCTGGAACTCGCCGCCCGCACTGTCCTCGAGCGGCTGTCACCACCCGAGCGCGCCGCATACGTGCTGCGAGAGGCGTTCGACTATTCGTATTCGGAGATCGCGGCGATCATCGAGGTGACGCAGGCGAACGCGCGTCAACTCGTCAGCCGCGCGCGCAAACATCTTGCCGCCGAACGCCGCGAGGCACCCACGGGCGCGCAGCAGAGGCGGCTGGCGGTGGCGTTGACGGCGGCCACACAATCGGGCGACCTGGCGACCCTGGAATCGGTGTTCACCGAGGATCTTGCGGTGGCCGCCTAGGTGAGGTGGAACAGCGGCGTACGCATCGCTCCAGTAGTGCGCGTGAACGTCGATCCGCATGTATGTCAACGCTATTCGTTGAACGCCACGCCGTACAGTGTTCAGCCGCTGGCGAGTTGGAGCGTGCCGCGGCTAGCCTCGAAAGCTGTGAGCGAGAAACTGCACGTCGACCTGTCCGGTGCGCCGCAGACCATGCTGGCGACCTTCTATGCCAAGGCACTCGACGCCGACCTGCCGAACCCGATCCTCGGCGATCGGTGGGCCAAGGAGATCGTCGACCGCATCGATTACGACTGGTCGAAGACATCGATCACCAAAGCCAATTCGCCGTCGGTGACGACCCGCAGCGCTCACTTCGACAACTGGGCCAGACAATTCCTGGCGGTTGCGCCCGAAGCCACCGTTGTGCACCTCGGCTGCGGACTGGACGCCCGCGCCTTCCGGCTGGATCCCGGTCCCGGCGTCGAGTGGTACGACGTCGACTATCCCGACGTCGCCGAACTGCGCCGCCAACTCTTCCCGAGTCGGGACAACTACCACGTCATCTCGGCCTCCGTGACCGATCCGGCGTGGCTCAACGAGGTTCGTGTGGACCGGCCGACGCTGATGATCGCGGAGGGGCTGACCATGTACCTCACGGAATCCGACGGCATCGCGTTGTTGAGGCGCATCGTCGATGCTTTCCCGGCCGGAGAACTGCAATTCGACGCGTTCAACCGGCTGGGCATCAAGTCTCAGTGGATGAACGCGGTCGTCCGCCGGTCCGGGTCGACGCTGTACTGGGGGATCAACGGGCCCGACGACGTCGTCGACGTAGTTCCGGGTGTGCGGCTGTTGGCCTGGGAGTCGCCCTTCGACTCCGCGTCGTTCCAGGATGTCGCGTGGTACTACCGCGTGATGGCCAAGGTGATGTCGGTGGCGCCGTCACTGCGCTACATGGCGCAGTACCACCGCTACGCGTTCTGAGCTACGCCGCCTGCCGACGTACGCCGAGGACCGGTTGCCGCCTGCGCCCGTCGCAGAATGTTGGGGACCATGGCCAGCGTCCGCGGCCGTCGGCCCAGACCAGTTGGAGTGCCCGCACATCCGGACCGCCGATATGGATCGCCCAACCCATGTGCGCGTCGGGGTGGTCGACCTCGACGACCTCGACGAGCGGCCCGTCGGCCACCTGGATCTGCTTTCCGGGCGCGAGGGTGAAACCGCGAAGCGCGTCGCGGGTGACGCTGTTGAGCAACCGGCACGCCCTGGCCGGCGACACTCCGGTGACGAGTAGCTCCGGCCGGCCCCAATCGTGCAGCCCGACGGTATAGGCGAACGGGTTGCGGTCGCTTTCGACATACTGGACCGCCCACCCTTTCTGGAGCATCTTGTTGCGCAGCACATTTGCGTAATCCTCACGGGTTGCGTTCGGGTGGTCGCATAGCCAGCACATGGGCGCACCTCTCTCTGTCGTGGGCATGGACGCCGCGGGTACGGACACTGTGCCGGGACACTCCGACAAGTACGGTTCTGGCTGCCGTTCTCGGGGGCCGCCCACTGCCTCCGGTGAGTCTTTGACACGATTGCGATGGTTCGATATGCGAAAGCCCAACCGATCGACACCTGCTTTGAAGGATCTTGGACAATGCTTCCGTCGCACTCGCCACACGACGAGCCGGGCCCGCCCGTTCTGATCGTGCGGTTCGGCAGTGTGGACGAGGCGCTGCGTCCGGGTGACGGTCCGGTGTTCATCGGCAGGGAGCTGCCCGCGCAACTACGCATCGACGACCCGCGCATCTCCCGGACGCACGCCAGAATCGAGTCGGCGGGCGCGCACTGGCTGGTTGTCGACGAAGCCAGCACGAACGGTGTGTTCCTCAACGGCGAAAAGGTGTCCACCGTTTCTATTACCGACGGAATGACACTGCATCTCGGTCACGCCGAGGGGATCGCGGTGAGGTTCTCGTTCATCGACCCCGACGCCGGCACCATGATGGCCACCCAGGGGATGCCGTCGCGCGCTGACGTCGACACCGGCCAGTCCCTGCCCGCTGACGAGACCACCGTCCACACCGATGCGCAAGGCGCCCCTGACATTGCGCGGGCCGGTGCGGCGGTGGCAGCGCGCCGCGAAGAGCTCGGCTACTCCATCCGCCACCTCAGCGACGACGGCGGCATCGGCCACGGCGAGTTGGAGGACTTCGAGCGCGGGCACAGCTGGCCTCCCGAGAGCACCCGCGAAAAGGTCGAGCAGGCTCTGCGCTGGCCGCCGGGCACGATCACCCGCGTGGCCCGCGGGGGCGAGATCCCCGAGGATGACGACACCGAGTCGTTGTCGGACTCCGTGCAGCTTGAGGTGATGCTCGATTACGCCAAGATCGCCCTCGACGGACTGGCGGCGCGGATCGCAACCCTGCCGCCGGTCAGCGACCCGGACTTCGGCGCGCGGGCCGCTGAGCAATTGGCACAGCTGCGCCGGCTGCAAGCCACCACCGCCAACGCGGCACGCAGCGCCCCAGCCCTCGAGATCATGCTGGCGCTGTCCGACGTGCGCCGAACCTACAGCGCTCTGATGCTGCGCGCCGCCACCGCTCCGGCGGCCACGCTTGGCCAGCGGTTGTACGCAGCGCGGCACCGCGCCCAACTCAGCGCGGAGGAAACCGCCGCAGGCAGCGGTGTCGACGTCGATGCCGTGAACGCCGTGGAAGCCGAACGGGTGGTATCGGTCGAGGCGTCTGCCGCGTTGGAAGATGTCGTCCACCGGCTTACCGAGGCAGCTGCGGATCGAAGCGGCCGCCAATGGTGACCGCCGGGGCGATGGTCGGCGGCTACCGCATCGAGCGGGAACTGGGCGCCGGCGGCATGGGCTCGGTGTATCTGGCCTCACACCCGACTCTGCCGCGCTACGACGCGCTCAAGGTGCTCTCCCGCGAACTCTCGCGTGACCCCGATTTCCGGACGCGGTTCATCCGCGAGGCGGACGTCGCCGCCTCCCTGGATCACCCGCAGATCGTGGCCGTGTACAACCGGGGCGAGACCGACGACGGACAGCTGTGGATCGCAATGCAGTTCGTCGACGGCACCGACGCCGACGCAGCGCTGCGCGAGGGCACGATGACCCCGGCCCGTGCCGTGCACATCATCTCCGAGGTAGCCAAGGCACTCGACTTCGCCCACAGCCGCAACGTGGTGCACCGCGACGTCAAGCCGGCCAACTTTCTGCTGTCGGGACCGGCCGGCCTCGACGAGCGGGTGCTGCTCGGCGACTTCGGGATCGCCCGCGCGCTCGACGACGTGGGCTTGACCGCCACCGGGGCGGTGATGGCCACCATCGCCTACGCCGCTCCAGAGGTGTTGTCGGGCATGCGGTTCGACGGCCGTGCCGACATCTACTCACTGGGCTGCACCCTGTATCGGCTGCTGACCGGCAAGACCCCATACGCAGGCACCAATGGGCCCGCCGCGATGATGATGGCCCACCTGACGCACCCGCCGCCGCGGGTCACCGCGGTGGTGCCGTCGCTGCCCCCGGCCCTCGACGAGGTGATCGCGGTGGCGATGGCCAAAGACCCCGGCCACCGGTTCGGGTCTGCCGCGGCGCTGGCCGCGGCGGCCTGGGCGGCGCTGCGCGACCAGGCGGGGCAGCACCCGACAGTGCTGGCACCCGTGCCCAGCCGCGAGGTCAGCTCGTATCCGCGCCCCGACGTAGGCGCGCCGATGGGTCCGTGGTGGCAGCACAGCGGCAGCAACCCGCGCACGATGATGCCGCCGCCACCGGGCCCCGCCGTGCTCGCACCCCCTCCTTCGGCCCGTGCGCCCAGGCGTCCGCGCCGCGCCGCGCTCATCGGCGCGTTGGCCGGTGTGCTGGTGCTGATCGCTGCGACCGTCACCGTGGTGGCGTGGCCGCGCGATGAAACGGCGCCAAACTCACCCGCGGCGGGGTCAGCACAAATTCCAACCCCGACCGGACCGCCGGCCGACGACATCTCCGCCTCGGCGCTGCGCTCGATCCTGCTGACAGCCGACCAGATTCCGGGCAACACCGGCGAGAACGCGGTCGTGCTCGAAGCCGACGGCACCGAGCTGCTCAACGACGCCGCGACGATCGACAACGAGCAATGCCTGGGCGCCTGGGCGCCGGCGCAGCAGCCGGTTTACACCCAGACCCCCATCAAGGGCGTGGCTGTGCAGCTGCTTCGGGCGCTGTACCGAAAAGTCGAGCAGGACAGTGTCATTCAGGCCATCGTGGCTTTCCCAGGCCCAATCGGCTCCGGGGCGTCTTTGCAGTTGCAGCGGCGCGAGTGGGAGTTGTGCGCGGGAAAAACGGTCACCATCACTCCTCCCGGCGAGCCCTCCCAGAACTGGCAGTTCGGCCAGCCGACCAACAACGCCGGCGCATTTGTATTGGAGGCCACCTCCAGTGCCGGCGACGCGGTGTGCCAGCACGGCATATCCACTCGGGGCAACGTGCTCATCGACATCCGTCAGTGCCGAGCGCCGGGTACCGGCGACGTCGCGGCTTTGATCAACGCCACCGCCAACAAGGTGCCCCGACAACAGTGAACTCGTCTAATAGCTGCGAATCGCATTGGTATCCAGGAGGTTTGCCGTCGATGGCGTCACGAAAAGTAACCGCCGTTGTTTCAGCGATGCTCGTCACGGTCACACTGGGCGCAGCCTGCTCTCGCGGTGGAACGCCAGTCGCAGAGCAGACCAGCGGGGAGTCGCCACGGACGAGTGCGGAGTCGCCACGGACGGCGGCGACGAACACCACCACCCCTGCGCCGGTCTCCGACGAGGATCAGGTGCGCGAGGCGGTGACGGCATTCCAGGATGCTTACAACACGCAGAACTGGGATGCCTATCTGGCGGCGATGTGCCCCTCGTGGGCGGCCCAGTACACCGGGCCGGTCATGGACGCAACGAAGAAATCCCGTGTCGATCAAGGCTTGACGACGATTACCGTCACTGGCGTCCGGATCGTCGGTGACGAGGCCACGGCGACTGCCGACGCCCAAAACGAGCTCCTGGGACGTCAGACCATTGATTTGAAGCTGGTCCGCGAGGACGGCTGGCGTGTCTGCATGCCCAACGGTGTTGGGGGATAGCGCGGCGGTGCGGATCGCGTTGGTGGCGTTGATGATCGCGCTACCGCTTGCCGCGTGCGGCGGCACCGTCGACGGCACAGCGGTGCAGGAGACGACACCGGCGGTCGATCCGTCGGCGCTCGACCCCGGCTCTTACCCGACGACGCCGCGGCCGCCCTTGGGGCCGGCCGGAACCGATGAGGTGGGGCGCCTGGTCGAGGGACGGCGGATGGCGAGCTTCGTCGTCGGGCCGTGGCAGGCCGACCCCGCCCTGACCCAGGCCGGGCCGGCCCCCGCGAAGGTCATTGAGCGCCGAGACCAGATTGCGCAGGTGGTCTGGCCGGCGATGCTGAGCAAGTTTCCAGCGCTGCCGCTCGTCGTCGGCTTCGTCAGTGAACGGACATCGGCGAATCCCGGCGATGACACGTTGCTTCGCAACGCGGTGCTGCAGTATCCATACCCGCGGACCGCGGCGACCGTCGCCGAAGGTTTGGCCGCCGGGGCGCTGAACTTCGCGGTGATCGAAGAGGTTGGCGGCCCGGTGCCTACTGAGCCGGTCCGCGCGGTGCCGATCCCGGGCCACCCCGAGGCCACCGGGGCGCTGATGGCTCGCCATGAGGGCACCGCGATCGTGCACGAGCTGACCGTTATCAGCGCACGCGGGCCGCACGTGCTGATCCAGGTTGTCCAGTTTGCTACGCCCGAACGGGCCGCCGAATTGGCGGGCCGCATCCTCGATCTGCAGGTGCCGCTGATCGACACGTTCGTGCCCACCGAGCCGACGCCGTTGGCTACGCTGCCGCGGGACCCGTCGGGTCTGCTGGCCCGGACTGTGCCGCTCAAGCCCGGCCAGGGCGACTCGATGTCGGACGCCGATTACGACCCGACAGGGGCAATACAATTGGAGGACAACCCGATTCAGGCGGGTTCCGCAATGCGGGACGCCGGAGTCGACACCGTGGCGACCAGCCAGACGACGGTGTACCAGGCCCGCGACGCCGAGGCGGCGCAACGGCTTGCGCAGGCACTCGGAGACGACCTCGCGGTGAGGCAGGCGGCGCAGCCCGTCGCGGAGGTGCCGGGCCTCCCAGGCAGCCGCTGTGTGCGCATCGAAGACGCGGGTGGGTTGATTCCGCAGCACTGGTGCATCGCCACCAACGAGCGGTTTACGTTCAAAGCCGTTGCCCGCCAACTAGACAACGCCCACCAGCAGATAGCCGCCCAGTACCTGATGCTGGGCCGATAGGTGTAAGGGGCTCCTCAAACTGGCCCCCTCCCCGGCTCAGCTCGGGATGCGCTCCAGGATGCGTTTGGCGATCGTGACGTTCTGCTCGGCCAGGGCGCTGCCCATGATCTGCACGTCGACCAGCACGTTGTTCTTGGCCGCGATGGCACGCGTGACGGTCACCGGTGAATTGGGGTTGACATTGCGCAACGACGTGACGCCACCGCCGGCGTCGACCGGCTGGCCCAACGTCCATTGCGACTGTTGGCCTTGCGAAATGAACTTCCACGTGAACAGGGTGTCGGCGCAGCGGCGCCATTGCTCGACGTAATTGGCTAGAGCCTTCCGCGCGGCCGCCGCATTGTCGAAGGTGACCACTGACTCACCGAGCATGACCGATGGAGTCGGCGATTGGGCTTGGCTGGCCCCAAAGAATCCCCGCCAGCCGGTGCCTTCAAAGGCCGGTGGAGAGCCGGCGGAGAACGAGCTCGCGCAGCCTGCGGGCTCGTAGACCTGCTCCTTGGGATCCGGTGCCGCCACACCGGTGGAGTTCGGGCCGGCGATCAACTCGGGGTTGTCCATGATGGTCTTGAGCTCATCGAGACTCGGCAGCAATCCCTGGCAAGGCGGAGGCATCGACTGGCGGCGGCATTGGCGGTGGCGGCGGGGTGGTCGTGGTTGTCGTGGCCGACGCGGCCGGGGTGGAAGCGTCCGTCGGGGGAGCCTCCGACGATCCACCGCACGCCGCGAGGAGAGCGGCCGATGACACGGCGAGCGCGACCAGCGTCCGCCCACTGCGGCGCCGGTCGGCGCGATCAGCCCCGGACGAGAAAGTGCCAATCGGATCGTGCCAGTTCCCTGGACTCGCCCATGGCTGGTACTGACTCATCAAGGCGCCCTCTCTGTCTCGTCACCGGTGCAATTCAGCATTTCACGATGAAGGAGGGGCTTCGGACACCAATTCCACCGCCACGCGTTCTGAGCGCGGGCTTACTGCCACGCGTTCTGGAGCGAATGGCGACGCGTGCTGTGGCTGGTCGCAGGCCCCGCGGCGGGTGGCGCCGTGACGGTCGGAGCGGCGACGATGCCCGGTCGCCAGTCGTTGTGCACCGGCGCGGCCTCGGCGTTGCTCGCCGTTCCCAGCGCGAACGCACCGATCAATCCGGCGGGAACGACGATGTAGGTGGCGATGTAGCGCGTGAAGACGTGCATTTGGCTTCTCCTGTGTCCGCGGGGCTTTCAGACACCACGATGCCGGACAGAGACCCAAGGTTCTGTCGGGTGATCGGGCTGTGCACGGGTTGAATCCGCGGTCCCCCAATCGGGGGACGGCACACATGGCTGCCATCACCTGCGGCTTAGGTGTTGATCGCGTCGATATTGCACCAAGGGCTGTGCGACGGGCCGCAATCACAGCCGCCGGTGCAAAAACGCGCCGCGGTCGGCTAGACGGCCTTCAGCTCGGCGATCACCTCGGCGTAGAGCCGCGCCTTGATCGCCCCGAACACCGCGCCCGCTTTCGGGGCGAGCGCCTCGGCCCGAGCGACCGCGATGTCGAGCACCTCGCCTTCGCCTGCGGTCTCGGCGACGATGCCCGCCGCCCTGGCGTCCTCGCCCCCATAGCGGCGCGCGGTCGTCATCGCCTCGTGAGCGGTCGCGATCGGCAGCCGGGAGCGGATCAGCGAATTCATCCCCGCGGTGAACGGAATTCCCAGGTCGACCTCGGGCAGACAGAAGTAGCCGCGATCGGCTCGCATGACGATCTGGTCGTGAGCCAGCGCCAACATCGCGCCTGCGGCAAAGGCGTGGCCCTGTACCGCGGCGACGATCGGCGCGGGAAACGCCAGGACTCGGGCGAACAACGCATGGACGTCGGCCAGGTTGGCCTCGGACGCGTCCGGATTCGCGGCCATGAAATCGAGGTCCAGCCCATTGGAGTAGAACTTGCCGGCACCCGTTGTGACCACGGCCCTGGCGCCGTCCGCCGCCTCGACCTCGTCGAGCGCGGCGTTGATGTCCGTCAGTCGATCGGGGTGGAAGCGGTTTTCGTCCTGCCCGAGTGTCAACACGAAAACCGCGCCGGTGCGGTCAAGACCGGTCATCTCCCGATTACACCACCGGCGCGTCCTGCCAGAATCGGACGGTGCCAAAAGCTTGTCCCGTCAACGGTCGCATCTCCAGCTGGTACACCGAACTTCCGGATGTCCGTGCCCCGCTGCCTGGCGACCGTGACGCCGACGTGTGCATCGTCGGCGCCGGTTACACCGGGCTGTGGACGGCGTACTACCTGAAGCGCGCCGACCCCTCGCTGCGCATCGTCGTGCTGGAGGGCCGGTTCGCCGGGTTCGGCGCCTCGGGCCGCAACGGAGGGTGGCTGTCGGGGCTGGTGCCCGGCGACCGCCACCGGATGGCGAAGCTGTACGGACGCGATCGCGTGCTGGCCTGGCAGCAGGCCCTCAACGACACTGTCGACGAGGTCATCGACGTCACCGGCCGCGAAGGCATCGACGCGGGCATCGTCAAGGGCGGAACACTTCACGTGGCGCGCAATCGCGCCCAGGCGTCGAGGCTCGCCGCCGAAGTCGAAGAAGAACGCTCCTGGAAGGTCGACGGCATCGCCGCGCTGACGAAAGACGAGTCGGCACAACGCATTAAGCTCGACGGCGTGGTGTCGGCCTATCACAACCCGCATTGCGCGCGGATACAGCCGGCCCAGCTCGTACGCGGACTGGCCGATACCGTCGAAGGGCTCGGCGTCGACATCTACGAGAGGTCACCGGTCAGTGAGATCCGCGCGGGGCGGGCCAGGACCACGCTGGGTTCGGTCAGCGCACCCGTCGTGCTGCGCGCCACCGAAGGCTTCACCGCCTCGCTGCCGGGGCTGAAGCGACGCTGGCTTCCCATGAACAGTTCGATGATCGCGACAGAGCCGATCCCCCAAGACATTTGGGAGACGATCGGCTGGGAGGGCCGCGAGACGCTTGGCGACACCGCGCACGGCTTCTTCTACGCCCAGCGCACAGTGGACGACCGCATCGCCATCGGCGGCCGGAGCGTGCCCTATCGCTTCGGTTCACGCACCGATGTCGACGGGCAGGTGCCCGAGCGCACCATCACACATCTCACCGCAGTGCTGCGCTCGGCTCTGCCGCAGACCCGCGACATTCCCGTCGCGCATGCGTGGTGTGGTGTGCTTGCCGTCCCGCGGGACTGGGAGGCATGCGTAACATTCGATAGGGCAACGGGTTTGGGCGCGGCCGGTGGTTACGTCGGGCACGGTGTCACAGCCACCAACCTGGCCGGGCGAACCCTGACCGACCTGGTACTCAGACGGAAGACGCCCCTCACCGAGCTGCCGTGGGTCGGGCACCAATCGCGAGACTGGGAACCTGAGCCATTGCGGTGGCTGGGTGTGCGCGGAATGTATCTCGCCTACAAGGCCGCCGACTGGCACGAGTCGCGTGGGCGTAGGACGACGTCACCGATCGCCGTCGTCGCCGACTGGATCGCCGGCCGGCCTTAGTTTGATGTCGCCGCCGGTGCGGCTCCGCCGTTGCCCTCGGCCCTCTCCTTCAGCCGCGCCAAGGTGAGCTTGATGTGTTCGGCGTTGGCCGAGGCGCGGTCACGGACGCCGGTCGCGATGCCCGCAGGCGTGCGGAACCACCCGGGCCGCTTGTCCCAGGTGCGCTCGGTGACCGTGCAGCCGCTGCCTCTGGGGGTGATGTCGTAGCGCCAGTGCGCGACAGGGACGACCAGGCTCTTCACGTTGAATGCGAACGTCCGTCCCGGCTCGGCGTCGGTGACGGTGCAGGTGGTGGTCCACTTCTTGTTGCGATGCCGGTTGTGGCCCTTGAAGACGGCTCCGGGGGCGACGCAATCGCCCTGGTGCCACTCCATCATGTTGGCCTCCTCGGCCAGCTCGGCGAGCGTGGGAAGGTCGGTGATCAGCGCGTATACCGCTGCCGGGTCGGCCGCAATGTCAGTCGAAGCCTCTGCCGAGGCGGGACCGCGTTCAGTCATTTCGCGATCGTAGCCAGCCGTGAAGGAATCCTGAGCGGTACTGCCACGTTGGTTTGTTCATGAGCGATCGACCCGTACTCCAGCCGTCAGACACACACCCGATCACCGTCGAACCGACCGGCAAGCACGTCACCGTTCGCGTCAACGGCGAGGTCGTGGCTGACACCGACAATGCCCTGACTCTGCAGGAGTCGACGTATCCCGCTGTGCAGTACATCCCGAGGGATGATGTGGTGCAGTCCGCGCTACGCGACAGTGGCACCGAGACTTACTGCCCGTTCAAGGGCGAGGCGAGTTACTTCCACGTCGTGACCGGATCCGGAGACACCGTCGAGGACGTGATCTGGACATACGAGGCGCCGTATCCCGCGGTGGCCGCGATCGCCGGTCATGTGGCGTTCTATCCGGACAAGGCGGACGTCACCGTCGCATAGCCTGATGCGGTGTACAGCTGTGTCAGCGTCGAGTTCGGTGGGCCGGCCAGCCCGGGACTGACGTTGTCGCCACTGCGCCGCGGCCGCGCCGATCCCTGCTATCACGACGCCGAGGACGGCGCGATCTGGCGCACCAGCATCATGCGCAGCGGGCCGGTCACCGCCCGCATCACGAAATCCGCCCCCGGCACCGTCGACTGCGAGGCATGGGGCAGCGGCGCAACGGAATTCACCGAATCCCTGCCGGCTCAGCTCGGATGCGACGACGACTCATCGGGCTTTCTTCCGGCTGAGCCGACCATCGCCGTCGCGCATCGGCGCGTTCCGCACCTACGGCTGGGCCGGACCAACCGGGTGCTGGAAGCGCTCATCCCGGCGGTCCTCGAACAACGGGTGTACGGCAAGGACGCTCGACGGGCGTGGCGCTCGCTCGTCACGAAGTATGGATCACCGGCGCCAGGACCGGCACCCGCGCATATGCGGGTGCCACCGCCCGGCGAGGTGTGGCGGCGCATCCCGTCGTGGGAGTTCCACCTCGCGAATGTCGACCCCGGCCGTGCGCGCACGATCGTGGGCTGCGCACAGCGAGCCGAGTCGCTGGAACGCCTGGCCGGCCGCCCGGCTGAGCAGGCCCGTGCCGCGCTGATGTCACTGCCCGGCGTCGGGGAGTGGACGGCAGCCGAGACCGCCCAGCGCGCGTTCGGGGACGCCGACGCGTTGTCGGTCGGCGACTTCCACCTGGCCAAGGTCGTCGGCTGGAGCCTGCTGGGGCATCCGATCGACGACCCCGCGATGGTCGAGCTTCTCGAGCCGATTCGTCCGCACCGCCACCGGGCGGTTCGCTTGCTGGAAGTCAGTGGTCTGGCGGCCAATCCGCGGTTCGGTCCGAGGCAGGCGATCCCGAGACTCGCCGATATGTGACGCGCGTTTCGTCGGCGGTTACCGGCCAAGTGAGGCGGGTACACGTCGCGGAACGGTCGACAATGCGTAAGGAGTTCTCGATGACCGCGTTCACCATTCCCGGACTTTCAGACAAGCAGGGCGCTGAAGTTGCCGAAATCCTGCAGAAGGCGCTCAGCAGGTACAACGACTTGCACCTGACGCTCAAGCACGTGCACTGGAATGTCGTAGGACCGAACTTCATCGGCGTACACGAGATGATCGACCCACAGGTCGAACTCGTCCGCGGATACGCCGACGACGTCGCCGAACGCATCGCGGCGCTCGGTACCTCCCCCAAGGGCACACCCGGTGCGATCATCAACGACCGCACCTGGGACGACTACTCGGTCGAACGTGACACGGTGCAGGCGCATCTCGCGGCGCTGGATCTGGTCTACACCGGCGTGATCGAAGACACCCGCAAGGGAATCGATCGTCTCGAGGACCTCGATCTGGTGTCTCAGGACATGTTCATCACCCAGGCTGGTGAGCTGGAGAAGTTCCAGTGGTTCGTCCGTGCGCACCTGGAGAACGCCGGCGGGCAGCTGGCCAACAAGGGCGCCCGGACCGAGAAGTCCGCCGCCAACAAGGCGAAGAAGAAGGCGCCCGTCAAGTAGTGGCCGTGTCCTCCAGCGCGTCGTCCCGTACCGGGCGGTCGGCCAGTTCCTCGTGCGAACCGAACAGGAACGGGTAGGCAATACCGGCGATGGCCGCGCCAACCAAAGGCGCCAGCCAGAATGCCCAGAGCTGCATCGGTGCGCCGTCGCCGTTGAAGAACGCGACGGCGGTGGACCGCGCCGGGTTGACCGACGTGTTCGATATCGGGATCGAGATGAGGTGAATCAGCGTGAGCGTGAAGCCGATTGACAAGCCCGCGAAGCCCTTTGGCGCCCGATCGTCGGTGGACCCGAGAATGACCAACAGGAAGATGCCGGTCAGGAGCACCTCGGTGATGAGGACTGCGACAAGCGAGTAGCCACCCGGCGAGTGCTCGCCGAAACCGTTGGCGGCCATGTTGCCGGTGGCTGTCCAGCCATCCTGGCCTTTGGCGATGATGTAGATGACCGCGCCGGCCACCACTCCGCCGACGACCTGGGTTACCCAGTACGCGGGCAGCGCCTTCCACTCCACGCGGCGTGCCAGCGCGGCACCGAGCGTGACCGCGGGGTTGAAGTGGCCGCCGGATATCGTCCCGAAGGCATATACGCCGGTGAGCACGGTCAGGCCGAAGGCGAGCGCGACACCGAGAAACCCGATGCCGAGCGACACCCCGTCTGCGGAGGCGAATTTGGCGGCGAACACTGCGCTGCCGCAGCCGCCGAGGACAAGCCAGAAAGTTCCGATGAACTCTGCTGCCAGTCGGTGCAGCATTGTCGGCTCGCGCATGCGTGACTCCTTCGTTGGTGTGACGCCGTGCGGTGAGGGTGACACGGGTTCAGGCGAGCGCGGCGGGCTGTGTCCAAATCGTGCCGCGATGGAAATCAACGCGACTGTGGCGTGATCTAACCTTCGCCGACCGGATCAACGGGATTGCAGCGGTTGACGATCAGCGGGTCGGTCTTGGTGAACGGGAAGGCGGGCAGGTCGTCGATGTGCATGTTGAACGTCGCGGCAAGCACTTCCCGGGAGTAGGCGCTCGCCGACGCGCGGTAACCGATGTCGCCCGGCATGGGTTGGTCGAAGAAGATCGCGAAGTGAATGTCGGGGGCATCGACCACCTCGATATGGTGTGGGTAGGCGCGCGGGATGAAGTAGACATCGCCCTCCTTGAGGTAGTAGGTGTCGACCGAGCCGTCGGGGTCCATCACGGTCATCCGTCCGGAACCCTTGTGCACATAGCCCATTTCGGCGGTGATGGGATGCCAGTGCGGTTCGCGCATACCGTCTTCGCGGATACGCAGCGAGTACATCGACAGATCCTTCAGCGCGGGCCAGTACTGTGCCCGCGCCAGCCGCGCCGAGCCGACCGCGACGCCGATGGCCGGACTCTGCGCCTCGACGGCGAACTTGTGTGGATCGTCGAATCGTGCAGTCGACGGAACGTCGGGATCTCCTGCGCGTGCGGCGAACTTTCGGTCCGAGGTATCCCGGCGCATCGTGGCGAAGTCGGCGGCGGGCAGGTCGTAGGTGTTGCCGAGCACTGCGTCCGTCATAGCACCGAAAGACGCTGCCAGACCGAAGTCTTCGGGCCGTTCACTGCGGAACGCGAGGATGAACTCGGCGGGTTCTTCGCCGACGTTCTCGATGTGATGCAGTGAACCCGAGTCGATGTGGAACATCTCGCCGGCCCCGACGGTGAAGCTGGAGAATCTGCTGTAGCTGTCGAGCACCGATACCAGCGAGGTGCCCGATATGCAATAGGTGAGCTCGTTGCAGTTGGCATGCCAGTGCGGTGTGCGCATCGCGCCGGGGTTGACGACGATCCGCTTGATCGACATGCCTGACAGGATCGGGAAGGTGTCGGCGGTCACCCGCGTGATCGACCCGAGGTCGTTCTGCTCGACGACGTCGCCGTCGGTCAACGAGGTGGCGTGGAGGCTGGGTGTGGATGTCCTGGTTGCGGAGGTCATCGCCACATGCTTGCGTCGAAATCGACGTGCTGCAGCCGTCTACTCGAATTTTCGCTGCGAAACGTGGATCTGGGCGAAATCAGTAGGCGGTGCGCGACGATGGGCGACCCTAGCTATATACCCCCTAGGGGTATATAGTCGACGCCATGACCGAGGTAGTCCACACCCAGCATCAGGCGTCCGCGGGTCATGAAGCGCACGGCGGGCACGACGGACACGGACACGGCGGACACGTCGCGGCATTCCGGCGCCTCTTCTGGGTGATGCTCGTGCTGGCCGTTCCGACGGTGGCGCTGTCGGGAATGTTCGCCATGATCCTTGGCTACTCGGTGCCCGCGATCCCCGGCGCGCAGTGGGTTTCCCCGGTGCTTGGCACGGTGATGTACGCGTGGGGTGGTCGGCCGTTCCTGACCGGTGCGGTCAGCGAGATCCGTTCGCGCGCACCGGGAATGATGCTGCTGATCGGGCTGGCCATCACGGTGGCCTTCGTGTCGTCGTGGGGTGCCAGCCTGGGCCTGTTGCACCATCAGCTGGACTTCTGGTGGGAGCTGGCGCTGCTGATCGTGATCATGCTGCTCGGCCACTGGATCGAGATGCGATCGCTGGCGCAGACGACCTCGGCGTTGGACTCGCTTGCGGCGCTGCTGCCCGATGAGGCCGAGCGCCTGGTCGGTGACGTCACGGAGACGGTCCCGCCGTCGGAACTACGCGTCGGCGACGTGGTGATCGTGCGACCCGGTGGCAGTGTTCCCGCCGACGGCGAGATCGTCGACGGATCGGCGGACGTCGACGAGTCGATGGTGACCGGTGAGTCCCGTCCGGTGCGCAGAGGTGTCGGCGATCCGGTGGTCGCGGGCACCGTCGCCACCGACTCCGGCCTGCGCGTCACGGTGACCGCCGCCGGCGACGACACCGCACTGGCCGGAATACAGCGCCTGGTGACCGAGGCGCAGAACTCGTCGTCGCGGGCGCAGCGGCTGGCGGACAGGGCTGCGGGCTGGCTGTTCTGGTTCGCGCTGGGCGCCGCGATCATCACCGCCGTCGTATGGGGCCTGCTCGGTCAGCCTGACGAGTCGGTGGTGCGCACCATCACGGTGCTGGTGATCGCCTGCCCGCACGCGCTGGGCCTGGCGATCCCCCTGGTGGTGTCGATCGCCACCGAGCGCGCCGCCCGTGGCGGTGTCCTGATCAAGGACCGGCTCGCGCTGGAGAGCATGCGCACCGTCGGCGCGGTGTTGTTCGACAAGACGGGGACGTTGACCAAGGGTGAGCCGACGGTCACGGCAATCGCGACGGCGAGCCGCGACGAGGACGAGGTGCTGGCACTAGCCGCAGCCGCGGAGAGCGACTCCGAGCACCCCCTGGCCCGCGCGATCGTCGAGGCCGCCCGCAGGCGCGGGCTGTTGGTTCCGCGGTCGTCGGACTTCAGTTCGTCACCCGCGGTCGGGGTCGAGGCGAAGGTGGACGGACACCGGGTCCGGGTCGGCGGCCCCCGGCTGCTGGACGAGGCGGGTCAGGGCGAGCTGCCCGCGGTGAGTCCGTGGCGCGATGAGGGGGCGATCGTGCTGCACGTGCTGGTCGACGGCGAGGTGATCGGGGCACTCAAGCTGGCCGACGAGGTGCGTCCGGAGTCTCTCCAGGCCGTCGACGCGCTGCACAAGCTGGGCATCGAGGTGGTGATGATCACAGGCGACGCGGAGTCGGTGGCGCGTGCGGTGGCCGACGACCTGGGCATCGACAGGGTGTTCGCGGGCGTTCGACCCGGGGAAAAGGCAGCGAAGGTCGCCGAGCTTCAGCAGGAGGGGCTCAAGGTGGCGTTCGTCGGGGACGGCGTCAATGATGCCCCGGCCCTGGCACAGGCCGATGTCGGGATCGCGATCGGCGCGGGCACCGACGTGGCGATCGCGTCGGCAGGCGTGGTCCTTGCAAGCTCGGACCCACGGTCGGTGCTCTCGGTGATCGTGTTGTCCAAGGCGACCTACCGCAAGATGAAGCAGAATCTTTGGTGGGCAGCGGGATACAACCTGATCTCGGTGCCGCTCGCGGCCGGCGTGCTGGCGCCGATCGGCCTTGTGCTGCCGATGTCGGTGGGCGCGATCTTGATGTCGGTCTCGACTGTGGTGGTGGCGGCCAACGCGCAACTGCTGCGCAGGCTGGACCTGCGGCCCGAGGCGAGCGTGGGGGCCGTTCTCTAAGAATCTGGCTAGGCTTTGTGCAAACTTGTTTAATCCAGTCAATGCTGGGTAATGCCCTGGTTTAACATTTCAGCAAATACAAGAGAGGAGGGGCCCCGAAGTGTGGCGTGCTTCGCATTGCGGCTCTCGGTGAGACGTGTGGTCGAAATACCAACGAAGGCAGCGCATTTCGATGCCCTACGCCGTCCGATTCGCCGGCACCGTGAGAACTACTGAAACGCGTAGTTAGGTGGGCCTAAGTTGGCATGTCACGCCCAGTTTGTCATATCGTTTTGTCCACTTGTGGCGAGTGGGAATTGGGCCGTCGTTCAGTGCTGCACGAAGGAACCGCCCTCGCCGAAACGGCCAGAAGCCGTCATCGATGGTTGGCCAGCGGAATCTTCGTTAGCCGTGCGGAAAAGGGTAGGTGGGAATGGCGCCCAGCAGTCAAGGGCTGTACAACCCCGCGTTTGAGCATGACGCGTGCGGCGTGGCCATGGTCGCGGACATGCACGGTCGCCGCAGCCGCGAGATCGTCGATGCCGCCATCACCGCCCTGGTGAACCTCGAACACCGCGGTGCCCAGGGTGCCGAACCCAACACCGGCGACGGTGCCGGCATCCTGCTCCAGGTCCCCCACGACTTTCTTCAGGCGATGGTCGACTTCGACCTGCCCGAACCGGGCAGTTACGCGACCGGTATCGCATTCCTGCCGCAGTCCTCCAAGGACGCGGCCACTGCGTGTGAAGCCGTCGAGAAGATCGCCGAGGCCGAGGGCCTGGCCGTGCTCGGCTGGCGCGAGGTGCCCACCGACGAGTCGTCGCTCGGCGCGCTCGCGCGCGATGCCATGCCCACGTTCCGGCAGGTGTTCATCGCCGGCGCCTCGGGAATGGAACTGGAGCGCCGTGCCTATGTGGTGCGCAAGCGTGCCGAGCACGAACTGGGCACGAAGGGCCCCGGACAGGACGGCCCCGGTCGCGAAACCGTCTATTTCCCAAGCCTTTCCGGGCAGACCTTCGTATACAAGGGCATGCTGACCACGCCGCAGCTCAAGGCGTTCTATCTCGATCTGCAAGACGATCGGCTCACCAGCGCACTGGGCATCGTGCACTCGCGGTTCTCGACCAACACGTTCCCCTCGTGGCCGCTGGCCCACCCGTTCCGGCGCATCGCCCACAACGGTGAGATCAACACCGTCACGGGCAACGAGAACTGGATGCGGGCACGTGAGGCGCTGATCAACACGGATGTGTTCGGCGCACAGAACCTCGACAAGATCGTCCCGGTGTGTACGCCCGGCGCTTCGGACACCGCCCGCTTCGACGAGGTGCTCGAGTTGCTGCACCTCGGCGGCCGCAGCCTTCCGCATGCCGTGCTGATGATGATTCCCGAAGCCTGGGAGCGCAACGAGTCGATGGATCCGGCCCGTCGCGCCTTTTACGAGTACCACGCATCGCTGATGGAGCCGTGGGACGGCCCGGCGTCGATGACATTCACCGACGGCACCGTGATCGGCGCGGTGCTGGACCGCAACGGGCTGCGTCCGTCGCGCATCTGGGTCACCAAGGACGGTCTGGTGGTGATGGCGTCCGAGGCCGGTGTGCTGAACCTCGACCCGTCGACCGTCGTGAAGAAGATGCGCCTGCAGCCCGGCCGCATGTTCCTGGTCGACACCGCGCAGGGCCGCATCGTCGACGACGAGGAGATCAAGGCCGAACTCGCCGCGGAGCGCCCTTACCAGGAGTGGCTGGACGCCGGACTCTTCAAGATCGAGGACCTGCCGGCCGGCGACTACGTGCGGATGCCTCATCACCGGGTCGTGTTGCGCCAGCAAGCTTTCGGCTACACCTACGAAGAGCTGAACCTGCTCGTCGCCCCGATGGCGCGCACCGGAGCCGAGCCGCTGGGCTCGATGGGCACCGATACCCCGGTGGCAGTGCTGTCTCAGCGGCCGCGGATGCTCTACGACTACTTCCAGCAGCTGTTCGCTCAGGTCACCAACCCGCCGCTGGATGCAATACGCGAAGAGGTCGTGACCAGCCTGCAGGGCACCGTCGGCCCGGAGGGCGACCTGCTCAATCCGAACGCGGACTCGTGCCGGCAGATCGTGCTGCCCCAGCCCATCCTGCGCAACGCCGAACTGTCGAAGCTGATCTGCGTCGACCCCGACCACGAGATCCGCGGCCACAAGCACGGTCTGCGCGCGGCCGTCATCCGATGTCTCTACCCGGTGAATCGTGGCGGGCAGGGCCTGCGGGAGGCGCTCGACAACGTCCGCGCGAAGGTGTCGGCCGCCATCCGTGACGGTGCGCGCATCATCGTGCTTTCCGACCGTGAGTCCAACGAGCAGATGGCGCCGATCCCGTCGCTGTTGAGCGTCTCTGCCGTGCACCACCACCTCGTTCGCGACCGGACCCGCACCCAGGTCGGGCTCGTCGTCGAGGCGGGCGACGCCCGCGAGGTCCACCACATGGCGTGCCTGGTCGGGTTCGGCGCCGCCGCCATCAACCCCTACATGGCGTTCGAGTCGATCGAGGACATGGTCGACCGTGGCGTGATCGCGGGCATCTCCAGCGACCAGGCCAAGGCCAACTATGTGAAGGCGGCCGGCAAGGGCGTGCTGAAGGTGATGTCCAAGATGGGCATCTCCACACTGGCCTCCTACACCGGTGCGCAGTTGTTCCAGGCCATCGGCATCAGCCAACCGCTCCTCGAGGAGTACTTCACCGGGTTGACGTGTCCGGTCGGTGGCATCGACCTCGACGACATCGCCGGCGACGTCGCCGCCCGGCATGCGCTGGCGTATCTGGATCGCCCCGATGAGTGGGCACACCGAGAGCTCGAGGTCGGCGGCGAGTACCAGTGGCGCCGCGAGGGCGAGTACCACCTCTTCAACCCGGACACCGTGTTCAAACTGCAGCATTCGACCCGCACCGGTCAGTACTCGATCTTCAAGGAGTACACCCAGCTGGTCGACGATCAGAGCGAGCGGATGGCCTCGCTACGCGGTCTGCTGAAGTTCAAGGAAGGTGAGCGCGCGCCCGTGCCGCTCGACGAGGTCGAGCCCGCCAGCGAGATCGTCAAGCGGTTCTCCACCGGTGCGATGAGCTACGGATCGATCTCCGCCGAAGCCCACGAGACACTCGCGATTGCGATGAACCGCCTTGGCGGACGGTCGAACTGTGGGGAGGGTGGCGAACACGTAGGTCGCTTCGACCGTGACGAGAACGGCGACTGGCGCCGCAGCGCGATCAAGCAGGTGGCGTCCGGCCGGTTCGGGGTCACCAGCCATTATCTGACCAACTGCACGGACATCCAGATCAAGATGGCCCAGGGCGCCAAACCCGGTGAGGGCGGCCAGCTTCCGGGTAACAAGGTGTATCCGTGGGTCGCCGAGGTGCGGCACTCGACGCCGGGGGTCGGACTGATCTCCCCGCCGCCGCACCACGACATCTACTCGATCGAGGATCTTGCGCAGCTGATCCACGACCTGAAGAACTCCAACCCGCAGGCGCGGGTGCATGTGAAGCTGGTGAGCGAGAACGGTGTCGGCACCGTGGCAGCGGGTGTGTCGAAGGCGCACGCCGACGTCGTGCTGATCTCCGGACATGACGGCGGCACCGGCGCGACGCCGCTGACGTCGATGAAGCACGCGGGCGCGCCGTGGGAGCTCGGTCTCGCCGAAACTCAGCAGACGTTGCTGCTCAACGGTCTTCGCGATCGCATCGTCGTGCAGGTCGACGGTCAGCTGAAGACGGGCCGCGATGTGGTCGTCGCCGCGCTGCTCGGCGCCGAGGAGTTCGGGTTTGCCACCGCGCCTTTGGTGGTGTCGGGCTGCATCATGATGCGTGTCTGCCACCTCGACACCTGTCCCGTCGGTGTGGCGACCCAGAATCCGGTGCTGCGCCAGCGGTTCAACGGTAAGCCCGAGTTCGTCGAGAACTTCTTCATGTTCATCGCCGAAGAGGTTCGGGAGATGATGGCGCAGCTGGGCTTCCGGACCGTCAACGAGATGGTCGGCCAGGTCGGCGTGCTGGACACCGCCAAGGCCGCCGAGCACTGGAAGGCCTACAAGCTGGACCTGGCGCCGGTCTTGCACGAGCCCGAGTCGGCGTTCATGAACCAGGACCTCTACTGCAGTTCGCGCCAGGACCACGGGCTGGACAAGGCGCTGGACCAGCAACTGATCGTGATGTGCCGCGAAGCGTTGGATTCCGGTTCACCCGTCCGCTTTTCGACAACGATCGCCAACGTCAACCGCACCGTCGGAACGATGCTCGGTCATGAGGTGACGAAGGCCTATGGCGGCAAGGGGCTTGCGGACGGCACCATCGACATCACGTTCGACGGCTCGGCGGGCAACAGCTTCGGTGCCTTCGTGCCCAAGGGCATCACGTTGCGCGTGTACGGAGACGCCAACGACTACGTCGGCAAGGGACTGTCGGGCGGGCGGATCGTGGTGCGGCCGTCGGACGACGCACCGGCCGACTACGTCGCCGAGGACAACATCATCGCGGGCAACGTCATCCTGTTCGGCGCCACCAGCGGCCAGGCGTTCATCCGCGGTCAGGTGGGCGAGCGGTTCGCGGTGCGTAACTCCGGCGCCCACGCGGTGGTCGAGGGTGTCGGCGACCACGGTTGCGAGTACATGACCGGCGGCAAGATCGCGATCCTCGGCCCGACTGGCCGCAACTTCGCGGCGGGCATGTCCGGGGGCATCGCCTATGTCTATGACCCGGACGGCTCGCTTGCCGGAAAACCTCAATCCGGAGATGGTGGAACTCGAAGAACTCGATGGCGAGGACCTCGAATGGCTGCAGGGCATGGTTCAAGCCCATGTCGACGCCACTGATTCCGCTGTCGGACAGCGCATTTTGAGCGACTGGAACAACAACGTGAAGCACTTCACCAAGGTGATGCCCCGCGACTTCAAGCGGGTGCTGAAGGCCATCGCCGACGCCGAGAACACCGGCCAGAACGTCGACGAAGCGATCATGGCGGCCGCCGGTGCCTGATCCCCGCGGCTTTCTCAAGTACACAAAGCGCGAGACCCCACCACGACGGCCGGTCCCGCTGCGGCTTCTCGACTGGAAAGAGGTCTACGAGGACTTCTCCCACGACACTCTCCGTGAGCAGGCGACACGCTGCATGGATTGCGGTATTCCGTTCTGCCACAACGGATGCCCGTTGGGGAATCTGATCCCCGAATGGAACGACCTGGTGCGCAACGACCGGTGGCGCGACGCGATCGAGCGGCTGCACGCCACCAACAACTTCCCTGAGTTCACCGGGCGGCTGTGCCCCGCTCCGTGCGAAGGCTCCTGCGTGCTTGGCATCAACCAGGATCCGGTCACGATCAAGCAGATCGAGGTCGAGATCATCGACAAGGCCTTCGACGAGGGCTGGGTCGTCCCACTGCCGCCGGACGTACTGACCGGCAAGAAGGTCGCAGTTGTCGGATCCGGCCCCGCCGGCCTGGCCGCGGCCCAGCAGCTGACGCGCGCCGGGCATTCGGTGACCGTTTTCGAACGAGACGACCGCATCGGCGGCCTGCTGCGCTATGGCATCCCCGAATTCAAGATGGAGAAGCGCCATATCGACCGCCGTCTCGACCAGATGGCCGCCGAGGGCACCGAGTTCAAGGCCGGCGTGAACGTCGGCGTTGACATCACGGCTGCGCAGTTGCGTTCCGAGTTCGACGCCGTCGTGCTCACCGGAGGTGCGACCGCCTGGCGCGATCTGCCGATCCCGGGCCGCGAGCTCGACGGCATCCATCAGGCGATGGAGTTCCTGCCGTGGGCCAACCGCGTCCAGCACGGGGACCCGGTCGTCGACGACGAGGGTCTGCCGCCCCTGCATGCCAAGGGCAAGAAGGTGATCATCATCGGCGGCGGCGACACCGGCGCCGACTGCCTCGGTACCGTGCACCGCCAGGGCGCCGAGAGCGTGCACCAGTTCGAGATCATGCCCCGACCGCCGGACACCCGAGCCGACTCCACCCCGTGGCCGGTCTACCCGCTGATGTTCCGGGTGTCGTCGGCGCATGAGGAAGGCGGCGAGCGCGTCTACTCGGTCAACACCGAGGAGTTCGGAGGCAGCGACGGTCGGGTCACGCACCTGCGCGGCCACGAGGTCGAGATGAAGGCCGGAAAGTTCGAGAAGGTCGAAGGCAGTGACTTCGAGCTGGAGGCCGATCTGGTGCTGTTGGCGATGGGCTTCGTCGGTCCGGAGCGTGAGGGGCTGCTGACGGACCTGGGCATCGAGTTCACCGATCGCGGCAACGTGGCGCGTGACAGTGAATTCGCCACGAACGTGCCGGGCGTCTTCGTTGCCGGAGACATGGGCCGCGGCCAGTCGCTGATCGTGTGGGCGATCGCGGAGGGGCGCGCCGCGGCGGCCGGTGTGGACTGCTACCTGATGGGCAAGACCGCGCTTCCCGCGCCGATCAAACCGACGGCTGTTCCGCAGCGCTAGGTTGCGCGGGCACACGCAAAAGTCCGCGACACGCCGCAGAATGAGGGCGATTTGCGCCTGCTCGCGCGACAGTAGTTCCGATGCAAGGGCGGTACCGCCTCCCCTACGCCGGCACCCAACTGAGCCGGCGGCACTTCATCGCGGCCCTTTCCGTCGCAACACTTTCCGGGGTCGGCCTGAGCCGGTGTGGCTTCGGCGGGCAACAACGGGTGGCCGAGGCAGCCGAACGTGCGGCGGTCACATCATCTGCGTTGCTGCCTCCGCCGCCGAGATCGGCACGGATCCAACTGCCCGGCGGTGTCCTGAGCAGCCTGCCGGGGCAGGGAGATCTGCTCGCTCTGACGGTCGATGACGGAGTGAGCAGCGATGTTGTGCGGGCGTATACACAGTTCGCCAAGGACACCGGTGTCCGGCTGACGTACTTCGTCAACGGCATCTACCCGTCGTGGACCGACCACCTCGAGCTGTTGCGGCCACTGGTCGACGACGGGCAGATACAACTGGCGAATCACACATGGTCACATCCGAACCTGACGAAGTTGCCGTTAGCAGCTGTGGCAGAGGAGCTTCGGCACAACCACGATTTCCTCTGGAAGACCTACGGCGTTGACGTTCGCCCCTACTTCCGCTCGCCATACGGTGCGCACAACGCGCACGTCGACACCGTGGCAGGCGATCTCGGATATACGGCCAACACGTTGTGGTCCGGGACCTTGGAGGACCAGATCGTGATTCCCGAGTCCGAGATCGTGAAGATGGCCGAGGCCTACTTCAACCCTCAGGCAATCGTCATCGGCCATCTCAATCACTTGCCGGTCACGAACGTCTACGGGCAACTGGTCGACATCATCCGCGCGCGGAAGCTGCGCACGGTCACGCTCGATGACGTATTTCTACGATCCCGGTAGGTACAGACCAAGTCACTTGTGCAACACCAGTCACATCAGAAACATCAGATCTTTTTTCGGCGCGCCTCGCACAGTTTGCCAACTCGCCGGTATCTAATGACTTGGTGAGGGCATTGCGCTAGGGTAAGGCCCCGAGCAGCTATCGGTATCGACGCAGGAGTTACTACTGTGTACCTCAACCCGCTATCTCGGTCACGGGTGAATCGAATCACCTGGTCACTGTTCCGACATCCCCTGAAGTGCCGCGAATTCCCGGCCAAGGCCGAGCGGCTGATCACCGCCGATGAGCTGCTCCGCTTCGGCGTCTAGCGAACACCCGTCCCGACGGTCGCTCCGCTGATCGTCGCGTGATCCGCCCTTTGCCGAATCGTTATATTTTCGTGACCGTCAGTTGAATTTGCTGTCTAGCAGCCCCGACGCCGAGATCTCGTTGGCGAGCGGCTCGAGTACCGCGGGGTCGTACGGCGGCGGCAGGTAGATGATCGCCAGGTCTAGGCCCTCCTTGGCCAGCGCCCCGGCTTCCTCGACGACCTTCGGGTAGTTGCGTTCCTCGTCCAGCCGGACATGGGCCGACAACGTGATGTCCTTGGGGTCCCGCCCGATGTCCGCGCAGTGCCCGGCGAGCACATCGCGCTTGCGCGCGAATTCCTCCGGCGGCCCGCCAACGAAGTTCCAGTGCTGGGCGTAACGGGCGGTGATCTTCAGCGTGCGCTTCTCGCCACTGCCGCCGATGCAAATGGGCGGGTGCGGTTGCTGCGGGCCTTTGGGCTCGTTGCGAGCATTCTTGAGCTGATAGAACTTTCCGTCGAACGTCGTCGACTCCTTGGAGAGCAGACTCGTCAGGACCTCGCACGCTTCCTCGAACCGATCGAAGCGTTCTTTGATCGAGCCCAGTTCGATGCCATAGGCGCCGGACTCCTCCTCGTTCCAGCCGGCGCCGATCCCGAGTTCCAGCCGGCCGTCGGAGACGATGTCCAGTGCGGCAGCCATATTGGCGAGCACGGCAGGGTGACGGTAGTGAATTCCCGTGACGAGCACGCCTACGCGTAGCCGCCTGGTCGCCTGGGCGAGCGCCGTAAGCGTGACCCAGCCCTCGAGGCAAGGGCCGGTGGAGTCCGAGAAGATCGGATAGAAGTGGTCAAAGGTCCAGCCCGGACTCGAAAACCTCGATGTCGTCGGCGGCCTGCCAGACGGCCAGCATGTCGGCCCAGGTGGTGTTCTGCGGGGAAGTCTTGAATGCGAATCTCACGTAAAGCGAGCCTAGTCGCGTTTCCTGACAATGAACTGTGGCGCCGTCAGTCGGCTTCGGCCTGCTATTCGGCTTCGCCGAATTCGTTGAACCAGTAGGCCAGCTTGCCGCGGCGACTCACCGCCCGAAGTCGGCGTTCGGCCGCGGCCCGGGTCTTGGTGGTGGTGACGATCAGCAGCTCGTCGCCTATCGCGATGCGGGTATCGGGCTGCGGGACGAACGTATGGCCGTCCCGGATGATCAGCGTGATCACGCTGGGATCGGGTAGTCGCAGCTCGAGAACCGTGACGTTGTGCAGCCGGGATGGCTCCTGCACGGTCATCGTCAGCAGGTCGGCCTCCAGCACATCCAGCGGAGCCGACTCCACCTGGATCTCACGGGTCGCGTCCTTGGGAATCAATCCCAGGCGGTGGGCGAGCGGCCGCAGGCTAGGACCCTGAACCAGGGTGTACACCACCACCAGAATGAACACGATGTTCAACAGGCGGATGCTGTCGGGGACACCCCCGACGATCGGGAAGGTCGCCAACACGATTGGGACCGCGCCGCGCAGACCGGCCCAGGACACGAACACCTGCTCGCGCCACGGCACTCGGAATCCGGCAAGGGAGATCACCACCGACAGCGGTCGGGAGACCAGCAGCAGGACGAGTCCGATGACGATCCCCGGCACGAGTTCGGCGGCCAGATCGCTCGGATCGACGAGCAGGCCGAGGAGGACGAACAGGCCAATTTGGGCCAGCCAGCCGAGTCCCTCCGCGAAAGATCTGGTCGCCGAGCGGTGGGGTAGCCCCGTGTTGGCGAGCACGACGGCGGCCAGATATGCGGCAAGGAATCCGCTGGCGTGGGCGCTGCCCGCGGCGGCGAATGCGACCATGCCGAGACCGAAGGTCGCCAGCGGGTACAGCCCGGATGCGGGAAGAGCAATGCGGCGCAGGGCGATTGAGCCCAGAAATCCGCAGCCCAACCCGATCGCCGCGCCAACAACCAACTCGTACACCAATTCGGCGAGCCCATGCACGAGAGACAGCTCCAGCGGCACGACGCTGAACATCAGGACGAGGATGACGGCCGGAGCATCGTTGAACCCTGACTCGGCCTCGAGCAGGCCAGCGACCCGGCGCGGCAAGGGCACGACGCGCAGCACGGAAAAGACGGCGGCAGCGTCGGTCACGGAGACCACGGCGCCGAGCAGCAGCGCCAATTGCCAGTCCATCCCGAGCAGCAGGTGTGCACCCGCGGCGGTGACCGCCATGCACACCGCCACGCCCACGGTGGCCAGCGAAGCCGCGGGCGCCAGGACCTTGCGGACATCGGAGAACCGCGTCGTCAGGCCACCCTCGATGAGGATGATCGCCAACGCGACGGTGCCGAGGTGGTCGGCGAGCAGGTAGTTGTCGAAGTCCAGCCCCAGCCCGTCCTCGCCGACGATGACGCCGACGCCGAGGAACAGCAGCAGGCTGGGCAGCCCCACCCGGCTGCCTAGCCGGGTGACGGCGATGCTGGCCAACAGCACGAGCCCACCGCCCAGCAGCACCAGATACAGCTGCTGCAAGCTCATTTGATCCCCGTCCGGGACTGCTGGTGGTGTTGACGTGCAGTAAAACACCTACCATGGCCGCGGAGCGCTGTGATCAGGTGCGACTATGAATCGGTGTTCCGACTCAGGCGGCGAACCACCGAGGCGTCCGACCGCGCCGATGACCGGCGAAAGATGCGCATCGGCATCGCCGGCGCGGGTGCGGTCGGTAGGTCCGTCGCCAAGGAACTGCTCGAGTACGGCCACAAGATCCTGCTGATCGAACACAACATCCGCCACTACGAACCGCAAACCGTGCCCGATGCGGACTGGCTGCTGGCCGATGCCTGTGAGCTGACCTCGCTCGAGGAGGCGGGGGTGCAGACCTGTGATGTGGTGATTGCAGCGACCGGCGACGACAAGGTGAACCTGACGGCGTCGCTGCTGGCCAAGACGGAGTTCGGGGTGGGTCGGGTGGTGGCGCGGGTCAACGACATGCGCAATGCCTGGCTGTTCACCGAGGCGTGGGGCGTCGACGTCGCTGTCTCGACGCCCTCGGCGTTGGTCGCGGCGATCGAGGGCGCCATCGACATCGGCCACGTCGTCCGGTTGATGGAACTGCGCCAGGGTCAGGTGAGCCTGGCGAAGCTGACGTTGCCAGAGGGAGATCGGTTGGTCGGTCAGCGGATGCAGGATGTGCCGTTGCCGGAGAACACCGTGCTGGCGATCGTGATTCGGGAGAGCGGCATCGTGTTCCCGAAGCCGGACGACGTGCTGGAGGCGGGCGACGAGATGTTGTTCTTCGCCGGTGGCGCACGAAGCCAGGTGTCTGCTCTCGTTCAGGGTGCGACGGAGCAGCTCGGCGAGCGATGAATTGCCGCCGAAGGGAGGGTCAGTAAAGACATGATCGATCTGACTCCGGCCTGCCAGCGCACGGCCGCCGTGGTGGCGAACGTGAGCGACGACCAACTACACGCGTCGACACCATGCGAGAAGATGCGCCTCCACGAACTGGTGGCGCACATCGGTGGCCTCGCTTTGGCGTTCGCCGCTGCGGCGCGCAAGGACTTCGGCCCGCTGACCGACACCCCTCCGAAGGAGGGTGCACAGCCTCTGGACGAGGACTGGCGCACGTTATATCCGGATCGGCTGGCCGGCTTGGCGCGGGCATTCGCCGACCCGGCCGCGTGGCAGGGCATGACGCGTGCCGGCGGATTCGACTTTCCCGGCGAGGTGGCCGGCATCGTCGCGCTCACGGAGGTCGTGATCCACGGATGGGACGTGGCGCGGGCGAGCGGTCAGTCGTATGAGATCGACGACGACATCGCGGAGGCGGTATTGCCGCACGTCACGGCGAGTGCGGCCGAGGGACCGGTCGAGGGATTGTTCGGCCCGGCCGTTCCCGTGGCGGAAGACGCGCCGGTGCTGGACCGGGTCGTCGCGATGACCGGTCGGGACCCTGCGTGGCGCGCGCCCTGACCGGGCACACTGAAACCATGGATCCGGTCACCGCCTTGCGCCAGATTGCGTACTACAAGGACCGGGCGCGTGAAGATCCCCGCCGAGTGATGGCCTACCGGAACGCCGCCGACATCGTCGAGGGGCTGTCCGATGCCGAGCGGGAGCGCCACGGCGCGGCCAACAGCTGGCAGTCGCTTCCCGGAGTCGGCCCCAAGACCGCCAAAGTCATCGCGCAGGCGTGGGCCGGTCGCGAACCCGATGTACTTGTCGAATTGCGGTCGAACGCAGCCGATCTCGGCGGCGGCGACATCCGCTCCGCGCTGCGCGGTGACCTGCACGTGCACTCGAACTGGTCCGACGGCTCGGCCCCGATCGAGGAGATGATGCTGGCAGCAAGGGAATTGGGCCACGAGTATTGCGCGTTGACCGACCACTCGCCGCGGCTGCGGGTCGCCAACGGGCTCTCACCCGAGCGGCTGCGCGAGCAACTCGACGTGATCGACGAGATCCGTGACACGGTCGCACCGATGCGCATTCTCACCGGCATCGAGGTCGACATTCTCGACGACGGCGCCCTCGATCAGGAAGACGAACTGCTCGAACGCCTCGACGTCGTGGTCGCCAGCGTGCATTCCAAACTGTCCATGGATGCGCCGTCGATGACCCGGCGCATGCTCAACGCCGTGGCCAATCCGCACACCGATGTGTTGGGCCACTGCACCGGGCGATTGGTCACCGGCGGCCGAGGCATCCGACCCGAATCGAAGTTCGATGCCGAGAAGGTGTTCACGGCGTGCCGCGACAATGGCACCGCCGTCGAGATCAACTCGCGGCCCGAGCGCCGCGATCCGCCGACGCGCCTGCTGAACCTCGCGCTCGAGATCGGCTGCGTGTTCTCCATCGACACCGACTCCCACGCGCCGGGTCAACTCGAATTCCTCGGCTACGGCGCCCAGCGCGCACTCGACGCGGATGTGCCCGTCGAACGGATCGTCAACACCTGGCCGGCCGAGAAGCTGTTGGACTGGGCCCGCTCGTAGAACCCGACGCCCTCAATGTCAGGACGTCGTAAACGGATTATGTTCTGCCAGAAGCTTTTCCATACGAGCCTCGTCGAGACGGACTCGAATGGTGGCGGCTTCCTCCTGGTCACGAATGACTTTGGCCAGCGTGAACGAGCTCGTCACCAGAAACAGTACGGTCATGGCCAGAAAGAGCCGCTGCCAGAGGTCCAGTGGCAGGAAGAGAATCCCGCCGAGCGCGCCGAATAGGCTCACGCCGAATGCGATGCCGGCCTGCAGAAAGAACGCGGCCGTGTTCTTCGAAGGCGAATTCAAAGTGGTCATGGTGTCAGCCTGTCGCGGTGCGCGCGTCGGCGGTTGAGTGAGATTACCTATTTTCGCTTCGGTGCAACTAGTCCGGTAGCAGCGGCATCTCCAGGCCCGGATCGCGGCCCAGAAGCACACCGCGTGTGACTGCCGCGTTGCCGTATCGCTTCCGCACCTGATCGACGGCGTCGTCCAGCGCTATGGCGTCAGCGTGTTCCTCGAAGGGAAGCTCCAACTGCTGGGCGCCCTGGCGGTCGATGTTGGACACCGCGAAGCCGACGAGCGTCAGGCCGCGTTGCGCGATCAGCGGAGCGGCCGCCGCGACCAGCGAGCGCGCGGTGTCGAGGATGGCGTCGGTCGACGCCGTCGCCCGCGGCATGGTGTGCGCGCGGGTCGCGCGGCCGAAGTCGTCGAATCGCAGGCGCAGCACCACAGTTCGACCGGTGCGGCCCGCCTTGCGCATGCGGCGGGTGATCCGGTCGACGAGGTTGATGACGACGGCGTCGACCTCGGCTGCGGACATCGTGTTGCCGCGCCTGCCAAGCGCGCGCTGCGCGCCGACGGAGCGGCGGCGCACGCCCGTCACCACCCGCCGCCGGTCGATGTTGCGGGACAACGCGAACAGCCGATAGCCCATCGCCCCGCCGACGAGGGACGCCAGGGTCGACTCGGATAGTTCCGCGACATCGGCGACCGTCTCGATGCCGTGCGCGTTGAGCTTCTCGGCCGTCTTGGCACCGACCCCCCACAGCCGTCGCACCGGAAGCGGATGCAGGAAGGCGAGTTCACGGTCGGGTGGAACCAGCAGCAGTCCGTCGGGCTTCGCCTCCTGGCTTGCGACCTTCGCCAGGAACTTGGTTCTGGCGATGCCGACGGTGATGGGTAAGCCCACCCGGTCACGCACTGCCGAGCGCAATTGCGCGGCGATCTGCACGGGCGTGCCCGACACCCGCAACAGGCCGGAGACGTCCAGAAACGCCTCGTCCACGCTCAGCGGTTCGACGACCGGTGAGGTGTCGTTGAACACCTCGAACACGGCGCCGCTGGCCTCGGAGTACGCAGACATCCGCGGTGGTACGACGATGGCGTGCGGACACAACCCGCGTGCCTGGCGGCCGCCCATCGCGGTCCGCACTCCGTAGGCCTTGGCCTCGTAGCTGGCGGCGAGTACGACACCGCCGCCGACGATCACCGGCCGGCCGCGCAGCGCAGGGTCGTCACGCTGCTCGACCGACGCGTAGAACGAATCGAGATCAGCGTGCAGGATCGTGGCTTCCGACCGCCGCGCCGACACGAACATATGTTCGCATCCGGGTCTGACTACTGCGGGGTGTTGCCGTAGATGCTGGTGACCCAGATGTGTGCGAGCGTGTCCACGAGTTGTTCGGGCGCGATAGCGGGCCGCTCGTCGGCGAACGCCGCGAGCATCGTCCGCTCGTTCATCAGGTTCAGCGACGTCGCCAGGTCGGCCGCCGGAATGGTTTCGGGCGCGGCGCCCCGGTCGCGCTCGGCCTGGATCGACGACGTGGTGTGGTCGATCCATTTCTGCATGAACCGCGACCACAGCACGCGCACCTCGGGGTTGGTCGGGCGCGAGTCCGCGCCGGCGAGAGTGACCGCGCGATGCGCACCAAATGTCTTGAACAGGGCGTTGATGGCCTTCCAGACGCCGGCGGGATCGACGGACGCGTCCCTACCACCCATCGCCTCATCGGCGTTGCGGTCGGCTTCCGCGATGACCCGTTCGAGCAGAGTCAGCAGCACCGCGTCCTTGGATGGGAAGTAGAAGTAGAAGGTCGGACGCGAGATTCCGGCGCCCCTCGCCAGGTCGTCGACGGAGATCTCGGACAGCGACCGCACCTCGAGCAGGCGCTCGGTGGTGGTCAGAATGGCCAGCTCACGGTCGTCTCCCGAGGGTCGGGATGAGCGCCGGGCACGGCTGCCGCGGACTTGGCTGACGGTGGTCACAGGCGCTGACTTTACACGACGTCGAGTTTCTCGACACACCGTTGACTCTCTCGACACACCGTTGATACGCTCCGGTACCATGAGCGAACACCTTGACGTCGTCATCATCGGCGCCGGTATCTCCGGCATCAGCGCCGCCTGGCACCTGCAGGACCGCTGCCCGACCAAGACCTACGCGATCCTGGAGCGCCGCGAGAATCTCGGTGGCACCTGGGACCTGTTCAAGTACCCGGGTATCCGGTCGGACTCCGACATGTTCACCCTCGGCTTCCGCTTCAAGCCGTGGACCTCGGAAAAGGCCATCGCCGACGGGCCGTCGATCATGTCCTACCTCAAGGAGACGGTCGCCGAGTACGGCATCGACAAGCACATCCGGTACGGGTCAAGAGTTGTCGCCGCCGACTGGTCCGACGAGGACAACCTTTGGACGGTTCGTGTCGACCGCGGCGGTGAAGAGGAGACGGTCACCGCGTCGTTCCTCTTCGCGGCCAGCGGCTATTACAACTACGACCAGGGCTTCACGCCGGAGTTCGCCGGGTCCGATGACTTCGAGGGCATGATCATCCATCCGCAGCACTGGCCGGAGGACCTGGACTACGCGGGTAAGAAGATCGTCGTGATCGGCAGTGGTGCCACCGCGGTGACTCTCATTCCGGCTCTCGCTAATTCGGGTGCGGGGCACGTGACGATGCTGCAGCGGTCACCGACCTATGTCGGTGCCCTACCCGACGTCGACCCGTTCACTGTGCGGACGAACAAGTCGCTGCCCGAGAAGCCGGCCTACGTACTCAACCGATGGAAGAGCATCCTCTTCCAGTCGGCGCAGTACCGAATCAGCAGGCGTTTCCCGAACTTCATGCGCAAGACGCTGATGACGATGGCGCAGCGCCGCCTGCCCGAGGGATACGACGTCGAGAAGCACTTCGGGCCGCATTACAAGCCGTGGGACGAGCGGCTGTGCCTTGCGCCGAACGGTGACCTGTTCAAGACCATCCGCGAGGGCAAGGCTGACGTCGTCACCGACACCATCGAGCGGTTCACCAAGACAGGTATCCAGCTGCACTCCGGTGAGGAGCTGCAGGCCGACATCATCGTCACGGCAACGGGTTTGAACCTTCAGCTGTTCGGTGGCGCGACGATCGAGCGAAACGGCGTGCCGATCGAGCTCAACGACACCATGGCCTACAAGGGCATGATGTTGACACACATGCCGAACTTGGCGTTCACCATCGGGTACACCAATGCGTCATGGACGCTGAAGGCCGACCTGGTGTCCGAGTTCGTCTGCCGGGTGCTCAATTACATGGATGCGAAGGGCTATGACGCCGTCGAGCCGCAGCATCCAGGCGATAGCGTGGACGAGCGACCGCTGATGGATTTCACGCCCGGCTACGTGCTGCGCGCGCTGGACTACCTGCCGAAGGCGGGGCATGTTGCGCCATGGCGGCTCAAGCAGAACTATCTGCTGGATCTGCGCCTGATCCGCAACGGCAAGGTCGGCGACGATGCGCTGAAGTTCACCAAACACCGTGCGCCGGTGAAGGCTTCGGCCTAGTCAGCGTCTTTGCGCCTGCGAGTGTGCGTTCTCATGCGCGAAGTGCGGCGTGTCGCGTATGAAACGGCACACTCGGCGGGGTGTCACGAAGTGACCACGACGATTCCGTCGTCGTCGCAGTAGGCGATCTCACCAGGCGCGAAAAGTACACCGCCGAATTCGACCGCCACATCGCGTTGGCCCTCACCGGTTTTGGTGCTCTTGCGGGGGTTGGTGCCCAGCGCCTTGACGCCGATGTCGAGCGTGCGAAGTGTCGCGGCATCGCGTACCGCGCCGTTGATGATGATCCCAGCCCAGCTGTTGTCGACGCCGAGACCGGCGATGACATCTCCGACGAGCGCCGCGTGCAACGACCCGTCGCCGTCAATCACGAGCACACCGCCGTTACCCGGCTCGGACAGAACAGATTTCAGCAGCGCGTTGTCCTCAAAGCACTTCACCGTGGTGATCGGGCCGGCGAACTGGGATCGTCCGCCGAACTGGCGCAATTGCAGATCGCAACTGCGGACGTCGGCGCCGATGTCGTCGACAAGGTCAGCGGTGGGGCGGGGCTCGATGGTCACCGGTCGATGCTAGCGACCACGATGTCGTGGACGAACTGAGCTAACCCCGGCTCGACGTCGTCGTAGTAGCGGGTGAACCGCTCGTCGGCCAGATACATCTCCGCAAGACAGCGGTGCATCTCGTCGTCTGCAGTCGTAGTACCGCTCGATCGACGCGCGGTGCCTGGTGGCCAACTCGTCGGCCGCCGGGGTACCCGGCTCGACGCCGTCGCGCTTCGCCGCGGCCAGCGCCTGCAACAGCGCGTCGTTCTCCGCCTTGATGTCGATCCAGTCCTGCTTGGTGAACTTCGAGGCCCGTTGCTGGGACTGCTTCCAGGCGTCGGTCTCGCCCCAACGCTGTTCGGCCTCGGCTGCGTACTCCTCGCTGAATGCCGTGGTGCCGAAAATCTCGATCTGCTCCTCCGCCGTCAGCTGGATACCGCTGCGGTGTGCGCTCATCAGTTCCTCCACTGCCTTGATGGTGTGCTGCAGCCGGTCGGCCTGGTCAAGCAGCAGCCGGTGCTGGCGCTCCAGGTGTTCGAGCACGTCGGTACCGCCGTCGTCCAGCAGTGCACGGATGTCCTCGAGTGACAGCCCGACCGAGCGGTACACCAGCACCACGTGCAACCGTTCGATGTCGGCATCGGTATAGCCGCGGTAGCCCGCCGCGGTGCGGACGCTGGGCACCACCAGACCGATGTGGTCGTAGTGGTGCAGGGTGCGCACCGAGACAGCCGTGAGTGCGGCTACTGCGCCGACGGTCTTGGCGTCCATAACGCCACTATCGACCCTGACGTCGCGTGAGGGTCAAGTCCGTTGAATCAGCTGTCGTCAGAGCCCCGCCGGACGATCAACACCACCAGGATGGCCAGCAGACCTGCCGCGATGGCCGCGGCGATGGGCAGCCGCGACGGCTCGGGTCCGATCAACGGCACCGGCACCGGTCCAGACACCGGGTTGCTCGCGCTGGCGACTGTCGCTTTCGCCTTGGCTGCGGCTTCCTTCGCCGCCGAGGCGAGGTCGCCGTTGGTGTCTGCGAGCTTCGGCGCTACGGGCGCCTTCTTGGGAGGAGCCTTCTTGGCCGGTGCCTTCTTCGCGGCCTTCTTCGCGGGCGCGGCTTTCTTCGCGGCCTTTGCCGGAGTCTTCTTCGCGGCCTTCTTCGCGGGCGCGGCTTTCTTCGCCGGGGCCGGCGGCGGGGGTGGCGGTGGTGGCTCCGTCGCGGATGGTCCGGCTACCGGTGGCTCGGCCGCGGGTGGCTCGGCTGCGGGGGGCGCCGGTTGCGCATCCGGCGTGGGTGGGGTCGACTCAGTTGGCGGCGGCGTGGGCCCAGGCGGCGGCGTGGACTGCGGCCCTTCATCTGGTCGGTCCTGCTGGTCTGCCATCGGCTGCTCCTTTGCAGTGTCTGGTGTCCGCATGTCCGGCACGAGCGTGGTAACCGGCAGTGGTCCCCATCATGCCAGGTCGGGTATGTCGCTATCCCGTGACGGCCAGTCCGGCCGCCAGTGCAAGCGCTACGGCCATCGCCGCCAATTCGGCGAGCGACCGGGATCGCGACACCACGGCGGTGGCTCGGTGGGCCCGCGCCGCCGGCAGCCAGATCGTGCGGTTTCGCCAGCCCAGTAGCACCAACACCGCTGCCACCGCGATCTTCGCCGACAGCAGCCGGCCGTATCCGGTGGTGTACAACTCGGCAGGCGAGGAGACCCGGTCAACCGCCGCCACCGAGCCGCCGAACAGCAGCGCCAGCACACACCACAGCGACAGCTGGGAAAACCGCGGCAGCACCCGGGCCCACTGACCGCGATGCTCGACCGTGAGGACAACACCCGCCAGCGCGCCGCACCACAGCGCCGCCGCCAGGGTGTGAACGGCCACCGCCAGACCGCCAAGCGCGCTTTCGAAGAAGTGACCCGTGATCAGGCGGGCCGTCAAACCCATCGCGGCGAGACCGGCCACCACGAGGTTGACATGCGCGGTCCGCGGAGCCGCGACCGTGGCCATACACAGCGCTGCAGCTGCCGCGACGCCAAGAATGCCCGCCCGCCCCGCCGTGGTGCCCAGCGCGAAATCGACGGTCGTTCGTACACCGAGCCGCCAGACCGGGACCGCGGCGGCTTGCGCGGCCGCCAGGATCAACCGGCCCAGCTCGACCGTCAGCCATACGGCACTGGCGGTATACAACGGCTTGGTGGCGCGCACGATGAGCTCGCCGCGGTACCGCTCGTCGTCGAGCATCGGCACCACCGCGAGCCCGAGGCAGACGACCGCCGCGCAATCGGCGACCGCTCGCACCAGCGTCACCGGCAACGAACTCTGTGGGGACGCCAGCGCCCAAGCCGCCAGCGACGCGGCCGCTACGACCAGCGTTGCGCCGGCCAGCGCCGCAGGACGCTTCACGTCCGGCGCCGCGCCGCCCACCAGGTACCGGCACCGACGATCAGGATTGCGCCAACGTAGAAGGGCCACACCGGAATCGCGTCGGCATCCTCGGAAGTCCCCGACGCCGCGGGGGCTGGCGGTGCGGCGGCGGGCGCCCCGGACGCGGGCGGCCCGGAGGCGCCGGTACCTGCCACCGTCAGCTGGAACGACCACGAGCCCGAGACGACATGGCCGTCGGCCGACGTCGCCCGATAATTCACGGTGTAGGTGCCCGTTGGGCCGAGGGGACGCACCCCGACGCTGACGACGTCGCCGTTGACCTCCGGCTCGCCGGTGGACCAGAGGTTGCCGTCGGGGCCGATCACCGTCATCGCCGCGAACTCGGATTGCATCGCCTCGTTGAAGGTCGCGCTGACCCTCGGTGGGGACTGCGACAGCGACGCGTTCTCGGCCGGGTCGGAGGCGATGCGGGCAGCGTGCGCCGAAGCGGCACCCGCATTGCCGAGTGTTCCCACTGCAAGCCCGAACGTCAGAACCACAACGAGGACAAGGTGCTTGATGCCCGTCGTCATGCCGCGGACGCGGTCAACGGGCCCGGACGCCGACGTGCGCACGTCAGACCAGGCCGAGGCGGGCCATCAAGTCGGCGTCGATGCCGTCCAACTGTTTTGCAATCGCGGCGTGAGCGGAGCGGCGCTGCGCCAGCGGCATGTTCTCGGCTGCGGCGACAGCGGCCGACAGATCGCCGAGGCGTTCGGTGATCGCAGCCACGAACTGCTTCGTCTCGGCGTCCTTGGGTTTCTTCTCAGCGACTAGGCGCAGCGACTGCTCAGCGCCGGCGATCCGCGCGGACAGTTGTGCTCCGTGGCCCGAGAACTGACCGAGCTGACTCAGCGGGACACCCAACCGATCCGCGCGCCGTTCGTCGACGAAACCTCGGGCGGCGATCGATGCGCGGTACACCAGGGGCACGGCGACCGGCGCGAGAAGCCTCGTGACGGTGAGGAATCGGCGAATCCTGGTGGGGGAGAACAACTTACCTTCCCGCGCAGCCTTCAGCTGCATATCGGCGACCTTGAGCGCGGCACGATCGCTGTCGCGCTGCGCCCTCAGCTGTGCCTTGAGTGCGTTCGTTTCCGCTCTGTGGGCGGCCTTGATACGGCGAGCTTCGTTCTTCGCCGCCAGTTTGGCCTCGAGCTTCGCCTTCGCCTTGATGGCGCGGGCCTCGGCCTTTCGGGTGGCGCGGGTTTTGCGCTTGAACAGGCTCATCCCAGCTGTCTCCCGGTCGCGTTGTCGGTGCCGCACAACACTATCGTCCGGTGCGTTTGCCGCGCGGGCCCGTCCCAAAGGGCGCAGCTTCGGTCGCCAGCAAACCGATGAACGTGCCTATGCAACAATCCACTGATAGCAAATTTTGCGCGTGGCGAAGCGTGTGAAGGGTGGTACTGACATGGGTCGGCGTCTTCGCATCGCCGCGGCCAGTTGCCTGGTGGCTTCTGGGCTGTTGGTCGGCGGTGCCAGCAATACGCTGGCGTATGCCGCCCCGGCGCCCGACTCCGTCGGCGCCGACGGCGATAACGACAGCAAGACCGACCCCGGGCAAAACGACGGAACGACTTCGCGGCCTCAGGAAGGTGCCGGCAACGAGACATCTACGGACGCCGAAACCCGAGGGGACAAGCCCGACGACCGGAACCCGAACGGTCGAAAGCCGGGCGAACGGCAGCCCGGCGGTGAACCGCTCCGCGATCAAAAGCCCCAGAAGCCGGACGACGAAAAGCCGGTCGGAGGCGATTCCGACGACGGCGAAGAAGGCAAGGGCGAAGAAGGCGAAGAAGGCGTCGGCGAGGGTGAACCGCCAGCCGAGGAAGAGCCCGAAGACTGCTGGCCATGGTGGCCACCCGGCGGCCCGGACCCCGAGCCGGGTTCTCCGCCCCAGGGTGGCGGTGGCGGCGCCGGCATTCCGGGTCGGCCGTCGGGCCGCCCAGAGGTGCCGTCGATGCAACTGCCTACCCATTTGCTACCGGAGCACACGCCATCGCAACCGGGCGTCATCGACACCGAACCCGGCGTTGGCATCACCGTGTCGGATACTCCGCTCGCGCCGATCGCCCTGCCGGTCATCGTGGCTCCGCCCCTGGCTCTCCCCGGCGGAGCTGCTCCGCGAGGACTACCGTCGGAGCCGGTGCCGAGTTCGCCCCGCGGCGCAGCGGCCGAAACTCCCGCAGGCAGGCAGGCACCGCCAGCCGAGGTGGGCAGGAACGTCGGCACTCCGCCAGCGTCATACCGGGTCGGCTACGCCGAATCTTTGAGGAGCGCCGGAATATCGCAGGTGGTGGCGTTGGCGGCACCTGGGCTTGCCGGGATGCTGATTCTCACCGGACTTGGCGGATTGGTTGGCTACCGCCAGGCAAAGGCCGGCCATGCGATACGCACCGGCGGAGCAGCAAGGTTTGTGAATTGAACTGAGGAGGAACTGCTGCTTCAGTGGGCCTAACAGCGCATAGTGGACTCGTCGAAAGGGGGATGTATGCCTGCCAGCCGCAGCGTCACCCGCGCCGTGGGTGCGGTACTGGACCTCGCTCCGCGACGCGGGGAGGTGTCGCTCACCAGGCTTCTCGACGCGGTTAGCACGGACCGGGGACGTCCGATCGAGCTGAAGACAGCCGATCTGCCACCTGGTGTGTGCGGGCAGTGGCGTCAATACGCCGATCGCGATGTGTTCTTGATTCAGAAGGGGTTGCCGGCCTGGGACCGCACCCTCGCACACGAACTCGGACACTTGGTGCTCGGGCATGAGGGCATGCCGGTCGTCGAGGCCGCCCTCGAGAACACCGAGATGGCCAGTTCCGAACTGATCGGATACATGCTGAACCAGCGGACCGGCTGTATGGGACCCAACGGTGAGGACGCGGAGCAGGAAGCCGAGGATTTCGCGGCACTACTGCTGTATCGGTTGGGCCGGTTGCCCTCCGATCGCGCCTCCATCGTCCAGGTCCGGCTCGGAGAGGCGTTTGGTTGATCATCTGGGTGATCGCCGGTCTGCTCGGATTGGCCACCGGTTTACGCATCGGATGGGCGCTGGTCAACAAGCAATCTCTGGTGAGCACCGCGATGATCCTCGCCCTGGGAAGCCTCGGGCTGGTCGCTGCACTGAACTGGGAACCCCTGACACTCCTCATCGACACCGCTCTGCGTTGGCCAAATATCTCGATGGGCCTGTCTCAGGTTGCGTTGATCGCGTGCGCGGCGGGCAGCTGCGTGATGATCACCACCGTCGCATCCGGGCGTAAGCCCGCCACCATTCGCAAGATCGCGATAGCCCAGTACAGCGTTGCGGGCGTCATCGCCGTGGTGAGTCTGGTGACCTTCTTCTCCGCAGAACAGCAGCCGGAGATGTCGCCCCAGGAATTCCTGCGGCGCAACCTGGCCTCCGGCGGCAACTCGCTGCCCTGGCTGTTGCCGCTGCTGTACGTGCTGCTCGCGCTGACACTGGTGTCGTGGGCGGGGCTGCGGTATTCCAACCGCAGCCGCCGTGGCCGCGCACTGTTCGTGTTCACGATCGGCATCGTGCTGATCGTGGCGGCATCGGGCTTCTTCTTCCTGCGGGCGGTCGGCAACACCGGGCCGGTCGGGGTGGGCGCCGCTGCGACTCTGCTCGGCTGCGCAATGTTGGTGGTCGCCGCGGGCTCGCTGCTGCCCAGCGTGGAGGACTGGTTCGGTGCCCGTCGTGAGCTCAGGGTCATCCAGCCACTGTTGGACGAACTCGGCCGTCGCCATCCGGACGTCGGCATCGGAGAGCGGCCCCGCGGCCCACTCGCGTTCCGGGTGGCCGAACGGATGTCGTTGATCTCCGACGCGCTCTTCTTGGAGGCCACCGCCGCGGATGTCAGTAGGAAACTCGTCGACACCCCGGGTTGCCTCCCCCATCGCGACGTCGATGACGACAACGAGAGTGGCGGGGACGATGCCGAGATCGAGCCCCCGCGGGTGCCGCCCGAGAAGCAGGCGGAAGCCATCGCACAGTGGATCTACGCCGGCCGTGAAGGCGCTCCGGAGGGCGAGCACCCGAAATTCCCCGGTCTGAGGTGGTTGCGCCAGCCAAGCGTGTACTCGGACCGCGAGTGGATTCTGCAGATTGCGACGCAGTACCGCACGCTAGTGCGTTCGGCCGACGCGAGCGCCTGATCCGGGCTCCCGGATCGAAAACGGGATGGTGCGACGACTTCGCCGGCTGCCGTAATGCAACCTACGGCAGGCTAATCGTCCAAATGCTCCTGGCGACGCAGCTCATCGACCTTTTGGACGATGTTCTGCTGGGCCTCGACGGACAAACCGACCGTGCGCGCCGCAATGCGACGAACGCCCTCGTCGCGCATATTCGCGAGCCACGTCAGTTCCTTGTCGAGCTTCTCGTAGTACTCGTCGTCGGTGAAGTACGCCGGCTTGATCCGGAAGAAGTTGGCAAGGGCAGCCATGGTCGCTGCGGACGGGTTGGTGCGGTTGCCGGAGCGGAGTTGCGACAGGTACGGAGCGGACATGGTCACGCCTTCGGACTTGAGTGCAGCGATCACCTCAGCAGAAGTGTGCGGGCCGCGACCTGGCGGGTAGACCGTGTCGAACAGTCTGTTCAGTCGGGCGGCGAACGTTTTGCTCATCGGTAAGGACCTCCACATGCGTAGACAAGCGAACTCTTGGCGGCGTATTTGCTGATCATCGTAGCGAGAGTTGTGCCAGAACCCAAGTGCAAACGAGGTAAAAGATAACCCACCCCGAACATTCTCGGACCTCCCCCACCAGTAACGACACCGCTAGGGTACGCAAAATCCGCGGCCTACATGGTGCGGTCGGGCAAATAAGATCGACACCGTCCTGAAGGTTTTGCCCGGGTTGCGGTCCCGATTGCCACAGTAATCCCGATTGTCCCCACCGGCAACGTCTATAACGGCCCTACAGCGCCGCCGGAAGGTTTGCTATTTCGAATTCAAATTGCCGGAACACATCAGTGACGCTGCACACCGGCATGCGGCACGTGTGAGCGAGAGGGCCTCGTGGTGCGGGACACCGTGCCTGTCGTCAGTAGCCGACAGTTTGCGGGAAGGCGCGCTACGGCGAATCAAGCGCCGCCGCCGCCGCCGGGGCCGAATTCCGCCTCCGGACACCCCGAACCAGCACGACGGAGCCGACCCCCCCGAGAACCGACACCGTGACGGCCACCGCCACCCATCGCAACCCCAGCGCGCTGTCGAAGAGCAGCCACAGGCCGAACACCAGGAACAGCACACTGGCCAGGCTGTGCAGGAACCCCGCGGGCAACCGCTTGTGCAGGAGGGCGCCCGCGGCGATGGCGACGCCGTCGGCCAACACCATGCCCGCGGTGGCGCCGATCCAGACGCCCGCCCAGTTGTGGTCACTGGCGAGTGTGACCGTGGCCAGCATCGTCTTGTCGCCCAGTTCGGCGAGGACAAAGGACGAGACGATCGCGAAGATCACGAAGCGTGGCTCGGCGACGCGGACGTCATCCTCATCGCTGTTGCGGCCCTCCCGCCACGTCCAGACCGCGAACAACAGGAACGCGATGGCGCCGGCGAAGGCGATCGGCCGTGCGGGAAGGGTCAGGCCGAGGAAATGCCCGATCGCGACCGACAGTCCATGCACAAGCATCGCGGCGATCGCGACGCCCGACAACACCACCCACCATCGATGCCGCAGTGCGTAGGTCATGGTGATCAGCTGCGACTTGTCGCCCAGCTCGGCCACGAACACGATGGCGAAGCTGATGAGAATGGCGGTGAGCATGGATAAGACCTTTCGACCAGACTTCGGTCGAAGGTCTCGCCCACCACACCCCGATGACGGGGTGCGGTTCGCCGGCCGGGCTTGCGCCAGTATGTCGACACGACGATTGGGGGCTACTCCCCTTCGCTGACTACCTCGAGACTAGCGGCGGATGTGACGACACGCCAGTTCGCACAACGGTTTCGGGTACCCGAATCGAGTGTTCAGGTAAGCGGATCGAGGTAGCTTCGAAAACCCTTATGCGGCAAGAAGCATGGCCAGTATTGCGGTGTCGGGGTGGCTGATCGGATCGACTCCCACCCTGCTCACCATCGACGTCACGGTGCCGTCGGCCTCTGCTTCCACCCAGGCGGCGCGGTGCTCCAGACCGAGATGGGGGAGGCCGGGCAGCAGCACACACCCCGATGCCGCACCCGAGCACTCCGGCAGCGACGGCATGGTCTCGGACGGCGGGTGCAGCATCAACAGGGCCGGCGGCTGGTGCTGTGCGAAATATCCTGGCGGAATCGCTGATTCGCCGACGACTGTGCCCTCGGCGACGACGAGGCCGACGGTGTTGGGTTCAGGCTCATCGGGGAGCTCTTCGCGTGCACCGAAAATCGTTGTGGTAGAGAGCAATCCAGGAAGGGATGCCACCCGCACCGCAACCATCAACAGCTGCGCCCATTCCTTGGTGGAATCCGGCCAGCGACCCGATATCACGAAACCTTTGAGAGATCCGCGCGAATGAAACGGAGCGATCTCGATCGCCCGACCAGACCCCATCTCCATCTCGCCTCCGCACCACCGTTGTTCGGTATAGCCCCGACACCACCGTGGATCGATAAGTTCAATATGCGCAGGTTCTGACCGGCGCGCAAGTGGACACGCAATCAGCGGTCGCGGTTGCCGGGCGCCCGGATCGTGTAAACGACGCGATAGGAGCCGGCCGCGGGCACCCAGCCCAGCTCGTGGGAGTCGACGGCGCCCGGCGCCTCGGGATTGTCCGACCGGGCTTCGAATATCGTGCTCGGCCCCGCTCCGTACACATCACCGACTCGCTTGACGAGCCAGCGCGTAGACCGGCGCGGGTCGCGGAACAGCCGCAGCTGGCCGGTCCGCGGTGTGCCGCCGCGCAGACCGACCAGTCCGTCGCCGGGTCTCAGAGTCGGGCGCATCGAGTCCTCGACCACCCTGAACAAACGCAATGGCCATAGCCGTAGAGGATGGTTGCGCGCCACCCTCGAAGGGTAGGTTAGGGCCATGCTGCATCGACTCATGAACAACGCCACCCCTGCCCATGCCCACTGCGACCTGTACTGCGGTGTATACGATCCGGCCCAGGCCAAGATCGAGGCGCTCTCGTGCCTGAAATCGCTGCAGAAGTACCACGACTCCGACGACGAACACTTCAAGATTCGCGCGATCATCATCAAGGAGCAGCGCGCAGAAGAGGTGAAGCATCACCTGATGGTGCTGTGGGCCGACTTCTTCACCAAGGATCATTTCGAGCAGTTCCCGAATCTGCACCAGCTCTTCTGGGAAGGGGTGCACGGAGCCGGCGACGTGAAGAAGTCGACCGACGTCGCCGTCGCCGAGAAGCTGCTCAAGACAATCGACGAGATCTCCGACATCTTCTGGCAGACCGAGAAGGCCAAGGGCATGGGGGTCTACCCGCCCGCATAGTGGACCGAGAAACGACGACGGGCCTGCTCATTGCGAGCGGGCCCGTTCTCGTGTCCAGGGGTTCGAGGGTCAGTACAGGACGATCAGGGCGAGCACGCCCAACAACACCAAGGCGATCACGCCGGCACGCATGCAGGCCATCAACTGGCCGCGGGTGTAGATGTTCGAGGACGAGTGCCACTCAGACGGCGGCACCGCGGACCCCGGCCCCATCGGATGCGACGCCATTAACAGCTCCTGACCTGCACGATCGGTACCCTCCCCAGTGAGATCGGTCACAACGCCAAGTTGTGACCGCGATCATAACCCCTTCTGTTCCCTCCGAAGAAATCGGGACCGAAGAGGTTCAAAAGTGCAGGCGTGGGTACAAACCAGCTGATAGCCCCCGAAAAACGGATGCTTAGCCTAGCGACATATTTCGCTCAGGCTCGCTGCGGCTGTTGATTGCCGCGTCAATTTGGTCCCAGCTTATCCACAGCGATCTTGGGCCATTGCACAGATTCAGCGGCTCAGACTCGCTTTTCGCTGATGACGCGCTTGTGGATGAACCTGTGGAAACTGTGGATAGCCCGGGATTGCTGGCCCAGGGCGGATCCACGGCCGGTGTGTAAGCATGAACGCATGGACGCCGACGCGGTCCCCCAGGCCGATATCGCCACAGTCCCGCAGACCTTCGACGAATCGGTCGTGTTGCTCGATGTCCGCGAGGACGACGAGTGGCAGCGCGGCCATGCGCCGGGTGCCATCCACATCCCGATGGGACAGATACCGGCCCGCATCGCCGAGATAGACTCCGCGGCCACGCTGTACGTCGTGTGCGGGATGGGTGGCCGATCGCAGCGCGTCGCGCAGTACCTGGCACAGAACGGCTATGCACCGGTCAACGTCAGCGGCGGGATGCTCGCGTGGGCAGGTGCCGGCCGTCCGGTGATCACCGACGACGGCGGAGCGGGCGTCGTCTGAACAGCCTCCGACCAACCCTAGCTAGGCTGGTCGGATGATTCAGGTGTGTTCCACGTGCGGTACGCGGTGGAACGTGCGCGATCGCAGGAGGGACTGGTGCCCGCGCTGCAACGGAACGCTGCTGGCGCCGTCGGGTCCCGATCCTGCCCCGGAGTGGAGGCCGACCGCCGGTCTGGGGACGCAGGCGTCAGGTAGGGGAGGGCGCACGCCACCCAGACTCCCTGCGGGCTACCGTTGGATCGCCGTGCGCCCGGGTGCGGCTCCGCCACGGCGCCGCGGTCGCCGTCCTCTCGGTCCGACCCCGCGATATGCGTTCATCCCGCGCTGGGGGCTTGTCGACCGCTTCGACCAGACCGATCAGCAGCAGGTCGAGGCGCGCTCGGGTCCGTCGACGCGGATGGTGCGGGCCACGCTGATCGCGACCATGGTGGTGTTCGGCGCTGCGGCGTTCCTGCATCTGGTGCGCTATGCACTTCTCATCGTCAACCGGAGCATGTTGTTGAACCCGTGGGTGGCCGGTGCCGCGACGTGGCTCGGCGTCGGCGTCAGCGTGATCGCGGTGTTCATGGTCGTCGCCAGCGCGGTCGTGCTGACGAACTGGCTCATCGGCCGCAGAGCCGCGGCATACGCCTACCGAGGGCAGCCGGATCCGCGGCCGCAGTGGGCGCTTCGCGCGGGCAGCCTGGTGCCGGTGGTCAATCTGGCGTGGGCGCCGGTGTTCGTCATCGAACTGGCCGGCGTCGAGGAGCGGCTGACGTGGTTACGCAGGCCCATCGTGGTGTGGTGGCTGGTGTGGGTCGCCAGCACCGCGGTATCGATTTCGTCGATCGCGACGAGCTTCGCCACCGAAGCGCAGGCCATCGCCGATAACACGGTGACGACGACCGTGGCGTATCTGCTGGCCCTGGCCGCCTTGTTGCTGGTGATGAAGGTCTTCGACGGGTTCGAACGGCAACCCGTCGAGAAGCCGTCGAAGCGCTGGGTCATCGTCGAGGCGAGTGAAACGACGGGTCGGACGAGGGCCGACGCGCGGCCACGCGCCGAAAAGCAGCCCGACGCGGAACCGGAGAACGCCGCTGAAGTTGAGTCCGAAGGCCAAAACCCGGCAGCATAGGTACCTATGAACTCGGGCGACGGCGCGCTCGCCGGCCATCCGTTCGTCGTGGCGCACCGTGGCGCGTCCGGTGAGCGTCCCGAGCACACCCTTGCTGCCTACGAGTTGGCACTGCAGGAGGGCGCCGACGGTGTCGAATGCGACGTCCGGCTGACCCGCGACGGCCATCTGGTCTGCGTCCATGACCGCAGGGTGGACCGGACGTCGACCGGAAGCGGTCTGGTCAGCGAAATGACGCTTTCGCAGCTGCGCGAATTGGATTACGGCACTTGGCATCCCAGCTGGCGATCCGACGGTGCCGGGGGTGACACGGGACTGCTCACCCTCGACGACCTCGTCAGGCTGGTGCTGGACTGGAACCGCCCGGTGAAGATGTTCATAGAAACCAAGCATCCGGTCCGCTACGGCGCGCTGGTCGAAAGCAAGGTCCTCGCTTTACTGCACCGGTACGGCGTGGCTTCGCCGGCGTCGGCCGATCTGTCCCGCGCGGTAGTCATGTCGTTCTCGGCCGCCGCCGTGTGGCGGATTCGGCGTGCGGCGCCGATGCTGCCGACCGTGTTACTCGGCGAAACATCCCGATTCCTCGGCGGCAGTGCCGCGACGACCGTCGGCGCCACCGCGGTCGGCCCGTCGATCTCGACCCTGCGTGAGCATCCCGAACTGGTGGACCGAGCCGCCGCGCAGGGTCGAGCGTTGTACTGCTGGACCGTCGACCACTACGAGGACGTTCGCTACTGCCGGGATGTCGGCGTCGCATGGGTGGCGACCAACCACCCCGGCCGGACCAAGGACTGGCTGCAGAACGGTCTGACCGGAGTGCCGAGCGATTAGAGGTTGCCGCCGGCGGCCTTGGGTGCAGCGGGATCGGCTGCCGCGGCGGCCATTTCGCGTGCGACGAAGTCCTCGAGGTTGAACAAGTTGGCGCCTGCGCGATCGGCGATACGCACCAGCGTCGTCATCCGTGCGACCTCTTCGACCTGTTCGGCGAGGAACCACTGCATGAACTGCTCGCCGAGGTAGTCCCCCTCGTCGCGGGCGACGCCGGCCAACCGGGTGACCTGCTCGGTCACCGTGCGCTCCTGCTCGAGCGCCATGCCGAGTGCATCGCGTGGCGAGTCGAACGTATTGCACACCGCGTCGACGCCGGGAATCTCGACGTGAAGGCCGCGGTCGAGCAGATACTGCACGAGCATCATCGCATGATTGCGTTCCTCGACCGCCTGGGCGTAGAAGTGCTTCGCCAATTGCGGCAAATCGTCGGAATCGAAATACACGGCGATTGCGACGTATTGCTGCGCGGCGCCGAATTCACTGCGGATCTGCTCCTGCAGAAGCGTGTTGAATTTGGTGTCGGATGCTTCGGTGGTCGTCATGGCGGCAATGATATAGCTGGTCAATGGCAGTTGTCAGCGAAGGTCGACCTAACGCAGGCGAGCGTTGCCTAAGTAAGGTAACGCAATTGTGACGCTGCATACATTTCAAATAATAGTTTGCTGAGCGTCACGGTTGCGCGTCGATGACATCCTGTGGCACTGGAGTGTCAGTTCTCAACGCAGCGAATAGTTGGTCGGCGATCTCGCTGTTCCAGACGACAACGGCCCCCGAGTCGCTGCCGGTGAACTCACCTATCGGCACGGTCGTGGTGGTGATTTCCCCGCGCAGGGCCCAGGCGAGCCGCACCAGATCCCAGATGTGGTCCTGCTCGCCGACGGTGACCGCTCCCGAGGCCGCGTGTGCCATCGGATACCAGCGGAGGGGGTTCAGCCAGACCACGGGGCTCGCGGCACGGTGCAGCAGGGCGGACATGAACGCACGTTGATTGGCCATCCGATCCAGGTCGGCGCGCGGAGTGGCACGCGTGCGCACGTAGCCGAGCGCGCTGCGGCCGTCGAGCTCCTGACAGCCTGCGGGCAGGTTGATACCCGCAAGCGGATCGTCGATCGGTTCGGTGGGGCACATGGTCACCCCGCCCACCGCGTCGACCATCACCGCGAACCCGTCGAAACCGATCTCCGCGTAGTGGTCCATGCGAAGACCGGTGGCCTGCTCGACGGTCTGTGCCAGCAGCGGGGCCCCGCCCTCGACGAACGCCGCGTTGATCTTGTCGCTGCCGTACCCGGGAATCTCCACATAGGAGTCCCGTGGGATCGACACCATCGTGGTGGGGGTGCTCGATCCGAGCCCGGGTATGTGCACCAGCAGAATCGTGTCGGTACGGCCGGCGCCGAGATCGCCGCCGGTGGCCAGGTCCGCCTGCTGTTCGGGCGTCAGCTGCTGGCGGCTGTCCGACCCGACGAGCAGCCATGTCGTCCCCGCGCCCGCTGACGGCCGTTCCGGGTAGTCGGCGAGCGCGGGTATCCGGTGCAGCGACGAGTCCATCCAGAGGCCACCGGCCACCACCGCGACCACGAACACAAGCAGAAGAGCCAGCAGCACGCGGCCCCAATGACGTTTGCGCCGAGGCGTTTTCGGCTTCGGTGGCGCCGCGGGGGGACGGGACTGCGGCGGCGCCGGGGGACGGGACTGCGCCGGCAGCCTTCGCGGTGGCGGCGGGGGTAGTGGCGGCGGCCTCTGCGGCGGTGTCTGCGGGTTCGGCGGCTGGGGTCTGCGAGGCGGGCGGTAGTTGGGATCCCGCCGGATCACCTGTGACGGCTCCCGGCGCCGGCGCGGGTCGAAACCTCCAGGCGGCTGCCGGTTGTCGTCCACAGCAAGAAATGTACGTCGGTCGGCTCCTACTGCAGCCAGTTCAGCTGGCCGGCCGCCAACGCGTATCCGACGAATGCGACCGCATCGATGAGGGCATGCGCGACGATCAGCGGCCACAACCGGCCGGTGCGCACGTACACATAGCCGAAGACCAGGCCCATCGCCAGGTTGCCGAGTCCGGCGCCGAAACCCTGATAGAGGTGGTAGAGGCCGCGCAGCAGGCTCGTCACGATGACCGCGGCGACGGGGCTCATCGTCAGTTGACGCAGCCGGGTGAGCAGGAATCCGACGACGATCACTTCCTCGGCCCACCCGTTCGCGAACGCGACGAGGAGCAGCACGGGTATGCGCCACCAGGTGTCGTAGAGCTCAGCGGGTTCCACCGAAGCGTTCATGCCCAGCACTCGCGACAGCAGATAGAACGCCAGCCCGGGCACTCCGATCAGCAGCGCCAGGCCGAGGCCGCCGAGCACGTCGGGGCGCCACTGTAGTCGACCCAACCCGATCTGAGCAGGACCAAAACCGCTGCGCCACAACAGGTATAAGCCGAGCGCACCCCAGGCCAGCAACTGGAACACCCAGGCGAGATTGAGTCCGAGATCGATCAGGTCGAACGGCGAGCGTCGGGGATTGAGCGCCACGACCTGTCCGGCGAGCCCGAGCAGGACGGCCTCGATCAGGTTCAGCAGCGCGGTGTACGCCGACAGCCCGAACGTGACCGCCAGCACGACGGCGATCTCGATGCGCAACGCACGGCGCTGCGGGTCCGTCAGTTCGTCGGGGCCGCCGGTCACCGGAGCCAGGCTAGCGGCCCGAATGCGTCTCAGAGTCGACGCGCGCGCATGCCGTTGAGGAACGGACAACCCATGAGCACACGGATCGCCTGGGACAGTCCGCTGATGTCGTCGACCGGCTTCGCGAAGGGCAGGCGAACGTCGTGGTCACCGTCATCGCCTTCGATGCGCAGCTGCACGCCGTAGCGATCCAGACCGAGGGGACGCACGCGTCCACGCCGCAGCGAGGTCGGAAGGCGGCTGGCCAACCGGTCGACCACCTCGCGGTGGGCCGACTCCATGTGTTGCAGCCAGCAGGACTCCATCGCGCAGAAGGGGTCGGGACGCGCACTCAGCAGCGCACTCAACCCCACCGATTCGGCACCGGTGGAATCGGCGACCACGACCGAGTCGATCTCCAGCCGCATCAACGCGTAGCGGGTGTCGGTGTCGGCGCTACCGGAGTTCACCTGAAGCAGGGCGGGATTCGGATCCTCGGCCGCGATCAAGTCGAGCAGAGGCGCGATCTCGCCCGAGGGGACGTCGTGGAGTCGCCCGCGGATCCACACCAGCGACCGCACCGGCTCGCGTAGGGGGAGAGGGGCGTAGTCGGTCATCTCTAGCACCGCCTGGACGCCTGCTGCGCCGGCCGAAACCACCATTTGAGCGGCGGCCCCGTCCACCGGAACGGTGATCGCGAATGAGCCGTCGTCGAGAAGATGGTGCACCGGAGAGTCGGCGGGTTCCAGCCCTTCGACCGCAAGCATCGCGCCGCCCGCCCGCGCGAATGCGCTGCGAATACGCTCGGCCGTCGTCGGTGTGGCTTTGGTCACCGGCTCTGTCATCGCCTGCCTCCCGTAGATAAGGTGAGCCTAACTTAACTACGGCTCCTGCGATCACGCAAGGCTTACATGCAGCGGAACGGGATTACCGTGACGAACCGATAGGGTTGAACTGTGACCCGTATCGCTTATCTCGGACCTGAAGGGACCTTCACCGAGGCGGCCTTGCGCGGCATGGTCGATGCTCAGCTGGTCCCCCTGGCAGAGTTCGAATGGCTTCCGGCGGGCAGCCCTTCGGCCGCGCTGGAAATGGTGCGGTCCTGCGATGCGGCATTCGCGTGCGTGCCGATCGAGAACTCGATCGAAGGCTCCGTACTGCCGACACTGGACAGTCTGGCGAACGGCTCGCCGCTGCAGATCTTCGCCGAGTTCGTACTCGACATCTCATTCACGATCGCAGTGCGAAGCGGCGTGCGGAAACCCGCGTCGATCGCCGCGTATCCGGTGGCCCGTGGCCAGGTGGCGAGGTGGGTGTCGAAGAACCTTCCCGGGGCGCAATTCCAGGCGGCGGACTCGAACGCCGCAGCAGCCGTGGATGTCGCCGACGGTCGCGCAGATGCCGCCGTCACGACCGTGTTGGCCGCTGCGCGCCACGGCCTGGAGGTGCTGGCGGCCGGCGTCGTCGACGAGCCCAATGCACGCACCCGTTTCGTGCTGGCGGGACCGGTCGGTCCGCCGCCAAGGCGCACCAACGCCGATCGCACATCGGTGGTGTTGCGGCTCGACAATGTGCCCGGGGCGCTCGCATCGGCGCTAACGGAGTTCGCGATCCGCGACATCGACTTGACCCGAATCGAATCACGGCCCACCCGAACCGAACTCGGCACATACATCTTCTTTGTGGATTGCGCCGGTCACGTCGACGACGCGCCGGTCGCCGAGGCACTCAAGGCGTTGGCCGAACGTTGCGTAGATGTGCGCTATCTGGGTTCATGGCCGACGGGATCGGCGGGGCGCACGCGAGGTCGGGAGGAGAAAGCGTGAGTGGACGGCTGGTGCTGGTCCGGCACGGACAGTCGTACGGCAACGTCGAGCGTCGGCTCGATACCAGGCCCCCCGGGGCGGCGTTGACCGATCTGGGTCGCGACCAGGCCCGCACGTTTGCGCGTGGACTCACCCACAAGCCCGGCCTCATCGCGCATTCGGTGGCCGTGCGGGCGTCGCAGACTGCGCGTGAGATCGCCGACGAACTCGGCGTCGACACCCACGAACTCGAGGGCATCCACGAAGTTCAGGTGGGGCGACTCGAGGACCGTCACGATGACGCGGCGATCGAGGAGTTCAACACCATCTACCAGCGTTGGCACGAAGGCCATCTCGACTTGCCGCTGCCCGACGGGGAGACGGCCCGCCAGGTGCTGAACCGGTATGTGCCGGCCGTCACCCAACTGCGCATGCGCTATCTCGACGACGACGCGTTCACTGGGGACGTCGTCATCGTGAGCCACGGTGCAGCGATCCGGCTGGCCTCGGCGGTGCTTGCGGGTGTCGACGGTAGCTTCGCCCTCGACCACCACCTCGGCAATGCCGAAGCTGTTGTGCTGGCGCCGATCACCGACGGCCGTTGGAGCTGCGTGCAGTGGGGGGCGTTGACGCCGCCGTTCTATCCGGAGCCCGACGTCCATCCCGTCCAGGACGCGCTCGAGTCGGCCGACCCGATGGGCTGACCGTACCTACATCGCCTTTGCGATCGTGACATCGCAGGTGCAGCCGATGGCATCGCAGTCGATGGTGAACGCATGCACCACTTCGGGCCGCTCGCAGCCTTCTTCGGTGCACTCGATGCGGTCGCGGACGTGGTGAATGACGGTGCCGTGGCAGTGCTCCACCTCCGCCACACATTCACGGCACCGGCTGCTCATGGGCCCAGTTTCTCGCGCGAGCCACGGAAAGGGCCGCACTACCGCGGCGTGTCGGGGGTCTAGCCCCAGCCGAGTTCGTGCAGACGGTCGTCGTCGATGCCGAAGTGGTGTGCGATCTCGTGGATGACGGTGATGGCAACCTCGTCGACGACCTGCGCTTCGGTGTCGCAGGAGTCCAGCAGAGCCCCGCGGTAGATGGTGATGGTGTCCGGCAGCGATCCCGCCGCGTACCACCCGTCACGCTCGGTCAGCGCGATCCCCTCGTAGAGCCCCAGTAGGCCGGGCTCGTCGGCGTTGCGGTCCGCGACAAGGACGACGACGTTGTCGATCGCCTTCGCGAGCTCCTGGGGGATCAGGTCGAGTGCGTCGGAGACCAGCTCGTCAAACCGTTGCGGGCTCATCCGCACGGCCACGGGGCTACGGCACCGGTGGTGGCGGCGGCGCGGGCGGCGGGGGCGGACCCGGTGGTGGTGATGGCGGCGGTGCCGGTGGTGCCGGTGGCGGCGGAGCGCCGGGAGGCGGCGGCGGGGGTGCACCCGGTGGCGGAGCGCCCAGAGGTGGTGGTGGTGCCGGTGCACCCGGGGGTGGCGGCGGCTGGTTCATGAACGTGTTGCCCGGTGCCGCCGGATCCGTTGTGGGAGCCGGGGTTTCGGTGGCCTGCGCGGAACCTGGCATGTGCTGGGTCTGGTCGCTGTAGTCGGACTGGTCGCTGTCGGTCTGCGACGAAGTCGACGAGGATGAATCGGCAGGCTCGTCCGGCATCGGGACCGGGGGGAAGCTCAGCCGTTCCTCGGGGATGTCGGGCGGGGGAACCGGGGGCTGACCGTTGATCATCAACGGCCCCTTGGCGCTGTTGAGCAGCGTCGACCAGCCGCCGTTTCCGAGTGTCGCGCCGATGCTGCACGAGACCTGATGGCTGCCCGCCGACCACGTCGGCAGCGAGATCGTGCTGTAGATCAGTGTCAGCGTGGTGCTGCGGAGCTGAATGGGGGCCAGATACGCGTCCGTCAGCCGAGTGCAGGCGTCCTTGATGAAGCTGTCCTGCTCGGGCTCGGGCGGTAGGCCGGCCGGGAACTTCTCGGCGAGGTTGACCGCACCGGTGACCTCCATCGCATGAGGTGCGGCGCAGTCGATCGGAATGTCGGTGGGCTGATTTGTGGATGGATCGATGCCGAGGCAGGTGCCTGCCGGCCACACCTTCGACTGATCGTTGTCGGCAACCTTGCCCTTGAAAGCCACCTGCTGGTTGTTGGGGCCGGGCAGCTGCAGCCCGCAGAGCATGCGACGTTCGCCGGATTGCCGCCAGGCCTTGTCACCGGACCACAACATGCTGACGGTGAAGCGGCTGTTCGGGTCGAACTCCGTGCCCAGGTAGTGCTTGACCGCTGCCGAGCACTGCTCCTGGCTGATCTGCTGGATCCGCGCGGTCGACGGCGGCGCCGCGTCGGGCCCGTACTCGCTGCCGGGGAACGTGCGCATGTCCACCGATTCGGCGATCTCGAATCGGTGCTCCTCCTTGCAGTCGACGATCTCCGCGGCGTCCGGTGTTCGGTCCGGCCAATTCAGGCAGTCGCCGGCCTTTGCATGCTTGAAAGTGTCGTTGCCGCGGGGACCGAGCGAGATCGTGCTGGCCGTCAGACCGCCGGGACCCTCGTTCTGCGGAATTGCGGTGATCAGCCCTGCTATGAGCAGGCCGCCGAGGGCGGTCAACAGGAGCGCCCGTCGCGTCGACGCGGCCTGCAGGCTGCGCCACCACGGCGCCTGCGGCGAGGACTGGCCGGCCTCGTCAGCATGCGGGTATTCCACGGTGGGTGCTTCAGACATCTGTTCCATTGTGACAGGCGTGTCGGGCGCTGTGACAAGTGATGCAGTTGTAACGTTACGAGGTTGTGCCTGGGGGCCCGACCTCGGCTGTTGTCCGCCGGCAGCCAAAGTAGTGTTGCGCCCGTGATCGACCTCAAACTGCTGCGCGAGAACCCGGATGTGGCGCGCGCATCGCAACGTGCCCGCGGTGAAGACCCCGGCCTAGTCGATGCGCTCCTCGACGCCGATGCCGCACGCCGTGCGGTGGTGTCGTCCGCCGACAACCTGCGCGCCGAGCAAAAGGCGGCCAGCAAGAAGGTGGGCAAGGCATCGCCCGACGAGCGGCCCGCGCTGCTGGCCGCCGCCAAGGAACTCGCGGACAAGGTCAAGGCCGCGGAGTCCGAGCAGAGCGAGGCCGAAACGGCTTTCACCGCAGCGCACATGGCCATCTCGAATGTGATCATCGACGGTGTCCCCGCTGGTGGCGAAGACGACTTCGTGCTGATCGACACCGTCGGTGAACCGCGCGCCATCGACAACCCGAAGGACCACGTCGAGCTCGGTGAGTCGCTGGGACTCATCGACCTCGAGCGTGGGGCGAAGGTGTCCGGCTCGCGGTTCTACTTCCTGACAGGCGCAGGCGCGCTGCTCCAGCTCGGTCTGCTGCAGCTGGCCGCACGGCTTGCCCAGGAGAACGGTTTCACGCTGATGGTGCCGCCGGTACTGGTGCGCCCAGAGGTCATGGCCGGTACCGGCTTTCTCGGTGCACACGCCGAGGAGGTCTACCGGCTGGAGGCCGACGATCTCTATTTGGTCGGTACTTCGGAGGTGGCTCTGGCCGGCTACCACGCGGACGAGATCCTCGACCTCTCGGACGGTCCGCTGCGCTACGCGGGGTGGTCGTCGTGCTTCCGTCGCGAGGCGGGCAGCCATGGAAAGGACACCCGCGGCATCATCCGCGTGCACCAGTTCGACAAAGTCGAGGGCTTCATCTACTGCAAGCCTGAGGATGCTGAAGCCGAACACCAGCGGCTGCTCGGGTGGCAGCGCGAGATGCTCGCCAAGATCGACGTCCCATATCGCGTGATCGACATCGCTGCAGGGGATTTGGGGTCGTCGGCCGCACGCAAATTCGACTGCGAGGCGTGGATCCCGACACAGCAGACATACCGGGAACTGACCTCGACGTCGAACTGCACGACGTTTCAGGCCCGGCGCCTTGCAGTGCGCTACCGCGACGAGAACGGCCGGCCTCAGACCGCGGCGACGCTCAACGGCACGCTGGCGACGACACGGTGGTTGGTGGCCATCCTCGAGAATCACCAGCAGTCCGATGGAAGTGTGCGGGTGCCGGAAGCCTTGGTGCCCTTCGTCGGAGCCGAAGTGCTCGAGCCGAAGTAGTAGCTACTGGTAGCGGGCGACCTTATACCACCGCGTCGGTGTCGCCGAACTGACAAGGGCTGCGGGCGATTCGGGAGAAGCTCTCCGTAGGTTGATGTGCTGAGGTGCCAAACTCACAGCGACTAAGTCGCGCAGGCTGGGAGGTCATGTAGTAGATGAGCGACAGTGTCGCTTTGAGTTTGGCAGTTCGCACAGTGGTCCCCGGGACCGGTGGCAACAGGTAGCAAGCGACCTCATCCAACCGAATTGGCGACAAGGTTTCTGGGTATGCGATGAAACCGGCTGCGGGCCACGAAAAGTTGGTCTGATCGTGAACTTCACCCCCACTAAGTGAATCTAACGCTCCAGCAGTTCGTCGAGCCGGGCGAGGAACTCCGTCGGCCGCTGCGGTGTGAAAGCTGGGTTGGTTCGCGCGCCGGCCACATCGAGGGTGACAAGCGTGGATTTGATCGGCCGCCACACGTCCAGTGGCAGCCAGCGACGGAAATTCGAACTGCCCCACAACCGGAACCGCTCGTTGAGGAAACTCAGAGATTCGGCCTTGTACCCGCGGACGTCACGAAGCGGGATGATCTTCGAGGTGCCCGAAGGGAAGTGGTAGCGCCGCAGCGTGATTGCCTCACGGTCGAGCTGGATGAGGCCGTCGTCGTAGTACTGGAGCGGTCCCGTCACGATTGCGCACCCTCTCGTGCCGAGCGAAGCTCATGCCCCTTAGTCGTCAGGCATCGGCCATTCTCGAGATTCCACTGCCAGCCGTGCAGGTTGCAGGTCAGTGTGGAGCCCTCCACCACGCCGAACTTCGACAGGTCGGCCTTCAGATGCGGACAGCGCCGCTGAATATTCCAGCCGTCCAACGTGATCGAGGCGGTGTCGTCGTGCGCCTCGGCGAACCAACCGTCCGCGTAGGCGATGCGTTCGTCGGTCAGACACTTGAAGAACGTGTAGAGGTACTCGTTGTAGCCGCCCACTCGCCACGCCTGGAACCGGGTGGACAAGAAGATCGTGTTGACCCAGTCCGGCTCGTTGTCCCGCAGCACCGTCCGCACGAGTTCCGGCGCGATCGCGAAGCCGTATCGAAACTTCTCGTCCGGAATAGGCTCTCGCACAGCACGTTTCGGGAAGTCCAGCACCACTGTTTCGTGGTGGCCTCCGCCCTTCAGGCGCAGCTCCACCGGATAGCCGATGCCGTCACAGATCTGGTCGCTTGCCAGCATGATGGGCTCGAAGAGCGTGCGCAGGGGCTCGAGCAGGGATTCGCCCGCCGCGGGCGCCCAGTTGGCCTTCTCGGCGGCCAACACCGGAGCCATCCGTTCGGCGTAATCGGCGATGTAAGCCGCCTTACCGCTGGTGAAAATCGCATGCACGTCTTCGTCGGCCAGCGGGTGGCGAAGCGAGTTCAACTGTGCGCCAGTGAAATCAGCCGTCGACCCAGGCATCATCAGCAGGCCGCCGTCGTGGCCGTTGGCGCGCATCTGGTCGAGGAAGACCACCTGGTCGGGAAAGATGTTGGCCGGGTCGCCGTGATCGTCGTTGAGCTCGCGCAGTGCCGAATCCAGAAAGCACGGTGGGCCCGCGGACGGGATCACCCACGTCGCCCCCACCTGTGCGATGTACTGGCGGCACCGGTCCATCTGCCGCTGACGCTTCTGTGTGCCGAACGCTTCCTTGGCGCGTGCCGGCATGTCGTAGACCATCGGGTACCAGATGGCCCCGGAGTACTGCAGCATGTGAACGTCGACGGCCCCGAAGTCGGCGTGCACCACGTCGAGGTCGACCGGTCGGGCGTCGTTCATGTTGAAGCAGACCGTCTCGCCGTCGTCGAGCACGAGCCCGGAGTCTCCGATCGGGCCGTCTGCGGGGGCGCGTAGCGAGACGATCATCACATCAAGGTCGCCCTTGGGCCCACTCACACGGTGTTTGACCGAGTCGGTGGTTTCGAAGAACCGGTGGAACCCGAGCTTCTCCAGTTCCCGGCGCAGATCCGGCACCGGGAAGTCGGGCAGCAACACCACCGCGTCCTTGTTGACGTGTGCGCGCAGGTTCCTCGGGTCGAAGTGGTCGGCATGCAGGTGCGAGACGTAGAGGTAATCGCAGTCGCCGAGGGCGTCCCAGTCCAGCGCACTGTTGTCGGGGAACGGGAACCATGACGCGAAGTACGCCGGGTTGACCCAGGGGTCACACAGGATGCTCCCGGCGTTCGTGTCTATCCGGAAGCCCGCGTGTCCGACGCTGGTGACCTGCACTTATACCCTTTCGGAGAGATCCGTCCTCTGACAGCGGAAGTGCCGGGCCAAGCCTAACCGGAGGCGAAGAGATGACGCAGATACGCGTCGGGCGCGGTCATGAAACGGCGCCAGTGAGCCACCATCGGCAGGTCATCCCAGGCGCAGACGTGGCGGCCGTGCTCGCCGAGCTCGATGATCGTCGCGCCCGGGAACGCCGCGAGCACCGGTGAGTGGGTGGCCAGCAGGACCTGCGAGCCGTCGGCGACGAGCGAATCCATCAGCACCATCAACTGCAGACACGAACTGAACGACAGCGCGGCCTCGGGTTCGTCGAGGATGAACAGCCCGCGTTCGGTGTCTCGGGAGGACAGGAACGCCAGGAACGACTCACCGTGCGACCGCGCGTTGAGCGCACCGCCGAACACCTGGTGGGGGGTGCCGTCGTCGACCTCCGTGAACAATTGGTGCATCGCCTCGGCCCGCAGGAAACATCCGCCTGCCGGAGGCGGGAACTCGCCGTGGAGCCGCACGGCCCAGTGCAGGTCGCTGTCCTCGTCGCTGGCCCGTGGTGTCCAATGCTTGACGGCTCCGCGCAGGCGCGCGGCCCACGAAGCGGCGACGGCTTCGAGCAAGGTCGACTTCCCAGAGCCGTTCTCACCGACGATCACGGTGACCGGCGTATCGAGCGCCAGCGGCAGCACGGCGAGCTGAGCGATGGCTGGGATGTCGAGATACCAAGCTTCCGAGGTCTTCTCGGTGTCGAGGCAGATCTGCTGCAGAATCAATCGCCGTCCTCCCACCCGCCGGGTCACGAGACTAGGCTGCCTGATGTGGAGCCGGTATACGGAACAGTCATCCAACTAGCCAGGATGCTCTGGCGAGTTCAGGGGTTGACGTTCACCGTCTCCGGCGTCGAGAACCTGCCGGTCGACGGTGGTGCCGTGGTCGCCATCAACCACACCGGCTATCTCGACTTCACCTTCGCCGGTCTGCCTGCGTACAAGCAGAAGCGCGGCCGCAAGGTGCGGTTCATGGCGAAGAAAGAGGTCTTCGACAGCAAGATCACGGGTCCGATCATGCGCAGCCTGCGTCATATCGAGGTGGACCGTGACAGCGGCGCCGCGTCCTTTGACGAAGCCTGCCGCAAGCTGAAGGAAGGCGAGCTGGTCGGCGTTTACCCGGAGGCCACCATCAGCCGCAGCTTCGAGATCAAAGAGTTCAAATCCGGTGCTGCGCGGATGGCTATCGCGGCCGACGTGCCTATCGTCCCGCACATCGTGTGGGGCGCACAGCGCATCTGGACCAAGGGCCACCCCAAGAACATACGACGGCCCAAGGTGCCGATCTCCGTGGCCGTCGGCGAGCCGATCTACCCGACATTGCCGCCGGTCGAATTGACCGCGCTGCTGCATTCACGGATGCAGCACCTGCTCGAACGCGTGCAGGACACCTACGGTCCCCATCCGCCCGGCGAGTTCTGGGTTCCGCACCGGTTCGGCGGCGGAGCACCGACGCTGGCAGAGGCGAACCGGATGGACGCCGAAGAGGCTGCGGAGAAGGCGGCCCGCCGTGCGCAGCGGGGCCCCGCAGGAGCGCCGGAGTAGCGCATATGGAGCCGGTTTTCCGCACCTTGGAGATTGCAGTCAGCACGGCGACCAGAGTCATTGGCTCGCGCATCACCTACCTCGGGCTGGAAAACATTCCGGCACACGGCGGTGCCGTCGTCGCGATCAACCACACCAGCTACCTCGACTGGTATCCGTCGGCGCTGGCGGCCTACCAAGTGCGACGCCGGCTCAGGTTCATGATCAAGTCCGAAATGCAGGACGTGAAAATCGTCAACTTCCTGATCAAGCACTCCGGGACCATTCCGGTGGACCGCGACGCAGGGGGCGGCGCCTACGCCGTTGCCGTCGAGCGACTGGGTGCGGGTGAGCTCGTCGCCGTGTATCCCGAGGCCACGATCAGCCGCAGCTTCGAGCTCAAGGAGTTCAAGTCCGGCGCCGCCAGGATGGCTCGCGATGCTGCGGTACCGATCATCCCGATGATCGTCTGGGGTGTACACCGAATGTGGACCAAGGACCATCCACGGAACATCGGGCGCAAGAAGATACCGATCACCGTGGCGGTCGGTCCGCATGTCGACGCCGCGGCGACGATCGACGAGACCAACGCGGCGATGCGGGAAGCGATGAACAAGCTGCTGCACAAGGTGCAGGAGGACTACCCACATCCCGAAGGTGCGTATTGGGTGCCGCATCGCCTTGGCGGCGGTGCGCCGACGATCGAAGGAGCCAAGGCGCTCGAGGCAGCAGAACTCGCCGAACGGGCGCGGAAACGGGCCGAGCAACAGACGAAAAGCCACCGGTGACCCTGCCCGCACTGATCGCCAGCGATGTGGACGGCACGCTGCTCGACGACGACGAGAAGGTCACCGCACGCACGCGCGCGGCGGTGACGGCGGCGGTGGAGGCCGGAGCCCGGTTCGTGCTAGCCACCGGACGCCCGCCGAGGTGGATCCACCCCGTCGTCGATGCCCTCGGGTTTGCGCCAATGGCGGTGTGCGCCAACGGCGCTGTCATCTACGACCCGTCGACCGACCGCATCGTGTCGGCCCGCACCCTGTCCGCTGACCAACTCGGTGAGCTCGCCGAGATCGCCACCCGCGTCATCCCCGGAGCGGGCCTGGCCGTCGAACGGGTGGGACGAAGCGCACATGACGCCGCCACCCCGCAGTTCGTCAGCTCGCCAGGCTACGAGCATGCGTGGCTCAACCCGGACAATACCGAGGTGTCGATCGAGGACCTGCTCAGTGCGCCCGCCATCAAGTTGCTTATCCGCAAGGCCGGCGCACAGAGCGCCGACCTGGCGGATGCCTTGGCGAAACACGTTGGTCTGCAAGGTGATATCACCTATTCGACCAACAGCGGCCTGATCGAGATCGTGCCGCTGGGTATCAGCAAGGCCACCGGAATCGCTGAACTGGCTCAGCCACTGGATATTTCGGCCGAAGAGGTGGTTGCCTTCGGTGATATGCCCAACGACGTGCCGATGCTGGGATGGGCCGGGCTCGGCGTCGCGATGGGCAACGCTCATCCGGATGCGGTGGCCGCTGCCGACGAGGTCACCGCGACGAATACGGACGACGGCGTGGCGCGGGTGCTCGAGCGTTGGTGGCTCTAACAGCGCTCGCGATGGATCAGGCGGGGCTGATCGGTGGTGTGAACCGCTCCAGCTGAATCGGTGGGTTGTCGGAAACCGACTTCGGAAGTTCGGTGGGAATCCCATCGATGACCCGGGTGATGGTGCCATTCTCGCGGTCGAAGTTCAGCGTGCCGTGCTGGAAGTTCTGCACAATCCACAGCGGCTCCTGGATTTCGCCGCTTGTCGGCAGACCCAGTGCACCGCGCTCGAACCCCAGCGATCCCCACGCCTTGTAGATCTCGCCGGTGACCGGTTCGGCTCCGCTCGACGGCGACCAGTAGATCGCGCCGCGCTCGAAGTTCGCGTACCGGACCGGGCCCTCGCCCGAGGCCTCGGGGGATCTCGGTGCGCCGAGGAGGCTCTTCGGGCCACCCATCGACTCCCAGCGCATGAAGATCGCACCCCCGCGCAGCGTCTCCGCCAGATCGGCGGGACCGGGGGGCCTGTTGAATCGCGCTGCGATATCGCGGATCTGGTCCATCGCGGCATACGCCGCGTTGCCCGGGCATTCGGTGATGCCCACGTCGCGGTGGGTGAAGATGGTGGGCAGTGCCGGGGCGGCACCGAACGGGAACTTGGAGAACGAGCTGCCGGCCGAGGCGAGTACCACCCTGCCCCGCGGGTCGATGTGGTCAAGGCCCAAGCGCCATCCGAGCAACCTGCCGGTGTTCTGCAACTGGATCGCGCTCGGGGCGACCTGGTCGAAGTTGCCCAACATCGCCACACCCCAGGTGTCGCGGTTGAAGCCTCCAGTGTGGGCGCCCTCGACGGGCTTGTCGATTCCGCCCGCGCGGCCCTCGAACACCTGGCCGTACTTGTCGACCATTGCGTTGTAGGCGATGTCGCACCAACCGAGCGTGCGGGTGTGGTACTCGTAGATCGACCGGATGATGCCGGCCGAATCCTCGGGCGCGTACTCGTTGCTACCAGCGGTGTGGTGCACGATTCCGGCGCGAATTACCTTGTCGTACTGCGTGTTCGGGCATCGCATTCCCTCATCGGCACCCCACGCCGCGCGATTGATGATGTGGGGTGGCACTCCGGGTGCCGTGACGGCCGACGGCCGCGGCAACGAATCCACCGGCGCCTGAGGCGGACTGATCAGCACGGCGTTGACGTTCTGAGGCAACGGCTGCTCGACATTGGCGGGCACATACCCCAACTCCGGCCGATCATCGGCGGGCTTGGGTGCCTGCGGTGTCCCCTGCGCTGCGCCCGTGGCCCCAGCGCGCGTGGGCCCATCGGGTGTGGGGCCAGCCGGACGGGTGATCGCGATCTGCACCGTGGTGGTTCGGCCGACGAAGACCGGTTCGGTGCCGTGCGGGGCGCCCGCCGCGGGGGCGTCGGGCCCGAGTCCCTCCATGGCCTCCGCCTCGTACCAGGCGCCCCATGAACCGTCGGTCTTCTTGGCCCGCACGCGGGCCGACATGCCGGTGAGGTCATCGCCATTCCCGAACGTCAGCGCGACCAACGAGAACGGCGTGGCCTGGTGGATCTCGCGGATCGTCTCCCCGCCGCCGAGGCCGGTCAGCGGCTGCTGGGCGACCTGTGGGGCGCTTGGTCGTGACTCGTTGCCATCACCGACAGCTGGAATTCCGTAGATCGCCATCGGTAGTACGACTGCCGTCGCTGCGATCGCAGTGAAGAGCATCGACGGCAGCGGGCGGCGATACGACACGGACTGATGTTACGTATGTGTCAGTTGTTACCAATGTTTCGACACGGCAGCAGGGCCGAGTAATCTCGAGCCGGATTTCATGCAACGGCACCGCAGAGCCAAGGGGGAAAGGCTTCTGCGGTGCCGTTCGGTGACAGGTCTAAGCGCCGGCGCCCGTAGAGGCTGCCGCCGCCGCTGCGGCCGGGGCGGCCGCCGCTGCCGGTGCCGCTGCTGCCGGTGCCGCGGCTGCGACCGCCGGGGCGCCCGCGGGCTTGGCTGCCGACATGATCGCGGGCATCACCATGCCCTTGAGCAGGTCAATCGCCTGGCCGGCGCCCAACTGATTGGCCATGCTCGACAGGTCGCCGATGATGCCACCGCTCTCGGTGCTCGCCGGCATGGTCGCCAGAGACGGATCGCCCATGATCGGATACATGCCCGCGCCGGGATCCAGCCCAATCGGCGCCGAGATCGGAATCTCGCTGGGGGCCGGCAGCGCACCGGTGGAGACCGGAGTCAAGCCGGGATTGGCGAGCGCGTCCGGCGTCGTCAGTCCCGGCGTAGTCAGACCTGATGCATCCGCGGTCGGGCTGGTCAGCCCCGGGGTGGACGGCGCCGGATTCGTGAGTGCCGGGTTGGCCAGCGCCGGATCGGTCAACGAGGGCCCGGTCGCGGTGAGGCCGGGAAGGGTCGCGCTCGGCGCATCCAGGCCAGGCGCGGTCATGCCCGGTGTGGTGAGCCCTGGTGTGGTCAATCCGGGCGTGGTCAGACCCGGGGTGGTGAGCCCCGGCGTGGTCAGGCCAGGCGTGGTGAGGGCGGGCGAGGTCAGGCCGGGTGAGGTCAGTGAAGGGGGCGTGGTCGCACCGCTACCCGTCAACAGGCCGGTCGGCATCGGCGGCAGGTTGACGCCGAATTGCGAGAGGCCCTGCGACAGCGCTGACATCAGCTCATTCGGCAGATCTGTGATCGTCGCGGCCTGGACGAATTCGCGCTTCTGGGGCTGCGGATCGATACTCGCGGACAATTCGGATACGGCGACTACTGCGGCTGGACTCGCGACTGCCAGGGCGGCGACTGCGCTCATGGCTGTCGAGAGCCTGCGTCGACGTCGGTTCGGCACGGAAGTCTCCTCAATATATGGACTACGTCTGATATGTACTCGTACGCGATCGACGGTACTGGTGTGACTAGTGGGACTAAAGTGACGATGCGGAATTGTGAGCCAATCTTGACCTGAGGCCTTGTCGGATTCGGGGCGGGCCCTGCCTGTCGGATACCCTTGCTGCCGATGACAGCTCGTTTCGACCTCTTTGTCGTCGGTTCCGGTTTTTTCGGTCTGACGGTTGCCGAGCGTGTGGCGTCGCAGCTGGACAAGCGGGTCCTGGTGCTCGATCGCCGCCCGCACATCGGCGGCAATGCCTACTCGGAACCGGAACCGCAGACCGGCATCGAGGTCCACAAGTACGGCGCACACCTCTTCCACACCTCCAACCAACGGGTGTGGGACTACGTGCGCCAGTTCACCGACTTCACCGGATACCAGCACCGCGTCTTCGCCATGCACAACGGCCAGGCCTACCAGTTCCCGATGGGCCTGGGCCTGGTGTCACAGTTCTTCGGCAAGTACTTCACCCCCGACGAGGCCCGTCAGCTGATCTCCGAGCAGGCCGCCGAAATCGACAGCGGCGACGCGCAGAACCTCGAAGAGAAGGCGATCTCGCTGATCGGTCGTCCGCTCTACGAGGCATTCGTGAAGGGCTACACCGCCAAGCAGTGGCAGACCGACCCGACGGAACTGCCTGCGGCGAATATCACGCGGCTGCCGGTGCGCTACACGTTCGACAACCGCTACTTCAACGACACCTACGAGGGGCTTCCGGTAGACGGTTATACCGCGTGGCTACAGAACATGGCCGCCGATGACCGCATCGAGGTGCGGTTGGACACGGACTGGTTCGACGTCCGTGAAGAACTCCGCGCCGCAAACCCCGACGCGCCGGTCGTCTACACCGGACCGCTTGACCGCTACTTCGACTACGTGGAGGGTCGACTGGGTTGGCGCACACTCGATTTCGAACTCGAGGTGCTCGACACCGGGGATTTTCAAGGCACCCCCGTCATGAACTACAACGACCTCGACGTGCCCTACACCCGGATCCACGAGTTCCGGCACTTTCACCCCGAGCGGGCCTATCCCGACGACAAGACGGTGATCATGCGGGAGTTCTCACGCTTTGCCGCTAACGAGGACGAACCGTATTACCCCATCAACACCGAGACCGATCGTTCCTTGCTCGCGGCGTACCGGGCGCGCGCCAAGGCCGAGACGGCCTCGGCCAAGGTTCTGTTCGGCGGGCGCCTTGGCACCTATCAGTATCTCGACATGCACATGGCGATCGCCAGCGCATTGAACATGTATGACAACACGCTCGGGCCGCACCTGCGTGACGGCGCGCCCCTTGCCGAAAATGGCACAGAAAGCAGCAGCGCATGAGTGACATCCCGTCCGGCGCGCTCGACGCCGGAGATACCAGGGCGGTCAGCCTCTTGGCGCGCGTCATCCTGCCGCGCCCGGGCGAACCGCTCGACGTCCGAAAGCTCTACATCGAGGAGTCGGAGACCAACGCCCGTCGTGCGCACGCCCCCGAGCGCACCACGCTGGAGATCGGCGCGGAGTCGGAGGTGTCGTTCGCGACGTACTTCAACGCCTTCCCGGCCAGCTATTGGCGCCGGTGGTCGACGCTCGAATCGGTCGTACTGCGCGTCGCACTCACCGGAACCGCGCGCGTCGACGTCTACCGGTCCAAGGCGACCGGTGCCCGGATCACGGTCGGCGGTGAGCCGATCTCGAGCGGTGATTCTTCCGTCCCGGCCGTGGTTGAGTTCGAGATCGATCTGTCGCCGTTCGAAGACGGCGGGTGGATCTGGTTCGACATCACCACCAACAGCAAGTGCACGATGCACGAAGCCGGGTGGTATGCACCGAGCGAGGCGCCGGGGCGGGCGAATGTCGCGATCGGCATCCCGACCTTCAACCGTCCGTCGGACTGCGTGAACGCACTGGCCGCGCTGACGTCGGATCCGTTGGTGGACAAGGTGATCAGCGCGGTGATCGTGTCAGACCAGGGCACCAAGAAGGCCAAGGACCATCCGGGGTTCGCGGCCGCCGCGGCTGCGCTCGGCGACCGGCTGTCGGTGCACAACCAGCCCAACCTCGGTGGCTCGGGGGGCTACAGCCGGGTCATGTACGAGGCGCTGAAGAACACGGACTGCGAACAGATCCTGTTCATGGACGACGACATTCGCATCGAGCCCGATTCGATTCTGCGGGCTCTCGCGCTGAACCGGTTTGCCAAGGTGCCCACGCTCGTCGGCGGCCAGATGCTCAACCTGCAGGAGCCCAGCCATCTGCACGTCATGGGCGAGATGGTCGACTCGGAGAAATTCATGTGGACCGGCGCGGTCAACACCGAATACGACCACAACTTCGCCAAGTACCCGCTCAACGACGAGGACGAGTACCGCAGCCGGCTGCTGCACCGCCGTATCGACGTCGACTACAACGGCTGGTGGATGTGCATGATCCCGCGGCAGGTCGCCGAGGAGCTCGGCCAGCCGTTGCCGCTGTTCATCAAGTGGGACGACGCCGACTACGGGCTGCGCGCCGGCGAGCACGGCTATCCGACCGTCACGCTGCCCGGCGCCGCGATCTGGCACATGGCGTGGAGCGACAAGGACGATGCCATCGACTGGCAGGCGTACTTCCACCTGCGCAACCGGTTGGTGGTCGCGGCCATGCACTGGGACGGCAAGATTTCCGGTCTGCTGGCCAGCCATATGAAGGCAACAATCAAACACCTTCTCTGCCTTGAGTATTCGACCGTCGCAATCCAGAACAAGGCGATGGATGATTTCCTGGCCGGCCCCGAGCACATCTTCTCGATCCTGGAGTCCGCGCTGCCGGACGTGCGCGCCATGCGTCAGGATTACTCCGACGCCGTCGTGCTGCCGAAGCGCGACCGCGCTGCCGACGCCCTCGGACAAGAGGTTCCGCAAGAAGGTGACGATCCCCACCAACCCGCTGGCGATTTCGCTGCGGCTGACCCGCGGGGTACTCCACCAGCTCAAGGCGCACGACCCCGAGCACCACCAGCGCCCTCAGATCAACGTCGCCACCCAGGATGCCCGCTGGTTCTCGCTGTGCAAGGTCGACGGCGTCACAGTCACCACCGCCGACGGGCGTGGTGTCGTATACCGCCAACGCGACCGCGCGAAAATGGCTGAGCTGCTTCGTGAGTCGATCAAGCGACAGGTAGCGCTCGCCCGCAAGTTCAACCGCATGCGCAAGGTGTACCGCGAGGCGCTGCCGGTGCTGACGAGCAAGCAGAAGTGGGAGACCGTCCTGCTCCCCGGGGCCGATGGCTGAGAAGCCGCGCGGCGAAGAGGCCGTGCTGGTGACCGTGCAGTCCGCGCTCGCCGATCGGCCCGGTGTGCTGGCGGGCGCACGGGCACTCTCGCACTTCGGCGAGCACAGCATCGGCTGGCTCTCGGTGGCGGCGCTCGGCGCCCTGCTGCAACCCGCGAAGCGACGGGCATTCCTCGCCGCCGGCGTAGGCGCGTTCGGAGCCCACGCTGCCGCCGTGCTGATCAAACGTGTGGTGCGACGGGAACGCCCGTACCACGACGCGATCGCCGTGAATGTCGGCACACCGAGCCGGTTGAGCTTCCCGTCGGCCCACGCGACGTCGACCACCGCGGCGTCGATCCTGTTGGGCCGGGCGACCGGCCTGCCCCTGCCTGCAATCCTGGTGCCACCAATGGCGTTGTCGCGGTTGGTGCTCGGCGTGCATTACCCGACGGACGTGCTCACCGGCGTGGCGGTCGGGGCGGCCGTCGCGAAGGCGGTCACCATGGTCACAGAGCGGGCCGAAGGAGTCTGATGAGCATCTCGAGCGAGAGCAGCGCAGAAAGCGCACCGCCCATGAGTCAGGAGCCGGAGAAGGGCCCACCCCGCAACGTCGTCACGGGGCTCATCAAGGCGGCACGACCGCGGCAGTGGGTGAAGAACGGTCTGGTGCTGCTGGCGCCGGTGGCGGCCCTCGGCGGTGATATTCAATACGACTACCGCCAAGTCGCCGTCAAGGTGCTGATCGCATTCGTCGCATTCAGCCTGGCCGCCTCGTCGATCTATCTTGTCAACGATGCTCGCGACGTCGAGGCCGACCGCCAACATCCGACCAAGCGGTTCCGTCCGATCGCGGCCGGTGTCGTGCCCGAGTGGCTGGCCTACTGCACCGCCACCGTGCTCGGCGTTGCGGCTCTGGGCATTTCCTGGTTGGCCTCGCCGAACCTCTTGATCGTGATCGCGATCTACATCGCAATGCAGTTGGCTTACTGCTTTGGCCTCAAACACCAGGCGGTACTCGACATCTGCATCGTCTCGTCGGCCTATCTGATCCGCGCCATCGCGGGTGGTGCAGCGACGGGCATCCCACTGTCGCAATGGTTCCTGCTCGTGATGACGTTCGGATCGCTGTTCATGGTGGCCGGAAAGCGGTACGCCGAACTCCAGCTGGCGGAACGCACCGGGGCCAAGATCCGCAAGTCCCTGGAGAGCTACACGGCCAGCTACCTCCGCTTCGTGTGGACGATGTCGGCCACTGCAATGGTCCTGTGCTACGGGCTGTGGGCCTTTGAACGCGACGGCACCAACGCATCCTGGTACGCGGTCACCATCGTGCCGATCACGATCGCGATCCTTCGGTACGCCGTCGACGTCGACAGCGGCTTGGCCGGCGAACCCGAAGAGATCGCCATGAAGGACCGGGTGCTGCAGCTGCTGCTGCTGGCGTGGATCGGAACCATCGGTGCCGCCGTCTTCCTCGGCTGAGAAGGCGCGCTTCCCGGTCGCCGGCCGGAGCGCCTGGCTAGACGACCTCGGTGACCGCTTGGGGCGCATGCCGGCCTTTCCCTACGACGTCACGGTCCGAATCAGCCTGTGGGTGAGCGTGATTGTCGTCGCGGCGCTGTTCGGCTGGGGCGCATGGGAGCGGCGCTGGATCGCCGACGACGGCCTCATCGTCCTGCGCACCGTCCGAAACCTCTTGGCGGGCAATGGCCCGGTGTTCAACGCAGGCGAGCGTGTCGAGGCGAACACGTCGACGATATGGACCTACCTGATCTATCTCGGTGCGTGGGTCGGCGGTCCGGTGCGAATGGAGTATGTGGCGCTGTTCCTCGCGCTCGCGCTCAGCGTGCTCGGTGTCGTGTTCGCCATGCTGGGGACCGCCAGACTGTACGCACCGAGCCTGCGGGGACGACGGGCGCTGATGCTGCCCGCGGGCGTGCTGGTCTATATCGCGGTGCCGCCGGCCCGTGACTTCGCCACCTCGGGTCTCGAAAACGGTTTGGTGCTCGCTTATCTCGGTCTGCTGTGGTGGATGATGGTCTGCTGGTCGCAGGCCTTGCGCGCACCCGGGACCGGCAGGAGCGCGGTGCCGGTGTTCCGCGGTGGCCCGCCGACCATTCGCAGGCAGCCCGTTGCGCCGCCACCGGCCAACATCCGTGGATCCTTCGACGCCGCACTCGCTTTCGTCGCCGGATTGAGCGTGCTGATTCGGCCCGAGCTGGCCTTGGTTGGCGGCCTCGCGTTGGTCATGATGATGGTCGCCGCGCGCGACTGGCGGCGGCGAGGGCTGATCGTCCTCGCCGGCGGCCTACTGCCGGTGGGCTACGAGATCTTCCGTATGGGCTACTACGGCTTGCTGTTTCCGGGCACCGCGCTGGCCAAGGACGCCTCGGGCGCCAAGTGGTCACCAGGGTTCGTGTACCTGGCCAACTTCAACAACCCGTATCTGCTGTGGGCGCCCGCCATCCTGCTGGCGGGGCTGGCGGCCGTGGTGATGGTCACCCGCGGCCGCCCGTGGGGTATTCGTCACTCGGTTGCGCCGGGCTACGGATGGCTTGCGCGGGTGGTGCAAAGCCCGCAGGCCGTGGTGGCCTTCATGCTCGTCAGCGGTTTGTTGCAAGCGCTTTACTGGATCCGCCAGGGCGGCGACTTCATGCACGGCCGAGTGTTGTTGACTCCGCTGTTCTGTCTGCTCGTACCGGTGGCGGTGATCCCGTTGGTGTTGCCCGACGGAACCCGAATGGCCCGTGGCGCAGGCTATTTGTTCGTCGGGGCCACAAGCGTGTTGTGGTTATCGATCGCCGGATGGTCGCTGTGGGCGGCCAACTCGAGCGGCATGGGGTCCGACGCCACCCGCGTGACCTACAGCGGCATCGTCGACGAGCGGCGGTTCTACGCACAGGCGACCGGAAACGCGCACCCGCTCACCGCCGCCGACTACCTCGACTACCCCCGAATGCGTGCGGTGATGACCGCATTGAACAACACGCCCGACGGCGCACTGCTGCTGCCGTCCGGCAATTACGACCAGTGGGACGTGGTGCCTGCCATTCCCCCGCCTCCGGACGCGCCGGCGGACGTGAAGGTCCGAAATGGCCCTCACACAGTATTTTTCACCAATCTCGGCATGCTGGGGATGAATGTCGGCCTTGACGTCCGGGTGATCGATCAGATCGGACTGGTCAACCCGCTTGCCGCACACACCGCACGCCTCGACGACGGCCGCATCGGTCATGACAAGAACCTCTTCCCGGACTGGGCGGTGGCCGAGGGACCGTTCCTCAAGACCCGGCCGTTCATTCCGTCCTATCTCGACGAGGACTGGATCGTGCAGGCCGAGGCGGCGCTGGCGTGCCCGGCGACCGACGCGATGCTCAACGCCGTCCGAGGCGAAATGGGGCCGCGCCGGTTCCTGTCGAATCTGCTGCACGCTTACTCATTAACGCAATACCGGATCGATCGAGTGCCGCTCTACGAGCTGGCGCGCTGCGGCCTGGAAGTGCCCGAGCCGAAGGGCGAGCCGTACACCGGCATGCCGGCAACGGGACCGTAGCCACCGGTAACGCCACCCGCGAACCGGGCGATACACGGGTCGCTGGAACCGCCGTTCATCCGGCGCGGAGACTCACGAATGGATGGTACGAGCTGTGCGAACCTGGCTTCGCCGCGCGGTCGCGGCGGGCGCCGCGGTCCTGACGGTGCCGGTTATCGCTGTTGTGTCCAATGTCACACCGGCGAACGCGTTCTCCCGTGAGGGCCTGCCCGTCGAGTACCTCGACGTGTACTCGACGTCGATGGGCCGCAACGTTCGTGTGCAGTTCCAGCCGGCAGGCGCGGGCGCGTCGACACCCGCGAAAGCCGTTTATCTGCTCGACGGCCTGCGGGCTCGCGACGACTACAACGGTTGGGACATCGAAACCCCGGCGTTCGAATGGTTCGTCGACTCCGGCGTCGCCACCGTCATGCCCGTCGGCGGACAGTCCAGCTTCTACACAGACTGGTATTCACCGTCGAGCTTCAACAACCAGCCCTACACCTATAAGTGGGAAACCTTCCTCACCAGTGAGCTCCCGTCATGGCTCGCCACCAACAAGCAGATCTCCCCGACCGGAAACGGCGTTGTCGGGCTGTCGATGTCGGGCGGTCCAGCGCTTATCCTGTCGGCCTACCACCCGGCGCAGTTCCGCTACGCCGCATCGCTTTCGGGCTTCCTGAACCCGTCGGCCCTGTTCATGCAGCAGGCGATCCGCGTCGCGATGCTCGACGCGGGCGGCTTCAACGTCGACAACATGTGGGGCGCTCCCTGGGACGGCGCATGGAAACGCAACGACCCGATCAGGCAGGTCTCGCGCATCGTCGCCAACGGCACGCGCTTGTGGATCTACTGCGCACCCGGCGGCACGACCCCGCTCGACGTGAACGCCGATCCGAACCAGGCGTTCAACGCCAACAGCCTCGAATCGATGGCTCTCAAGAGCAATCTGGACTTCCGATCGGCCTACCAAGAGGCCGGGGGCAGCAACGCCACTTTCGAGTTTCCGCCCGCGGGTAATCACGCGTGGCCGTACTGGGGAGCACAGTTGCAAGCCCTCAAACCAGACCTGATCGCAACCCTCAACGGCTGAGGAGCGACCAGGGACGATACACGCCGAATAGAGCTACCACAGCGAGTTGTGGTTGACTGCACGGGCAACGCGGCGGGGTCCGTCGGACAAGTTCCGCGTGCGGCATACGACAGATGGGATAGATGAAGCATGAGTTTCGTTCGCAAAATCCGTGGCGCGTGGGTGCGCCGGCTCACGGTTGTGGCGCTTGCCGCGGCTGTGCTGCCCGCCCTCGTCAGCGCCGTCGGAGGATCGGCGACTGCGGGGGCTTTCTCTCGTCCGGGTCTGCCGGTCGAGTACCTGATGGTTCCGTCCGCAGGCATGGGACATGACATCAAGGTTCAGTTCCAAAACGGTGGGCCTAACGCGCCTGGCGTCTACTTGCTAGACGGCCTGCGCGCCCGCGACGACTTCAACGGCTGGGATATCGAGACTCAGGCATTCGAGTGGTACCTCGATTCCGGACTCGCGGTGATCGCGCCGGTCGGTGGCCAGTCGAGCTTCTACAGCGACTGGTACAAGCCGGCCTGCGGCAAGGCGGGCTGCTCCACCTACAAGTGGGAGACCTTCCTCACGTCCGAACTGCCGGCCTACCTGGCCGCGAACAAGGGCGTCAACCCGAACCGCAATGCGGCGGTGGGCCTTTCGATGGCCGGTTCGGCAGCGATGACGCTGGCGAACTATTACCCGCAGCAGTTCCAGTACGCGGCTTCGCTTTCGGGCTTCTTGAACCTGTCCGAGGGCTGGTGGCCGATGCTGGTCGGCATGTCGATGGGTGACGCGGGCGGCTACGAGTCCGAGGACATGTGGGGCCCATCGAGCGATCCGGCGTGGAAGCGCAACGACCCGATGGTCAACATCGACCAGCTGGTTGCCAACGGCACTCGCATCTGGGTCTTCTGCGGCAACGGCAAGCCCGCCGACATCAACGGCAGTGGAGTCGCGGCCGGCAACAACTTCAACGCGAAGTTCCTCGAGAGCTTCACGCTGCGGACGAACAAGACGTTCCAGGAGCAGTACATCGCCGCGGGCGGTAAGAACGGCGTGTTCAACTTCCCGGAGGCCGGTACCCACAGCTGGGAGTACTGGGGTCAGCAGCTGAACCAGATGAAGCCGGACATCCAGCGGGCGCTGGGTGCCACGCCGCAGCCGAGTACTCCTCTCGCGACCGAGGCAGCGCCTGGAGCAGAGGGCGCGGCTGAAGTCCAGGGTGCGGCTGAAGCCCAGCCGGCGTCGGCTGAAGCGGGCGGTTAATTGACCCGCTCGTCGGAAACTACATAGCAGGCGGCGGCGATCCTTCGGGGTCGCCGCCGTCGGCCATTTCTGGCGCGCCTCGTCGTGCTGGTGTGATTGACTGCTCGCGCGGGGACACCTAGTCGAGCGTGAAATGGGGCCGTTGATGCGTGGCGTGATTCGTACGTTCCTGACCGTGGTGCTGGCAGCCGGGCTCTGGGGCGCAGGCACATCGATGGCACCGACCGCCAAGGCCGACGTCGAAATGCTGATGGTTCCCTCGGCGGCGATGGGCCGCGATATCCCCGTCGCATTCTCCGGTGGCGGCCCCCACGCCGTCGTCCTGCTCGATGCCTTCAACGCCGCGCCCGACGTGAGCAACTGGGTGACGGCCGGCAACGCGATGGCGACGCTCGGCGGGCAGGGCATCTCGGTGGCCGCACCCGCCGGCGGCGCGTGGAGCATGTACACCAACTGGGAGCAGGACGGCAGCAAGCAGTGGGAGACGTTCCTGGCGACCGAGCTGCCCAACTGGCTGGCCGCCAACAAGGGTCTCGCGCCGGGCGGGCACGGCATCGTCGGCGCCGCCCAGGGTGGGTACGGGGCGATGGCCATGGCCACCTTCCACCCGGACCGGTACCGTTTCGCCGGATCGCTTTCGGGATTCTTGGCCCCGGAACGCACAGGCGTCGACGGCGCCATCACCGCCGGATTGCAACAGTTCGGCGGCGTCGACACCCGCAACATGTGGGGCATGCCACAGTTGGGCCGGTGGAAGTGGCATTCGCCGAACGTGCATGTGCAGCTTCTCGCGGACAACAACACCCGGCTCTGGGTGTACAGCGCGACGACCGGTGGGTGCGACGTTCCCGCGATGATCGGCTATTGCGACATCGCTGCCGGCACCAACAGGAGTTCTACCAGCACTACCGCTCGGTCGGCGGCCACAACGGTCACTTCGACTTCCCGGCTACCGGCAGCAATGACTGGGGCGCCTGGAGCGGGCAACTTTCGGCAATGTCGGGCGAACTGGTCGCCACGATCAAGTAGGCACGGAGCGACCTGCGCTCTCAGGTTCCTTTGGGTATCAGCCGGTACCGTGGAACCGTGCAACTCTCGGTACGGCGAAGGGTCGGTCCGGCCTCGCTTTCCGGATGGTTGGCAACCTCGGCAACAACACTGTTGGTGGCTTCAGTCCCCGCGTTGGTGACCGGATGCTCCGGTAACGACGTCATGGCCACGATTGGCCTGCCCACATCCGAGACGGAAACCGCACACGGCGCCGCCGGCGCGGCGCCGCCGGGACCGATGCAGGCGGACGGGCAGTCCAATGCTCTTGTCGTGACGGCGAAACAACGCGAGTACCTCGACGCGCTGGCCGCCGCGGGGGTGAAGCCGTCGAGCAACCTGGCCGCCCTGTCTATCGGGTCGTATGTGTGCCAGGCCCGCGCGGCCAAACACGACGACCAGGCGGTGTGGGACTTCGTACTGCCGTTGGTGCGAAGCGACGTCCGCGGTGACCGCTTATCCTCGGTTGCGCCGTCGGCAGCAGACGTCCACTCGGCGGCCGCCGAGTACATTCGCATCGCGACCGAGCGACTCTGCAAGTAGTCGCGGACGACGCGCACACAGAACACCGCACGCGAGGAGCAAGAGAAAACCCATGCCCAAGACCAATCGGCGGAGACGACACCGCATCCTGGGGCTCGTTGCGGCGGTGGCCGTCGCCCTCGTGGTGGTGCTGGTAGTGGTGCTGGTCTGGGTCTGGCAGCGATCGCCGGACACCCCGCCGGGTGCGCAACCGCCCTCGTCCGTCCCGGGAGGCATACCGCCGACGGGAAAGAAACCGCGGCCCGAGTTCCAGGACGCCAGCTGCCCCGACGTGCAGGCGATATCGATTCCCGGCACCTGGGAGTCCTCGCCGCAGCTCGACCCGTTCAACCCGACCCAGTTCCCGATCGCGCTGCTGCTCAACGTCACCAATCCGCTTCGCCAGCAGTTCGACGCCAGCCGGCTGGAGATCTACACGGTTCCCTACACCGCGCAGTTCCATAACCCGTTCGCCGCGGACAAGCAGATGTCCTACAACCAGAGCCGCGCCGAAGGATTCGACGCGGCGGTGCGGGCCATGACAGACATGAACAACCGGTGCCCGCTGACCAGCTACGTGCTGATCGGCTTTTCACAGGGCGCGGTGATCGCCGGTGACATGGCCAGCGATATCGGCAACGGCCGCGGCCCGGTCGACGAGGACCTGGTTCTCGGGGTGGCGTTGATCGCCGATGGTCGTCGCCAGCCCGGCGTCGGCCAGGACGTCGGCACCAACGCACCGGGACAGGGCGCGGAGATCACCTTGGACGAGGTACCGATGCTGGCCGAGCTCGGCCTGGACATGACGGGGCCACGGCCGGGCGGATTCGGGATGCTCAACAACCGCACCTATGAGATATGTGCGTCGGGCGACCTCATCTGCTCCGCGCCCGAGTCGGCGTTCAACATCACCCAGCTGCCCAAGACGCTCGAGGTGCTCAGCGGCGGCGCGGGACAACCGATCCACGCGATGTACAACACGCCGCAATTCTGGAATCTTGATGGTGCCTCGTCCCCGCAGTGGACACTGGGTTGGGCGCAGAGTGTGATCGATAACGCTCCGCACCCGAAACATGGCTGACCTGTAATCGCTGGGATTTGGACTGCGTGGACCGGTCGCCTAACATTAAGAAATAACTAAGAGCGGTGAGCGACGCGAAACACCGAACGCGCTGACGGCGGCGCCCGCCCGCGCAGTTCTGACGAGCGGTTTCGCGTGACCATGGCTTCGACAGGAGAGTGAGAATGGGGTTTCACAACCCGTTCCTGAAAGACGGACTGATCAAGTTCCCCGACAACGGCAGCGTGGTCAAGCACGTCGAGAAGTGGGCGAAGGTCCGTGGCGACAAGCTCGCATACCGGTTCCTCGACTTCTCAGTCGAACGCGACGGTGTGGCGCGCGAGCTCAACTGGGCCGATTTCGGAGCGCGCAACCGCGCCCTCGCCGCCCGGCTTCAGCAGGTCACCCAGCCGGGTGACCGGGTGGCGATCCTCTGTCCGCAGAACCTCGACTACGTCGTCGCCATGTACGGGACGCTCTACTCGGGCCGCATCGCGGTGCCGCTGTTCGATCCCTCGGAACCGGGCCACGTCGGCCGGCTGCACGCTGTGCTCGACGACTGCCAGCCGTCGGCGATCCTGACCACCACCGAGTCTGCCGAGGGCGTCCGCAAGTTCTTCCGCAGCAGGCCCGCCAAGGAGCGTCCGCGCGTTATAGCCGTCGACGCGGTGCCCGTCGAGGTCGGCGCCACCTGGGAGCAGGTCGACGTCACCGCCGACACGATCGCATACCTGCAGTACACGTCCGGATCGACGCGGGTCCCCACGGGTGTGCAGATCACCCACCTCAACTTGGCCACCAACATCGTCCAGATCATCGAGGCGCTCGACGGCGAGGAGGGCGACCGCGGCCTGTCGTGGCTGCCGTTCTTCCATGACATGGGTCTGATCACGGCCATGCTGGCGCCGATGATCGGTCACTACTTCACCTTCATGACCCCCGCGGCATTCGTCCGCAGGCCCGGTCGCTGGATCCGGGAGATGTCCCGCAAGCCCGACGACACCGGCGGGGTGATCTCGGTCGCCCCGAACTTCGCGTTCGACCACGCCGCTGCGCGCGCGCTGCCCAAAGACGACGAGCCGCCGCTGGACCTGTCGGTCGTCAAGTGCATCCTCAACGGCAGCGAGCCGATCTCCGCGGCCACCGTGCGCAGGTTCAACGAGGCGTTCGCGCCGCATGGTTTCAAGCCGCAGGCGATCAAGCCGTCATATGGCCTGGCCGAGGCGACGCTGTTCGTGTCGACCACGCCGATGGGTGATCACCCGAGGATCGTCTCCGTCGACCGTGAGGCTCTGAACACCGGCACGTTCGTCGAGGTTCCGGCCGACGCGCCCACTGCGGTGGCGCAGGCCGGTGCGGGCAAGGTGGGCGTCGCCGAGTGGGCCGTGATCGTCGACGCGGAGTCGGCCACGGAGCTCCCTGACGGTCAGATCGGCGAGGTCTGGATCAGCGGCCAGAACATGGGCACCGGCTACTGGGGCGGAAAAGAGGACGAGACCGCGGAAACTTTTGCCATAACATCCTCAAGTCGCGCACCAACCCGTCACACGCCGAGGGCGCGACCGACGACGCCACGTGGGTGCGCACGGGTGACCTCGGCGCGTTCTACGACGGCGAGTTGTTCATCACCGGCCGGGTGAAGGATCTGGTGATCGTCGACGGTCGCAGACCACTATCCGCAGGACCTCGAGTACTCCGCGCAGGAGGCGACCAAGGCGCTGCGGGTCGGGTACGTGGCGGCGTTCTCGGTGCCGGCCAACCAGCTGCCCGACGAGGTGTTCGACAACGCGCACGCGGGTCTCAAGCGTGACCCCGATGACTCGTCAGAGCAGTTGGTGATCGTCGGCGAACGGGCTCCTGGCACGCACAAGCTGGACATGGGCCCGATCGCCGACGACATCCGAGCCGCCATCGCGGTGCGGCACGGTGTGACCGTTCGTGATGTGCTGCTCACGTCGGCGGGCGCGATTCCGCGTACCTGCAGCGGCAAGAT
>CAVRIH010000019.1:0-17557 GCA_963721195.1 uncultured Actinomycetota bacterium | reverse complement strand
AGTGCAGTTCGCGCGTCAAGGCATTCGCGTCAACGCGCTGTGTCCCGGACCGGTGAACACACCGCTGCTGCAGGAACTGTTCGCCAAGGACCCCGAGCGCGCAGCGCGCCGCCTGGTCCACGTGCCGGTCGGACGGTTCGCCGAGCCGGAGGAGCTGGCCGCCGCCGTCGCATTCCTGGCCAGCGACGATGCCTCGTTCATCACCGGGTCGACCTTCCTGGTCGACGGCGGCATCAGCTCGGCGTACGTGACCCCGCTGTAGGAATCATGACAGCCGACCCGGACGTACCCCTGGCGAGCGACGCTCTGCTGCGCCCGGTGCGGCCCCCGAATGCGTTCGAGGACACGGTCGGAAGGCTTCTGCAGACCATCCGGCTCGGCGTTCTCGCCCCCGGCGAATCGCTGCCGCCGGAGCGGGAACTGGCATCGCGCCTGGGTGTCAGCCGCGACACCGTCCGGGAGGCGATCAAGTCGTTGGCCGACGCCGGGTATCTGGTGTCGCGGCGGGGCCGCTACGGTGGCACCTTTCTGGCGGACGAATTGCCGCGCCACACCGAGGATCCGGACGCGGTGACCCGTGCGGAAATCGACGACGCATTGCGGCTGCGAGAGATTCTCGAGGTCGGCGCCGCGCGGATGGCTGCCAACCGGACCCTGACTGCGTCGGAGCGGGAAGAGCTGTGGGCGCGTCTGACCGACGTGCGGGGCGCGATCCCCGATGACTACCGTCGGCTCGACTCGAGGTTGCACCTCGCCATCGCCGAGGCGGCAGGATCATCGTCCCTGGTGCCGTTGGTGGCCGAGAACAGGATGCGCCTCAATGGCCTGCTGGACCAGATCCCGTTGCTGCCGCGCAACATCGCACACTCCGACGAACAACACGAGGCGATCGTGATGGCGATTCTGGCCGGCGACTGCGAGGGCGCGGCGTCGGCGATGCTCGCCCACGTCGAGGGTTCGGCCGTCCTCCTGCACGGATTCCTGGATTGAGGTGAATCCAGTGACAGCGCAAACACAGACGTCATCACGCCCATTCCGGATGCCCGGGGGGTTAGATTTGTCGGGTGGCAGAGGCAGGTGGCCGGGCGGACCTCGATGCGGTGGTCCGGCGGGCATCGTCGGCACTCGCCGATGTCGACACCGGCGGCTGGGCGCAGCGATTCGACCTGCTGTCAGACCCCCATCGCCTGGAGATTCTGCTCGTGCTGCACCGCGCACCCGGCATCAACGTCGGCGACCTGGCCTCAGTTTTGGGTCGGTCGGAGAATGCGGTGTCGCAGGCACTGCGGGTGCTGCGCCAGCAGGGCTGGGTGAGCTTCACCCGGGTGGGCCGCGCAGTCAGCTACCGCCTCGAGGACGAGATCGTGCACGACCTACTGCACTGGATCGGCGCCCGGCACGGCTGAAGAGCAGCGCATGCCGCTGACGCTGACCGACGAACAACTCAACGAGATGTTCGAGAAGATCCCCGCGTTGGCCGGGCAGCCACGGCGCCTCGATGAGCTTGGAGGCGGGCTCACCAACCGCAACGTCAAGGTCACGACACCGGATGCCGTGTACGTGGCGCGATGCACCGACCCGTCGTCGAACATGTTGGGAATCGACCGGGACCGCGAGTGTCACAACACCCGGGCCGCCGCACAAGCAGGCGTCGGCGCGCCGGTGATCGACTACCGCCCAGACCTCGGTATTCTGCTTCTGGGATACATCGAGGGAAAGACACTGTCCAACAATGACTTTCAGCGGCCGGGTGTGATAGCCAAGGCGGCCGCAGCGGTGCGGACACTTCACGCCGGACCGAGTTTCCGGGGGAGATTCGATATGTTCGAGCGCCAGTCGGCATATCTGAAAACCGTGATGGACAACGGATTCCGAATTCCTGATGGTTACCTCGACCATGCGGACACCTTCGACGAAATCGCCCGGGTATTGGCCACGACCGATCAGGTCATCAAGCCTTGCAACAACGATCTCTTGGCCGGGAACTTCATCGAAGACGGCGACCGGATCTGGCTGATCGACTACGAATACTCCGGCAACAACGATCCGTGTTTCGAGCTGGGAAACACATGGGCCGAGTGCGGATTGTCCAACGAACAACTCGACGAGTTCGTCACCGCGTACTACGGACGACGCCTGCGCAACAAAACCGCGCGAGCCCATCTGCAGGGCGTCGTCGGCAAGTACGGCTGGACGCTGTGGGGCTGCATACAGAACGGGGCGAGTGCAATCGATTTCGACTTCTGGGGATGGGCGATGGAACGCTATGAGGGCGCAGTAGCCGAGTTCAAGGGACCAAACCTGGCTCGGCTGCTCGATGAGGTGCAGGCGGCCGACTGATGGCGAGCGAGCTGCCCGGCCGTGCCCACGTCGTCATCGTCGGCGGTGGCGTCATCGGCACCAGCGTTGCCTACCATCTGACCAAGCTCGGCTTCACCGATGTCGTGCTGCTCGAACAGGGGCACCTGTCGAGCGGCACGACGTGGCATGCCGCAGGCCTGGTGGGCCAGCTGCGTGCTTCGGAGAGCGCAACGAGACTGGTGCAGTACTCGACGCAGCTCTACGCGGAGCTGGAAAACGAGACGGGACTGTCGGCAGGCTACAAGCGATGCGGGGGAGTGACGGTCGCGCGTACCGAGGACCGGATGATCCAGTTGCGCCGCACCGCCGCCAGCGCCGAGGCCTTCGGCATGGACTGCGAACTGCTCAGTCCCGAGCAGGCGCTCGAACACTATCCGGTGATGCGTGTCGACGACCTCGTCGGTGCGATCTGGTTGCCCGGCGATGGTAAGGCCAACCCGACCGACCTGACCTTCGCGTTGGCCAAGGGTGCGCGGACGCGCGGTGCACGAATCCATGAGAAAACCAGGGTGCTCGACGTGCTCAGTGCTGCAGGCCGGGTGAGCGGCGTGCGCACTGATGCCGGCGACATCGAGGCCGAGATAGTCGTCAACTGTGCGGGGCAGTGGGCGAAACAGGTCGGTGCGATGGGGGGCGTCAACGTTCCGCTGCACTCGGCCGAGCACTTCTACGTCGTCTCCGAGCGCATCGACGGCGTGCACCCGGACCTGCCGATCCTGCGCGATCCCGACGGCTACACATACTTCAAGGAAGAGGTCGGCGGGCTGGTGATAGGAGGCTTCGAACCCGACGCGAAGCCATGGGTTTCGCCAGATCAGATCCCGTACCCGTTCGAGTTCCAGCTATTGGATGAGGACTGGGAGCACTTCGAGATACTGATGAACAGCGCGCTGCTGCGCATCCCTGCACTCGAGACAACGGGTATCAAGAAGTTCTACAACGGTCCGGAGAGCTTCACGCCCGACAACCAGTTCATCCTCGGTGAGGCCCCAGAGCTCGAAAACTTCTACATCGGAGCGGGATTCAACTCTGTCGGCATCGCCACCGCGGGTGGTGCGGGTCGCGCGCTCGCAGAGTGGATCGTCAACGGAACGCCGACCGGCGATCTGACGGGGGTCGACATCCGCCGCTTCGCTAGGTTCAACGGCAACACCAGATGGCTGCACGGCCGCGTCGCCGAGGTGCTGGGGTTGCACTACGAGATTCCGTGGCCGAACAGGGAGATGACGACTGCGCGGCCATTCCGGCGGTCGCCGGTGCACCACCTGATCGAGGCCGCGAACGCCAACTTCGGCAGCAGGATGGGATGGGAGCGCGCCAACTTCTTCGCCCCCTCGGGCCATGCGCCGACCATCGAATACACCTGGGGCAAGCCGAACTGGCTGCCGTGGTCGGCAGCCGAACAATCCAACACCCGGACGAACGTCACAGTCTTCGACCAGACGTCGTTCTCGAAATACATCCTGGCAGGCACGGACGCCGAGGCGGCGCTGCAGTGGCTGTGCACCGCCGACGTCGGCCTACCGGTCGGCCGCTCGGTGTACACGGGCATGCTCAACCAACGGGGCACCTACGAGTCGGATGTGACGGTCACCCGAACGGGCGCCGACGAGTTCCTGATCGTCAGCAGCGCCGCCACCGCCGAACGCGACAAAGACCACATCCGCGCGAACCTGCCGCCGGGCGCCAATGCGACGTTGGTCGACGTGACGTCGGCGTACGCCGTATTCGGCGTGATGGGTCCGCGTTCCCGTGACCTCCTGGCGAGCCTCACCTCCGCCGATCTCTCCGATGAGGGCTTCGGATTCGGCGCCAGCAGGCAGATCCCGCTTGGATATGCGACGGTGCGCGCGACACGCATCACCTACGTCGGCGAATTGGGTTGGGAGCTCTATGTTCCCGCCGAATTCGCAGTGGGTGTCTACCAAGATCTGATGTCCGTGGGCACGCAGTTCGGTGTCGGACGCGGTGGCTACTACGCGATCGAGTCGCTGCGGCTGGAGAAAGGTTATCGCGCATTCGGACGGGAACTGACGCCCAGCGAAAATCCCGTCGAGGCGGGTCTGCTGTTCGCATGCAAGCTCGAGACCGACATCGCGTTTCTGGGTCGCGAGGCCGTCGAGAAGGCCAAGGCCGAGGGGCCGCGGCGCAAATTGGTCGGATTCAAGGTCGACGACTCCGAGGCGATGCTGTGGGGCGGCGAATTGCTTCGGCGCGACGGCGTCGTGGCGGGTCAGGTGACGTCGGCGGCATGGGGTGAAACGACCGGTGCGTGCGTCGGGCTGGCGTACGTGCGGAGATCTGACGGCGATGTCGTCAATGCGGATTGGGTGCAGTCCGGGAGCTATCAGGTCAACGTCGGCGGCCGGTTGTACCCGATCTCGGTATCGTTGCGCCCGCTGTACGATCCGGCGAACCAGCGAATCCGGCCGTAACTGGTACCGGCCTGGGGAAGGCTGTAGGCCGTGACGGTGGAGTTCCGCCTACTCGGTGATGTCGAGGCCCGCGTCGACGGGCAGCGGCTCGACATCGGCCACGCCCGCCAGCGCTGTGTGCTCGCGGCGTTGTTGGTCGACATGAACCGGCCGGTCCCCATCGACCAATTGATCCTGCGGGTCTGGGCCGACGATCCTCCGCACAGGGGTCGCAACGCGCTGGCTTCCTACCTGTCACGTCTGCGACAACTGCTCGTGGTCACCGACGATGTTGCGGTCGTGCGCGAACCCGGCGGCTATATGTTGTCGGCCGACGAGTCGTCGGTCGACGTGCATCGCTTCCGGCGTCTCGCAGCACAAGCACGCGCAGCCACCGACCCGGCAGACGCCGCTGACCTTTTCGGTGGAGCTCTCGAACTGTGGCGTGGTACCCCGTTCGCGGCGCTGGACACGCCCTGGTTCAACGATATGCGTGATTCGCTTGAGGTGGAACGCATCTCGGTGGCGCTGGATCGCAACGACGCCGCGCTGCGCGCGGGGCGGCATGCCGAGCTGCTGGGTGAGCTCACGGTGGCGCTGCAGGCGCACCCGCTGGATGAGCGACTGGCCGGCCAACTGATGCTCGCCCAGTACCGCAGCGGCCGGCAAGCGGACGCACTGGAGACCTATCGTCAGATGCGCGACCGGCTCGTCGACGAACTCGGCGTCGATCCCAGCCCGCCTTTGCGGGCAGTGCACCGACAGATACTTGACGGTGAAGCCGCGCCGACTGTTACCGAACCTGCTGCGTCGCCGCGTGTTTCAACCCGGGCGCTTGCGAGGCTTCCGCGGCGGGTGACCACCTTTGTCGGACGTGAGAAGGATGTGGCGAAAGTCAGCGCCGCACTGCGCGATGGCCCAGTGGTGACGCTGACCGGGGTCGGCGGCGTCGGGAAGACCCGGCTCGCACTCGAGACCGCGGAGCACGAACAGCATCGTTTCGACGACGGCGCCGTCATTTGCGAACTGGCGCCGATCGAGGACGGGTCTGCCGTGGCTCACGCTGTCGCAGCGGCGTTGCGACTCCAACAACAGCAGGGCCTCGGCATCGAGGAGACCGTCGTCGAGTACCTCCGCTCTCGCGAACTGCTGTTGGTTGTGGACAACTGCGAACACCTCCTGGAAGATGCGGCGCGCCTGCTCGGCCGAATCGCCGGTTACTGCCCTCGAATCGAGGTACTGGCCACGAGCAGGGAAGCGCTCGGGATCGCGGGGGAGCGGATCCTGCACATCGATCCGTTGCCAGTCGAAGACGCCACGCTACTGTTTGCGGACCGGGCGAGGGCAAGCCGGTCAGACTTCGACGTCGACCGCGAGCCGGTCGGCGCGGTGGCCGAAATCTGCCGTCGGCTGGACGGGCTGCCGCTTGCCATCGAGCTGGCGGCGGCCCGAATGCGGGTGATGAGCAGTCTCGACGTCGCCCGCCGCCTGGACCGACTGCGATTGTTGACTGGCGGAGCGCGCGGTGCGCATCCGCGACAACAGAGCATATCGGCGACGATCGACTGGTCCTATCGCCTCCTTTCCGAGCCGGAACAAGCCTTGTTCGCGCGGCTTTCGGTCTTCGCGGGCGGATTCGACCTCCGTGCGGCGCATGGAGTCTGCGCCGATGACGGCGCTGACGATGACGACACGCTCGAACTGCTGACCGGGCTGATCGACAAGTCGATGGTCACCGCGCGTGGCGGTGCCCGCGTGTCGCGCTACCTCGTCCTCGAGACGCTGCGTGCTTACGGGCGGGATCGGCTTCGCGTAGACAAACTCGAGGACGAGCTCGCCAGGCGGCACGCGGTCTACTTCACCGCGCTCGCTGAACGGGCCACTGCCGGTATGCACGGCGCCGAGGAGCAAGCGTGGGTCGAGCGGATGCTGCCTGACTACGACAATCTGCGTGCCGCGTTCGAGTATGCGATGGCAGCCCGCGACGTGGACACCGCACTTCGGCTGGTTACGTCATTGCCCGAATTCGTCCATTTACGAATAGGTTACGAGTCGGCCGGCTGGGCAGAACGTGTAGTCGAGTTGGCCGACAGCAGCCATCCGTTGTACGTCGCAGCCGTGGGTTTCGCGGCACGGGGGGCGTGGAATCGTGGCGACTTCGTCTCGGCGGAGGCGCTGGCCTCGCTCGCGAAGGGGCGCGCCCCCGGGCGAGGCAATGGACGCGTCGCCTATCCGGGAGACGTGCTCGCCGACGTGGCGCTTTACCGAGGCGATGCGGCAACAGCTTTGGCACATTATGACTCTGAGGTGGCGCGCGCACGCCGCGATGATGATCCGATTCGATTGGTGTGGACGCTGTTCTACGTCTCGATTTGTCACGCCGCGATGCGCAATCCGGAGGACGGCATCGACGCCGCAGAGGAGTCCCTGCGGGTGGCCGAGGAAACGGCGAACCCGACGGCGCGGTCCATGGCGCGCTACGCCCTTGGTCTGGTGCTCAAGAAGTCGGATCCGGACCGGGCGTTGGCATTGTTCGACGGCGCCGCAGAACTTGCCGCGTCGGTGCAGAACTTCTGGTGGCACGGCATCGCGTTGATGGAGGCGGCGGCCACGCGCGCGGTGCACGGCGATCCGACGAGAGCGGCGCGCGCCCTCATCGAGGTGCTCGACCATTGGGACCGGGTGGGGGACTGGAGTCAGCAATGGCTCAACGTGCGCTACGTTGCGCGCTTTTTGGCCCGGATGGGTGCACAAGATGATGCAGTCAATCTCCATCATGCGCTCGTCGCCGCCGGCAGGCCCTCGCCGCTAGGACTGGCTCACGTATCCGCGATTGGCGAGCCGCAACAGGAGCCTCTTAGCCCCGCCGAGGCGGTGGCGCGGGCCCGCGCAAGTCTGGGTCGCTACGCCTCGGATGCGGCTCAGTCGCCGTCACCGTAGCCCTTCTTGGTCCCTTGACCAGGGCATTTCACGATTGTCCAACGTATGCCGAAAGCACGGCCGCAATCGTTGATGCCGTAACGAGCTCGCCGGAACAAACCGGGAGGCGGGCAACCGTCGAAGGAGAAGGAATAATGACAAGCATCGTGGAACCAGAATTCGACCGCGAACTCAAGGCCAAGCATCGCGCCCTGTGGGCGGCGGGCGACTACCCGGCGGTGGCCGCCGAGCTGATCCCCGGGCTAGGACCCGAACTGGTTCGAGTCGCCGGCGTCCGACCGGGGGACCGGATTCTGGACATCGCCGCCGGCTCGGGGAATGCATCCATTCCCGCGGCGCAAGCTGGCGGGATCGTCACCGCAAGCGATTTGACGCCCGAACTGTTCGACGCCGGCCGCCGCATAGCGGCACAACGAGGAGTCGACCTGGAATGGGTCGAAGCGGATGCGGAGGCTCTTCCGTTCGCCGACAACAGTTTCGACACCGTTCTCTCCTGCGTCGGGGTGATGTTCGCGCCGCACCACCAAACGGCCGCCGACGAGCTGATTCGCGTGGTTCGTGCCGGCGGAACAATCGCTTTGCTCAACTGGACGCCAGAAGGATTCATCGGCAACCTGCTCAAGACGATGAAGCCATACGCCCCGCCACCTCCACCCGGCGCCAGCCCCGGCCCGCTATGGGGCTCCGAGGAGCATGTCCGCGAGTTGTTCGGCGACCGGGTTACCGATCTGGCGATGCGGCGACAGACCGTCGTGCTCGATCACTGCACCGAACCGACACAGTTCCGGGAGTACTGGAAGCGTAATTACGGACCGACGATCGCGGCGTACAAGTTCAACGCCGACGCACCGGATCGGGTCGAAGCCCTCGACCGGGATTTCCTCGAGTTCCTCACCAGCTGGAATCAAGGAGATGCCCAACGCGCGGTATGGGAGGCCGAGTATCTGTTGGTCACCGCCACCAAGCGTTGAGACGCCTGAAACCCACACATGAACATCTGTTCAGCTAGACAGGTGTTCGGTGTGGGTCCTAGGCTCGCCGTGTGGTTGTGAATTCGGTCGCCATGCATATGAGCGACGGCATCGTCAATGCGCCGACGTCGGTGGTCTTCCTCGTCATCGCCGTCGTTGCCATCGGCATCTGCGCCGTGAGGGCACGCAACGAACTCGATGAGCGCACGGTGCCGCTGGCCGGTCTGGTGGCGGCGTTCATCTTCGCGGTGCAAATGGTCAACTTCCCGATCTTGCCGGGCGTGAGTGGGCACTTGCTCGGCGGTGCGCTCGCGGCGATCCTGGTGGGCCCGTATACCGGCGGGCTATGCATCGCCATCGTGCTGATCGTGCAGGCGCTGCTGTTCGCCGACGGTGGGATCACCGCGTTGGGTACCAACATCACCAACATGGCCGTCGTCGGCGTCGCAGCGGGGTACGCGACGGCCGTTGCGCTGTTCGCGGTCGCGCGGCGGCGCTCGCCCGACGTGCCGGTGGCCGGGCTGGGCGTCATCTCGTTCGTCGCCGCATTGATCGGGACGGTGTGTGCGGCAATGGCATTCGTTGTCGAATACGCCATCGGCGGCGCCGGCGTCACGTCACTTCCGACCGTGGCCGCTTACATGTTCGGCACCCATGCGCTGATCGGCGTTGGGGAGGGACTGATCACCGCCGTCACCGTGATGGCGGTCGCCCGATCCCGTCCCGACCTGGTTTACCTGTTGCGCGGCGCGCGGGCGAAGGTGTTGGCATGAAGCGATGGTCGTTCTGGATTGCGTTCCTCGCGGCCACCCTGGTGATCGCCGGGGTCGTGTCGTACTTCGCCAGCTCCAGCCCGGACGGGCTGGACTCCGCGACGCTGCAGGGCTGCCAGGTCACCGAGACTGCCGACGGTGAAGTGCTGACCGGCGACTGCATCGCACAACACGCCTCCGAGCACCCACTGGCCACGTCGCCACTGGCCGACTACGCGGTCGGCGGACAGGACGGCACCGGCGGGATCGCAGGCATCATCGGTGTGTTCGTGACCGTGGCGGTGGCGGGTTCGGCGTTCTGGCTGATCGCACGAAGCCGACGATCCGCCGCCGATAAGCAGACCTGACCTATGGGCGCGGGCGCGCATCCGCTGTACCGGCACGATGACTCACTCGTTCACCGGACACCCGCCGAGGTCAAGATCGTCTGTCTGCTGGTGTTCGTCCTCGCCGTCGTCGCGACCCCGCGGGAAATGTTCTGGCCGTTCGCGATCTATGGCGCGATCATCGTTGTGATGTGGCGGCTCGCACGCATACCCCTGCGGTGGGTGTTGCCGCGCATGTTGATCGAGGCGCCTTTCCTGGTACTTGCCGTCCTGTTGCCGTTCGCCGAGGGCGGGCAGCGTATCGACGTTGCGGGACTGCAGCTTTCGGTGAGCGGGCTGTGGGCCGCGTGGGGCATCGTCGTCAAGGGCACCCTCGGCGTGGCGGCCGCGCTGACCCTCGCCGCCACCACATCGGCGACCGAGCTTCCCGCGGCGCTGAGCCGGCTGGCTGTTCCCGCGGTCGTGACGTCGGTGCTTGTGCTGATGATCCGCTACATCGACCTGTTGACGGCCGAGGTGAGCCGGATGCGAATGGCCAGGATCGCGCGGGGTGACTCACCGCGGGCCCTGCATCAGGCCCGCGCGATCGCGACCGGTATCGGTGCGTTGTTCCTGCGCTCCTACGAACGCGGCGAACGGGTGTATGCGGCGATGTTGTCGCGCGGATTCGACGGCAAGGCACCGGATCTCGCGGTGATCGGGGCCCGGCCGAGGGCCGCCGCGGCCCAGTGGATGGTGGCGATGCTCCCGGCGGCCGCAGCGGTCGCGGTGGCGGTGGCGGCGTGGGTGACGACGCTGTGACCGCCATCCGCATCGAGGGACTGCATCACGTGTACCCCGACGGGCAGGTGGCGCTCGACGGTATCGACCTGACGGTGGCCCCTGGGGAGCGCGTCGCGGTGCTCGGCCCCAACGGGGCGGGCAAGACGACCTTGATGCTGCATCTCAACGGCGTCCTGACGGCGACCACGGGGTCGGTGCAGATCAGCGGAATTGCGCTGAACCGAAAGAGTCTTCACGATATCCGCAGGCGCGTCGGGCTGGTGTTCCAGGACCCCGACGATCAACTGTTCATGCCCACGGTCGCCCAGGACGTCGCTTTCGGCCCCGCGAACTTCGGGCTGCGCGGGGAGGAGCTCGCCGCCAGGGTCGCGAGCGCGTTGGAGGTCGTCTCGCTGACCGAAGACGCCGAGCGCAGTCCCACCCACCTGTCTGCGGGGCAACGGCGCAGGGCCGCATTGGCCACGGTGCTGGCCTGCCGGCCCGACATCCTGGTGCTCGACGAGCCGTCGGCCAACCTGGACCCGGTCGCGCGACGCGAATTGGCTGAAACCCTCTCGGGACTGGACGCCACGATGCTGATCGTCACCCATGACCTGCCGTACGCGGCGCAGCTGTGCGACCGTGCGGTGATCATGGACGGTGGCGTCATCGTTGCGGACGGAGCGATCGCCGATATTCTCTCGGACCCGGAATTGCTTGCGGCACACCGTCTCGAGCTGCCGTGGGGCTTTTCCGTGCAGGGAAGGTGAGACCGGAGTGGTCAATGCCGCTTCGACGGGGGCCAGGGTGGTTCACCGCAGAGCGCCAGCAGGGCGTTCTCGATCACCTCGGGCAACGCGGGGTGGATCCAGTACTGGCCGCGGGCCATGTCCTGTGCCGGTAGATCGAAGTTCATCGCCTGGATCAGCGGCTGGATCAGAGATGATGCCTGGTGTCCCATGATGTGCGCGCCGAGAATCAGGCCGCTGTCGTCGTCGACGATGATCTTCGCGATCCCCGTCGTGTCCTCCATCGCCCAGCCATACGCGACGTCACTGAAGTCCTGAACCTTGACTTTGATTCTGAAACCCTTTGCCCGAGCTTCATTTTCGGTCAAACCAACGCTGGCGATCTGCGGGTCGGTGAAAACGGCCGAGGGCACGTTGCGATGGTCGGACGGCATGAGTGCGTCGGTGTCGTCCCAGTCCTGCAGGAGGTTGTGCTTCACCCGACGGGCCTCGTGGTTGGCCACATGCTTGAGCTGAAAGTCCGACGACACGTCCCCGAGTGCGAACACCCCGCGCGCGGTGGTCCGCTGGTATTCGTCGACAACGACCTGGCCGTTCGTGTTCACCTTGACTCCGGCCAGTTCCGCGTCGAGAAGGTCACCGTTTGGGATCCGGCCCGTCGCGACGAGCAGCGTATCGCCGCAGACCTTCGAACCGTCCTTGCACGTGATCTCCACACCGTCGCCGACGTTGTGAGCGTCGGCCAGCTCGTGGTGGTTGCGGATCTCCCATTTCCGCGAGGCGATGTCGGTGAAGCGCATGGCGATGTCGTCGTCGTGTCCGCGCAGCAGCGTGCTGCCCCGGATCAGGAGTGTCACGTGGCTGCCCAGCGCCGAGAAGATGTGGGCGAACTCGCAGGCGATGAAGCCCCCGCCAATGATGATGAGGTGCTCGGGTACGTCGGCGATGCGCATGATCGTGTCGCTGGTGTGATAGGTCACCCCGCACGCGGTGACCGCCTCGGGCGCAACCGCTCTGGAGCCCGCGGCGATGACCACCTGATCGGCGGTGAGTTCGTCGCCGTCGTCGGTGCGCAACGCGTACCGGCCGTCCGGTTTTGTCGGCGCAAAGCGCGCGTGGCTCGCGAAGACCTGGACGTTCGGCGAGGAGCGCCGGTAGTTCTCACCACCCGCCGCCAGCGGATCGATGCGGCCGAACACACGAGACACGATGTCGGGCCAGCGAACCCCATCGAGATGGGCGTCGACGCCGTATCGCGACGACTCCCTTATCTCGTGGGCGACGCCGGCTGCGTAGACGAACATCTTCGTCGGGATGCAGCCGACATTGAGGCAGGTCCCCCCGAACACGCCCTGCTCGCAGATCGCCACCTGCTTGTCCTCGTACCGCTCATCGAGGATGGAGTTGCCCGAACCGGTACCTATGATCGCGATGTCGAAATGACTCATCTCGTCGCCCCTTGCTCGGGTTGTGTCGTCGAGTCCGCGATATAGGACTCCAACCAACGGTCCAGCTCGGCGTAGGCCGTCTGTCGCGATTCCGGAACGGACAGGAACACGTCGTGCTTGGCGTCGGCGATCGGTACGACGGTGGTCCGGTTTCCGATGCACCCGGCCCACCGGGCAATCTGTTTGACGTCCAGCACCGCGTCGCCGCGCTGGATGACCTCTGGGTCGGCCACCTCGCGCACGCTGCGATCGGAGCGCAGGATCAGGTTGGGGACACCGACGTCGAGGCCGCGGTGCAGTTTCGCGTGTCCGCGCCGGATCGCGTGGATCCAGCCGAACGTCACCGGAAATCCGCCGATCGGCTTCCACTTGAGGTCATAGTCGAATTCGCCTGAGTAGTCGCGGTGCAGCGTCGAGCCGTAACCGCCCTCGGCGGTCGGCGGACGGGCGACAGACAATTTGCGCATCCGCGACAGTGCCGCGATCGCTGCACCGGTGGGTGCGGCGCGCAGAACCGACGGGCCCTGCAGGTCGAGCCAGGGACTGTTCAGTACCAGGCCGGTGACACGTTTGCGCTTCGTCAGGCCGCGACTGCGGATCCGGTTCAGGAACAGCGACACGATCAGCCCGCCGGCGGAGTGCCCGTACATGAGCACGTCGGCCGATGATTCGGCATTGATCACGTCCAGCGCGCGGTTCAGCTCGTGGTCGTAGCGGCTCAGGTCGGTGGTGAAATGCGGAGTCTGGCCCTCCCGCCACGACCGGCCGCATTTGTGCAGATCGAGCGCGTAGAAGGTGAACCCGCGACTGGCGAAGTGGTCCGCCAGTTCGGTGTGGAAGAAGTAGTCGGTGAAGCCGTGTACCGCCAGCACGGCGCGGGTGGCCGACGGGTCGGCCTCGCCGCGGCGCACGAGCGTGGCGACCAGCCGGCCTTCGCCGTCGGGATCAGGTCCCAACTCGAACGTCTGCTGCCGGTAACCGGCCAGCACGTCTGGCTCCCACTCGGTCACGACTGACACCTTAGTCTCGGCTCGCGGCCGACCTGGGCCGACGTTGGGAGATGGGGGCGGGATAACCTGAAAACCGCCAAGCTGAGAGAAACCGACCACGGAGGGTGATCGATCGGGTGTCTGACCCGCAGGTAGTCCAGAACTCCGTCGGGCCGGTGAGCGCCCGATGACGGTGGCACTACGCCGAAGCTGGGCAAAGGACCTGGACGCCGCGACGCTCTACGAACTGCTCAAACTGCGCGTCGAGGTCTTCGTGGTCGAGCAGGCCATCCCGTACCCCGAGCTGGATGGACGGGATCTGCTCACCGAGACGCGTCACTTCTGGCTCGAGGGTCCCGACGGCGAAGTCATCTGCACCCTGCGGCTGATGGAAGAACATCCGGGCGGCCACAAGGGCTTTCGCATCGGCCGGGTCTGCACCAAACGCGCGGCCCGCGGCCAGGGGTACACCACTCGGCTCCTGCAGGCGGCGCTCGCCGAGGTCGGCGACTATCCGTGCCGCATCGATGCGCAGACCTATCTCGAGGAGATGTACACCCGCCACGGGTTTGTCCGTGACGGGGCGGAATTTCTCGACGACGGGATTCCGCACGTTCCCATGGTCAAGTCATGACGACGTACCCCTTCAGCGCGATCGTCGGCCACGACCGCCTGCGCCTTGCGCTGCTGCTGTGCGCGGTGCGTCCCGAGATCGGCGGCGTGCTGGTCCGCGGCGAGAAAGGCACGGCGAAGTCGACCGCCGTGCGTGGCCTCGCCAAGGTGCTGGCGGCGGTGGACGGCGCTGCGCTGGTCGAGCTGCCGATCGGTGCGACCGAGGACCGTGTCGTCGGTTCGCTGGACCTGCAGAAGGTGCTGCGTGACGGCGAGCACGCGTTCTCCCCGGGCCTGTTGGCCCGCGCGCACGGCGGCGTGCTCTATGTCGACGAGGTCAATTTGCTGCACGACCATCTGGTTGATGTGCTTCTCGACGCCGCCGCGATGGGCCGGGTGCACGTCGAGCGAGACGGAGTTTCGCACAGCCACGACGCGCGTTTCGTACTCGTCGGGACAATGAATCCCGAAGAGGGCGAACTGCGCCCGCAGTTGCTCGACCGGTTCGGGTTGACCGTGGATGTGCACGCCTCGCGCGACGTCGACGTGCGTGTGGAGGTCGTCCGGCAGCGGATGGCATTCGAAGCCGACCCAACCGAATTCGCCGAACGCTACGCCGTTGCAGACGCCGAACTGGTCGGCCGCATCGCCGTGGCGCGCGACAGGGTGAGCTCGGTGACGTTGCCGGACAGCGAGTTACGGCGAATCGCAGCCCTCTGCGCGGCATTCGACGTCGACGGAATGCGGGCCGATCTGGTCGTCGCCCGCACGGCAGTCGCGCACGCCGCGTGGCGCGGCGCCGACACGGTCGCCGAGGAAGACGTCCGGGTCGCGGCCGAACTTGCCTTGCCGCATCGGCGTCGCCGCGATCCGTTCGACGACCCCGGCCTCGATCCAGAACAGCTCGACGAGGCGATGCGGCAGGCGGGCGAGTCCGCCGAGCCGGAGCCGGACCCCGATCCGCCAGGTGGCGGTGAACCACCGTCCGACGGGCCGTCTGATCATCCTGTGCCGCAGCAGAATTCGAACTCGAACACCCGCCCGAGCGCGCCGCCGTCGGCGGTGTTCCGGACCCGGGCACTCGTCGTTCCCGGCGTGGGAGAGGGGGCGCCTGGACGCAGGTCGCGTGCGCGCAACCGCACCGGAACCGTCGTCTCATCGACCACGCTTGTGACCGAGGGCCACGGGCTGCACGTATTCGGGACGCTGCTGGCCGCGGCCGGACACCAGCGGACGCCGGGGCGACCGCGGCCGACAGCGGACGACGTGCGCCACGCCGTTCGCGAAGGCCGCGAAGGCAATCTGGTGATCTTCGTTGTCGATGCGTCGGGATCGATGGCGGCCCGCGACCGGATGTCGGCCGTCAGTGGGGCTGCGTTGTCGTTGTTGCGTGACGCGTATCAGCGACGCGACAAGGTCGCCGTGATCACGTTCCGTCAAGCGGATGCCAGGGTGCTGCTTCCGCCGACCTCGTCGGTGCATATCGCGAGTCGCCGGCTGGCCCGCTTCGATACGGGGGGCAAAACGCCACTGGCGCAAGGCCTGCTGGCCGCGCGCGACGTGGTCGTCCGGGAGAAGGCGCGCGACCGTGCCCGCCGCAGCTTGGTGGTGGTACTCACCGACGGCCGCGCCACAGGCGGGCCGGATCCGTTGGGGCGCGCTCGGGAAGCGGCCGCCCGGCTGGTGGCCGAGGGGGCCGCCGCCGTGGTGGTGGACTGCGAGACTTCTTATGTGCGACTGGGTTTGGCAGATCAGCTGGCCGGCCATCTCGGTGCTCCTGCGGTGCGCCTGGCGCAACTGCGCGCCGATAACCTCACCGACGTGGTGCGCACTGCCGCCTGAACGCGGGCCCACAACGAAGTTAGGGAGGAGTCACGTATGCCTCAGGGCCGACCGGCCGCCGTCCCCGATGACGGCCTGACCACCCGCGTGCGCCGCAACGCGCCGCTGCTTGCGGTGCATACCGGAGCAGGCAAGGGCAAGTCGACCGCCGCATTCGGTATGGCGTTGCGGGCCTGGAATCAGGGTTTTTCCGTCGCGGTGTTCCAGTTCGTGAAGAGCGCCAAGTGGAAAGTCGGCGAGGAGGCCGCCTTCGGCCAGCTGGGCCGGCTGCACGACGAGCACGGCGTCGGGGGCCCCGTCGAGTGGCACAAGATGGGTGCGGGCTGGTCGTGGTCGCGTAAGCACGGCAACACCGACGATCATGCCGCCGCGGCGGCCGACGGCTGGGCGGAGATCACCCGCCGACTCGCCGACGAACGCCACGACTTCTATGTGCTCGACGAATTCACCTATCCCCTGAAGTGGGGTTGGGTGGACGTCGAGGAGGTGATCGCGGTGCTGGCGGGACGGCCGGGCACCCAGCACATCGTCATCACCGGCCGCGATGCTCCGCAGGCGCTGCTGGACGCCGCCGACCTCGTCACCGAGATGACCAAGGTCAAACACCCCATGGATGCCGGTCGCAAGGGCCAGAAGGGCATCGAATGGTGAGCACGCCAGCCGTCGTCATCGCCGCGCCGGCGTCGGGCGGCGGAAAGACCACCGTGGCAACGGGCTTGATGGGTGCCCTGCGTCGAGCGGGTCGCACCGTGGCACCGTTCAAGGTCGGGCCGGACTTCATCGACCCCGGGTATCACGCGCTGGCCGCACAGCAGACAGGCCGCAACCTCGACCCGGTGCTGGTCGGCGAACAGCTGATCGGCCCGCTCTACCGGCACGGCAGCGCGGCGGCCGACATCGCGGTCATCGAGGGCGTGATGGGGCTGTTCGACGGCCGCATCGCGGACGGCTTCACCGGTAGGGCCGAAGGGTCGACCGCCCACGTGGCCGCCCTGCTGGGTGCGCCGGTGATCCTGGTGGTCGACGGACGCGGCCAGAGTCACAGCGCGGCGGCTCTGCTGCACGGCTTCGCGACGTTCGACCCCAAGATTCGGATCGTGGGTGTCATCCTCAACCGCGTCGGCTCGCCGAGGCATGAGGAGGTCCTGCGGCAGGCGTGCGAACATGTCGGACTCGCCGTCTTCGGGGCCATCCCGCGAGTCGACGAATTATCCGTTCCGTCAAGGCATCTCGGCCTGATCACCGCTGTCGAACACGGCGAGCGGGCCCGTACCGCGGTGGAGGCGATGATCGGCCAGGTCGGCCGCCACGTCGACCTCGCGGGGATCACCGAGATCGCGACCAGCCAGGTCACCGACGATCCCTGGGTT